>NZ_CP030082.1:2400000-3600000 GCF_006874645.1 Bdellovibrio sp. ZAP7 | reverse complement strand
AAATCCTGGTTCGAGTAAATCGTGGCACTGTGCGCATTCAAAATCCAATGATCTGGCTTAAAAACAAAGGCCAAGTTTCCGCATTCACAATTCAAGGTGATTACCGCGGCCCTCGCGATGCCAGCGCAAACTTCCTGGCAGATTCCGTACGCGACATCCGCATGAACGTGATCAATCTCGATCGCAACATCCCAGCCCAAATCCAAATCTATCTTCGTTAATCAAGGAAAAACACGACTTGGAGTTGTCAAAGCTAAGTCTGTTCTTTGAATAGCTGTTCGAGAAAGTTGTCGGTAGGTCATTAATTGAGAGTCAATGTTATTCAAAAACTTTTCTTTTTGCTTGTCGTCTTCAATTTTCGATAAATCGTGATCCAATTGGCTATAGTAATTATTCGAGATTCTTGTTATTTCTTCTAGGCAGTGGCCAGCTTCCGGTAGTTCAGATCCATATTTTCGATTTATGTAGCCAATTAAATCAATTTCACCGAAGGATGATCTTGGAATAAATTTTCCAAGATCAGATTTGTATTCATGGTTATTAAATAAACTTGTGAGAAGAAGAAAGTTTTTTGTCTCGTAGACGTTGGACGCAAACTGTGCTGCTACTCCTTTGTCCATCCATTCCGATTTATACTTTGAATTGGCAAGATTGCATTCTTCAGAATTCTGGAAGTAGTAGTTAAAATTATCGAAGTTTGGATTTATATTTATTGCGGCCATTCTAAGGCGAACTTCTTGAGTAAGGTCAAATAATGCAATACATGGAATTCTATTTTTCTTGAGAAATGTACTGATACTTTTCTCTTCTACTTTTTGCAAATCATCAAGCAGTTGTGCATTAATTGTGGTTACCATGCCGAAAGTATTTGAGGCAAATGCTGGATTGAGCAGGTAGTTACGATGTTTTCCTGCGTCGATATATATAGAGAATCTTTTTGTGACGTATGAGATTAGCTTAGTTTCACCACGAATTAATGCGCTACTAACGATCTCACTTTCGAGCGAAGTATTCAAAATTGATTCTGACGGAATCGATTCCAAATACTTAATGGCAGCTTCAGCCGGATCCTCTTGTATAGTACGGATGGCTTCTTTGCTCAATGCTCGATTCATTTCGGATAAAATTTTGCCATCTGAGTATGAATTCTTTTTGAATGAACAACCCGCCATAACTAAAATAAAAAAGATGAAGTACTTCATAGTATATCCTCGTCATCTTCTAATAGTACCGGATTAATTTTTTGAATTATAGATTCCTCAATTAAAGAATATTGGTTTGGTGAACGAAAGTATTCACCTAAGTTTGCCATCGGAGTATACTTTTCCTCGCTTGAAACCAGCGCAAATGCTGCTTCGTTGTTTGTTCTTTTCTTCTGGAGTTCCGCTAAAATAGGATCGATTTTGTTGGGATAATATTTTCTTAATATATTCAATACCACTTCTGGATGGACACCAATTTCCCAAGAAGATGATTTAGAGATGGATTTGACATTAATTAGATCATATTTGAACGATTCAGGTATGGTGTTCAAAATTTTTAGATAGTCTGGCCCGGAGATGTTGTCCTTAACTAAGAAATTCTTTGTGGCTGATTCAAAGATGTATTTTACGTTTTTCCTAATTGTCGTTTGTTCACAGTTCTTCACTTCACTTAAGAATAGAGATATGTTCGCGTGGCCTTCACTGCTATTCAAAAGTTGTACTAACGTTTGATCACAAGGCAAAAGATACTGATTAACTTGTCGGATTAAGTATTGAATTTTGTCAGGGCGCGAATAGGAAAATTCTTTTGCGAGGTAAGATGTCGAACCTTTGGCAATGTGTGCTTCAATGGAAATTCCGATTACATTTGAGTCTTCGAAGGAACTATAAAAGCTTTTTCCATTAGAATTCGGGTAATATGGAGATGCCCCCGCATTTAACAAAATGCTTGCGACCTCTGTGCTTCCACGATCGACTGATACTTGCAGTAATGAGCGTCCATCTTTGGATGCATATGTTAAATCATATGGAGTATATTTCTTTAGTTCTTCAATCAGGTCATCAATGCTTCCGCGTTTTACAATGCTGAAAATATCTTCTGGTGGCGGACTGGTGATTTGTTGAGTTTTTACTTTGTTGCTATCTTTTGAAAAGGAGCATCCTATCAAAAAAGAAAGCATTACCATTGAAGCAATGATGTTTTTTTTCATGTGATCTCCTTTCTTCTCTTGGTAGGAAACGGGCCCGTCATGGACCCGTTGGAGGATTCTGTTATTGTGGTTTCTCGTCAGATTATTGGCGAGGAACTACCTGGATGCCGTTACCAACTGTTGCTGGTACGCCACCTGTTCTGAAAGTTCCCATATTCACAACACCTGCTTGAGTTTGCGGTACTGCGAATTGCTGTTGCGGAGCGAACTGCTGTGGCTGACCGACAAACTGTTGTTGTGGTTGTTGGTTCACAAACTGAACTTGTTGTTGCGGCTGAGCGAACATTTGCTGTTGTCCTGGCACTGCTGCTGCGCCATTGTTCGTTGGAACTTGGATCGGCATCAAATTCGTTTGAGTGAATTGTGTGTTCGGTACGATCACACCTGTTGTGTTGATTTGAGTTGGAGTTACACCACCGCGGTTATTTACTGTACCTACGCGAGTGTATACGCCGTCACCAATTTGGAAAGTTTCAGAAGAGCCTAGGCGGCCGTTGCTGTAGTCTACCCAAACTTGGTTCAACTGACCTTGAAGAGCTGAAGACAATTTATTTGCTTGAGACATTCCATCAGACACATAAAGTGCTTGAGAAATCATTTTTTGCAAATCGTTATCGATAGTTCTTGAAGAGTTCATTCTCCAGTTAGATTCATTCAACAACTCTGTTTTCTCGATACCTTCACTGTTTTGTGCACGAGCGTTCAAGTTGGAGATAAATTTCAATTCAGATGCTTTTACTGCAGCTGTTGATTTAACCAATGCTGATTGAAGTGCTGCATGGTCTTCCGGGATGCTTGCGATGATATCTTCCATTGGTTTAAGGATAGACAAAGTTGTCTCAGCTGGTTCTTCTCCGCCGTTCAAAGCATATTCGTACTGAGCTTTTCTGTTTTTCAAAACCAAGTCTGCCTGAAGTGGAAGAACTTTGCGTTGGATAAATGACTTAACTGCTGCATCTTCGATTTCTTCAGATTCAGTCTTTTCCATGAGTCTAGAAAGACCGTTAGACAGGCACTCTAGTTGCTTCATGCCTTTTTTCTTCGCCTTACAAGTTTCCGCAAGGGAAGCTAGAGATGAGGAGAATGCTGAAGATTCTTCTTCTGTATCCATTTCCTCTTCTTCTTCCTTAGGCGCTCTTTTAGTTTCTTTAACGGCTTGTTCTTCCTTAACGCCTCTTACGGAACGTTTGCGAGCTTCGCCGCGTGATGCGGATGCCGCAACTACTTTTGGTTCTACCGCTGAAAGCGCTTTCATTAGATTCATATTAAGGACGTCTACGCGTGTTGCGAATGGTTTATCTAGAACCATTTTTTCCATACAAGTATCGCAGTTTACTTCGGCGCCGGATTCGGTCAGGATTTTACGATATTCAACGAGGGTTTGGTTATCATTGAATTTAGAGTATTTGGCTTCATAGACACCGTCTTCGCGAGTGATCTCGTCGATCTTCACGTCTTCAGTGGATGCCATCTCTGTTAATGAGAAACCTCTCACAGATTTTGGTGGTGAGATATTAAATCCAAGCACGGCTAATAGAACACCGGTCATGGCCCATTTCTTTTGTGTATCGTTGAATTTCATAAAGTCCTCCTAGTTAATGGGTCTTCCAGACCCTTTTTCCTACTAGAAGGTAAAGCGAAGTGCGCGCCAACTTAGGGTCCCTGAGCTGGCACACATAACCTCGCGAATATCTTGCCTATTCTCATGTTGAGATCGGTGTCCTATAAAAACTCACATGTCGAACTTCTAGAGTTTCACTATGAGAATTGAAAATAACCACTAAAAATCAATAAGTTAGGCCCACAGAGGGGGCGGGTGCGGAAAAGCCGCCAAAATGCCACTTTGTGGCGCTTCCGCTTGCGCATAGACGTAAATTCATCGATAACACCCTCTCAATGAAGCTGCATTTTCCCCCTTCCCGTAAACCTGCTGATATCGCTGAATCCGATTGGAACAATTGGACTTGGCAGCTTCGTCATTCGTTAAAGACCAAAGCTGATTTTGAAAAGGCATTTGAACTGACTGAGAACGAACGTGCTGCTTTCAGTGAGGGTGCGGAGCTTTTTAATATCCGTACGACGCCCTATTATGCGAGCCTTGCAGGTGGTGAGGGCGAATCAATTCGCCAGATTTTGATGCCACAAAAGTTTGAAATCGAAGAAGGTTTGCAGCAGATGTTGGATCCTTTGGGGGAGCGTAAAAACAATCCCGCTCCACGCGTGATTCATCGCTATTCAGATCGCGTGCTGTTTTTGATCACCGATATTTGCAGTGTTTATTGCCGCTTCTGCACGCGTAAGCACTTCACCGGTCAGGAACAAGCTTTCATCCGCAATGAAGAATACGAAAAAGCGATTAGCTATATCAAATCTCATCCTGGTATTCGCGAAGTGATCTTGTCAGGCGGAGATCCATTGACGGTGAGTGACGGTCAGTTGGATCGAGTGCTGGGTGACTTGCGTGCGATTGAGCATGTGGAAATCATCCGTATCGGTTCACGTATGCCAGTGGTGTGCCCGATGCGTATCACCGATGATCTGGTTAAAATTTTGAAAAAGCACAAGCCCGTGTTTTTGATGTCGCACTTTAATCATCCCAACGAATTAACCGCGGAAGCCGCTGCTGGTCTGGAAAAGCTGGTGGATAACGGGGTACCAGTTATGAATCAGATGGTGTTGCTTAACGGCGTAAACAATCATCCAGCTTTGGTGCAAGCGTTGAATCGTCGCCTGTTGTTCTTGCGAGTAAAACCGTATTACATGTTCCAATGCGATCCTTCGCAAGGAACCGATCACCTGCGCACTTCGATTGAAGACTCTTTAGAAATTCAAAAAGAGTTGTGGGGGCATCTATCAGGTTTGGCGATGCCAAATCTCTCGGTCGATATTCCTGATGGTGGTGGCAAAACTTATCTTGTTCCAAATTTTGAAACGTCTCGTGAAGGCAACGTTCGCAACTATACAGGTTGGGACGGGGTGAACGCACAATACGTAAGCCCGACAGCAGATAAAATAAAAAAGCCCCAGCTGTATCACTATCTTGACGAGTGGAATCAATTAAAGTCTGCAAAGGCTCCGAGGTAACAGTTCCCTTTTCGGAATGCGGCGCATTCCGAAAAGGGAACTGTTACCCGTTAAGGGCGGTAATCCAGTTCTAGAATGCCGTAGTCGTTTTCTACACCGACTGAGAAACTGAAGTACTCCACATCAGGTTTGCCATTGAATTGCAGCCATTGAGACATGGAATCAAACTTGCGTGGTTCGGAGTTGCGATCTGTGACCCAGTACAAAACTTGAAATGCTTTTTTCTCGAGTTTTGGGTGATTGTATTCTTGGACTAAGAAATGCACGCGGAATTCGCGCAGCATTTTGGTTCCCTTGCCACACCAAACATCCCAGTCCCATGCATCGGGGCGGTCATAGACGTGCGAGCAGTTCAAAATGATTTCACCGTCGTTACTCATCCAGCGAAATTTCACATTGTCTTCAGTGACGCCTTTAGGACCGATAAGTTTAAAACCTGGACGGGGAGCTGCGAAAGATGCTGCAGAAACCAAAAGACTTAGAACCACGATGAAATACTTGAATGTTGTCATACTAAAAGCGTAGCAACTTGAAAGACAAAATCAAAAGCTTCCTGACTCCGAGTAGGACTCCAGGCTAGGAGTTGATCAAAACCGGACCCACAAATAAAAAAAGGCCCTGGTTGCCCAGAGCCTTTCGTATTCAAACTTTAAGAAACTGTTAGTTCCAGAAAAGAGAGAAGTTTAGGAATGCGATACTGATTCCCATATCCAAGTCACCGTGTTTTTCAAGGCGAACTTCTGGAGTGTAAGTGATGCTGTTAAAGATTTGGAAGCGTTTACCACCACCGATAAAGAAACCAAGTTGTGATTTGTAGCTTGTGCCATCAAGAACAGGGTACAAGCCCACGCCTGCTTTAGCGTACATAGAAGTTTTGATATCAGATTGGAAGTTGTAAGCGCCGATACCTACAAGAGTGATCAAAGTTTCGCTGCTGCCAGTTCCAGAGAATTGTTTAGAAAGAAGTTGAAGACCGCCTTCGCCGCCCACTTGCCAGCCGTCAGTCAAATAACGAAGGTAAGAGACGTTAACAGTTAGGTCGCTGCCGCTGTCGCAATCTTTACATCTTTCGCCAGAGAAGAAGTAACCTGTTGTAAGATTAGTCGTTACTTCGTTCAACGGTTGAGAGCTGTAAGAAGTAAATGAAGTTGATGAGTAATCTTTCGCAGATGCTACAGAGCAAACTGCAGAAGCGATCAATGCTGCGGCTACAAATAGTTTTTTCATGATGAGACTCCTTTAATAGTTCAACAAAAATGATTGTTGTTTATCAAAAAGGAGTCAACCGGATTTCTATTAAACTCTTTCAAGACGCGCGTATTTAACCACGAACTTTTTAACGGTATTGTCCGTGAACATAACGCTGACCTTCAAATTATCCCCAGCACCTTCTGTGGAGTACACCGTGCCGACTCCAAATGTTGGATGGCGGACGCGCATGCCTTTAGAGTAAGAACTCTTGCTGGATGAGCCCATCTCATCGTAATCCGGGAAGTCTTGAGTATCAAAGTCATCGCCACCAGAGCGAGGTTTGTTGCGATCGCTGGAACCCGAGGAAGACCACGCACTTGGGAAGTACTCGTCAGAATTACTACCACTTGTGCCATATCTAGAAACAAAACGAGGTGCATCGGCCGCTGCGGATTTAAAGTTCACAAACTGCGTCGGGATTTCTTTGATGAAACGCGATGGTGGATTGAACTGTTCCTGACCCCATACACGGCGCATCTTTGCATAAGTCAGCCACAATTTTTGACGGGCGCGAGTCATGCCGACATAGGCGAGGCGGCGCTCTTCTTCAACATCCTCTTCGGATTCCGATTCAGCACTGCGTGAACTTGGGAAAAGGTTTTCCTCTAAGCCCACCACGAACACATACGGGAACTCCAAACCTTTGGAGATATGAAGCGTCATCATGGTTACTGAGTTTTGTTCCTGATCCAAGGAGTCAACGTCATTCACCAAAGCCATTTCTTCCAGGAAGCTGGTCAAAGTGGATTCCTCGCCACGTTCTTTCGCGAATTGCGCGATGGCATTGTCGAGTTCTTCTAAGTTTTCGATACGGGCTTGGGCTTCCGGAGACTCGTCTTTTTTCAAAGCCATCAGGTATTCAGAGCGATCCAATACGATGTGATAGAAATCAGTCAGCTTAAACGCATTTGCATTCGCCGTAAGCTCTGTCATCAAATCCAGGAATCTGCGAACTTTTCCAGAAGTGCCGGCGTTGAACAGGCGTTCATTCACTGCTTTTTCCGCGGCTTCCATCAAAGTCATATTTTTTTGGAAAGCCAGCTCCTCGATTTTTTCGACAGTCGTTTTACCGATACCACGGGCAGGAACATTGATAATACGCTTGAACGCAATATCGTCCGCTGGGTTGATGGAAAGTTTCAGATAGCAAATGATATCTTTGATCTCCATGCGTTCATAGAAGCGCACGCCGCCGATCAAGCGGTAAGGAATACCAAAGGTGCGCAGTTGTTCCTCAAGCACGCGAGACTGCGCATTGGTGCGGTAAAACACCGCGTAGTCATTGTAAGAGCCTTCGCCTTCGTTGATCATCGTCTGAATCGTTTTCGCGACGAATTTAGCTTCATCGTATTCGTTACGCTCTTCGCGCACATTGATCAGATCACCTTCCGTATTGGAAGTGAAAAGAGTTTTGTCTTTACGTTGCGAGTTGTTTTTGATCACGGCGGTCGCCGCATTCACGATATTCGCAGAGGAACGATAGTTTTCCTCAAGCTTAACAACTTTCGCTTCTGGGAAGTCTTTTTCGAAATCCAAAATGTTTTTGATGTCCGCCCCACGCCACGAATAGATCGATTGATCTTCATCGCCGACCACGCACAAGTTGCGGTGAGCTTTCGCCAGCATTTGCACCAAAAGATATTGGATGTGATTCGTATCCTGATACTCATCCACCATGATGAAACGGAATTTTTGCTGATACTGAGCGAGGATGTCTGGATACATGCGGAAAAGTTCGTAGGTCTTCATCAGAAGATCATCGAAATCCATGCTGTTCGCTTTTTTCATTTCGTTTTCGTAGGCTTTGTACACCTCGACCGTTTTTTGATCCATCAGGCGTTTGTTGCCTTTTTCAAATTGGTCGGGAGTCAGGCCTAACATCTTGGCGCTGCTGATACGGCCTTGAAAGTTTTTAGCGGGATAAATTTTGTCGTTGATGTTCAAAGCCGTCATAACTTTTTTGATCTGCGCAAGCGAATCAGAAGAGTCATAGATTCCAAAGAACGGTTTATAATCCAAAAGAGTTACGTGCTGGCGTAAAACGCGCACGCAGAAACTATGGAAAGTGGAAATCCAAAGCTGGCTGTGAACGGGAACTTGAAGGTCCGTCAGAAGCTTGTAAATACGATGTTCCATCTCTTTGGCGGCCTTATTTGTAAAGGTCACCATCAGGATTTCTTCGGGACTTGCGGCACCGTTTCCGATCATATTGGCCATGCGATGAGTAAGAACGCGGGTTTTACCGGAACCTGCTCCTGCCAGAATCAGAATCGGCCCTTCCAGGGTCTCAACCGCTTCCTTCTGTGCCGGATTCAAATTTTTCGTAACAAATTCCAATACATCCACAGATCGCTCCTCGTTTTCCCGCGGGCCTGCCCGCCGAAGCTTAAGCGAAGGCGGGTGTCGAAGTTTTAGTGGGACTGACAAAGTTTGTCTATCCCTAAGTTATCATTGAGTTTTTTGTGAACTTCCGCTAAAACTATAACGCATTTGGTCGAAGACCAGCCGGGGCACCTTTTTTATAGTGCCTGGAGAGGACTTTGTGAAGCGCGTTCTTCCTAAAATCACTGCTGTCGTTTTATTGGCTATGGCTGTCACAGCATGCTCTGGCCAAGAGGAAACGTCCCAAGTTTCGGGCTCGGTCGAAGTTCTATCTCCCGTGAATGATAGCAAAAGTGGTTACACGCTGAAATTCATCGAGCTTTCAGGCTTGGATAACTTGCGTGAGGTTTCCGGACGTTTCGTTCGTTTCTTTATCAGTCCGCGTATTTTGGACAATCGTTTAAATGGCCCTTCTCCTCAAGGCCGCTTCATTAAAAATTCCGAAGGCAAATTCATTCCTGCCAACGAGCAAAGTCAGCAGCTGGTGGCGATCTATTCTCACATGCAAAATCTAGCAAAACTGGATGAAGAAGTGGGTGCAGGCGGAGTGAATCACTGGCCGCGTGATATCGGCGTGGCGGTTCGTGAATCCAGTGGTCTTACGAACAATGCTCTTTACGACGGAACGACGGATTCTATTTTGATCGTACCGTATACAAAAGAAAATCTTCCTATCGCTGTGAATGGCGGGATCTTGGCTCATGAGCATTTTCACTCGTTGTTTTTCAAACTTGTGATGAAGGGTTTTGACGATCCAAGTGATAACAACCAAACAGACACGGGCTCGATCCATGATCGCAATGGCTTTATGAAAGCAGCTGGTATCGTAGAGGAAACTTCAGATGCGGCGGTAAATCCTCGCGTTGATGAGGGTGGACTTAAAAAAGGTCACGGTCGCGCTGTGGTGATCTCGGAAAAACTGGTGAAGCGTTATTACAACCGTTACTTCCACCGTGCTTTAAATGAAGGTTTGGCGGATGTGTGGGGTTGGGTTTATACCGGCGACCCTGATTTTATCGCGTCGTCTTTGCCGGCGTTTAAGGGACTTCGCACGCTGAATGTCGCAGACTATGAAGTGGTAAGTTTGGTGAAGGCAGAGCGCTTCCGTGATTTCTCGGCCGCGTATGTAAACTACAGAGACCGCTCGCAATATGAAGATGATATGCGCGATAAATCTTACCGCCTGGGTACGCAGTATTCTCGCTTGTTAAAGCTTTTCACAGAGACAGCTGCGGATGCACGTAACGTCGATCATCAAGAGATGCGTAAGGAAGTTGCGAAATGGATCGTGGCTGCATTGCCGGTGTATCGTCAGGATTTCATAGACACTGATTCTCAAGGTTACTATCCGCCGACACGTTTTCTGTCTGTGCTCGCAAGCGTGATTCCAGACTTGAATAAAAAGGAATGTGAATTCCTGGCAGAGGTTGTGAATTCGACTGAAGAGAACACGGATAAGACGTGTGTGGCTTCTGCGAAACGCTATGACCTGACAGAGGCTAAGAAATGAAATTAGTTTTAGTTCTGTTGTCTTATTTGATCGGCTTGAATGCGTTTGCGCAAACGGCGGCGAGTTCTGCATCTGCAACGGCTTCTCCGCAGGCACCTTCTGCGGCTTCTCCGCAGGAGACCCGCATGAAACGTCCTGTACTGGTTCCAACGTTGAATCAGTTGCAGCTTTATCCACTGGCGATGGATATTCGCTATGAAAAAGACTCTGCTGAAAATTATATCGAGCAAAAACCACAGAATTTAAGTTTTGCCTATCGCACGAACGCCTGGTCTGTTTTGTTTGAATATTCCAAGTTCACCGAAGAAAGTGGAAATCCCACGTTGAATATCAAGCGCGATCACGAGGAAATGTTGTTGTGGGGACGCTGGCATTTGTGGCGTCTGCAGAAAAAATCCATTCGCGTTTCTGTTTACGGTGGTGGCAGTCTGGGAACTTACAAAGAAGACGTAACGACGACTTTGTCTGGTACGAGTCAGAAGGACACGACCGGTGGAAAGTTTTTAAGTGGTCTGGCAGCCGGAGCTGATATTTCCTATGATTTTACAAAGTATTTCGGTGTCATCGCCGCAGCGGAAGGCCGCGGTTTGATGGGACAAGAGCTTGATCCGAATCCCACGTTCGGTGGAGTTATTCGTACTGGAATTTACTACGCATGGTAGTGTACTTTTCGATCAAAATTAGATAGAAGCGATTTTTATGAAAAAGCCCCTAGAAGAAATGCGCGACGGTCAGTCGATTGAGTTACTTAAAGAACTTCACATTCTGACCCGCGATGGAAAAATCAATCAAGACAGTCGCCGAAAATTAAAGCAGGTTTATCACCTGTATAATTTCATCGAGCCATTGTTGAAAGACCTTCAAGCATCGGGCGATGATGTTACATTGGTTGATCATGGTGCTGGCAAGTCGTACCTTGGTTTTATTATCTATGATTTATTCTTTAAAAACCTGGCCAGCAAAGGTCATGTGTACGGCATTGAAACGCGTGATGAGCTTGTTAAAAAATCCGTCGAACTCCAAGGAAAGTTAGATTTTCCCAACATGTCCTTCCTGCCTTTGTTGGTGGCGGAGGCAACTGAATCGAAACTTTTGCCTGAAAAAATCGGTCTGGTCACCGCCCTGCACGCTTGCGATACGGCGACCGATGACGCCATTGATTTTGCTTTGAAAAAACAAGCAAAGCACATCGTATTAGTTCCCTGCTGTCAGGCCGAAATGGCCAAAGTCCTTCGCCAAAATAAAGCTAAACAACTTGCAAGTCCTCTTACTGAAATTTGGCGTCATCCCATTCATACCCGGGAATTCGGGAGTCATCTAACGAATGTTTTGCGCAGTCTTCGATTGGAAGCCCATGGTTATCAAGTCACCGTGACGGAGCTTGTCGGGTTCGAACACTCCATGAAAAATGAATTGATCATTGCCACCAAAAAGGAAGGCCCTCGCCAGCGTGCAGCAGATCGTTTAAATTGGATTCTGGATGAGCTTAATTTAAAAGAGATGACAGAGCGCTTTTCAACAGGCACTCCCGCTAAGTAAATTGAGAAAAACCACTCTAAAAAACAAAAAACCCTATCTTCGAAAAGATAGGGTTTTTTTTGCGAGTTTTGAAAAGGTGCACTCCGATGTTACCGGAGTTGACCGAGTAAGGAAGATTACTCAGTAATTTTTTGAACGATCGCAGAAGAAACTTTTGCTTTGCTAATCAGTTCAGTTCTGTAAGAAGCAGCTTCTTTGGAAGTTGCGAATTGACCTACGCTAACACGGAACCAAGTTTTACCTTTGATATTCGCTGGTACGTAGAAAGCGCTGTAACCTTTAGTTTTCAAATCAGAAGCAAATTTTTGTGCTTCAGCTTCATCAGCGTAAGAAGCAACTTGCACTGTGAATTTACCAACAGTGTATTGCGCTACATTTTGTGGCAATGAAGAAGGAATGCGTGATTCAGCAGTTGTTGGTTTAGCAGCAGGAGCGGTACGAGTTTGTGGACCTTTGCCCGCTGCTAAATCTTTTGCTACAGAAGAAGGTTCTGCTTTTTCACCGTGACCTGCCGCTGCTACTGGAGCACCGTGAGCTGCTGGAGCTTCAACGTGTTTTGCAGTTTCAGCTTTAGCTGGAGCACCGTGTGCTGGAGCGGCTTCGCCATGGCCCGCAGCAGGAGTCGCTTCGCCGTGACCGGCTGCTGCTTCACCGTGACCTGCAGCCACTGGTTTTTCGTCAGCTACGAACTCTTCAGCAAGTTTCGCGATCTCTTCATCAGTCATCGCGCCCGATTTAGACTCAGTTGCAGTTGCGCCGTGCTCAGAAGCTACTTCACGAGTTGCAGTTTTAGTCGGCTCAAGTTGTGAAATCGTGTGTTGGTTGTCACTAAAGTTCTTACCGGCGAACAAGCCCACCGAAAAAGAAAGAAGAGAGATGAACAAAACTATCACTAGTTTTACAACCGTATCTGATTTCGCTGCCATTTTTTGAATCCTCATAATGTTAAAACCCGCGTAAATGCTTAAGTTTAGGGCCCTTCCTTTGGCCTTACATCCATGGTAGCTTTAAGTCCTGGAACCGGTCAATAACCTGACGGTCCTGACTTGTGAGGTACATCGTGGAAAGCAGCGTAAAATCAACAGATTGGAAGCAGGTCTTAGGTACGGCCATCAAGGCTGTGAGCCTTGGCAGAGAAGTCCTTCTCAATTATTTCGGTAACTTAGAGCATATCGAACAAAAATTCCAGGCTGGACTTGTGTCTGAGGCCGACAAAGAATCAGAACGAGTCATCTCGGATTACCTTAAGAAAAATTTTCCTGACATAGAGTTTCTTGGAGAGGAATCTTATGCCGCTGGGGCGAAAGTCCAGTGGGAAACCGCAGGGGCGCGCGGGCGTTGGATTCTGGATCCATTGGATGGAACAACGAATTACATTCATCGCTTTCCAATTTTTTGTATCAGCTTGGGTTTGGAAATCAACGGACAGATTCAGCTAGCAGTAATTGATGTGCCGATGCTCAATGAGACCTATACAGCGATTCGCGGTGAAGGCGCTTTTGTGAATGGTCGCAAGCTTTCCATTACTAAAAATGAAAAACTTGAAGACGCTTTGTTGGCAACGGGTTTCGTTGCAGAACACGAGCACGTCATTTCTGAGCAATTAAAAATATTCACCGATGTTGTTCGTAAAGCGCGCGGTGTGCGTCGCCCAGGTGCTGCCGCGTATGATTTAGCGCAAGTTGCACGTGGAGTCTTTGATGGATATTGGGAGCGCAATATTCAACCCTGGGATGCGGCTGCCGGAATTCTGTTAGTGGAAGAAGCGGGTGGGATTGTTGAAACTTACCGCGGAGAAAAATATAATCCGTATAAGAATTCAATCATCGCCGGACCCGCTGCGATCGTAAAACAACTGCAAAGCGTCTTGGCTCCGCATGTCAGCCCTGAAACCCATTAAGAATAAAATCGCGAGGACGGTATGGATCAAGGAATCGTCGGCTATCTTACGGATTCGGAAAACCACTGGGTGGCAAAACTAGAGTGTGGTCATGTTCAACATGTCAGACATGATCCGCCGTGGATGGTGCGAGAATGGGTTCTGACTGCTGAAGGGCGTGAGGGGCATCTTGGGGTTGAACTTGATTGCAAGGTTTGTGATGAACTGGCAGAGCGCTTCAAACAGCGACTTCTGCCCAAGTTACGTGCGACTTTGAATGATTCATACGAGTCGGCGGGAATCAGCGGCCTTTGTGACGAAGGCCGCTTTGAAGTGGCAGTATCTTCACTTGAGAACGTGGCGATCGGTGAGATCATCCACGAATCTTCAAAAAGTCTGGCGTAGTTTTTTCTACATGATCTCGGTCGTGAAGGTGCGGTTCTCTGAGCTCATTTCATTCTTCATCACATTGAAATAAATACGACCGATTTCACGACCGTCCGTGGTTTCCACACTGACCCGTCCTTCGCCGGCAGCATAGTTCTGTTTGACCGCGAATCCTCTGAAGCCATTTTTTCTGCCGCCAGAAATTTTCATTGGAACTTTGTCGGTGCTGATCCAACCCTGGCGCGGATCTTTGTAATACCAATGCACAATAACGGAATCACTGAATCGTGCCGGGGAGTAGATCTGCGCAAAGAAATAAATTTTATCTCCAGGCTCTGCTAAAAATTCCTGATCTCCAGTTTTCCAGAATCTCCAGGAGGGGTTTTCGTGGGACAAGAGATAATTTCCCTCTGATTTTTCAATGTTGTGATAGATACCCATGTTCTGAACTGACAGTGGCACCGGTGGAATCCAGCCGATGAAATACAAAATCAGAAACATTCCCAAAACGCCAAAGCCAGGAACGGCTAAAGTTCTTAGCAGCAGTTTTTTGTTTTGAATTTTTTTTGTCAGTAATACAAACGCACTATAAATAACTGCCGCTGTTAGTGCAATGGACAACAGGAACGTTGTTACTCCCACAAATCCCAATAGCACCGGAATGGTCATTGAAAAGAATGCAAACAGGCATATCACGTACAAGGCGACTTTCAAATCGACAGCGGCCTTCTGAACACTTTTAAGTTCGTTTGCCACCATGATACCCATCATTAAAACGACAAAGACGATCGATGAAAAGATCGAGGCACTCTTCAGGAAGAATAACGAATATACACTCAGCAAGCTTCCTAATAGGAAGTGCACGGCCAGATTTCGATACTCCCAGTATTTTGAAACACGGGGAGAAATTGTGACTAAGTTGTGAGTGTTTAAGAAGTCATAGAAAAGAATCACGCCAATGACTCCAAGATAGACCACCTGTTGCACTATGCTTAACGGATCATCGATGTCTGAAAGAGTCAGAACGTCAAAGATAAATCCGCCCGGGAAAAAGGCGATGTCCACTTTGGTTTCATTTTTTTCATAGTAATTTAGAAGGCGTTGTTTCAGTGCTGTCATGGATTTATCCTAACCAGATGGTTAGGATAAATCCATTTAAGAAAGTCTTTCCTGACTAATGGGTGAATTTCGATTTGATGGTTTCAATGCCATGTTCGACTTTTTCACCCCAGCGAGCCATAAAGCTTTTAGCTTGTTCATCGGTGATGTTGTATTGGGCCATCAATGAATGAACTTTTTCTGTGGCGGCTTCTTTGGACATGCCGGTTTTTTCGCAGATCATATTAATCAAATCATCGGGACTTTTTAAGGCGTCTTTGATTTGAGCATCAGAAAGATTCAAGTTTGAGAACTGAGCTTTTAGTGCGGAGGACATTTCTCCGAATTTGCTTTGAAGGCCTCCCACGGTTTGATTTTGGTTATCCATAAAGATCTCCTTTTTTATGCGTGGACCCTCTTCTATTATGAACCTGTCAGAAGGTTCTCACTATTGACCTAGGTCGGGGCCTGACAAGAGACACAGTCAACTTTACTTCGCCAAACTTTTGACTACCGTCATAAAAATTTTGTAGGGAAACATTTTCCCCAGGGGCAAAAATTGCCTGTAATCAAATATGTTAGACCGCAGGACAGGGGCCTAGACCGAAGGCGTGTTGGCATTCCAGTTGCTTACAATTTCCATGAGACCACTCCCATCTGTGGTCGTTCATCATGGAGGATGAATGGCAGAAGAAAAAGCGGCGGCAGCTGAAGCAGCTCCGTCTGGCGGTTCAGGACAAAAGCCTATACTTCTTATCGCTCTAGCAGTGATCAATATGCTCATCGTCGCAGGCGTGGGCTTCATGCTTTATAAGAACAAGCAGAAAGAAGCAGCCGAGCCTAAAATCGAACATGTAATTAAAGGTGAAGCTGAAGCTCAACATAAAGAAGAAGCTGAAGAAAAAGAGTTGGTCGGTAAAGTCGTTCCACTTGAAACATTCATCGTAAATCTTGCAGGTTCCAAAGGTCGTCGTGTCGCCAAGGTCAATATCGAGCTTGAGCTGAAAGGCGAAAAAGCTGCGGAAGAAATCGACAAGCGTAAAGCGCAAATTCGCGACATCATTATCATTATTCTTTCTTCTAAAACATATGAAGAGGTTTCGACTCGTGAGGGTCGTGACAGCTTGAAAAATGAAATCAAAGACACGATTAACTCCTTCCTGGTTCAAGGGAAGATTTCGAACGTGCTCTTTACTGAGTTCTTATACAACTAAGGCAGGGCTATGAATCAGGTTCTTTCACAGAGTGAAGTTGATGCGCTTTTAGCCGCGGTTTCCGACGGGGATGTTGCCTCTTCGGATTCACCAAAGTCAGATGATGGCCAAGGTGGTGGCGGTGGCGGCAGCAATGGTAAAGTTGAAGAGCGCAAAATTATATCATACGACTTAACCAGCCAGGACCGTATTATCCGCGGTCGTTTGCCTCAGCTGGAAGTTATTTACGAAAAGTTCATGAGAGCTTTCCGTGTTTCTTTGTCTTCGGCTCTGCGCAAAATCGCGTCGATCACTTTGACTGGTACGGAATTCCTTAAATTCGGTGAGTTTATCAATACTTTGCCGATGCCGACGTGCATGTGCGTTCTGCGTTTTGGTAACTTGCGTGGTTCAGCTCTTTTCGTAATCGAAAGTAAACTGGCTTATGCTTTGGTGGACAGTTTCTTCGGTGGTGCTGACCGTCCTTATACCAAAATCGATGGTAAAGATTTTACTCCGATTGAACTTCAGATCGTACAAAAAGTCGTGGGTCTTGCTATTAACGACCTTGAAACAGCCTGGGCTTCTGTTGAAAAAATCGGTTGTTCTTTTGTTCGTACGGAAGTGAATCCCCAGTTCGTAGGTATCGTGCCTCCGACTGACGTAGTTATCGCTTCGACTTTCGACGTTGAGCTTGAAAACGCTTCGGGTACGGTTTCTATCGTTATCCCTTATGCGACAATCGAGCCGATCAAGCAAAAACTTTCCACTGGTTTCCAAGTTGAGTCTGACCAAACTGACAAGAAATTGTGGACTTCCACAATTCAAGAACAGCTTTTGGAAACAGATTTGGAAATCAAAGTGAACTTGGGTGAAACCGAGATCAAACTTCGCGACATGATGGGCTTGAAAGTAGGGGATGTCATTCCTTTGGATCAAGATGCCACGGGCGAGTTTGAAGTTGAAATTGAAGGTATCAAAAAGTTTTTAGGTTATTACGGAATACATCATGGAACCGTGGCTGTCCAAGTGACTCGTCCGGTAATCAAGTAGGGGGATAAATGACAGACGATAAATTGGACGACTTGGCAGATCAGTTAATGGCAGAAGCTTCCGGAATGGCATCTGAAAGTGCCGCTCCAAAAAAGGAAACCAACAGTAATTCTATCGTTAAAGATAGAAATTTGAATTTGATCCTGGATATTCCATTGAAAGTAACAGTGGAGTTGGGTCGTACAAAAATGCCGGTGAGTGAGCTTTTAAATCTGACTCAAGGTAGCGTTATTGAATTGAACAAATTGGCTGGTGAGCCAATGGAAGTTTACGTGAACGACAAGTTGATCGCACGCGGTGAGGCCGTGGTGGTGAATGAGAAGTTCGGTGTACGTTTGACTGATATCATTTCTCCGGCTGAACGCGTAGAACAGCTGAAGTAAGAGGTTTAAATGAAGTGGATTCTTTCTCTTCTTTTTGTGATTTCCGTATCTGCTCAAGCAGCAGACAAAGAGGCCCCTACCTCTGAGGCAGCTCCAGCAGCTGTCACGGCAGAAGCAACAACCGACACGGCAGTGACGGCAACAACTGCTGATGCGGTGGCGACTAAAGATTTGCCGAAAATCGACAATCGCAAAGAATCTGAAATTCCACTAAATTTGGAAAAACAGAAAAATGCCGGAACCGAAGGCTCTAGCTGGTTCCGCATTTTGATGACGCTTTCTATTTTGGGTGCGGTGGCTTGCGGTGCATTTATCTTTTTGCGCAAGTACTCGGTTCCTAAAGAACGAAAGCATCAAACGCAGATCAAGGTTTTGCAACAGCACTACCTGGGGCCTAAGAAAAGTTTGGCTATCGTTCGCGTTGCGGGCGAGTCCATTCTGATCGGGGTAACGGATCATAATATCTCGATGATTAAATCCCTTTCTTTGTTGGATGACGAAGTTCCGGAAGAAGCCCCAAAAAGCTTCGGCAAAACAATGGCGACTTTTGATGAAGACGAAGCAGAACAACAATTTAGCACAGAGCCTAAAGAACGTGTTTCATTCAAAAGTCGTGCAAAAGAATCCGCAAACACTGACGCGGACGATGAATTCGCCATTAGCGGAATCAAAGATATCGTTTCAAAACGTTTGAAAGGCATGAGGAATTTTCAGTGAATTTTAAGAAACTGACTCTTTGGAGTTTGATTCTACTTCCCCTGATTTTGCTGACGAGTTCACATGCATTTGCGCAAGTGACATTGCCAACAGTGAACTTGGGGTTCAAAACTTCTGACAATCCAAACGAAGTTGTAAATGCGATTAAACTAGTTTTGATCATGACCGTGCTGACTTTGGCACCGGGTATCCTGATCATGATGACAGGCTTTACTCGTATCATCATCGTATTGTCTTTTTTAAGACAAGCGATGGGTGTTCAACAAATGCCACCGAATCAATTGTTGGTGGGTTTGTCTTTGTTTTTGACTTTCTTTGTGATGCAACCGGCATTCAATGAAATCAACACCAAAGGTGTTCAGCCTTATTTGAAAGGCACCATTTCTCAAGAGGCAGCGATCGAAAACTCCCTGGCTCCTTTGCGTAAGTTCATGTTCAACCAGACACGCGACGCGGATCTGGCTTTGTTTGTAAAACTGTCTAAAGTTGAAAAACCTAAGACACGTGCCGAAGTTCCAACAATGGTTTTAGTTCCGGCATTTGTGGTTTCGGAACTTAAAACCGCTTTCCAAATCGGTTTCATTATCTTCCTGCCTTTCCTGGTGATCGACATCGTCGCCTCCAGCGTTTTGATGGCGATGGGTATGATGATGCTTCCACCGATTGTGATTTCGCTGCCATTTAAAATTATGCTTTTCGTACTTGTCGACGGTTGGGGTTTGCTGATCGGTTCGATGGTAAAAAGTTTCGGTTGAGGTAATAAATGACTGAAGAATTAGTAATTAAACTTGGCCAGGATGCTTTAAGAACAACAGCGATGTTGTCAGCTCCGCTTTTGATCAGCACGCTGGTTGTCGGTTTGGCTGTTTCCATTTTCCAGGCATTGACTCAGATCAATGAGGCGACTTTGACGTTCATTCCGAAAATGATCGTGGTTGCGGTGGTCGTAGTTTTAGCCGGGCCGTGGATGATGGACGTTTTGACGACATACACTTCGACGTTAATTGAAAATATTCCGGCCATGGTCAGGGAATAGCAGAATGTTAAATTGGACGGCACTTACAGAAGCACAAATCCTCCTTTTCGCGCTGATCTTTCTGCGCATGGTGGCTTTTGTGATTGCCTCCGCTTTCTTTGGAGCTGGCAATATCCCAGCTCCAGTAAAGATTTTATTGTCGCTGATTTTAAGCGTTCTTTTGTTTCCGATCGTTAAAATCGGTAACGTGGATTACCTTGTGATTTCCAATGAAATCATATCCTTAGCTATCCGTGAACTCTTGGTCGGATTGCTGCTGGGTTTTTTAACCCGCATCTTCTTTTTCGTTGTCTCTATGGTGGGGGATCTTATCGCGATGAGCGTGGGTTTGTCTGCCGGGCAGATGTACAATCCATTGCTAGGAACGTCTGGGAATGCGATGGAATCTTTTTACTCCACTCTGGGGACGTTGGTTTTTCTCGCGATCAACGGACACCATATTCTGATTCGCGCCATTGTCGAGAGTTATACTTTGGTTCCGGTCAGCTCCTTGAGTTTGAATGTTGGGCCTTTCGCGGAAATGGCGATGTTTGGTCAAACTACTTTTATTCTTACAATTAAGATGTGCGCCCCTGTGTTGGTGACGATTTTGCTGGTGAATTTATCGATGGGTATCCTCGGTAGAGCAGTTCCCCAGATTAACGTCCTGGTTACGAGTATGCCGGTGTCGATTATGATCGGTATGACGGTTGTTTTCATCTGTTTACCATTGATGGTTTCCGAGATGAATGGACTGGTCGAAATCACGGCCAGTCAACTGTTCAAAGTGATGAAAGCATTGTAGAATTTTAGAGAGAGATGAAGTTCTAGGAAGGAACTAAGTGTCAGGGGAAAACGACAGCGAAAAAACCGAATCGGCCACGGATGCCCGACGGGAAGAATTTCGCAAGCAAGGAAATGTTGCGCAGTCCAAGGAGCTAGCTACAGCAATATTGTTGTTGGCTGCTTCAGGTGGCGTCTATGCCTTGGGTCGTTTCTTTTTCAAAAACTTCTATGACCTTTTCCAATATTCCTTCGGTCCCGACATGGTTTCAACTATTCGTTCCGGGAACTTCACTGAAGCTCTTCGTATTAACGGAGAGAAAACTTTGATTCTTATTGCACCTGTAATGGGTATTGCAGGTTTGTTGGGTGTTGCTGCCACTGTGGCACAAATCGGTTTCTTGCAAGTTGAAGATGCACTGACTCCGGATCCTAACAAGCTGAATCCCGTTGAGGGGATGAAACGTGTGATGAGTCTTCGCGCTGTTATGGAAGCCGTAAAAGGTATCCTGAAAATGGGCGCGATCGGTATGGTTTTGTATTTCTTGTTACGTGGCGAAGTTCATCAAATTCCGTATTTGATGAGTTTCTCGATTGAACAAATCTGCACTTACATTGGTGGCATCGTCGCGAAACTTTTGGGCGGCGTGGGTGGAGTGATGTTGGTTCTGGCTGGAGCTGACTACTTCTATCAACGTTGGGATCTTGAAAAGAAAATGATGATGACCAAACAGGAAGTGAAAGAAGAGCACAAACAGCGCGAGGGTGATCCGATGATCAAATCGCGCATTCGTCGTATCCAAAGGGAGATGGCCTCTAAGCGTATGATGGCTGACATCCCTAAGGCCGACGTTGTGATCACGAATCCGACGCATATCGCGGTTGTTTTGAAATACTCAGACAACTTGCCAGCTCCTCAGGTGGTGGCGATGGGTGCGGATTCTGTGGCAGAGAATATTAAGGCGCTTGCAAGAGAGCACAATATTCCGATCGTTGAGAATAAACCATTGGCCCGCACGATCTTTAAAACCATGAAGATCGGACAAGTGATTCCCAGGGATCTATTTGTCGCAGTGGCCGAAGTACTTTCATATGTTTACCGACTACGTAGGAAGAAAAGATAATGGAAGATGTTTTTCAGTTTTTAAAGAGATTCGAAAAGTATACTAAGAATACGGATCTTTTTATTGCGTTTGGTATCCTGGCAATCCTGGCGGTAATGATCATTCCATTGCCTCCAATGATGCTGGATATCTCTCTTACATTCTCCCTGGCGATCAGTATCCTGATCCTGCTTGTGAGTATCTATACTCAAAGAGCCCTTGATTTCACATCTTTCCCATCGCTGCTGTTGATGACGACGTTATTCCGTCTGTCCCTGAACGTAGCGACAACTCGTTTGATTTTGACCCACGGTCACGAAGGTGAAAAAGCGGCCGGTGATGTTATCGCCTCGTTCGCAAACTTCGTTGTCGGTGGCAACTACGTCATCGGGTTTATCATGTTTGCGATCTTAATCGTCATCAACTTCATGGTAATCACCAAGGGTTCTGGGCGCGTAGCCGAAGTTGCTGCCCGTTTCACCTTGGATGCGATGCCAGGTAAGCAGATGTCGATCGACGCGGAATTGAACGCGGGTCACATCACTGAAGCTGACGCTCGTAAACGCCGTCGTCAGATTGAACAAGAAGCTGACTTTTACGGTGCGATGGACGGTGCCTCCAAGTTCGTTCGTGGTGACGCGATCGCGGGTATCATTATTACTTTGATCAATATCCTGGGTGGTTTGGCGATTGGTGTGATCCAAAAAGGTTTGGATGTGGGCACGGCTGCCAAGTACTACACGATGTTGACGATCGGTGACGGTTTGCTTGCGCAGATTCCGGCACTTATCATTTCAACTGCTGCCGGTACGATAGTTACTCGTACTTCAAACTCAGATAAAGACATGGGTGCTGAGGTTACAAGCCAACTTTTGGTCAACCCTCGTGCCGTTATGATTTCTGGTGGTGTACTGATCCTTATGGGTATCATCCCAGGTCTTCCAACAGTTCCATTCTTAATGATGGGTGGATTGATGTGTGGAGTTTCCTGGGTTATCAAAAAATACAAAGCCGAGACTGTGGCAGCAGAAAAGAAAGCTTTGGAAACTCAAGCGATTGCTCCGAAAAAAGAAAATATCGAAAGCATGCTTCCAGTCGACATGGTGGAATTGGAAGTTGGTTATGGCTTGATCAGTATCGTCGAGTCGGACCAATCTGGTGACTTGCTTGAGCGTATCGTCAGCATCCGTAAGCAATTTGCGTTGGATCTGGGGATCGTGGTTCCAAGTATTCATATCCGCGACAACTTGCAGTTGGCGCCAGGTGAATACCGCGTGATGATCAAAGGCAACCGTGTGGGCGGTGGGACTCTTCGTCCTGAAGCGATGCTTGCCATGGATCCAGGAAATGTTTCTGATCCTATCGACGGCATTAAAACAAAAGAACCTGCATTCGGTCTTGATGCTCTTTGGATTTCTCCAAACCGCAAAGAAGACGCTGAAATCGCGGGTTATACAGTGGTGGACTTGCCAACGGTTATGGCCACTCACTTGACTGAAATCATTCGCTCTCATGCTCATGAATTGTTGGGTCGTCAGGAAGCAGCATCTTTGGTTGAAAACTTTAAGAAATCTCATCCTAAAGTCGTTGAAGAGCTTATTCCGGATCTTATGTCCTTGGGTTCTGTTGTTCGCGTTATGCAGGGACTTCTTAAAGAACAAGTATCGATTCGTAACTTGCTTACGATCTTTGAGACCTTGGCAGACGAAGCTCCGCGCACAAAAGATATTGAAGTCCTTACAGAAAGTGTCCGTAGGTCTCTGGCTCGCGGTATCACTGCAAAGTACACAACTGATCAAGGCAACATCCCTGTGATGACCTTGCACCCGGTGATCGAGGAATTGATCGCGAACTCTTTGTTGCAAACAGAGCAGGGTGTGCAGTTGGTGATGGATCCAAATACAGCACATCGCTTGATCAATGAGATCGCGCGTGCGGTGGAAAACCATCCGGAAGTGGCAAGTCAGCCGATTCTGCTGACCAGCCCGACTTCCCGTCGTCATATTTATAAACTGACTTCGCGTTTTATCCCTCAGTTGGTTGTGCTTTCGCACAATGAATTGACGTCAGATGCGGATGTTCAATCGGTTGCCCTTGTGGAGATGAGCCATGCAGGTTAAGAAATTTGAAGCACGTACTATGAAGGAAGCTCTGGAGATGGTTAAGACCCAGCTGGGGCCTGATGCCATCATCCTCTCTGCCCGTGACAACAACAAAAGCTTCGGCTTGGTTGGCGAAGGAAGTGTGGAAATCACTGCCGCTGTCTCCGAAGAGACTTTGCAAAAAAAGAAATTCGCAGAATCCAAATTGCGTGAGCAGGATCGTCAAAGATTCCAGGCTAGCACCGCTCGTCAGCAAAAAGAGCTGATCACCAAAATGGTGGAAAAGCATGTGCAAAAAAGCCAGCCGCCTGCGCAAATCACGCAACGTCGTTATATCGATATCGAAGATGAAAATGAATATGCTCGTCAGCAGAAAATGTCTGAGGAAAGAGTTAAAAACGCAGCACAACGCGCTTTGCATGCTTTCCAAGAGCAAGAACAAAATTTTGCACCTAAAAAGGCGGCGGCATCCGTAAAGCCGGCGGCCGCTCCAGCACCAGCTAAACCTGCAGGTGAGTCACCAGAAGTCATCGCTTTGAAAAGCGAGATCGCAAACTTGCGTCAGGTGATCACTCAGTTTCAACAAATGCCACAATCCTTCGTGGGTGCTCACCCAGGAGCTGATTTCGGCATTTCTTACGATTTAAGTTCTATTTTTGAAAAATTGACTCGTTCAGGAATGGCTCCAGAGATCGCGGCTGATATCTTGACTCAGACTCAAGAAACATTGCCACCTTTGAAAATCAAAAATAAAGCTTTGGTAGAAGCGTTTGTTGCCCGCCGTGTTTTGGACGCTATCAAGATCGCCCAAAATCCCACAGCAGGGAAGATTCACTGCTTCGTGGGTCCTGCAGGCAGCGGTAAAACTTCAGCATTAATTAAAATGGCGAGCCACATGGTGGTTCGTGAGCGCAAGAAAGTTGCAATTTTCACCACAGACACATTCAAAGTGGGTGCTGCTGATCAAATGAAGATCTATGCGCAAATCCTGAATGTTCCATTCTCTGTGATTCGCAATCAAAATGACTGGCATAATCTAATGCGCTATTTGGCGAATGTTGATTGCGTGTTGGTGGACTTTGCGGGTCTAAGCCTTAAAAACAATGAAGAGATCGGTCTTTTGCGCAGCATTTTGCCGCCACAGGCATTGAACGCAAACATCCATTTGACGATGTCGGCTAATACGAAAGACGCCGATGCGATCGAATTGGGTCGTCGCTATTCTGTGTTAGGTTATAAAGATGTGGTATTTACATCCCTGGATGAATCCACTCAGCACGGTACTATATACAACTTTATGAAGCGTTTTGATATTCCATTGCACTCTTTCGGTATTGGTTCGCGCGTTCCAGAAGACTTTGAGTTCGCGACGAAAGAGCGTTTGTTGGATCTTATTTTCAATATCACTAAATTCAAACAACAGGATTCTGAAGCTGTATGAGCCGTTTAAATACTTTTGATTTATACCGCACTAGAACGATCAGCATTACTTCCGGCAAGGGTGGTGTTGGTAAAACGACGTTGGTGGCCAACCTTGCTTTGAGTCTAGCTCAAAAAGGTAAGAAGGTTTTGATTTTGGATGGGGACTTGGGCATGGCGAACGTGGATATCATGTTCGGCGCCAAAAGCCAGGGCAGCATTCACGATATCATCGCCGGTCGTAAAGAGATGAAAGACATTCTTTTGGAAGTTTCTAAAGATGTCTTTTTGATTCCTGGTGGCAGCGGAATCGTAGAGTTTAATAATCTGAATCATTTCGAAAGACGTGCGATGGTGGAAGCCATCAGTTCGTTGCCGATGGGCTTTGATTACCTGTTAATTGATACCGCTCCGGGGATCGCAGAGAACGTTTTGTTCCTGAATTCTGCCGCTCAGTCGGTAAGTGTGGTGATCACACCAGATCCTTCTAGCTTTGCAGACGCCTATGCACTTATTAAAGTTTTAAACAAACAGTACAAAGTGAATCACTTCTCGATCGTTTGTAATCAGGTGCGCGATGAAGAAGAAGGGATGAATCTTTATAAACGCTTCAACGATGTCGTGAATCGATTCCTGTACATTGGTCTTGATTACTGGGGCTCAGTTCCAAACGATTCGGTCTTGAGGAAAGCAACACAAATGCAACGTCTCATTGTGAGACACGATGTGGGAGCTGAATCATCTAAGGCAATTCGTCAAATTTCTGCGCAGATCGAAAAATCCTCCAAGCTAATTGAAGCTAATGGCGGGATGCAGATGTTCTGGGATCAAGTGGTGGGTTTCGCTTAGGGCAAATCCTAGTCCGCCACAGAATTGGACTTTCAGCGCATAGGGCTGTTTGCTAACATAGACTTCAAGAGGGATAAATATGGGGAAAAATGCGGCATTGTTGAAGAAGTACAAGGATGAGCCACGTCAGCTCGCGCCGACAAAAAAAGACGACCTTATTAGAGAGTACGCTCCACTTATTAAATTTATCGCTCAGAAAATCGCCGTTAGACTTCCCTCTAACATCGAATTGGATGATCTTATTTCGGCAGGTGTTATCGGCTTGATGGATGCCATCGAGAAATACGATTCCACTCGTGATAATAAATTTAAAACATATGCTGAGTTCCGTATCCGGGGTGCCATTCTGGATGAACTTCGCGCTCAAGACTGGGTTCCACGTTCTATTCGTGATAAAGCAAAATTGCTGGATCGAACGATGGTACAGTTGGAAGCAGATTTGGGCCGTAATGCGACTGATGAAGAGGTAGCGAAAGCCCTTAATATCAATATCGATGAATTCCATGATCTGGTAAATCAAGTTCGTCCTGTAAGCTTGTTGCCAATCGACCAAGCGACTACTTTCAGTAATACAGACAAAAAATCCATCATGGATATTTTGGAAGGTTCTCGTACCAACAGCCCCTTCAACCAATTGAATGTTAAAAACATCAAAGAAGTTGTGGCGACGGCTATCGAAGAGCTTCCTGAAAGACAGCGCCTGGTTCTTTCTCTTTATTACTATGAAGATTTGAACTTGAAAGAGATCGGTCAAGTATTGCGCGTGACTGAATCCCGCGTTTCTCAATTGCACGCTCAAGCAGTTACTCGCCTTCGTGCGAAATTGGCTGCCACGATCGGTGCCGGCGAATTGGAAGTCGCTTAGTTTACCGATTTTATTTTCCTAATTAAATCCGAAAACGCCATGGCTACCCCATGGCGTTTTAGTTTCTGGACTGACAAACGACAGGTCCCGGAATTCTTTTTAGAGATGTGCTACCATTCGTATATGAACAGGGAGGCCATTATGAGAATTCTAAAGGTACTTCTGGCAACTTTGATCTTATCTGTATCTTCCATCGCTTTTGCAGCACCATCGACATCACGTTCAGACACGTTGATGAGTGATGATGGATCGGCCGAACAATCGTTAACAACCACACGCCGACCTTCCAGCTTGTTCAAACAACCTGGCATTCTGCCTTGTCCCGATCAATCACGGATGACGAAAATGAATGATCTGGCGAGACTGGAGAACCACAGTCGAGATTGCCAACCGTCGACTGACGGAGCGCTAAGAGTTCAACCTGATCGTCCAGATGGAGAGGTTCAAGGATCAGAGGTTCCTGCACAATTCGAGTAGATTTGTGAGAGCAAAAGGGCTAACAGATTTTTCTTGTGCAAGGAACTTGGAGTTTGTCTTGAAACAGCTTGAATGTGAGTGAGTGATTTCAGTCACCCTCCTGTAGTATTAAATCCATGAGAACAGCAATACAAATCATAACGGTCTTATTGGGTTTCTTTTTAATTTTCCAAGCCACGGCAGCAGAAGCCGCGGTCGAGTTAAAAGGAGACGGCTATGAAAAGCTAAGCGGCAATTTGAAGGATCACGAGATGCAGGTGGGTTGGGCAGAACCAATCAAAAAAATGAAATGTAAATTGATCAGCCATGTGGCGGTCGATGATTTCACCGGTCAGGCGGCTAACAAAATGAAAGCCATGACTAGCTTGGAATGGAAGTTTTAGTTGCTACTCTTCGTCTTCCATTTTGGCTTTGATCTTCTTCATCAAGCGCGCTTCCATCTGACGAACAGCCTCACGCGTGATGCCGTATTTTTCACCGATCTCCTGCAAAGTCAGGGGTTCGTCATTCAGAATACGCTCATCCAGAATGATCTTCTCTCGGTCAGAAAGTTCGGGGCGAATTTCTTCGATTTTCTGTTTTAGAATTTCCAGTTGTTCTTCACGCGCCAGTTGCTCATCCAACGGTTGATCGCTGATACCTTTTTGCAGATCACCCAAGCTGGTGCCGGAGTCATCGTCCACAGGTTTATCCAAACTGACATCACGCCCTGACATACGCATCGCCATGTCGCGAACTTCGTCTTCAGGAATTCCCAGGCGGGAGCTGATCAAAGCCGTTGTGGGTTCAACACCCATGGCGTCCAACGCATTTTTTTCTTTTTGCAGCTGATAGAAAAGTTTTCTTTGGTTCTGAGTCGTCCCAATGCGCACCATGGAATACTGACGCATCAAATACTCTTGAATATAACCTTTGATCCACCAGACGGCGTAAGTGATTAAGCGGGCACCTTTGTAGGGATTGAACTCGCGTACGGCGTGCATTAGTCCCACGTTGCCTTCTTGAATCAAGTCGATCATCTTCGCACCAAATTTAGAATACTCAGCTGCGACTTTGACGACAAAGCGCAAATTCGATTTCACCAGGGCTTGAGCTGCCTCGGGATCTTTGGTTTCAAAATATTTTTTTGCTAGAGCGATCTCTTCTTCTTTGGTCAAAACTTTGTATTTACGGATCTCGTTCAAATACATCACCAAAGGATCGCTGGATGCGAGAGCCTTGGAGCTATCGATACTCGGAAGTTTGGGAGATTCTTCAGGCTCTGCGAACTCTTCAATGTCCTCGTCATGAGAAGAAGGAACAGCGTAAGCTTTATCAGCTTCTGCGTGTTCCATAGAATCCGTCGATTCGTCCTCAACGATTTCCGCGACAACTTTTTTGGGTTCGACTTTTTCTTTTGAAGTTTTTTTGGCAGGGGCTTTTTTAGGCGCAGGTTTTGCCGGGCTGGCTTCTTTGGAAGCCGCCGTTACCTTTTTGTCCTTCTCGGGAGAAGTTTTTGCCTTGGTTTTTGCCATAGTCCCTTTTTCGAAATCGAACAATTAGCGGGATAAATTAGCCCAGGAATTAAGCCAGATACTTAGCAAGCTTACGCTCCAAAGTTTCCTGAACCTTACCCTTGAACGGAGTCAGCATCAATGGTAGATCCACCACAACTGATACCTTACTGCCATTGCCCGCAGCGGCAACACTCATGTCCGCTTTGAATTGAGAGCCGTTAAGCTTGCAACTCATCGTTCCATCCGTGAAATCGCACTTCAATTTGGGATCGAATTTACGAATATCAAGGTCATTTGCCAAAAATTCTTTAATTTTCTTATAGGCTTCAGGGGCAGGTTGGCTGGAATCGTGATTAATCGTGAACTTGGGCATTCTTAGGTTCCTTTCAAACGTTCTGTTTTTTGAGTATATCGCTTCGTGGCGGCGGAGGGGAAGCGTTAAGGCTGAGGACCTTCTCGCTTCGGACAGTCCTCGCTCGAGTGGATTTGTGATTTTACCTAGGCTTTGGGCTCGCTGTGGAACTCGCGATAAGGTCCTCAGCCTTAACGCTTCCCCTCCTCGTCGAGTGTTTATTCAAAATACGATCGTCTTCAGGTCCCAATGGTCTTCGTTCGATATTTTGAGAAGAGTGGGTGCGTTGGGTTTTGACCTTTTTTGGGGGAAATGAGAGTATTTTTGAATGCTTGGGGTGATTCTGGGCATTCTTTCCTTTTTGATAAGGGTTATCCATGAAATTTGTTAAGGATCTTAAGAGAACTGATTATTGCGGTAAAATGACTGCAGCTAATGTTGGGCAAAAAGTTGTTGTGATGGGTTGGGTCGATGTGCGACGCGATCACGGGAACTTGGTGTTCATTGATTTGCGCGATCGTGAAGGTATCGTGCAAGTAGTTCTTGATCCAAACAAATCTGAAACGTCAGCTTCAAAAAATCTTCGTGGCGAATTCGTTATCGCGGTTGAAGGTATCGTTCGTGCGCGCCCAGATGGTATGAAAAATACTAAAATCAAAACGGGTGAAGTGGAAATCGAAGCGACTCGCTGTGAAATCTTGAATGAGTCTGCAGTTCCTCCGTTCCAAGCGGGCGATAACAACGTGAACGAAATGCTGCGTTTGAAATATCGTTATTTGGATTTGCGCACAGAGCGTTTGCAATCTCACTTGATCACTCGTCATAAGGTGGCTCAAGTGGTTCGTCGCTTCTTATCTGATAACGGCTTCCTGGAAGTGGAAACTCCGATTCTTTACAAATCGACTCCAGAAGGTGCGCGTGACTATTTGGTTCCCTCACGTGTGAATCAAGGGACTTTTTATGCGTTGCCACAGTCTCCGCAAACTTTGAAACAGCTTTTGATGATCGGTGGTTATGACCGTTACTTCCAAATCGCCCGTTGCTTCCGTGACGAAGATTTGCGTGCGGATCGCCAGCCTGAGTTTTCACAAATCGATATGGAGATGTCATTCATTGACCAAGAAGACATCATGGCAATGAATGAAAGAATGCTTCGCACGATCTGGAAAGAGATCAAAGGTATCGATGTGGGCGAAATCCCTCGCATGACTTACCAGGATGCGATGGACCGTTATGGTATCGATAAACCTGACACGCGTTTCGGTATGGAGATCAAAGATTTGAAATCCATAGTGACGGGTTCTGGCTTTAAAGTATTCGACGATGTTTTGGCTCGTGAAGGTATCGTTCGTGGCATCGCCGTTCCTAAAGGTGGCGCATACTCTCGCGGTCAATTTGATAAACTTACGGATATGGCGAAACGTGCGGGTGCAAAAGGTTTGGTATGGATCAAATCTGAAGCAGATGGCACATTGAGCTCTCCAGTTTCTAAATTCTTTTCGCCAGAAAAACTTTCTGAGATCTTTATGGCGACAGGCGCACAAAAAGGCGACTGTGCATTGATCGTTGGCGATGAATTCGATATCGCATGTGCGGCTCTTTCGACATTGCGTCTGCACTTGGGTAAAGAATTGAATTTGATCGACACTAAAACTTATAAATTCTTGTGGGTGGTGGACTTCCCACTTCTTGAGTACTCTCCAGATGAAAAACGCTGGGTGGCTCGTCACCATCCGTTCACTTCACCTAAGGATGAGTCTTTTGACGACTTGTTGGGTACGAACGAAGCGGCTTATGGCAAGATCCTGGCGAAAGCGTACGACCTTGTTTGTAACGGATACGAAATGGGTGGCGGATCTATCCGTATCTATCGTAACGAAATTCAACAGGCGATGTTCCGTTTGTTGGGCATGAGCAAAGAAGAAACTGAACACAAATTTGGATTCTTCTTGGAAGCTTTGAAATACGGAACACCTCCACACGGTGGTATCGCTTGGGGCTTGGACCGTTTGGTGATGCTACTTTGTGAAACAGACGCTATCCGTGAAGTGATTGCATTCCCGAAAACGGCGAAAGCAACTGACTTGATGGCAGACTGCCCAAGTGAAGTGAAAAACGATCAGCTGGCAGAAGTTGGTGTTCGTTTGAGTGCTTTGGCAGAGAAAACTTTGGCTGATAAAGCTAAGGGTGTAACAGCGAAAGAGAGCGAGGCTTAATAGCCTTCTCTAGTTAGTGACTGTGATGTTTCCAGAAGTGGTTAGGATGTGAATCTTAGCCACTTGGTCTAAAGATGTGGCCGCTGCAGGATTCATCTGAGCGCGATTATCGATCTTGCCGATCTCTGATTTCAATTCAAATTCAAAAATTTGATTTTTATCGACGACAAATTCAATATCTCCGCTTTGCGATTGCAATTGCAGTGTGCCCGCGTATTTTTCCGGAAGATAAACGGAAGCCTCAAGCTTTGAGTCGGATTCTTCGGTGTACTCTTCGCCATTGATATTCAAATGAATCCAATGTGTCGACATCGGATCATGCAGTTCTAGATTCAACTGTCCTGGCTCTGTGATCTGGCTGATAAATGGACCTTTTTCAAAACGGGGAGCTTTGCCCTCGACCAAAACTTTCAATGTGGAACCATTGTATGTTCGCACATGAATTGGCATTCGGTCGCTGCGCATCTGGATGGTTCGGATTCCCTGCAGGAAGTATTCTTCTTGTTCCTTATGATCTTCGCCGGCGGCAAAGTGTCTGGTGACTTTATTGAAAGCAGTGAAGATCGAATTCGGATTATAGACCGTATATCCGATGAGAATAATCATCGAGCCGACAAATATAAAAAAGAGGGCAATCGCGCCCATGATCAGCTTCTTCAACATGGTCTCATATTTATCACATTGAAAATGACAAAGAAACGTAATTGAATAAGAGACAGATCTTCCACAGGAGTTACTTCATGCAAAGAGTTTTGCCCGAAACAACCTTAGAAAAAAACATGATGTGCATGGGTGCTGTTTTTATTGAAGAAAACTTTCTTTTGGACGATTTGTACGAAATCATTGGTTCCGATTTGGTGGAAGGTCAGGAATTGGCGGAGGACGTCAAAGAGCAGGTTCTGGAAGAGGTGGGCGAGTACTTCTTTCGCCTGGATATGAACTGGGGCGATGAAATCAAAGCGGATTGTATCGAAATTCTGCAGGATTATTGGGGAGTTAAAAGTCGTGAAGATGCTCTTAAGAATCTGGAGGACATTCGCCAACAGGGTCATCGCGTAAAGTTCAATGTCTTGCGTGGTATCGTACCTGCGGATGGAAACTTGGATCATCACACGCTGGAAAAATTCAAACAGGTCTTTACCTTTGATTTCAGCGAAGATAAGCCGGCGCAGATTTCCGATGAGGACATTCGTAAACTTGCTCAATGGTTTCAAAGAACACATAGGTTTTTAGGTCAGCATGGCATCCTTGCCTGGGATGCGGCTCGTTTCGTTCACCTGGCGCGCTTGAGTTTTGTTGCGGGATATTTAAATGACAACGAGGCCTGGGCTGAAATTCTTAAAATGGCGCCGATTGCCAATGACAAATTTCACGACTGGATGGAGTTTTCCCAAAGCTTCCTGATTGGCCGAACATTTTGGTCGGGCAGTGAAGATCCCTTGGTTAAGAAAATCTGCGAAAGATTGCTGGGTCATCCGGCAAGTCCTTGGAACTTCTACCCCCTTTCTTAGTTAAACTGTGACCTAGGTCCAGAAATTCATTGCAGGTCTCAAGCTGAGACGTCTTAATCCGATACGAAGTATAAGGGAAACCATGGATGGTTTTCTTTAACACACACGGAGGTGTGGTATGGATAAGATCAGCGGAATCCTTCCTTCAAGCGCAAGAACCCGAGCGACGGATGTGTCAGCATCCCAACCGGCGCGCCCAGGTGCTCCCGCATTTGGTCGTCCCGAAGGAAAAAATTCCTTGGGTGACCGAATTCAATTGAGCAAACAGTTGGAAGAAATGCGCCAGTCAGGAGCGTTGCCGGAGCCCGAAGCTCCGATCAGTTATAAAACTCCTGAGATGAGCAAAAAGAAAGTTATCGAAGACTTGAACAAAGCTTTCTTTACAAATCCGAAGTCCATCGCTCGTGAAAACGCGGAAACAACTCGTTCAGAGGAAGCATTGAACAACGTCAAAGACGCTCAAGAGTTCTTCCCGACGAAGTCAGGTCCAATGGCTCAACCAGGAAGCCGTGGTCCTCAAGAGAACACAGGCGATAAGCCCCTTTAAAAATTCTTAAACCTGATGGCTCTCGACCGGCAACCAGAATGTAGTCGAGCGAGAGCTGAATCAGACGACGAATTGCTATCAGATTCCATTGGGGTGCACCCATTTGGATCAACATTTCCAGGCGAATCAATGCCTGTTGGGGATCTTGCGCATGAAGCGTTCCAAAGCTTCCCGCATGCCCTGTCGCCAACGCCATTAAGAAATCTTTTGCTTCAGATCCACGCACTTCACCCATCACCAATCGATCTGGCCTTAGTCGCAACGAACGCTTCACCAGTTGAGTTTGATCTATGTTAGGCAAAATGCCTTGAGGATCTTCTCTGGTATGCAGTTTCATACTGGCGCCATTTGAAAGAGCAATTTCTGAAGTGTCTTCGATGACCACCACGCGCTCATTTTTAGGCAACAAATCTAATAGTGAATTCAAGACCGATGTTTTTCCGGATCCTGTGGAGCCAATAACCAGGAAGTTCTTTCGTTCTTGAATCAGCTGTTTAAAAAACGACACTTCACTATCTCCACACCACTGATGGGATTTCAATTTCTCGAATGTCCAAGGATTTTTCGGGTGGCGACGGAGGGAAAGATGTGCGTGCGACTGCGTGAGGTCGGCTCCGATCAGACTTAAACGAAAGTCACCAAAACTGCTATCCGCGGAGGGATGTTCAACGGTGATAAAGCATTTCGCCGCCTGGGACATCCGTTCGATGCAATTGCGAAAACTGATTTCAGATAAGAATCGGTCCTGATGTTCTGTCAGTGTTCCATTTTTTTCGAACCAGATTTTATCCGGACCGTTCACTATAATTTCCGTAACTGTTTCGTCCTCCATCAAACTGCAGAGAGGTCCCCAGGAATAAAACTCCGCGCGAAGTCTTTCGCCGATTGCTGCATCCAGCAAGGTGGTTTCCTGCTGAATCAATTGGTCAATTTTTTGCGAACGCAGCTGGGTTTCTTCATCCGGGGAGAGCAGCAACTCATTTAAGGGCAGACTTTGAATGGCACTCTGAAGATCCAGATAATGCTGCTTAAGAAGATTGATCATATATTATTTCGAATCTCGCCCAGGTGGTGGGGGCGGCCTTCACCGTTGTTTTCATTTTCGTTCATGATGGAGGGGCGAACAAAGATCACAAGCTCTGACTTGTTTTCCCGAAAGTCTTTACTGGAAAACAGCGGGCCTAGGATGGGAATTCTAGAAAGTATTGGCAGACCGCTTGAGCTGTTTCCGTCATCATTTTTTAACAGACCTGAAAGCGCAATGGTCTGTGGACGGGTCAAATCAAAGTGACTGGAAACCCGATTGGTTAAAACTCCGGGGACACCATCAACAGCACGGGCTTGATCCAAGGTAGACACTTCCGTTTCAATGGAAAGGCTGATTCTGCCGGCAGAGTCCGCCCGCGGCTTCACTCGCAGCAAGATCCCATACCTTTTCCACACGATATCTTGAACTTCATAATTCATGATTTTGATTGGGAACTCTCCGCCAGCCAGGAATTCAGCCTCGCTGCCACTGCGACAAATGATATTGGGACTGGCCAAGATTTTCCCGAAGCCTTTTTCCTCAAATGCTTGTGCGGTAAAGACGGCTTCGCCCCAAACATTTCCGTCTTTGGGTAATACGGTTGCGGAATATTCCTGGGGCCATTTGATACCATACTTCATGGCGTTGGAGTGAATGACTTCGGCAACAGTGATCTGCACTTTCACCGTGGGTGCGATATCGAGACTGGTTTGGTCTTTGACGATGGAAATCCCATAGGGTTGCAGCAATTTTTGGTATTTACGTAAAGCCAGATCATTTCCCGCCACTCGAATTTCGGGTGCTGGCACAAAGATAATAGTTTGCGGAGGGATTTTCGCTTTATTCAACAGGTCACTGAGATGTTGCTGACTTTCATTTTGCAGGGACGGGGACATTGTTGCACGCATTTGATATGTGATGCCTGAAACTTTCAACGATTCAGCCAAGCGAACCCAATCCTGCAGGCGATACAGGCGGCCCGTGACCAATAAATCGCCTTCACCAACTTCGACATTCAGCCCGATAAATTTCGTGAGCTGTTTTTTCAAATCTGAAAGAGCCGCTCGTTTTCCGGGGTGAACCACTTGAATGCGATAAAGATTGCCGTCAACTCTTACATTGGTCATTCCCTCGCCAACACCCTTGATGTTTAAGCGTGATCCGAGCGCTTCGGCTTTTAGAATCGCGCGATCTTGAATCCATACGGATGAACGAGTGTGAATATTTAGGCTGCTGGATTCACCTAATGAAAGAACGATTTCAGTAGGGACGGCGAATGCAACGTGGGAATAAATCAGACAAAGTAAAAATAGAATGGCCTTCATGCAAGGTTGTTAGAGCAACCTTTACGCACAGGGCCTCGCAAGTTCACATGGTATGAGCCTGCGAGGTTCGGACGTTTACGGATTCGCGAGAGGAAGTTCGAAGGAAACCATTACACCTTGATCGGTATTCTTAAATTGCAAGTGTGAGCCGTGCGCTTTTAAAATAGCCTGACAAATGGTCAATCCCAAGCCAGTTCCTGATGAATGGTGCATGACATCTTCATCAATGTAAAAAGGCTTCATGATTTTTTCCACAACTTTACTGGAAAGATGAGGACCGCGGTTTGTGACAGAGAAGCGTGCCACATTTGCTTCCGGAGCTACTTTGACTTCGATTTCCGTTCCGTCCTGACAAAACTTTGCCGCATTGTGAATCAATCTTTGCATAATCTGTTTCACTAAACGCACGTCTGCCAGCACACCGTTAGGGGAGATGTGATTTCCGATGGTGATATTTTTCTGATTCAAAAGATTTACGACTTCTTTAGGAAGATCGCTGAATTCAGAGAATGAAACATTTTGTACGTCGATTTTGAGCTGATTTGTTTCAGCACGAACAATCAACAAAACATCGTCCACCAGATTTTTCAACCGATCGGCACTGCGAGAAATGCGGTTCACCATCAGTTTGTCTTCATCTGCCAAAGCCGACTCGCTCAGCAAAGCCGAGAAGCTTAGGATTGAAGTCAGTGGAGTTTTCAATTCGTGGTTAATCAAAATCATGAAATTGGATTTCGCGACATCCAGGCTTTTCAACTCGTCCAACGCTTTTGCTAATTCTGAATTTTTCGTTTTCAGTTCTTGGCCTAAGGCGAAGCGATCAACTGCGTGATCCACGGTGTTCGCAAGATCCACGGGATCCCAGGGTTTCGTGATGTAGCGAAAAATTTGACCTTTATTCACAGCTGAAATCACAGATTCAAGATCTGTGTAACCCGTCAAAAGAATGCGAACTGTTTCAGGATGAGATTCCAGAGTTTTTTCTAAAAACTCCACGCCCGTCATTTCAGGCATACGTTGGTCTGTGATGATCAACGCCAAGGAGCCTCGATGTTGGTCGAGAACCTCTAGGGCCTGCTTTCCAGACGTAGCCTTAAGTACAGTATATTTCTTTCGAAACAACCTCTCTAAGGCTTCTACGTTATCTATTTCATCGTCAACACAAAGAATTGTGTGCTTGCTCATATGAAGGTAGTGTAGGATTTGAAGAGTACGAGTGCAAAGTATTTTCAAGAAGTACTTATGTTGTCATGGAAGACGGCGAGCATGGTCCAGAATACTCAATATTGGTCGGGATTGATCAATTTTGAGTCAAGTCTCTCCTCTATCCTGACGATTAGTATAACGAATATACGTTTTTTTCTTTTCAGGAGATCGAATATGAAATTATGGATTCGCGTTGCAACTCCACTGATGATCGTGTTGAGTTTCGCACTGAATGCCAAAGCCCAATACGCTGCCAACTACGGTATGGCGGGTACGGGTGTATATGGAGGCATGCAACAATGCCCCTATAATTACGGCGGTGGACAAGCAGCGGTCAGCGAAGACGATGATGTTGCTGATCTTCAACAGCAAATCGCTGAAATGAAAAAAGAAAAAACAGAAAAGAAATCTGATTTGAAAAAAGCAGAGAGAGACATGAAGTATGCGAGACGTGATATCGAAGACGTCGTAGCAGACAACTATGCTCAAACTCTTTTCGAACACATGGATGGAACAAAATCTTGTGACGAGTATGAAGGTTATGCTGAAGACTTCACAGCAGACGGTGTTGTTGTCGGCGAAGAAGGTCAGCCTAAAGCGGCGCCGAAAAGCAAAGCTGGTGATTTCTCTCCAGCTCAATGGAATGGTTTAGATACAAAAACGAATTATGTTTGTAACAGAAGTCAAAGAGGAACGATCAATCCTGCAGCCTGCTTTGCTCCGTTCCAAGTTCAAGATCGCAAAATCGGTAGCACTGACAGATGTAAAGCGGCTTTGAAAACTTACAGCGCTTCTACTTCTAAAGCGAACAAGCTACGTAGCGATATCGAAAATATCGATCGCTCTATTGAATATGCACAAGATCGCCTAAGAGATGCTCGTAAAGACGCTCTTCAAGCTCGTCAGGATGCTCAACGTGAGCAAACTGAAGCAGGCATCTGTCCAAACTGTGCGGCTTCAGGAAATGGTTATACATATACTAAACCTCAAACTGACTGGACGAGTGTCATCGCAAACGTTGGTATGGGTTTGTTTGGTACTTACCTTGGTTACCAACAAAATAAATACGCTATCGAAAATGCAGCGAATCTTGGTTACCCGATGAATCCTGCTCCATCTTTCTTGATGGGCTTTCCATATCTTGCAACAGGTTTGACGCAAGCGTTGGGCGGCGGTTCTGGAGTATACGGTGCGATGTCGACAGGTATCGGTGCCGGTGGTTTCGGTTGTGCGGGCCAAAATGGTGGCGCAATGGGAATGTATGGTCCTATGGGTGGCGCAAACGGAACTGGAATGTGGGGTAACCCATATTTGAACGGTGGCGGCCAAATGGGCGGCGGTATTTACGCTGGCGGCATGGGTCCTTGGGGTATGTCTGGTCCGATGGGTGGCATGATGGGTGGTTACCCAGGTATGGCTTATCCGGGTGGTATGGGTGCAGTTGTTAGCGGTGGAGCAATTGGTTCTGCATTCCCAGGTGGAATGGGTTATGGTTCATATCCAGGTGGTATGGGTTACGGCGCATATCCAGGCGGTATGGGTTACGGCGCATATCCAGGCGGTATGGGCTACGGCGCTTACCCTGGTGGCGTGAGCTCATTTGTTAATGGTGGCGGAATCGCTTCTGCATTCCCGGGTGGAATGGGTTATGGATCTTATCCAGGTGGAATGGGCTATGGCGCATATCCAGGCGGTATGGGCTTCGTTAATGGCGGTGCCATTGGTGGAGCAATCGGTGGCGCATACCCAGGTGGAATGGGTTATGGTGCTTATCCGGGAGGTATGGGTTACGGCGCATATCCAGGCGGTATGGGCGGCTATGGCACTTACACAGGTGCTATGACCAGCGGTTACGCGGGTGATATGGGTATGATGCAAATGCAACAGCAAATGATGCAAATGCAGATGCAACAACAGCAAGCTTACTTCCAAGCTCAAATGCAGCGTCAACAAGCTTCCGCGAGCGTTGTTTCTGAGATCATGAACTTGCAGCAAAAACTTTATTACATCCAATCTGGCGCTTATTCAGGCGGCACAAGTTATATTGGTGGTTCGGGTTCTTCTGGTTACTACAACACGGGTGGTACAGTTACTTACCCAGGCGGCGTGATCATGGGTGGCAGCGGCACAGCGACAACTCCGGTTGGTACGGGTGTGACGGTTCCAGGCCAAGTTCCAATTCTAAATAACAACGGAACTTCGACTGGCGTCGGCACAGGTCGATAATTTAAAAATTAAAACTTAAAAAGTATAAGGCCCTCTGATAAAACAGAGGGCCTTATGCATTTAAAGATCCCGCGTCTTTATGACAGTCATACTCACTTTTTAGCTACTGGCGAATTTGCGACAGGGTTGATGCTATTTGATCTGCCAAGTGCTGAAGCGATTCGCTATGTGTCTTTGCAGGGTAAAACCGCTTTTCGCGGCGGTTGGCTGGTGGGATTTGGCTGGGATGAAAACAAATGGGCGGATAAAAAACTTCCGACTAAGCAGCAGCTTGATGATATATTCCCGAACTATCCCGTTTATCTTGCCCGTGCTGATGGTCACACGGCTTGGGTGAATTCACAGGCATTGAAAGCTTTGGGTCTGCAGTCCGAATCGGGACTGCTCAGCGAAAAAGATCATCTGCAAAGTTTTGATAAAATCCCTCCGTACGAAAAAGCTCAACAGCGTCTGCAAATTCTTGCCGCCTGCAAAATGTTTAATCGTGCAGGGTTCACGCACATCCGCGATATGTCTTGCACAGATTCTTTGTGGAATCTTTTGGTCGAGATGGAAAATGCGGGCGAGCTGACCTTGGCGATCGAGGAAAATTACACCATTCATGAACTGAATCAGTTGGATCGAGCGATTGCCTCTATTTTGGTGGCACGTCAGCAACCGACTCGTTTGTTAAGAGCGAAGGGTATCAAATTTTTCTATGACGGTTCGTTAGGTTCAGAAACCGCGTTGTTGTCTCGTCCCTATAATGGCGAGGGCAATAACTTCGGTAAGACTTTGTGGTCATTAGAGGACGCTGAAGAAGTTCTGAAGTTAACTTGGGCCGCGGGACTGGAAGTTTCCGTTCATACTATTGGAGACGAAGCGGCTCACCAAATCGTAAAGCTTGCACGTAAAGTGTCAGCGCAAGGATTTGTGGGACGTTTGAATTTAGAACATGCGCAAGTTTTAAGATCTGAAACCATCCAGATGATGAAGCCACTTCACGTGCGCTGCCATATGCAGCCTTGTCACTGGTTGAGTGATCGCAAATGGTTGCAACAAAAACTTCGTGGCCTGTATTCCTATGCATTTCCATGGGAAGCCTTGAAGAATGCACAGATTCCGATTTCTTTTGGTTGCGATAGTCCGATTGAACCCACGTCGTTCTTTGCAAACAAGCAGGCGCTTGAGGAAAGTCCGAAAGAAAGAATCAAACGCTTCACTGGTGATTTGAGTGTGTATCACGCCCATCCGGATGCGACGTGGACTGATTCGTGGACTGTGATCGAGGATGATCGCATCCAAGAAGTTGTTTTTGACGGAAAAGCTTTAGATCTGACTTAAGGTTTTTCCACGACGATTTTTTTGTCTTTCAGTCCATAAGCGGCAGCGCTTCCAATTAAAATTATTCCCACCGGATAGATCCAGGCCTTGTTTTCGCTGAGCCATTCGCTAAAACGATTTCCTGCAGGCGGAGCATTGGCAGGTTTAAGGCAGTCCTTCGAGAAAAAAAGAGTTCCTGAACTTTGAATATTGAAATCGTCAATGCTGGTTGCATAGCCCTTGCAGTTTCCCTCAACCATCGGTACGAAGACAAAGTGTTGCTGCATCAGTTGATTGTACGTTCCGCGAAAATTGACTGCCTGGTGAGTATCCGACAGCAGTTGAAACTCATATACGGCCTCGATTGAAACTTCCAGGGAATTTGCGGTCGAGATAGGGTAGGCGGTGGATTCAATCACCAGCGTCTGCGCCGTGGGCCACTGTCTGTTGATCGCTATAAAATCAACTCGCACTTTCGAACACTTTTCCAAGTGCATTCCCAAAAGTCCACGCACTTTGCAATTCACAGTTTTTATATCAAAATTGTTTTTTAAATCAGATCTCTCCATAAGCTTGGATGAAAGATCGTAAAGAAAATTAACTGAGTTCAAGCTCAACGGCCCACTTTTTTGTATGAGGCGAAGAGAGTCAGAAATATTCTTTGGACTTGCTTCAAGATTTTCACCAATTCTGTAAAGCTCCTCCTCTTGACGGGGATTCGTTTGAAGGCGCTGAACCAGGTACTGACTAAAAGAAACATTTTCCGGATGCTCTTTGAGGAAAGAATCAAATTCTGTCTGACTGCTGCCCGCAGCCTGAATCAGCACGCCGCTGGCGAAGGCTTTTACGGCCAAGAGAGAGATCATGAAGGTAAGAAGGATTTGTTTCATAATATTTCCTAGTTTGAGTATTCGATTCTGACGGTTTTTTGTTTTTCTGCGGTGGTTAATTTTCCACCACGCACTTCAGGGTTTTGGACAACAGCGATAAAGGGTCCGCTTTGTTGCAGGATTCTTTGTCCCTCAGTTTCTTTAACTAAAATGGCGAACTGATCCGGATTTCTGGGCGCACGAACCAGCTTCACGCGCGAAGCCACGCGAATTCCCCCTTTGCGTGCGTCGGTCGGTGCAAGATACAGATCTACAACGCCACCCATATGACCGACAATGGAACTTAGAGCTTCTGAATTGGCAATTTCCAGAGGGATCAGTGTTAAGCCTTGGGGGATAAAAGTATCGAGGGATTCCGGTGCGGTTTCTGTTGCGGCAGGGGCGGGTGTCGTGGGTTTGCTATTTAAAAAAGTGATGGCGCCCGAAACGATGAAGCCGCCGAGCAGAAGCTTGTGTTCAAATTTCAGTTCTTTGATTTTATTTACGAGGTTTATCGTTTGAAAATTGGAAGCGCTGATTTCTTTGTTTAATATTTTCATAACTTTTATATCCTTGATAACCCTTCGAGTTCACTGCGTTCTTGTTTTCGTTGAATCTGCTGAAGCCAATGCAAAACACCAGAAGAATAAAAAACATAAACAGGCAGGCTTCGATTAAAATTTGTCCCTGAGAATTTTGGGTGTCCACGAGGATCCTTTTTCTGTGACAGTGACGGCGCAGGACTTATTAAACTTATAATCCCCAGAGATAAAACTTTGCAGATGTTGCTGCACCCGAAGCTGATACTGCCATTTATGAACCAGAGCTTGACGTCGTTCGATGTCGGAATCAGTTCGGTAAGTCGGAGCAATGTCCGCGCCCTCCGGTGAAACGGCGAGCTTGGGAGCCGCTTTAGGTTCGATGCGTGCGCTGGTTTCAAAAAGACTTTTGTATCCGTTGATATCAGCAGTCAGCAGTCCCAATTTTCGCGCGGTATTTTGTTGTGAAATCTGCAAAGCAAAATTTCCCTGGATGATAATTTGCTGTTGGCGTATTTTTAAAATTCCTTGCTGTGCGAGTATCGCTTCATGCTCGATGATGGCCGCTGCTTGAGCTGGCGTGCCCGCGGTGGCGGCGATTTTTGCTAAGGCACGTTGTTCTTTTTGAATTAACCTTGTGGCTTTGGGATTGAGTTTTAAAAGCGCGTCGATTTGTTTACCTGCGTTTTCCTGTCCGTCGATTCCGCCGCTGCGACAGGTGTATAGAAAGCGTTGCTCAATCTGCAGAAATGTCATGGCAGCATAGCTCGCTAGTCCCGCAGCCAAGACTATGGGAAGGAGTGCCACCATCAGGGCTAACGCGAAGCCTTTTTGATCAGACAATGTCATAGCGTACCTTTAAGTGGGAATTTCATCTCCTTACGAATCTGGATTTGATTCTGGATTTTGACTTCGCCTTGAAGAGTGTATCTTTTGCCAGATCCTCGCTGATTTAAGCGGAGCTCTGGAACTTCGCCATTGAGCAGAACTTTTTGAATATGAGTTTTAAATTCATGTTCGCAACTGGCGATACTTTCTGAGTCCGTGCAAATCATGGCTTCGTGAAGTGCTGCATCTGCGTAAAAATATACCAGTGCACGATATGCTGTAAAAAACAGAAGAGTGATAAAAGCCATCAAAACTGGAAGGATTAAGACAGCCTCAATCAGTCCTTGTCCTTTATTTGCCTTTCGATTTGTTTGATGACTTGTCATTGACTGAGTCTTCAAAGAAATTTCCGAAATCGCGTTTTTTGTACATGCCTTCAGTGACTTCTTTAGCTGCTACTTTGCCGGAATCTCCACCTAAAGCCTTGGCGACGTTGGCGAATTGGACATCGATGTTGGCGCCCACGACTTTGATGACAGCGATACTGCCAACGGCAACGATGGCTACAATAATAAGATATTCGATAAGGCCCTGGCCTTTTTTGTTTGTGATGAATTTATTCATAGATCAAACCTCCGCGGGTGAGGTTTGCAAATACAGAGCGAGGACTGCTGTGAAAAAAACGAGATCGTGATCTCGTCAGGCGGACAAAGCCGTCGGCGGAAATAAAAAAGGGAGCTTATGGCTCCCTTTTTCTTAAAATTATTTAGAACTCTCTTTAATGAACAAAGTCAGATAATGGCGAACCATGTATTCCAACTTCACCGGTTGGTTTTGGTAAGTCCAGATTAACTCACCAAATGCACCCCATTTTGCTTCAACAACATGCTCATCCATCACGTTCGTTGCTTGCGTTTCCGCAGCACCTGGAGTTGGGATATAGTTTGTTCCGATAAAGTTAAAGCGAACGCTGATTTGTCCTGGGCCCTTCAATGAAAAGATCATTTTGAAGCCATTACGGAACAACATAAAGTCAGCGTGAGTTTTTGCGATACCGTAGATTTTGATACGCCCCAAAGCTGACGGCTTTAGTTCGTTAAATGCTGATGATGAATCTACGAATTCGGTTTTTAGAGCCAACAGGAACTGGATAGTTTCGCCAACAAGAATTTTGTCAGCGTCAAAGCCAAAACTCATATCAATAAGTCCGGACTCTTCCATTTGTTGTTCAGCTTTCACAAGTTCTTTAATCCAGCTGATTTTTTCCATCGACTGTCCCCCCAAATACAATAAGCACCAATCCTGGGCGCTCGTTGTCATTATCTTTAATAATTTCGGGGGGATCGATCTTTGTCAAGGTAGACGGGTTTGGCTCGCCGCGACGCAAGGCTTCAAAGGTGGGGAGTGTCCCTCCGCGGGCCCGTGGTCGGCTTTGGTTTTTTGCGACTCGGGCTTCCGGCCCTCAGCCGCCGCCCGCCTTTGGCGGGTTCGCGCATCGTGCGCCGGCGGAGGTCGCAAAAATCCAAAGCCGCCCCCGGTCCCGCTGCGTGCCTCTCCCCACCTTTGAAACCTTGCTTCGCTCGTTTCCGTTTTTTTAGACAAAGAGAGATGGGGCGAAGGTATTTCGTTAATTGCTGGGAGCTTCAGAATGGGGGACGGGGTTTTAGTTTTTTGGGGTGTAGGTTCTTAGGGGTGGGGCTTGGTCGGTGTATCTTAGGATTTCGATGGGGGGGATTTGGATGTTGTTTTTTGTTTTTGTGATTTTTAGTTGAGACGTGGTTGTGCCTTCTTCGATTTTGAGGCCTTCGATGGATTTTAGGTATTGGGTTAGGGTGATGTGTTCGTTGTTGGTTTTTATTTGAGTCGCGAAGGGGCTGATCAATAGGTACAGCTCGCCTTCTAGGTTTAATAGGTCGATAGTTTTTTGTAGGGCTTGGCTCAGGTTGGCTGTGTAGGAAAGGACGCCGTAGACGTCGGTGATGATGTCGGCTTTTTTCCACGATGGAGTGGGCATTGTCTCGTAGGCGCCTTCTTCGATTTTTAATTTTCCTTCATAGGATGAGGGTTTGAACCAGCGATCTAGTTTGAAGGCTACGGCTGTGGCTTGGGGGGCTTGGTTTTTGTTGCTAAAAGTTTTTAGAAAATCAATTTGGGCTGTGGCTTTGCCGGCGCCTAGGTCGATCCAGTGTTGATTTGCACTCAGCTTTGCGATGTTGTTTTTAAAATCGGGGTGCAGGTCGCGTGCGTATTCTTCAAAGTGGCGGTTGGTTACGAATTTGTTTTTTGCGACTCTTTCGGAAATGTAGGGGGCTTTTTCAGGGGTGAAGACGGCGGCGCAAATCTCTGCGGCTTGGGCTTGGAAGGCGAAACTGGAAAGTAAAACGGCTGCTAAAATCAGCTGTCTCAAAATGAGACGCACTGTCGAACTGCGGTGGCAGTGACCAAAAGTGGGCACTGCGAAGCCCGGCAGAAAGCGTCTGAATTGAGAGCAGGATTTTGTCTTCATCTTGCTCTTAGTAATTACAAATTATGGGCCAGGGAATAGACCGACTTTGCTCTAAAAGCCGGTGATTTGGATCGACGTTTGGATGGCGGTTTCTGAGCCCTTAGGGGCATTGAAAGCCTGATAAACACCCACGATGAAATTCACTGGGGCGATAAAGCCCAAGGTGGTTTCCAGGTGAGCTTCGGCGCCGGCACTCCAGAAACTGCGCTTCATGTTGATGGCGTTATAGACGATTTGATTGGTGGAATCATTCACCAAAACCCCATCGGCAGCAACACCGTCAACGGTCAACGCTCCCGTCACGCGACGGAAGAAAACCGGCAGAGTGCCCGAGCCACTATAAATATTCGAAACCGGAAAGCGATACTCGCCCGTGAAGCTTGCCATGTTGCGACCGTAGACTTGCCCGCGCGCATACCCGCGCAAAATGTATTGTGGCAAGGGACTGTCTTGGGACTGAACGATATTTTGTGAGGAAGCTCCATACAGCGAGGAGATCACTTCCGGCGTGTACATTCCGTTCAAGCGCAACATCAACGAGTGATGCTTTGGAAGGAAGCGCGAATTATAGGCGGTGATCCCCGCGATGAACTGCGAGTGATGCAGATAATCTTCGTGCTGAACATAGTTGTATGCACCCAGATAAAAACTTCCACCTGATTCGGGAGAAATCTGTGCCCCTGATTTGCTATAGTTCGTATAAGAAAAGTAAGCGTAAGGGCCCGTTCTTTGAGTCATCGGATTTGCAGAAAGCACCACCTCACGTTGCAGGTACTGCCAACCTAATTGCAGACTCGTATAGCGTGACAACCAAAACATATCCGGCAAAACCGCACCGGCATAGGACGTGTCAGTGAGTTTGTTTTCAACAGTCCCGATATAACTGCTTCGTGTGTAGCCACTTAGTAAAAAAGGCAGATTCGTTTGTTGATTCGTATAGGAAGCATCGATCCCGCCTCTGTTAATCGCGGTGTCCCAGGTAGCAATGACGGTGTAGGAATGTTTTTTCAAAGGGTCAAAGCCCATCGTGATCGCTTCTAAAATCAAGCCGGTATCACTCGAAGATCCCGCAATGAAGGGAACCCAAAAACGGGGCCACAAGTATCCACCCGCAGAGTAATCTTCGATCTCTCCCTGGCGAACGGCTGTTTCAGCGCGAGCTTGATCCACGGCCAGTTCTTGTTCAGTTGGGGGAGTATACCGGTCCGCCAGCATCGGCGTAATTTGTGGCAACTCTTCCGGAGTCGATTTCCAGTCTTGAGGTTTGTATGCGACGACTTTTAAACCCTGCGACGTCATTGAAGTTGCGAAAAGTTCCTGCAGTGAAGGATCGATGTCCGCTGAAAAAACCGAAGTTAAAGTGTGAGTCAGCGGTTTTGCAGAAAACAGTCTTTCATCCGCAACATAAATATTCTGCGTGCCATTTTTGCTGGAGGTAAAGATCAAGCCCGCAACAGTTTTACGTGGGAAGCGTGCATCCGGGAACTCGCCCAGGATTTTTTCCACAGTTTTGCTGGAGAACTTATAAGTATAAAGATACTCGCTGCCATCATGGCGTAGCGAAAATACAATCGTGTCTTCATTCCAGAACACCGGATAAGAAATTCGGTCCATCATCGGGGCCGAGAACAGGGTTTTAACTTCTTTGCTGTCTTCAGGCGAGCCCAATGTCGCAAGGTGGGTTCTTCCGCCCTCAAGTTTAACGAATACGATTTTATTTCCATCAGGTGAAACCGACGGTTCGCGGGCTCGTAATCCACGGGTCAGGCGCTGAGTTTTTTTCTTCTGGATATCAAACTGAAAAAGATCGGAGAAGCGATCGACCTTATTCGTGACATCGATTTTGTCATAGACGATTTTTTGGGAATCCGGATACCAGCTGACTCTTTGGATGCTTCCCGAAGGAGGTTCATCCATGGTTAGGGTCGGAGTAAAGTTCTGATCGAATTTTTCAATCGTATCGGTTTCTTTGGCATCCATGAAGCTGGTGCTGGTGTCTTCGCGAACAATGATTTTAACTGCACGGTTATTCGAATCGTCCTCGGTCACGACAGCCATGCGTTTACCATCAGGAGAAATCGCAGGCGCTGTTAAAAACAGATAGGAGTTTCTCAAGGGAGTAAATGGAGTCGGCAGAACTTCCCGCAAAGTTTTTAGCTGAGTTTGCGCGCGCACTTGGGTTTCATTCAGGGCTTTTGCATATTGCGCGGAATACTCCATGCCCAGATTTTCCTCAGCCGGCGTTTCAAGGAAATAAGGAATGCGGCGGCCGTGGCGTTGGTTCAGGGCATCGACCACTTTTTTTCCCTGGTCGGCCAGGATCTGACTCCACATCAGGGAACCAAAAATATAGGGACGAGAGCCCTCAGGCCATGTCGGAATGCTTTCGTTGATCTCGGCAATCGTATATTTGAACAGTGTTTGGTCTTCCACCATCGCTCGGACTAAGGAATCCTGATACGAAGATCGCAGGCGTCCCTTGTTGCCCAGGCGGGTTTCCATTTCGACGGCCAAGCCCTCTTTCCACCAATTTGGTAAAACCAAGTTAGGAGCGATGACTGACCCGAAGACCGCGCGCAGGGGAACCATGATTCCGCCGGCAGGTTCGAAGTTTAAAATATGGGTGTATTCGTGAGCTAAAAGTTCGAAGGCCCAGTCGCCGGTATCGGCTAAACTCTCTTCGGGCCCGGGCAAAACGGGGTACGCCATAATGTGGGGGTAAGGGAGGCGGGTGGCGTAACCATTAGTGATGTCGGTTTTGTCGTTAATAACGACAGTTGTTTTTGGTGGGGCTTCACTAAAGTAAATTTGCAATTGGTAATACGCGCGTTCTAACTTTTCAGCATACAGAAGACCAAGGTCCTGCTGCTCGGCATTATAGATGACTTCAAAATGGGGAGTCGAAAGAGTCTTCCATTTGATGTGAGGTTGTACTTCCCATTGTGCATTCACAGTCACAGAGGTGAGTAAACCCAGCAGAGTAATCGCTCGAAATAAAAAAACCTGCATATTTCCGTCTCATTATTTGGCAGTTACAGCAACGCAACACACTTTAAGAAAGCAAAGGTTTGACAATAAGCTGCTATAAATTAAAGTTTTTACTGTGTTAATTGTACCTATTCGAACTTCATAGGAGGACATCATGGTTCGTAAATTGGCTCTAGGTCTTGTTGCATGTGCAATGGTAGTTGGTTGTAAAAATAAACAAGCTCAATCAGATGCAAACATTCAAACTTCACCAACTGGAAACACGGCAATTGAATCAACGCCAATGAGCTTTGATCCAGCAGGTTCTGACTCTGGCAAAATCGCGGGTCTAGTAACTGTTCATTTCGGTTACGACAAATCTAGCTTGGATGCGGCTTCTAAAAAAGATATCGCTACAAACGTAGACTGGATGAAAAAGAACGGTAACGTGAAAGTACAAATCGAAGGTCACTGTGACTCTCGTGGTACTATCGAGTACAACGTAGCTTTGGGTGAGCGTCGTGCTAACGCAGTTAAAGCTTACATGGTTTCTTTGGGTATCCCAGCTGATCGTTTGAGCACTATCTCTTACGGTAAAGAAAAACCAGTTGCTAACGGTGACTCTGAAGAAGCTTGGGGCAAAAACCGCCGCGCTAACTTCGTACCTGCTCAGTAATTAAGAAAGGGTTGCTGTGACTTTGGCCAGATTATTCATCGGAGTTTTAGTTTTTTCGGTGATGGTTGGTTGTCAGACTGTCCCAGCCCCTATCGAGGATTATTCACTTGCCCGGGCCGCTATTGATGCGGCCCGAGCTGTTCAAGCTGCCCGCCACTCGCCAGGATATTGGCATCAGGCTGAAGAAGCCTATCGCAAAGGTCGCATCTTTTACGATGACCGTGATTACGCCCGCGCTAAAGAACAATTTGTAAGAGCGAAATTCGCTGCTGAAAAAGCAGAGAACTCGGCTCGTTTGATTCGTCAAAAGACCGGAGATATTTTATGAAGTTACTTGTGACCTTGGCTGCTATTTCTGTATTCATGACCGGCTGTCTGCAAACTCGTAATGATGTTCGCGACAATGAACAACGCCAAGTCTATCAACAACAAGTATCGACAATGCAACGTCAGACTGCTGATGCGGGCAATCGCTTCTCCGATATGGAAGAGCAGATGCGCGCAATGAATGGCCGTATTGATGTGGTTGAAAACAACCTGCAAAACAACAACCTTGAAAAACAACTTAAAAACACTCAACAACAAAACGAAGCTTTGAATAAAAAGATCGATTTGTTGCAAGAGGGTTTCACGAACCTAGAAAAACAAGTTTACGCATTAAACGCTCAAGTAAATGCAATGAACGCCAGCCGCCAGGCTGCTGAAGCTGCAGCTACGGCTGCTGCCGAGAAAGCCGCTGCGGAAAAAGCTGCCGAAAAAGCCGAGCGCTCCAAAAAGAGCGGTTACGAAATCGGCCAGGAACAATTCAATAAAAAAGAGTGGAAGCAGGCGATCTTGAGTTTCCAAAAATACCGTGATGAGTCTCCGAAAGGTTCTCACTTTGCCGATGCAACCTACAAAATCGGCGTTTCCTTCCAGGAATTGGGCATGAAAGAGGAAGCTAAAACCTTTTTTGATGAGGTTTTAAGCAAATTTCCTAAGTCAGATGAAGCTCGTCGTGCTAAGATTCGTTTGAAGGGTTTAAAATAAGAGCCAAGTGATTGAAAGAGTATTAGCGATAGAAACCAGTTGTGATGACACCTCAGTTGCGATCGTCGATCGTAGCGGCTGGGTGCATTCTGTGGTTTCCGCTTCTCAAGATCTGGAACACGAAGCCTACGGCGGCGTGGTTCCTGAAATCGCAGCTCGCAATCATTCCATCGCCCTGATTCCACTGATCGAGGAAGCCTTTAAAAAAGCCAACATGAACTGGTCTGATATCCAAGGTATTTCGGTAACGAATCGCCCGGGATTGGTCGGCGCTTTGATCGTGGGTTTGGTAACGGCAAAATCTTTGGCTCAAGCAAAACATCTTCCGTTCTTGGGTGTGAATCACCTGGAAGGACATTTGCTCGCGCCTTTTTTGAAAGATGCGCAGTATGCTCCGCCTGAAGATTTTGATTATCCGTATGTGGGACTTGCTATCAGTGGTGGTCACACCAGTCTTTATCACATCACAGCTTTGGGTGAATACCGCGTGCTGGGTGCTACGAAAGACGATGCAGCTGGTGAGTGCTTTGATAAGTTTGCGAAAATGGCGGGCCTGGGATTCCCAGGTGGAGTGAAGGTTGATCAAACGGCGAAACAGGGAAATCCGCACGCCTTTGAATTTCCTCGCAGTATGATTCACGATGACACTTTCGATATGAGTTTCTCGGGTCTGAAATCTTCAGGTCAAAGAATGCTTCAGCAATTAGGACCTGAACAAGTGAAGGCACAATTGCCGGATCTGTGCGCTTCTTTCCAGGAAGCGATTGTTGATGTGCTTATTGCTAAATTGGATCGCGCAGCCAAAGTTTACAAAGCGAAACGAGTGATTCTGACGGGCGGTGTGAGTGCGAACTCGCGTCTTCGTGCCCGTGCTGAAGAATGGGCTGCGAAAAAAGGTTTGCGTTTGGTTGTTCCACCTTTGAGATATTGTACGGATAATGCCGCCATGATTGGTTATGTCGGTGCACTTCGTATGGCTCGCGGTGAAACTTCACAAATTGATTTGGGTCCATCTCCTCAAGCTCTTCAATCGGATTTCAAATGAGTTACGCTCGCGAACGTTTAAAAAAAGCCCAGGAACAACTGGGTATCGAAGCCAAAAAATCTCTTGGTCAAAATTTTCTTGTCAGTGATACGGTCATCAATCGCATCATCGATCAGGTGAAAGCCTTTCAACCGGAAGTCATGGTTGAGGTGGGACCTGGTCCCGGTGCCTTGACGGATCTGCTTTTGGAAATGAATGTTCCGATGCAGGTGATTGAGCTCGATCGCGAGATCGCGGCTTACTGGCGCAGTAAAGGTCTCACGGTTCATGAACAAGATGCTTTACGCATGGATTGGTCACAGTTTTTCAGTGACAAGAAATTGGTTTTCGTCAGCAACCTGCCATATCAGATTTCTTCCAGCATCGTGATCGAACGCTCCATGGAAGATCACGGTGTGGCCCACATGGTGTTGATGTTCCAAAAAGAAGTCGCCCAAAGAATCAAAGCACCGGCACGCGATGATCATTATGGTCTGTTAAGTGTGATTGCACAGACCTTTTGGAACATACATATTGTTTCCGAAGCCGGCCCTGGAGATTTTGCTCCTCCTCCGAAAGTGGCCAGCCGCGTTCTGGGTTTCACCCGCATTACAAGTGACGTTAAAAACCATAAATCTTTCCTGACCTTCGTTAAGATGGCCTTTGCCCAGCGACGCAAGCTTTTGAAGAAAAATTTGGCTGGTATTTTGGGTCAAAGAAATGTAACTCAAGAACAACTGATAGAGTGGATCAAGGAATTGGGGTTCCCTGAAACAGCGCGCGCCGAGGAATTAAGTCCCGCGCAGTTCGTTAAGCTTTATCACAAGTTTGGATTTGAGTAAGAATGAGCGAAAAAATTCTGATTATTCAGGAAAACAAAAAAGCACGCTTCGATTATACGATCGTAGAAACGTTCGAGGCGGGTCTTATGCTTATGGGAAGCGAAGTGAAATCCCTGCGCGCGAAAGACGTGCAGCTTAAGGATTCCTATATCACTTTCCGTGGCAACGAAGCTTTCCTGCAGAATGCGCATATCGCTGAATACAAAGCTTCCAGCTACAATAACCACGTTCCAGAACGCCTGCGTAAGCTTTTGATGAATCGTAAAGAGCTTGATGAAATCGCAGGAGCTTTGGCCGAAAAAGGTTATTCCTGTGTACCTTTGAAAATCTATTTCAAAAACGGCCGCGCGAAACTAGAGATCGCTCTTGTTAAGGGTAAAAAAACCCACGACAAGCGTGAATCCATCAAAAAACGCGACGTCGAAAGCCAACTCCGCCAATCCGTACGCCGCGAAAGGTAACGAAGAGATCCGACTCGGTCTCGTCGATCCTGTGCTGGCTAATCCGCGACACGCCGTCGTGGCTCACCGTGGCCCGCCTTTGGCGGGTGCGCGCATCCATGCGCCCACGGAGGTCGCTGCTTATCCATCCCCGGCTCGCCGAGCCCGAGTCGGATCTCCTCGTTCCCTTAGAGAAGGGGAGACGGGATTTTTTAGATTAATATTTTTTTCCGGTGATAGAGAGATTATCGATCTCACATTGAGACGTGTTCGAAGACTTTAGGAACGCTTTTACGCGCAAAGTTCCTGTACCTGCTGTTGCAGCGAAAGTACTTAAACCAGCATTGATCTGCGCAGCCGAACTTGCGGTTGAATAATCTGACGAAGCAGACCATGCAGAGCCATCATAATAATAGAACGTTGATCCATCTGCACTCAAAGCATACTTAGCTCCGGCAGAACAACCATTCGCACCTAAAGTCTCAGTGAATCCACTGCCATCTAAAACTTGGTAAGCAGAAGTAACGGATGCGCCGGTCGCCGTATAAGTCGGAGCTGTGGAATCATAACGATTCGCTCCTACCGTAATACTTTTTAATTCTGGAGAACATGGAGCGGCTGCAGAGTTGTAAGTACAGTTGTTCGCAGTGTCTTCGTTGTCAAAGAACGCGCGATATTGGAAGTAACGAGTCGAAGCAACCGACAGGCCCGCAAAGTTTGCAAATGTCATCGTCGGAGACGTACCTAAGATCGCTCCGCCGACAGTGTTTGTGCTTGTATTGAAAAGTTCTGAGAAGAAAGTACTGCCAGAGTTATCTGGGCCTTTCCAACCAGAATTAGTAGCTGCCGCCTGGTCTGAACAATCATTCGTAGAGCAGCTGCGAACTTGGTAACGAATGCGGTTGTTGAAGCGGCGATACATTTCTTTTATTTCATTCGCAGATAAGGCCTTAGACCAAACTCCCACTTCATCCATATAGCCACGGAAGAATAAAGTCGTCGTGTCGTGGTTACCGATTCTTAAACCATAGGATCCGCCCGCATTGACATAAGTATTCGTGCAAGATCCGGTTGCTACGCTATTGATATAAAGTTGCACACAAGTTCCATCGAATGTGGCTGTAACTAAACTCCATTGCCATAGACTGAGAGTTGCCGTGGAAGCGAGATTTAATTCTGTTCCACCATTGTTATAGCTATAAAGCATAAGCTTATTACTTAAACCTAATCCTAATGCGATCGATGCTCCCGCTGAGCTGCCACGATGAATTGTCACAATGCGATTATCAATAGTCGTCGCGCCCGTGTTGCCAATGGCATTTGGATATATCCATGCACTGATTGAAAAAGGTTGGTTGTCAGTGGCAATGAAATTGCTGCTGGCAGTGGCTACGACATAGTCGCCCGAGGCATTCCAGGAACCAGTGTTGCCGAATTTTCCCAAGCCCGTTGTATAAATACGAGCGTTACCATAACTGGTTCCGTGATTGGCATTTCCAGAGGAATCAACAACGTCATTCGCCGAATGAGGCCACGAAGATTCATTAAAGTGCCAGATTGCTTTTAAGCCAGTATGTAATGTACCTACACCAGCTGAGTAGTTTGCGGCCTCTGAGGAACTTGGAACTTCTTTATAGAATGGCACAGTCGTTTTTGCCGAAAGTGTCAGCCAAGAAGTGTCTGTAGAATTGTATGCCTGTGCATCCATGACCCGAGAAGTAATTTTACCCGCATATGTACCTGCTTGGTGATTATAAAGTGCGGAAACTTCCGCAGTTGTCAGAGCGGTATTCCAAACAGCTATATCATCTATGTTGCCAAGCCATGGGCCGGTGGTGTCATAGTCAACGCCGATTTTAAATGCGCCATTTACCGTCGTAATATTCGTAGTGGCTGTGGAGCCGTTCATACGAAGACCATTTCTATAAATTGTTCTTGATTTGGTCGCACTGTCATAAGTTGCAACGATGTGAACCCATTTATTTCTGTCGACACCGAGATAAGCGTATGGACTTAAAGTATCATTCGTGTTGCTAAACTGGAAGCGGACATAGCCGGCATTTGTATACTGCAAGTACCATCCGGTATTATTGCCGGAACTATTTCCATAGGAAGCAATAGTTCTAAAGGAGCTGCCAGCGCCAGTTGGGTAGACCCAAGCAGAAATGGTAAAGGAGCCACTCAAATCCGGTCCCGCTGCGACGCTACCGTATGTACTCGTTGTGCTGAAGGTAGCAGAATGTGATCCAATACGGCCAGGTGTCGCGAATGGAACGGAGCCATTGTTAGTCGCGGTATACGAACCAACAGAATCATTAAAGTTGTTATCTAATTTCCAATAGGCGACAACGCTATTCCATTGCGGCGTCCAGGTGCTATCCAGAGCAGCCACGTTGTTACCTGTCGCATTCAGGCGAACAGCGCCCAACGTGGAATCCCATTGTAAATCTGTCAGCGTAGAAGCCGTAAATTCAGAGGAAGAACTGTCCGTCAGCGGGGTTTGTTTCAGGATTGCGGATCCCCCAGTCAATGACGACGTTGTTGAATTGCTGATGCTGTAGTTCGCTTCAGAACCCGCGGTGAATGGAATATTCAATGTGAAGTTTTGATAAACTGCACCTGACAATTCATTAGTAGAGACCAAAGAGCCAAATGAGTTGTTTGCGCGCACTCGGTAATAGTATGTCGTTCCAGTTGATAAGCTGGAAGTTGTTGCTGGCGAGGTGACGCTTGCATTTGTGGAGGCATATGTCTGACTCGCAGTATGTGAAGAGGTATCATAGAGAACATCATAAGTCGTAGCACCTGCTGCACTGGCGAAAACTAAAGAAGAGCTGCCCACACCTGGAGTTAACGAAGTCAAAGTGAATGCACTGATCGGGATACCCATGGCCTCTGACGTAGCATCAACTGATGTAGCAGTATTAACCGCCGTCACCATGATATAGTAAGTCGTACCACCAGTAAGACCCGTGATATCAAATGGCGAAGTCGCAGAAGTGGAAGCAGTGGTTGTATAATTTCCTGCAGAAGTTCCATATTTTACTGTGTAACTGTTCGCGTTCGTAGAGGAGCCCCACGTCACACGCAGTTTGTCTGCCTCCACCACGGCAACACTGGAAATTGTAAATGTCGTGGGAGCACTTTGAGTGATATCGAAACTGTTTGAAGCCAAAGAAATGGAACCCGTACCGCCAGACATCATCGTTCCGGATTTTGTTGCCGTGACAATTTTGCCAGTTCCGTAAGTACTAACATTTACGTTAGTAAATGTCGCGACACCACCCACAGCACTCAAAGACGTCGTACCCCCCAATGAACCAGTTCCCGTCGTTAACGCCAAAGACACCGTGGCGGTCGCATCTGCTCCCGTGGTGACCAAATTTCCACTGGCATCAAGAATTCTGACAACGGGTTGAGTTGCTAACGCCGTTCCTGGAGTAACGCCGCCGACAGGCTGAGTGGAGAAGCTTAGCTGACTTGCAGGACCATTCGTCGCTGTGGCAGTGAATGTAGCCGAGAAAGCTGTACTTGGAATCGAAACGGTAACTGTGTGCGCGCCCGTCGTCGAAGAAAGTGTCAAAGAATTTGAAGCAAAGCCGGATGAATTCGTGTTACTGCTTGCAGAACCCAACGTTCCTGCTGTTGTACTCCAGTTAACTGTGACACTCGGAACGATATTGCCATAGGTGTCTTTTACAACCGCAACTAAGTTTGCACCCAGTGCGGTGCTGATAGTTGCTGATTGATTATTCCCACTGGAAACCGCAATGCTTGCGGGGGAGTCAGGTGTTATATTGAAACTACTTGAAACCGCCGCGGAAACTCCCGATGCTGTTGCAGATAGTGTATAACCAGTTCCAGATTTTTCGATCGATAAATCAGAGAATGTAGCTGTCCCTGAGCTTGCGGCAACAACCTTGGTTCCGCTTAATGTGCCAGAGCCTGCGTTCGTCCCAATGGCGACAGTCACATTTCCATTAAAGGATGAAATTGTATTCGCATAAACGTCCACTGCTCTAATAGTCACGGTGGAAATAGTATTGCCCGCAACTGTATTCGTTGGATTTGCGATATAGATCAGCTGATAAATACTTGCCGCGGAAACGGAAATCGCAGATGAGGTTACTGTCGGTGAGCCACCGCTTTGTGTGACTGTGATCGTTTGATTTCCTGTGGTTTTTAAATTGAAAGAGAATTGCTTAACTCCCGCGTCTCCACTTACGAAAGTGTAGTTCCCTGGCAGGGTCGGGGAGTTCGAATCAGATGAAGTGAATTGAACAGTCCCAGTGTAATCAGTTTTTACATTGTTATAAGAGTCACGAGCCGTCACCGTTGTATTAAAAGCAGTTCCGGCCGTTGCATTAGCAGGCACACCCGATAACAAGAAATTATTAATTGCACCCGGTGTCGCTGTCGCACTAAAGGTTGTGGTCGTCGTCGTACCGTGAATTTTTGCAGTCACTGTATAGCTACCAGTGACTGTACCCAGTGTCAGAGTATTGGTACTGATACCGCTTGAATCGGTATTGTCAGATGCTGCACCCAAAGCAGAGTTGCCTGTCGTGGTCCAATCCACTTGCACTGAAGGAACTGCATTGCCTTCGGCATCCGTGACTTTGACTTTTAAGGACGAACCTAAAGCATTATTGACGATCGCCGATTGAGAATTTCCGGCATTAACGGCAATCACCGTAGCCGTGCCTGGAGTTACCGTGACAGTCGGAAGCGTGCTGGTTATTGCAAGACCTGCCACGGATGCTTTAATTGCAGCGGCCGTACCGACAAGTTTACCTGTGAAAATCGAAGTATATGTCCCATCACCATTATCTGTGGTTGTCGCAAAAGTACCTGTGCTAGTACCGCTATCAATTCCGAAAACAACGTTCATTCCGCCATTGGTGATTGGATTGTTGGAAGCATCCATCGCGTGGAATGTTGCTGTGATTGTTGAACGTGAAGCCACGGTTGTCGCAGACAAAGTAACATAAGAGTTCGCAAGCGAGTAGTTTGCTGGAAGAACGGTCACTTTTGCAGTTTTTGTTTCAAGTTCAACGCCATCAACAGAAGCTGTGATGACAGTTTCTGTTCCCGATAGAGATCCACTGAATGTTGAAACGTAAGTTCCGTCATTATTGTTCGTAACGGCACTGAATATACCCGTACTTGTACCACCAGAAGTGCTGAATTGAATATTGGGATTGCTTCCTGGAATGTGGAAGATATTCCCCTCAGAATCTCTGGTTGTCAGAGTCACTGTCGTTGAATTACCAGAAAGAATCGAAGAAGACGAAAGCGTGATCGTACTTGCGCCTGCGGATATGGAAACTCCCGCAAGAAATCCACTTTCAATGCTTGAGCCTTTTTTGTTACAGGCGGTGAAAGAGATAACAGCAATAAGGCTAAGAAGAAGCTTCATCATTACTTCTTCTCCTCGTTGAAGAGATCAAAACCGTAAATCACATTGCCAAAAACGTTGGTTTCAGAAAGATCCGATACAGATGTATTTTGATTTCTTTGTTGAACACCGACTTCAAAAGAAAGAAGGCGTCCATTTTTATCTCTGCGGATGTACAAAAGACCTTTGTAAAGACTGCCGCCGTCGATAGTATAAGTATCTGTGGAAGTCCCACTTAAATAGCTACCAGATACCAAAAAACCCACAGACGTGGATTTCTTTTTAAATATTTGATAATCCAAAGAGGCACCGAAAGAAGAAACATTCGCGGTATCGATAGACACGGAAGTTGTCGTGAGACCGTGTAGATAAAGTTCCTGACCGTATCCAGCTGACAGACCCACAGCCATTCCATCGGTTAGCAAATAATGTCCACCAAAGTTTAAGCCATAAAGAGTTTTAGAATCATTGACAATGGTTTTAGAAGAATTCGTCGAAGGTTGGAACGCAAGATTTCGCAAAGAAAACGAGAACAAAGTTTTAAACTTGTCCATCCATTGTTGTGACCAGCCAATTGAAGCCGTCAAATCGTGATCCGTATTAAGATCCGCTTTTGAATGAGTGACATTGTCCTCGGCAGAAAGAGTTGAAATCTGATATCCCGCTTTTATTTCAAAGCGATGGGTCACTTCGTCTTCGTCATCTTTCGCACCGCTTATCGGAGGTTCCGCAGGGGCCAGTGATTTTGCAGGTATAGATGTAGGAGTTATCGTCGGAGTAGGTGCTGGTGACTGTGCCGCAACGGCAGGAGCAGCAACCGGAGTTGCTGGTGTTACTTCCGCTTTTGCTGCTGGAGCAACCGATGTTGCAATTGACGAAGGTGTCACCGTTGCCGAAGCCACTGCAACGGAAGCTGCCGAGCTTTCATCACTCGCCACACTTCTCAAGTCACGAATTGGAACCAAGATCACTTGCCCGACAAAAATAGAATGGTAGTCTTTCAACGACGGATTTAGTTTCAACAGGCGAGCCAGGTTTTCGTCTTGGCCGTAAGTATGGCCACCACGAATTCGATCTGCGATATTTGAAAGAGTGTCACCTGGCTGAACGATGTACTGACGATAAGTAGTTCCCTCTTGAGCCGTGGTAACACTGCTCACCAAGAAGATTATCGTGAATAACAAACGTTCGATTCTTTTCATTCCGGTACGTCCCAGTTTCATCCGTTGTAAAAGTATTGTTAAAGTACTCGTCGGTGACCCACGAGAAACCATGAAGGAATTTGGAGTAATAAATGCGATTCATTGCATGTTTTTCATGAAATTAGACATTGGTAGGATGGAGTCGACAAAACTGTCTCAAAAATAGAAAAAAGCCGGTAACGTACCGGCTTTGAAAATTCTGAATGGATATTTTGATTTAAGTTAAGAGACTTTGCGGCGCGAATTCAGTTCGACAAGTGAAGTGGGAACTTCGTTCGAAATGAATTCTTCTTTGAAGCCCAGACGGGCCCGTTTTTCTGCAAGCAAGTGTTTCCACGCTGCATAGGCTTCGCGATTTTGCGGATCGATAGAAAGTTTTTCGAGAAGCTTCAATTCAGTTTCGGTATTTGCCTTCAAAGCACGATAGAAATAGTCGTAAGTCATTGAAAGATCACGGAAGTCATCCTCTTCCGGAATAACATAGTCGTCGATATGCCACTGTCCCAACATCAATTGATGCATATGTTTTTCCATGCGGATCAGCGGAGCTAATAAGTTTTTCGTCATGCGAATACTTAAAAACAAAGTCACGGCCGTGATGGCAATAATACTTGCGCCCAAAAACACGCGCAACCAAACCATTTCGCGTTCAAGATGCTCGACTAGACGAGGTTGAGTATCATAGGCCAGCGTTTTAAATAATTCATAGTTTTGGGAAATGAAATAGTACGCAGGGATGAAAAATAGAAGGGCGCCCCCAGCAAAGGCCGTGATCATGTACCACGAGTACTTGTATTGGAAAGCTTTATTTAGAATGAACCTTTTACGTCCGTTACCGTGGGGCACTCGTTGAGGTTCAATAACTCTTCTACCGTATAGCATAGTCACCTTATCGGTGGGTTGAGTTTTCTTTCGAGTCCAATTATTCTCAAAAAAAGACAAAACGCACTGAGGGGGACTTTTATGAGATTAACATGCATGCAGAAGCTTGGGCTGTCCGGTTTTATAAGGACGTTGGTCTTGTTTGGAGTGCTTTTGCACTTTGCGGGTCCTGCTTTCGCAGAAGAAAAATCTGCTCCCTTGGTTGATGACAAGTACTCATTAAAGGCCGATCGTGCTGCGATGGAAAAGCTTCGTGAAAACATCCCAGCTGAAAAACGCGCCGAAAATGATGAAAAGGCTTTCATGGCACAAATGATGACAGACTTTTCCAAAACGCCTTCGGAAGTGCGTGGTAAGTTCACCTCTATTCTTAGCAAAAAGCGCGATGCTTTTAGCAAAGACATGAATAAAACCCGCGAGACTTTTACGAAAACTCAGACCACAGAGCGAGAGGCCTTCACAAAATCTCAGCAAGAGCGCAGAGAGAAGTTTAGCAAATCTAAAGTTTCGTCAGCGGAGCGCACCGAATTCTATTCAAAGCTTGAGGGCGAAAGAAAAGACTTTTACTCCGCACAAAAAGAAAAGCGCGATGCTTTCGAGGAAGACGTTAAAACCAAAAGAAAAGATTTCGACGACTATATCCGCTCTAAGAATGATGAGTTTAATCAATTGCACCGTGATTATACCCAGCGCTACCAGGATAATAAAAAAGCCCAGGAAGAGTTAAAGAAACAAGCTAAAGAGAAAAAGAAGAATTTTGATAAGGATCTCGAGAAAGAATACGAGACGATTAAAGCCAAACCAGCCACTCCACTGGGAACTGAAGAATAGTCCTACTGGCGTTTAAAGACCTCTTTGTGAATTTCCATGGTGAGCGCAAAGAGGTTGTTTTCCTGAATTGGGGTGAGCCCTTGAAATTCAACACCCACCACCTGATTCCCACCTTCAAGTTTCACATGACGGACGACTGCAGTTAATTCAATCGCTGAATTCTTAGCAATCAGCAGTTTGCCTTTCAGAGAGTCTCCCATTTTAAATGTCGCAACTGTTTCTTTTTCTATCAGTCGGCATCCTTGAGCACTGAGGTCACCCAGCTTTGCATGAATTTTTGCAGCGGTATTGTTGATCTGAACGATATCAAAGAAGGCTTGGAAGCCTGCAGGAATGCGGACGCGATAATTCTGACGGCGCTGCAGGTGAAACATCTCTTTTGGTAAAGGAATCTGACAGCGATTACCATAAACAGTGGCTGTGCCTTCGAAATAGTATTTCTCGCCACCTAAAAAAAAGTAGCCCAAAAACTCTTCACCAGTTTTTAGATTTTCTTGGGGTTCAAGAAGGCATTCCAAATGTTTGGATTGCGAATGCCAGTGCACGGCTTTTACCTTAACTAGATTTTCCGTTTTACCTTTGCAAAGAACTTCGCCCTGAGCGGCGGCCAGATCGATGAGCAGTTTTACCAGCTCATCTTCGCGACTTAGTTTTTTGAAGATTTCCTGATCCAAACGGTAACCTCGTGCTTGTTGTGATGAAGATGCAGGACATGTGCATTTTCCAACTCTTGAAACTTTTTAAGAGTTTCAAAGTCGGTCCCACCCTGAAATTTTATAGTGCAAACGAAGTTTTGGCAAAGTCCTGAACGCTGCCACTCTAAAACTAGTTCTAACAATTTAGCCGGGTAGCAGATGATGTCTGAAAAGAACCAATCGATGGCCCCAATATCAGAGGGCTTCACAGTGAAGGCATTGGTTTTTTTAAATTCTATTCGTGGCAAACGTGCGATTTTTTCATCCAGCGGTGCACGGTCAATGCTGATAACATCGCAGCCCATTTGTTGAAGTACCCATGTCCAACCACCCGGGCAACTACCAAAGTCAACGACTCGTTGACCCTTGGAGGGGCGAACTCCATAAACCGTAAAAAGCTCCCACAGTTTTAAATAAGCCCGTGACGGTGGAGTTTCTTTGTCTTCATTAAAAGCCACTTCTCCCAACGGGAAAAGGGAGTTGGTTTGGCTTGAAACCAGCAGGGTGTTTTTATCAATCAGGGTCCAGGCACCCAATGGATCTTTAGGTAAAGGATCCAGGAAGTTCAAGACACGCGGACGAAGTTTAGGCAATTGATCCTGAATCAGTTGAGCGCGTCGGTGATTATCAAAGGAATAAAGAGCCCACAACAAGCCACGGCTTTTCAAAGCCTTGACTGCTTGGGAGATAGATTCAAAGGGAATGATTTCCGCATTGGTCCAAATGTTTTGGGCCCACACAGAAGTCTGGATGGGCCCATCAGTTAGAACCAGGTTGCCGTGAACTGCGGTGATGTTTTTAAGTTCAGCCTGCAGTTCGGGCAAAAATTTTGTCGGAGCAAGATAAGCGATCATGCCGCCTTAGTTGCCACAGCTGGAGTAAGAAGTCCACGACTGTTCCAAACAGTCATCGCCTCAGACCAGAATTTCTCTTTAATTTTCACATCTGCAGGGCCCATTTTGATTTTAGGGAAATCCTGCTTTTCAAAATGCTCAACGAATTTAGCTTCGTCGCCAGCACGAACGATTTTCATCATTAGATTGAAGTGAGTTTCTGTGAAGGCTTTGCCATCCACGAACATTTTTCTGAGTCCCGCCTCTGGTGTGTGAGCTAGGAAATTGTAAAGACCGGGTACATCGTATTGACTCATTCTGATACTCCCTTTTTTGGTTACTTATCTATTATCGGATTTTGAAAGACGAGCTTGAGTCCTGGCTAACCCTTGGTCCAGTAGAGGTCTAGGTAAGGTCTAGTCTCGTCGGGGAGACCTTAAGTCCTAGGACCTAGATCCGATCTAGGAGGCATGACAAACACAAATACGACTAAAATCTTGTTGGCAGCTTTGATCACACTAACTATTAGCAACGCAGCATTTGCGATGGCCAAAAAACCAGTGGACTCTGGATCGAATGATTCTCCGTCCACGTCTCCTAGTCCGACGCCATCTACTCCGACTACACCTGAACCTCCGGCAACGACAGGTTCAATTGTTCCGCAGGACTTCGATGTCTATACCGAAGTCGCGGGTCCGGTGGGTAAATTGGTGGATAGTATCTATCAGACATATCGCGAGTTGATTCCAGAGCGAGATCAATCCATGGCGTATAAAACAGACAATGCAGATATGAATCTGGATACTCGTTATCGTTTTGCAGATCGCATCGCTTATGCAATCGAACTTAAAATGAGTCCCTCCAAAGCGGGCTTGGGGTATGTAGGTTCTTCATATGGTATGAGCAGCACTGAAAGCTCTTACCTTGAAACGAGTTTGATCTCTCATCCTCTTTGCACGGTTTCTTCATCTACTTTGACGAAGACTTTGAACAGCGGAAAAGTTCCGTCTTCCACAGTTATCAATAAGGTGAATACTTTTACTAATAAGATGAATGAGTACCGCCGAGGTGCTTTGAATGGCGACCGTACGTCTTTCGTGAAAGCTACGAAGCTTTGGACGAAGCTTATGATGTGTATGTCGTATACGGAATCTTTGACGACAGCAGATACTTCAACGTCTGGCAAAGTTGCGACAAAGTACGCGCCATCGGGCTACCGTCGTCCAGCAGGCGTTCTTTTTTATGAAGACCCAGCTCAAGACGCCGCTTCAAGACTTAATATTGGTCTTTTCCAATTCACTCCGACAGCAAGTGGTAACGTGCAAGCGTGTATCCGTGAGTGGAATAAGCTTTACCCGAAAAACACGATCAGTACTTCCGCTTCACAAGCAGAAATGATCCGTGTGTTGGGTAGTGCGATGCAAAGCTTTAATGCTTTCTGTGGAGCTGCGAAATTGACAGGCATGTTTGCGGTGCAAGTAAACACATCCAAATCAGCTAATACTCATCCATCGAATCTACAATCCAATGGCAGCTTGAAACTTCCAACAGACCGTTGCGTAAGCCCGCACTTTGCTGCCGGCAAATCGTACAACCACTTCGGTCCATTGCAAAACTCGACAGGTTCTAACTTGAATGAGTTGATGAGCTGTACTCTGAACGGTGAATACTAAAGGTACGGACACACTTTCTCCAAATAAAAAACCCACGTCAAAAGCGTGGGTTTTTTATTTGGAGAAAGTGTGTCTTCGCCTCTGGCGCGACCTTTTCCTTATTTCATATTGAGCAGGCCTAGGTTTTGAGTCATTCGAGTTAATAGACTGTTTAATACTTTCTTTTCTTCGTCATTGAACTGACCAAAGAAAGCACCGATGCCGCCATACCATTCTGGCGCGATTTCTTTTAAGACACTTTCGCCTTTATCAGTTAGCTTGATCACGAAAGAACGACCGTCTTTTTCATGAGTGGTTCTTTGCACTAACTGTGCTTTCTCAAGACTATTGATTAGACCGGAGATCGTTGCTTGAGTTACTCCTACTTTCTGCGCAATCTCAGAAGGCATCAGACCTGCAGGTGCTTTACGAAGAATAACTAATAAAGTGTAGCGGCCTGGGGATAAATTCCAGCGGGCAAAGAAGTTATCGTATTTAGATTCTAGGTCTGTCGCCACTTTTCTGAAAAGCAAGTGAGAGTAAAGTGAAGCGATATCCGCATTCGGGCACAACTCTTTGGCATTCTGTTGCAGTTCTTCTTGAGAGGGAATGGTTTGGATGAAAAGCTTAGCCATGCAGGCCTCCAATCGAGCAATTTTCATATTCAATGAGACATCCTTTGGGTGCCCATTGACAATTGTTAGTTACCTAACTAATATAATTAGGTGCCTAATAAAAATCAACAAAAATGGTGATACATGACAAAGATTAAAATGGCAGCCGCTCTAACAGCTCTCTTATGCGCTCCCACAGCAGGGCTCGCTGAAACTCTTTCACTAGCAGATTCTCTTAATCTCGCATCTGGCAACTCTCCGCAAGTTAAACGCGCGGAAGCGGCTAAAGATGAGGCAAGTTGGAAAAAAGTTGAAGCATACTCTCAATTTCTTCCTCGTGTGACCGTCGGTGGAACTCATTTGCTCGACAACAAATTCATGGTGGAGCAAATGAACTTCGGTGGTGGACCAACATCCATCGAATTGATTCAACCATATACAATCTGGTCGGCACGTGCCGAGTGGTTGGTGTTTGACGGACTAGCGAATTACGATCGCTACAGCTCCATGAGTTACGGCGCAACGGCCGCAGAAAAAGAAGCCGACTGGGCAAAGTTTCAAATCAACGAAGAAACCAAAGCGAAATTCTATAAGGCATTGGCAGCCGTTGAGCTAGAGAAGGTGGCGAACCAAAACGTAAAAACTTTGGAAGACCACTTGGATCGCGCCAAAGCTTTCCGTAAAAGTGGAGCAGGTACAAACTTTGACGTTCTTCGTGTAGAAGTTCAATTGAATGAGGCTCAATCTGAGAAATTAAATTCTGAAGACAACACGATCCTGGCTCGCCAAAATCTTTTGATGAGTTTGGGCGTCGATGACACTGGTCAATCGCTGACAGGTCTATTGCCAGTTCCTGATGCGCAAAAAATCGCCAGCTTGAATAAGCCTGCGAAAATTGAGCGCCTGGATTATCAGGCGATGACGGATCGTGAGATCTCGGCACACAAAGCCTGGCTTGCAGCTTACAAACACTGGGTGCCGAAATTCTCGGTCTTCGGGCAGGCAGACTATTATAACAATATCAGTAAAGGTTTAACCGATCAGGATTTTAACAATGCTTATTCTGTCGGTGTGAACATGACTTGGAATGTTTTCGATGGTTTCGCTTCGTCAGCGCAAGCGGCCCAAGCAGATGCTCGTCAAGTGCAAGCCCGCGAAAGTGTTCGTCAGGCGAAACTGAAAGATACGTATGATTTTGATTTCTGGAAACGTCGCTATCTGTACTCGGCAGCTTTGTATAAAGCAAAAACCGTCGACGTACAAAAAGCGCAGGAAAGCGTTCGTCTGGCAACAGAGTCTTTCAAGGCGGGAACTCGTACGAGTTCTGAAGTTTTGGATGCGGAACTCGATTTGTTCAGAGCGCGCGCAGGTCTCGTAAATGCACAGGTAAGTGCAGCAGAAGCAATGATTAGTTTAGAATTGTCCCTCGGGAAGGAACTGTAATTTTATGACGAACATTAAGAATAATAAGAAACAAATTATGATCGGTGCCGGAGCTGCGCTTGTAGTTGCAGGTGCGGTTTTTGGATACTATGAGTGGTCCCACGTTTCTACTGACAATGCTCAGATTCAGGCTCACACCTTGATGCTCTCTTCGAAAGTTCCTGGAATCGTCGTGGAAGTGCTGGTTCAAGATAACGATCCGGTGAAAGAAGGCCAGGTTCTGGCTCGTATCGATTCACAGGACTATAAGAATAACGTAAAGCAAGCAGAGGCAGACCTTGATGGAGTGAAGGCAAAACTTCACGACGCGGAAGCGAACTATAAACGTATGGCCGATCTTCTTCGTCAAAACGTGGTGTCTCGGGCTCAATATGATAATGCTGAAGCGACATTCCGTGAGATCAGCAAAAAAGTTCAGGCGATTCAAGCTCAAGTATCAACAGCGCAGTTGAATGCGAGTTACACAGAAATCAAAGCTCCATCAGATGGTCGCATTGCGCGCAAATCAGTTGAGCCGGGCATGGTGATTCCTCCAGGGCAACCCTTGTTTGGTTTCGTTGCCGACAGCTCTCGCTGGGTGATCGCGAACTTTAAAGAGACAGAAATTACGAATATCGAAAAAGGCAAATACGTGAAGGTCGAAGTCGATGCATTGCCAGGGCAGGAGTTCCACGGCGAAGTGGATAGCTTAAGCCCAAGCACTGGTGCCGTGTTCTCTTTGCTTCCACCCGATAATGCGACTGGTAACTTCACGAAAGTTGTTCAGCGTGTGCCGGTTAAGATCATGCTTAAAGATCTAACTCCGAAAGATATCGAAAAGCTTCAAGCAGGATTATCTGCCAACGTATCCGTAAAGGTTCGTTAATACCGAAAGGGGCCTGCTTCGATGCGATTGAAGCAGACCTAAGAGGTTTGTATGAATACCAAATCAAGACTGGTCATCCTCGTCGCTGTGATGGCCTCGCTGCTTGAAATTATCGATAGCTCCATTGTCAATGTGGCCTTACCCACGATGATGGGGAATCTGGGTGCAACGTTAGAAGACATCAGTATGGTTATCACAGGTTACGCGATCGCGAATGCGATCATCCTTCCTGTGTCCGCCTGGCTGGGGAATCGCGTGGGCCGTCGTAAGTATTTCTTAAGCTGTATTGGACTGTTCACGGCTGCCTCCGTAGCCTGTGGATTTGCTCCAAATTTATATACTTTGATTTTCTTCCGTATCTTACAAGGTTTGGCAGGTGGGGCATTGCTACCAACTTCGCAAACTTTGATTTATGAGCAATTCCCGAAAGAGAAAGCCGGAACTGCTGGGGCGATCTTTGGTATGTCTGTGATGATTGGTCCTACTTTAGGACCGACATTGGGTGGATGGCTGACAGATACTTTTGGTTGGAGATCGATCTTTAACGTGAATTTGCCACTGGGTCTGATTGCGATCGCAATTGGTTTGATGGCGATTGAAAATCCACCGTTTGCCACGGGCAACGAAGGCAAAAAGCCTTTCGACGTTTGGGGTTTGGTGCTGTTGGTTCTGGGAATCGGCAGTCTGCAGTACATGCTTGAGCGCGGAGAATCGAACGACTGGTTTGATTCCAAGCTTATTATTTTCTGCGGCATTATGACGGCGGTGTCTTTGCCACTGTTTGTATGGTGGGAAACTCGAGTGAAATCGCCAATTATGAATGTGCGCCTGTTTTTAAACGGAATCGTCGCCAATGGTGCCGCCTTGCAGGGAATTTTAGGATTCTTCCTTTATGGATTGGTCTTTATCCTGCCCGTGTTCGTGGGACAGACTTTCCACTATGATGCCACTCAGACGGGAATGCTCTTTATTCCGGGTTCAATCCTGACGGCCTTGATGATGCCCTTCATTGGTAAAATGCTGGGTAAAGGGATCAATCCGAAATATCTGATCGCCGTCGGGTTCTTGGGAGTCATGACTTCGATCTTTATGTTTACCAAACTTTCACCGCTTTCATCGAAAAGCGACGTGTTGTTGGGACTCTATGTTCGTGGTCTTGCGATGGCGTTCCTCTTCGTCCCGATTAACTCTTCGATCTTGTCTCAGTTTAATGGGATCACGATGGGAGAAGTGTCTGGGATCTTAAATCTCTTCCGTCAAATCGGGGGCAGTATGGGTATCGCTTTCATCGGTACGATGATGACCAAGGTGGGAAAACAGCATTACGCTGACATGGCTCCGCATGTGTCGCTATTAGATTACAATACCTGGTCGGCTTACAATGCTGCCAAGTCTGGCACACACATGAGTCATTCGATGGGTATGGCCACTCAAGCGGAACTTGCCATTCGCTCCTTGTATGGGCGAGTGCAATCTCAGGTGTTCATGCTGACCTTCCAAGAAATCATGTTCATTATGATGATGGTGGTAGTGCTTGCATTTATCCCTCTATACCTGTTGAGGTTCAAAAACAAGACTGTCAAAGTTGTGGACGCTCACTAATCGATCATGCGTGAGTTAACAAAAGATGTGTATCAATAGTGATCTCATGTAACCACATGGAACTTTTCGAGGTCACTAATTCGTCAATAAAATCAAGAAACCCCGGTGAAAATCCGAATAAAGGAAACACTATCCGGGGGGATTGATGAACAACCGAACTAAACGACTCTTGTCGACCACGGCTCTATTTGCCGTTCTTAGCGTGGGCTACCAGAATTGTGCTGAAAATGTTAATTTCGGATTGTCTCAAGAAGAGATGGCCAGCCAGGGCGCCGGTATGGGCGCAAATTCCATTCTATTAAATGGTGGTGCTCAGTTCACAACCGATAGTGCTGTGACGGTGAATATCGCCTCAGAGAACGCCACAGATGTTTATCTTACAAATGATTCGTCTTGTACTTCAGGCGGTTCTTGGGAGCCGATGAAGACATCAAAAATCTGGGCTTTGCAAAGCCAGAATGCCTTAAACCATGTCTATGCGAAATTTAAAAAAGCGACCAAGCTGACAGATTTCTATTCTGATTGCGTGTCGGCTTCTATCGTTCATGACGATATGGCCCCGTCTGTTGTTTTGACTCAAAAGCCGGCGTCCATGGTGAACACGACCGCCGTAACATTTGGTATGCGTATTAACGATGACTTAAGCGGACTCGACAGATTCGAATGTTTACTTGTGGGCGAAAAAGAGTTCTCAAGCTGCAGTGATATCAAAAACTATAGCAAAACGACTGAAGGTCAAAATCGCTTCCAAGTTCGCGCGATCGACCGTGCTGGCAATCGCTCTGCGACAGTGGAATATGGCTGGTTGTTAGATACAACTCCTCCAGTGGTGGCGATTACTAATAAACCAGATGCCGTCTCCGCTTCCAGCCAGGCTGTCTTTAACTTTACAGCGTCTGATAGCGGTGCAGGTCTTGCACAAACTCAGTGTGCAATTGATGGTGGCAGCTTTGTGACCTGTACTTCACCGGCAGTTTATTCAAACCTGTTGGAAGGGACTCACGCATTCTCGGTTCAAGCCGTTGATAAAGTGGGTAACGTATCAGTTCCCCTTAGCTACACGTGGAAAAGCCAAGGAAGCTCAACTAATGATTTCTCGATCATCGGTATCACAGGTGGTAACGACACGATCAAAGATACTTATCTAGGTAGCATCTTGCAGCCGACGGTTCACTGGACGCCTTCTGCGGGTGCTTCTTATTACCGTGTTTCTATTGTGGCCGATGCTGCAGCATCTATGGTGGTATGTCCTGAGGTTCAAGTTTCCGCGACTTCCGTGGCATTGAACTCTTGTACTTTAAAAGACGGCGAATCTTATTACGCTCGAGTAGCTGCCTATACAGCTGCTGGCGCGATCAAGGTCGCTCCAGTTTATAAATTCCTGGTCGACGTTTCAGCGCCAGTAATTACTATCGGCGCGCCGACGATGTCTGAAGATCAAAAAACAGCTGTGTTCTCTCCGTTCTCGATCGTGGATTCCATTTCGGGAATTGATACTGCCAGCTGCGTTCGTACTTTCGGATCTACTTCTGAATCCGTGGCAAACTGTCAGTCTTTGACTAAGATCACTTTCAGTAACCTGGTTACGGGCGATCACGTGATGACCGTCACTGCAAAAGACAAAGCGGGTAACTCGGCTTCGAAAGTAGTGAATTTCACAGCTAAGAAAATCGTGTGTGATCCGTTCTCTGCAAGTGGCATCTCTTGTCGTCAGGGTTGGAAAGGTAATATCTTCTATTTCCCGGGGACGACTTCGGGTTGGACGTCATTGGCTAAATACTTCAGCGAAGGTGTTGATGCTGGCGTAATCCTATATATGTCTAAAATTTTCGTTCCTGTTCGCACATTCTCTAACGGTTTCCCGACAACTGATGGCGAGCTGGTTAAAAAGAAAGCTGCAGATGGTGGTGCGAATCTGGTGGAATGGTTCGCGTTGCGCCTGGGTACTATTTTGAAACTGGGTGCTTCGGATTCAGCGGGTTATTATCAATTCGCGTTGATTTCGGATGACGGTTCTAAATTGTATGTGGCTCCGGCAGCTGGTGGAGCTTATGCGACGATTATTGATAATGACAACGCTCACAGTGCAACGATGAAGTGTTCGACGTCAGCGATTTATATGGATTCCAAATCCAGAATGCCTGCGAAGATTGAATACTTCCAAGGGCCTCGCTATCACATTGCGGTGACTTTGATGTACCGTAAGGTTTCGAGTGCTTCTCCCGCGGTTTCAGCACCGTGTGGAGCGGTTGATTCAAACTTCTATGGATCGATTGATAATACAAGCGGTGACTACACAGGGTCTAAATATCAAAGTGCCCTGGATGATGGCTGGAAACCAATGTCGACGGATAATTTTTTGCTCGACGAAACCATCGGTAACTAAAAAAAAGGGAAGCGAAAAGCTTCCCTTTTTTATTTTCTGATTTATAAAACCAAAAACTATTCAACCGTCATTACGTTCACAGTCAAACGACCGTGCGCTGTAAGACCTTTTTGCAGGCAAGCGCGTGCTGTTTCGAAATCGATAGCTTCTTTGTTTGTACCGAAGCCGATCATCATATTGCCGTTACCTACTTCAGCGCGAACCATGCAAGTGTCGTCTTTGTAGTTGATCGGGGCGTTTTTACCTAGAGGCATTTCTACAGCCGCTTTAGTGTACTTGATCACGCAATAGAACATAGATTGTTGCTTGTCTGTTTTGTCGATCATGTTTTTGACACAAAGATCGTAAGGAGTTGGGATTTCGCGTTCAACCAAGATCACGTTACCCAATTTGCGATCTGCTGCATTTGCAGAGAACGCCACCAATGTTGCAAGAAGAGCGATAAATAATTTCATGAAGCCTCCCGTGGCTATTAATTCGCCACACAGGCTTTCACCTTTTATTTAAAGTTTATAGCGTTTTGGCGGTGTGCTATCAGATTTTTCCTGAATCGCTCCTCGAGTCCAACTGTAGGCTTGGTAGCCCACCCAGGCGCAGAGCAAAAGGGAAGAGATCAGAACCGCATTTGGCAGGTTGACCCGCATGGGGCCCGCAGCATCCACCGTAGACAGAGTCCAAATCCATAAAACTTGAAAGGTGATCAGTACAGCAAACAATACCCCGCGTTTCATCTTTCCCCTCCTGGTCAGAAAATTCAGGCTAAAGGTGTAAAGACAATGTCCGCAAGACAATGGGTTAAAGCTTGTGATTAAACAGGGTCAGGAATCGTCAGGATCAGCGCACGATCCTTTAGAACTACCATCGTGTGCTCGAATTGAGCCGTACGATGTTCAGGGGAGGAGGTCACTAAAGTCCATTTATCGCCCTTAACCTCATCAACATAGTGAGCCCCCGTTGAAAGGAATGGCTCAATCGTGATTACGTGGCCTTCTTTCAGGCGACGGTCATCTTTACTGTCGAAATAACCCGGGATAAATTCCGGGGCTTCATGAAGGGATTTTCCCACGCCATGGCTGCCCAGGTTTTCAATGATGGTATAACCATATTCATCAGCGATCTGTTCAACACGTTGGCCGATGATATTTAATTTGATTCCCGCTTTAACGCCAGCAATGGCGTTTTCCAATGCCTTCTTAGTGGCTTCCAACAGACGTAAATCTTCAGGACGGCCCGGAGGCACAGTGAAGGAACCACCATTATCCGCGAAAAAACCATTCAGTTCAGCGGAAACGTCGATGTTGATCAAATCGCCGGCTCTGATGATTTTTTTGTAGGAGGGCACGCCGTGAGCGGCTTCATGATTCAGACTGATGCAAGTATGTCCCGGGAAATCGTAAACCAGAATAGGACCCGAGCGAGCACCGTGCTTTGCCAAATAAGCTCCACCCAGTTCGTCCAACTCTTTTGTGGTCATACCGGGTTCAACTTGTCTGGACATATATTGAAGACAATTGGCAACGACCTTGCCAATTTTTTTAAGTCCTTCTAATTCTGCTTCAGTCTTTACGATCATGGTAGGGAGGTTATACACTGGTTTTCATGAAAATCTCCACAAGTTCCGTCAGAATTTTGCGAAAACCAGGGGCTGCGAATCTTTTACCGACGATTTCGGAAAAGGATAATAAAAGCAGTCGAGGGAAAAGCCTGATCTTAGCAGGCAGTCGCGAATATCCCGGCGCAGGTGTTTTGGCGTCCAAGGCAGCTTTAAGAATGGGGAGTGGTTACGTTATTTTAGCGCAGCCCGATCTGGCTGTTTCCGCCTGGGATCATCCAGATTTTTTACTAAAAGATCTATCTCGGGAATCGTGGCAGGACATCGAACATCAAGCCATTTTGGTGGGTCCCGGATTTGGCGTGAATTCATTCACTGCAAAAGTGATCCGTGAGCTGATTAAGGCGCAAGAAACCCATGTCATTTTGGATGCTGATGCTTTGACTGTTTGTGCAGAAGAAAAGATTTTCCCTTTACCGCCATCCTGGATCGTAACTCCTCACACGGGGGAGCTTTCGCGATTAATTGGCAAGTCCTCTGTAGAGATCAACAAAGACCGCCTGAGCGCTGTTCGCGAAGCACAAACTAAATTGGGCTGTGTGGTGTTGCTGAAAGGTCATCGAACTTTAGTGGCGACGGCGAATGAAATTGCAACCATCGCGACAGGTAATTCTGCTCTGGCAAAATCAGGGACAGGCGATGTGCTGGCGGGAATTATGACGGCGTTAAGAGCACAAAACCTGAATGCTCCCGAGGCGGCATTGTTAGCCGCTTATATTCACGGTGCTACCGCAAACCTATGGGTGGCTCGTCGTAAAGATCCTCTCTCCATGATGGCGTCAGATGTGATTGATCTTATTCCCGACGTACTTTTTCACTTACGCAAAATTAAGAACGCTTCACTGTAACTTCGTGTGAAAATTCAATTTTATTTCGTGCATTGATGGATTTGGCTTTGATGTGCATTCCATTTTTAACCGGAGCACTTTCGATGATCAAAAAATTGTGGTGCCAGGTGAAAACCTCTCGGCGTGGATTTTTATAAAGCCATTTCACCGGAAAATTCATGCTGTGAATGCCACTCGATGTGTATTCATAGGTGCGATAACCCAGGTATTTGGGGTCCACACTCATGATTTCGCTAAAGTGCACATCGCCCGAGCCAAAAACGACCGGAGCTGTGCATTTGCGAAGTTTGGTTAGAACGTCGGTAAAGTTTTTGCCGAAATCTTTCAAAAAAGATTCCTGTTTAAAATAGTTTCCAAAAAATTGACTGCCATTAAAGATCCAGGCTGGTTTGGAATTCTGGCAGATACTGTCGATCAATTGTTCCTGTTGTTCTTTGCCCCACATCATTCCGCCACATTGTGCTTCATCGCGGAAATAACGATCATCCATGAAATAAAACCGCTGTCCAAAAGCATTCAACTGCGAACCCACACCCATGGTATTTTTAAAACCATCGGTATCGCGACTTCCGAAAAAAAGATGGAACATTTTTTTGGTGGTTGTTTTTAAGCCGAAAGATTTGCAGACATTGTCACGACCGTAATCATGATCGTCCCACACGGCGAGGGTGGGAATTAAGCAGGGTTGGCGAAAGTGGCGCAGGCGAAAGCGCGTTTCGCAATATCTTCTCCAGATATCAGCCTCAGTAGTGGGGCAGCCAAAATCTGCATAAACGGCATCACCAATTAAAAAAATCATATCCGGTTTTTGTGCAAACAAATGATCCCACATCACGCGTGCATGAGTTTTATAAAAGTCACAAGCACAACTGACCAAGGCGAAACGCGCTTTGTTTTTTGCGGAAAGTTTTAAACTTTTAAATACACGCTCATCCAAAACCGTGCCGCGATCTGGATCGACCACTTGCAGGTAATAGGTGAGTTGAGGCTCCAGTCCCGTGATGGAAATTCGATCAATCCCTTGATGATAACCCGCTCGCACTTCCCGAGCCTGTATTTGAAAGGTCACATTTCGTCCCAGGGAATCGAATACTTTGTATCCATAAGGGTTGCCATACTCGGTCAACACTGAGATTTGCGTCGAATAGGCATTCGTCATGTGCTGACAGATAGGGATTTGCCCGGAAAATCCGGTGGCCGCCTCTGCGACCCCTCCCAAAATGGGGGAATTGAGCGCAGAATAGCCTATAATCGAACTGGCCGATAATTGTAAGAAACCTCGTCGCGAGGTTTTCATTGATGCCTCTTTTGTTTGTCCTATAAGGAGATCAGGAATGCCCGATTCAGGGCAATGGCTTCCGCTAAAAAGCAGGTACTTTTTCCATAAATTTTCTCCTAACAAAAACCCAACTATCTTTTTGTGTCTGGAACCGCTAAAAGCTTCAAAATCACAGGAGATTTCATGCGCAAAGCACTTTTGGCCTCGGCCCTTTTAGGACTGTCGATCAATGCCTTTGGACAAACTTCCAAATTGTCTCTTCCGACTTCTTCCACAACTGAAACTGCGCCAGCAGGTCAAACTTCAGTTTTGAAGCAAGGAAACGTCATCAATAAAAAATTCGAAGAAGACAAAGACATCACAGATGCTCGCATGAAAGCAGATTCTGGTTCCTTGTCTAAATATTCTTTGAAATTCAGCTTAAGCTTCTCCGGTCCTCCAGTGGGCGAGCCGGGCAGCCGTTACCAACCAAATCCTGACGGTGGTATCTGTGCTTGCGATACTTCTTTTGGTGGCTCTATCGGGACTCGTTACCGTTTCGATTCTAAGAGTGCTTTGTCTCTGGGAACTGGCGTGAACATGTTGACTCCATTTCACAGCGATACTCGTCGCTATGAAACTAAGAATCCTTATGTCAGTTACGATCGCACCGCACGTGTGGGCGATATTCAAATGCGTAACGGCGTGAGCGCTACATACGTAACGAACCAAGCTTACCGTGATATCGGTGAGTACGCAGGTATTGGTTATGATGCCTCTGTGATTTACAACTTTGGTGCAACTGGTTTTGCTGCGGGTATCGACGGTTCTGTAAATTACTACCTATTCGATCGCGGTCCAGATTTCTCTAACAAAAAAGAACTTAAAACGGGCCGTTATTCTTTGGGTTTGTATCCTCAGGTTAAATACAATTTCACTGATAAATTCAGCATGAACAGTTCAGTAGCATTGAACTTTAATAACCCACGTGGCACTGAAGACTATGCCACTTTGTGGAACAGAACTCTGACATCTCGTTTGGGTTTTGGTTATGCAGTGACTCGTGACGTGTATTTCGCGCCTTACGTAAGCTTCTTCCCTAAAGACATCTCTGACGATAATACGACTTTGAATTTCGCGACGACATTCTCGATCCTGTAGGTTGACGGCTCTCCGACTTGGTCGGAGTCACTTCGAGCCCAAATGACTATTTCAAAAAAACAAAAAACCAGAACGAACGCGTTCTGGTTTTTTTAATTTATCTTCCCAATTTTTACTAGGCTGGGAGGATGCTAGCTAGGGTGGCCCGGTCTCCTGGTGTGCAGTCAATTCACGAATCTCCGTTGATAAGATGTGTTCGTGACGTACTACATGCGTTCTAGCCATTCAAGGCTCCTTTCGCTCCCCACTCGTAGTGGGCTGATATCATACCTATCGGCTGGACCTTTGGAGAGTTGAGGGCAATTTCGCAGTTTTTTAAAATTTTCCGACGATTCTCAAAATGAGATGCGAGCTTTTAGTCTATTCAGAAGATCCTGTGTGATCATATAAGACAATCCCCACAGTGGAATTTCGCGGTTCAAAGAAATTGCCGGTAATTCCATTCGCAGCTGTTCGCGCATCAGCTCATACGAGATGTTGCGCTCGGGATTTACCAGATCTTTTAGGGGCACCCAGAAAAAATCAGCCACCTCGTTATGATCCAGGCGCACTTCAAAATCCCTCTCAGTATAGAACACAAAGGGGCGAATAAAGAATTCCAGCAGGGCACCGGCTTTACGGGCCTGAATATCATCCAAGCGTCCAATCATTTCTTCAGGAGTTAAAACAATTCCCACTTCTTCTTGTGTCTCACGAAGAGCCGTTGCCAAAGCAGAAGTGTCCCATTCTTCCCTTTTGCCTCCAGGGAAAGCAATTTGTCCTGACCAACGATCCAAAGGGTGAATGGCTCGCTGAATATAGCCGATTTGCAGATCATCAGGGGGCCCGCGCAGAATAAGCGAAACGCACGCATAGTTTTTCAAACTTAGCGATAAATCCAGGGGATTGATATTGATGAAGAGTTGCGAGAGTTCTTTATGCAAAATAAAATCCTTGTGTCCTTATTAGGATAACACAAGGATTTTGCAATTACGACTGGCCTTCGTTCTGGCTAGCGGCAAGAACGACGAGAAACAGTTTCACTTTGAGAGGTACTTGAAACAATCTTGCATTCGCTATAGCGACGGTTGCAGGATCTTAAAGCTTCGCGTTCAGCTTCATAACGAGTGTCCCCCCGGGATTCAATTATCATTTTATAACCACGATAGTCGACACCTTCGGCTTTAGTTGCATAGTAATTTGCAGAGCAAGTTTCTGTACAGCTGCCATGTTTTTTCAAGCAGGAGTGACAGTCGGAGTGTCCACCCCAATGTTCTTCCCAACCTTTATCAGTGGCGCTGCAGGTAACATTCGGACCACCCCAGCCGCCGCGGCCACCACGATCGCGACCCGATCCAAACATATCGTCAAAGTGACCTGCAAGAGAAGTTGTCGCCATCAAAGTAACAAAGAAGAATCCTAATAGTGATTTCATTTTCCCCTCCGGAAGTGGTTTGTTGGCCGATGCATTTCGGCCCCGGAGAGAGGCTATTTCAAATGTGATGCCATAATTTTCAGAGTCAAAAAGACACTAAATCAGATAATAAAGAATGCAGAAGTACTGACTGATGCTGCCCGCCATGACGAACAGATGCCAGATGCCATGGAAGTGCTTCACTTTTTCATCGAATAAAAAGAATGCGATTCCACCGGTATACAAAATTCCACCGGTAGTTAACAAAACCATTCCGCGCGGATCTAAATTCTGGGTCAGTGGTTTCATCGCAACAACAATTAACCATCCCATGACGACATAAATGATCATCGAAGGAATGCGCGTGCGATGTGCCAGAGTCAGTTCCAAAATTATTCCAATAACCGCTAACGACCAATTGATTCCAAACAGCCACCAACCCCAAGGACCATGCAGAGTGATCAAAGTAAATGGTGTGTAAGTCCCGGCGATCAATAAATAGATCGCCATGTGATCCAATTTTTGCAGAATCTTTTTCGTTCGGCCCTGGAAGGAATGATAAAGAGTGGAGATCGTGTAAAGCAAAACCAACATGCCACCATAAACGCTGGTGCTGACGATTTTTAAAAGATCCCCTTGAACACTTGCGAGCGTCACTAGCACAGAAGTTCCTGCGACAGCCATCACGGCGCCAATCAAGTGGCTGATACTGTTAAAGCGTTCTCCGTGATAAATAGGACCTCCGATAAAAATATTCTATCACAAGCACCATGCATTTCCCACTTGTGAAAGCCAAGTAATAAAAGAATAATTACTCAAATACTAGAGTGAGAATTTATGAAAAAGACATCATCAGCCAGTGTACGTTTTATTTTTGCTACAATCTTTCTGGATGCATTAGGTATTGGAGTTTTAATTCCAGTTTTTCCAGATGTGATTCGCAGATTTGGACACGATCCCTCTTTCGTAAATCATTACTATGGTTACTTTATTTCTGTGTATGCGCTGATGCAGTTCCTGGCGTCTCCGATATTGGGCTCACTTTCTGACCGTTTTGGTCGCAGACCTGTCCTGTTGGTCTCGCTCCTGGGCGCAGGACTCGATTATCTCTTAATGGCCTTTGCACCCACCCTAGGAATTTTGTTTGCTGGACGGATCATCTCCGGGCTGACCGGGGCGAGCATGACGGTGGCGAGCTCGTATATGGCCGATATTTCTGACGACTCAAATCGTTCGGCAAACTTCGGAATGATTGGAGCCGCATTTGGTTTAGGCTTCATCGTGGGTCCTGGTCTGGGCGGTTTATTGGGGCATTATGGTCACCAAGCACCCTTCATCGCGGCCGCCGTTTTCAATCTTTTAAATTTCGCGTTTGGATATTTCATCCTTCCGGAATCTTTGGATGAAGCCCATCGTCGCAAAATGTCTTTGAGTAGATTAAATCCCTTTCGATCTTTGGCCCGGGTTCTTTTTAAACCCGGCATGAGAATTTTAGTGTGGATCTATTTCCTGCTGTATCTTGCGGGGCAATCGCATCCAAGTATTTGGACGTTGTACACACAGTACAAATTTAATTGGTCGACGTTCGAGGTCGGCCTTTCCCTCTCTTTCGTGGGAATCACGGTTGCTTTTGTTCAAGGGTACCTTACGCGCTTAATCGTTCCGAAGTGGGGAGAGATGAAAGCTCTCAATATTGGAATCGTTTTCGGCGTTTTGGCGTACGCAGGTTATGCCTTTTCGACACAAGGCTGGATGTTATATGCGGTCCTGGCGTTGACTTGCTTGAATGGCATCACGGGCCCGGCCTCAATGTCTTTGATCTCTAAAGATACTCCGCCGCAAGAACAAGGGGAGCTTCAAGGTACTTTGATCTCCATTGCCAGCCTGACTTCGATCATCGGACCATTGATTTATACCGATGTTTTCGCACGTTTCACTGGGGATCAAGCAGCAGTCCACTTTCCAGGTTCGGCATACTTCCTGGCTGCGATCTTTAGTTTGGTGTCATGGATTTTATTTGGATTGTATCCGCGCTTTCACAAGGTCACGAATACTCCGGGCTCGGTGCCACCACGCCCGATGATGCACTAAAGAATAGTCTGAAGATATTTCGGCAAATCCAGTTCCGCTTGAGGATGGGTTTTCAACACTGAAGCATGATCCCCGGGGAAACGGGGATAGTGCTTTTCTAAAAGACGAGACACATCAGCCGCAGTAATTTTTTGATGTTCGTGCAAAGCTGAAAGCTCATTCACGAAACCCGGATACTGCGACGAGGTGGAAAGTGCATTCCAGAAATTCATCTCGTACAAAGAGCCCTTCATTGGTGTGTTGTCGTTGAATAAACTGGCAATTTTCGCTGGCAGGCGGTTGATTGGGGCCTCGGTGTGATCCAGGGCCTGTGTTCCATGCTGGGCAAAGTACAGCTCCATGCTGAACTGATCCGGCCAAGAGACGTTATAAAGATTTTGAAAAAAGTCAGAACAAGAGCGCATATCCGTCAAAGCAGCAGGCATGAAATACTCCACCATGTCATCCAGATTTGCACCTTTGTGTTTGCAGTTGATAGAGGAGCCCCCCTGCCATGGAGAATCCACGCTGATCACGCGAATCTCGGGCAAGTGTTCCGTGTGACCTGCACGAGAAAGAGTATTTAAAGTTTCCCGTGCAATGAGGCCACCCATGCTGTGAGCAATGATAGTGATGCGCTGAACTTTTAACTTCAAAAGACTTAAAGCCAAATCCCCGGCAGATCTTTTTAAAGAACGATGCAAATCATCGTACGCAAAATAGTACAGCTGATAATCTGTGAATTTAGGCGTGTTTAAAAGCAATTGCGTGAAATTTTTTATGGAACCCTGGCTGCCATGGATGAAGACCAAAGGTTCAGCCTCTAAACCCGCCTCAGATTTGTGGTTCATCGGCGCGAGAGGAACAAGGCGGCCCTCATAACGAGGTCCTAAAAGTTTTCTTTCATCTTTAGGAGTGAAAGGGACAATCTCTTGCGCATGTCCCGGAGAAGTCTGGAACAGGCTCAGAGAAGAGAGTAAAACTGAAAGTGGCACCGATAGTGTTTTCATCGATGCTACTTTAAGGTTTTTAAGGGAAGGATAGGAGTTAAAAATTTCTAATGAAACTAAAGCTTAATCGATGTCTATGAGTGCGTCGCGAATCTTCTTCGCGATTTTTTCAAAGTCTTCTGCGTTTGCACGGACTTTTAGACGAACACCTTTTTCATCATAAGATTCTCCAAGAACCTTTAGACGTGCTCTAATATCGCCAATAACCCCTTGAACTTTATATGGAATAAAGATCTCTTCTTCGCGCATGCTGTTTTCAAAGAATTTAACCAAACGCAGACGCAGGTTTTCAACGTCCTCAGTATTGCGAGTAGACAAGAAAATGGCTTCAGGAAATTCGGCCGCCAAACTAGACGTCTGTTCTTCTGTCAAACAATCGCGCTTATTAAGAATAAGTAAGCTTGGGATTTCTCCCGCACCCACCTCAGCCAAGGTTGTGCGCGTCACTTCCAATTGAGAACGGAAAGAAGGATCTGAAGCATCAACCATATATAGGAGCAATGATGCATTCAAAGCTTCATCCAAAGTCGATTTAAATGAAGCCACCAGATCATGCGGAAGCTTTTTGATAAATCCAACTGTGTCCGAAAGTAAAATTTTAGGACGAGTTTCAGGCTGAACGGCACGAACTGTCGTATCCAAAGTCGCAAACAATTTATCAGCGACGTAAACTTCGCTGCCAGTCATTGCGCGCATCAAGGAAGACTTGCCTGCATTTGTATAACCCACCAGGGCGACACAAGCTTCCTGTGAACGTTGTGAACGACGAGTCAGATGCTCTTGACCAATGGAGCTCAATTCTTGTTTCAACTCTTTGATGCGGTCGCGAATCTTACGACGATCTAGTTCGATCGCGGATTCCCCGACACCTTTACCGCCACCACCCATGCGATCGTCATCGCCAGCAGAAACGCCACGAACACGAGGAGCTACGTAAGTCAGACGAGCAATTTCCACCTGCAAGCGGGCCGCGCGTGTGCGCGCATGGCGACTGAAAATTTCGATGATGACACCGGTACGGTCCATGACTTTCGCGCCTGTCGCGCTTTCAAGATTGCGCAACTGAAGCGGGGATAGATCACAGTCAAAGATCACCCATTGAGCTTGGTCTTGAGGATTTTCTTCTTCGACAAAGTCTTCCGGACCTTGTTCTTCGAAAGTCTCTTCCGGAAAATCAAACATATCGTCTGCATCGTCTTCTTTTTCGAATTTCAAAGCCGCTTTGTGTTTTTTCTTAATGAACGTGGGCGCTACTTTACCAGAACCGCCAGTCCATTTTGCAAGTTCCATCAGCTTACCGTCACCCAAAACGTTGGCACTTTTTGTAGAGGTACGACGTTGGTGTAATTTGCCGATAACTTCAAAACCCAGTGTGTTCACCAGGCGAGAAAGTTCGATTAAGGAGTTTTGGACTTCCTGTTCAGTTGTCCTGCCGATTTGAAGACCGACCAGAACAGCCTTAGGAATGGCCTGTTCAGTTTCGTGAAGGCTCATTTTTTATGTCCTCCGCCGTGATGTCCTCCACCTTTAGCAGGATGAGAGCCACCTTTGTGCGCATGAGGCTTGTGACCACCAGGCTTATGGCCGCCGCTGCCGCCTTTAGCTTCAAACGTAGGTGGTTTTTTACGTGGATTCAAACGACGACGCTTTTTTAAACCATTGCGTGTCGGTTTCAGATTCTCCATCGCCTCGATCATCGCTTTAGCTTTTCCTTTAGAAAGGATTTTGCTGCCAGCGACTTCTTCAGAATGGTAAGGCTGTTCAGTGATGACTGGGATAGATTTACCAATCAGACGTTCGATGTCTTTTAGGTAAGCTCTTTCTTCAGCGTCACAGAAAGCGATCGCGACACCTTGGCTGCCAGCACGAGCTGTACGACCAATTCTGTGTACGTAGCTTTCAGATTCATTCGGAAGTTCATAGTTAATAACGTGGGAAATTTCGTCGATATCAATTCCGCGCGCAGCGATGTCTGTGGCAACTAAAACGCGGATCTTACCTTCTCGCAAGTTTTCCAAAGCTCTTTGGCGGGCGTTTTGAGATTTATTCCCGTGGATAGCTTCAGAAGCGATATGATTTTTCGTCAAGCCTTCTGCCACGCGGTTTGCACCGTGTTTGGTACGGGTAAAGACAATCACTTTATCAAAGGATTTATCTTGTAGCAGGTGACGGAGAAGATCTTTCTTTTTGCTCTTATCGACGAACATAACGGATTGTTCGATCATCTCTGCGGTTGAAGAAACCGGAGCCACTTCAACTTTGGCAGGATTCACCAACAATGAATCCGCAAGCTTCTGGATTTCTTTAGGCATCGTCGCAGAGAAAAACAAGTTCTGACGTTTTGCCGGCAGATAGTTTAAAACTTTACGGATATCAGGCAAGAAGCCCATATCCAACATACGGTCCGCTTCGTCCAGAACGAAGACTTCCAGGCGACCCAGTTGCAAATGTTTTTGTTGAATCAAATCAAGCAAGCGACCCGGGGTCGCAATCAAAACATCCACGCCTGCTTTCAAAGCGGCTACTTGAGGAGTTTGTCCCACACCACCAAAGATCACAGCCGTGCGGATTTTCAGATGCTTACCGTAAGTTTGGAAACTTTCATGAATTTGGATTGCAAGCTCACGAGTCGGTGCCAAAACCAGAACGCGGGCTTGCTTCGGTTCGGCTCGATGCCATTGGCTTGCCAGATGATTTAAAATTGGAAGAGCGAATGCTGCAGTTTTGCCAGTACCTGTTTGAGCGCAACCCAAAAGGTCGCGACCTTCCAATAAATAAGGAATGGCTTGTTGTTGAATCGGAGTCGGCACCGTGTAGCCAGATTCAGCGACAGCACGTTGGATAGGTTCGATCAGGGGAAGAGCAGAGAATGTTTGAGAAGTCATAGGGACAAATAGCTACAGGGTCCTTGTCCAAACCGCAAGGTCAAAAGGCTTATCCTAGCAAATATACAGGGATTTCTAGAATTTCCAGTCCTCGACCAGCAGGGCTGATTGTATTTGATTCTGACGGGTCAAACCGCACACAGTTTTAAGCTTATAGTGGAAAGAATACCCTTCGGAAGAGTCGATTTCAGTCACCTTATGAAAGGGGAAGTCGAAATTAAAGCTGCTAAAGCGAACCACATCCCGCATTTTGTGAGCCATTCCCACGAACGCCATATAAAACAAATTATCTCGCTCCCACAGCTCAAACCACGTACGACTGGTCAATTGCTCCAGAGTGAACGAGCAGCGTTCATAGCAGGCAAGGCTGCGGAAGATCTGCAGGTTGTCGCGGTTGTAAATTTGAATGTAGCGCTCGTTTCGTAAAATATTTGAAAGTTCAGAGCTTGGAGCCTGACCAATACGGAAAAGGAACTGTAAAACGAAGCGTTCAGGGCTTGAATACTCGTTGGCAAGTTCTGCGCGCAGAGCTCCTACATATGCATGTAAAGCTGTCGCGACCTGTTGACGTGTTTCCGGAAGAAGATTGTGAAATAATGGCAGCGCCGGGTCCTTGTAAGGAGCAACCGAATGACCAAGAGTTGCCAATAGCTCAGAAAGTTCTTCCAAGTCTCTTTGGTAGGTGGCGATGTAGGCTTCTGGTCTTAAGAGGAATTCCATTACGCCTTTTTAACTACTAAACAAGCTCGCTGAATGTCCAATTGCAAATTTGAAATGATCAAGGGAACACTCCTCAGTGCGCTTTTTTGGATTCAATCTTCAAAGGGGGAAGAAGCGGTTTCCTAGCGAAGAATCGTGTCGAGGGCTTCTTTCGCAGATGACGTCACTTGGAAAAAGCGAGCATACTCGGAACGTAAAAGCCCTGTAGTTGTTGCATGCTTTACGAAGCTTTGCAGATGCCCATAGAAATCCATGACATTTACCAGAGCAATGGGTTTTTGATGATAACCAATTTGGGCCCACGTCAAAACTTCGAACAACTCTTCCAGTGTACCGAAGCCACCGGGCAAAGCGATAAACGCATCTGAAAGAACAGCCATTGCAGCTTTGCGTTCGTGCATGTCATTCACGATGCGCAAATCAGTGAGACCCGGGTGGGCGTGTTCCTGCTCGACTAATTTTTGAGGAATGATGCCGATCACCTGGCCGCCTTTTTCTAGCACAGCATCTGCGATCGTGCCCATCAAGCCGACTTTGCCACCGCCATAAACTAATTCAATCTTGTGATCTGCCAAAAGATGCCCAAGCTCTCGCGCCACTTTGGCGTACTCAGGATGATTGCCTGGATTAGCACCGCAATAGACACAGATTCTTTTGATTTTCATAACGGGTTCCTTTCGCGCACGACTTCTCCATGCTTTCCAACAAAGGGAGCACTTGTCAATAGAGACTCCCAGAGCGTTCCTCTTATCATTAAAAACGAATCACAAGGAGATCATATGGCAACAACACAATCGGCTTCGCAAAAGGCTGCGCAAAAAAGATTAACTAAGGCAGAGTTCAAACTTTACACCCAAAGCTCCTCGGATCTTAAGAGTATTCCACGCGAAAGAATTCGCAAGGCGCGGGCCCGTACGGTAGAGCTGGTGAAAAGGCATCGCAAAAATGCACGAGCGAAAATGGATGACAAGGTGGCATCACGCGAAGTGAATTTCCGCCTGCGCAGCATGGAAAAAGTGTTGGAGCGTTTTGATCGTATTTTAAAAAAACAACGTCTTGAGAAACGTAAGGCTAAGGCTGCGCGCGGCAAGAAAAGTTTGACTGAGCAGCCTAAAATGCATTTGAAGAGAGCAGATGAACCACGTGAAAGCTTTCTTCGCAGAACAAAACAGAAAATGTACAATAAGCGCACTGTTCAGGCCGACTCCCACTTTGAAAATGCTCCGCAAATGGTGGGCAAACGTGTGGCGGGATATTCCAGTGCGCGCTCGCGCAAAGGGCAAGTGGCACGCGATCGCCGCAACGCGATTGAAGAGTAATCTCAAATGAAAAAACTCATTAAAAAATCCCTAGCAGTAATGCTGGGGTTTTTTCCATCTGTAAGCTTGGCAATGGGCACTGATCTTGAATTCAGTGGGCGTTGCGGTTCTTCTCAGTATTTTGCTTCGTTGTCTTTTGTGGGAGATGTGCTGATTCATAAGTTGCTGTACGTGAGTGTGGTGCAGGAATCAAAAGACTTCTCACAAATCTGGCGTGGTATTAATCCACTTTTTTCAAAGGCAAACTTTTCCATCGCAAATCTTGAAGGCCCAGCGGCCATGGGAATCGATACGGAAGGTCGCGACTGGGGCGATGTAGGTTTTATCTATGACGATCGCATTTATTCGGGAACCAACATGAGATTCAACTATCATCCACGTATTTTAAGTGATCTTAAAAAAAGTGGACTTGATCTTTTGACGATGGCCAACAATCACATTTTGGATCGGGGTTCGATCGGAATCGATAAGTCGGTGATTGCAGCACGGGCCGCAGGTATTCACACAGTGGGAATTCGCCATTCTCAAGAGCGAAATGCGCCCTATTCTCGGGTGGTCACGGTGCAAGGAATTAATATTGCTTTTGTCGGTTGCACAGAAATGACAAATGGCCGTCCCGACAGTAAGTCACAGGTGTTGAACTGCTTTAATTCTAATATGATTGCGTCAATCAAGGAGCTATCAGCCCGCTCCGATGTCGATGCCGTGGTTATCTATCCACATTGGGGCGACGAATATAAGCAGACACCAAATGCACGACAAGTTTCTGCCGCTCGCAGCTGGCTTGATGCTGGTGCCACGGTTGTGGTTGGCTCCCATCCGCACGTTTTGCAACCGTGGGATAAGTATGTGACGAAGGATGGTCGTGAAACTTTCATCGTTTATTCATTGGGGAATTTCGTCGCAGCTCAAAAAGATGTCGAAAGAAAAGCTTCGGCGGTGATGTACGTGGGTTTAACAAAGCCCGCTCAGGGCAAAGCTGTAATAACGGGCGTGGCTTACACTCCGACAGTGCGAAATGGGACGAAGATTTATCCGGTGGGAGCAAGTGGGGATAAGGCTGTGCTTAAATATTTAAGCCATCACTATGGGACCAGCGGAATTTTAAATCCCGAAGAATCTTTGCCATTAAAGCTCTGCAGATCGTTGCATTAGCGTGTCCTCTTCGATAGGCTTGTTAAATGTCATCGATCAATGAGCACTACACTTTTGAATACTCTCAGCCGGAAGATTATCACTTCTCCCACGATTCAGTTTTTCTGGCACGTCAGGTTTACGAAATTTATCGTGATGAAGGTCTGACTCCGGCTGTTTGTTTGGATTTGTGTTCAGGGTGCGGAATCATTGGTTTGGATTTTCTTTTCCATAATCAAAAAGAGCGTGGTGTGGTTCCCAGATCTTTTGATTTCCTGGAAGTACAGTCAGCAATTTATCAACCGCACTTCGAGAAAAATGTCGCTCACGTTACCGATGCAAAAACGGCGATTAAATTTGTACCTGAAAATTACGATGTACTTCAGTCCGAGCCTTATAAAAATCAATACGATTTGATTCTGTGTAATCCGCCTTATTTCCACAAAGACCAGGGAACTCTTTCGCCTTCCGATTTTAAAAATCGCTGCCGTTTTTTTCTAGATTCGGATTTTGCGAATCTTATGAGAGGGATTGAAAACTCCCTAAGATCTGGCGGGCGAGCTTACGTGCTTTTGCGCGAACAACGTCAGCATGGGTGGAGTGCTTTCCATTTAGCTGGCCAACACCTGTCCTCGGTGATGAGTTTGGAAATCCTGGGAGACATTCGTGGCACCAGTTTGCTGGAAATTCGTAAAGCTAACTGAGAGAGATCCTGCCAACTGAGAATCCACCAAAGTACGGTAAATACCCGTTAAGACTGGAAAACGGGCAATTTTTCCATGCTCTTTCGCCAATTGGTTTTCAATTAGGCCCTGCTTAGACCCTCAACATGACAAGAAATCACACCTCAGATACTAGGTTTCCCACTGTTCAATAAAGGGGAGAGCCTATGATTTCTCGTATCTTGCTTGCTATCGCGCTTTTAGCGCCAGCAGTGTCTTTGGCACAAGTAACTTGTCCTTTGCGCAACGGCGAAACTGAACTCACTATTAACCGTGTGATGCGCAACTTTGGTAAATACACTGTGGATGCTGAAACAGTTGCCAGAAAAATCGGCGATCCTTGGGATAAATTGACAGATAAAGACATCCAGGTAGCGATTGAAAACTTGAATATCGCTATTGCCTGTGCAGACGCTGTTCTGGTGAATCCTTCTGAAGCGGTTCTTCCTTCCAAAGGTTCTTTGATGGATGAAAAAGCCAAAGCAGAGTTGAAAGAGTACTATTTGTATTTCATGGATGACTTTAAAACATTCTTGATCGAATACCGTGATTTGTTGGCGAAAACTTTGGCGACTCCAGAGTCACAACGTGACTTGGCTGCGATCGTGACGAAGAACCAAGAAATGAACGACAAAGTAAACCACGCTCACAAAAAACTTTAATTTAAAGGAACTTTATCATGCGCAAAATTTTAGCTTCCATTCTTGTAGTACTGACTGTTTTGGGTGTTGCGGCTTACGCTGAAGTGACAAGCATCAAGCAAGACATGATGATGATCGAAAAATACGCGAAGCAAATTAAAGCGACTGCGGGCGATGCTTCTCAGAACTCACAAAACGCGGTGAACGCGAATCAAATTGCTTTGCTTCTGCAAGCAAATCTTCAAAAAGTTCCTGATATCATTCGCCAATGGCCTCAAGATCAACAACCTGCTGTATGGCAGAATTATACAGAGCACATCAACTACGCGATGAACATTGCAGTTCAAATGCAAACGGCATTTCAAAGCAATGATAACGCGACAGGCGCGGCTTTGATTCAACAACTGTTTGCTGCTAAAGACGGCGCTCATCAGATCTACAATCACTAGTTTTGATTTCAAATCAAAATAAGCTAAGGGCTGCCAAATGGTGGCCCTTTTGTTTTTGGGCGCCTTGACATCCTCTGGAATGCCCTCAGACTTAAGGTCAACGCAGGAGGACCGGTGGAGCAGGTTGTTTGGAAGCGCGTTCGGGAAACGTGGCTCAGTCGCAAGCCATCGCCTTTAGCAGGATTTATATCGGCCGTGACGGTATTAATCCTGGTGATAGGTGCTGTTTGTTTCTGGCAGGGCATTTTACACGCAGATCAATGGATGGCCGCCTCGGGCGAGGCCGTCTTTCAGCAAAAGCAATTCTGGCGTCTGTGGACGACTCTGGTTGCACATGGTGACACAGGTCACTTACTGAATAATCTCATTTTATTTTTTGTGCTGGGCTATTTATTGGTCGGCTATTTCGGCTCTTGGGTCTTTCCCATTGCCGCGATTTTCTTTGGTGGCATCACGAACTATTTTGTTCTGTTGAATTATGCGCCTGAAGTGCGATTGATTGGAGCTTCCGGTGTTGTCTATTGGATGGGGGGAGCCTGGCTCGCACTCTATTTCATGCTGGATCAAAAAAGATCTTACGTGCAAAGAGCGTTACGTGCGGGTGGCGTGGCCTTAGGTGTGTTTATGCCAACCTCGGCATTTGATCCACAGGTCAGTTATGGCGCGCATTTGGTGGGCTTTATCTTAGGTGTCGGATTTGGTTTGGCTTACTATTTCATTCGTCGAACAGAATTTAAAAAAGCGATGGTGTATGAGTACATTGTTTCAGAGGAGGACGAGGTGTCCACCCCTGAACAAGAATTCTCGGGTGACTTATCTCATCCACACACGAATCGGCATGGGCATTCCAGCTGGAATTGATGTTGCGTAAATGCGCAAGAAGCGAACTTTCGCAGGACCGAAGTAGGCAGTTTTGGTTTCGTCTGCTTCATAAACACCTTCGATGCCACTGACTGGGCGGCCCCAAAGGATGTGTGAAATAGTGTCGATGCGCTCGATGCGAGTTTTCGAACGAACTTGAACCATAATTTGCGAATACTTGTCGCTGTTGTGGATCAAATAGTCTTTGTAGTCCGGAGATTGTGTCATAACGGTTGTCGTTAGAACTTCGGTCCATTGATTAGAAGCGTGTGCTGCGCCCAAGAAACCGAAAGTGATTAGTACTGCTGTGATTAAGTTTTTCATAAGACCTCTCTCTTTAAGAAGATGTCGGTCTACACTTAATTAGCAGAAGAAAAAAGCGCTAAGAGCTGATATAGGAATTACAAATATGAAAACTCTCTCTGAAGTAAAGTACTCCATCCTTGATCTCGCTTCTATCGCGCAGGGTAAAACTGTTGCGGACTCTTTTCGCAACTCTTTAGATCTCGCTCGGCATGCGGAAGAGTGGGGATACAATCGATATTGGTTGGCAGAGCACCACAATCTGGAGGGCATTGCGAGCAGTGCGACGTCTGTTTTAATTGGTTACATCGCTGGCGGCACGAAAACTATTCGTGTGGGCTCTGGCGGCATCATGCTGCCCAATCACGCACCGTTGGTTATTGCTGAACAGTTCGGAACATTGGGAACGTTGTATCCGGGAAGAATTGATTTGGGATTGGGACGTGCACCAGGCACGGATGGTTTAACGATGCGTGCCCTTCGTCGCAACGTAAATCGCGAACCCGATTTCGGTGAACAAGTTTTAGAACTGCAAGGTTATTTCAAAGAATCAGCCGCTGCGGATCGCGTTCGTGCGATACCCGGCGCAGGCGTAAAGGTTCCGTTTTGGATTTTAGGTTCCAGTCTTTACAGCGCGCAACTGGCAGCAGTGATGGGACTTCCTTATGCCTTTGCGGGCCACTTTGCGCCGGATGAAATGTATGATGCCGTTCGCTTGTACCGTGCGGGTTTTCAAGCGTCTGAATATTTGAAAGAACCCTATGTGATGTTGGGCATTCAAATTGTCGCCGCAGACACCGATGAAAAAGCGCAGAGGTTGTCGACGACAGTGATGCGCAGGTTCCTTGGTATCATTCGCAATCAGCGTGTGAACCTTGAGCCTCCTGTTGATTCGATGGCGCCCTATTGGACTGTGCAGGAAGAACAACTAGTGAAATCACGCTTAGCCACCGCTGTGATTGGTGGCCCTGAAACGGTCCAGCGAAAACTTCAAGAATTCGTGAACATTCTTGAACCCGATGAACTGATGATTGTTTCAGATCAATACGAACATACGGATCGTCTGCGCTCGTTTGAGCTTATATCGCAGCTGATGGGTAAGTCCTGAGGTCGCCTAATGTTCCAGATAAAAAAGAATTAATGTGGTTTTAATCGGGGTTTAAGAACTCTTTGGTAACTTGTATTTGTGGCGAGCAATCAAATACAAAACCAAATGGAGGTTTTATGAAATTCGCACTTATCACTACAGCGATCCTTTTCTCTGGTCTTATGGCTCAAGCTAACGAACCTGCAGCAGCTCCAGCTGCTGAGCAACAACCAGCTGCTCAAGTTGAGCAAAAAGTTGAAGCTAAAAAAGAAGTAAAACACAAAAAACACGGCAAAAAAGAAAAAACAGAAGTTAAAAAAGAAGAAGTGAAATCTGAAACTAAGTAGTTAGTTTTAGGACTTAGCTCTTAAAATAAAAAGGGAACCTTTCGGGTTCCCTTTTTTATTTTTTGATGCTGGGATCAATTCCTGTCCGGAGTGTCCTCAATCTCCACCGTGGATTGATTTCTATTGGGGTGTTGCATAAACATGATTGCCATCATCTCCCCCGAAAAAGAGCAGGCGTATTCCTTAGGTAAGACAAAAATGTCTATCCAAGGAGGATAAGATGAAAATGATCGCAAGAGTTTTTGCTTTGATGATGCTTTTAAGTTCAGTTTCTTTCGCAAATCAAGCTGCACCAAAAGAGCGTGACGTGCAGATTGGTATCAGCGGTGTTTTTGTGCCCGGTGGTTTCGATTCCAATTCTGACGTGTATGTCGTCGTAAATGGTATTTTCCAAAATGGTTGCTATAAATGGAAAGGTGCCGAAGTGGATAACAAGGACGATTTCAACCACACTGTGAAATCAATTGCCACTGTATCAGAAGGCATGTGCATCATGGTTCTGATCCCATTTCAAAAAGAAATTCGTCTAGGGAAATTCATTCCAGGTAAACACAACCTTAGATTTGAAAATGGCGACGGTACTTACTTGGAAAAATCTGTTGTTATCGAATAAGAACAGTTGAGCCAGCCGGAGGAAGTCCCGCATGAAAAATAAGTTAATTATACTTTTCATCGCGCTAACCTCTTGTTCGCCTAAGTCCGATTTCCAGACAATCGAATGGAAATCGGGCTCTTCCAAAGAAAACCTGGTCGTTCTAAAACAAGTTGATACTGCTTTTATTTCCGAGGCATCTCTCTATTCCCAGAATATTTTATTACGCCAGCAACTTATTCGGGGAGTTCCGGTTGAGGGCACTTACGTCAAAGAAATTTCTAACGGATCAAATTTAGTTGCCGTTCGTGGGCACATTGTAACTGCGGAACCTAAGTTAAAAGATTTTCCGATAGAAGAATTTCTGGGTAACAAAAGTAATTTCGAAAGAAGACTAAAAAACTCTTTGCCCATGTTTAAGAGAAATTCACCCCAGTCCGTGTCTTTGGTAATAGCCCACCACAAAGGCTTTTATCAACCTTTGTGGAAAGTGGTTTACGTTGATGACAAAGGCGTGACGTGGGAAGCGCGATTTAATAATTATCTGCAAATTCAAAAGATTCAAAGAGTTGGTTCCTATTTTCAGGATACGTTGGCTTGGGTATTTCCGAAAGGCTCCAAAAAAAGGGAGCTTCAGGAGGTCGTATTAACTGGTCTGTATGCAAGTCCGACTCTGGCAAACACACGGCTGATGGTGAGCTCACAAAACTCATCAAAAGTTACATCTGTTATGGAGCCGTTAAAGTTCAATAGCAAAGATCCCCGTTTTGATCAGGTTCAGGCATTCTATTTTCTGGATGATTCGCTTGCCTGGTTTGAAAGAATGTTGGGATTTAAAATTCCATTTTTACTGCAAGCTGAAGTTCAGGTGGGATTCCCAGAAAAAACAAATTCTGCATTTTATTATCAGGGCAAAATACGCTTGGGGGCGGGAGATGACCAAGTATACTCTGGCCTTGCCCAAGACCCATCAGTTGTCGTCCATGAAAGTGTGCACGCCGTTGTAGACTCCATTGCGGGACTTCCCTTTGAGGGAGAGGGTGGTTCTTTGAATGAAGGTTTTGCCGACTTTTTTACAGCTGCGCAGTTAAATAATCCCAATATGGGAGAGGCTTCGTACTTAAAAGGACCTTTTCGCCGTTCGGTTGTGAATACCTTGTCCGTCGCGGATAAGAACGGGGGGTTATATCACGACTCCGGTATTATCAGTGGTGTTTTGTGGGATCTGAAGGAACAGTTCGGTTTGGAAAAAGGTATTCGCTTAGCGGCCTTGACCCTGGCGCGATTGGTTCCCAACAGCGAATTTAAGGACTTCGGTGTTAATTTGCATGCTGTTCTTCAATCTGAGCTTGTGAATGTGGGAGATCTGAAAGAGGGTCAGACGATTATACAAAAAAGAGGTTTTTGAGATGATTACTGAATCCTTGTTGGGCCTCTGGATTTTTTCGAGTTTGATTTATCAAGGTCAGGAAGTGCCCCGACCTAATCCTGCCTTACAAATTGAGTATGAATTTTCGAGCGATGGTACAAATTCTTTACGTTATCATCGTGATGGCGAGCCGGGTTTCTGCGAAAGACGTGCTCTTTATCAATTTTCAGAAGAAACTCTAATGCAAGAAGTTGTTTGGATAAATCCATCAAATGCCGATTGGTGCACCCAAGATTCCGACATGCAGTTGGGAAGAAAAACACGCTCGCATATCTGGTTCAAGAATGGACGCCTTTTCCTTGATATTGAAATGGGGGACGAGATCATTTCTTATATCTGGGAACGTAAATAAAGAAAAGGGAACCTTTCGGGTTCCCTTTTTTATTTTGAACGTGAATGGTTAAAAACTATTTCTTTTCGACAACCGCTCCGCCCGTGGATATAAGCATTAAGTCTCCTGGGCCAGACAGTTCTTTTTCAACGACCAGTGCGATACCTGGTGCATCCATACCGATGCCGTTGCTGGTTGGTGCTGCCGTTCCGAGTAGATTTTTGCCTTGTAGTTCAAGCTTTTGAGTTTTTACCGCTATGCCACCAACAATGCCAACCACGGTCAGTCGAACATCCTTCAGAACGAGCTCCTCAGCCATAATATTTAAGCTAACGCCATTTTTATGTTGTTCCCCGCAGATAAAAACTTTTTTGGCAGCCAAGAAAACGTAAACGGTCTCTGTTGAGTCCAGCTTTCTTTCTTCAAGTCCCTGGACATCTTCAGCCGTCAGATTTTCACATCCCAAATTCACATATCCTTCGCTGATCAATTGCGCATGCGCAGAGGCGAGTTGCGGGGATTCTTCTTTTACGGTTGGAGATAGCGTTGGTTTGTTCTTCTCTCCAACAACAGCAGTTCCTACATTGCGAGAACCCAATCCACCTTCTTGAAGGATGCTGATTTTCTTATCTAAAAGCAGGGATCCGGATTCATCTGTAACGATGACTCCATTCACGTTAATTTTTCCAGGTTGGCCGCCACCATAAATGATCGCATCAAGGTCGCGTTGGCTCTTGGCGATTGCTTTATCAAGGTCTTCTGTTGGTGATTTATAGCTGCAAGCGGACATAGTTAAAGTCAGTGCAACCAGAGGCAAGATAATGTTTTTCATAAGGCTCCCGTTTATTTTAATAGTGAGCCTTTTACCATATTCGAGTCGGTCATGGGGAAGCTGTCTTTAAGGGGTGAACTAAATCCAGAACTGTCCAAAGTGTCGTCATTTCAAGAGGCTAGAAGTTCTTTAAATTGGTTTTAACCGCTCCCTGAGGCACCTGAGTCTTATAGACAGGAAGGGGGCCAAGATGAGGTTCTTAATGTTAACAGTCGTATTAGGGAGTCAGTTGTTTTCTTTAGTTTCGGAGGCGTCTGTTGCAGACCGTATCTTGCGTCGTAAGCTTTTGCGAAGCCTGCAGATTATCGAGTATTCGATAGCGGCTTCGGAAAAGGGGAACACGTCGGCTCTTGGAGTGATTGTCGGATGAACTGATTCGCTGCTAAAAAAACAATCAGCAGTTCTTGGAAATTGCTGTTGAACTTGCAAATGAAACACTTAAAGAATCGAGGTTTCTATCGTTAGGATCAATTCTTGTTTTAATATTAAAGATTTATATTTTATTACTTATTAAAAACAAAGGCCCGGATTCTTTCGAACCCGGGCCTTTTTGTCTGCTTATTTGTAGAGAAGATATTTCTTTCTTTCTTTTTCCCAGCTCTTTTCGTCCTTAGACATTGCTTTGTCCAGATCCTGTGGCGTGGACTTTTTATCCTCGATCCAATTTTTCAGTGCCGGTCCACCGTTGATCACATCGAATGCCAAACGGTCTTTCACATACTCGTAAGCGAAATCACGATAGATTGGATAATTGGGATGCATTTCACGAATTATTTTTAACATCAAAGCGGTTAGGCGGAATGGCTTGAATGCTTCGTGCTTGTAGGTCGTCGTATCTGTATGGAATTGGAAGCCGTGACAAAGTTTACCAACATGTTTGTGGAATGTCGGTTCAAAATAGCACTCACGCAAATTGATACCTTTGTGCCATTGCGGAGCTTTCTTTTTCATTCTGGTTAGAACTTCAGAGAAATCGATATCCGAAGCCCCGATTACTTCCAATGCGCGTGTTGTTCCACGCCCTTCAGATAATGTCGTACCTTCGATCAAAACTGTTCCGGGATAGGCACGTGCCATGTTCAGTGAAGCCGCATTCGGTGATGGATTCACCCAAGCTCGTTTCATGTCCCAACCAAAACCGGGAGCTTTGTTAGGTGCATAGCCCTTCATTTTAACAACCTGAAGTTCTAGATCCATTTCATAGTATTCGGCGAAGTAAAGCGCTAGCTCGCCCACAGTCAGACCGTGGCGCATTGGAATGGGAGCGGCCCCTACGAAAGATTCCCAACCTGGTAGCATGCGGAAGCCCTCAACCGGGCGACCTGCCGGGTTCGGACGATCCAAAATGATGACCGTCTTATCAAGCTTCGCGCATTCTTCCATCACATACAGTAAAGTCGTGATGAAGGTATAAATACGGCAACCCAAATCCTGAAGATCGAAAAGTAAAACATCAAAGTGCTTCATCATTTCAGCGGTGGGTCTGCGTACCTCGCCGTACAAGCTAAAGATAGGAATTTTATGAACAGGATCGATAAAGTCGGGGCTTTCGATCATATTGTCTTGCTTGTCTCCACGCACACCATGTTGAGGGCCAAATGCACAAGACAGTTTAATTTTTTTTGCCAGAAGATCCAGGCTGTGCTCAAGATTTTCATTTACGCTGGCGGGGTGGCAAACCAAACCAACACGCTTTCCTTTTAGGGACTTCAACATTTTTGCATCGGAAAGCAAAACTTCAATACCAAGTTTCATTAATTAACTTCCTTGTTAAAGCAAAATTGTAAACCGATCCCGAGGGTGATTCAAATGGATTTGCCCGGGGCCGATACCTAGACCCAAAGGTCCCTCAGTTCTTCCTGACTTAATCCCCACAGAGGAGTTTTCGAATAAGCCCGACCATTGGCTTCACAATTCGGAGGTCAGAGAGGGGGGCAGAAGGTGTCTGTGGAAGGAAAAGTGCTGGGGCGCTCGAGAGGGATTGTAGTGGTTTGCGGGCGAAGGAAGGAAATTTGTGCTAGTCCATAGGGAATTCCTCCATGGCTAAAAAGAGTCGGATAGCGTAGGATTATTAGCTGAAGGAGTCTTATATGGACAACGGCACAATGTTTGTAATCGGTGGCGCAGTTGTGATCTCGATCATTAGCTTTATGGTCTATGCAGTACTGGCGTTCTTTTTCCCGGAATGGGTGGGAATCACTGGTAAAGTGGCTTTGAGTGCAGAGCAAAGTCATGGCGAAGGTAAAGAAGCTCCTGAGCACATGATGGATAAGTTTTAGTTCTTCTTTTTAGGGGGAGTTTTACGAAACTTCCCTGCACTGATCTTCATATTCTTTTTCAAAAAACGGCTGAAATAGTTCGGATCTTCGAATCCCAGGCTGTACCCAATTTCTGAAATACTCAGCTCTGAATAGGATAACAATCGTTTTGCTTCGAGCATGCAGCGATTCAGAATATACTCTTTGGCCGAGGGTCCTAATACCCGTTGGATCTTTGCTGATAGGGCTTTCGCCGTCAGTCCCAATTTTCCCGCATAGAATTCGACCTGATGCTGTTCATGGAAATTTTCTTCCACCAGATCCGTGAATTGTGAAATCACGTCGTCGTTTTCCGCCAACTGACGGTCCGCTGCTTTGCTGATGCGAAGCGCTTCCAGCAGAATCAGACTAAGATAGCTTTGCAGACACATCTCAAAGTTATCGCCTTGACGTTGAAATTCCACTTCCATCATTTCCAGAAAGGCTTCAGAGAAAATATGATTGCTCTTGGGAATTTTGAAATGATCCGGGACCTGACGACTGTGTTGTGCAAGCTTGGACATACCCATGAAGTCTTTGTTGAAAGACTCCTCAGTGTATTCGATCACAAAACCTTTGCTGCGTGCTGAAAGTTTCCAACCATGCATTTGCCCCGGCTTGATCAAAAAGACCTGAGAGCCCTTTACTGAATATGTGGTGAAATCAATTTCATGATGGCCTTCAGATGCATGCACGATCACGATTTGATAAAAGTCATGCTTGTGTGGAAATGGAACTTTGGGGGTTAAACGCTCTTGCAGGCGCTCGACACGAATATCCCCACGGCGAGCCATTTTCACTCCGAGTGATTCCAGTGGATGACGTTTTTTAAGTTCTTGTCGTGCGCTCATGAAACCCGCGACCTATTTCAAAAGGAATTTAATCAATTCTTCCTTATGAGCATAGCCATCTTTGCGACCGATTTCTATAAGATCCGAGCAGAATGTTGGATCAAACATCAAATAGCTGATGATTTCACTTGCGTCCTGCATGCTGCCAAGTCCCTTCATCAAATAACGAATGATGCGCGGAAGCTTTGCGGCTTTTTGCACAGCCATTTCGCCGATGTCTTCAGACGGAGAGATGAATAGAAAATCCAAGGGACGAAGTGCGACTTTCTTTTGTTGCTCCGGTGTGATCGCTGATGCGTATTCATTCAAACGGCGTAGCTTTTCAATGTCTTGTTCAACAGCATCTAGCAACACACCATTCAGGATGGTATTAATCACGCGAGCCAAACTTGGCGCGGTATCAGTGCTGCCCGCATGCAAGTCATAAGCAGTGGAGCCTTGCAGGCGCACACCGATGACCATCAATTTTTCCGCTCCCAGATAAATCACCGGGCTGCAGGGGGCATGATTACGAACAGCTCCATCGCCAAAGAATCTTTCATTCACTTTGATAGGTGGAAAGATCAGTGGAATCGCAGCCGAAGCCATAATGTGTTCGGTGGTGATTGGACTGTATTCGCTGCGCTTGCGGCCTTTATCCCAGGAACCAAGGTCACCCTTACTTTGCACGAATGATGTTGTCGCAGATTTTGCGTAATCGATAGAAGTGATGCAAAGAGCATCGATGTGACCTTGTTCGATATTCTCCTGCACACGTTCGTAATCCATATTACGACTGATCAAACCGCGCAGGGGAGTCGTATCCAAAAGTCCCCGACCCGGAGTCGTTCCGGCGATACCTCCCAGGGAAAGTTCTTTCAACCACTGAATACCGATTTTACCCATCGTCATCGAGTCCGTTGAAAACACCTGATCAAAATGCACCTCACTCCAGAGGCGAGCCAGGGATTCGGTCGCATATTTATAGTCGTTAGCGTTGCTTGCAAGTGAACTTGCGTTGATCGCGCCGGCACTGACGCCAGAAAGAAAATCAAATTTCAGAGGAATCCCAGAGGACTGAGCGATCTCGTAAGCCGCCACCAGAACACCTGCTTGATAAGCACCACGTGCGCCGCCGCCAGAAAGAACTAATCCCGATTTTTTAGCCATGTGGTTCACTCCTCGATCAATGCAAAATACTCGATACTTATCGGCATTTTCAAACGGGAGCTGTAAAGAACGGACGCAGAAGTAAGGAGCTGAGCGTTAGGATGACTCGGCTAAGGTCGAGATGGGCGACGCTTTCGCTCTTAAGGCATCACCAGATAGACGTACATAAGCATCACAATGGCGCCGACACCGATAAGGATAGCGGCGATAGATCCAAGAAGAACATAGAGTTGTTTTGAGCGAGGTTCTGTCGTTGGATCCAATTCCATTGTGATTCCTTTTTTTAAACTATTTGCAGTTCAAAACGCCAAGACCGCGGTCTACTTGTGCGTTTGAAGTTTCTTTAGCAACGATAGCTTTACCAGCTGTCACTAGAACTTTCAATTTTTCGCCGCCAGGAATGTTTTCAATGCAGCTCATTTGGCTCAAGTTATTAGAAAGTGTGCAGTTCATGTCAGCAGTCCACTCACGGTAATCAAATGCCAATTCACCTTTCATGAAAGTTGGGATTGCAGTCGGAGTTGCTTCAAACTCAACATAAGTTCCAGAATCCAAAGTGCCTGAGCAAACGATGTTTTTAGGGTTCACATCAGCAAATGCACTCAAAGAACCAGTAACGATAAGCGCGATAACAGCGATAAGTTTCATAGGGATCTCCTTTAAATTTGATGCCAGACTTGTAAACCATGGAAGGCCAAATTGAAAGTGAGGATTGTGTTAACGCAATTATTACGGCGCCCTGAATAATGGCGGAGTCACCCAAAGACAAAGGGCTGGGTTCATAAGGTCTGCTTGGAGGCCTTTAAGGCTTACCTTAGAATGAAGAAATGAAGCTATTTCTGCTAGTTACCCTCTTTTCATCCTTGTCATATGCGTCTCAATACACTTTAGACCGCACCAATAAAATGGGCATTCGAAAAGTCACCACGATCGAGGAGTCACGGGGGCATTACATTTTTGATGGCAAAGACCTGGGTACAAAGCTTCCGGCCAAAGTGAAAACCTCATGGAATGCGATCAAAAATCCCCCAGCTCGCAAACCCGCATCCAGTTGCTGGTCAGGGACTTTTGTATACACTGTCGCGAATGGAAAAAAGGTGAGCAAACGCACGGGTTGCAGTGAAGGATCTCGATACGGAAATTTGATTGGGCACATCGAGGCCGTTCGTGAATATGCCCAGGGAGTGAAGTAATGAGAGGCGCATTTACTTTATCCGTACTTTTTAGTTTGTGTTTTAATGCTCATGCGGTTTCTTTGTCTTCAAATCAAAGCGATGAGTTGCTTAAAAAGTTTGAACGTGCCGGCAATTCCTTAAAGGTTGTGTCCCAAGCTCCGGAATGTTCCATTCCTTCGCCAGAAAATTGTAGTTTTGAAGGTTACTGTGGAAAGCTGGCTTCGCGCGGGCAGAGTGCTTATCTGTACCAAGATTCTCAGGGCTATAGTATTCCCAACTTCCAGTACATGCGTTTTGCCGAAGCGGCTCGTCTCTGCGGAAGTAAAGTATCCGTGCCTCCATCGCTTGATCCTTTTATCGAGCCATCACTGTTCGTCGACGTACAAAAAGCGGGTGGCCCGGAAAATCTTGGAAAAAACAAAGAAAGATTGGCGGTCGCAACGACTCGAGCAACAAAAGTCGTCGAAGAAACGCGCGAAAAAGTTTTATCCATGCTTTCAAAACGTAAGAATGGAAAAAACAATGCGCAGATTGATAATATTATCGAGCGGGTGAAAACAGTTCGCATCAAAATGGCAGATCCTGGAAATGCAGCTGAGATGGCGAGTTCGGGCTGTGAGTCTCCGAACGCGGCTTATGATCCCGATATGCATCAAATGGTTCTGTGCCCGCAAATCACGAACATGCCCGAAGGTAGTTTATTTGCGGTGGTTGCCCATGAATTTGGCCACTCCTTTGATCCTTGCTCGAGTGTTTTGGATTATACCAAAGACGGAGCGAAGTTCCCTGATTGGATGGAGGTCATGGTTAAACCAAAAAGCGGGCCTGTTATAATTCCGGGAATCAAGTCTGCAGACAATCCCTTTGCCAGTGCCATCTCTTGTTTGCAAAAGCCCGAGTCCATCAACGTTCAAATACCTAGCAAAGAAAAGCTAATCAGTGCGATGAGGCAGCGAGGCGCATTCTTGAATGATGAAACACAAGAGGCGCGGGACGAGGAGCAGAGCGATGATGGCCAGGAGGACGAAGGCAGTGCCTCTCGTGATGCCAGCCAAGCCAGAGTTCAAGACGGCATTGATAACTTGAACAAATACTATGACGGTTACAAAGGGTGCGCGGCAGTCAGCCAAAGCATTCTGATTGATGAATCATTCGCAGACTGGGTTTCATCGCAAGTGCTGGCTGAAAAGATGTCGACACTGCCAACTGAGAAAGCCGAAGAGTTCGCGTTTGCTTCAACAGGAATTTTCGTTAGCACCGCTTGCCCTGAAATTGCTACTCAGACATCTGACACCGCAAAGGCGCTGGCTCCTAAGTGTTCCGCGTTAGAAAAATTTGTGGCGAACACCCAACATGTGGAGAGCTCTTTGGAGTTACCTCATCCAGATACCGCGCTACGTGTGAACCGCATTTACTTTGCAAAACCGGAAATCAAAAAGGCGCTTTCTTGCAAAGGTGGCGAAACCGGAACAGAATGTAAGTAATCCGGAGGTTTCATGATCGATCATACAGGTGTTGCCGTTAGTGATTTCACCAAGAGCAAAGAGTTTTACAGCAAGGCACTAGCTCCATTGGGCTACAAAATGCTAATGGAACTTTCTGCCGCCGTTACCCAAAGTGCCGATGTCGCGGGATTTGGCGAGCCGCCCAAGGCTGACTTTTGGATTAACAGCGGCACTCCGCAAAAGCCCCACGTGCATGTCGCGTTTCGTGCACAAACTAAAAAACAAGTGGATGAGTTTTATGCCGCTGCTTTAGCTGCCGGTGGAAAAGACAATGGCAAACCAGGGCCACGTCCGCATTATCACGCAAATTACTATGGCGCTTTCGTATTGGATCCCGACGGCCACAATATCGAAGCCGTGTGCCATCACGAATAGATTAGAATTCTAAAATCAAAGTGACGGGGCCATCATTGATCAGATCGATCTTCATATCGGCCCCGAAAACTCCACCTTGAGTGGGAAGCCCGGCAGAACGACTTAGCTCCAAGGCTTTGTTATAGAGGGGCTCCGCAAGTGCTGGAGCTTCAGCCCCAATAAAACTCGGACGATTTCCTTTGGATGCATCCCCTAATAATGTGAATTGCGAAACCAGTAGGTGTTCGCCACCGATATCCTTTAAGGAAAGATTCATCTTGCCCTCGGCATCTGGAAATACGCGAAGAGCGGCAATTTTAGTGATTAGCTTTTGCAATTGAGCTTCGGTGTCGCCCTTAGCAACACCCAGCAAAGTCAGAAAACCGGGACCGATAGATGAAATTTTATTTCCGTCGACCGTGACGGAGGCGGAAAGAACTCTTTGAACAACGGCTTTCATGTTAAATACCTTTTCGTGTTATCGAAAGTAATCAAAACGAAAGCCGATGTCAAAATGACTAGTGGGCTACGCGGTGGGATCCTGCTTCTAGTGTATTGATTAAACGCACCGATGAAAAAGGTTTTCCAAAGAATTCATCGAATCCCGCGGAAAGGGCTTTATCGTGGTTGTCCTTGTCGTTGAAAGCAGTCACAGCGATCGCAGGAATTTCTTTTCCCATGGGGGTTTCTCCGGCACGAACTTTTTGAACCAGAGAAAAACCATCTTCGAGTGGCATGCTTAAATCACTCACCAAGGCATCAAAGTGAAATAGGCGAGAGATGCGGATGGCTTCATCCACGGAGCTCGCTGTTTCGACTTCAGCACCTGATTTACGTAAAACTGCTTCGACCAGCTGGAGACAGTCCGGGTCATCATCCACTGCGAGGACATGAATCCCTTGAAGAGGTTTTTGAGGATTTGCTTTAGCGTGCTCGCGCGAATCTTCATCAGAATGCTCGTTTTGTTCGATTAAAGGAATAACTACTTCGGCAGTAGTGCCCTTTCCTTCACCTTCGCTGATAATATTGATTTGTCCGTTGTGTTTTTCGACCAGATATTTACTGATGGATAGTCCTAAACCTAAACCTCCATGTTTGCGGGTTGTTGTGCTATCTGCCTGGAAAAATCTTGTGAAAAGGTGTGATTGGCTTTCTTGCGAAAGACCCACGCCGTGATCTATGACTTGGATGACGGCGCCGGGACCACGTTTATCTACAGAGACTAGAATTTCGCCACCGTCATTAGAGAATTTAATGGCATTGATTAATAGATTAGTTAGCACTTGCTGCAAGCGGAAGGAATCGCCAAGCACGAGAGCCTTTTGAACCTTTGCAGCGAAATGAAGCTCAATTTTTTTCTTACGGGCTTCGGTGGCAACCAAAGCCATAGTTTGTTTGGCGACTTCAACCAGATCGACTTCACCTTTATCCATGCTTAAACGACCCGTTATAATTCGTGAAGAGTCCAAAAGATCTTCGACAATATGGGCTTGTGTTCTGGCGTTACGGTCGATGACTTCAAGTCCTCGGCGTATATCTTCCGGTGTGGCAGAAGGATCTTTCATAATTTCAGTCCAACCCAGGATTGAATTAAGCGGTGTTCTTAGTTCATGAGACACCGTCATCAAGAATAGATCTTTGGCTTCGTTTACTTTTTGTAGTTCTGCGACTTTTGCCGAAAGAGAATTAAATAAATTCACATTTTCCATCGCAACCGAAACTGAGTCGGCAAGAGCCTGGATGAGATCCAGCTCTTGATCGGTGCATTTATGGTGTTCGGCCCAATAAATTCCGATGGCACCAATAGGATCCTCGCGACGAATTGGAATCATTGCGAGACTCTTAACGAAAGTTGGCTTGTAAACTTCTAAAGGAATGCGGGCATCTTGATAAATGTCTTCGATGATGACAGCTTTTTTATTCATCATAGCCCAGCCGCTGATACAGGATTGCATTGGAAAACGTTGACCTTTCCAAAGGGCACTGATGGCATCCTCGTCCGCATAAAAGCAGAAATCATTTTCTTTTAACACGAAAGTGGCACCGTCAGATTGTGCAATTTCTCGGGCAGCGGATCTGACGAGAGTCATGATCGTTTGGAGGTCTCGAGTCGCAGACAGTAATTGAATGACGCTGACCAAACGATCAACTCTTTTAGCATAGCTATTAAAGCCATTTGTACCGCTGGTGCTAATGTTGCCGCGCACAGTTTCTGTCATAACTCCTCCGATGAAAATCAAACGTAGTTTACTAAACAAATGTTTGAATGTTCCTCTTACAAAGAGATAAGTGACACGACATATTATAGCAGTTCCTGGTCTCACCGCAGAACTGTTTAATTATTTAACATTCGAGTAATACATACAGGTTTGACTTGGTACGTGGAGTTAGTCTGGGTCCTGTGTTAAAGGTTGGTTTTAACGGGAGTAGGATATGAAATTTCTAGCGTTAACCTTGGTGACTTTAATGACTTCAGCATCGTTTGCGAAAATCTCTTCCACAGAGATCGATCAGCTTTGTCTGGATCTTTTGATCAAAGAATCCCATCACATTCAAGCAATAGGTGATACTCATGAGGGCGAGCTTTTAAGTGATATTTTACGTCCTGCTAGCCAACGCGACAAGTATCCGTCGACAGTAATCGAGAATACTTGTATCAAGGTTTCCTATGACGGCATTTACGAATGCAAACTGTTTATCATAGGCACGGTTAACGGTGTTCCAATGGGTGAAACCTATATGGAATATGCTGCTTGGGTTGGTGCTGACCAAAAGCCAACATCTATTCTTAATAAGTTCATCGAGATTTCTCGCGGTCACTAGTTCAAGGCCACAAGGAGCTCAGCGCATGTTGAGACTCCTGCGGGCGCAGGTTGCTAACATCATTAGATCCATCCGAATCGGGTCTAAACACATAACCCACGCCTCTGACCGTAAAAAGCTTGCGATCGCCTTCTGAATTTTCAATCTTACTTCGAAGCCTGCAAACTAAGACATCAATAACATTTGTTTTCGGAGTGATATCCATCGCCCAGACGGCGCGCATGATCGTATTTTTATTTATAATCTTATGAGGGTGAGACATAAATAAATCCAAAAGCTTATATTCCAGGAATTGCAAGTGAGCTCGAACGCCGTTGACATAGACATCGCGTTTAATTCGGCATAGTTTTAAATTTTTAAATTCCAATATATGCTGGGGCGGAATTGTATGGCGCAGAAGACCGCGGATACGCATTTGCAATTCAAGGATCGAGAAAGGCTTGCTGAGATAATCATCGGCTCCCATACCGAGGCCATTAATTCTGTCCTCGATAGAATTTTGACCACTTACGATAATAATTGGAATTTGGCTTTCTTGCAGGCGGACGGTCTTTAAAAAGCTTATTCCATCACCCTCCTGCAGGGAGACGTCCAGAATAATAAGATCGTAACAGTTCGCTTTGAGCTTACAAATTGCCTGAGAAGCGCTGGATTCTACATCGCATTCCGCACCAAGATCCCTCATTGCATGAGAAATAATTCTTGAGATCTCCAGGTCGTCTTCGAGTATAAGAAACTTCATATGACTGCTTTCAATGTTTGTTTATTTGTTTGTGGAGCTTATCATTTTAGTTTCCGATGTCTCTTTAAACTTACTTCAATAATTTCGATCAAATTTGGTATAATAGAAATCTTTAAGTGAGAGCTTCAAACATCGATCTAACATCGCGGTAAAATCGCGGTGGGACGTCGACCAGAAAAGGCCAAAAGTCGGTTTTGACGGATTTCTGTTCGTGTAACTTTTTTTGCATTTTCTTAAAGAGGAGTGCCAGTTGTTTGCCTTCTTCAGGAGTGAAGTGACTTTTGCCGGCTAGAAAAACATAGGACTCTTCTTCTCCAAAATGATTTTCAATGACCGCTTGAAGTTCTCGGGTTGCTGTTTCCCAGGCGGTCTCTTCGTCGATTTTTTTTAAATTCTCCAACTGAATAAGAAATACACCATGATCCAGGTGGCGGGTTGAAGTCACAGGACACATGGGATTAGCCACTCTAAGGGGAGTATAGAAAGTCACTTCTTCCAATTGATGATGAACTGCTAAAAGATGCTTGATGAAATCGATAAAGATTTCGCGGGTGATGAAATCATAATGCGGAACCTCGCAGAGCTTGTGAAGCCAGTTTCGAATAAGTTTGTGTTCGGTGACGAGCGCTGAAAGTATTTCCATGTGCAACAGACTAGAGGGAATGTTTATCGAAGTCTCGGTCAAGCGTGTGGCTTGCAGAGATAAAACCTATTTATACTAAATCTGCTTTAGTCACGGCATGGGTTGTAAAACAGTTTTTGCCAATGGGATGTCTTTGGGATCCACGAATTGGTTAACAACACATCGGTAACGCATTTTATCTTGGGCGTCGTAAATGGCGATCGCTGTAGAACGAATGAATAAAGGTTTGCCCTCGCGAGTGCGAATTTCCGTCACCACCTCGCCCCACCCGTGAGCTTCAAGTCGACTAGCAAACTGAGCGGGATTGAACTCCAGACTGCGCGGCATCAGGGTCGATGTCGGGGCATGCACTAACTCCTCTACGGTGTAGCCAATTTGACTGGCAAAATACTTATTCACCATCAGAAAAGAATTTTTTGAGGCGTCAGTCACATGCGCACTTATTTGTGCGTTTTCATATTGTTTAAACCAGTCGGTGCATTTTGCTAAAAGTTCTGAGTCATCACCATTCGTGTGAAGGAGTTCCAGTTCTGCTGGCGAAAATTTTCTAACGGTGGCATCAACCGGATGAACATGAACGAGATAATACAAAGGCTTGCCGCGTTCATCATCAATAGTCAGAACATCGATTTCTACAGGAAACAATTTTCCATCAAGAAAGGACGGACAGGCTTTCAAGCGTTTTCCTTTTACCAGATAGTCTTTGGCGGAGGAGCGCAGAATTTTTTGAGGGTCGCCTTTGACCATGCTCACAAAAAATTGATTTAATAAAAGGAACTTTCCATTTCTGGCGTTGGCAACAAAGACACCATGTTTGCTCGCAGAATATTGTGAAATCCAAAGCGAGCATTGTTCCCAAGGTGCGACGGCATCTGACCAGTCTTCAATAAGTTTTAAAAATTGATCGCCTTCTCCGCTGGGATCGGAAATTTCCACCACGGATTCTTTGACGAATAATACGCGTCCGCTTTTACTCTTGCGCCAGCTATAGCGTATGCCGCCGTCGCTGATGGTTTCGGTTTTATCCCAGAATAAATCTCGTTCCGAGCGTTTACCCATTTCGCTTTCGGAATATCCTAACATTTTTTCAGCGGGCTTATTCCACACGTGAATATTGCCCGCATGATCGCTCAAATAAGCGGCGACCTCATGGTCTTCATAGACACGGTTGATGAGATAACTGTCAGTTTTTGACATATCTTTTCTCTGTTAGAAGTTAACTTCATTAAACACCCGGCTATAAGAGTAAACACGTTTTAAAATTGCAAAAAACTTCTCTCTACTAAAAGTGCTTTCCATCATTGTTGGTTTAAATAGTCCATCTTCTTTGGATTAGTTTCATGACAAGTGTTAGGTAACACGCCTTAGATATTTGAGGGGGCGAACGAGAACGTTTATCCTTCTAAGCATGTCACTATCTGATTTTATTCGCAAAAAAAGAATGGGAGCATTTCTAACCCAACGAGAGGCCGCGAGACTCTTGGGGTATAGTCGTTCCCAATTCTTGTCCAATCTGGAACGCGGTAACCGCAAGCCCCCATTGGAAGTTTTAAAACGTATGTGTGAGATTTATAGTATTCCGGAAGAAGAGATGAAGTCGGAATATATTAAGCAGATTACTGAAGACGCTAAAGAGAGCGTAAATCAAAAATGGGATGAGAAAGACTCCCATCCCAAAAAAGCTAAATAAATTATTGCCACTCAGGGGCATGATTGCCCTTGATCATGACATTGGTCTTTTTCATCGAAGCGCCTACAGGGCGACGACGAGGGAGAGAGAATGTCACAGTTGTTCCACGGCCAGGCTGGCTTTGAATTTGAACGGTGCCACCGTGTGCTTCAACGATAGTTTTTACGATCGCCAGGCCAATGCCAGCGCCTTTTTCAGCAGTCTTCTTGGCTTGCCAGAAGTTTTCAAAAATTGTCGGCAATTGGCTGGAAGGAATTCCTGGGCCATTGTCGATCACAGACACATTTACAAACTTTTGGTCGCTACGAACTTTCACAACCACTTTCTCACCTTTAGGGCTGAACTTAACTGCATTGCCAATCAAGTTAGAAAGAACACGCAAGACACGTTCGTTATCATAGAAAGCCAAAACGGGAGGGTTGACACTATCGATCTGCAAGCGAACGTCGTGTTGTTTCGCCATCGGTTGCATCAGCATGCGAGCGTTGTCCAGGACGTTATCGATAGAGAGTTGATCCATTCTAAGAGTCAGGCCATCCATCTCCATATTTTTTTGGTCGCGGATGTCTTTGATCAATCCTTCGATCGTCGTCACAGTGCTTTTTACTAGTTCGCCACTTTCAACAATATTCAATCCTTGAGGAGTGGTCGCCATGCGATCTGCTGTTGAGGCAATCATGTTCAGGGAATCTTGAAGATCATGAGAAATTGCGAACAAAGTCTCGTCACGGTCTTGAACGGCTTTCTTGGCTTGTTCGTAGAGACGTTTTTGCTGCGCCAATTGGAACGCCTGTTTTCTGGAAAGACGGATCACCAGATACGCCATTCCCAGGAAAATAGCTGCCAAAGATCCCGTCAACCAAGTCATCCCGAAAGGAATTTGAGTTTCAGCCTGAGTTGCCGCTTCTTTGATTTCCGCTTGAGCTTTGTCGATTTCGATTTGATGCAAATGCACGATATCATCAAAAGCGTCATTCAGTTGTGAGCGCAAAGGATTCGTACGAGCCTGATAAAATTGCCCAACGATTTTTGATTCCGTTTTCTTATCACGATGCTCAACGGCTTGGTCAAAAAACTCCTGACCTTTTGTTTCAATATCCTTAATGCGTTTAACGATTTCGGGAACACCAGGCAGATTGTGCTCTTTTTCAAAAACTGCCAAAGAGTCTAATAGAGATTCTTTTTCTTTCTTTTGTTTTTCGTAAAGGGATTGGGATCCCAAAAGGAAATAGGCACGGCCATTATCCAATTGTGATGACGCGAGATTGCGTAGACGTTCGACCTCAATCAAAGCTGAGGGGTCAGCATGTGTCGTGCCGCTGTTTGAGGCCACGCCCTGGCGAACTCGCATGGCATATCCCCATGCTCCAACCAAGACCGCAACAAAAACCGCTGACAGGACTAGCAATGCCTTTTTCTCGAATGTCGACTTGTTTTTAACGGGCGACATTTCCTGTTTTTCGTTCTCTTCCAATAAGACTTCAGTGTTGTTTGTATTTGTACTCATACAAATTGAATAGCAACTCAAGGCTGGTTTAACAACCCTGAACATTAGAAAAAGGTAACAAGTCTAGTCGAAAATCCGTGCTCCACTAACGTGTGTGAATTTCGTTTGAAGATTCCTTCAAACGCGCTCCCACTGCATTTGTGCAGGTGATTCGCAATTTGCTCGTGAAGACTCATTTTCACTCTAAAATATACAAACAAATGAAAATGGAGTCGTTATGAAAAAGAACCTGCTGTTTTTCGGTAGCCTTGTTTTCTGCTCCCTTACGTGTTTTGCAAAATTGGAAAAATCGGAAATATTAAGAACTGGGTTTCCCAGCGACAAGTTGGTGAAGTCAGCCCAGGACGATCAGGATTATCAGCGCGCACTAACGGCCTATCGCTTTTGGTACCCCACGGTTTCTGCTGAAAGCATTTTTAACGGCAATCGCGAAATAGGCGTCGGCGATCAAAATATTTCAGTGGTGGCGGCCCAGCCTTATCACATAGGTTTCACTTTAAATTCGGATACTCCTTATGGTGGTGGAGTTCTGGATTTGAAAAATGGCCCGATGGTTATCGATGTTCCCCCGGGCATGTACATTGGCTTGGTGAATGATCACAATCAAAAATGGATTCTGGATTTTGGTTTACCAGGCCCCAATGCGGGTAAGGGTGGTAAGCATTTGATCCTGCCGCCGAATTATAGTGGAGATATTCCCAAAGGCTACCAGATCGGGCGTTCAGCGACATATAAAAATTTGGTAGCGATTCGAGCATTGCCAACGGACGGCGATATGAATAAGGCGATTCAGGCTTTATCCAATATTAAAATTTATCCTCTGAGCAATCCCAAGCAGCTGGTGAAGATGGTGAATACCACGGCTAAAAAAATGGATTCAACTCCGTTGCGTGTAGAAGACAACATTCAATATTGGCAGACTTTGCATAAAGTTATTTCTGAAGAACCGACCAATCCTGAGTACACCGGCATGTACGGATTGTTGGAAAGTTTGGGCTTGGAGCGCGGCAAGACCTTTAATCCCGACAGTCGCATGAAAGGTATTTTGGAACGCGCCGCCCGTGACGGTAAGGCACAAATGATCGTCGCGGCATTTGCCGATCGTCGCGCTGAGCGCATCGCCTGGAAAGATAGAAAATGGGAGTGGGTGGGATATGTTTCGACGAACGGAAATTTTGCGACACCTGATGGTGTCGACATACAGGCAAGAGATCGTTGGTTTGCACAAGCCATCGTGACTTCGCCAGCGATGTTTGCGCGAGTGGCAGGGGCGGGTTCGCTTTATTGGATGGGGCTGCGTGATTCCAAAGGTGCCTTTTTGGACGGTGGAAAGTCATATAAGCTAACAGTCCCTTATCCTGTGCCCAACAGACTTTTTTGGTCGGTGACAGTCTACGACGCAAAAACTCGCAGTCAGGTTCAAACTTCACAAAACAAAGCGGCTTTGCGTTCCTTGGTTGAATTAAGTGATATCTCTGAGGGAACAAAAGAAGTGAATTTGTATTTCGGTCCTAAAGCACCTGCAGGCAAAGAAAGATATTGGATTCAAACCACTCCAGGTAAAGGTTGGTTTGCCTATTTTAGAATTTACGGACCAACTGCTCCTGCATTTGATGGAACCTGGAGGCCCGGAGACTTTGAGTCGACAACGTTTTCCTCGTCGTCAGAAAGAATCGGCTTAAATCAATAACTAAGTCTTGTTTATGTCGAGGTGTTAATAAAAGCGGGTGTTGGGCCCGCTTTTTTTATTTTCAATTCGTCTCGCTCTGAAATGTTGTCAATAATTCTTTGCCGTATCGGACCCAGAAAGTTGGAGTGAATACTCTGTTAATCTTGAAATAGCACGTTCGAAAATTGTACTAAAAAATCAGTCTTCAAGTTCGCCTCTACAACATCCGAAAAATTCTCGCGGAGGACTTTATGGGGCGTATTCAGTATCATTTATTTAATCCAAGATCACTTTCCGCCGACACCATCAAATTAAGTAACGACGTCTACGAACTGTGGAAGACAGTTTATAAAGACGTGCTTGGTAAGGTCGGCGAGCCATTGAATCCAGATGATTTCCATCGCTGTGATGTGATCGTCGCGTTGACCGATGACGGCAAAGTGTTTGGGTTTCACTTGTATAGTTCATTTGATCTGCGCTCAAACGCGCTTTTGGACCATCACTATATGAAAGCCTTTGACGATATCATCATCGCGAAATTCAAAGCACTGGGCATCAATAGTATGATGAGCATGGAATATTTGACTGTGTCTCCGGAATATCGCTCGCGCAGTTCCGAAGTGAACTGGGCAGAAATTATCATCGCCCTCGGAAGTCGTGTGATGGAAGCAGGTCCATGGGATTGCCTGGTAGGCACCGCTCGCCGTGACCTGAATGTACGCCGCAAAGCTGCGAAAAGTGGAACGAACTACTTCGGTAGCGTTATGAAAATGAACTATGAGTGTGAGATTTTAATGACCAAGCATGGAGAGGTTCAGCCTTTGGCAGAGCCTAAGTTAGCATCCCTGGTGGATACGTTGTGGGCTGAAAAGATGAATCACACGAATCTGTTGGATGAAAATCGAGTCATTCCACTTAGAAAAGTCGCTTAATTTTTATTTTTTATCAAAGTCACACTAAGAAAAGAGAACAAGATGCAAAACAAGAACGTAAACGAAGAATTAAAAGAGCTTTTGAAATACTCTAAACAACAAATCGAAAGCTTTCCGTGGGAAGACAAGCAAGCGTATTCAGCTTGGGTTTCTCAGACTTATTATTTTGCTCGTCACACCACGCGCTTGTTGGCCCTGGCGGGGGCACGCACAGAATTTTCTGCGCCAGATTTCCACAATCGCTTCCTGGCTCACAGTGGTGAGGAGAAAGGTCATGATAAATTATTGGTAAATGACCTGAAAACTTTGGGTAGCAAGATGGAAGAGTGGCCAGAGATGCCAGGCACCTGCGCACTTTATCAAACGCAGTACTATTATATCGAGCATGAATCTCCAATGGCATTCTTTGGATACATTCTGGGGCTTGAAGCCCTGGCTGCATATTTCGGTGATCATATCAACGCTCGCGTGGAAAAAGCGTGGGGGCCCAAAGCGGCTCACTTTGTGCGCGTGCATGCGGAAGAAGACGTAGGCCACACAGATGAGGCTTTGACCAAGATCGCAAGCCTGCCGCCGCATCATCAGACAACGGTGATCCAAAACCTTAAGCAGACTCTGAGCTATTACGAGCAAATGCTGAACGAATGTAAAGGCATGGCAAAAGTTCGAGTGAATAAAGCTGCATAGTTGTATCACTTAGAGACAGTCTCAAAGCGGTCCGTTGAGGGCCGCTTTTTTTTAGCCGATAAGCAAATGTCATGAGTAAAGATCCGTCGCAGTACAAGTTTAACCTTGAGCGAGAACTCGCTCAGTTGAAGGTCTTTCGTGCCTATATCCTGAATTCCATATTCTGGGGCGCGATTGCGTTTTCGATGTACTCATTGTTTAATTTCGGTTCTTTAGTGATGGATAGTGGTTCCACGTTTCATCAAGATTTCGCAAGTTCTTCTGACGAACGTAAAACCTATATGGCCTGTGTGATGATCATGCGAACCATTGATCCTTCGGCGACTGAATTCAGCACCTGCGAACCATACAACAATATGGACAAGATTAAAAAAGGCGCTGTGGCCACAGCTGAACCTATCGACGGGGAGTGTCCTCCCAACTATCGTTTGAGTACTAACTTCGGCATGCCTGTTTGTAAGGCTGAACGCCAGGCCGTCAAATAACAACTTCTGTATTTTGATGGCAATGTTCCCGAGAAATCCAAACATCGCTATGATGGCAACATGAAGTTGTTGGTCGCTTTATTTTCATTACTGCTAATGGGAGCCTCTGCTGGTCGCGATGATGATCGTCTGACCTTTGTAGGTTACAACATGCCACCCTTTTACATGCGACCCGATGCCACGGGGATTTCTGGTGCCGTTCATGAAATCATCCAAGCACTTTGTGAAAGAGAAAAACTTTCCTGCCGCTTTACAATTCTTACTTTTGCGGAAGCTATGCAGAATATTTCGGACGGAAAAATGGAGATGGGTGGTCCTGTTGCAAAAACTGCGGAGCGGGAAAAGCATTACTATTTTTCCGCACCTCTTTTTCACACCAAGCTGGCTTTTTTTGGACTTGAAAAAAATGTGAAAAAGATAAAGTCGCTCAGTGATCTAAAAGGGAAAAAAATCGGCGTGACTAAAAACTCCATCACCTTTGAAAGCCTCACGGAACTGAATGAGGATCTAAAAAGGAAAGTGAACATTCTGCCACAGAAGGATCCCCTGGTGACCGTTAAGATGGCGGAGCTGGGAACTTATCATTTGGCGTATTTGAATGAAGACTACGGGAAATATTGGATCAAACGTTATCGCAGTAAACTCCAAGAAGTTCCGGAGTTAAAAAAAGAATTGGATTATTATATCGTTTTCTCGCGTAAATCCCTGACCGATGCACAGTTCACGGCGATTGATGCGCAACTTAAAAAAATGATCGAAGAGAAAGTCGTCGAGAAGATCGCGCAGAAGTATGGCCTTCAATCAATCGAATGGCCCGCTGTTGAAAGACCTGATTAGGAAAATAAAAAACCGAATGCTTATGAAGCATTCGGTTTTTATGATTCTAAAATCAATATGCAAGATTAGTCGTTTAGACCGAAGCCAGAAACTGGGAACATTGAAACAGAGATCTGATAAGTCTTACCCTGTTGGCTAGCGCCCGCATCCAACCATTGCGCAAGGTCTTTGCGGAATGATTTGATTTTTTCTTTCGCTTCTTCAAGACGAGCTTCATCAACTGTGATTGTGATAGTTGATTGTTCGCGATCTTCACTTGGCATCTTTTCTAAAAGACGCTCGAGTTTGCGTTTCATCTTTTTCTCGCGGCTTACTTCTGCGAATTGCTGAAGCTGCTCGCCGGGCAAATTCAAACGCTCACCAAACATACGGATCGTTCTCATCGTTACCGTGCGTTTGCCGTTAAGAATTTTTGACAAGAATGATGAATCAACTTCCAAGTGTCTTGCGAAAGCCCGCAAAGAGTAACGTGGATAATTTTGACTGCGACGAGCTAACTCGTCCTCAAGGAATTGGCGAAAATCTGAGTTTTTAATTTGTTCTTGCATGGCGACAGTTAGTATTTGCAGGGGACCGAATAATCAATTCTTTGTTCACAGTCTTACAGACATTTAATAGAGCCAAAGTGATCGCGTCAAATTTTGCAAATTTTATCGAATATCAATAGCTTACGAAGTCGTCCGTTTTCCGGAACATTACAGAATTTGGTGAATTTATATGCAGTTTTGAAAGGTAAAAACTCATCCAAAAAGACGTTCAATTTGTCTTCGTAGTTGTGTGTGCTGATGATGTAGCGACTGATAAACCCCGAATTTTTCTCGTGAATTCCGCGCATGATGTCAGTGATCGTATGTGTCCCCACGCCGATGATCACAACAGTCCCTGAAACTTGGTGCGTCAAACTTTCTCCACTTTGCGACCAAAAGAACGCGCGTTGATGTTGTTCGTACTTTTGGTGCTTTTGTTCGAAGCGCGTTTTCAATTTTTCAATAATATGAGGGACCTGATCGACGAAATGAACTTCGGGAAAGCGTCCACTGCGATAGGCACTCAGTCCCAGATAACCGTGGTCACAACAAAAGTCCCAGACAGGCTCGTCAGGAATCAAATGGTCATAGGCCGCTTGCATGCGATCGGAAAGTTTAAACATCGTTCCATGTCGTAGCATATTGCCTCTTTGAGGGCTACGGCGTAGACTGCCCGCATGAAAAAAACTCCGTTAGCTGATACACACGTTTCTTTGGGTGCCCGCATGGTGGATTTCGCCGGCTGGTACATGCCTGTTCAATATGTAGGTCTTCGTGAAGAGCATGATAATGTTCGTAAGAACGTGGGCTTGTTCGATGTTTCTCATATGGGAGAAATCCGTGTGAAAGGGCCTAAAGCTCTAGAGACTTTGGAGTGGTTGACGACGAATGACGTGGCTCGCTTGAACGATGGTGAAGCTCAATACTCTCTTCTGCCAAATGACCAAGGTGGTTTGGTTGACGATATCATCGTGTACTGCCTGACTAAAAATTCTGATTACCTGGTGTGCGTGAACGCTTCTAACAAAGACAAAGACTTTGCTTGGATGACGAAGCATAACAAGGGCTCTGACATGACGGATGAGTCTGATAAATGGGGTCAGATCGCAATCCAAGGACCAAAAGCTTTGGAGCTTTGTGATCGCGTTTTTGGATTCAAAGTCAGCGAAATGAAACCTTTCACAGTTAAATCCGGCAAGTTCCAAAACCATAACATCATGGTGGCAACAACTGGTTATACGGGCGAGAAGGGTTGCGAGGTATTCGTAGACGCAGCCGGAACTCCAGCTCTTTGGAATGAGCTTTTGGCTCAGGGGAAAGATTTAGGAGTGGCTCCAATTGGTTTGGGCGCGCGCGACACTCTTCGCACTGAAATGAAATATTCTTTGTACGGTCACGAGATCGATGACACGACGAATCCTTACGAGGCGGGGCTTGGTTGGGTAATTAAACCAGCAAAAAAAGACTTTATGAACAAGGCGCAAATCGTTGGGGTCAAAGAGGCCGGATTGAAGAGGAATCTTGTGGGATTTAAGATGCTTGAGAAGGGCATCCCTCGCCAAGGTTACTCCCTGTTTTCTTTTGACAATAAAGAGATCGGAAAGGTAACTAGTGGTACTCACTCACCAAGCCTGGATGAACCAATTGGCATCGCATTTATCGATGTAGCTTATGCCAAAGAGGGGACTGAGTTCCTTCTAGATATCCGTGGTCGTAAAGTGAAAGCGGTTGTTGTTAAAACACCATTTATTTCGAAATAAGGAGCACTCAGATGCCATTTCATATTCCTGAAGACTATTACTACACTAAAGAACACGAATGGGCTCAAGTTGACGAGAACATCGTAACTGTTGGTATCACTGAGTTCGCACAAGATTCCTTGGGCGAGATCGTTTACGTGGAGCTTCCAGAAGAAGGTCAAAAAATCACTCAAGGCCAAACTTTCGGCGTTGTTGAGTCCGTAAAAGCCGTTTCTGACCTTTACGCGCCAGTTTCTGGCACTGTAATCGAAGTAAACGCGTCTTTGGGCGACGATCCATCTGTTTTGAACGACGATCCAGTGAACGAAGGCTGGTTGGTTCGTATCGAAATGGATACTGAAAAGGAGCTCGCAAACTTGATGCGCGCCCCTGATTACAAAAAATTGATCGCAGAGAAATAATTTTTATTGATTTAGCGACAACAGTTCGCTAAATCTTTGTTTCCGCTAAAACGGTGTTGCCCCGCTGGTGAAATTGGCAGACACGCTAGACTTAGGATCTAGTGCGCAAGCGTGGGGGTTCAAGTCCCTCGCGGGGCACCAATCTCTTCTTCTCCGAAGGAGAATAATCAAAGCTGACTTAATAGGTCGGCTTTTTTTATTTCTGGGTCGATTGGTACCGCCGCTTCGGGACTGTCGGTCGGCGGACCGCCTTCGCGGTCCTTCTTCCTCCATGCTCCACACTAAAACAGTCCCCCGGACTGTTTTAGCGCGGGCACAACCTCTTGGGGCTTTTCCGTCTTCGTTCTTTGGGGACCTCGCTCTTGCAGAGCTCGACTTGCTTGTTGCCTTTGGCAACTCGCTGCTTGGCTTCCGCCTTTGGCGGGTTCGCTTGGCTGGCTCCTTCGGAGCATCACACTTTAAATTACTAGCAACTTCATTTCTTGTTCGTTTAGGCAGAAGTGTAGGTGATCTGTTTTTGGATTTGTTTTGTAGAAAAATTGGGTGGACCAGTGGCGGTTTTCGGCTAGTAGGCCGAAGGGAGCTGCTTGCATTTCGGTTTGGCCGTCGTAGATTTTGTAGGTTACTTCGATGGCGTCTATGCCGATCAGAGCTTCGTTTTTTTCTTGGTGGTCGAAGGAGTTTTTTACCAGGGATTCCATTGAGGTTTTTGGTAGGAAATAGGTTTTGTTGGGGAAGCCTGGATTGTTGTTGTTTCTTAGGGCGGGGTGCACTTGTCCTAACAACTGAGTCATTTCTGTTAGTTCAATTCCGGCGAATTTTAGTTCTTGTCTTAGGGCGTGGCCTTGGACTGTTTGGTACGTCAGTTGGATGCCTTCGGGGACGTAGATGGCTTCGGGTTTCATGAAGCGTTTGGCGTCTCTAAGTGAGTGGATTACGTCTTCCGCAAACGGGTCTGAGGCGAATAGTTCGTGGAGGACCATGTCTACTTTGGGAATCGCATCCGTAGGAATGTTTGTAGAGAATCCTTGGATGAGTGTGATTCTGTCTTGCATGCCCATGCGATTGATCAGAAGTTCTGCGGCTTTGGCCAACAATGGGTTGGCTTCGCAGCAGTAGACTTTCTTGGCTCCGTGACGGATTGCCAGCACCGACATCAGGCCGCTGCCGGCTCCGATCTCCAACACTACTTTATCTTTGCAGTTATTCTTGATGATCGTTTCATAAAAATGATTTCTTTCATGATCAATCAACATGTCGTAGTGCCAGGCGTGGACCGGGCTTAATGGAGGCTGGGCTTTTGGAGAATTCTCTTTTTCGCTCATTGGTTTACCTTAAACCTGAGGTGGCTCTGAGGCAAGTAAGTCATATGGCATTAGAGATATGCTGACGACGTATCCAAGTTTTAGAAGATTGCCTTCTAATTGTTGTAATATACAGCGCTGTGGGTTTTTTATAAAACGAATGTGCTTAAGCGTACTTTCTTTTTAGGAGTTATTATGAAAAACGTATTTAAAAGTCTTTTAGCCGTTTATTTGTTCGTTGGATCTGTTGCGCAAGCTGGTGAGCTTAACGGACCGGCTCTTCGCGATGAATTAACGAAAGTTCTGGGGCCTGCTGCAATCCAAAAAGTTTTGAAAGACTCGAAGGACTACAGCTCTCCAATCGGTAAATTGATTGTTAAGAACGATATTGAAGACGGTCGTAATCACAATGGGAATATTAATCTTCCTCTTTCGCCAAAAGATATTCAAATCACCTTGATCGACGGAGAAGATCAATTCGGTTTTTATTGCGACGAACGGGAGTGCAGCAATGGCAAGCATGGAGTTTTCTTGGTCGCAATAGCATCTCAAATGGGCGTTCATAAAGCAGTCTCATTCGATACGGTTAAATTCTTGGTTCGAGTTGAATTAACAAACGCATTCCCGAAAACTGAAGACGGCTGGGATGAATCTAAAGGCAAAACGACAATCGAAGCGACTTTCATGAAGGAAGTTAAAATCGACATTTACAGCGCTGAATAGCTGGCTAGTAAGAAAGGCTCCTTCCGGGAGCCTCTCTCTTATTTAAAGAACTATAATTTCCTGTTGAACACGGAGTTCATTCGACACTTTTTGAAGGCCTTCAGGGATTTCGATTAAAGCACCGCGGGGGATTTCTTGTTGGATTTTAAACTTGTGCATCCATGCCAGGAACTCGCGATCTGAACCGCGGCAGATCATCTGGCGGTCTTTGCCTTTTTCTTTTAAGGTGTCGCCCACCACGCGGGCTGCAGCGATAGCTTCAGGCTTGGTTTTTCTCATCAGGAGATAGCTTGTTGTCAAAGTGCGGTTCTTCATCGGAAGTTGTTCTTCCATGTTCAAGAACCATTTCGGCGCATCGAAATGAATACGGTCGTGGCACCAGTCTGTTTTTGATTGAGTCAGCAAAGGACAAGGTCCTTCGTGTGTGCACGGGGCCCACACGTGAAAGCCTTTTTCTAATAGCTTCGCACGCAGCTCCATCAATTTGCGGCCATCTTGCTGAGTGGATGGCTCGGCAATCATCAAGGCTTCGCATTCATAAGCCCATGCCGGCAAATCGCTGAGTTCCGTTAAAGAGTACGAGAATAATGCCAGAGACTTCTTTGGATTCTTGATCTGCGATGAACCAATAGTGCGAATCCACTCTTGAGATTTAAAGAATGGGAAATATTTTTCAATCAGGCGTTGGGGTTCTGTCGCGCGCTCGATCAATGTGTATTTCAAATTCTGGGTCTCAGAAAGACTTAAGGACGCTGTGGCTAAACCCGCTCCAAAGTCATAGACATCTTCCAGGTCTTGAAAGAAGCCACGTTTTTCGCCCTCACCAATCACCGCACGCAATCGGACCGCATTCAAAGGCAAGTAATAGCAAAGATAGGCCACCTGCGCCCAGGATTCATGCCACGGAGTTTGGCCCTCGGGTTGGGTGATAAAGAAGTCAGACAAGGCTAAAACGCATTTCGCCAGTTCCTTGGAATCACTCAAGGAGAGTTTGTAGTCGACCAGTGCTTTCGCAATAGCCTCTTCAAAATTTGCGGGAACGGTGAAATGTCTTTGCATGGATGCTCGGGATTCTACAGAGTATTCAGGGCTTTTAGCAAATCTTCGACCTGGATTTCTTCCATAGCGTGGTCGTAAGGGGGATTTTCGTTCTTAGACACGAAAATTTTTACATTTTCACCGCGGGCGGCCCAGCGACGGGGATGTTGCACGCGGATCGGGGAGTAAAGGCCTAAAACTGGTGCTCCCAGGGATGCTGCCATGTGAGCGACCCCCGTGCTTGGAACCACGACGGCTTTTGCATTTTTTAGAATCGCAAATAGTCCCGCCGGCTTTAGCTGATTCTGCAAATTGATCACTTGGGAGTCGTTTTTAAAACGAGCTTTGATTTCAGTTAAGAATGGTTCATCTGCGGGGGTTCCCGTCAGAGCAACTTTTGCAAAGGGAGTGATCTGTTCAATCAAAGAGATATAGCGAGCTGTCGGCCAGTTCAGAGCGGATCCCGCCATTCCAGGATGAACCACAACATAATTTTTCTCGGTGAGCGAATGCTTAGCCAATAGCTCTGGATTCTTCGCCGCCACCAATTTCAATACTGGAGCGGGCTCTTTGGATTTTTCATCCAAAGCAAAGCGCAACAGGTCCATGTTGTAGTCAGCTTCATGTTGAACTGCTTTGCTTCGGCGTTGACGTAAACCTTTATTCAAAAACAAAAAGCTGTGCCACTGAGATTGAACTCCGGCACGCACCTTTACACCTTCTGCCCATAATGCAAAAGCGACCCACCACGGGGCTTGAAAACTTACCGCCACATCGGGTTTATATTCGCGAATAAAAGCACGTAAAGATTTAAGGGATGTTTTCCAGTCGTCTTTGGAAAGCTCGATGTAAGAGCGTTTTGGATCGGCGTTGTCTGGTACAAAACCTAAGCCTTTGGCAATAACCCATTTCACTTCTTTATCCGACATGAACTGCGCCTGATCCACACACATTGTGGAGATCAGGTCGCCGATTTTATCAAGGCGGATAAGAAGGACTTTTTGCATCTAGCGATATTCTTCGATCGAAGGGCAAGAACAGATCAAGTTACGGTCGCCGTAGGCGTTGTCTACGCGTCCTACAACGGGCCAGAACTTGTTCGTACGCAACCACTCAACTGGGTAAACCGCTTCTTCGCGAGAGTACGGATGATTCCATTCAGGTTTCATCATCATCTGCGCTGTGTGCGGAGAGTTTTTAAGTGCATTGTTTTCTTTGTCCATTTTGCCAGACTCAACCGCAGCAATTTCGCCACGGATCGCAAGCATCGCATCGATGAAACGATCCACTTCTTGTTTTGGTTCAGATTCAGTTGGCTCGATCATCAATGTGCCCGCAACTGGGAATGACATTGTTGGAGCATGGAAGCCATAATCGATCAGGCGTTTTGCAACGTCAGTAACATCGATACCAGAAGTTTTCTTGATATCGCGAACGTCGATAATACATTCATGGGCCACATATCCAGATTTACCTTTGTAAAGAACTGGGTACGCTTTTTCCAATTTCTTAGCGATATAATTCGCTGACAAGATCGACACCAAAGTAGCCTTACGCAGACCTTCGGCGCCCATCATAGTGATGTAAGCCCAAGAGATCGGAAGGATCGAAGCTGAACCCCAAGGAGCAGACGTCGTTGAAGTGATGCCATTTGCAGGGCCCGCTTCAGGAATAAGTGAATGCTTCGGCAAGAATTCTTTCAAGTGGGCGCCGACACCGATCGGACCGACACCAGGACCGCCACCACCGTGAGGGATCGCGAATGTTTTGTGCAAGTTCATGTGAGAAACGTCAGCACCGAAAGTACCCGGGCGGCACATACCAACCAAGGCATTCATGTTCGCGCCGTCCATGTACACTTGGCCGCCGTTTGCGTGAACGATATCGCAGATTTCTTTGATACCTTCTTCGTAAACACCGTGAGTGGATGGATAGGTAATCATCAACGCAGACAAGTTGTCTTTGTGTTGTTCGGCTTTCGCTTTTAGATCAGAAATTTCAACGTTACCCAAGTCATCGCAGTTCACAACAACCACTTGCATTCCAGCCAAAGCTGCAGAGGCCGGGTTTGTTCCGTGCGCTGAAGAAGGGATCAAGCAGATGTTTCTGTGACCTTGACCACGGGACTGGTGATATTTACGAATAACCAATAGACCCGCATATTCACCTTGAGAACCTGCATTCGGTTGCAAGCTTACAGCTGCAAAGCCCGTAATATCGCAAAGTTTCGCCTCAAGATCTTTGATCATTTCAATCAAACCAGAAGTTTGAGAAACCGGAGCAAACGGGTGAAGTTTGCTGATCTCTGGCCATGAAACTGGAACCAATTCCGTCGTTGCATTCAATTTCATCGTGCAAGAACCCAATGGAATCATTGAGTGAGTCAAAGTGATGTCTTTGTTTTGCAAGTGGTGGATGTAACGAAGAAGTTCCGTCTCGCTGTGGTGAGAGTTGAACACTGGGTTTGTCATGAACGCAGATTTACGAGCCAATGCAGCTGGGATTTCCAGTTTCAAAGTATCGTCGATAGAATGACAATCGAAGGCCGCTTTGTTGCCACCGTTGAAGGCCATCCAGACCGTTTCAACGTCAGTCAAAGTCACCGTCTCATTCAAAGAGATGCCCAAAGTCTTGTCGTTGATTTTGCGGAAGTTCATGCCAAGTTTTTCTGCCTCAGCCAAAATTCCTGCAGCGTTGTCAGAGATCACAGTGATCGTATCAAAGAACGCACCTTTCGAAACATTGTAGCCAAGTTTAGAAAGACCATCCGCCATGATTGCTGTCAGGCGATTCACGCGTTGAGCGATTTTTTTAAGACCTTGTGGTCCGTGGTAAACCGCGTACATCGAAGCCATGTTCGCCAAAAGAACTTGAGCTGTACAAATGTTGGACGTCGCTTTTTCACGACGGATATGTTGCTCACGAGTTTGCAAAGCCAAGCGCAAAGCTTGTTTGCCTTGAGAATCCACAGACACACCAACCAGGCGACCTGGCATCATACGTTTATAGGAATCTTTAGTCGCCAGGAAAGCCGCGTGAGGACCGCCGTAACCCAATGGTACACCGAAACGTTGCGAGTTACCCACAACGATATCAGCCCCCCACTCGCCCGGAGGAGTGAGTAAAGTCATTGCCAACAAATCAACGGAAGCGACAACGTGTGCGCCTTGCGCCTGATATTTTTTTGCAAGATCTGCGTAGTTTTCAACCGCACCTTCGGTGTCTGGGTATTGGAAGAATACGCCGAACGCTGGTTTTGCGAAATCGTAAGTCGCTGGATTCGTCACGATCATCTCAAGTCCCAAGGGCTCTGCGCGAGTGCCAAGAACTTCGATTACATGCGGATGCATTTTATCTGAAACGACAAAGGCCGTTGCTTTTGTTTTGCAAAGAGCGTGAGCCATGAACATCGCTTCCGCAGCCGCTGTTCCTTCATCAAGAAGGGACGAGTTGGAAATTTCCATTCCCGTTAAATCAGCGACCATCGTTTGGAAGTTCAAAAGTGCTTCCAAGCGACCTTGTGCGATCTCTGCCTGGTAAGGAGTATAGGCTGTGTACCACACTGGATTTTCAAAGATGTTTCTTTGAATGATCGTTGGCGTGATGGAGTCGTGGAAGCCCAAACCGATGTAGGACTTCATGACTTTGTTTTTAGAAACCATCGCTTTCAAATGATTCAACAAACCGAATTCGGAAATACCGGGGCCTACACCGTCGAATTTATGATCCGTGCGGATTTGAGAAGGAATAATTTTGTTAGCCAATTCATCTAAAGACGCAAAACCCAACTCTTTCAACATCGCTTGGATGTCGGAGTCGCTTGGTCCAATGTGGCGGGGAATAAATTCATTTCTTGGAGACAAATCTTCGATTTTCATAAGCACCTCAATGCGCACAAGGAGCCTAGCATATCGGAGAAAACGATTAAAGCTTTGTAGAGGAAGCGACTCAGCTAATGCAAGGCAATATGACTACTTTATCACAGGTCTGAATTCAGCCTCGCACTCGGCCATGATTTTTTTTGAATTCCCGCCCATTTGGCAGGCTTTGATCCAAGCACGGGCTTGGTTTTGGCGCTCAGAATCGGCCATAAACGCATCCATACGGCTTTGGAGTGTGGGAAGATTTGTTAACAGAACGGTTTCGATCTGCAAGGCTAGCAAAATCTTGTTTTTCGGGGCCAGGGATTCTTTATTTAGAACATCCTTCAGAATTTCGCGAACAGACGCAGGAACTGCTCGGGAAACCGAGTTCATCTGCCATATTTTAAAGCGGAACATAGGGTCCTGAAAGGCCTTGGACCCGGTAGCGTTATAAAACTCGGTCAGATAGGGGGTGCGCTCGTTTAAAAGCGTTTCCTGACTGATCGAACTCGGATTGCACAGGGTTTTGCAGAATGGAGGCATTGTCTTATTTTGCAGCATTTTTTCCAGACCCGCGAAAGAATCCAGTTCCGCCACATAGCTTTCGCCAATCTTCATCACCTCATGAAGGTTGTGGTTGTTGTCGCTTTCGTCATGGATATGGTTCAGCACGTAATAGGTGACTCCACCTATCGCAAGAAAAAGAGTTGTGATGCTGATAACTGCGAAAAGCAGAAGATGCTTCGCGATGATTTTAAAAACCTTCATTCAGGTCTAATCATCGCAATTTATAGAAGGGTTTTCAATGAATCGAGCGTCAGGACCAACGAAGGTCTAATTGCACTTTTGATGTTTGTAAACGACGGCTACTTCCGCAGCAGTCAGTGCTTTATTCCAGATCATAACTTCGTCCATGGAACCTGTCAGAGAAGCTGAAGTGGGGTTCGAAGCCGAGCTCGCTGGAACGCCAAATAAAATAAAAGGATACGCGGCATCAGTGGTAAAACCCCCAGTGCCATTCGTACCGGTTGCATAGCCCCCATAAGAAGCTTGGTTGGTGCAAGTTCCCGTGAAGCGAGAATCTGCGACGTTGAAAGTTAACTCAGTCCCGTCCAAGTAGTATTTCAGACCCGTGTAGTTCGAAGTACCATCCCATGTTACCACCAGATGATGCCAGCCAGTTCCCCAGTAGGCCGAGGAGATCGGACAGGATTGGCGCTCCATATTTGTGGAGGCATGAACTTTACGGAAGTCCAGCGAGCCATCCGTGCGAAAGACGAAAAAGTATCCTTTGGAAGTGTTGTTGTCGCTTCTATAAAACAATCGTTGATTGGATCCAGAAGGATAAGCCATCTTAACCCACATACTGAATGTTGCTGCAGGTAAATCAGCAAGGTCAGACGTTGTTGTTAGTTTAATAATGTCATTGGCGTTTCCGTTTCCAGTGATCGTTTGACGAAAATTTGCAATCGTGGAGTTGCCATAGCTAAGATTTGTGCCTGCCATCGTTGCTGTTAATGTGGGGCCTCCGGTAAATCCTGAAGGGAGGACTGAAGCATTCGCGACATTTCCAACTGTTCCATCCATGTGCCAGATTGCCTGAATGGAGTTTGCCTGAGGCATCCAAGCCGCGCGATCCGGACTTTTGCATTCTTGTGAATTGTGCGCCGACGGCAAACCGGTTTGCGTGCCGGGAATCTGTGCCTGAGAAACAGACACAGAAAGCAAAATCATCATGATTGAGCCGATAGTTTTATTCATGATTAGTTATACCCTGTCGACCAAGTGATGTAACAATCGTAAGTCGATCCATTGTAAATCGTGATGATGGAATAAATCGAAGGTGTGCCCGCAACTGTTGCTTGGTTCGACGGAGAGAACTTCGACGAGTTACAACCAGAGAAAGTGTACGTACGAGAAGTTGTATCCGTAATCACCAGAGTATAGTGACCACCATTCGCCATATTCGAAAGAGTGATAGTTGAACCACCCACTGAGTTCAATGTATGCGTATTGCTTGTTGATAAGTCAACTGCAGCAGCTGCAACTGTTGAAGGCGTACCGACCACCGCCGTGGACGCGGTGATGGTATTTGAATAACCCACACCCAATCTTTCAGTGCCGTTAGTTTGGAAGCTGATGTGACCATCGGAGTTAATCATCTGCATGCTTCCAGATTTTGTCTGGTCGGCCGTGCGTAAAGTTACCGCGGCACCATTTCCTGATGGAGTTGAGAAATACACATAACCTTTGTGAGTGCCTGTACCATCGTATACTTTGGCAAGTAAAAGTCCTTTACCTGTTACAGAAGAAAAATCAAAGCCGCCTAAGGCAATACTGCTGTCCGTTGAGATAGTTGATTTCGAATAGTCACCAGTGCTGCCGCCAGATACTTCAAGTGGGTAAGCTGGGGAGGTTGGACCAATACCAACTTTACCTGTAGAAAGGAATGTCATTCGTGCTGTGTTATTCGTATTGATTGTTAAGGTATTTGCATCCGCTGTACCAATTGTTGCAGCCGCGCCGAATGAGTTGCCGCCATTTACGTAAACAGAAGTTGGCAAGTCCGTCGAAGCAATTGTTCTGAAAGTTGGATTGCCATCAGCGCCCGTAGGAGCAGCCAAGAATGTTTTTTGAGTTTGCGAACCGAAGCTTGACCCAGAAACAGTGATGGCCTGACAAGCCCAACCGGAAACAGTCCAAGTCGCAACGTAGCCTGCAGTCGAACAACCGAAGTCATAGAACTTTCCAGTGGAGTCTTTGATGACCATGTTGGAAGTTCCGGCATTTACACCCGTGAAGTTCATGTTAGTACCAAGGATCGTAGCACTTGCGATTTTAGATGTCGTCACCGCGCCCGTGTTGATCGTAGGGTTTGGATAAGTACCCGTAAGGTCTCCACCCGCAGTTGCACCGCTTTGCAATGCTCCTGTAATACGAGAGTCATCTCCAGCTGCAAAGGTAGTTGAAGTTGTACCCTGTAAGCTCGCGATTGTAATGTCTGTTGGCGCCGCCGCCGAACCTGTGGCATTACCTTTAAGAGTATTTGCAGCCATGTTTGCCATTTTGGCATTCGTCACGGCACTGTTAGCGATGGTTGCCGCCACGGAGCCAGTACCACTTGCAGTCACATCGCCAGTTAAAGCGGTGATGGTACCGCCACCAGTTGCGATATTAGTGCCATTGATTTTGAAATTACCAGTGATGTTAATGTCACCAGCGACATCAAGTTTATAGGCCGGAGAGGAGACTCCGACGCCCACTGCACCAGCAAAATAGTTTTGATCGGAAGCACCTTGCTGATAGATACCGTAACGATTGGTCCCTTGAAGAGTTTCAATATAGACACCGTAGGCATTGGTTAGAGTACCCGCGGTAACGTCCGTAGCCACTCGTAAACCAGAGAATGATCCAATCGTTCCTGCGGCGCTGCTTTTCATGTGTGAGAATACGCCATAGGAGTTAGTAACATTTCCTGTGCCGTACTTCGTAAGATAACCTTCTACACCAACGGCCGTACCCAAAGTGCCTGTTCCACCTTGTTCAACGATACCGGCAGCACCGACAGTTTGGGCGCCCGACATGTTGGCATTGTCAAATTTAGCAACAGACCCATTGCTGCCATAGAATACGGCCGTGGAAGCCGCCGTCGGATCTGCAGTTCCGTAGAAGTAGTTCAATGCTGGTGCACCACTGGTATTAGTCATCGTGCCAGCTACATGTAAAGGAGAAGTTGGCGTAGTTGTCCCGATACCAAAGTTTCCAGTCGAAGTGATTCGCGCTCTTTCAGCAGAGTTCACGCGGAAAGCCATATATTGATTCGCTGGAGTGGAAGCATCAACTTGGTATTTGATAGAACCTTGCTGCGCACTCGAAGTATTACCGAAATAGATTGTCGCAGGTTGGGCGTTCATTGTGTACATGTTCATACCGACACCGCCAACAGCTTCTCTATCGAAAGAAGCCACGGATTCAGTGGATGGAGCATTCGATGAACCAGCGTCACCTTTAACGGCAAGAACACCATTTCTGATATGAGCTTTATAAGCCGGCGCTCCACCGATACCTACGTTACCAGCGGTGTCGATCGTGATACGATCTGTGTTGTTTGTTTTAAGAGTTAATTGATTACTGTCGTTTGTTCCAAGGGAAGCGGCCGTACCGAAAGAGTTACCGCCGTTAACGAAGGCGCCAGTTGCACCAGTCAGTGAAGTGTAAGCACCAACAACTGTCCATACAGCACCAGAGTCAGAATAGATTTTTTGCGTATCTGTCGCTACGTAAATGCGACCGGCAGTACCAGCAGCTGGTTTACTTGCATCCAAACCTGTAGCAACACTTGGAGTGCCACCAGCATTTTGAACGCCATCAGTAATTCCATAACCTGAAAGGGATGTTGGTTTGCCAGAAGTGATTTTTGCCCAATCAAGATTTGGAATGTCAGCAGCCACCAACGAAGCAGCACCTGCTGTCACACGGCCTTGAGCATCCGTTGTCACACTATAATATGTACCTGCAGTACCCGTGTTTTTCAGAGTCAAAGCACCTGTATTAGCAAGTGTCGCATCGCCACTTACGCTCACCGCCGTTGCGGCATTCGAACCATCCCCAACCCAGATTTTTCCGTTAGCTAGTGAAGGCATAAGTGGAGTAGGGGCAGCACAAGACCAACCGGTCACAGACCAAGTGGCAACGTGCCCTGCAGTTGAACAACCAAAGTTTGCGAATTTACCGGATGTATCTTTAATAACAAGATTCGCAGTACCAGCATTTACGCCAGTGAAATCCATATCCGCGCCAACGATAGTGCCGTCAGCAATTTTAGAACTTGTCACGGCATTGGCAGCGATAGTCGCAGCGGCAGAGCCTGGGCCTGAAGCTGTTACGTCACCAGTCAAAGCAGTAACATAGTTACCTGCAGCTTGTTTTGCCGTGAAAGCATCGTAATCAGTTTTGCTGATAAGACCCGCAGTCACACCAGCGGCCGAAGCCATTGGGATATTCAATGTATGAGCATTGGAAGCTGAAGACCAAGCAGGAGCTGTTCCAGAAGTACCTGGAGTTGCAAAAGTTTGCGCCGAACCAGATTCACCATTCAGTGACGTTAAGCCCGCCCCAGAAACTCCCAAAGCTTGAGCGGCAGAACCATCCCAGTATTTTACTTGGTTCGTTGAAGTATTGAACCAAGTTTTACCTTTATCAGCAGCAGTCCAACCAGTAATAAGAGTTGCTTCCGTTGCATTTGTGAAGTTGCCAAGACCCAAAGATCCTGTCATCACGTCACCGGCTTTATTCACAGGAGTGTACGTCAAAGCAGTTGTGATATCACCAGCCGCTAAGTTAGCGCCGGTAGTAACACGACCTTTTGTATCTACAGTTACTTTTGTATAAGTTCCTGCGGAAACAACGTTTGCCAGAGTCAAAGCACCTGCATTTGACAAAGTCGCATCACCCGACATCGTCACTGCTGTTGCTGTGCCTGTTACACCCACCCACATTTTGCCGTCAGCAAGTGAAGGCAGAAGTGGTGAAGGCGTCTGACAAGAAAAACCTGAAGCTGTCCAAGTCGGTACGTCACCCGCTGTGGAGCATGTAAAGTTCGCGAACTTCCCAGTGGAATCTTTTAAAACCATTCCAGTTGTTCCGCTGTTTGCTCCCGTGAAATCCATGTTCGTTCCAAGAATAGTTCCAGAAGCGATTTTCGCAGAAGTAACTGCACCAGACGCGACTGTAGGGTTTGGATAAGTACCCGTCAGGTCGCCACCTGCAGATGCGCCCGATTGAAGTGCGCCCGTGATACGGGAGTCATTACCTGCTGCAAATGTTGTGGCCGTCGTACCTTGAAGAGAAGTAATCGTAACATCTGTCGGCGCTGCCGCAGAGCCCGTGTTATTTCCTTTCAAAGTATAAGAAGCCATGTTGGCCATTTTGGCATTAGTTACAGCGCTATTAGCAATAGTTGCTGCCGTTGAGCCCGGGCCTGTTGCAGTTACATCACCTGTTAAGTCTGTGATTGCAGCACCTGTGGAACCTACAGCAACGGCAGTCGTACCGTTCCAGTATTTCAATTCATTCGTTGTCGAGTTAAACCAGATTTTACCTTTATCAGCAGCAACCAAGCTTGGGTCTGCAGCATTGTTTGAAACATGAAGGCTCTTGTTCGCAGACATTGTCATGAAACCAATGTTTGTGAAGTTGTTACTGTTCATGTCAATCGCGCCAGCCATTGTACCGCCAGCCAAAGGCAACTTCGTCGCATCTGTTGTTGAAGGAGCTTGGCAACCCCAACCCACAGCAGTCCAAGTTGCAACGTGACCAACAGTTGAACATGCAAACTCTGCAAATTTACCTGTGGAGTCTTTGATCACGATGCTTGATGTAGCAACGTTCGTACCCGTGAAATCCATGTCGGCTGCGACAACAGTGCCGTCAGCAATTTTTGCACTGGTCACAGCGTTGTTCGCAATTGTTGGCGAAGGGTATGAACCGCTCAAATCACCACTAGCAGAACCGCCCGGAGCGATACCAGTGATTGTTGTCGGAGTTACTGAAGTAATGCGACCTGTGGCATCTACGGCAACCACTGGAACTTGAGTTGCTGAACCGTAAGTACCAGCAGTCACACCAGAGTTCGCAAGAGAAACAGTCACTGTGCCAGATGTGCCGCCACCAGAAAGACCTGTGCCCGCTGTCACACCTGTCAGTGTACCTGTGGAAGTTGCGACGCAAGAGAACGTCGTGCCATTCCAGCTTAAGGCTTGGCCGGCAGCACAAGAAGTTAAGCTAGCTTTCAATACTAGGTCATTAATAGTTTTGTCCGCCAAAGTTTGTGCGGAGTAAGATGACATTGCGAACGGAACGGAGCGAATCGTGTTAGCCGGATCCACTGCCTGCCAACCGGTGCCGTCATGGAAACTTACTTTCAAAAGACGTTCAGAAGTCGAAGAGGCAGCCCAAGTACCACCGCCGTAACAGTTATGAGTAATTCCATTTGTGAAAGAATCAGAAAGTTTATTCGCTCCGCCAGCAGCATAAATCACATTGCCATCGCCGATCGCAATATCAAAGATACCATCAGAGTTTTGCATGTTGATGTGTTGGCGCTCTTCATAATAAAGAACACACAATCCATCGGTGGACGTAATTTGGAATCTAAATGCGACGTCGTTGTAGTTTAATGCATGTCCGGTGGAATCAACGATACGACCCTGATATGTGAGTTTTTGTGGAGACGCTGTTGCTACAGATGCTATAAACCCGAGCAGTATCAGCGCAAACACAGTTATGATTTTTTTACCGATTCGCATGAGACGTCCCTGTTAAGAATTCGTTAAAAAACGTTCCTTAGGACTCTTCGGTAAGACAAATCAAATAGTTAAGCATTGTTGCCAAAATGAAATCAAAAAAAAGATCACTTTATTGCGGAACACCTTCAGGTAATACCAAATTCAATTAATAAGATTTGGTGAAGGAATAATACGAAGATTCGTTTTTTGAAAAAGCGAGGAAGGCATAGCATAAGTATCAAAAACAGACCTATGTCTATGCCTTATTGAGACAGTTTTACTTGCGAGTAGCCTTTTTTGTAGCCTTGCGAACTGCCTTTTTAGCAGCTTTTACGGGGCGTTTTGCAGCAGCTTTCTTAGCAGTTTTTGCAGCGCCTTTTTTCGCAGTCATTGTTTTTTTGAACAATGCTTTTTCCAATTTCGTTTTTTGAACGATCGCTTTTTTCTTAGCGACTTGGATGTTCTTTTCTAGAGCGTCCGCAGATTTTTTGATTTTCGCAATTGTCGTCGTAACTTCTTTTTCAAGCTTCTCTTCAGAGGCGCTCAAAACTTTTACGATCTCTTGGTATTTTTGCCAAGCTTGCTCGATCTTCTGTTCTTTGGATTTATCGAATTTACCTTTAAGGTCGCCTTCGCGTTTTTTGATTTCGTCGCTCAAAGTTTGGAAGTTCTCAAGAAGGCTTTGTACGTTCTTGTTCTTTGAGAGGTTATTCAAAAGTTTCTGAAATGATGCAGATGACATGATCTTCTCCTTTCAAGAGCTCGGAAACCACTTTACACCCGTGGTTTCCGATTTAAAAGACTCGAACTGTTATTTTGACACAAAATTAATGGTATCTAGCCAAATTTCGCGATTGTTAGAGAATCTGCCTGGGAATTTTTCAGTCGCTTTTTCACGTAGTGGCATTGCGTGATCCGAAATATAGGATTTAATAGAGTCTTCACTCTCGACTTTGAACACGATACGAAGTTCTTTGGCAGAAGACTCCATCGCTCCGCCTTTGCGAAGGCAAAGATCAGCGCTGATAAATCCAGGGATTTTCAGGGCTTGAGGAATGTAGTCATTTTTCAACCATTCTACGTACTCATTGTAGACTTCGTATTGAACTGTTGTTTGCACGATATAGGTAACCATTTGTGAATTCTCCTAAAGAGTAAATTTAAAATCTTTGATCAAAAGTCCCGGCAGTTTTTTTCCACCCCAGGCGCGAGAGTTGTAAGTGTCGACCGAAGGATCAATCTCCTGGAAGTTCGTCACTGCCAAAAGGTTTTCACCCAGACAATCAAACAAGCTCTCATCCCAACGCATATCTGCGATCGGCGCGACGATTTCGCCGTTCTCAACCCAGAAACAAGCATAACGAGTCATGCCCGTGATGCGCGCGCTGGGACGGTCCGACCAATTCAAGTAGTGAAGATTGGAAAGGTAAACGCCAGTTCCCAATTCCTTCAAAATATTTTCCTTAGGCAAAGTTCCTGGCATAATTTCCAGAGCGCGAGGCCCTTCACTTGGGCTGGCCAAGTTTCCTTCAACGCCGTACTCTTTGGCTGTGCCTGAAGAAATCAAGAAAGTCTTAAGCTGACCTTGATTGATCAATTCCACTTTCTCTGGGGAAACTTCACCCAAGGAATTGAATGGGGGAGTAAGTCCCGTCGAGAAATTTTCGCGCATCGAGAAAAGCGGCGAGAATGATTTTTCTTTATCCGCCAGTTTTTGCAATGGGCTGCTGCCTTGCTTGTAAGCGCTATAGCTCATCGCGCTCCATGAGAACATGGACGCCATTTCTGCGACTGCAGCGGGAGCTAAATAAACTTTGTAAGGCCCTGGAGGCAAAACTTTTTTAGGACGATCCATCAGCTTCAGCTGATTTTTATTTTGTGCCAGGTTCGCTGCGTATTCATTTTGATTCCACTGAGTCCCAGCGTAAGTGCCTTTCACAGCCTTTTCGCCCATGTACAAAGAGTAATCGATAAAGAATGAATCCGTCGCAAAGAAATGGTTTTGTCCTGCAGAGTTGCGGCTGGCAGAAACGCGAGGACCTGCGCAGTAAATACCTGCCAAGTCAGAACCTGTTGCTGGTGCAATCAGTTTTTCAAACATCTCTTCGTGAGACAGCAGACTGCCTTTGATATAGTTGCTGCTGGTGCCGTTGTTGCGCATCGGAACTTGCTTGGGATCTTCCGGTAACAAATCACACTCTTTGCGAGCCATCTCAAGAATTTCCAAAGCGCGAGCCTTGTCGAGGTCTGCAACCCCCGTAATTTCAAAAGTGATGCGGGCTGTGCGCTGATTTTTTTGAAATTGCAGGCTGATCGTGCGTTGTTCAACATGCGTGTTCTGACGAACTTTGTTGTTATTGATACGAACAAAGACCGAGTCTTCGGCATTCAAATTAATATTCGCTTCTTCGCCAGATTGAAGTCTGGCAAAGATTTGGTCAGCAATGGCATTAAATGTTTTTTGCGTTGTTTCGATAAAGTTCATATTACGCTCCGAACACTTCGATACCACTGAACAAGCAGTAAGGAGTTGTGTGACCGACGCGGATCACTTGGTTAGGTTCACCTTTGCCACAGAATGGGGAGCCGTAGGTTTCACGGTTCTCGCTGACGGCTTTCAAAGAGTTCCAGTACTTCACAGTCGTTCCGCGATAGTTTGGATTTTTCAAAGTTTTAGTAATCTTGCCGTTTTCAATCATTTGCGCGTATTCGCAACCGAATTGGAACTTGTTACGGTAGTCATCGATCGACCAGGATTTATTGGCATGCATGAAAACACCGCGCTCAACAGAAGCGATCATATCTGAAAGCTTAGATGTGCCGGGCTCTAGGTTGATATTGGCCATACGGTCAATGGGAGCGCGATTCCAGCTGGATGAACGAGAGTTCGCAACACCTGGAAGGCTTAAGCGTGCTTGAGATTCAAGGCTGCCTAGGCCACGAAGCAAAACGCCATCTTTGATCAAATATTCTTTTGTCGCCTTAACGCCAGCATCATCGAAAGCATAAGAAGCCATCGCATCTGGAACCGTCGGATCGAAAGTCACGTTCATTAACTTTGAACCGTATTGAAGTTTCCCGAAATCTTCAGGCTTCACAAAACTCCAACCCGCATAGTTTCTTTCATCACCCAAGATACGATCGTATTCCAGCGGGTGCCCGATAGACTCATGCACTTGCAAAGTCATTTGATCTGGTGCAATTAGCAAATCCAAAGTTTCTGAAGGACAGTTTTCGGCGGTCAACAATTCCAAAGCTTCAGTTGCTATGATTTTGGCGCTGTCTAAGATCGCTGCACGATCAAAAACTTCCGCACCAATCTGATTGCATCGAGCCAAGCCACCACTTTGAGAGCGCTGTTGGACTTCACCAGCATCAGCCGCCGTCGCATTGAAGTCTGTACTAACGATAGAAAACTTTTGATGAACATCAGAACCGTGAGTACTGACGACAGAGAATTCTGATTCAACAATCATCGCCATCGCTATACGGTTTATAATTTTATCAGAAACTTTCATTGCACGAGTCGCATCGATGAAAAGATCTGTGATCTCTTTCGCGGAGTAAGAATCCATCGGACGAACAACCGGAGAAGAATATTTGCCCTGAGCCACCGGTCTTTGCAAAACAGAAAAGTCATGAACCTTAAAAGAAGATGCCTGACGAGCCATCAACGTCGCTTTGTCAAAAGCACGTTTCACACCCTCAGCCGTTAGATCGCTGGTTCCGGCATAACCAAAATGACCATTAACAAGAACCTCAACCATCAACCCATTATCAAAGCTAATGTCACTGGTTTCGAATTGCTCATTACGAATTACACGCCAAGTAGTCTTCTCACTAACCAATCTCAATTGAGCCCATTCAACGGACCCCTTCAGGCTATTCAGCGTCTTATGTAAGTCGAGCATGTTTCCTCTTTTCGCAGTAGAATTCGATAGTTCTGATAGCGGAAGAGGGCAAGAAACTCAACCCTTATGGGAGGAGAATGAGGGGAAACGGACTCAGCTGGCTTTTAATGGTTTTGGCAGCTTAATTTTACTATTTTTTAGGCGCCACAGATCCTGAGCCTTCTGCAAATCCAACCAAAATTCCACAGAAACCTCGAGGGCCGCAGCAAATCTGAGAGCAATTTCCGGAGTCAACCCCTGGCGACCATTCACAATGCGATTGATAGTTTTAACTTCTACACCAATGTGCTCTGCGAAAGCCCTTTGAGTCAGATTCAAAGGCTTCAAAAACTCCTCATTCAAAATTTCCCCGGGAGTCGTCGGTTGTCGTTTCATCTCAATCATAAAAAATTCCTAGTCGATTGCCCGGTGGCGACCTAAGGTCCAAAAGTTTTTTGGCGAAGCGCAGCATATCCAATTTTCGCCGAGCAATATCCCGAACCGAAACCCAGCCAGTCTTCTTAGAAACCTTCCCACTAACAAAAAACTGATAAGTTAAATCGCAAGAAAACGACTGAATGGCCATAATTAATATACCAAGTAACGGTATACCTTTCAACGGTATTAATTACACAATAACATTCAACAAATGCATCCCCCATTCTCACCCTTAAACGAGCTACGGCGACAATCAGCAAAGTCAGCAACCGCCTCCCGAAGCATAATTTTTCCAAAACCCCGACAACTTTCGTCTCTGGTGCATCTTGACCCCGAGTTCTGAAGAAGGAAGGCAGATCTGCACTGTCATTTTGAAAACCTAAATTGTGTCGCGTGGGGAGGAGTGGGGATTGCAGAGGGACGCGTGCGAGTTCCGCAGGCCTTTGTGGCAACGAACGTAGCCGTGAAACATCGACGAACCCCTGAACTGCCTTCAAAAACGCTGACAAAAAAGAGCGAGGACTGTCCGAGCGTAGCGGCCCTCTGCAATCCCCACTCCTTCCCATGCGTTCCCAAGACTTCGGTGTCAAAGTGACCAGAAAGAGTTGGCAAGGACATTGCTTTAGAAGGAAGGCAGAGATCACCTGGAGTCAATTAGGACACAAGGGGAAAGGGGAAACCATGAGAATTCTTTTAGCAATCGGAACTACACTTATTTTGTCATTTCTTGCGAGCTGGTCATCAGCTGCAACAATGGAAGCAAAACCATCTTGTTCGTTGAGCAGCGAAGGAATTTTTGATGGAGCTTGGGTTAAACATCGGATCACGGTCGGCGAGCAAGTCGTCTATGGAGCTGATGACCTTGAAGCTATCTCCACTGAACTTGGAACTCTACGTACTCAAGGTCTTTGCCGCTAAATAAAAAAGCCTGTCGTTTCTGATCAGGCTTTTTTTATGTCTTTATTGGTCTTTTGGTTTAATTCCGACTTTTTCCCAATCGAACTCAAAAGGTGTGCACTTGTATTCGGTCTTGGTCGACTCTTTAATCGGATCGCCGTAACCATATTCGTCAGAAGCTTTCTTGATCGTAGTAGTATCTTCACGTCTTTCTACTTTATAGTAAAGTGCATCTCGCCCGTACCATCCGTGCTTGTGCCCCTCAAACGGAATCGCTGTAAAATACGTGCGGGTGCGCGGAGCGTGGCAGATTTGGTAAACCACTTTTGCGTCATCTTCTGTTTCGCGCATATTTTTATCAAGTACGGCGCGACACTCCCTATCATTAAGTAGGGGGCCATAGGATTCAATGGGCTGTATTTCAATCCGTAAGGTCTCTGGTGTGAATACAATTCTATCTTCTTCTTTTTCTGCAACCTTTTTGGAGACGGCATCGCCGAAGCAGTTTTTCTTGCCTTGAAGAGCTCTTTTTAATTCATTCGTCAGCCAAGCTTTTGCCTGTGCATCTTCGGATTTTCCGTCAGCATAAATTGACAGAAACTTTCCAGAAATCTGATAATTGCGATCTTCAATTTGCGCTAACCCCAAATATTCGTGAAGTAACAAACTCATTGCGCGGCCTGAGACCTCAATTAATTCTGTCGCGCAAAGTTTGGGCGAAACGTAGATCACACCTTGAGCCGGAAAGTTCATGGCGTCTTTGGATTGACCATTTACAACCAAATTATCCTGCAAATAAAAGCGCGCCTTTTTTATGGTTGATAGAACGCGGTCCAATTGTTTTGATTTAAATAAATAGACATAATCTTCACCATTAAGAAGCTCAACAAGAGTCGTCGTGTTTTGAGTGATCGCAAGGGCACAGGAGTTACCTCCGCCACTAGTTCTTGGGCCCTCGACCGATGGGCGGCTTAATTTATCGAAGACTTCTTTGGTATCAAGAATCAAAGCCGGCGCCTTCGGTTGCTTGTCCTTCTCAGCATTAGGCTTGATCTTAATCGTAATTTTATTTTGATTTTCATTTGGAGACGCGGGATTGCGAACCGACGTCGCGCAGGCGGTTGAGGTCTGCGCAATACAGCCTAAGATTGTTAGTGCGGTGTAAAACTTTTTAACAGTCAAATTCAATAAATTCATTCTGAGCCTGTTCTTTCGTTATGGTTCCTATAAGGAGCAAAACCTGTGCTTCTCAGGCACAGGTTTTTAGCTGTGGAATTCCTATTGGGGAGTCGTAGGAGTTATATAGAAAGTGTTTTCGTCAATTTCAACAGACAGCTTGCCGTCTTTAGTTTTAAACGCATATGGCATGAAGTTGTGATCAGCGCAGGCCGGGGCCAAGACGCCAACGATGCTTTTGCGAGTGATACGAACTCCTGTTCCGACATCTGAAAGATTCAAAGTCGCTAGGGCACGAGCTAACGCGATATCGCCTTTAGTTGTTTTTCCGCAGTATTGTTCTGCGTGACCATAAGCAACCTGTTTCAAGGCATCAGCTTTGCGAACTGTACCGATAGTCAAAGATGCCAATGATTTACCAATAGAACGATCCACTTCGTACTCAGCAGCGCCAGCTGTCTGTACTAAAATGCCATCATCAGTAACTTCGACTGTCAGCTTTCTATCTTTGGTCATGAATGTATAAGGCATAACGCGAGTTCCAGTGCAGTTTTCTTGAATGTGTCCAATGCGAATAGCTGTGCCAACTTCCTCAAGGCTCAGTTTTTGTAAAGCGTGAGCTAAGGCGGCATTTGCTTTGATTGCTCCAACGCACTCATTGCCTGTAGTGCCGTAGGTAAGTTCTTGGATCGCCTGATCCAAACCGATCGAGCCCCCTGCGAAAGCGTTCATGGAAGTAAATAAAGTAAAAATCAGAATCATCGTTTTCATATGGTTTCCTTGGTTAAAGTTAGTTTCCGTTGCAGCAGAAAGTACCTGACCTTAGTCCTCGAAAAAATATAGATGTTATTATTTAATTACCTGTTTGTTCAGTTTTACTTTACATATGTCTAAGTGATGGATAGCTTTATAAGCATGAAGACCATATTCGACTATAAATCCTATAAAACTTTCCTGGTGGAGATCTGCAGCTCTGAGCGTGGCTTGCTCACAAGGCTTGCCGAAGCTGGAGAGTGCCAGAAGTCTTACCTGTCGGCGTGTTTGAATGGAAAGAATCATCTGACGCTGGATCAGGTGTTTGGGATGTCAGAATATTTGGGGATGACCGATACCGAGCAGGAGTATTTATTTCTGCTTGTTGAAAAAGAAAAAGCCAATACGCCAAAGCTTCGTAAAAAACTGGAAGATAAAATTCGTGATCTTTCCAGGGAAGCTTACAGGTTGAAAAATCAACAGCGTGAAGGTCATGTCATTTCTGATGTCGATTCGGGAGTTGGAACTTATTATTCGAATTGGATGCTGACGGCCATCCACACCTTAAGTTCCATCACAAAGTTTCAAACCGCAGAACAAATTGGTAAGCGTTTGGGATTGTCGGTGGCGGTTGTTCAGCATTTTTTGAATCAGTTGGAAGGTCTTGAGTTCGTCACAAAAGAGGGCGGTCGATACAAGTGGGGTTCAGGGAATATTCATCTCTCTGATGATAGCTCTTGGGTTTCGAATCACCATTTAAACTGGCGTCTGCGGTCTATTGAAAATACGCAAAAGAATGACAGAATGGCGATTCACTATACGGCGATCCAATCCATATCAGAAAATGACTTTGAGCTTTTGAAAAAGAAGATTGCTAATTTCATTAAGGAATTTAACAAGGTCTCGGACCCTTCTGATCCTGAAGAAGCTTTCTGTTTTAGCTTGGATTTCTTTAAGGTCTAACGCACTCTTGCTACCCAAAGTAAGGCCGTACCGCTAATCTGCAAGGACTTTGGATAGAAATACTTTTTTAAATCAACATTGGACGTCTTATCCCGCGATGCCCGCTGATGCCAAGGCGGCAGGTCGTATTTATCAGATCGTGCGCGAAGCGGGTGAGCTGGAAATCACTTTGATTCGCGATGGAAAAGAACAGATCGTCTCTTTTGAAAAAGCTCCGCCGCAGTCGGAATTTCTGATCGAAGGTGACATTGTTGCTGCAGTTTCCGCGACGGAATTAATTCTGCTTGCTCCCAATAAAGCCGCTCTGCCAAATCGCACTTATAACAAAGACATTTTAGAAAAATGGAATCGTTATGTCGAAGAGGTTCGCCATTTCTTCCGTCGCAAAGATTTCGTCGAAGTAAAAACACCGTCGTTGGTGGTATGTCCTGGAACGGAGCCGTCCTTGGACGTGTTCTTGACAGAACTTAAAGTTGGTTCCCGCAAAGAAAAACTTTATTTGCCGACCAGCCCGGAACTGCATCTGAAAAAAGCTCTCGCATTGGGCGCTGAAAAGATTTTTGAAATCGCCCCCTGTTTTCGTAACGGTGAAGTGACGGAACGTCATCAACCGGAATTCAATATGTTGGAGTGGTATCGCGCCTACGACAACTTAGGAACGATCAAGCAAGACGTGATTGATTTGGTTCAGCACCTGGTGAAGGTCTTAAAGTTCCCAGCTCCTCGCAAGATTCTGAGCTATTCGGTCGCGGAGCTTTTTAAAATCCATTGCGGATTTGATTTCACACCGGAAACTACAAAAGAAGAATTAAAAGCACTCGCCCAAAAACTAAACGTGGATGTCCACAGTGCCGAAAGCATCGACGACTTTTTCTTCCTCATTTTTATGGAAAAAATCGAATCCCAATTGCACGGCGAAGACCTGATTTTTGTCGAAAAGTATCCACCTTACCAAGCGGCTCTTGCTCGACTGACGCCTGATGGTTGGGGCGATAGATTCGAAGCCTACTGGCAGGGCCTTGAACTTTGCAACGCGTTCCACGAACTGAACGATCCGCAAATTCAAAGACAGCGTTCTGAAGAAGACCTGGAAAAGAAACAGCAATCTCATAAGGAAATGATCGCTTTGGATCCAGAATTTTTCCAATGCCTGGATGCAGGTTTGCCGCCCAGTGGGGGGGTTGCTTTGGGAGTTGAACGTCTGTTCATGGCCCTGCACGGAATCAGAAATATCTCAGATATTTCCGTTTTTCCAAAGTAGCTGGTCTGCACTCCGACTTCATCGTTGTAGGGATCTAAAAAAGACCATAAAAAAAGGGACCGTGTGGTCCCTTTTTCATTCAGTAGGCAGAGTGAGTTACTCTTTGCCGCCGTTGATGTCTTCTTTAAGTTCTTTACCGACTTTGAAGAATGGAAGTTTCTTTTCTTCGACGTTGATGATTTCGCCTGTGCGAGGATTGCGGCCTTTATAAGCACCGTATTGACGATTCACGAATGAACCAAAACCACGGATCTCAATACGGTCATCACGCATCAACGCTTCAACCATAGAATCGAAGATTGTATTCACAACGGTCTCTGCTTTCACGCGAGTGATACCAGCTTTTTCAGAGATCAAATTAATCAAATCCGCTTTAGTCATCGTCCAGATCCTCTAGAACATAAAGTATTGATAACACTCCCGATTATACAGGGTGTGTGGGGGCTGACTACCACTTTTCAATGATTTAACTCATTGCTTCTTATACATTCCGGTATTGAGAAGGATTTTACGGTAGGCATCAATGACGGCCTGGACCATTTTACCCGTATCGAACAGGTCCATGACGCGCTGACGCGCTCTTTCGCCGATCTCATCTGCGGGCATTGTTCCTGAAAAGATCTCCACCAAAAGGTTTGAGATCGAATCTACGTCAGCAGGGCGCAGTAAGAACCCGTCGCGGCCATCTTCGATGATGTTGGCGATCGGGGAAACTTCAGAACCCATGACGACTTTCTTTTGTGCCATGGCTTCCAAAGTTGACGGCTCAAAACCCGTACTGCGCGAACCCATATTAATGAAAACATCGCCCAAAACAATATAGTCTTCCAGTTCGGAAGCTGGTACTGCGCCAGCCAAAATCACACGGTTACCCAAAGCCAAGTTCAAAACCTGGTATTCCACGTCTTTAAATTTAGGTCCGTTACCGACCACGATCAAATAGCTGTTCGGTTTTTTTATCGCGACTTTTTCAAAAGCCTGCAATAACGGCAGCATTTCATGGGCATCGGTCATGTCATTGATAGTGACTGCGATATGGGAATTTTCTGGCAGGTTTAATTTATTTCGCAGCTCCAGAGATTGTTCTTTGGGAGTTAAATCCCCCAGATCAATTCCGTACGGCACTGTATAGGTGTGAAAATCCGGATACAGATAATATCTTTCTAGGATGATTTTCTGTTGAGGATTGGTCACAAAGATACCATCCGCCGTGGAAAGAAGCTGGCGGTCTCCACCATAATAAGTCGTCAAAAATTTATAAGCGGTTGCAAGGCCCGTCGTCAGAATGCTGGGCAGAGTTTCCTGCTTCATCGCCAGGATCGCAAACAACTGAGACATCTGAGTGGCTTCAACGTCGTAAGCGACAGCCACATTCAGATCTTTTTTGCGATTGCCGATGCGATAACCTGATTTATCAATCGAGTGCACAATGTGAAACGGAGTTTCGCGGTGAAGCTGCATGAACTTCTGACGAACCGCCATTTGAAAGCGCAAGTGAGCAAGATTTTTTTCGCCCTCATTCAGATAAAACACGCGAACACCATCGCGAGTCACTTCAGGTTTTTTTAAAGGGGAGTTCGCGGAAATAACCGTGACCTTGTGACCTTCGCGAGCCAGGCCGCGAGCAATAGGCCACAAAAACCCATGATCAGTTGCCCGACTTAGAATCGGAAAACGATGCGAGGTCAGGCAAATGTTAAGAGATTCCGGCAGTGCGGATTTTTTCGCGAACATGAATAAAGATTAAAAGACTATCTGGCAGAAGCCAAGGCCCGATTATACAGTCGGTTTAATTCATTCATGGATGAATCAACAATATGACTGCTTTGTGCCCAGTCTTCAGAGAGGGCTTCGGGTAACGATAAATTTGTACGCTCTAAAAGTTTAACCAGGTCTTTGTGTAAACTGTCGGCATTCAGTACCCAGCAATTTACAGTGTTTTTCCAAAGATCTGCATGCACGCTGGTCTGTTTGGAATCCAAGATCAAAGTCGATTTGGCCTGGATCGCGCGCATATAGTACTCCGTCATTTCCACTGGCGTAAAAGACTGGCCCGCCATCACGAAAGCGACAGATTTTTCCAACAGAATTCTAGATAGGTGAGGAGAGATTTCACCGGTCACGACCCAGCGGTCGCCGCAGCCATTTTTTTCCATCCAGTTGGCGAAATGCTTTCTTTCGCGCAGGGACCAATGCGAATAACTGCCCCACAAGACAAGCTTGTGGCGACGAGCCAGCATTTTTAAACGGGCAAAGCGATCGGACTCAGGATTAAATCGGCCTTCACGGAACGGAAGGACGAAAAATTCTTTGTCTTGGATATTTGTCAGCAAGGAAACTTCGTCTTCATCCAAAGCACCCAATTGTTGCTGTTGGTTTTTAAAATCTAAAGCCGGTGGCAGAATACCGCGACCTTGTTTTGTCGAGCGGACGTTAAGGCCACGCAATTGCGCCAATGATTCGACCGTCGGAAAAGTGATGATGTCACTTTCCTCTACCAGATAACGAACGGGATTGGATTTTTTAAGACCACGTCTAATGTGCAATAGGGATGTCGTCAGTACACAGCTGGGGTGGGATTTTGCGAAAGTCGACAAAATCACCTGGGCGGCATTCATACGATCGTCATCTAAAATCAAATGTAGAATATGAGGCTGCATTCCGAAAAGACCCGGAATGATTTTTAAACCTTCCAGGATGGACCACTTTTTAAAATAGGCCATGAATTCAATGCCGTTGGCTGTTTCTGGAGGGGCATCGCCATAACTGGTTAGTACTGTCACTTCATGTTGTTGGGAGCGCAATGCTTGAGCCAGCTGCCATGTCGTGCTTTGAACTTTGGTACTAACAAGAATTATTTTGGCCATTCAAGTCCCAGGGCTTTGTAGATTCTGTTCAGAATCTTACGATTGGCTTCAGGGATATTACGGTGTTTAAGTTCTTCCGGATGTATCCACTCAAGCATCATGTGATGTTTGGCGCGAGGTTCGCCTTTCCAATATAGGATTTCATAAAATAATATGAGAATCCCTACATCTCCATAAGAATGAGTGCACGCTAGTTTTAGGTCGCCGACTTCAGCTTCAATACCAAGCTCCTCGTCAAGTTCACGAGCCAAAGCTTGTTCAGGTGTCTCGCCACTTTCGATTTTTCCACCGGGAAATTCCCATTGCCCAGCTAAGGAGTTGTTTTCGGGGCGTTGACCGACCAAGATCTTTCCGTCTTTGCGCAGAAAGCCTGCAACCACGGGAATCCAATGACCCTTACGGATTTTTGGTTTTCTTGATTTTAACTCAACACTATCTTCCGACATTTTTCCTTCTAGCTGCCACATCATGGAAAAAGCTTGGTCCATGAAAAACAAGTGCAGAGTAAATTTGAACAAGATCTGCGCCCATTTGCAATCTTTCAAAGACATCTTCCGGAGTTAAGACCCCTCCGGCGCTTACTAATAGCATTCCTTGACGCTTTTTGCCTAAAGTTTCAACAGCAATTTGAAGTGCGCGTTGAGACAGGTTCTTTAATGGCGCCCCCGAAAGGCCGCCTTCATTAGGAAAACGACATCCATTTGGTCTCATCAGGGTCGTGTTTGTTAACACGAAGCCATCCACTCCAATTTCCTGGCAGTTTGCGACAGCTTCAGCAAGGCCCTCTTCACCCATATCAGGGCTTAGCTTAACCAACACTGGTGTTGGTTCAAAGTGTGATACTCGGTCCAAGATCGGCTTTAGCAAAGCGCCCAAGTTTTCTTTTTTCTGCAGTTCGCGAAGGCCTGCAGTGTTGGGGCTGGATATATTGACCACAAAAGCATCGGCCCAAGGACGAAACTTATCGACCAGCTCCAAATAATCATTTACGGCCTGGTGATTGGGAGTCTGACGATTTTTTCCGATGTTTACGAACACTGGGGTTCTAAAATTCGGAGCGTAAGAGGCGAGATTATAGAATACTTCGTCTGCTCCCTGGCTGGGAAAGCCCATTTTATTCCACATGGCGGTCAGCTTCATATCGCGATCCATGATTTTCCCTGAATTCGGAGCTTGCGGCTGAGGAGTGACGGTTCCGACTTCGACGAAGCCACATCCCAATCTCCACCAGTCACTTAAATGTTCCGCATCTTTATCCACGCCACCTGCAATTCCCAAGGGATTTGGAAAGGTCATGTTTCTCCAAGTGAAGGAATTCCAATGGGGAGTTTTTTTGCCGTGAAGATAAGAAAGTAATGGAAGTGCGTAACCGTTAATATCGTGAGCGAGTTTGGGAGGAAGCAAAAGCCAAGGACGCATGAGAAAAACACTCCAAAAATAAATACAGAAAAAGGCAAAAAAAAAGGTGGGTTTTGAAACCCACCTTTGTTGAAACTAGCGAGGGTAAAGACCTCTCAAAAGCATCGCTTTTTCAAGGCGCTGAACAGAAACCGCCATCGCAGCAGATCTCATATCCACGTTCTTTTCTTTCGACATTGCGTAACCTTTGTCGAAAGCTTTAGTGATAAGAGTTTTCAATTTAGCATTTACTTCGTCTTCATCCCAGAACAACGCCATCGTGTCTTGAACCCATTCAAAGTAAGAAACGATTACGCCGCCACCGTTGGCGATAACGTCTGGAGCGATGAACACGCCACGTTTAGAAAGAATTTTTGTAGCTGCATTCGTGATAGGACCGTTCGCACCTTCAACGATGATTTTCGCTTGGATTTTTTCAGCGTTGTGAGTGTCGATTTGGTTTTCAAGAGCGCATGGGAACAAAGCATCACATTTAACTTCAAGCAAGTCTTCGTTGCTGATTGGTGTTGCTTTTGGATAGCCCTTCAAAAACTTGTGAGCTTTGATGTACTCAAGTACTTCAGGGATATCAAGACCATCACCGTTGAAGATACCACCGGAAACGTCAGAAACTGCAACGATGCGTGCGCCACGATCGTAAGCAAATTTAGCAGCGAAAGAACCCACGTTACCAAAACCTTGGATCGCGATAGTGGAGCCCTTCATGTTCATTTTGCAAACTTCGAAAGCTTTCTCTGCAACGTAAACAACGCCTAAACCTGTAGCGTGGTTACGACCCAAAGAACCGCCGATTTCAACTGGTTTACCAGTTACAACACCCGGTTGCGCAAAGCCACCTTGCTCTTGAGAGTAAGTGTCCATGAACCAAGCCATAGTTTGTGGATCAGTGCCCACGTCTGGAGCTGGGATGTCTTTAGTTGGTCCAACGAATGGTCCAATTTCAGAAGCATAACGACGAGTCAGATTTTGTTTTTCAGTGCGTGACAATTTAGTTGGATCAACAGTGATACCACCCTTTGCGCCACCCAATGGAAGACCAAGAACAGAGTTTTTGAAAGTCATCAAAGCAGCAAGACCCACAACTTCTTGAAGATCTACGTTTTGGTGATAACGGATACCGCCCTTGTAGGGTCCCAACGTTGGAGAGTACTGAACACGGTAGCCTGTGAATACTTTCACAGAGTAATCGTCCATACGAACTGGAACGGAAACAGTGATACAACGACGAGGGCGTTTTAGGCGCTCAAGAACGTTTGGGTCACAGTTAATAATTTTTGCGGATTCATCTAGAGTTTGGATAGCGTTTCTGAACAACGGCCCGTCGTACAGGGGCTCAATCTTGTGGTCCATGTTAATGTGTCTCCTTAAAAATACACGCTGGCAGTTTAATGAAGTAAATACTCAGTGTCACTCGGGAAAAAAGCTGATGACTCGGTGGTTCTTTTTCCCCACAATTAGACCTATGTCTCGTTCTCTCATAGTTCTCATCATCAGCGCATTTCCGTTTTTCACTTTTGCACAGAAACCTGCATCACCTCAGCAGGCGTTTATCGAGCAGTTTCAAAGCCCTCGAATCTGGTTTCCAGCAATAGATAACCCTATTCTTGCCGACGCCCCGGGGCGTTATCCAGCAGTTTTGAACTTTCTATTCGAAGGTATCCTAGGCTGGACGCCTACAGGGGAGGGGCAATCTGTCACGGACAAGTGCAACACTTCGGTGTGGGCTTCCCGCTTGCAAGATCCTCGCGTTGCAGTTTCCGCGCAAATTCAAGGTGGACTGGTGCAGAAGTACCTACAAGAGTGCGGCTCGCAATTGCAGACAGAAGACTTGGGTGAAATGGTGAATGTGCGTCGATATCTAACGATGCGTTACAATGCCTATGAACATCCGTTTCTTCGCCGTGTGGTGATTAATCTTCCTGGGAACGTAAAGCTAAAAGGGCTGTTGGCGTTAAAGGGTGATTCTAAACGTCGTCCATTGGTGATTTTCCGTTCAGGAATTTTCTCAAGCATTGAGGATTTTAGACCAGAGCGCGCCTGGATGATGATGTTGTTTGAACAATCCCCATTCAATGTTTTGTTGCTTGAAAATTTAACCAGCGCGGATTTCATTGCGAATAACAATCAGTTTTCGTTCGGCGGTTACGATGAAGGAATTCAAAATATCTTGATCGCTCAGATGCTTCGCAATCCCACAGAACCTTTGTCTCGCGTGGTCGACAGCATTCACATCATGGGCATGAGCTTGGGCGGTCCTGGAGTTTTATTTTCTTCGTTGCTGAATAAATACAACTCTCCTGCGGGAACGCCCTTGATTCAAAGTTTCCTGGCTTTATGCCCGGTGATTAATTTGAAAGAGACGATGGAGAGTTTAACGAACAGTGGAACTCGTTCGGCATTTATCGATTTGTGGGGACGTCGTCGTCTGCGCGGTATCGAAGAAAAACTTCCGGGCGTGGTTCAATACGACAGTTTTAAATTCATTCACAAAGCAGTTTCTGAAGTGGTTAGAACTTACCACGGCGGTCTTTCATACATTAACTCAGTGAAGCTTCCGCCAGGAATGAAAGACAGTGAAGATTTCTGGGGATTAAATAACTTTTGGCCCTACTACAAAGACGTTTCTGAACCGGTGATGATTTGGGCTACGGATCACGACTTCATGGTTCCGTATGCGATCAATGCACAAAAGATTTCAAATAAAGTGATGAAAATCGACAGTCGCAATATCCGTGTTGTGGAATTCCCTGAAGGGTACCATTGCACGTTGCCTGTGGCATACGACTGGAAACTTTCAAGCTCGATGTTTCAATCCTATGTGTTGTCTCATTCGCCGCACTTTAAAATGCGCCAGAATAAGTTGAATATGGAATTGGGCGATGAGGAGTGGAAAGAATTTTTCGTCGGTACAACGACCACAACCTACAAAGTCGAAGAACCCGGCAAAAAGAAAAACTTTGTGAACCTGGAAATCGAATTGAAGAATTCCAAAGGCAAAGAAAAATCCATGAGCTTTAGCTTGCCTCTTTCAGAGTTTGATTTCCGCTTTCACAATCCAGAACTAACGAACTCTGAAAAAGAAATGATCGTCCGTTGGATCAATCAAAACCTAAGCGTCGCCGTCGTAGACATCGCTGGAAAACCGAACCTTCAAGTGTCTTGGGCTGTCGCGCAATAGAGGGGCTTGTCTTTTCCCTTTTACCTGCGTTGCTGCGGCGTCGGCGTACGAGGAGTACGCCTTCCTTCTTGCGCCTTGTTAAAAGGGAAAATCCTGCGCCTCTGCTAGTTTTGCTCGGATGTCTTTCTGCATTGTCTTTTGGGGGAGATTTCTTTTCGTTAATTTTTGCTGTTTCCTTTGTGGATGGGGATTTCTCGTCGATCTTTTCTAAAAACTGGTTTTATCGGTGGGCTGTTAGGGGTGATTGGTACGCGCACAGCCTTGGCGGAGCCGCAGGTTAAAGTTGTTCCTCTGAAAATTAAATACACGCCTCTGGCGAATCCTATTTCGGATTTGCGGGAGCGGTATGATGTTGTCGTCATTGGTTCTGGATATGGTGGATCTGTGTCTGCTGCGCGATTGGCGGGGCGTTGTCGTGTGGCGATTTTAGAGCGAGGACCTGAGAGGCCGCCCGGAAGTTTTTCTGAAAATTTTGAAGACGTTCGTAACGATATTCGCTGTAAGAAAAATCCATTTGGGTTGTTTGAAGTTCACGCGAATCACGAGATGGATGTTTTAAATGGGAATGGTTTGGGCGGAACTTCTTTGATCAATGCCGGGGCTTTGGTTCGTCCCGATCGCGAAACAGTTCGCTCGCCCGAATGGCCGCAAGCTTTGGTAGAAGAAGTTCATTCAGGGCAGTTTGAAAAGTACTATTCTCGAGTGAAAAGTATGCTGCAAGGCCAGGCTTATGATCCTCGGCGGATGAATAGCGCAAAAGTGCGAGCCCATGAATATGCGTCTCATGAACTCGGTGTGGATTTGAAGTTCCCGCCGGTTGCAGTGAATCTGTATGGCCAACAGGCACAACAATCTGGAGTGACTCAGCCAAAATGCATTGAGTGTGGAAACTGTTGTTCCGGTTGTAATACCGGAGCAAAAAACACTTTGAATATGAACTATCTGCCGCTTGCGAAAAATCAGGGTGCTGAAGTCTTCACACAAATCGAAGTTTTGTGGATTGAGAAGCTAACTGCCGGATATCGAATTCATTGTCTGTATGTTTCAGAGAGCGGTGAAAAGAGTCGCAAATCTGTTTTAGCGAATCAAGTGATCGTGTCTGCGGGAACTATGGGTAGCACCAAGCTACTACTAAACTCTCAAGCGCGCGGATTAAGTCTGTCAGAAAAGTTGGGGCGAAGATTTTCCGGGAATGGTGATGTGTTGGGTCTTTCCTTTAATACCGCCTTTCGCACGAATGCGATTGGATTCTCCTCGGCCAGTCGGATTCGCGTGGATATGAAGCCGGGTGCGGTTATTTATTCGATAGCAGACTATCGTAACAAAAAAAATCTGTTCGATCGCTTTATTATCGAAGAGGGAACTTTTCCTGGTGCATTCACAATTCCTTTGAGGCTTGCCATGGGCGTTGCAAAGTTTCGTATCTCTGCAGCTCGCTATTTGCGAGTCGGTCGCGACATAACACTTTCCAAAGACATTGAAAAAGGGGCTTTGAATTACTCGATGGTTTACTTGGGTATGGGACATGATCGAGCCGATGGAAAACTACAACTGGATCGCAAAGGACGTATCCGCGTTCGCTGGCCCGAAGTAAAATATGATCCCATTTATCCGACGATTGATCGCGCGATGAAAGCGCAGTCCCGAGCCCTTGGCGGAAATTTCGTGATGAATCCCAGAACTTTAATTATCAACGGGAAAAACCTGGTGACGGTTCATCCTTTAGGTGGATGTGTTATGGCGGACTCGGTGAATAACGGTGTCGTTAATCATTTGGGGCAAGTTTATCAAGCAGACGGCAGTTTGCATGCGGGACTTTATGTTTTAGACGGATCGATTGTGCCGACGGCGCTCGGGGTGAATCCGTTGTTAACGATATCAGCCTTGTCCGAGCGAGCGATTGAAAGAATGCAGATTACATAGCTTGGATCATTTGTTTGATCCAAGTGAAATAGTGGGGAACCAAAGTCTTCACACCTTGAGCAGAACCACAGTCATTGTCAGTCAGCGTACGGCTTGTTACCCCTGCAAGCAGAGTTTTGCCATTAATCTCGACAAATGCCGGACCGCCAGAGTCACCACTGCATGTGGCTTTTTGGTTGCTTTCGTTAAGGACCATATCTTTGTCGCGCAAAGTTTCGATTGTGACTTGTACTTCGCGAAGCTCGCCATCACCGTTAACTTCGGTGACATAGCACTTTGTTTTATAGTTATTGCAATAACCTCGGCCCTCGCTGACAGCTGCGTCGACACCCGGATAATTGCGATCTGTAACAATGGTTTTTTCTGAAGAATAACCAAATCCCGCCAAAGTCACGGTGTCGGAAGGACGGATATTCGATACGTCTTTCAGAAGGGGAGTGATAAGGTAATTTTCAGGAGCGGGGGACGTCAGTTTGATAATGCCGATATCTCCATAGTCACTGCCAGCTTCATCAAGATTTTTGAAATCATCGTGAAAAGCCATAGCTCTGATCGTGCGAATATTTCGAGGGTCGATTTTATCTGTTTCACCGACTTTATTCGGGAAATGAGTATCGAAAATAACAATCAGATTTTCTTTTTTAGAGATCACGCAGTGGCCCGCAGTCAAAACCACGTCTTTTGCAATCAAAGTTCCCGAGCAGGCGTTGGCTGTTTTCACATTGAAAATACCCACCGTGCGTAAAGCCACAGAGGTATTGGGCTTAACAGAACTGCCGCCAGTAATTGCCGAAGCCTGAAGGCTTGAAAAGCTCAGAAGAGCGATTAAAACGGAGAGTGACGCCCTTGGCGGGTTCACTGTCAAAATACTAGTCAGTTGCTTCAATAGGTTGAATCTCATGGCACTCTCCATCCACAAGAATCTAACTAATCAAGTATTGTGCCGAAAAGGTACGGACACACTTTGTCCCATGAAGTACACCTGAAGTGACCGGTCGGGAGAAAGTGTGTCCGTACCTTTTAGAGTTGGGACTTAAAGAAAGGCGATTTTTCCGCGAGTTTTTCCATATACTGGCGAACATCGTCTTGGGCCTCTTCAGAGAGTTTTCTGAAAGGCACGATGTGCTCGTCAGGAACATAGCGGAATGTGAAATTGATTCTGCGAGTTTCAAAATTCGTGATGTCGTTCAGTGGAAAAATTTGATCGGCTTTATCTTCCACGCGTTGGACGCGGTGGAAAAGTTGCTTCTTAAATTTCTCGCCACCAAAGATTTGCAAAGAACGGTCATCGAGCCATTGTTGCAAGACGACGTCTGATTTGGATTCAGTGCCTTTGCTGGAAACAAATTGAAACAGTGCGCGCTCGCCAAATGAAATGGAAGCCACCGGGCCTGGTTCGAAATCCTTGTGTTCTCCCACGCGGGCGCAGTCGATTTTTTTGCCGTCTTCTTGAACTTGATTTCCATAATAATTGATCAAACACGTGTTCAAAGTCCAACCACGCGGAATATCGCGAGGATCGAATTTCTCTTTCACTAAGCTTTCAATTTTGCTCACCAGGTATTCCAAAACCGGAGGATAGCGCTCTGCCGAGACACAACGGTTATAGATTCCTTTAGGTGGATGATAGTAATTCAAGCAGGCAAATTGCCAGTTCCCCAACCAATAAACCGGGCGCAAAAGGGGTCTTTGCTTTTGGTTTTCAGGGGGAGGATTGTTTTTCGAGTAACGCATCTCCCAGATCGGATAAAGCGTGCTCAAGTATTTCAGGATCTCTTCTTTTTCCCGTGGGCTGATGTAATTTTGCTCGTAAATCAGATTCGACGCGGCTTTGCGCTCGTCGCCATTGCGAGAGCCGGGCTTGCCACCACGGGAATTGTTTTTGAAAGCCGGGCCGCGAGCGCCCTGAGATTTGCCTTTGGGTTTGAACATAGAGCGCCTTTTTAACACAAAGGCTGTTTTGCTGCCAATAGCCGAGGTAGAAAGGGATGACAGCGGGGGAGCAATCCGTTAAAAATGGCTTTTGGAGTGAAAAAATGACAGCACCTGTTCAAGCTACATTAGGCCCACAAGAAAAAGACCTTCTGATTAAGCAGATCCCTGCTTTGAAGGGTAAAAAAATCCTCATTATCGGGGACGTGGGTTTGGATGAGTACGTCATGGGACAAGTTCGTCGTATCAGCCCCGAAGCTCCAGTCCCAGTTCTTGAAGTTGACGGCGAAGACAAACGCTTGGGCCTTGCTGCCAACGTTGCACAAAACGTCGCAAGCCTTGGTGGCATTCCGATGATGGTTTCTGTTGTTGGTCACGATATGGGCGCAAGTTTGCTGAAAGAATTAAGCGAAAAGAACGGCGTAAGCTGGCATTACATGATCGTAGATAAACATCGTCCAACAACACGTAAGACTCGTATCATGACGGGGCACCATCACCTTGTTCGTGTCGACTATGAAATGAAGAAATATCTTTCTGAAGAGACAGAGCAAAAGCTTTTGGCGATGGTTGAAAAACATGTCGGCGAAGCTGATGGTGTGATCATCGAAGACTATGCGAAAGGTGTGGTTTCTCGTAACGTCGTGGAAAAAGTCGCGGCAATTTGTAAAAAAGCTGGAAAACGTCTGATGGTGGACCCGAATCCAAATCATCCGGGAACTCATTATCAAGGTATTGATTTGATCAAACCGAATTATAACGAAGCCGTGGCTTTGACAGGTTATAGCTTTGATGATTTGAAAGATAATCCAAATAAAGTCGTAGAAGTAGGTCGCGCTTTGCAACGCGTGACGGGTGCTAAAGAAGTCGTAATGACTCGCGGAAAAGACGGTATGACGATATTTTCTGGCGATCAAATCACTGAAGTTCCAACATACGCACAAAAAGTATTCGACGTGACTGGTGCCGGTGACACAGTTATCGCAGCATTAGCGCTTGGCTTGGTATCCGGTCTTTCCTTGGTTCACAGCTGCATGCTGGCCAACAACGCCGCAGGCGTAGTGGTAGGCAAGGTAGGCTGCGTCCCATGTGAAATCCCGGAATTGATCGAATACATCAACGAAGTACACTAAAAGCGGTGAAAAAGGTCCATCTGCTGCGTTGTCGGCCTATCTCCTCGCTCCGACGTGCAGGTAGCACGCCGGCGCTGCGGGGATAGACCTCGGCCTTGCATCTGAACCTTTTTGACCGCTTTTCCGCAAAGGAAAATAAGATGGAAAAGTCTTACAAGGTAAATTCGAAGCTGCTGCCGGAGGGATTTCCGAGACAGTTTGATGCGCATATTTACTTTGAGAAAGACCAACTCGCGTTTGCGGAAGAACTTCGTAATAAAGCGATTGTCTCATTCAAGGATCAAGTGGTTTTCACCGGGCAGCTGATTCCTGAACCAATTGGTCCTCATCCGACTCCAATGTTTGAAATTAATTTTCCCAAAGAGAAATTCACAGACGTGGTACTATGGTTAATGCACGAGCGCGGTGATTTATCGGTGCTGGTGCATGAACTGACGGGTGATGATCATTACGATCATACTCAAGCGGCTATGTGGTTGGGTCCGCAATTGGATTTAAACTACGACGTTTTTAAAGACTAAGCCTTTGATGGATGGGAGGCTTTTTGATCTCTCGTGATTCAAATCTCTATAAAAATATTGTGACCACCTGGAAGGCCCCGGGCGAAGCCTGGCTTTCGCAATTTGATTCTCACATCCTTAAAATTCAACAGCTTTGGAATCTGGAACCAATTAAACCCATCGACAATTTGTCATTCCACTTCGTGGGCGCTTCAAAACGTAAATCTGATGGTTTGGAAGTCGTGGTAAAAACCGGTTGTGATATTGAATCCCTAGATCGCGAGCGCCAATGGCTGCGCCATTTCAACGGAGTCGCAGCTCAAGTTATAGAGTCTGATAAGGCCTTGGGTGCCACGTTGCTGGAGCGTCTGGTGCCTGGTACGACGTTAAAGCATTCTAAACACTTGAGTGACGACGAACAGACCGTCATCATCGCCAATCTCATCAGAGAGCTAAACTCCCGCACGGTCACCAGTGGGGCCTTCAAACATATCGCGGATCTTGCAAAAGACCTGGATGTGTTAAAGGGGGCCGTCGATGATCGCATGATAGATAAAGCTCGCCGTATTATTGCAGAGCTGACCTTGGATCGCAGTCAGGATCGCCTGCTTCATGGGGATCTTCATCACGACAATATTTTGCAACATAAGTATTCCTGGAAAGTCATTGATCCCCACGGCTATGTCGGTGATCCGACATTTGAAATGGCCGTGATGATGTACAATCCTCTGGATGCTTATCCCGTCCATCGACCTTTAAGAAAAACACTGGAGCGTCGTATGGCGATTCTCAATGAGCAGATCAACTTCGATTTGCAAAGAATGAAGGCGTGGACCTTTGCTGCGGCAATGATTTCAACAGCTTGGGATTATGGCGATACGAAAAAGCTATTAGGCATTCCCTTTTTGATTGCTCAAGAGTTGCGATCCTGATGAGATTTTAGAAATCAATCAGGAGATCACAACATGAAGTTCATCGCATCGTTGATTTTACTTTTCTCTATTCAAGCCTTCGCTGAAACTTCGGACCCTTTCGACCAATTTATTGGAAATTATGTGATCGAGGGGGAACCTCGCGTAAAAGAGTTCAATAACAATTATTGTATTCAGTACGGCTTTGGAAGTCTTAAAAGTGTCAGTGTGAAAGTTGGTGACGCTAAGTTTGAATCTCACCGAGTTGATTTTGTTAATGCCTATAAATCAAACCGACATTCTGTGATGAATTACGAGACACGCAATGACCGCGACACGGCGGGGTCATTTGCCGTCACTTCGGGTGGAGAAGGCTGGGCCGCAAACGTTCGTGGCACGTGGTCTGTTGGAAACAAGCAGGGTGTGCGCATTCGTTTATATCGTACCGATCGCGGTGTGGTGGTGGCCTTAGATGATGAAACACTTCGTTCAGGGGTGCTCAGAAAGGCCTGCTACTATGAGGCCGATCTGGTTAAGGTCGCGGAATAACCGCCAAGCTCTAGTCAAATAAGCATTTTTTGCAAGAAAGGCTCTTTTTAAGGGCCTTTTTTATTGGCTAAACCGCTGAAATTATAGGAATTGCTAGGCGTTCAGGGGCTCCTATGCTACATACCTCGCACACATATCCTTAACTTAACGGGACCACAAAAGTCCCAGCTGTAACAAGCATGGCTGTAATAAGCCGAGGAGCCCTGAGATGGAATTGAACGAAGGCCTGAGCCCTGCTCTTGCACCTATCAACTACGCTGACGACGACGTCGCAAAACCCCTAGAAAATAAAGCCGCAAATTTCTATTCCATGACCTTGGAAGATTTGAAAGCTTACCTAAAAGGTAAAGGCAAAGAGCAATTCCGCGCTCAACAAATCTTTAAATGGGTTTACGAACAACGCGTGACAGATCCAGAACAAATGACGAATTTGTCCAAGGACTTCCGCGCGGAACTTCCAAAGCTTCTTTCTTTCGAACTTCCTAAAATTTTGACTCACTTGAAATCCGTCGATGGAACGCAGAAGTTTCTATTTGATATGGGCGACAACCAAAGTGTGGAGTCCGTGGTGATTCCTTCTGAAGGTCGTCTGACTCTTTGTATTTCTTCTGAAGTGGGTTGCAACATCGGTTGCAAATTCTGTTTCACGGGCAAGCAAAAATTGAAACGCAGACTTCGTACTGAAGACATCGTTGGTCAGTTCATGCAAGTTCATGACTCTTTATCTGAAGGTCAACGCATCACCAATATCGTGTTCATGGGTATGGGCGAGCCACTTGATAACCCAGAAGCAGTTTTCAAAACGATCGACGTGATCCATTCTCCATGGGGTATTAACTTGTCCCGTAAAAAAATCACAGTATCCACTTCGGGTATCGTTCCAGAAATGTGGCGTATCGCTGATGCGAAAGTTCGTTTGGCGGTAAGCTTGAATGCGCCGACAGATGAAATCCGCACCCAAGTGATGCCGATCAATAAAAAATGGAACACGACAATGTTGTTGGATGCTTGTAAGCAGTACACTGACAAGACAGGCGACAAGGTCACTTTCGAGTATGTGATGCTAAAAGGCGTTACGGACTCCATCGAGAACGCTCGTCAGGTCGCGAAGCTGACTCGTGGTGTGCCATGCAAAATCAATATTATTCCATTCAATGAACATCCAGGTGCTCCCTACGAGCGTCCTTCGGATGCGACTATCGAAGCTTTCCACACGGAATTGAACCGTTTGGGTTGCCACGTTCTTCTTCGCCGTTCTATGGGACGCGATATCTTTGCAGCTTGCGGTCAATTGAACAGCACGCACAAGGAAGAAAACGCAACGATGGATATCTCCAATTCCAAATTGGCGGGTATGCCGAAAGCGAAACGTGAGTTGATGGCAGAGCATAAAGCGGAGCATGCAGCGAAAAATGCGGCATTTGCTGCGATGAGCTTTGAAAACGAAACGGAACTTCAATAGTCTTCATTGCGCTTCGAAAAGCCGGAGCGCTAAGTACTGAGTTACACTCCGGCTCCGCCGGAGTAGAATTATCCTGGAGAATTTAAAATGTCTGAAATTTTAGTAGTAGGAAGCCTTGCATACGATTCAATTCAAACTCCATCAGGCAAAGCAGACCGTGCTTTGGGTGGTTCTGCGAATTATTTCTCTTTGGCAGCGTCTTTGTTTTCAAAAGTGCGTGTTGTCGGTGTTGTGGGTGAAGACTACGACCAAAAAGATTACGATCTTTTGAACAACCGTGGGGTTGATTTGGCAGGTCTTTCAAAAGTTCCAGGTAAGACATTCCACTGGGCGGGTTCCTACGAAGGCGACATGAACGAAGCGAAAACTTTGAATACAGAGTTGAACGTTTTTGAACACTTCAATCCACAATTGCCAGAGCATTACAAAGATTCGTCTTTCGTTTTCCTTGCAAATATTGCTCCTGAACTTCAATTGCAAGTTTTGTCGCAAGTAAAACAACCTAAGTTTGTGGGTCTTGATACAATGAACCTTTGGATCAACATCAAGAAAGACGCTTTGCTTGAAGTTGTGAAAAAAGTGAACTTGGTATTGATCAATGAGGGCGAAGCAAAAATGCTGACGGGCGCTTCGAATGCGATCTCGGCAGCTCCAATGATCACAGCCATGGGGCCTTCCGCTGTTGTTATCAAACGTGGCGAGTACGGTTTCGCTATGTACACAAAAGAATCTGGTTACTTCATCTTGCCGGCAATGCCGATCCCGACAGTGATCGACCCAACGGGTGCGGGTGATACGTTCGCCGGTGGTTTCTTCGGTTACATCGCAGCACAAAAAGAAGTTCCAACAGTGAACACTTTGAAACAAGCGTGCATCATGGGTTCCATGATGGCATCTCACACGATCCAAGATTTCTCAGTCAAAGCACTTTCAAAAGTAACTTTGCCAGACTTGGAAAAACGCCTAGCAGAATACAAAAAAGTTATCACAGTTTAGGTAACAGTTCCCTTTCCGGAATGCAGTGCGGAACCGCAGCAGTTTCGCGGTGCTTCTGCAGAAAGTGGCAGGCACCTTTTTGTAAAACAAAAGGCAGGGGAGTCCCTGCCTTTTTTTATTTTCTGAATAGGTAGTCTTAGCCTTTTACGGGAGGGGTTAGACTAGTTCGATCTCGACGGGAACGTTGCCACGAGTGGCATTGGAATATGGGCATACTTTGTGAGCCGTTTCCAGAAGTTGCTGAGCGATTGCACGCTCGACACCTTCGATTTTCGCACGCAGCTTAACTGCCAGGGCGAAGCCACCGCTATCGTTAGGACCAATGCCCACGTCAGCAGTTACGGAAGACGTTATTTTGGTCTTCTGTTGCATGGCTACGAAGTTCAGCGCGCTGTCAAAGCAAGCAGCATATCCAGCAGCGAAAAGCTGCTCTGGATTGGTGAACGCGCCACCAGATCCGCCCATTTCTTTGGGAATACGTACTTCAAGATTTAGGACTCCGTCAGAGCTTTCTACTTTTCCGTTGCGTCCGCCAGTTGCGGTCGCAACTGCTGTATAGAGCTTACTCATGATGACCTCCTTCTAAGGTTATTTTCATTTGCTCATTAAGTTTATTCAAAGTTTTGTGCAATGTTTGCAGCTCGCCCTTTTTGCAATCCACATCGCAAAGTAGTTTTTCCGGAAGGGTGGCGAAATGTTTTTCAAGCTTGCGTCCTTCACTGGTGAGCTGCACATCAACCGAGCGCTCGTCTTTGGCAGAACGTTTGCGCACGATCCAACCACGTTTCTCCATGCGCTTAATCAAAGGCGTTACTGTTCCCGTATCCAGCATCAGTAAGTCAGCGATTTCGGTCACCTTACGAGGAGATTTCTCCCACAAAACCAAAAAGACCAAGTACTGCGGATACGTCAGATCAAAAGCTTTAAAGTGTTCACCATAAAGCTGCGTGATCAGGCGAGAAGCCGCGTAGATCGGAAAACAAAGCTGATTTTGCAAAAGAAGTTGCTTGTTCATACGTCAAATTCTACGCCCATTTATGTTGTGTGCAATTAAATTGTGTACAATCTATAATTAATACAATTGGGGTCCTGCGCCACGCCTTAGATGGGCTCCACCACGAGGCGCTGCGGAACCGCAGCGAAAATGTACTTCAAAAGGTACGGACTTACTTTGCGAGGTAAGGCCGTACCTAAATGAGACGGTTATGCGAGATTTTTTGAGGCGATGCCCTGCGTGTGGGATGCTGTATTTGTTCTGAGGTAAGTCCGTACCCGTAGGGGCTGGACCTTGTTCCAGTTAGATGGAATCCCATGGGAGTTCCTTAAGAGAAGTTGAGGAATTTCCGATAATTCCACTAGTATGTCGAAACGAAAAAAGAAATCTTCAGCGGCGGAAAACCTGATTGAATCACTGATGGACGATGTCCGCGGTATTCAAGAGGATGCGTCGTTTCATAAAGATGGGAAAGTTTCTGGCGAAGAGCCAACGAATTTCCATCAGACCCCATCTGCAGATGCAGACGGGAGTGAAGATATGTGGGCTGGCCTGGAAAAAGATGTCGGTGCAGAAATCGACGCGTCTGAATTCCCAGGTGGAGCAGAAGAATACACCAGTCATCAAGCTGACGATGACTATGCCGCTCAAGGTGTGGAAGAATTTGCTTCCGGCGATGAGCTGTTAGATGGCGAAAAACCAGTGGGCTTTGATTTGCCACCTCGTCCAAAATACCCAACATATGAAATGCCTGTCGAAGAACCTTATCAAGGTCCTTCTGCAGACGGCGGTTATCAATCTGCCGATAGCCTTGATGATGAGTCCGATGATGTCGTGGTAGAAATGCCAACTCCATCAGAGGAGCCCTATGTTCCGGTTTCTTCTTCAAACTACCAGGATGACTTTACAAGTCCGGTAGATAACTTGGCAGCATCCCTGGGTGACAGCCAAAAAGAAGACAAAACGGTTTCTATTCAAGATTTGAATTTAACAAGTTCGAAAATGACTTCCGGTGCTGGCACAGATGCGGATCGCACTCTGGCCGTATCTGGTTTTGCGAATGCCCGTGTGGGTGGCCGTAAAAACAACGACGTGGACGTGAAAGTCAGCGTGGGTAACTTCCGTGGCAGCAACCGTGCAGGTTCTGCAAACGTGATGACTTCTGTGGATGCAAGCTTGGCTCAGGCAGAAAATCTGAAGCTGGCACAACAGCGCATCTTGGAACTGGAAAAAGAAGTTGAAAGTCTGCGCAGTGAAAATGAAGAGCTGGCTTCAGCCGGGGAGATCATTCGGGCTCGTACAGACGAACTGGGTGTGCGCATCGTGGCGGTGGAAAAAGAGAAAGCGGAAGACCGCGAATCCTTCCAAAGCGAGATCTTGATCCTGAAGGGCAACCTTCAGTACAAGGAAAACGAAGTGGCCAAAGCTCGCGTTAAAGTCGAAGAGCTGGAAACCAGACTAAAATCAGATTTCAAAAAGATCCGTGTTCGTGAACGCGAACTGGAAAATCGTCTAGAGCTTTTGCGTGCAGAGAAGGCCGCGTTAGTTCGGTCCAAAGATGAGTATATCCTTGACCAGAAAAGAAAGATTGATCAGCTTTCCCAGGAACTCGATAATTATAGAAATAAATGTCTTGAGTTAAACAAGACTATCGAGGGGAATCAGGACCAATTCAAACGTACAGAGCGTGCTCTCCGTTTGGCCCTTTCTAATTTGGAAGTCAAAGAGGAAGGCGGACCTGTTCCACTCAAGAAGGCTGAGTAGGAATTCATGGAGTCCACCACATCACCAGCGGAAGTCAGCGACGGCTCAGCAGTTGTCGCAAAACCCGCACCAGTAAAAAAAATCAAGGTGGTTATCAGCGATTTGCATCTGGGCAAAGGCCGTTTATTGGCTGAGGGTGGGATCAATTCGCTCGAGGAATTCTATTACGGCGACAAGCTGGTGGAATTCATTCACTACTACTCAACCGGCGTTTACCGCGATTACGAAGTTGAACTGATCATCAACGGTGATTTCTTTAATTTCCTTCAATGTGATTACAAAGGACATTTCCTATCAGTCATCACCGAAGCCGTGACACTGGATATTCTGAAAGACATCGTGAAAGGTCACGAGAACGTCTTTAAAGCCATGGCCGAATTTGCTGCCAAGCCAGGAAAATCCATCACCTATATCGTCGGCAATCACGATCAGGGGATGCTGTGGCCGGCTTGCCGCGCCTTTGTGAATCAGGTGATCGGTGCACCGGTGCGCTTTAAAAACATCGTTTATTTCTTTGATGGTGTTCATATCGAGCACGGTCATATGCATGAAGCCGCTAATCGTATGGACCCCAAAAAATTCTTTCTGAAAAAGAACTTGGTGGAGCCGATCTTGAATCTGCCCTTTGGTTCTCACTTCTTTTTGGAAGTCGTATTGAAAATCAAACAGACGTATCCCCACGTGGATAAGATTCGTCCATTTGGTAAAATGCTGCGCTGGGCGCTGGTAAATGAAACCATGAGCTTGGTGCGTGGTTTTTTTATGGCAAATCGCTACTTCCTAAGAAGCGTGTTTGTAAAGGACAGCCGCCGTCATTGGCCTTTGAAGCGGATCATCCAGGTTATCCTGGAAAGCGCTATCTTCCCGGATTTGAGTGAATCAGCGCGTAAAATTCTTCACGATGACAGAGTGCATACTGTGGTCTTTGGGCACACCCATGTGTACCAATACAGGCAATGGTCGGAACACAAAGAATATTTTAATACAGGAACGTGGACTGAGATCACTTCTTTAGATATCGTGTCTCTTGGAAAAATCACGAAACTGACCTATTGCTTGATTGAGTATCCTGAAGACGGAGGACGCCCTCGTGGTCGTCTGAAAGAGTGGAACGGATATCACCGTATTGAGGAAGACGTCGCGATTTCGTAATTTTTCCGACAAACTCTGTTGGAAAGAGAAATCACGATGTTGGAAATCACGCAGGCGAATCATACAAATCCCGAAAATCTTATTCAGGAATGCCAATCTTCTTTGAAATTGTTTTTGCAAAGAAAAGAAATTGGTTTCCCACAACTCGTAGAGCGCATCAACTTGTGGCAACAATCCCACAAAGCCGGCTCGGAGATGTCTTCTAAATTTAAAAAATTGGTTATCGTGGGTTTGGGTGGAAGTTCTTTAGGAACTCGCGTAATCGCCGAAGTCTTTAACGCCAACAACATGTTCTTTGTTGATAATGTGGATGCCCTGGTTTTCGAAACCTTGATTGATGAACTGGGGGATCTGAAAGACGTTGCCTGGGCGTTTATTTCCAAGAGCGGTACAACTATTGAATCTTTGTGCGCTTTGGAACTTTTGGATCAAGTTTACAAAGAAGAAGGTCTTCACCTTGCTTCCAACTCGATAGTGATCTCTGAAACGAAATCAAGTTCCCTGACTGACTGGGCACGTAAGCACAAAGTACCTGAGTGTGAAATCCCGGTGGATGTAGGTGGCCGTTTCTCTGTTCTTTCTCCAGTGGGAATGTTCCCGGCTGCCTTCTTGGGCTTGGATTTGGAAAAGTTCCGTGTTGGTGCGAAGCGCGCTCTATTAGATACAGCAACTGTGACTCAAACTATGGCTCAAGTGATTCAATCCTATGGCCGTGAAGAGTGGATCACATTGTTATGGTCATATAACTCTCGCATGAAAGATTTCGGTGGCTGGTATGCGCAGTTGTGGGCAGAGTCTTTGGGTAAACCGGTAACTCGCGCGGGAACTCCTGCTCCTCGCGTTAGTACTCCGATTGCTGCTATCGGTGCTTCTGATCAGCACTCGATCTTGCAACAAGTGATGGAAGGCACGAAAGACAAATTTGTGATTTTCCAACGTGTCGACGAAGCTGAAGGCGGATCTATGCGTATTAAAAATGCGCAGTTCAAAGAAACTATGGACCTGCAAGGTCGCACGATGGGTGAACTATTAAGAGCTGAAGCTTTGGCAACTCAGGAAGCCCTGGTGGCAAACGGAGTTTCTACAATGACCTTAAAAGCAAAGGCATTGGACGAAGAGACTTTGGGTTACTTGTTCATGTTCTGGCAATTGGTTGTTGCTGGCTTGGGTGAATATTTGAAGATTGATGCTTTCAATCAGCCAGGTGTTGAAGCGGGCAAAATCTTGGCTAAGGCGAAACTTAAAAAATAGTCAGCGCCAGATACGCGAAAATCGAAAAGCTGATTTGCACTCCGACTCCGTCGGAGTATCAAAAAAAGGGAGCCCCACGCACTGGGGCTCCCTTTTTTTATTCCCCGCGGAAGAAGAAAAACCAGAGCAGGATAACAACAAATCCTGGAACTCCGAGGATATAGAGCAAGATCGGCATGCCGACTTTACCCTGAATGTTATCCAATACTGACGATGGAAACTTGTGGCTTTCCTTGTATTGTCGGTTTTCAATTTCTTGTTGTAATTCAAGATATCGGTGACCTAGTTCAATTCGCTCATCCAAGGTTGCATACTTTTCGTACTCCGGCAGCATTTCCATTTCCTCTTCCTTGATGTGGTGCTCGACGAGTTCAGCCAATACTTTTGCTTTTGCCATAAAGGAGTTATCGTCGACGGTTTTTTTCATGTCCTTACAAATTTGATCTGAAAGTCGGTGTTCCAGGTCGCCTTCCATGCCCTGAACTTCCATCTGGTGCTCGCGCTTTAAAGACGTATACCAGGTGTCTTCTTCAGGTTTGGCATGGGCTTCCAGCAGGGGAGCGAACTCTGTAAAAGCGGCGCGCTTTTCAGTGATGGTGACATCTTCGTTCTTAAGAATTCCCAGCAGCACCTTCAAGGGCTTATGGTCTTTCTTGATCAGCTGGACAATGTCTTCTGAATGAGATGGGTTTTCCTTGAGATTTACCATATAGCCTCCTTGCAAATGTGAATTGCAAAGAGCAGACCTGGACGGAAATTCGGTCAGAATTAAATTAATGACAGTTGAGGCTGCAAAATAAAAAACCCAGAGGAAGATTGCCCCTGGGTGTGGATTTTTGGGATTGTTATTCGAAAATGTCTATTTCGTTTTGCGAGCCGGTTTGCCGTAAAGGTGGGGAAGATAGCCCGCACCCAAAACGCCCGCATTATTTTTTGTTTTTGCGATTTCAATTTTGCACTCAAGATCAGTGTTGATCTGACGAATGGTTCTTGAATAGTTCGCTTTCAAATCTTTGAAGAACAGATCTTTGATTTTAATCAAACCGCCGCTGATAAAGATTTTTTCCAAGTTAAAGGCGATGGAAAGATTGTGGCAAAGACTTGCCAGCGCAAAAGCCATGTCAGCAAACAAGATATCATATTTTGGATCTTTGGTTTCAACCAGTTGTTCGACGGAGTTACCACTGAAACCCATTTCTTTGGCGCGACGTAAAAGTCCCGTGCCTGAAGAAAGACCTTCGACTGTGTAGTGATGAACTTTATCAGGATTCGCTTTCAAGCCGGGCACGTCGATAACAAAGTGCCCGCACTCCGAGCCCATGCCTCCGCTTTGGCAAGGCATACCGTTAAAGATGATACCCGTACCAACCCCAGTTCCTGTCGTCACAACAGCAAAGGACTTCATGCCTTGAGCTCCACCTACCCAACCCTCTGCAAGGGCTGCGGCTGTAGCGTCATGCTGGAAATACACTTTCGTTTTAAAACCGCTTTTATTGATTTCTTTTTCTACCAAATCACGAATCGGAACGACTTTCCAGCCTGGGTAGTTCACTGGGTGCAAAAGTTTTCCTTCTTCAGCATTCAAGGGACCGGCACTTGCCAGCCCAATACCTTTAAATACAGAGGGAGATGTTTCTTTGGGAAACCGTTTTTTGAAATCTTGAGCGATATCAGAAATAAGATGAATCACGCGCTGTTGAGTTTTTTGGGCCGAGCCCTCGCGCTTCATATCGACCGGTACTTTTACGAAATCCAGCATGTTTCCAGAGTTATCCAGAAGAGCTGCCGCAAGTTTAGTACCACCTAAATCAAAACCGATTGTATAAGTTTTCTTTTTCATATCCCACTACACCCGATGAACTCCAGATCTGCTGGAGTAGGCCCTTACTTTGTACGTTTTGTTTGATCGCGATTCAAAAGTACCAGAGATGAGTAAGGAGGCAAGGTAACAGTGATGGCGCCGTTCGAATTGACGTCGTATTTCATATCTGTACATTTGCGAGTTTGGCGTCTGTAAGACGGGCCAGTAAGGTTGCAGTAGCTGCCCGCAGGCAAGCCTGTTTGCAACTCACGTGTGATCGGATTGCTAGAGAAATTAAGGGCTACGAATCCCAAACCACCGCGGCTGAAAGAAACAAACGTAGAATTGTCTGTGTTCCAGTTGGATACATAGAAAGCTTTGTCCGTTTGGTTTCTGAAATTCACCATCGCCGCCACTTCAGGCAAGCGGTGTTCACAAGTCCAAGGAGAAACGCAGGCATTATTTTGCGTCAGGATTCCCAATGTGCGCAGATCAGTGCCCAAGGGAGGACCTTGATCGTACGAGTTAAAATTGTATCCAGAGTAAACCTGTGGATAGCCGTACGGGAACGCGAGCATGAAGATTTGCGCCAGACGATAAACATAGTGATCATCCCCTGTGTAGCGAAGGATATTGGAGTCCCCCGTTCTTTCCAGGTCATGATTTGTCACGAACACGATAGAGTGGTTGCTGTCAGGCATGCCACGAGCAATGTTAATCAAGTTGCCAAGCTGGCCGTTCTTGATGCTGGAACCCAGTATAAACGGATATTCGTAAGCAGTGACATCGCCGGCTGGGAAGTATTCATTATAGGTAACCGGTCCATAGTTATCGTGAATGATTTCCTGGAAAATATAAGCAGAGCGCTTCAAGCGGCGAGTGATCTGAATCAAATCTTTGGAAGGCATGTGTTTCGCAGCATCCAAGCGGAAACCAGCGACACCCAAATCCAACATGTGATTCATATAATCAGCCATCTTTTGTTGAACGTAAGGAGATTCTGTCGCCAGGTCGGCCAAGCCCACCAACTGGCAATACTGAAGCTCGTACAGGTCACGGTAATTAACGATGTTGTCGTTGCCGTTGCGACCACAGCTGTGGAAGTCATTCGGGCTGTAAATACCAGGATAGTTTCTTTGAGTGAATGTTGAGCCGGCAAAGCCCACACCTTGCGGGAAGCCTGCCATGTGGTTCAATACGGCGTCGGCATAAACGTCGACTCCAGCAGCGTTACAGCGTTGAACCATATTGGCGAATTCGGCTTCACTGCCACCACGGGATTCTAATTTGTAAGAGACGACTTGATAGCGCTCCCACCAGGCACCGTTGTAAGCAACGTGTTCATGGGGAGGAGAAACTTGAACAGCAGAAAAACCAGATGGGCCCAGGTACAACTCGCACTCACGTGCAACTTCTCTCCAGGGCCACTCAAACAATTGAACGAAAACTGTTCTTGGAGCTGCAAGGGCCGAACTAGTACCCAACAAAAGAGTCAGGAGTAAAATTGAACGTTGCAGTTTTGAGAACATGTGGTCTCCTATAGACGCTGATTCTGTCCTGTTTTCTTATCAAACAGGTGAGCCTTTGTCAGATCTATTTTCACTGGAACCTTTTGCCCCTTGGAAAATTTATCCATGGAATCCGTAATAATTCTCACACTTTGGCCATCTAACAATCCGTGGAGCATTTGTTGGCCTCCAAGGTTTTCTGACAGTTCCACCGTATAATCGCCGAGAGCAAGTTCTTGGGGGCTCAGATCGCCTGTATTGAATTTAAAGCTTTCTGGGCGAACACCCAAAACTTGGTCGGCTTTTTGAGCTTCCGGCCATGGCAGGCGGCGAACGGTGTTGCCTTCGATGAAGTTCATCTCTGGGGAACCGATGAAACTTGCGATGAACATGTTTTTGGGGCGGTGATAAATATCCGTTGGAGTGCCAACTTGTTCGATCACGCCATCTTTCAGAACGGCGATACGATCACCCATCGTTGTTGCTTCCATTTGATCATGAGTCACATAGATCATCGTGGATTTGGAATTTTCATGAAGACGTTTGATCTCTACGCGCATTTGCGTACGAAGATGTGCATCCAAATTCGAGAGGGGTTCGTCGAACAAAATCACCGGAGTTTTACGAGCCAGGGCACGACCCAAAGCCACACGCTGACGTTGACCACCGGAAAGTTCTTTTGGACGGCGCTCAAGCAGGTGAGAAATCTGCAAAAGCTCTGCGATCTCTTTCACGCGTTTGGCGATTTCGGATGCAGAAATTTTTTGCAGCTTCAAGCCAAAGCCCATGTTTTCTTCCACCGTCATATGCGGGTAAAGAGCATAGCTTTGGAATACCATCGCCAGGTCGCGATCCTGAGGTTCAACATTGTTGATTACCTTACCGCCGACTTTGATCGTACCGGAATCCAAAGTTTCAAGACCGGCAAGCGTGCGAAGCAAAGTGGATTTACCGCAACCAGAAGGACCTACCAATACCAGAAACTCGCCCGAAGCGATTTCCAAATTGATGTCTTTAAGAATTTTGGCGGAGCCGAAACTTTTAGCCAGATTAGAAAATTCAATATTCGCCATAAATTAACCCTTCACGCTTCCCATTGTCAGACCAGAAACCAAATAACGGGAAATACTGATGAACAAAATCAAAACTGGAATACTTACGATCAAAGCACCTGCTGCATACAGGCCCCATTGAGTCGCAAGACTTGCCTGGAAGGAACGAAGTCCCAGAGGCAGAGTATAAAGCTGTGGATCTTGCAGAACCACGGCGGCAATCACGTATTCAGACCAGCTTGACATAAAGCTGAACAAAGCCGTGATCACAAGTGCTGGTGAAGACACCGGCAGAATAATTTTGGTAAAGATCATCCAGCGTGAGCAGCCATCCAATAGCGCCGCTTCTTCGAGCTCGCGCGGAATGGTGTCATAGTACGCCTTCATCTGCCAGATACAGAACGGCAATGCTGTCGAGGAATAGATAATGAACAATCCCCAGAAGCTGTCGATCAGATGTAGCTGCGACAAGATAATAAAGAATGGAAGCATCAACATCGTGGCTGGAAACATCTGTGTCGTCAGCAAAGAGAACAACATCATGTTACGGCCACGGAAACGGTAACGAGACAAAGCGTAAGCACTGCAGGAAGCCAGCGCCACACCCGCAAATGTCGTAACACCGCTGATGATCAATGAGTTTTTCAACCACAACAAAAAGTCTGTTTCTGTGAACAATGAAACAAAGTTTTTAAGTGTGGAATTCGGACCGACGATTTCCAAAGACTGCGTTTGGAAAGCATTGTCGCCACGAAGAGAAACCGAAATCACATAAACGATCGGGTACAGAGAGAACACAGCAAACAAAAGGATCGAAACCCAAGCGAGAAGACGTTTTACCATTACTTGGTCTCCTTTTGATATTGTGACTTAAGCATTCCCAAGCCCCAGATAACCAGGATCAGGAAGATAATCACAGAAACAGCCGCTGCATAACCATAGCGATACAAGTTAAAGGCCGCTTTATAAACATAAGATACCAGGATGTGCGTTTGATCTCCCGGCTCGCCGGAATTTGAAACCAACCAAATCACATTCAAGTTATTAAATGTCCAGATAGAACCCAAAAGCGCTGCGGGAACCATCACTGGCATCAACAACGGCCACGTGATGTGACGGAAACGCTGCCATGAAGTCGCGCCATCCAGGCGAGCCGCCTCATACAGTGAATGGGAAATAGACTGTAAACCGCCCAAGGCCACGATCATCATGAATGGGAATCCCAACCACACGTTGGTGATGATACAGGCCGCAAAGGCCGTCGTCGGTTGGCTGAGCCATTGAATCGGAGACAAGTGTAAAAACTTTTGCAGAACGATATTAATCGGTCCGTATTCCTGATTGAACATCGCTCTCCAGGTTAGAGCCGTGATGTATTGAGGAACGGCCCACGGGATGATCAAAAGAGCTCTCCAGAAACCTTGGAATGGCATCACTTGATTAATGATAACAGCCAAGAACACACCCAACGTCACGTGGAAGAAAACGTTCACGACGGTCCAAATCACTGTTTTCAAGAACAATGAATAGAATTTTGGATCCGAAAACGCATTCACGTAATGAGTAAAGCCCACCAGCGACCAATCCTGGAACGTGCGCAAGCTAAAGTTCGAAAAAGAAATCGCGATATTATAGAAGAACGGATACACGATTACCGCAAAGATACCGATAAATGCCGGAAGCATCATATAGTAGGCAAAGCGATTAGGACCCTGGAAGCCTTTGACGAAAGCCACCAATGATTTGCGCGACATCCAAATGCCACCCAAGATTACCAAGGCAAAAATCGCTTTTAGAACATAAGCACCGGCGTCGGGTTTAAGAACCTCATTCATCTCGGCGATTTGTTTTTCAGCCAGAACCTGAGCACCTTGTGCACCAGCTTGTGGAGTCAGACTGCCAGCCAATACTTTTTGGTATTGAATACGCAAGCTGTCCCAGATCGCGCGTACTTCAGGCACGATCGGCATGGGATGACCGACTTCCATGATGTCAGCCGAGATTTTCAGCAATGGATTGTTCTTAACGATATCAGAATCACGCGCATCCAGATTGGATGGCAAGATGCCCACTTTTTCTGCGAATTGCAGTTGCACCGGAGTGGACGTCAAATACATCAAAAGCTTAACAGCTGCTTCTTGATGCTGGGGTGATTTCATATTCACGTTCAGTGAATAACCCTTGGTTCCCACCAAAGAAGCCGGCCATTTGCCAGTGCCTGAAATCATTGGAATACGGGCAATACCGAAATCGACTTTCGCTTCCTTATAATCACCCCAAGACCAGTCACCGTTGATCAACATCGCAGCTTTGTTGTCTTTGAAAAGAGCATTGGCCGTTTCGTAGTCGCACTCTTTCGGGATGATTTTGTACTTATCACGCATATCCAAAATGAATTGGAATGTGTTCGCTAGAGCTGGCGTGTTCAGGTTGGGTTTTACGTCGTCTTTAATGAAGTCGTCGCCAAAAGCCGGAATGAACGGCGCAAAGAAGAACGGCTCTGTATAGTTGAATACCAAGCCCCATTGATCAACACGGCCGTCGCCATTTTTATCGATGGTCGCTTTTTTACCCATCTCGATCAATTCATCCGAGTTTTTCGGAGGAACAGGCAAAAGCTTTTTATTATAGATCAACATCAAGTGGTTGCCGACAGCATCGCCGATAGCAAAGTGCTTACCATTGAAAGTCGGAGCCGCCAGAGGATCGAATTGTTTGAAATAGTCTACGCCCAGAACTTCATCCAAAGGACGGATGATGCCCATTGTGGCAAAAGGACCGATTTGATCCGAAGGACCGTAAACCAGCTCTGGACCCGAACCACCCATAGCTGCGGATTGATAACCGCTGCGTAGTTCTTCAGTTTCACGATAAGTTGCCTGAACCGTGATATCGGGATTTTGTTTTTCAAATTCTTTAAGAACTTCAGCCAGAACCTGACGGTGGCCATAGATCATTTGGTGCCATACGTGAATACGAAGTTTCTCCGCATGAGCAGCCATCGAACAGAGTGTGATCAATAGAAACAAATAATAGCGCATTACTTAACACCCGTAAAATAAGATCCCTTTGCCAGTCGCAACACCACTGTTGTCATACCTGGAATTTGAATCTGAGACTGAGCACGATTAAGGATCACTTGCGCAAGCAATGGATCCACATTCGGTCCAAACGCAGGGTCGTAACCCCAGTTGTAGCTCAATACTTTGTGAGAAAAGACTCGAGGGTTTCTCGAGCTGTTGAACATAATCAAAAGCGCTTCTTTGGGATTGTGCAGAACCATGGCGATGAGACCTGGGTCAATCGTGTTCTCATTATCCAGGAAGACCAATCCGTTCATGATCTCTTCCAAAGAATTCATTTTAAATAGCGAACTGCCTTTACGCAGACGCAGAAGTCCTTTGTAGTAATTCGCAGTTTGCGCAATCAACTGCGGTGTCACTTTCAAATCTTGATTTTGCAGGCGGGGTTGCCAGAAGGCCCAGTCATTATAGTTCTTCCAAGCGGGTGGCAGACCCTGACCCCAATAATTGTCGTTGCCTATCCAGTTGATGCGGTTGAAATAATCTCCCGAATCATAAGAATCCTGGTCACCGTTTTTAGAACGCAGAAGTTCCACACCAGCTTCCATAAATGGAATACCTTGGCTAAGCATAGGAATCGCCATTGCCAACTGGTGCATACGCTGACGTTCTATGGCCGTCGCCGTTTCTGGAATACGTCCACGAGTATAGAAAGGCGCTTTTGCTTGAACGGCATCCCACAAAGTATAACCATCGTGAGCAGAAACATAATTGATGGTTTCAATCGGTTCTGCCGAAGTTGCCACAGGGCTGTTGCGGTACAGAAGGTTTCCCCCCAGGATCACATTTCCATAATGTTCACGGAAAGAGAAATCACGAAGATTCCCTGCAAGTCCCACTTTGATCACATCTCCCAAATGGCGAATTTTATCCATTTGCTGATTGATATCTGTCGGTGTGTTTTGGTTTGCCGGTTCCTGATTGAAATCAAAATACAATCCTGTCGCGAAGCCCTGATCTGATTTTTCAGAAGAACTTGTCGTGCCACCGCGAACCGCATCACGCAGACGATCGTTAAAGAAACCGATACCAGTACCATAAGCATTCAACTGGCTCATGGATTCCTGCGGATTTTGGTTATAGAAAGAACCAAACGGCCAAGCTTCTCCATATATATAGATGCGAGAGCCATCCACGCCATCACGTTGCAAAGTCAAAGAGCGCAAAGCTTCTTTTACTTTCATTAAGGTCGAGCGCGAGTGGAAAGACATCAAATCAAAACGGAAACCGTCAATTTTATAGTTCTTTGCCCAGTGAACCACAGAATCCACGATGAGTTTTTCCATCATGAAGTGTTCGCTGGCCGTATCCGCACAACAAGAAGAGTTGTAAGTGTAACCCTCATCGTTCAGGCGGTAATAGTAAAGAGGAACGATTTTATCAAAAACTGAAAATGCGCTTAGACCATTTTCATAAGTGTGGTTAAACACAACGTCTTGAACCACGCGCAAGCCCAACGTGTTTAAAGATTGAACCATGGTGCGCGTTTCGCGAACACGGGAAAGACCTTGCGGATCCATTGCGTAGGAACCATCAGAAACAAAGAAGTGAACCGGATCGTAACCCCAGTTGAAAGCATCACGGGCGCGAATTTGCGACAGCGCCCCTTGAGCATCCTGAAGGTTCGAGGAGTTAGCATTGATGGTTTCCCAAGTTGTGCGATCCTCATTCACAGATCCGAAATCATTGAATGGCAAAAGATGAACGTGGGTTAAACCCGCATCAGCCAAGGATTTCAGATACTGCACTCCACGCCCAGCACCTTGCGCGAAAGCATCGTAAGTTCCGCGATACACGAAAGGAATGCTTTCGTCGTTGGCGCTAAAGTCGCGGATGTGAAGTTCATAGATTGTTATGTCTTTGAAAGAGTTCAGATAGGGTTTTGTCAGGTTATCCCATCCATATGGTTTAGACTCGCCGCTATCCAAATCTACCAGTTGAGATTTTGCACCATTCATCGCAAGACTGATGCTGTAGGGATCGGTAACCAAAGAGGTTTCCATACGGTCCGTGAGCGGCTGATAAACCGTCACTTCATACAGGTAGTAAAAATTTTGGTACTGACGGGGGACTGATGTTGTCCAAACGCCATTTTGATAAGTTGGAACTAGTACAGCATCTGATTGCATCGCTGTCGGCGAAGCAAACAAAGCTACTCGCACAGAAAAAGCCGTTGGAGCCCACAGCTTTAATTGAAATTGCGAACCCTGATTCGTTACACCCAGATCGTTGCCACGATAAGCATAAAGCTCATCCAACAGACCGGCATACTGAATCGCGGTCGAATCAAGAAGCTGGTTTTGATCATTGGTTACGAAAACTTTCAGCGGACGATGAATCAAATCCTCGATCATCTGGCGGTTCAAACCAGCCGTGCTGACCACCGCATAGTTGTCCTGACGTTGCAGCACGGGAAGAGGATAAGTGCGCGGAACATCTCTGAAATTGATATCACTGTTGGCCAGCTGAAAGATCATGTTGTCGGCAACACGAAGACCTTGAGGAAGTTTGACCAACATTTTTTGTGAACTTAACCATTGCGCGCGCGCAGGTGAAGCAGCGGACGCAGGGTCTGCTAATAGAAATGAAAGCGCTGTGAAAATGAATGTCAGCAGTTGTTTCAAGCGTCGATCTAGCAAAGCATCCCCTTACTTTTTTTGCTAATTCCATGCATCAGTTCTGGTCAGGGCGGGACTTTATGGGTAAGCCTCGTGTTTTTCAAGGAATAGGGTATGAAAATAATCTTTTGGGTTCTTACGATATTGTTCGCAGTTAATAACGCGCATGCTCTCGAAGCTGACTTCACTTCGTATCTTCGGGGTGGAACAGGGATCAGCCAAGAAGGCGGCAAAATGGAATGCTTCCGCAATAAGAATTTGCCGGGTAATTTCCTACGTTTAGGAAATGAATGCGACTTCTATACTGAATTAGGATTCGTATTCCATCACAAAAAAGCGGATGAGGCCGATCCCTCTTTTTTCAGAACGCAACTACGCTACGCGTATAGTTCTGACGGTTTACGTCAATGGGAATCTACGAAAACAACGATTCCAGCAAATCCTTCAACAGCAACAACTGTCACAGTTCCTAAATCCGAAATCGAAGCTTACGTCAAAGCCGGTGGCTTTGAAGGCAATCCGATTGAATATTGGGTCGGTAAAAGATTCTATCGTGACGTCGATTTGTTCATCTTTGACTGGTACTACTATGGCGAGATGGCCGGTGTTGGTGCTGGTGTTGAAGCCATTCCAGTGGGCCCAGGTAAGTTGGCGATCGCGAACTTGATTCAAGCCAATGAAGACTTCGCGACTACATCTATCGGTCGTCCGGTTTTGAATATCTGGGATTTCAGATACTCTACGATTCCTGTTTTCGCAGAACAAAACATTAGCTTCTGGGGTGTTTATGCGTGGGCGAAAGAAAGCACTCAAGGCACAACTACTTTCGAGGCAACAAATGGTTATGTGTTAGCGACAAAACTTGAGGGCAAAGGCCTGGGTGGTTACAACAAAGCTGTCCTTGAATTCGGTCAAGGCGCTATGAACCAGTTCAACGTATACGGCAAGAGTGCTGTTGATGCTTCTCAAGCATCTGAACGCGCGCAAAACAAAGCTTGGAATGTGCGCTTGGTTGAAGACTGGTCCATGGATGTTGCGGATCGCTGGGCATTTATGGCTGGCTTTGCCGCAAGCTATGGAAGCAACGGTTTGGATCAAGACAATGTGGTTCAGTGGCAAGGTATCGGTGTTCGTCCGGTATACTACTTCACTGACAGATTCCAATTGGCAACTGAAGTTGGTTACACTCGTTACGAAGATCAAAACGAAAAAGACAAAGTGACTAATGCCTATATCGGTCCACGTGATTTGGGTCGTGTGGCCATTGCTCCACAGCTTTCGTTTAAGAAAAGCATCTGGGGACGTCCAGTTATGCGTGCCTATGCTTCATATTCATTCTGGAACTCAGCGAACCAAGGTGCTGATTATATTGGTGGCAACGCTCCGACATTTGCGGACAAATCTAGTGGTTTCAACGTAGGTTACCAGTACGAAGTTTGGTTCTAATGTAAAAACCCCGGCAATAGGTCGGGGTTCTCACGGAACTGTCCAAGAGACTAGGGGAGTGATGGTTGATTGTCACCTTTCACTCCCTTCCTTATAATTGTCGTTATGGCTAACAATGACGATTCTGATAATTTAGAAAAAACCAGTATAGTTGCGAGTGATACTTTTAAAGGTAAATTGCGCGAGGCAGATGATGTTCCTCCTGCAGTTTTGGTTTTGATTGGGCCTCCAGGATACGTGGGTAAGCAATATCCCATCACTGCGAATGACATTACGATCGGCCGCTCTGTGGAAAGCCAAGTCTATATCGATGATAAAAGTTTAAGTCGTTCGCATGCGAAATTTGCAGTGAATGGCAGTGAAGTTTCCGTGATCGACTTGGGTTCGACAAATAAGACTGTGGTGAATGGTCAGACGATTCCGCCATTGGCTTCTTGCTTGCTTAAGAACAATGACCAAATCAAAACCGGAAACGTTATTTTCAAGTTCCTGGAAAAAGGCAGTCTTGAAGCCATGAGTACTTCTGCGTTGTATGAGCGCGCACAAAAAGATGCTTTGACGGGTGCCCACTCTAAAGGTGCTTTGATCGAAAAAGGTCCCGAGGCGATGAAGCGTTCAGAAGTACTGAATGAGCCTTTAAGTTTGGTGACGTTCGACATCGACCACTTTAAAAAAATCAACGACGGTTATGGTCACCCGGGTGGCGACTATGTCCTAAAAGAACTTTGCCGTATCGTGATCATGAAATTGATCCGTGCGAATGACTTTTTTGCCCGTTATGGTGGTGAGGAATTCGTTTTGCTTCTTTCTGGATCAAATCCAAAAGTGGCGGCGGAAGTTGGTGAACGTATTCGTCATACTATTGAAACCAGCGAATTCGTTTTCGAAGGTAAAAAAATTCCGGTCACAATTTCTGTCGGAGTCGCTACGAAATATGCGGCAGAGACGGAATGGACACAGCTTTACGAACGGGCGGACAAAGCGCTCTACCAATCAAAACAGGGCGGACGAAACAAAGTCACTGTCGCTCCTTAAAAACACAAACCCGGTTAACAGCCGGGTTTTTTATTTGGGCTCATGGTTGCGCGCGCCGGGATCGCCTGCCTTAGACCCATCGTCCTTCGCCCGTCGTTTCGCGACACGCCATCCTGGCTCACCGTCGCCGCCTTCGGCGGTTCGCGCATCCAGCGCCGACGGAGGTCGCTGCACGACAGGCGTAGGCCGCTGTGCCTAAGGCAGGCGCTCCCGTCGTGCTAACGGGATTCAATTAAAAAAGGACTGTTCAGAATTTGGATTTCTTTTCGGCTTTTAGCTTTGAAGAGATTGAATTTTTTAGTGGTCGTTCTTTTTATAAGAGAGAGAAAACGAGATTAGTTTTTTACGTTTTTTTGGTAGGGGCTTACGCGCTTCGCGGGTTTTGGGGAAGCGGGGAGGCGGTTTTTTTTCAGCACTTTTTTGTGAGTGTATGTTGGTGGCTTTTTGAAGGGGCTCGGAGGTGCTGGAAGCACGGGTTGTGGGGCTGCTCTTCTGGGTTGGATAGGGGTCAGTGTTGGGACTGACGAGTAAACCTGTGGAGCTGGCTTTTTTGTTTCTAAGTTTTCTTTTCCAAGTAGTAAGCCCACTGTTAATAGCAACGCTATGGCTACGGCGCCTTTTAGTAGGTTGCTGAATTTTCCGTTTTGGCCGAGGGGCCTGTTGGGAATATTTAAAATGTTTGGTGAGGGATTCGTCCACTTAGGGCGTGGCGGGATCATTTCGGGTGGAACGTAAACGGGTGGTGCTGGGACTTTGATGTTTTTCAGGATCGGTGCGGTGATTGATTTATTGGTTAGCATCGACATCACTTCTTCAGCGGTCGCCGTTGTACTGATCGTCATGGTTTTATCGTCTTCGACAACGAACTGACGGATCTGTTCCATGGTATCTTTATAGGTCATGGCGAAAACTTCTTTTAGATAGTCCGCCAACGAGAGTGCCGAAAAATCCGGATGCTTGGTCGAAAGCAATGTTCCAATATGTCTTGCAAGTTCATTCGCATCTTCGGCGCGGAACTGAGCAATGTGGTGAAGCATGCGTGGCAAAACATTTAAGAGTTCTTCGGAGCGGTCTTTGATCACCGCGGTTGGAAGATTTGCAACATCATAAAGGCGAATGGATTCTTTGACTTCACCGACTGTGTTTCCGGCAAAGAAACGGGTATTGGCGAGTAGCTCCCAGAACACAATTCCCAATGAAAAAATGTCTGTGCGATGGTCCAAAGTTTCGCGATTGATTTGCTCGGGACTCATATAGGCGACTTTGCCTTTGACCTGCCCATGTTGAGTCTGCTCGACATCCATGGTGGCTTTGGCAATCCCGAAATCGATGATTTTTACTTCACCCTCGAAGGAGATCAGAATATTGTGAGGGCTGATATCCCGGTGAATCAGTTTAAGTGACTGACCTGTTTGGGGATCCACTGACTGATAAGCATAGGCCAAGGCCAATGCCACCTGATGTACAATATACAGAATGAATGGCGTCGGGAGAGGATCCTCTTTGTCGCGGTGATATGACATCAGGTCTCGCAAGGTCACGCCGTGAATGTATTCCATCACCATGAAGGCGCGATGGTTGTGCTCTCCGAAATCATATATCTTCACGATGTTTTGATGATTCAAATTTGCACTGACGCGAATTTCTTTAAAAAACATGTCTTTGAAAATTTCAGAATTTTGCTCATCCGGCAGAGTTGTTTTGATCGCGACAAGCTTGCTGACACCGAATCTTGAATCGGATTTTCCCAAATAAACTTCCGCCATCCCACCTTCGGCGATGCGCTTGATTATCTGAAATTGTCCGATTCTTTTGGGTGTCTTCATGTCTGAGAACTTTTCGGTTTTTTATGTCATTCTCATAACTTCGGTGGTTTTAGAAAGTGTTCCATAATTGGAATAGCCGTTCCCGTGTCCTCATTGAGGGAACAGTTACTGACCGTAACCCCGCGAGATTTATAGCTTAAAATGACTTCTTGGTTAAATACTGTGTTCATGCAAAACCAGACTATTACAGAATTCATGATGAACAAATTCGAAGAGCTTCGTAAATCCAATCGTCGTATTTCACTGCGTATGGTTGCTTACAAAATCGGCATCACGCCAGGTCGTTTGAGCGAACTGATTCGTGGCAAACGCCCCCTTAGCGAATTTTATTTTGAAAAGATCTCCACTGGCTTGGGGCTTAATCAAGATGAACGTCAGCAATTGAGATCTTATATCTCTGTAACATCACGTCGCTTTAATTCCGACCGCGTGTTGGGTGTGAAGAGCGGTAACCTGATGGGTGGCTGGGAAGAGTATGCGATTTTGAACTTGCTAAGAATTGCCAATGGCAATGACGACGTAAACTGGATTGCAGAACGTTTGGCTTTGACGCCTGAGCAAGTTGAAAAAGGCTTGGAAAATCTTGAGCGCATGGAATTGATTCGTAATGAAGAGCGCGGCATTGAAATTGTCCACCGCCGTTTGATCACTTCTTACGAATGTGCAAATCAGGAAAGCCGTAACTATTATAAAAAGCATCTGGAAAAGGCTAGCCAGGCGATGGAGCTCGAGATGAACTCGAGTTACACAGGTGTCACGTTGACCGTAAATCCGCAGCAGATCCCCGTGGCAGAGCGCATGATAGAGCGCTTCCGTGGGCGTATCCTTCGCTTGTTGCAGCAGGGTACACAAAGTGAAGTCTACTCTCTCAACATCCAAATGTTCCCTCTGTCAGTGCCAGAGCATCTCTCTAAGACCGCTGCTGGAGCGAATCTGGCGGAGTCGCCACGCGTTGAGCTTGATAAAGTTTAAAACACTAAGTTATGGTGTCTCCCCAGGAGACACCCATGACTTTGAACCGTTTTTTGAGCGCTAAACTGGAAGAGATGCAGAAAAAAAATCCGCGTTTCTCGATGCGTGCGCTGGCGCAAAAAGCGGGAATCTCTCCCGGCCGTTTGAATGAAATCTTTCATGAACGCCGTCCACTCAGTGATCACTACTCCAACAGAATTTCCTACGGTCTTAGTTTAACTCAGGAAGAGCAAGTCACTCTTTCAAGTTTCGTCACGGTTCGTGCAAAACGTATGAACTTCCAAAAAGTTTTGGAAAATCAGGAATTGCGTTTGATCACCAGCTGGGAGCCTTACGCGATTTTGAATTTGATGAAGACTGACGATTTTGAAAGTTCCACAGAGTGGATTGCAAAACGTCTGGCGCTGTCGGTGGAAAAAACGGAAGAGTGTCTGAATCTGTTGGAAGCGCAAGGCGTGATCAAAATGAAGAACGGCCGCTGGCTGCGTATTCCTTCACAGTTAACGACGACTTCGGAAATTCCAAGTTCTGCCATCGTGGAAGGTCACATAGCCAATTTACGAAAGTCTGAAGAAGCTTTGCGTACGGTGCCGATGGAGAAACGTCATTTCGGAACCATCACCATGCCGATCAATGTCGCTAAGATCGAGGAAGCAAAACAAATGTTGACGCAATTTCGTCGCAAGATGTGTTTGCTTTTAGAAGACGGCCCTAAAACGGAAGTTTATAATTTATCAATGTATCTTTATCCGCTGACTGATGTGAACGATCGCGACTTTGAGTCGCCTTCGGTCATTGCATCTCAAATTGATTCGTCCACAACTTAATCAAACGTGTTCGCCTGCATGCGTTCATTTGCGTTTTAAAAGGCGCTAACGGGGCGCAGAAGCCCCGTTAACTCTGCATACCGCAAGGAAACAAGGGGATCGGCATGTCTAGGATCTGGGCGAATTTAAAAATATCAACAGCTGCAAATCAATCTATACCTGAACGGCGGTAAAAAACGCCTGAGCCTTAAAATTGCATTTACCCAAATTGCTTGGAGGGGGAATGAAGCTTTCTATCAGCAAGTTGGCGTTATTGATTGGGACACCTGTTTTACTTCTGGGATATCAAAATTGTGCAAAGCTTGGGACTGACAATTTAATTGGAGGAAGTTCAGGCTTTGTTTCCAGTGGTTCTACAGAGATCGCTTCCACTCAATCATCTGCAGATGCTGCTGAAGAAGCTTCCACTCCGGCACCACAAGATACAGCTGCACAAAAACCTAAGTTGCCTTCTGTTGATCCGATGGGAAATTCCAAAACTCTTTTGGCGGATGCAATGAAGGCCTGCGAGCCTGCGGCATTAAAAATAGATCCCAATGGAGAATATCTTTTAGAGTCGTGCATGAATCTTTTTTGCCATCCTGATAGCAGAACCGGCCAGTGGAAACAGCAGACAGCAAATCTTTGTTCCGATCTATACCGCGCCCGCAATTCTTGAAATAAATCGTCTCAAAAATAAATCCACCTCGGGTTTAAATAATTAAGATTATTGAGTAAATATCCACTAAAAATTATTTAGAGATGACTCCATGGGGAACAGTTATCAAAACGTGAATCCTCATGTTTTTATTCAGAATTCGTCTACTTTTTTTGGTTGAATAAGGTACTTTGTTCGCTTTGCATTAGTTAAAATTTAACAATGAAACCGTCCCTGTGTTTCATTCTGCTACAAGACCTAGGTCATATTGAGTGGTTCCTAAGGTGTTCCCATCTCCACTTGTGAACACTTATCTGCGAGTAATCTCTAGTAAATTACCAATCTCACCGAAGAGTTCGGAGTCATCGTCGATTCTGGTATGTTCGTGGAGGACGTTTATGGGAGATTACACAAACTCAAGATTCTGTAAAATACGAATCGTGATTCTGTTCACGTCTCTGTTTACGTTTGGAGTCGCTCAATCTGCTCCCACGACTTTTTCGTATCAAGGCCGTATTACAAATGCTACGGGCGGCGGTCCTGGCTTCACGATGGCATCGTTTAGTTTCTCGATCATGGTTGATAAATCTCACGGCAATAATCCGAACTGTACGCTGTGGCGTGAGCAAGCGGATTTGATTCCTATTTCATCGGATGGATTATTTGACGTCGCTATCGGAAATGGAACTGCTAACTTTCCAAATTCATCGTCCAAGGTTTATGAGTTTATGAATAACTCCGGCACAGTTTCTTGTGCCGAGGGCGGAACATTTTTGTTGTCTGCTTCTGATAAAAGATTCCTGGATGTGCAATTCAATCCAAACGGCACTGCAGGTTGGAATCACATCGTTCCAGCTTCTGAAATTCGTTCTGTACCTTATGCAACTAACGCCGTCTCAGCGGAGAAGCTGGGGGGCTTAGTCGCCACGGATTACGTTCGAAAAACAGATCTATCCACATGCTCGACAGGTCAGTTCCTGACTTACAATGGTGCGGCCTTTGCTTGTGATACGCCAGCAGGTGGTGGCTCTTCGTTGGATGCTTCATATACTATTAAAGGCTTGGTTCAGTTCCTGACGAATGCAGCAACATCAGGTATCGTCGTGACCAACGGTGTGGCGCAAGTAAATACCGGTACGGGTGCGAATCAAATCGTCAAGTTGGATGGCACCGGAAAACTTCCAGCGATTGATGGTTCGCAATTGACGGGTATCGTTGCTTCTTCGGCGACAACAGCAACATCTGCTACCACGGCGGGCTCGGCTACAAACTTCACGGGTTCTTTAACTGGTGATGTTTCCGGAACTCAATCTGCAACTTCCGTAGATAAAGTTAAAGGCATGTCTGTTGTTACTACCGGTGCCGCGAACGGAAAAGTTTTGAAATACTCTTCCGGTACTTTGGTGTTTGCTGACGATGACACGGGATCTACAGTTGTGGACTCTTCATATTCCGCAAAAGGTATTGTGCAATTTAATACGAATGCGGCGACTTCGGGAATGACAGTCGTGGCGGGTGTCGCGACAGTAAATACAGGTACAGCTGCGAATCAAATCGTTAAATTAGATGGTTCGGCGAAACTTCCAGCAGTGGATGGTTCGCAATTGACAGGAGTTGTCGCTTCGTCTGCTACAACAGCGGGTTCGGCGACAAACTTCTCTGGCTCGTTGGTTGGTGACGTTAGCGGTACGCAGGGTGCGACGTCAGTTGATAAAATCAAAGGTGCTACCGTTGATACAACAGGCATCGCGTCTGGAAAAATTCTTAAGTACGATGGTACTAAGTGGACAATGGCTGACGATGCGACAGGTGGTACTCCATCTGATTCATCATATTCAGCAAAAGGCATTGTGCAGTTTGATACAAGCGCGGCTGTTTCGGGTATGACGGTTGCGGCTGGTGTTGCGAAAGTGAATGCGGGTACCGCAGCTAATCAAATCGTGCAGTTGGACGGCACTGCGAAATTGCCAGCGGTGGATGGTTCTGCCCTAACAAATATCGTGGCAGCTTCTTTATCCGGTATTTTGCCGATTAATAAAGGTGGTACCGGTCAGTCGACGAAACAAGCGGGCTTTGATGCTCTTTCACCGTTGGCGGCGAAAGGCAGTATCATCACTCATGACGGCACTAACAACGTGGCGTTGGCAGTGGGCTCTACTGATGGTCATGTGTTGATGGTGGATTCAGCAGCTGCAAATGGCATTAAATGGGCAGCTCCAACTGCAACGGATCTTACAACTGTCACTGGTACAGGTATCGTGCAAAGGACGGGTGCGGGTACTTACGCAACTTTAGGTACGACGGCTCCGATTAATGTGACGGGTTCAAGTATTGGTCTGGCATATGGTACGGGCTTAACAACAAGTGCTGGTTCTTTGGTTGTCGATACTGGTGTCACAACGGGTAAAATCGTGGCGATGGACACTGGCAATAAACTTCCAGCAGTGGATGGTTCGCAATTGACGGGTGTGGTTGCTTCTTCTGCAACCACTGCAGGTTCGGCTACGAATTTTACCGGTTCCTTGGTGGGTGACGTCAGCGGCACGCAGGGTGCGACTTCCGTTGATAAAATCAAGGGCTCTCCAGTTGTAACGACAGGTATTGCTGACGGTAAAATTTTGAAGTATCAATCGGGTAATTGGGTGATGGCAGACGACGCGACGGGCGGCTCGCCAGTGGATTCTTCATACTCTGCAAAAGGTATCGTACAATTCGACACGAGTGCTGCAGTTTCAGGTATTACGATTGCATCTGGTGTTGCGAAAGTAAATGTCGGTACAGCTGCAAATCAAATCGTGCAAATGGATGGCTCCGCAAAATTGCCTGCCGTTGACGGATCTCAGTTGACGAATGTGGTTGCAGCAAGTGCTGCGACAGCTACGAATTTCAGTGGTTCTTTAGTCGGTGATGTAAGTGGTACGCAAGGTGCAACGTCAGTTGATAAAATCAAAGGCGCAACCGTTGATACAACTGGTATCGCATCAGGAAAAATTCTTAAATACGATGGTACTAAATGGACCATGGCTGACGATGCGACGGGTTCTACCCCTGGTGATGCATCTACATCTGCAAAAGGTATTATGCAGGTTGGTTCAGGCCTATCTGTGACTGCTGGCTTGGTCAGTGTCGATGCAGCGAACTTGGCTGTGAACCCAGCCAACTTCTCTGCCGTGGTTCCCATCTCTAAAGGTGGTACGGGACAGTCTTCTAAAACTGCGGGTTTCGATGCTCTATCACCGTTGACGACAGCGGGTGATTTGGTGACTTCCGATGGTACCAATAACGTGCGCATTGCTCGTGGTACTGCGGGACAAATTCTTTCTTCGACTGCAGGCGGTTTAGCCTGGATTAATTCTCCGACGACAGTAACGAACTTCTCTGGTTCGTTGGTGGGTGACGTAAGTGGTACGCAAGGTGCGACGTCAGTTGATAAAATCAAAGGCGCGACAGTTGATACAACTGGTATCGCATCAGGAAAAATTCTTAAATACGATGGTACTAAATGGACAATGGCTGACGATGCGACGGGTTCAGCGCCTGGTGACGCATCCACATCTGCCAAAGGTATCATGCAAGTTGGTACTGGATTGTCAGTGACAGCAGGCTTGGTCAGTGTCGATGCTGCGAACTTGGCGGTGAATCCTGCGAATTTCTCTGCCGTGGTTCCGATCTCTAAAGGTGGTACAGGCCAATCATCTAAAACTGCGGGTTTTGATGCTTTGTCTCCGCTGACAACCAAAGGTGACATCATCTATTTCGATGGCACAAATAACGTACGCTTGGCACCAGGAACTTCAGGTCAGCTTTTGTCGGCTGATACGACGGACGGCGTGAAATGGATCAATGCTCCATCGACCGGCGTAACGAGTATGTCAGGAACTCTGCCAATCGTGGTGACGGGTACGACGACACCGGTGGTATCTGTGAATGCAGCAACGACATCTACTGCCGGAGTAGTGACCGTGGGGTCAGGTATCGCAGTCAGCTCGGGTACAATCAGTGCGGATCCGGCGAATTTTCCGTCAGCAGTACCTATCGCTAAAGGTGGTACGGGTGCGACTTCTAAAACCGCAGGCTTTGATGCACTTTCTCCGCTGGCAGCGAAAGGTTCAATCGTAACCCACAATGGAACTAACAGTGTTTCGTTGGCAGTGGGTGGAACTGATGGTCATGTTTTGATGGTCGACGCAGCAGCAGCGAATGGAATCAAGTGGGCTGCTCCAACGGCGACAGACTTAACTACCATCACTGGCACTGGTATCGTACAAAGAACGGGCGCAGGCACTTACGCGGCTTTAGGTACCGCGGCTCCGCTGAATGTGACGGGTGCGAACCTGGGTCTTTCTTATGGCACCGGCTTGACACTGAGTGCGAATACTTTGGTTGTTGATGCCGGAACGACTGCAAATAAAATTGTTCAATTGGATGGTTCTGCAAAATTGCCGGCTGTTGATGGCTCGCAATTAACGGGTGTCGTGGCCTCTTCGATTTCAGGAACTTTGGCGATTGCTAAAGGTGGTACCGGTCAAACTACTAAGACGGCGGCGTTTGATGCTCTTTCTCCTCTAACAACGGCAGGCGATTTGGTGACTTCAGATGGCACCAACAATGTGCGGATTGCTCGCGGAACTGCAGGTCAGATCCTTTCTTCGACTGCGGGTGGTTTACAGTGGATTAATGCTCCTACAGGTACAGTTACGGGAGTAACAGGCAATGCTCCGATTTCAATTACTGGTACTGCAGCAGCTCCTGTTGTGAATGTTTCAGCAGCGACAACTGGTGCTCTGGGTGTAGTCCAAGTCGGTTCTGGTATCTCTGTAAGTTCGGGGGTAATCGCTGCAGATCCAGCGAATTTCCCGTCAGCCGTGCCAGTATCAAAAGGTGGTACGGGCTTAACGTCGATTACTGCGAATCGAATGATCGCTTCCAATGGCTCCGGTGACTTTACGGCCTATAATTGCGGTATCGCTCAAATGATTACGTTTGATGCTTCTGGAAATATTGGCTGTACGAACTATGCATCCACTGGATTTTTGATCAATGGTGGAAATGCAGGAGCCGTCACAGTCGGATCTACTGACAACACCTTAACGTTGATGGCGAACAATGGCTCGGCCATGGTGGTGGATTCTTCGCAAAATATTGAGATTCAAAAAACTATCACCAGCAAAACCACAAGCAATGCCGGCACCAGCATCAGTTTTGCCGCTGGTAATTTGCAATACACATCTGCCAGTTGCGGAGCTTTCACTCTGTCAGGAATGAAAGATGGCGGTACATACATGCTTGCCGTAAAAGGTGCGACGTCGGGAACTTGTGCTTTCACTCATGCTGGATTTACAGTACACTTACCTCCAGACCATGGAGCTACAACCGCAAGTACCCATACCATGTATACCTTCGTCGTTATGGGAACAGACATTTATGCCGCGTGGGTGACAGGTTACTAAAATCAAGGATAGAGTTTTAGTCATGGAAAAGAAAGTCAGCTTTATTCAAGAACTATTGGAGAAGTTTGGTGACACGGACACAGTCATAAATCATCTCAAGTCCGCCACTGAACAAAATCCCGTAGCTGCACGTTTAGACTTGCAAGTTTTCCTAAACGCCGTCGGCCGTGAGGAAGAATCTTTTGCTGTATCTAATGAATTAATAAAATTGGCTCCAGACGACGCCCGTGTTTTGTTTAATCATGGTTGGCATTGGCTTAAAAGAAATCAAATGCAAAAAGGTATGGCTCTTTTGGAGTTCGGTCGCACGTTAAATACCTATGGCCATCCACGTTTGCCTTCGTCCCAACCTTTATGGACTCCAGAAACAGGGCGAGGCCATCGTGTGCATTTAGTACTGGAAGGTGGTTTCGGAGATGAAATCATTCATTTTCGATTCTGTAAGGACTTAGTCGAAAAATATGACTGCAAGGTGACTGTGGTTTGTCATCCAAAACTGGCAACCATGTTTGCAACCTCTCCCTATGTTTCTGCAGTCATGCAACGGGAAGTAGCGACGGGAGTTTATCATGATTCCTGGCTGCCTGGAATGTCGGCTGCTTTGGCCTTAGGGTATGAGCACAAGGATCTTAACGGTGACAAGTATTTATCACCAAGGCCCCAGCAATCAGCAAAATGGAAAAGCCTAATTAATAATGTGGGTAAAGGAAAATTGAAGGTAGGAATTCGTTGGGCGGGCAATCCAGGATTCGAACATCAACAATTTCGCAGTTTTCCTCCAGAAATTCTTACAGGACTGCATGATGTTTCCGGAGTTCAGCTTTACAGCTTTCAACGTGATGACAATTTAGTTTCTTTAAACGATGACATCATGGATTTAGGGCCCCATCTCGCCACATGGGATGACACTTTGGCTGCTCTAAACGAAATGGATTTGGTGATCAGCTCTTGCACCAGCGTTGCGCATGCAAGTGCAGCAAGTGGTATCAAGACCTGGGTGCTGGTCCCTGCGCTGCCTTACTTTGTTTGGGCCTTGGAAGGCGACACCTCTCCTTGGTATAATTCAGTTCAATTGTTTCGCCAGAAAAAGTTTGGAAGTTGGGATGATGTTGGTCAGAAAGTTCGTGAATCTTTGAAAGGATTTGCGCATGGGTGATTCTGAAAATCGAAAAACATCTCGCAGGGAGTTCATTGCTCAGCTATTAGCAAGCGGAGCCACCGTGCAAGCAGGTCTGTGGAGTTCTGTTATTGGGGCATTAACCGTGGTGGCTCCTGAGGAAGCCGATGCGCAGATTTTCACTCACAGTTTCTGGAAAAAGAAATCCTCATCGCCGTATTATGCCTGGGGGCAAAATACCAGCGGAAATTTGGGATTGGGCAATCTTACGAATATGTCCAGTCCTACCAATATCAGCATTAGCACTTCGCCAGTGAAAATTGGTTTCGGTAGTCAACATGCCGTCGCGTTGATGTCCGATGGTAAACTTTTTTCCACGGGAAGAAATTCCAGTGGTCAGTTGGGCTTAAATATTAGCACAGCCACATCAAAGTCTTCCTTGACGCAAATTACGACGGGTCCCGCATCCTGGTCACAAATCGCTGCTGGTGATTCGCATACACTGGGCTTGGATACGAGTGGATATTTGTGGGCGTTTGGAGAAAACAGTAGTGGCCAATTAGGGATTGGTTCTACAACCGATAAAAGTTCTCCAGTACAAGTTTCTGCATCGACGGTTTGGACAAAGATCGCCGCGGGAGTGTTCCACTCTGCCGGGATTACATCGACTGGGGCGATGTTTGGTTGGGGCGCGAATGACTATGGACAAGTCGGAAACAACAATGCCAGTGGAACTTCTATCAAATCTCCTGTGCAAATATTGGCTGGGACCAGTTTCAGTCAGGTGGCCGCGAGCTACCAGTACTCTCTAGCAATCTCCTCTGTCGGGGCTCTTTATGGATGGGGTGTGGGAGATTACAATCTGGGATGGGACGGCACCTATTATAACTATGGTTATTATGGGGGTGAGTTCGGAGAAAGTCCTACGCAGATCAGAAATATCACGGGTTCCTTTACTCAAGTCAGTGCCGGTCCGACGCATGCGTTGGCTCTACGAACAGACGCGCGTTTGTATGTTTGGGGTAATGCAGCCTTCGGTCAGTATGGCACTTTAACAAAAGTTTTAGCTTCTCCAAATCAGATCACTGGAACTTTCACCATGATGCCGACGGTAATGAACGGCCTTCATTGGTTGCTGCTGACTGCTACGAATGTCAAAGCAACGGGATCAAACACTTATGGTGAATTTGGAAACGGTATTACAAATCAATGGTTCTACAGCCCTGCGAACGTAGCGATCGGAACAACGTGGTCTCAGTTTGCATTGGGCCGTAACTTTTCTTTGGCAATTGATACCTCCGCAAAACTTTGGGCGTTCGGAGATGGTAGCAACGGCTGCCTAGGTACCGGCGGCTATACAAGCTACAACAGTCCGGTACAGGTATCTGCAGTGGGTACGAGTTCATGGTCTCAAGTTTCTGCGGGTCTGTGGCACAGTATCGGCATTCAATCCGACGGTTCCTTGTGGGCCTGGGGATATAGCACCTCTGGTGGAGCTGGGACAAACAATACTACCCTAATAACTCCGACTAAGATCGGCACCACATCGTGGGCACAAGTTACGGCAGGTGGATGGCATAATATTTTGATTGATTCGGCAGGTGCCATGTATGGCATGGGATTCAATGCCAATGGGCAGTTGGGAATTAACACCACCACGAATAACAGTGCACCTGTACAAGTTACTGTTGCTGGTCCTTGGAAACAAGCGGCCGCTGGTTGGAGCCACTCGATAGCGATCAAAACTGACGGGTCATTGTGGACGGCTGGAGCAAATGATGCGGGTGCATTGGGTGATGGTACCTCAGTGGATAAAAAGGTTTTTACCAAAATTGGATCGGACTCCTGGACTCAAGTCACCGCGGCCCAAAACGCGTGCGCAGGTATTAAAATCGATGGCACATTGTGGGCGTGGGGGGATAATACCTTCGGCGCTGTTAGCCACTTGCAACCTCCAACCGGAATTTCAAGTCCTGTGCAAATTGCAGGTTCGTGGTCACAGGTTGTCGGTGGTTACGATATGTTCCTGGCTAAAAAATCTGATGGTACTTATTGGGCATGGGGCGGAAACCGCAACGGAAATTTAGGGATCGGCGTAAACACGTTTTCTCCTGTTCAAGTTCCAGGCTCGTGGTCACAGATATATGCAGGTAATGGATTCTCTGCCGCAGTAAAAACTGATTCGACTTTGTGGGTATGGGGAACGAACGCTCAGGGCGAGTTGGGTCTTGGGGATACGACGTTACGCTCAAGTCCCGTACAAATTCCTGGCAGCTGGACTCTTTTGCCGGGCGACTCTCGCGGCAGCACAGGGTCTTTTGTGATCGCTAAGAAACTCTCTTAGCGATTTCATTCAGAAGTTTTAGAAACCCGCAAAAGCTTTCGCTTTAGCATAGTCTGCGCGAGTTCCATTTAACATTTTAGTTGAATGGATATACGCCGTGAAATAGCGAACCTTTGCAGAAGTTGCCGGACCTGTTTTCGGCATCAGCGCCTCACGGTAAACAATCTCATGCAAAACTAAAGCGGCACGAGTCATCGGGTTCATGTTAGACCAGATGGCGCTGTTGAAAATATACTTGATGCCATCTGGAGTATGTCTGCGAAATTGTGCGGCGGCTTGTTGAAGCTCGCAACCTTGAGGAAGAGTGATAAATCCTTCGTCCTTGATGTTGCCGAATTCACTACCAGGAATCATTTGCACTTCGGATGCAAAGTTTTTTAAGAACACGCGGTAAAGCTTGGAGCGGTTCATATCAAATTTTTCAATACGATCAATCAGCTTACTTACGATCACACGATAGTCACTTTGATCGATCAAGGCCGGTTCCAAGTTGTAAACCATCTTGCCTTCGTAAAGATCCAAAGATCTGTAAGTTGGAATTTCAAGACCTGGGCAAGCGATAATATCGCCACCATTTTGCAGCTCATCACCTGCGAATGCAGAAAATGAAAAGCTCAAAAGAAGAGTCGAAATAAGGATTTTAAATGTCATGGACATGTTACCGCCTTGAATAGGGAACATGTCGCCACACAAATCCGAATTTTGCATTAAATATTGCGCTGAGCCGTGAATTCCGCATGGCTCTAGTGCTCCAGGAGTTGTTTAGCTAGCTGTAGAAATCCAGGAAACGAAAGTAAACTTCCTTAAGAACGTCTAATTCCATGGGGTTTCCTTGCGAATCTGTTACCTTCGGAAAACTGATTTTTGTTTTTCCATTCACCGCCTTGTATTCCAAAAACTTGGTAAATAGCACCGAAGTCTCTTCTCCAGAAGCTTCAGAGAAATAGGGAACAAAAAAACTTTCGATTTCTGCTTTCGGGGGTAAGAAGCCATTCACAAGATTCAGCTGATGAACGAAAACACGGGGACAGTGCAGAAGGCGCAAACGCTGACATTCAATGCTGTAAATCCACGAGTGAAAATTTCTGATTCCTAATGAATTGATCGAAGTGAGATCTTTTAAATCTAAAGTCAAATCGAACTGCGGATTCACTTCCACACCATTTAACGCGGAGGAATATTCGTTCAGAGCGCCTTTGAGCGAAATCGTCGTCGTTTTGTCGGCGATAGAAAATGACAATTGCAGGGACATAGGGATTCTACTCGATGATTAATTTGGGAGCCGGCAGTGGCTTCTTCTCATCTTTCAATGGAGCATCTGGGTTGGTCAAGGTCGCTTTGATTCTGGTCGCGAGGTCTTGCTTAATTTGTAGATACTGAACTGTGCGTTCAGTCCCCAGGAGTGGTTTTAGTTTATCCAGCTCTTCTTCACTGATTTTATTAAATGCCTGTAAGCTTTTTTTGTAAGAAGAGAACTCTGCTTCAAGTTTCTTGGCATCTTTGATGTTCCCCAGTGATGCTAAAGATGATTGAAGAGATTTATTTAGTTCTGATTTTCGTTTGTTGAGATCTTTGATGATCTCAGAGAACTTTTTTTCTTCGTTCGCTGAAAGTTTCAGTTCGTCACTCATTTTCCAAATCATGAGCTCCTCAAGCTGGTTTCGCTTGGCCCCTGACGGTGCGCTTTGAGCGAAAACAGCCAGAGGCTGCATCAAGAATGTTGTTAGAATGAAAGCAGAATAAATCCAGCGCACGATCTTCACCCTTGGGGGGATCAGCGTGTTGCTCGACCACCCACAATTTTATTGAGTTTAGCTATCGTTAAAGTTTGAGATGATTCGCTGGCTACGTCCACAAAAAAGTCAGATTCCGTCTGACTGGAGATTAAAGTCTGGGACAAGTCTTCAGGTGATAAAATCGCTTCCGTGACAATTCTTTCGCGGCCATCGCTTAGTAAGCCGGCACGCTGCATACCCTGATTTACTTTTGCCATATGAGGAACCAAGAGTGTCGCCGCTAGAACGACAGACATAAGTCCCCCCGTAGGATAAAGCCAACCACGCCAATGTGCGCGCAACATATTTCGCGGTCGCATCAGCATTGGAGTTGGCTCGATCACCTTTTGTTCGACTTCCATCATAATTTTATCATGGAGCCGGTCAAAAAAATCATCACTCATAGTCATCTCAATGTCGTCATTCGCCTTAAGACCTTTGCGGACTTTATCTAAACGATTCATGGTCTCTCTTTGATCCATTCGCTTTTTATCCTTCCGCTTCTGCGTATGTTTGGAAGAAGCCACCAACTTCTTCACTCCAGCTTTTAAGGTCATTTTGTTCCTCAAAAGTCTGACGTAGTTTTAGTAAGGCATGGCGGTAGTTCGCCTTAGCTGTGTCATATGGACATTCCATAATATCAGCAATTTCGTTAAAGCTAAGATCCTCATACACGCGCAGAACCAAAGCTGTTTTCTGTTTCATCGGCAGCTTTTCTACTTCTTTCTGAAGGATGTCAGCAACCGCCGTGTGAACGAGAGTGTTTTCAGCCTCCGCATCTACTGCCAAATTAGCGTCTTCAAAATCAACTGTGTCTCTTTTGAATTCGCGCAATTTGTTGCGTGCAGTATTTACCGCGATCTGAAATAACCAGCTCTTGAAAGAAGCACGACCTTCAAAGGAATTTAGTTTCTCGTAAGCTTTGATGAAAGCTTCCTGAGTAACATCCTCAGCGGCATCCGTGTCCTTCATGAATCTCAAACTCAGTCGCAGTACACTTCTCTGATGTCGTTTCACGAGTTCGGAAAAAGATCTTCTGTCGCCAGACTTCACTTTTTCAACCAGTTCAAGATCCGATAACCCTATTAGATCTTTCTGCATATAAGACTCGCTTCTGTATAAATTCGGTTAACTTCCTGAATTTTTTTCCCAGAAGAGCTTTGCAACTCCCCCCGGCACATCGTAAATTCGTTCCCCCAAACCAACGTGCCTACGCCTTTCTTTATAGCAATCCAAGTGCCAACAAATCAGAGTCAAAGTGGCTCTAAATATATGATTTAATTTATGTTTTTCGGAATTTGTTATGGGATGTATAAGCGTTTGTTATGGGACAGCGCCGGCTTTCCGTGTTGGCTTTGGAGCGCCTCCTTACTCGGACAGTCCTCGCTCGATTATATGCGCATTGGTTCTGTGGGTTTTGTGGCTCGATGGTTTTCTGGGGGGCTTCGCGTTGACTACAGAGGACTGCGGAACTCGACGGAGGCGCTCCAAAGCCAACACGGAAGGCCTCGTTCTCGATATAAACGATTATACTGCTCATCCAAATTCCTGCAGACGAAATTCATCATATATATGTCGCCATAAGATTCCGCATCGGGGCGCGTGGTGCGGTATTAGAAAGCTAGACTAAATATTCGGTGTCGAATTGTCCTTCGCCGGTGGAGCCGCTTCGCATGAGATCCCAATGGGTGCGCGAAGGTGGAGTTGATGTTCAACTCTATTTTCGATTCTCGATTAATCGATTTTCGCGCACGCTAGTGCGTGGGGATTTGGGTTTCTTTTTTCTTTTGGTCCTGTTGGATTTCTGCTGATGGAATATTGGCGTTAAGCTCGGATTCAGATTTTGTGCCAATCAGGTCTTTTAGTTTTTTTGCGGGGTCTTTTTCGCCTTCGAGGGCTTTGCATTTTTCTATGAAGATTTGCATGTTCTTGCCGCTTTGTTGGTACAGGGTTTCGAAGTCGGCTAGGTCTTGCATGTAGGTTTTGTACACTAATAGACGGGCGTTATTTAGTTTGGCTGAGGTGAACTTTTCGTAGTTCTTGGTGTGCATGGTTGGCAGAATTTCTTTTTTGAATTTTTCCTGGATGGCTTGGATGCGGGCCATTCTTTTTTCTTCGATGTGTTCTGCTGGTGGCAGATCTTTATACCAACTTGCCAGGTCTTTTAGTTCTTCGCTGATGAACTTGGAAAAGATCTTGTCGTCTTCGTTGTCTTTTTTGATTTGCGCGAGCGTCGGGGAGTTGTCGCCTTCGGTTTTCAGATAGTATTGTTCGGCGCCTTTATTGCCCAGGAACATGGCTAAGCTTTCGTTAAAGTCGGCGTTGCCTTTGATGTACAAAGTAGCGTGCACGGTTTCGTGGATGATGGTGTTTACCAGATCATAATCTTTATATCTTAACATGGAACTTAGCAGGGGATCGTTAAACCAGCCAAGTGTGCTGTAGGCGGAAACGCCGCGCATGTAAGTGTCGAGATCTTCGGTTTGCAGTTCTTGTTCTTGGGTTTTTGCGTCTGCTTCGTTGAAGTAACCTTTGTACGGCATTTTACCTAAGAAGGGATAGGACCACTGATAATGTTTTAATTCCCATTTATAGGCGGCACTGACCACGTAGGTGACGTAGGGGCGATCAAGCTTTACGTAACTGGTGTAATTTTTCGTAGGCTTTAGATGCAGATCATTTTCTGCGAAGGCACGGGCTTTTTGGGCGAGTTCCAGTTTGCGTTTTTCTTGATCGGTGATTTTTGGATCCTTCAACGCTTCGTCAATCGGGACGCGGGCGTTAAGGAGCTTCATCTGATTGTAGCCCGAGCTGGCCAGGTAATTAATCTGGCAACCTGCGAGCAGTGGTAACAACACAAGCAGATATTTTATAGCATCCATGTGACGCCGGCGCGGATTGCAGAGTCGTTGGTTTTAGAGCCGCCGCCGATGGGAGTTTCCCAAGCGTCGTAGCTAAGTTTGATACCGAAAGTTTCTGTGAACGAAATTTTTAATCCGACGCCGTATGATGGAGCGACCGCACTGTCGGGTTCGTTTTCGTAAGTGTCTTGATTTTCAATTTTGATAGTTTGCTTACGATTGATCTGTGCCAAGCCCCCCTTGATGTAGGGTTGGAACAAAGCTTTTTTGTCTGCCAAAATCAGGATCAAATCAGAACCCAAAATTTGTGATCTTTGAATTGTCGTACGTTTTGGATCAGAGGCATATGCTTTCGACACAACGACAGATTGTGCATCGGTGTAACTCAGTTCAAGAGCAATACGTTCCCATAAGTAAAACGACATGGAGCCCGTCATGGATTCCATTTCGTTGTAGTTGTTCGTGTCATAAGTTTGGGTCTTGTGACCGTACTGTGCGCCCAACTCAATAGCGATAGCGTGCGCAGAGAAAGAGAAAGCAGTCACAGACATCAAAGCACATAGCGAGGCGAATAAAAATCTATTCATATTCCTTTGATATTACCAAGGCTTAGTGGTGAGTGACATGAAATCCGCCGTTCTCTGGACTAAAGGAAGCAGAAGTCCTACTATGGTCCTATGAATGAAAAAGTATTAAAGTGCGGATTGCCCGAAGATGAAGCTGAATTGAAAAAACTCCTGACCCCTGAACAATATCGGATCATGGTCGAGAATGGCACCGAATCACCATTTGGAAATGAATTTTGGAATCACACGGAGCCGGGAGTATACGTGGATGCGGTTTCTGGCGTGCCTCTTTTTTCCAGCGAAGATAAATTTGATTCCGAATGTGGCTGGCCCAGTTTTACCAAGCCTATTTCACCGGATGTGATAGTGGAAAAACCCGATTTTTCTCATGGTATGATTCGCACCGAGGTGCGTGCGAAAGATTCCAACGGGCATCTGGGACATGTCTTTGATGACGGTCCGCCACCATTGGGAATTCGATACTGCATTAATTCTGCAGCTTTAAGATTTGTTCCAAGAAAACACCACGGCTAGCGGCTGTTCACCAATGTTGGTGGCGCATAGTTGACTGTGAATGTATAGCGCAAGTGAATGTAACCATCCTCTTCGATCATTTCTTGAGGAGGATTTGGGAAGACGCGGGCTTCCTTAAAGGCATTCACTGCAGCAGCATCGAATCCTTTCACTCCCGATTCTTTCATGACCATTGCTTTTTGCAAAAAGCCTCGTTTGTCTAACAAGAACTCCACCTGTGTGTTCCAGTTGCGACGGCTTAAATTCATTGCCAAAGCGGGATCCATGCCATTGATCGTCGTCATCACGCGGGTTTCCCAGCGATAGCGAACCAGCTCTTCGATACGTGCATAAAAAGAATAAAACAAATAGCGATCGGTATTCAAAGCCGTGAAAGAACCAATTTTCACATCCGTCGGCAGTGATTCGCCCACAGTGGATTGTCCCTGATTTAGGGCATTCATCTCGGCCAGTTCTTTGGTGATATCCACCGTGCGATAGCCATCTTTGTCGGTGTCGTTTTTATCGACCTGAGTTTTCTCTTGAGCTTTTTGTGCCTGCTTGGGTGGCGTGACTGATTTTTTTGGAAGCGTTGATGTATTCGTGCGGTTCTCTGTCATGCCGTTATCAGAGGCCTGCATTTCTTTTTTTACGCGTTGGCGTTGTTCGGAAAGAAATCTCGCCAAAGTCTCATCATCTGGAGCCTTCATTTGATCGGGCACCAAAGATTTACGCACAATCTGCTGATTGTTTTTTGATTGTTTCGAAGGAGCCGCTGGTGGAGGCGTATCCAAAGTAATCTCGATCGCCTCTGGTTTTGGAGGCGAGAATAGAGGAGCCCAGACAATCACTCCCGTGATCAGTCCCAGATGCAGCAGTAAGCTGATCGCCATGGTTACGAATATAAAGGCGTGGATCCTCTTCATTGTCTCATTTTAAGCCGGAACTGGACCAAAGTGCAAGGTGGCTAAAGTTGAAACGTTTTCTGCCGATAAGTCTTTATCGATACAGGGGGATAAATGGGGAAAGTTTTAGACATTACAGAACGCCTAAGAACTCAGAATTCTTTGGAAATTGGCCACAAGGGCAGCAAGGGTGAGGTCCTAGATATGACCGAAGCTCGCCAAGAAATGCTAAGTCGTGAGCGTCGTGATGTGAAGCGCACCATTTTGACAGAGTTCGTCGGGGCGTTCGTAGTTCTTCCTGAACAAGGCCTGATGAAAGTGGCTTTGTACGATATTTCTGAAAATGGTTTGGCCTTCGATATGGATCTTCAAGAAGGTTCATTTCAATTGGATGAAGAAGTGGCGATGCGTGTTTATCTTAATCACTCAACTTACTTCCCATTCACAATCAATGTTTCGAATGTGCGTGTGATCGAAGATGAAGGTTCCGTTCGTCATGGTGCTAACTTTGTAAAAGGCACTTTGAACGATGTTGCACTTCATCATTTTGTGAAGTTCATCGAAAACGTCAGCGCGTCTTTGAAAACAGACTCAGGCGACGTTCAAGTTTCAAATATTTCTTAGTTCTTTAATTTCAGTTAGGAAACCTTTTCCGTAGACTTTAGTCGTGGGATTTGTTGCAATTTAGCTGTGGGATTGTAAGCGCTCTTGCTGAGCGCTTATGTGGGATTCACCACCGGCTAGGATGCCGCAAGTCCCATTTGTCTTTTTAAGAGTCCCGCGCGGGCTCTAACTACGGAGGGTTGTTTGAGCAAAGCTAAACGCAGAAAAGTTGTTGTCGATACCAATGTGATCCTGTTCGACGCCCAGGCCATCATGCGCTTTGGAGAAGCAGACGTTCATATTCCTATCTCCGTTATCGAAGAAGTAGACAGATTTAAAAGAGACCAAGGTGAGAACGGTCGAAATGCCCGTCAATTCAGCCGCTTTATCGACGTCCTTCGTGGAAAAGGCTCTTTGGCCAGTGGTGTTCAGATCGATAACTCTGAAACCATGGTTTACATCAACACGGACTACATGCTTGCAGGTATGCCGGCAGAGATGGATGCGCAAAAAGCTGACAACCGTATCTTGAATACGGCGCTGGCACTTCAAAAACAACATCCTCGCTATAAAGTTGAATTGATCACAAAGGACATCAATCTTCGTATTAAAGCTGACGTGTATGGTGTGATCGCAACGGACTACGATGCGAACGATATCAACCGTGATGACTTGTACGAAGGTTATCAGGAGATTGCTATCACTCCAGCGCAGATTGATGCTTTCTATAAAGAAAAACGTTTTGAAACAGACGTAAAACTTTTGGCGAACCAATACGTGATCATGAAGGATTCATCGAATCCAAATCACTCCGCAATCGGTCGTTACAGCCTGGCTGAAAAAGCTGTTGTTCCGTTGATGCAGGCAGCAGATTCCATCTGGGGCATCCATGCTCGTAACGTAGAGCAGGCATTTGCATTGGACTGTTTGCTGAACGATGAAATCATGTTTGTTTCTTTGGTGGGTAAAGCCGGGACGGGTAAAACTTTGATGGCGATCGCCGCAGGTCTTCATAAAACTCTGGATCAAGGCCAATTCCAAAGACTTCTGGTTTCTCGTCCGATCTTCCCAATGGGTCGCGATATCGGTTACCTTCCTGGTGACATCGAGCAGAAACTAAATCCTTGGATGCAGCCAATTTTCGATAACGTAGAGTTTCTGATGGGTGCGGACAAAAAAGCAGCGGGTCGTGCTCAGGAATTAATCAATCAGGGGATGCTAAACATTGAACCGCTGACTTATATTCGCGGTCGCAGCATTCCGAAACAATACCTGATCGTCGATGAAGCTCAAAACTTGACTCCGCACGAGATCAAGACAATTGTTACGCGTGCCGGTCAGGGGACAAAAGTAGTCCTGACAGGGGACGTTTATCAGATTGATAACCCTTACGTGGATTCAGCGAACAGCGGTCTAACGTACGCGGTTGAAAGATTTAAAGGCCATGCAATTGCGGCACACGTAACACTGACTAAGGGTGAACGTTCGCCACTTGCAGAATTGGCAGCGAATATTTTGTAGGAGTAAGAGATGCAGGTTCCAAATATTGATGTAGGTTTCACGAACTCAGCGACAGTGACTGTGACGGATAAAATGGTTCGTCAATTTGCTGAATTGTCTGGAGATCATAATCCTATTCATTTGGACGATGCTTACGCGGCTAAAACTCGTTTTGGCCGTCGTATCGCTCACGGTATGATCTGCGGGGCTCTGATTTCCAGAGCTCTTGTTGAGTGTATCGGTGAGGGCGGTATTTATCTTGGTCAATCTATGAAATTCGTTAATCCGGTTTTCATCGACGACACCATCAAAATCACAATCAGAATCACAGCTATGCGCAAAGAAAAAGGCATCGCGACAGTTGAGACGAATGTGACTAAAGAAAACGGCGACATGGTGGTTAAAGGTGAAGCTGTTATCATGATGGCGAAAGATTTCGCGATTCCTAAGTAATGAGCTCAGTATTTCATCTCGTTTACGTCAGTTACGCGTCCGAGAGTCTCAGTTATACTGATATCCGTAACATTCTTAATTCTTCACGCAAAAACAACGCTCGAGATGATATCTCGGGCGTTCTTATTTTGCGCGAAGGTTACTTTCTGCAGGTTCTTGAGGGTGACAAAGACAAGGTTCAATCCCTGGTGAACGTCATTCGTCGCGACAACCGTAATCATACATTGAAAGTCTTGATCGAAGAGCAAAGCGATAAACGTCTTTTCGGAGATTGGTCAATGGCCTTTCTTGATGGTGATATCGAATCAAATACCACCAAAGATTTGCTGGAGTTTTTCGATGTGTGCCTTGATAGCGGTATCAATCCCAAGACGCTGATCATGCCTTTGGTTCGCAAGTTCAGAGCTTCAGCTCCGCCTTTCCAGTAATAAGACATTCTTACCTCTGTATGCCGGCAAACCCGCGCTCTGACTGAGTTTTCTCGCGAGTGGCGAACTTTTAGACGGCGAATTTTCTGCCTTTGTCTAAGGAGTTTACGAAACATTCCCATAGTGAGATTGCTTTGAAAATCATCTGAAGATATCGCAACAATGTATGTGTACTCGCACATGAGGAGCGGATTTTATGAAGAATCTAGGATGGGCCTTACTACTAGCAATGACTTTCAACCTGACGGCATGTTTAGAAAACCAAGGTAGCGTCGAATTCGGTAGTGCTGGCTCCGGCAGCAATACAAACAGTGATTTCAGTGTAGTGACTGAACCTTCTCCAACTCCTACAGTTGAACCAAGCCCTTCGGCAACGCCAGCTCCACCATCAGGTGAGGCAGCCGTATTCCAAATCAATAACGGCGCAAAACTAACAGATTCGGCAAAGCTTGAGTTGAACTTCATCTCTGTTTTCAGTGCAGCTTACTTAAAGCTTTCCACTGGTGCTGATTGTTCGAATGGTTCTTACGAGCCGTTCGTTGATTCTAAAATCTATCAAAGTACATCGACTAATCAGAATGTTACTTTGAGCGTAATGTATAAAGACTACGACGGTCGTACTTCTGAGTGTTTGAATGCCAGCATCCTGATTGACGAAGCGGGCCCTGAAATCGTTTTCGCGAAATACCCAACTTCAACTGTTGAAGAAGGTTCTGACGTAGAAATCGTATTCACAGTATCTGATGCGGGTTCTGGTGTTGATAAAGTAACTTGCTCGTTTGCAGGAGTTTCTAAAACTTGTGCAGCAGGTACGAACACGATCAAGGTTCCCAGCATGGTTTCTGGTACATACACCCTTGCAGTTACAGCAACAGATAAATTGGCTCATTCATCTGCAAAATCCATTACTTTTGATGTGTCTTCAAAATACAAATCACTTGTTCAGAACGTCCAAGTTACACCGAACAAAAAAGTGGATTTGCTAATTGTGATCGACAACTCTGGCTCCATGGAATACGAACAAAAAAATATGGCGAGCCGTGTGAAAAACCTTCTAAGTGTTATGAAAGGTTTGGACTGGCAGATCGCGGTTACAACAACAGATCCACGTGATATCACTTTGGGTGACGGTCGCTTGGTACAATTAACTGGTAAAAAAGGTCAGTACATCCTGACTTCTGCAATGGCTGACGCTGAAGCGCAAACATTGTTGGGTGCGACTTTGCAAAGATCTGAAGTTGGTAGCGGTGACGAACAAGCAATTTATGCAACTTACCGTGCGATCGAAAGATCATTGTCTCAAAGCGGTGGTAACGTGAACTTCGTACGCCCAGATGCACAGTTGGCAGTTCTTACGATCTCTGACGAAGATGAATCTAAAAACGGTACAAAAAATGACCCACAATCATTGTTGAACTTCATCGGTCAAACTTATGGTGGTCAAAAAGCATTCAGCTTCCATTCCATCATCACTCGCCCTGGTGATACAGCTTGTAAGTCTACGAATGGTTATGCTTACGGTTACCGTTACGAACAGATCTCCAAATTAACTGGTGGTGTGATCGGTGACGTGTGTGCCTCTGATTACGCAGCTCAAGTATCTGGTATCGCTGACGGTGTTCGCAAAACATTGAAAACTTTCACTCTGTCATGTGCTCCAGTAGTAGACTCTGTAAGATCCATCTCTGTACTTAAAGATGGTCAACCATATGCTGGTGCTTACACAGTGTCTGGCGTGAACATGGTATTCAGCGCAGATCTTCCACAAGGCCAATACCAAGTTTACTATTCTTGCGTAAAATAATTATTAGAGAGTTTTAGAATCTCAAAAAATCGAAAAGCCCAGTTTAAGCTGGGCTTTTCTTTTTCGTTCTGGGCGGCTTCGTTCGCCCTCGAGTCCCGGTGTCCTGCGAGCAGGGATGGTAACTCCGCGACACGCCATCGTGGCTCACCGTGGCCCGCCTTTGGCGGGTGCGCGCATCCATGCGCCCACGGAGGTCGCTGCGTTTCCATCCCTGCCCGCAGGCCCCCGGGCCTCGAGGGGATCAATGCTCAGACGTTAAAGAATAGCCCTTACTTTGGAGATGGATGATTGCGTGATGTTCTCATTCTGTCGCTGGCTTAATTTTCTAGTACCAATAAACTCGGTAGCCTTTGATTAGGCGGGTGCCGTTGGTGAGGGGTAGGAAGATAAGGGTCTTGTGGTATTCGCAGTTTTGGGGGCGTTGGCGGCGGGTGTCGCCGTCGCAGAAGCCGGGGTCTACGGTCATGGATTTTTCTAGGATGTTATAGAGGCTCACGTCGGATTTCAGCTGGTTTGCTTGCAGGAATGTATTTAGCAAGCTGACCTGTTGAGGCAGGGCTGAAGTTTGATCTGAAGCCCACCATGGTTGGCTGTTGGCGCGGGGAGTATTTAATCGTGCGTCTGATTCAGGATGGTTCAGGAATTTGTGAGCGACATCATAGGCAAGATTGTCGGTGAAAGCATTCACGACTTCATCAAAACCATGGTGGCTGGTCATTGTGGGAAATGTGCCGGTCAGTTGAATTTCTAAAGCCTCAATGTCTTCGGCAGGGACGCGGACAAGTTGCGACAGAATGGTGCGCTCGCGGGAAGTGGTGTCGGTTATATTTTTAAGTGTGGTGTCAGCGAATGATTTTGGAATGAAGGCGGTCGTGGTTAAGAGCGCTGCCATCAATATAGCTTTTTTCATTTTAGTCTCCTCATGAAAAGTTGATGGAGGAGACGAGTAGCTGGAATTGGTTTTCTCTGCAAGAGTGTGTGAAAAAAGAAAAGGGGCCTTGTTGGCCCCTTGCTTTTTTATTTACCTTGGATCTTTGTGACTAAATCTGCCCAGTTTGTCCTCTGGTTGAACTTTAAGCCATGATAGCGTTCGATATATCCGGAATAGTCCGAGCTGTTGGACGGAAGCCAGATTGAAACACCCCAAGTTTTTGTATCTTGATTTTGGCTGTTAGCAATCACGAACTGGCTTTGAGCATCGCGAACAGATTGCATCGCTGGAGTTGTGATTCCGTTTTTGGTCGCAAGATCGATGAAATCAATCACGTCACGGTAGTCCCAGTATGTGAAAAGCTTTGCATTCTTAGCCGATCGAGCCACTTTTGCCAAAGAGGCGTTGTCCAATGCCGCAAATTCAGCACTCAATTGTTTCAATGACTGCTCGTAAGAATCAATGTGAGATAGATCATAGGCAGACATCGTCACTTTGCGATTGCCGTAAACTCCACCATTGTAGGCTGCCAAATAGTCTGCAGCATGAACTTTAACCAGGTCTGCAGCGCTCATCATTGGGTTTTGTGCCCATTTCGTCAGAAAAGTTGCATAAGGCCAACCAGCACCTGGTTCTACATCCTGAGAACCCAAATAGTACTGAACGGATTCAGACATTTCGGAGGCAACTTCAATCATCCCCATCAAGCACGCATCAGAAGAGTAAATGTCCACTTTGTGACCTAGGATCTTTGCAGATTCCGCCATCGCCTGACCCAATTGTTCAGTCGTGATGTTGTTGCCTGTGTTGTCATCCCAAGAAATATCCATTGGTTTCATGCCAGGAATCGAAGCCAAGTGCCAGCCACCGCCGTGATCCCAAACAACCACAAAGTATTTTTTCGCAGGGTAGTTTTGATTAGCCCATTCTACGAACTTAACCAGTTCTTTCCAGTCACCCATATCCACCGCACCCATGTTTTGAACTACTGGTGAAGTGACTTTATTCGTGTCATTGTCTTTTTGAATCAATAAGCGAGAAACACTGCTTTTTTTAGCTGAGGCCCACTGAACCAGGATGTTCAGGTTCTCATTCGAGCCAACTTGTTCCATTTGATTGATATTCATCGGACCGAACGAATCAAGGTTGTTGTTTCCGTTCAGGAATACCAACATGTTCCATTCTTTAACTTGTTGAGATGCAGAAGCGAAAGCAGATGCAAGCAATAGTGCCAGCACGACAAGAACGCGCGAAAAGTGGTTCATTTTTCCTCCATGAAAAATGTCTGGACTGTAGGATAGCACCAAAGTGGAACCACACTCACGAATCTTCACTTATGTTCAGGACGTTCGCTCAGGCTAGAAGTTATATGCCTGGCTCCATAAACGAGCTTTATTTTCAACTAGGGATAAAAGGTTTAAGCAGGTTGATTTCATGAGCTTAGGGTTATTTTGCATGCGCGCTAATTGAAGGCTGCCTTGGCAGGTGCTTATTAATAGAGTCGCTGTTTCTTTAGGTTTCAGGTCTTTTTTGATTTCAGAAAGCTTTTGGGCTTCTTTGATTTGGATTTCCAGCCACGTTTGCTGTTGTACTTGGAAGTGAGAAACGGCTTTCTGCAATTTTGTGGGCAGAGTGTTGTAGTCGATGCATAACACTCCGCCAGGGCATACTTTTAAGCTGTCCTGGGAGAAAGAGTGGTACATGTCGATGAACTTTTTGATTTTCTCCAAAGGACCACGTTGTGCGTGCTTTTCGGCCCATTGTTGAAAAGACTGGGTATAGTCTTCGAGCAAAGCTAGGCCCAGGTCTTCCTTAGAGGCGAAATAGTAATGGAGACTCGCTTTGCGGATGCCTAACTCATCGGCGATGTCTTGAAAGCTAAAGCCGTTATAACCCCTCAATTGAAGGTGGTTTTTGGCAACTTCAAGAGCTTGAGCTTTGGTTTCCATTTTTACCTCCTTCTGGGGGTTGCTTCGGTTTCTGTTTAGATATATTCTACCTACCGATAGGTAGATAAATCAAGCCTTCGTAAAGGACTATGTATGAAAACGAAACAAATGCGTCCCATCGCGATTCTAGCAGGTTCCAGAACTCCATTTACAAAATCTCAGACAAATTATGTCCGTACGTCTAATCAAGAATTGATGACGGCTGTTTTGCAAGACCTTGTCAATAAAACCAATATTAGAGGCGCTCGCTTAGGTGACGTTTCTACTGGTGCTGTGATGAAAAATGCTGCTGACTGGAATATGACTCGTGAGAGCGTGCTTAGTTCCGGTCTTGATCCTCATACCCCTGGTTATGATGTGCAAAGAGCTTGCGGTACAGGATTGGAAACCGCTTGGCATATCGGTTTGAAAATCGCTGCCGGGCAAATTGAATCGGGTATTGCCGGCGGGACTGATACGAACAGTGATATTCAAGGTGTTTTGCCTCATGAATTCACTTGGAAGTTAATGGATGCGCAAAAAGAAAAAACGTTGATGGGCCGCTTGAGTAAATTCGCCAAGTTATCGATTGATGATATCAAACCAAAATTTCCGGTGGTGGTAGAGCCGCGCACAGGTCTTTCGATGGGTCAGCATACAGAGCTGATGGTGAAAGAGTGGCACATCTCTCAAGAAGAGCAGGATAAACTTGCTTTAGCCAGCCATCAAAATGCAGCAAAAGCCTGGGATGCGGGGTTCTTTAAGGACCTGGTATTTGAATTCAAAGGTTTGAAAAAAGACTCTTTGGTTCGAGGGGATACAACGCTGGAAAAATTAGCGAAACTTAAACCGGCGTTTGATAAAACCGGAACGGGAACATTAACGGCTGGGAACAGTACCGCTTTGACAGACGGTGCTTCGGCAGTTTTGTTGGGCAGTGAGGACTTCGCTCAAAAACATAATTTGCCCGTGCTGGCGTATCTGACTGATGCCGAAGTGGCAGCGGTGGATTATGTGGGTGGTGAAGGTCTGTTGATGGCTCCCACTTATGCTGTGGCTCGCATGCTCGAACGTAACGGACTGACTTTGCAGGACTTTGATTTTTATGAAATTCATGAAGCTTTCGCAGGTCAGGTTCTTTGCACTTTGAAAGCGTGGGAATCCGAAGAGTATTGCCGCACGAAATTGGGTCTGACAAAAGCACTGGGATCCATCGATCGCAGTAAACTGAATGTGAATGGTGGATCCTTGGCATTGGGGCATCCTTTTGCGGCAACAGGTGGTCGTATCCTGGTTTCTCTAGCAAAAATGCTTTCACAAAAAGGCAGCGGTCGAGGATTGATTTCCATCTGTACCGCTGGCGGTATGGGTGTAACAGCAATCGTTGAAAGATAAACATGAATGAGTGACAACTGACACTGATCTTATATGATCAGTGTCAGAGGTTTATTTGTCGCTTAAGTTCGTCTTTGCTTTATCACTGCTATCTTCTTCAGCGTATTCGCAAACTGCGACGATACCTTCTGACGCAAAAGCAGTCTCTGAAGTTCCTGGTACTCAAGTTGCGCAAAACCAAGTGACACCAGCAGCCTCTGTTCCCCCGAAGAAAACTCGAAAAAAACGAAAGTCCGATAATCAAAGTCGTGGGTTCATTTCTGATTCGCGCAAAGTTGTTTCAGATCGAGTGATCTTGCTTGCAAATAAAGTCGACGGTTTGTTCGGGAACTCGCGTGCCTTGGATGAGTATTATTCCAGCAGCTTAAAACTCACGACCGGAGTTTTATATAATGCGAATACGGGCGAACACGAAAATACGGTTTCAACTTCTCTCATTCTCAGTTTGCCGAACTTAAAAGCGAAAGAACGCGCCTTCAACGATTATTGGAATCGTAAGCCTGGCGAGGCACCCGCTCCCATGTTTGACGAGGATTTCATCACTCCTGAAGAATTTAAAGAGCAAAATCCCTGGGATTTCGCAACCGAGACGGGGATCCGCTGGACATGGCCGGTTGGTTATTACGGGAAATTGCGCGCCAGTCGAAATTATCTGACTGGAAACGTGGTCCATCACTTACTCGACGAGATCGGTTGGGATTCGCAAACCTATTGGGCAAGTAAAGTCTCTTTAGCCTCGGACTATGCTTACAGTCGTTATTTCCTTTTGCGTTTCGTGAACGAGGCGAATTGGTACATGAGTGAGCCGTCTGTATTTGGCACAACGCAAGGGCCATCATGGATTTACAGCTTTCAGGATAAAAGCCTTTTCTCGTTTGATTTAAGATTCAACATGCGTTCAATTAAGCTTGAGATGTATACGGACGCTTATACGGTGGGTTTCACTTATCGTACGGGTTTCAAAAAGGTGAATTGGATCTTTGTGGAGATCTCTCCACTTTGCGCGTGGAAATATGACGACGGATTTGCCCCCACAACAACGATCAATCTGAGCTTGGACATCTTGTTCGGTAAAGAAAAAACCGCGAAGCCAAAATCCGACAATCCACTGGATATGTAGATCGGTCTGAAAAGGTAAAAAAAAAGGGAGTTCCGAAGAACTCCCTTTTTAGTTTTAGCTTTTAATCAGCAAGTACTCCGACGCAGTCAGAGCTTAAGCCTATTTTTTCAAAGGCTTTTGGATGATATGGATCGCGTGACCCAAAGTCGCCTCAGCACATTCCATAATCGTCTCGCCCAATGTTGGGTGAGGGTGGATAGAAAGAGCCAAGTCTTCAATGCGTGCACCCATTTCGATCGCAAGAACCGCTTCAGAGATCAAGTTAGAAGCTTCAGGACCAACAATGTGAACACCCAACAAAACGTGAGTTTTCGCATCAGCGATCATTTTTACAAAGCCTTCAGTTTCCATCATGCTGACAGCGCGGCCGTTAGCACCGAATGGGAATTTGCCGATCTTAAGCTCAGTGTGACCTTTAGCTTTTGCTTCAGCTTCAGTCATACCTGCAGATGCAATTTCTGGATCTGTAAAGACCACTGCTGGAACTGTTTTCGCGTCGTAAACGCGGTTTGCACCAGAGATCACTTCAGCAACCAACACACCTTCGTGTGAAGCTTTGTGAGCCAGCATTGGCTGACCACAGATATCACCGATCGCAAAGATGTTTTGAACGTTTGTTCTGCGTTGAGCGTCTACTTTTACGAAACCACGCTCGTCAACTGCGATACCTGCAGCTTTCAAGTTCGCTTGGTCACCGTTTGGACGACGTCCAACAGTTACCAGGATCTTATCGCATTTAACAACTTCGTCTTTACCGTTGATCTCAACAGTTACTTCGTAGCCGTCTTTCGCTTTTTTCTGAGATTTAGCTTTTGCGCCGTACATGATTTTTACGCCCGCTTTATCAAGCTTGCGTACAACGATGTTTGCGCAATCTGGATCAACAACGCCAGCAAGCAATGAAGGCATCGCTTCGATCACAGTCACTTCAGTTCCCAATTTACGTAGGTATGAAGAGATCTCAAGACCGATGTAACCACCACCGATAACTGCCACGCGTTTTGGAATTTCGTCGAATGCCAATGCGCCAGTTGATGAACAAATATCTTTTTCGTCGAATTTGAAACCAGGGATTTCAATTGGACGAGAACCTGTTGCCACGATGAAGTACTTAGCAGTGATCGCTTCAGTACCTGCAGATGATTTTACAGAGATTTCTTTAGAAGATTTGAATTCAGCGTCGCCCTTGATGTGAGTTACGCCGTAACCTTTAAGAAGTTGACCAACACCGCTAGACATTTTGTCTGAAACGGATTGTTTCCACTTCACAAGTTGTTTCATATCAACGTTGATATCGCCTTTGATCATCAAGCCCATATCTTTGAAGTTATGTTGAGCTTTGTGCAAAAGGTGAGTCGCAGTGATCATCGCTTTAGATGGGATACAACCCACGTTCAAGCACACGCCACCCAAGAACTCACGTTCGATAACTGCTGTTTTAAAACCAAGTTGAGCAGAGCGGATAGCGGCAACATAACCGCCGGGACCTGCTCCAATTACTACTACGTCAAAAGTTTGAGCCATGATTTGTCTCCTGCTTAGTCCTTTGGACTAAAGCATCTCCACCAAAAGTTTACCTGGGTTCTCGATACGACCGATGAACGCAGCCAAGAATCTTGCAGCCAATGCGCCATCGATCAAACGGTGATCGGCAGTCATTGTGTAATTCATTGTTTTGATCGCTTTCAACTGGCCATCTTTGATAACCGGTTTTTCGTCGATTTTGTACATACCAAGGATCGCCACTTCAGGGTGGTTGATCACTGGAGTCGCGTAAGTACCACCGATAGAACCGATGTTCGTCACAGTGATGCAAGCGCCCTTCATTTCATCTGGTTTCAACTTGCCATCACGGGCACGTTTAGAAAGGTCGATGATTTCTTTGGAGATCTCTAAGATAGTTTTTTGATCCGCGTTTTTGATAACTGGAACAACCAAACCTGTTGGAGTGTCAGCTGCGAAACCGATATTGAAATATTTTTTGTAAACGATTTCACCAGCAGCATCGTCGATAGAAGCGTTGAACATTGGGAATTCACGGATCGTCGCAATCATGGCTTTCATCACGATTGGAAGATAAGTGATCTTAGTTCCGTTTTTCTCAGCGAAGTCTTTCAAAGACTCACGAAGTGCAACCAATGCATCAACCTTAGCTTCGTCCATGATAGTGAAGTGAGGGATGATTTGTTTTGAACGCTGCATGTTTTCAGCGATACGTTTGCGGATACCGATAAGAGCTACGCGCTCTTCAGCTGCACCAGCCTGGCCTTGGTAAGCAGGTCTCGGAATAGTCATGCCACCAGCTGCTGGAGCTTTTGCAGAAGAGGTCGTCGCAACCGCGCCGCCACCTGCTGCCAAAACGTCTTCACGAGTTACGCGGCCAGCAAGACCAGAACCAGAAAGACCGTTGATATCAACACCCGTTTCGCGAGCAAGACGGCGAGTCGCCGGAGTCGCAAGAACTTTAGAGTCAGCAACCGGCGGGAAAATGCCGTTTGCTGTAGATGCAGAAGAAGTAGCAACTGGAGCTGCTGCTTTTGCTGCTGGGGCCGCTGCTACCGGAGCAGAAGCTTGAGGAGCTGGAGCTGCCGGAGCCGCTGCTGCACCACCTGCGCCAGTCAAAGTGATCATAGTCGATCCAACTTTAACAACGTCGCCAGCTTTGAATTTCAATTCGCCAACAACGCCCGCTACTGGAGTCGGTACTTCAACAGTGGCTTTGTCAGTTAGAACTTCAGCGATCGCTTGATCTGCTTTTACAGAGTCACCAGATTTAACCAACCATTTTACTAGTTCGCCTTCTGTAACGCCTTCACCTAGTTCAGGAAGTTTTACGTCTTGTGCTTTACCGCCAGCTGCAGGAGCTGGAGTCGAAGCTTGAGGAGCTGCTGCTTTTGGAGCCGCTGCTGCCGGAGCAGGAGCCGCCGCTTTAGCTGCGCCGCCAGCATCAAGAGCGATCATCGTCGAACCAACTTTAACAACTTGGCCCGGTTTGAATTTCAAATCTTTTACAGTGCCAGCTACTGGAGATGGAACCTCTACAGTTGCTTTGTCAGTCAATACTTCAGCGATAGGTTGATCTGCTTTTACAGAATCACCAGGTTGAACCAACCATTTAACCAATTCACCTTCAGTGACGCCTTCGCCAAGTTCAGGCAGTTTTACATCAGTTGCCATACAGGGAGTTCCTTTCAATATGAGCCTTTAAAATCAAACACTCCCTTCTATTGCGATGGGGGCTCATTTGCACCGATTAATGCCATGCATAAATAAATTGTTTTTCCCTCTGCAACATAGCGGTTTGAGGGTTGAATTTCAGGCTCTGGCGTTGTTATTTAACAACTCACTTTGGGGGTCCCGTGAAATATTCTCGTAAACTGAAGGAAGGTACCTTCCTAAAACGCTATAAACGCTTCTTTGCCGACATCGAGTTCGAGGGTCAGACCATTGTGGCGCACGTACCCAACACGGGGAGCATGAAAAGCGTCAATAACCCCGGTCAATTATGCCTGTTTTCAGAATCCGACAATCCAGAGCGTAAATTGAAATTCACTCTGGAGATGATTCAGTCGCCAACGGGGTCATGGGTGGGGGTGAACACTGCAACTCCAAATACAGTGGTTAAAGAAGCCGTCTTAAACACTATTGGCAAGCCTCAGCATGAAGTTCCAGGGTTTGCTCACTGGGCTGCTTTTGATGAAGCAAAACCAGAATACAAAATTTCTGCCGAAACACGTTTGGATTTCGCGCTTAAGAAAAAAGACACCGACAAAATGCATTTCATTGAAGTGAAAAACGTGACGTTGGGTGAAGATGGTGTTGCGAAGTTTCCAGATGCCGTGACCGAACGTGGACAAAAACACTTGCGCGAGTTGATGGCATTGATGGAGCCAGGACACACGGCAGAGTTGGTATTCACAGTGCAACGTCAGGACTGTGCGACTTTCTCACCAGCTGATGATATCGATCCCGAGTACGGCCGCTTATTGCGTGAGGCTTCAACAAAGGGACTTAAAATTTCCCCGCATATTATTGATCTAACACCGACCGAAGCGGTTTTATCTGAAAACAAACTTGCCGTTGTCCTCTAAGGGTCGCAGGGCTGTTTTTGAATTAAATTCCAGAAACGAGCCGTGAATTGTTATTTTTTAGAGTACAAAAGTAATTCTGGCTTCTGGCTGACGGCAAAATCAAAAATTCCGTCAGACCAGACTCCAAAATTTAAAGGCCATTTGCCTTGATATTGAATTTTTACAAATTGTCCCAAGCGTTTCTTAAGATTTTGCAGCTGTTCTTCGGCTTCGTCCGGATAAACTTTCAGATCCACGGCAATCAGATAACTAAACTCATGATTTCGTTCGATTAATACGTAGGCCGCTTTTCTAACGATGAGTTCGTCACTAAAAAAGCTTTTCAGGGCACTCACGAAATCTGCTGGAATCAGCTTTTCCGGAAGTGCTATTTTATCTTTCGTTTTCAAAGAAACCTTGTATCGCAAAGGTTCCACTCGTTTTTTCACTGCCATTTTCCAACCCCAGTTTATTGAAAGTGACCACTATTAGCATTGGTCACATAAACTAACTGCATTTGCGGTGCCAGAGATTTGTGGGCCCTATTTAAGGGCGCGGGTTACCAGTAATTTTAAGTCATTGGAAACTGAAGAGGTATAGTAGCTTTTGCAAAGACCTTGAGTCAGAGTGATTAAATCTGTTTTCTTCTCTTCAAGCATCGAGTCCTTCCACCATTCTTTCTTTTGCGCAGTTAAGATATCTTTTTTTAAAACTAGGATACCTTTCAGTTCAATCAAGATCGATGTTTTGCATTGAACCGTGATCTTTTCCAGTTCCGCCTGACTGCGAATCGCAGACACCTGATCAAATGCGTATTGAGCCAAGACTTCTTCTGTAAAGAGCATCATCTTTTTCAATTTTTTATTGGCCTCCACGAACAAATCTTTAAGATTGTTGATCTCCTCCGGTTTCATGACCGAGCTTAAGCTCAAAAAACGCCCTTGGTATTCGATTAAACTTTTGACCGTCTGTCCTTGTTTTACCAAAAGCTGAGTAAAGACCAGGAGCCTTGGCAGACAAGCCTGCGGATTTTTGACGTCGTCATTCTCGCGTGCGCAGTCCCGTTCGTATCTTTCTGAGTTATCCTTAAGCAGGTCATTGATAGCTTCTGCTCGCAAAGCCAAGGCCTGTAGTTCTTTCGACTCGGCATTGAATTCTGCCAACTGCAGGTCCGATGTCTTTTTATTAAGCTCTACGATTTCTGCAAGTGTCGCCGCCATTTTCAGTTGATAAGTTTGGGACACGAATGCCGCACTGAGGTCTTGAGCCAAGACGCCGAACTGAGCCACCAGCCCTGCTGGTGGAAAGGCCATCGAAACAACATTCGCGACCGCATGCGAGGCTGCCGCATACCTTTGACTTTCTGAGTTCGCCTCATCGTAAGAGCGAACATTTTCAATCAATCCAATGACGGCCAGTGTGTTGGATAAATATTTCGATGCTTGCTCGGCGATTTTTTCTCCAAACTTTTGCGCTACCAACTCAAAAGTTTTTTTGGTCGCATAGTCCTGTGCCGCAGTGAGGGCATATTGCTTTGCCATTTCTTCGATAATGACCTCCAGACTTGATTTAGGCTCTTCGGCCTGTCCCACAGAGGTAAAGCTGAAAACAGCGACAAGAAAAATCAGACTAAAACGTTTCATATTAGAGCCTCATTTTTTGGAACTGTTTTCTGGATAAAATATCCAAAGTGCCTTCACCGGACGTGTGATTTAGGTAAAAGAATAATGGCGGCGCAAAAAATCTGCGTTCTGCGTTGGATTTTCCTGATAGCTCGATCAAGTTTTGACCAAGAAGAGTTAAACGACCTGCATAAAGTGTTAGACCGGAAATTTCGGTTTCATCATTAGACTCGCCGCCAGTGTGAAGGGTGGCGTCATGCATTTCAAGTTCGCTTGCACGTAGCAAGAAATCTCCGTCGGGAATTTGTAGATCGCCGCAAAGAACTACTTTTTCAGCGTCGATATTTTGAGGAAGCTGATTGGTTTCGCTGTCAGGACAACCGTAAGAAACAATATGGTTATTTTTGGAATAAAGAAGATCGACATAAAGGGGAGAGATGTTTCGCAGAGTTAAATTGGTATTGGTCGCATTTGGCTTTTCAAAAGTGACTTTTATTTGGGGAGGCAATTGAGCTTCGTCATTGGAGGTGATCATCTCGATCCACACCGAACCAGAAGAGCCGTCGATGGTTTGCCATTTGCTTTCTTTAGGGGCTGTCGGGGAAACATTGACATCGGATTTTTTGGAGGGTTCTTGGCAAGCTGCCAAAAGGAATACAAGGGGCAAAGTTTTTAGGAATTTCATTTCATATCTCCGTTTCTATTGGTTATGCCGGGGAGGATTGCAGTCCCTGAGCCAACAGAAACGGATGTCAGATGCTATATATTTGATTTCGCGTTCGAAATCGATCCGGATTCCAAGAATCCGGACCGCTCTACTAGAAGATCGTCTTTCCAGATACCTGAAGCTCGTACGCCCGTAAATATTCACGGGCAATGGGACCTACGTGCGCAATCAATAAAGCCGTGGGCATACTTCCGTTTGAAGCCAAGTTGGATAGGCTTTCTAAAATATTCGTGCGAATGTCATCGCGGAATTGTTGGTAGCTATTGTCTGAGAGGACTTTTTCGATCATTTGAAAAAAAAGAGGCCAGTCCATTTGATCGATATGCTCCGTTAGTTCCATACCAAAATAGAAAATAGCCATCCCGTCGATTGAAAAAGAGGCACCTTTATCAAGGATTTTGGCAACCTCGTTTTCTAAACATGACTGACCATGTGCCAGTTCCTGTAAAAGATCTTCGGTGGTTTTTAAGTTCTGATTCATATTAGTTTCCTTTTATTGCTTCAAGAATATCTTTCACGATATGTTCAAGTGCAATTCTATCACTAGGCGCCAGGTCTTTGCGATTTTTTAAAATATCCATAAAATTATTCAGGCGTTGTCGCATTTTATTTTCATGGAATGTTCCTTTCACAGGTTCTCCTGTCATTCTTTCCCAACGAAATGCGGCGGCGGTGCTTCCGTTGCCATATTCGGATTCCGCTCTCCAGTATTCGTCGATATTTTTACGCACGTTCGGATCGATGATGTTTTGGGGCTTATCCATTGTCTTGCGAAGATCAGCTAAATACTTTTCGTAAAGTGCACGGTTTTTGGGGGACAACTCATGGCTCATTTTCGATGCAACATGCGAATCGATAGTAACTGCGCGCTTGATAGCGAGCTCAATGTGACCAATTTTTTCGATTTTTCTGATGGCGCTGATGCCGCGAGCGATTTTTGAACCAAATCCAAATGTCACTGCACCTAGAATCGCAAAGCCTCGCTCCCAGTCGTTGAGCTGTTCACCGGTCACCAGATTTTTTCCAGTGAAGGCTTCATAGGTATCGCGGATAGGTCCTGTGACCGGATCTAACCCAACGGCAATATCGGCAAATGCTTCCGCATACTTTTTAAAACCATTTGCAGACTGAATATCACCAGCTGCGTGCATTTCGTCAGCGGCTCGCACCATTCTGTGACCCCAACGTCTAGCATCGTCACGCTTTGGAATCGTCGAACGTTGAGTGCGCAAAATCGTGTCAATCTCCTGAAGGTCGCGAACAAAGTCTTCATCTTTGCTGATGAACTCTGTTCCTTCATTGCCGCCGCCTTGTGCGATTGCCATTTTTAAAGAACTTGTGGCTGTTGCTAAAGCGCGAACGGCTGCATTGGCATTGCTTTCAATTCCATCCGTAATCTTCTTGTAATTTTCTTGTATGGCTTTGTTACCCTCTTCGATTCTTTTGTTGTACCCGTTCATTTGATCTGTAACGCCATCATTCCAAAGCAATTCACGGTAAATAGCATGCGCCATCCCGATGGTGACTGCGGCACCCATGGCGCGTTCATGGGTTTCGCTATCAAAATATCCTGGAGGTGGCAATGGAGAGTCCGAAGTTCCTACCGGGGGTGCATCACTGGAAATATCACTTAGATTGGACCACCGAGTGACACCATCGACCGTTCCATTGTAAACGGCGCTGATCCATTTTCCTTGAGCAGCGTCGAAGAAGTAATACATCTGACCTACCTGGAACTGTGTCGTTTTTGGAGCGTCCAAATAGAATTGGTATTGATTCGCGCTAATGTCGACGATCGTCACCGGCAAAGTAACAGCAGGATTCCAATAAGCCGCAAAAGTATTTACAGAATAAAAGCAGGAGATAAGGAAGGTTAAAAGAGTTTTCATTTTAGTTCTGCCAATCCATTTTCCAAAGTTTTAATTTTTGTATTAAGAGATTCGATTTCATTCTGAAGATCTTGTTCAGCCCCAGAGGAGCGAGCGCGGATATTCAAAGCCAAAAGCAATACTTGTTCAAATTGGTCAGAGCTCAGGCTTGCGATATCTGTGCCTTGATGCGAGTTCAAAATTTCTTCCAGATCTTTTCCGGCGACCGGGAACTCTTCGTTGAGCTTGGCAATTTCAGAGACGATCAATTCTTTTTTAAGAAGGCCTTTGTAAAGGCCTTCAACAATTTTTACCACTTCATCGTAAGATTTTGACCGTAACTGCGCTTTCTGTAGAAGATCTGTGTAAGTCACTTGTTGCTTGCGGTACAGGTCGATTTCTCTCTGCCAAGTCTGTTTTAAAAGATCCCTGCGATTTGTTTCCAGGTCCGATTCGAACTGCGCAAACCTTTTTTCGTAATCGAGTTTGATCATGGCGATCTCGCCTTCCATTTGCGCGATGAATGTTCCCATCGAAGCTGCATTGGCACCGAAAAGAATGGCCCGATCGATATCACTCATGGCCAGAGAGCGGGACGAGATCAAAAGTGTCAGTGGAAATATTAGTGGAAATATTAGTTTTTTCATTTGTTTTGAGTTTCCTGTGCGTAGTATGCGCTTGCACTTGCAAGACCTGTTTGTGCTTCAGTGTATTTCAGATCAAGAGTTGCAAGCTCCTGGTTGGTGCTGGCTTTTTCCGCAGCAATGATCTCCGTCAATTTTACCAATGATTCCGTTCTTAACATGTAAAGAAAGTCAGCCATCAAATCCGCACGAGTGCGCTTGGAAGCGTTAGAAAGCGCATCGATATCTGCATTTACCTGATCCAAAGCTTGTTGTTGGTTTTGAGCAAAAGTGATTTCAAATTTATCAGTTGGATTTCTCATCAACTGGTCAGCCAAAGGCGGTGGCGTGCTAACGCCATGTTCTGCCATCGATTGGCGCCATTTCATCTGAGTTGCGATTGCCGAGGTGGTTGCATTCAACACATTCAATCTGTTGGCCACAAGAGTCTTTTGTTGATTGATGATAGAGATTTGTTTTTTATAAAGCTCCATCTGTTCTTTCAGTTCCTGAATGCGGTCTTCACTGCCCATTTTTGCGTAATTTTTTGTAGCTTCAGCTACTTTGGCATCACAACTTGCCTTGGCTTCACGTTCAGCTTCCTCCAACTGATCTTTTTTAATTTTTTCGCTGTAGCATAAAGTCACGATGCACGCATAGCCCGAGCCGATTTTAGAGAATGTGTCGCGATTGCTATCAATAATATTCGTGATGCCTGTCGCATTACCCACGGCTGCAATCGTATCGCGAACGCCATTGGAGATCTGACCGCCAAGATGTTTCGCCCCTTCGGTGACGTCTTTGATGATTTGGGGATCATCACCCTTGATACGGATGGGTCCAATACTAATGTCAAATGCGAAGGCTTGAGTTGAAAGAAGTGTGGCAATTGATAGGGTCATGATATTTTTTTTCATAAGAGTTTTCCTTTTTATTTTGAAAGTGTGTTTAAAATTTCTTGATATGTGATTAGTAGTTGTACATTTTCGCTTTTGTATTCTTTGACTGATTTGTGCACGGAAACTTCTCCTTGAGTCAGCATTCGGATGAAACTGCGGAAAAGAACATCGCGCGAAATTTCAAAATCGGAGCTAATCTGTTTGATCTCCAAATTTAGATCTGTGAATGCTTTCTCGTAGTCTCCAGCATAAGTTTGTTTGAATCGTGACATAGCTTCCTGCATGGCTTGATCTTCTGGTGGATAGGAAATTTGCAGGCGTAAATCCTGAATAGAGTCGAAGATCGCACTGTATGACATGGCCTGTTCCAGCATCTCGATGGCGGCGATGTTTTTTTCGATCAATTGGATTTGAGTTGCAACCTCTGTGCTGGATAGGGCTCTGCCTGGAGCAACAATTTGTTCCAATAGAGTCGAGCATAAAATTCCGATGCACTGATCTTGTTTCAGTTTCGGAAATTCAAACTTTGGAAGTGGGAGAGGTTTCTCATGAGGAAAGCACGGTCCCGAAGCACCTGGAATGGGTGGAGGGGTTGGAAGTTGTATCGTGAAGGCAATGCTATTTGCTGAAAACAAAAGGGCTGAAGTAACAGTAATAAGTTTTAGATTGTTCATGATTTCTCCTAATGCTGGGTCGATATTCCAATCTCCGTACCAGAGAAGGGAAAACCCAAAAATAAGTAAAAACAGACAGTTACAGGCGTCCGTGGGTGGACGGATTCCGGATTCTCGGAAATCTGAGGAGAATTATTCTAAAAAATCGGAAGTTGGATTCGACCTAAGACCTTTATTTTGGGATTAGCCGAGACCCGATCGCCAGATGGCGGTAAGCTTTTAATATGAAGTTTATCGCTCTTATTGCAGTCACGTTTTTTACACCCTTAGCTTTGTTTGCTCAGGCAGAGCCGGACTATCAGGCGCTTTTCAAAAATCTGCAAAAGCTGCAACAAGATTTAAAACAAAGTGAAAAGTCGGCGGTGGCCTGCGAGGCCTCACAAGTGAAGAGCTGCAAGTACGGTGACTACTGCCAAAGCCTTCGCAACCAAAGTCAGAATTTTTATCTTTATAAAAACAGCGAAGGCAAAACTGTTCCGAACTCTTTTTTCATTCGCCTGGTAGATCAGGTGCGAGCTTGTCTGGATCAGCCGTTACCCGAAGTGGACACGCAGGATGTTTTTGCAAATCCGCTTAAGCTTAAAAAATCGGATCCTCGCTATAAATCAGAGCTGGCACGCACGCAGAAAGTTTTCGCGGATGCCCAGGCACGGGTCGTAAATCTTCTGGAATCAAGAAAGAATGCCGGCAACTCCAAAGAGATCGATCAGGAAATCAAACGCATTAAAGCGATCAAGATGATAAGCCCCGTGTTTACGGATAAGCGAGAGCTGGAAAGAGAATGTGGTTATCCGGGCGCCAGTTATGATTCCACCACTAATACTGTCGTGGTCTGCCCGCAAATGCTGGGAATGCCAGACGCTTCTATATTTTCAGTTTTCTCGCATGAGATTGGTCATGCCGTTGACCCGTGCAACGCTTATTCTGAAATTGCCGGCGATTCCGTAGCGGTCGGCAAAAATCCTTTTACCGAAGTTATAAGCTGCTTAAGTAAACCTGATTCCATGGGTGCAAAGAATTACTCTAAACAGCAAATCAAAGATGCAATTACCAAAGAAGAAAAAGATTATGCTAAATCCCTGGGCCCTTTGTCAGCAGAGGTAAAGGCAGAGTACGACAAGCGTCGCAAAGTCGTTGATCAGAATTTCGATAAGTATCGTTACTGCCGAAATTTCTCACGAAATGCAGACATGCAAGAGGGCTTTGCTGACTGGGTGTCTGCCAAAGTTTTAGCTCAGAAAGTTGCTGAAATTAAAGATCCTGCGGCGGCAAAGACCTATGCGTTTGAAGCGCAGCTCACATCGGCAGCTTCTGAGTGTGAAAGCGTCAAAGTCGCTGCGATCAACCGTATCGAAGCGGCGTTAAAAAATGACTGCCCTCAGTTCGCGGATTATAAAGAACAACTCCTGCATCCTGATGATTATGCGGATACTACGAAAGTTCCACACCCTAAGATTTCCCGTCGTGTTGACAAAATTTTGTTCGCGCAGCCTGAGATGCAAAAAGCACTCGGATGCACGCCTTCCGGCAGCACTTCAGTTTGTGATTAAATGAAAATCACTCCGACACTTCCCTAAAGTCTCGTGTAGAAAATAGCGACACAAAAAAAATCTTTAAAGTCCTAATATGAGCGCACCGAAGACCTCTGTGTAACCAACACGGAGGTTTAAATGACATTCAAAAAAACAAAGAATGTTCTGGCATTACTATCCGTCACTTTCCTAATGGCAGCCTGTGCAAAAGGCGGTTTCGAAAGCTCTTCTACAGTTTTACCTGACGATCCAGACACAGAACAATCAGCCGGCGACACAGCTCAGGCAGTTCCCCCAGCAGAGGTGGAAGCACCAAGTACAGGCTCAGGCACTGATTCTTCATCGGGTGGCACTTCTAGCGGCACGTTGACAGATGCTCAAATCATCGCAAAGTACTCATATGTTGATACTGGTAAAACGATCAATCAGACGATGTTGAAAAATGCGATCCTTTATTACCACAAGAATTTAGCCAAAGTCAAAAACACCGACGTTTTGTCTGTACTAGATTTCAGCAAATATTCGGGAAAACAACGTTTTCATATTATCAATATGAAAACGGGTGAGGTATGGAGTGTACGAGTGGCTCATGGTAAAGGCTCTGACCCTGATCATGACGGTTACGCGAATTCTTTCAGTAACGTTTCTGGATCTAACGCCAGCTCGGTAGGGATCTATAAAACAGCTGAAACTTACTCGGGCTCTCACGGATACTCTTTGCGCTTGGACGGCTTGTCTTCATCAAACAGCAATGCCCGCGCCAGAGCCGTAGTTGTGCATGGCGCAGACTATGTGTCTGAAGCCAATGTTACTCAAGGCCGTAGCTGGGGCTGCCCGGCAGTATCCATGAGCATCAGAACTAAGGTGATCGACACTATTAAAGGTGGCTCTATTATCTACGCATCTGCAACGAACTAATTAAATATCTGGTTACATTTAAAGGCTGTCTCATAATGAGACGGCCTTTTTTGTTTTTGCTGGAACAGACTTTGTAATACCTCTGGGTATGGATACAAAAAGTTTCCCAAGTCGTATTAATTCCTATTTAGTGTTAATCCCTAAACACTTGGGCGACATTTTGCGCCTTTTCATCGCAGCAATGCTTTTGATTCAGACAGCCTGCACTGGTGGCAGCAGTACAACCATCAATCAAGCTCCGCCTCCTTCTTCCCAGGCCAGTGGCAATACACGAACCTCAGACCCAGACGGTTGGGGTGGGGGCGGTACTGGCGACGGTGGTGGCGGACAGGGTGTGCTGTGCTCGGCCGAGACGGCGGATACAAATCTCCGCGGGAAATTGATGGTTCGTGATGTGTATGAAGCGCAATACAATTACCGTCGTACGATGGTAACTCAAGGGCTTGGTCCTGCAGGAACTGAAAAGGTAGATGAGGCGACAGTAAACTTTATCCTTGCGGCATTGAAGCGTTACTATGGGCCCGCTTTACGTGACATCGAAATTGGGTATGCGAAGTATTGGACGGATTTTTCGCAAAAAATTTCATTTGTGCCGGATCAAGCATCACTCTATCCAAGCAAAGATGCCAACTCCCCATTGGCGTTGCCAAAAGGTTGCCATATTGTGCAAATCGCCTATTGGGATGAATCAGCGGGTATCGTCGAAGATGGAACTTTGTATGTAGATAAAAGTCTTTGGTTGAAACTTGATCAATTTAATAAAGCGGCATTATTAGCTCACGAATATTTTTTCAAAAGAGCCCGCGAGGCTGGCTTCACAAATTCTGATTATGCTCGATATAAAGTGGGCCAATTGCTATCAGCCGAAGGAATGCCACCTTTGTTTCCAGGTTGGGTTCCTTCGAAAGACCCTCAATTGGCGTATGCATTGCCTGAATCGCCAAAAGGTTATAAGAATTGCAACGGCTCCGCTGGTGTTCGCGGCTCGTTTATAAAGCTATATCAATATAAAGATGATAAGGGAATTCAGCGAATTGTTATTCCTTCTTTGAAATCCTCCAACTATTCATTGCCCCCGTTCCAAAGTGTCACGACATCTTTTAAGCCGGAACCTGGTGATATATTGGGTTTAATTACAGATCAGTTTATTGTGGATACTTTGGATCCAGTTCCTATGGATTTTAATCAAAACTCTATTACGGGCAAAACGAGCGCCTCTCATCGTGGGCTGGAAAATCTGTCTCGTGAGATCGTCGCTCTGAACATTCCCACCAAAAATAGAACTGTGAAACTGGCGATTTTAAACCCCATGGCAGATGAAGTTGCCCGAGGCAAGGATGAGTTGAAATCCGCTGCCGAACTTGCTTTACAGATGAATTATGAGTTGGAAGAGCGGCTATTAAAAGCAGTAGGCCTTGTAGGAGCTTCAAAGGAAGATGTGCTTGGAGCCATTGCAGCCCTGAACGCAGAAATAGATCAGGCTTTGAAAGCGGGAAGTTTCCCGAATGGTTTCCCAAGATGGAAGGCGGAGTTGGATAAGATGGAGCAGCGTATGCGTGCATCGGCTGCAGGTGCTGCCACATCCTTCTCGGTGGCCCGACATACGGATTTATATACAGAGCTGCCTTTAGTTCTTTATCGAATTAAACAGGGCACTTATTCGGAAAGTGAAATGATCCGTGTGATGAGTTCGAATGCCTATAAGAAAATGAACAATCAGGTGCGCAAAATAGTTCAATTCAGTCTTTCGGTTGATGAGAACAAGCTTGATTACGGTTTGGATTGCGAAACCTATTCCGATGTTTATAGAAAAATAACTCAAGCACCAGATTTGGAGTTTTCAGAACAAGGATTGGATAACCAAGTTTCTGCCGATGTTGTTAATAGAACTGGCGAGACGGTGACGACATCCACTGAGGCAATGCATGCTGACTTGCTTAAGTCAGTGCTTACAAATGGTTCATTACGTGATTCTTTTTTTAGAGAGAGCTTCTTTGCGTTCGCTGATAAAGAGTGTTTTGTAAAGGGCGGGGAGTCCGAGGAGAGTTGTCTTCCAGCTTTGGAGTTCTTAGCCGATCTGAAAAAGGAAAAATCAATTCAACTTAGGACATGTAGCGAGGTAACTGGGGATGCGGCATCCGCCTATGACAGTGGCGGCTTATACGGAATTTGCAGTGTTTTTGACTTTAAAAATCTAAAACGAAAATATATCGCGAGAGTTTTCTTCAGAAGATCAAATGAGGCTTTTGATGTTGCTGCCGTTCACTGGAAGGTAAAAGAAAAAATCGAACGTGCAGGCATCGATCCTAAGATGCCTTTCCTGGGGACATTGGAGCGTTTGCCTTACACGAGCACTGTCATCGAGAAGTCTGTTGCAAAACCAATTGGCAATCCGTTTGCTAATAAAGCTTCAACTGCTCGCCCACAAGTTTCTTCAGGTCATTAACGTAACCCAAATATTCATCTAGATCCAAGCGCTCGTCTTTACGGACATGGGCGCTCGGGTTGTTGTATTGAGTTAATTCAATTACGTCAGCGTGGGAAGAAATCTCAGCGAACCCTTCTTCTTCTAAAGTCGTCATCAAGAAATCCAGGTCATGACTGTCGTCACCTTCTGGGAAATCAAGTTCACGCAAAGACATCATGGCTTTTAGGTACAATTCACAAGCTTGAGCCAAGTTGTAGCCGACGATGTCGTGTTGGCTTTCGTCACCCATGCTTTTTTGGGCGATATCGATGTTGTCCTGTGCTTTTAGAATCATAGACTTCGCTGTTGATACGCTCATGCTGGCTCCATTCTCTGCTTATTATTTTAGCAAAGTAAAAGTCTTTGTCGGACTCCATGGAGATGCTTGATTAGGGTTTCTTCCACGAAGCCTATAATACCAAGTGCCATCTTTTAGCTGCAGAGGCAATCTATATTGTCGGGCTTCGACCTTAAATAGTTTACTTTCTTTGAAATCAGAATTCTGTGATATCTCGAAGTCATACCAACCTGCTCCCAGAGTTTGTCCCCACTTGAAGCTCACAGAGTATTTGCCATTGTTGTATGGAAACTTTGCTCCATTTACGGGCTCTTCCACCGTTACTAATTGCAGGCTTTCAACTTTTTTGTATTCGACTGCAAAAACCGTTGTGGGAGCAAAAAAGTAGTCGGTCATGGCAGAAATCGGGGTTACTTTGAAGTAATACCAGCCGATCTCTTTGACCGGAGTGAAGAACTCGATATTTTTGGTTTCGAATCGTTGAACCTGTTCGAATTTTTCGGTTCTGGACACCTCGATGACATATTTCAATGCATTCTTTCGGTGAGTCCATAAAATATGCAACTGATCGATACTGTCTTTCGAATCCAGGTTAGCATACATAATTTCGTATTTTTCGATATTGGGCCCCGGGAGGAGGCCCTTAACTTTGACGATATTCGATGGGGGTGAAAGTTCACCCTCCGCAGATTGAGCGAGGATACGAATATAGGAAGCATCCCGCTGGGAGTGCAGAAGGTCGTAGTTGTTTTCGGGAACTCGGTAGCTCCTTAAAACGGAACCAAAAGTGTTGGTGTTATTCAATTCCACGATATATTGAGCCGCGTACTTTACGTCACTCCAGCCCAGATGAACTTTGGCAAGGTCCGCACCGGCCAAGGCTTCTTGAGGAGCCTTAAGTAAAGGAGCGGTCAATGGTGGTCGCAGAATCTGAGTCATCACATTCGACCACCCTTGAATTTGTGAAACTCCCTTCGCACGACGAGCTCGCACATAATACGTTCCCGGTTTTGAAAGGGCGATAACATCCCTGACACGGCCCGTTTGTTCGTGCTCAACCTTGGCAAAGGTTGAATCCAAGCTTGCCTGCATAACAAATGTTTCTTCTGGCTTTGCGTCTTTGATTTGCAGGCTTAAGTTCCATTTATTTCTTTCTATGAACTTTAGAGCTAGCTTTTCGATTTGAGTGGAAAGGGCGGCGCTGACGGTAAAAGATTGAGTTTTACTGTATTCGGTTTGTCCTGGAGCGTGTTCAAACGATAAGCGCCAATAATATTTTCCCACACGCTCCATGGGTCTGATTTTGGTGAAGTTTTCTTTTTCCGCTATAATTCTGATCACATCTTGAGAGAAATCTGAAACATAAGATATCTCGACGGTGGGTTTTTTAAAGAAGGGTTCCCACTCAAAGCGTATGCTGTCGTTTGTATAAAAGACGGAACCATCAAACGGAAGTAAAAGCATCGAATTGAATTCATTGGGTGATTTTATGACCGGCTTTGGTGTTTGTTTGTTTTTGCCTTTTTCAGACTGCTCCATAGCTAGGTGTTTTTGTTCTTCTTCCTGCAGGCGAGAGGAACCCTCCGAAACCAGCAAGTTCGAAGGTGCGGAATTTTCTCCTTCTTCGGAAACGGCTATAACCCGGTAGTAAACCTTGCGGGGACTGCTGTGTTGAACAGCGGATTCAATGGTCGTCACAGTTTTTTGAGAAAGAACGGCATTGAACGACGCTGCATTTGAAGCTTGAACTATATATTGTTTCGCTGCGGGAACTTCCGACCATTTGATTTCTGAAATCACATTGCCGACGCGATCTTCGGTTCTGTCAGTGAACTCAATCACTGGAGATTTTAGGGATTCACGAATGGTCACTTTTTTTGAGGCAGACCACGCAGAGAACAGGCCATTGCCGAAATTCTTGCGGGCTCTGATAAAATAGTCTCCTGGAGAATCCAGCAGGGACGTGAAGGGGGACTTACCTAAAAATGCATCCTGCAAAGTTGCATAGTTTTCAGATTTACTGACTTGAAAATCGAAATTTGAGCTGTCGTCCTCTGCGATCATGGCCTGAACTTTCCAAACTCCTTTGCGAACGTAATTCGGTGCCGAGAGCTGCAGGTGAATTGTGTCCACTTGACCTACTTTAAAAAATGAGGACCGCGAATAGACCGGCACTCCGTCTTTATGAGCAACCAGGCGCCAAAAGACATCTCCTTTAAGTGTATTTAAAGGAATTGGAAAAAACTGCTGGGAAGTCACGTCGATATCAACAATGTTTTCCGCAAAATCAGGCTGTGAACAATATTGAAGGTGAAGTGCTGTCGCGCCGTCGGCTTCCCATTTAAAAAATACGGGCTGAGTTTGTTCGCGGACGATCTCACCATCATAGGGTGCGAGTAAATTGAACGCTATCGGGGAAACTTCTTTTGCTATGATTTGTTTGCTGGAAGTTCCATTCTCTGTGCTCGTCCCTGTTTCAATGGTGATGGATGTTCCGGTTGCAACCTCAGTTTTTCCACTTACGTTTTGCAAAGTTAGATTTCCAATTGCGACAGAGAGGGCCAATTTTTTGTCAGATTTTTTAACATATATATCATAGGCGTCTTTGGAGATGATTTTGAATTGGCCGTCATCCAAGTTAAGAACCAAAGGATCCATGGGGCCTTTGCCGCTTTTCAGATTGAATCCGCCGTCATTGATTTGCAAAGCAATCAGTGCAGGGTTTTGTTCCACTTGCGAAAGGCGCAGCAGAGTTTCTTCGTTCAGACGAATTTTACGATTTTCGGCGAAAACCAGGAGCGCAGATGATTTGGGACCGACGAAGATCTGCGAACCATCGTAAACCTTACGTCCCTCGTGAGCATCTTTCCAGAAAAAGGTGCGAGTGTATTTATAGCGAACTTCTTTTTTTAATTCGCGCAGTACTCCCAGAGGACGTCCCAGATTTTCTTCGGCGGTGTCGGTTGATTGAGTCAGAAGGACTCCAGCAATTCCCAATACAACAAGCGAGGCAATAGCCAAGAGAATGTTTTTTTTCATGCACATATAATTTCATTTTGTGGCGGTGATTTCACTTCATTGCGATCACGTTACGACCCCATCGAGGTACGGCGACATTTGAAAGTGTTCGGTATTGTTCGGTGGAGTTTGGCGAATGCATTATTTTTTGCACGTGCAACGTGCAAAATCGCGGCTGATATTCAATACAATCAAGCTCGCGCTGTTTTCGGCCGAATTTATGTTCGAATCAAGCCACCTGTACCAATAGAGGGCTCTCAAGTCTCAAGATTTCCAATAATTTTCTCGCAATTATAAACTGAATGTCATGAGACACCTCCTTTCTTGTTCGTCGCTAATCATATTTGGCTTCATCTTGTCTTCTTGCAACAACGCTGGATTACAGGGGACATCCATTCCTTCAAAGTTTGAAGGTGTGCAGGAAGCTGTCGCGATCTCGCCAACGTCCGTGAAGCTGTCATGGTCTCTCCAAGCACGTTTCAGGGAATATCGTGTCTATCGCAAAGGATTTAATGCCCCGGATAAAGTTGAAACATTTGCGACGACGACAATTTCTCCTTTGGCTATGGATACGTTCTATGATTTCTCCGTTACCGGAGTGAGTGCTACGGATGGAACTGAAATTGGGTACGATAAGTCCCTTTCAGTGAAAACAATGAGCTCTTTCGGTGGCGTTCCAGCTTCAGGTTTGACGGCACAAACCAATGGGTCGGTGGAGGTCAGCTGGGTCAAAAATGGCGAAGGAGTCACCTATAAAATATATACCAAAAAAGAGAGCGAAGTCTGGGATTTAACAAATCCAGCAGCAACGATCATCAATAAAAGTGTGGGATCCGTGACTAATTTGCCAAGCGGAACCAAGTATTGTTTTTGGGTGATGGCTTACTATCAAGACGGCACTTTCGAGCCTGCCAATATGTCAGAGACCTATATCAATTCGAAAGCCCCCTGTGTTTTGGTGCAATCTCAATTAGCAAATCTACCAACAGTTAAAATGCAAATGGCAGTCGTTGGAAATTTTCCTTGGTTTTGGACCGAGGGTGGTGATTCGACTTATACAACAGAAATTTTTGAACGGGCGACAGATATTCGCTGGGCGATCGTTAACGGAAATGACTATTTTCGTTCGATCGTGCCGATCTCTCCCGGGCAAAAAGACATGTATGCGAAAGTAACTTCCACCACTGGAGCTAGTACGATTGTCAGCGTTTTAATTGAAGGTGCTGGAAAAATTAAAAAGCCTTTGATTCGCTCACTTGAGGGAGTGTCGGCACCTGTTCCGCTGTATCCACGCCTGGTGAATGGTGGTCTTGGCATGCAGGAGCTGGGATCTCAAGTGGCTGTTGGCGATTTTAACTGTGACGGCTTGATGGATGTCGCCGTAAGTGCACCCCGGGCAACGGCATACGTCGGGGACAAGCACGAGGACTCCACCGGTGCCGTTGTCATATATTATGGATACGATGCTCCCCCGTACTATGATGCTCAGGGAAATCTGATCGATCCTGGCCCGACACTCAAGACAACACCAGCGCCAAGTGCAGATGCCGCTTATCCTGATCCGCAACTTGTTTATTATCCGGGATTGCCAACTGGAACACGCTTGGGGCAGGCCCTTGCAGTTGGAAATATCAATGGTGACTGTTTCAGTCGCTACACCGATTTAAGTGACTCGAAGGCAAACAAGGTGGGCCTTTGTGACAATTTATTTACTCCGGCCTCGGGTGTTTCAGATATTTCTAAGGTTAAAAAGATCTATCGCTGTGATGACTTGGCAATGATGACCAGCCAGGGTCAAGTATTTGTCGCCTTCGGTGATCCGACTCGAGGTTTGGTGACGGGTTCGGGTGGTATTTCGTACGGAGTGAATGAAACGACTTGTGATCCGACCTCATTTAAATGCCGTCCAGTAAAAATCTATGACGACACGACAGTTGCGACTACGTCTATTTCATTCGGTGATTTTAATAATGATGGCTTTGATGATTTGGCGATTGGCGTGACGACTTACGTTACTCCAAATTATAAACGCCAGGTAACGGTTCTCCGTGGCGATCGCATGGGACTTTTTCCGGTTACATCGACAAAGTCCTTCCCCGTCATTGATGCGGAAAGTATTGGTCTAACTTCTTTGATCGCAGCGGATGGAACCTTCGCCGGGAAAAGTTTCACCGAAGACTTCGCCAAAGCTTTGGGGACGGCTTATAATTCCCGTGTCTGTGAAAACAATGCTACCTATAAATTCAGACAAACGAATTATGCGGGAGAAACGTCTCCAGCTCCTAAAAATAAAGGCTATGACTTCACCAAGTGTGATGACTTGGTGATCGGTGTACCAGGTCGTTCTTCCGGGCGAGGATCGATCCTTGCTTGTAAAGGTGTGATGCCTACGATTGCGAGTGGCGCTGCGGATCTACAAAAGATCTTGTCATGGACGTGTCAGGAATCTTATCCAGATCTGAGTGCAAATTCAGAAGCTAACTATATCACTGTGCAAGGCTATGGTTCCAGCATTCTCGGTGTTCCGAATCAGAATGGTTATCCTCTGACTAACATTATTGGTGCGACCAACAATGTTCCGAATTTAAATGGGGCTGTCTTTGTCGGCGCTCCTACCTCCACCGTAAGCGGCATGACCAATGCCGGGGTGGTGTTCGGATACTACGTGACACCGCGATCGAATGACTATGCTACGGGCGGCATCGTGGGGATTTTGGATCCTCAACAAAGTATTACTGCTATCAATCGTGTGGCTTGCGATTCCCGCAATACGAATGTAACCACGGGAGCTTTGAAGCATTGTGAAAATCAGGTGTTGCATACGAATCCTCCTGAGTCCTATGTTCAATTCGGCTATTCGATGGGGACTGTTGCCGATATCGAGACCATTTCACGCGCGATGCCATCGCTAGCGATTTCAGCTCCATATCGTTCCACGACAGCTTCGACGGGCAGTTCAACAATCGCTGGCAGTGGTGTAATATATTTATATAAGCCGGATGTTTCCACTCTGGGTTATGAAGGCACTACCCGTATAGATACACCTCGCTTGTCAGATAATGACAACACGGTTTGTTCGACCAACTGTACTTGGTACAGCGGTGGCGTGAATCCATTTGGTGCCTCTGTTATTTATCCGCGGGACCTCACCGCAAACTCAAACTTCGGTTTGGGTGGGGCTGCCGGAGCTGATTTTAATGGTGATGGCTCAGGTGATTTAATCGTGGGCGCTCCATTTATGTCTTCGCCCGTCTATTATAATGGCGGCGCATTTATTTTTAATTCCACCGGTAACTTCGCATCTTCTGTGACGAAGGCTGATCAAACGATCAATGTGAACTTCAGTAAAGAGCTAAACTATCACTATGAGCGTGCGAAGGTGGCTGGGGACTTTAATGGTGATGGATATCAGGATGTCGTTACCCAAATCTCTGTCGGCAATACGGTTGAAGTTGTGATTTATTACGGCAGCGCCGCGGGATTGGTTCTAACCCCTGAGCCGTCGAGAAATCCGGCGACGGATTTGGCCCCGTTGAAATTAGTTGTGGATTTAGATTCAGGCTTGGGTGGGGAGTTCTATCGTATAGGCAGTGTGAATGGTGATGGCTACGATGACTTGATGGTGATCGGTAACAGATCTTCATACATTTACTATGGTTCATCGAGTGGTTTGGTTGCAAGCTCGACGCCTTCAGTTTCCCCTGTAGGACAGAATCCAATGAGCTTTGCCCTGGCGGATTCCAGTGCTGTCTATTTTCACTATTCGGGGGGGACGAAACGTACCGCGGCTAATATTGTGCCTAGTGAATTGGGATTCTCTGATTTCAATCCTAGAAATCGGGCGGTGACATATGGTGACTTTAATGGCGACGGTTATGGTGATTTTACGGTAGCCACTGACTCTGCAGATCTTCCATCGACGGATGTTCGTGTGGGTTCATTGCTCTATACGACTGCGAACTACGGTCGTGTCTTTGTTTTTTATGGCTCAAAAGATGGTCCGCAAACAAATCGTACGAATGGTAAAACTCTGTTAAGCGATTCCAACGGCAATGCGGCAGACATCGTGATTGAAAATCCATGCACCGTAACGGTCCCCGCTGTTTGTAAAGTTCAGATGTTGTTATCGAACGAAGGTGTGGGTGGGGTTCGCTTTGGTTGGAGCACGGCCGCCATCAAATCTTTGGAAACGCAGTCTGGAGAAATTTATGACGAGCTTGTGGTCGGCGATCCGGGGTATTCGACCTATACGGGCCGCGCGTACTTGTACAAAGGCACAAACCGAGGATTGGCTTATACTCCTGTTCAAAAACTTCAAGGTTCTACAACCGGTGAAGGCTTTGGTTACAGTGTGATCGCTCCGGGTGACATTAATAAAGATGGCGTGAGCGATCTGGTTGTCTCGGCACCTCGCACTCCGACGGCCTCGGTGAATGCAACAGTTTACACTTTCTTTGGTGGTGCGGTAGGTACGGTCATGGCCTTCAAGGGTGCGACGGATATCAACTCGACAACTTATTTCGGCACGGGTGCTTTGCCGATCAACACTGTGAATGTCGGAAATATGGATCTAAAACCACAACGTTCTTCTCCGACATTATTCCAAGGTTCTACAACAGATCATTTTGGGGCGGGGATTGCGGCCGTCGGCGATATCAATGCCGACGGTTATGCTGACATCATCGTCAATGTTCCGGGCCGAAACTATGATCTGGATACTGTCTTAGCGAACACGGGAGCTTTCGTTGTTTTCTATGGCGGCGAATATGGTCTGAAAATTGATTCAGCTCCGACGACAACACCTCGTTGTTACGGTGGAACGACACCAGTCTGCGAGCCGACGCTTTTGTATCTGCCAAATCGTGAGGCCTCTGAGTTTACATATATTTCGAGTTCACCGGCAGGTGATATCAACGGTGATGGAATTCCTGATGTTTTGTTAGGGGCTCCGGGCCGCAGTCATCCCTCTGGAAAAGCATTTGCAACGGGAGTCGTGTATGTCCTTTACTAAGTTGATCAAATGGGCCCTGTTGGGATCTGTTTTATTCACGACACTGTCCTGCACAGAAAAAGTTGAAACGGGCAGTGTTTTAAAAGACTTCTCCGGTATCGCAGGCGTTGAACCGTTGTCTCCGACAGCTGTGCGTGTCTATTGGAATTTGCACGATCGTTATAAAAATTATCAAGTTTATAATAACACCTCCAGTACCGCCGTTGCGGAAACTCCTCGGTCCGAGGCGATCATTCGCAATTTGAACCCTAATACAGCTTACACTTTCAAAGTCGTTGCAACCGATGGGACTTTGAGTATTGGTGGAAATAAAGAAATTGCGGTGACCACGCTCAAACCATTCGGTGGCGTTGATAAAGTCATCAAAGACTCTGACGGGAATTTGGTTTTGTCTTGGACTTATGCTCCCAAGGTTGCATCTTATCAGATCTATCTGAAAAAATATGAAGATCCAACGGCGAGCAATACGAGCAATTGGACTGCGGTCGATTACACGGCTTACGATACTAAATACACATTCCGGGGTATGGAAGGTTCCACGCGCTATCACTTTGTCGTACAGGTGAAGTACTTGGATGAAACATACGAGCGTCCAACCAAATCCGTAAATATCAGCACAAATTCCTCATTCCCGACGCCCACGTATGAACTCAGTCCGATTTCTATCGGTTCACTTCCCTTCGTCAAAGTGTCACCGGTGGTTAACTCGACTTATAAAAATGAAAACTATGTGTCCCGTATGTATTTGGGTTCATTACCGATTTCAGATCCCTTAACGGGCGTTGGGACGATTGTCTTTTCTCCGGGTTCAGGTGTGACGAATGGCAAAGTTGAAAACCTCTCTTTGCAAGTCAGCTATACTGCCGCTGGCAAAACTGAAACTCTGATTTTCGATAAGCTCAGTACATATATTAAAGGCATTTTGGGATTGAATGCGATCCCTCCTATCAAAGCAGTGGATTCGGGTGTGGCCTTTATGGGTGAAGCCATGACGACAGGCGATTTCAACTGCGATGGTTATCCTGATCTGGCGATCGGATTGCCAAGTGTGTCGGTGACTTCTGCTGGTGTGACAACGCCAAAAGCGGGCGCAGTTTATATTTATTATTCTGTAAGAAACCCTGCGACGGGTGTTTACAAATTGAATACCACGGGTGCTCCAAGTCGCAATCCGGCGAATCCAGGTTCTGATCCACAACTATTGACCTTCGAAGATCTGACCGATTATTCGCGCTTTGGTAAGTCCCTTTCCGGCAGCGGAAATTTAAATGGTGATACATTGCTTGGGAATGCCTGCCAAGATTTGTTGGTGGGTGCCCCTGGTTATAATACTCCGAAAACATCATCAGGGGATAAAACTTACGACGGGGCTGCTTTTGTCTTTTTCGGAAGCTCCAAAGGTTTGACGGCTCCTTCACGTATCAAAGATATGCAGCAAAACGTCGAAACTTGTAATGGCTTGGTCGAAAATGCGACGTGCTCCGCAGTGATGCTATGGCCGAACATGGCAATCTTGCCAAGTGCCTACATAAATCCAAGTTCTATGATGAATGCCGATGATCCACAGTTTGGTTTTTCAGTTTCTTTTGTCGGAGACTTTAATGCTGACGGATACGATGACATTGCGGTGGGGGCACCAACGGCGCCTTGGGATGGTGTTGCTGATTCGAATGCATCCGGTACAGCAAAGATGGTTATAAAAACGGGTTACGTTGCTATGTTCTTTGGATCTAAGAGTGGCTTGGGATACGAGACTCCAACCTCAGATTCATCCGTAAAATTCCGTTTCTTAAAGATTTTCTCGCCAACTCCGCATGAAGGTCAGTTGTTCGGATACTCTGTTGCGGGTGGTGCTGATGTCGACGGTAAGTACCGCATTCGCAATACCTTGGATAAATTGGTGGGTGGCTCTGACATGATTGTCGGAGCTCCTGGCGATCGTTATCCGCAAATTACCAGTTTATCAAAACTAAAACTTATTGGGGCCTGCAATCCCGGTAGTGGCGAATGTGCTTCTTTTGGTTTCACCAACGGTGGTTGGGGAGGATTTACGAGCAACGCGGATGGATCAGCCCATTATTATGGCTTACCAACAAATGCAGCTACCACGGCCAATGTGGGTGATGGAGTTGGGGCCGCTTTCTTGTATTTCGGTCGTGGGGCAGATACACCACCGGCGCCCGGCGTTCAGGAAAGCCCATCGCGCAATGCTTTCTGGGGCTGCAGTGGCCGAAAGATGAGTAACCCTGGCGAACACTATTCTTGCCTGGTGAATTCAGCCAGTGTCAGAATTTTATTTCCGCGCAGTGGATATAAAACAAGTGGTGGGAATAAATTGAAGAACTTGGGCTTCGGTACTTCCGTTGCGTTGGTCGGAGATCCATCACACTATGATAGCAATAATGCAGTGATCACCAGTCCTTCCGATACAAATGGGGACGGGTATGCTGAAGCTGTCGTAGGAACAGGTTATTTCTCGAATTACGCCAATACAAACACGGGCGCTTTGTGGGTGTACTACGGAAATCCCTACAGACGCTATGAATACAATGACTTCTATCAAATCGATCCGGTGTCTCCTACCAATAAAGATTTGGATTGGAATGATGGACTTGCTCAGTGTGCGGCGTTCACAACGGACAATGCTGTGGTTCGTGAGCAGTGTGCACCGACGTTGATTCGCAGTAATTCAATTGGAGCCTACTATAATCTGGGAATGCATCCAGAGGGTATTGCCGTCGGCGATGTGACGGGTGACGGTCTGAAGGACATTATCGTGGGTGCCGTCGGCGATAATACCAAAGGTGCGAACTCTGGTGCGGTATACGCTTTTACAAGTTTGGCGGGAGCAGGTCTTACGACGAACTTTTTGAAATTCTATAATTCCGGAGCGCAGGCTTTTGATTATATGGGCCGCTCAGTTGCTGTGGGGAACTTTGATGGCGATTTCACCGGCGTTCGTCCGTTGAATGACGTCGCGGCTGGAACTTACTTAGACAAAACATCCAAAAATGGTGGTGGAGGTATTTACGGCTTCAACAGTAGTGGCCAAGCATTGCCATCAGTAAACTCCGTACCCTCATTTGCGATTTACGATACTTTGGGGAGTCCGCAGCTATTTGGGTATGACAGTATTCGTATCGTTGGCGACATTAATCGTGATGGTTATGCCGATGCGGTTGCCAAGATCACTCGTCCATCGAAAAATACGACGGCTTATACGACAGAAGCGGTGATTTTCTTTGGCTCAAAGATTGGTTTGGTTACAACTGACTATTGCTTGGCAAATAAGACGAAGATTTTTAAAGACTCCAGCACGAACGATGATTCTTGTTATCCAGCGACGACGCCGGCACAAGGGATCACCATGGACGATATCGCCTTGCCACAGCTGATTTCTCAGCCTACGAATTTGAGCAGTACTTGGGCTCATCGTGCCTTTGATGCGGGCGATGTAAATGGTGACGGATTCGCGGACGTTGTTTTCGTGGATGCAACCATCCAAAGCGGCGGTCAGGTTGTTGTATATTATGGCTCGCGTTCAGGCTTGCAAGCGGTTAACAATCCTCAGTGGGTGCCTGCGTACGGCGATCCTCAGATTGTAACGAAGCGCTGGGCTTTCCAAGAAAGTCCAACCAACACAGCGAGCGGTACGAACGGGGCTGTCAGCCGTCGTGAGTTAATCTATCACGGTGATTTCAACGGAGACGGATTGTCGGATTTGGTGATCAGCAGTCCTTACGCGAACGGTTTCTTTATTCAGAATAAATCTGGCGGATATAATATTGGTGTTCAACCTCCAGACGGTAATGCCAGTGGGGGATGGACTTCAGGAACTGGTTGGCAATGTTCAGATGCGACAGACTCGGGATGTACGGGTGGTACTCCGACCTATGAAAGTGGTCGCATGTGGATCTATTATGGATCGACGAACGGTGTGCAAACCCCAAAAGTGAAGGGCTATTCTGCTTCTGATCTGGAGCCTGCTGTCGGCAATAATCTTGCGTCGGCAAATACCTCTTACATGGTGGATGCTTATGGTTCGGAGTCCGGCACTAATAAAGCCTGCACGGGTACGACCACGAAAAACTGTAAAATGCAGTTTTTGTATGATCCATTCATTGATAACGTGCCGCATGGATATGACCGATTGTTACATCACTTTGGTAAAAGTGTTGCGGTGATGGACTTTGACCATGACGGTATAGACGACCTTGTGGTGTCGGCTCCAGATTGGGAAGAGGCTTCTTGTTATTATGACTCCGATCCGCGCAATACATTTGGTCGCATTTTCTTATTCCGGGGCAGTGCGAGCGGTATCCTGGCAGCAGATCAAAGATCTTATTACAACAGCACGGCAACGAGTGGGGCTTGCCAAAGTGATGATCTGTTCCAAAGTTTGAATGTGACCAGTCTGAATTTAAATGGAGCTGGTAAAGTGCGTTCACTGATGCCGCCCATTATTAATGGCGATTTGGGATCCAATCGCACGAACCGCAAATTCGGATGGATGGTGGCTTCCGCTGGTGATGTCAACAATGATGGTTATGAAGATCTGATCGTTTCTTCGGCGGAATCTCCTAAGAGTGGGTTGGATTCTGCTGGCATGGGCTATATTTTTTATGGTCCCCTTTGCGGTAACGACAATGCAACGGATATGTGGACAACATTAGGTTCAAATTTAAACACCCAATATAAATTTTCGGACAACGTGATCGTTGCTAGTGGTGTCGTGCCGATGGCAGAGTGTGCGCAAGCATCCGGGAATATGAAACCAGCTCCCATGCCTTTCTATATCTGGGACTCCAATTCGGGTGATCTCAGTGGCTATGAAATTATGTCAGGCAGAAAAAAGAAAGGCGACTTCAATGGTGACGGCTACGACGATGTCGTATTGGGTGCTCCTTTCTGGGACGATCAAGTCAATTCAATCTCGAACTTCGGTCGCGGTGTAGTGTTCTTTGGATCAGCCACAGGTCTGCATACGATGGACTATCCGGATACATCAGTTGTAGCCGACAGCTCGGGGCACTTGAAGCCTTATATCGTTCAACGTGCAGATACAAGCACGCAAGCTCCACGTTATTTCTATTCTAATACGTCCACAGGGGATGTGAACGGGGATGGCACAATGGATTTGATGGTGCCGACAGAGTTTTATAATGGTGCGGGCAGTGTTCAGGGGGTTCGCATCGGAACGTATTTCTTATTGTTCTAAAAGTTTTTAAGGGGAAGGGTCTTGTGATAGGACGTTACTTGCTGATATTCCTTGCCGTGCTTTCGCTGGGGGGCTGTCTTGAAGAGACAAGCTCGTCATCCGCTATTATCATTCCACCTGGTGGATTGGTTCAGCTGGATATGAGTACGGTGAATGTTGTCGGTGAAAACCACTATTCGTTGTATTTGGCAGAGTATCTACCAGCGGAGAAAAAGACCCGCAATTTGATGGATATGACGACGGATATAAAGCCTGAATTGGTTCGTCAGATCTTGCCAAAAAATCTGACCCTAACGTCATCCGCCGTGGCTAAAGTGGTCATGGAGTATCGTTCCACACCTTGGTACGCGATTGTTTTCCCAGATGTGGTAAATAAAGTGGATATGGATTCGACATTGGTGTTTTCACTTTTGTCCTCGTATCCAGATCGCGCGTTGAGTTCCTATAGATACGAAGAAGTGAAGCAAATTACTGATGCTGTCATTGCCTTTCGTAAAGAGCGCATGGCTTTGTTCGGCATTGCCGCAGATTTTAGTCCTGACCTTTTATATCGTTTTGTGCGCAATGGTTTGTCGAGTGATCCCCAGTTCTTAACATTTCTAAAAAATTTTAATATCAAGTTCGACTTTGACAGCAATGGTGATATTGCCTTCGAACCGTTTCCGTTCAATATCGACAATCGTCCTCCTCTTGTCGACGACAAGGCCACGACTAAACTGGTTGATCAAAGCGTGAATGAAATGGCGACGTTGCTCATGAGAGCGGCCGCTCGCGATCCCGATGGTGATGAAGTATTCTATGCCTGGACTTTTGAAAATAAACCGGTTGCCAGTGAAGACGGTGTCGTAAAATGGATCCCTGATTTTGAGCAGGGGCGAGTGGATCCCTATCAAATGTCGGTGATTTTTTCCGACGGTGGTAAAGTCACACGCATCAATTGGAATGTTTTCGTAACTAATGTGAATCGTCGTCCTGAGTATTCCCATACCTGCTCCTTAGATGCCGCCGAGAATAAGGAATGGGTTTGTAAAATAGGATACCAGGACCCAGATAAAGAGAAAGTCTCAGTCTCTTTAGAACCCATAGTTGATTCAAGCACCATTACTATTAACGGAGTTGCGGCCCCCGCCCAGATCGATGGTGCTAATGAAATTGAGTTGCGTTGGACGCCGACAAACAGAGATGCTTTAAAAAAATCAGCAACGGTGGCCTTGGCATTTACGGATGAGTCTTCAGGAATTACAATTGCAACTTTGAACCTCAATGTGGGTGATAGTAATCGAGCTCCCTATTTGGTGGATGGTACGGCTGGTGCAAAAGTCGTTTATAATGATCCCTACGAGTACGACTATTGTGCTCTTGAAGTTCCAGACGGTGTGCCTCCGTATCGTTTCTATTTTGATATCGTCGATCCAGATAATTTGGTGACACCGACGCCCAACCCTGAAGATGTTGTCTCCATTGCGACCTCGGGGACTTTGGCGTCCTATATGACTAAGGTTTCCGAGACACCCATTGCTGGCGGTCTTCGTTATATCTATGATTGGAAGCCAACCCACTCCGTGAAAACTGGCACTTTCATCATTGTCGCAAAAGACAATCATGGGGGAGTGGCTTCAGCGATCACTTTGAATTTTACATCTCAAGATCGTAATACCAAGCCTTGTTTGGGTGGCTCTGACGTCTCTGCTGCTTTGACTTATGTATCCGCAGGATCGAATACAAATTTCACAAGTTCAGACAAAGATGGTGGATCTTTGTGGGTCGAAGCTTTTGGTTTTGCCGCAAACTCCAGTTATGACTTTTTAAAGCTTCTTGCCGATTGCGGAACATCACAGCCTCTGTTGTTAAAGCAAAATGTCACTCAGACAGAGCCCACCTATCGTAAAAATTCAGGAACTTTGTGTGTTCGTGGTCGTTGGGATACCGAATGGTGGGGAGGGGCTGGCTATGTTACATTCGAACGTTCCAGCGCATTGACGGGCAGACCGACGGCTGCAACGACAATAAAAAAAGGAACTGTCCTAACCTCGACGACCGCAGGATATATTCAGAAATTCAAAACATATTACGACGTTGTTGTGCAACCCCAAGATTGGTTGCTTTATGTTCCGGTCGTGCCCGATACCACAGATGTTCCTGCTGGGAAAATTACGGTATTCGAAAGTCCTATTGCCGGCCTGAGCGTTACGAATTCCGCCGCCATAGACCTGAAAGGGACAGTGACATTCTCTCGCGCAACGGCGACGGTGGCATTAACCATCCCGGCCGGTACGATCGTGAAGACCGCGGAGTCTTCGGGATCGACATTTGTGAACAGTGTTAAGTTTGAAGTGCCCGCTGCCGTTGTGATGCCTATTGGAACTCTGTCTGTGACGGTCCCAGTTTGGCGAATTTATACGGAGCTCCCAGCGGGCACGGCTTTAGCCATTTCTTATGTGTCTCCGGCTCCCAGTGAACCGGCAGGATTTTCTTTCACGGCAAAATCGGTTTCCAAGCTTACAAACTATGATCTGACATCCATATTTGTTGAACCGAATTTTGTGACGCCAACGGCGCGTAAGTTTACAGTGCGTGCATTGGATGGTGAAAAGCCAGCAGCAAATACGATCAATGTCTTCTATGACACTTTGCCCGCCGCCGCCGCGACCTTGAAAGTTACGAATCCTACGTCCTTTGATATGGAGGGCTTGGTGAATTTTACCCGCACCAGTACAACGACCTCCTTTACTTTACCGGTGGGCACGAAAATCATGACGGCCAATCGCACCCTATACGAGACAATGAGTGTGGTGACTATGAATGCCGGTACCGCATCCGTTACGGGGGTTTGGGTTCGTCGAACCAATAATATTGGTTATCCTGCCTATAGGACCATGACCTATAACTACACTCATTTGAATGTGCCGTCTAAATTGATCACTGATCCAGTCATACAAGCCTACGAGGGTGTCGAGTTGACCAACGGAGCAATCGAGGTTTCAGATAACTATTCTGAGGTTCCGAGTCCACTTTATGGAATTACCAACTATTGGTATCCCTATGATCGCCGCGACACTTATTCCTATAGCATCACCGCCTCGGGAGCGGCACCGACGGGGACTTGGGATCTTTGCCGTGATGCGGGAAATGCGGGAACCACTTGCGCTAATAAGTGTGTGCCGACTTCCGCTTCGAATCTGCTATCGACACATCCATCTTCGGGGCGTAAGTATTTTAACACCAATAAATGTTATTTGCGCTATCACCCGGTAACGGCCGATTTGTCAGGCACATTTTCATTCAAACTGACAGTCAATGAAATCATGAATAAAGGAAACCCTGATACGTGGACGTCGGCCACCTCGTGGACGACTAATATTACTCTTGTGGTAAATGAGATTAATCATCCGTCTATTTTGACAGACAGCTCTTTTACGACCTTGAGTGCCGGCTTGGGGGCATCCACTTCGAATCCAGTCTATCTGGGAGATTACGAAGAAGGCGTTGCGGGCTACTACAATCTTTATACGAAAGATACCAATAAAGGGATTGAACTTAAGACGACCAATTTTGAATTGGATCCTCAGGTTTATGATTTGAAAACCAATACCTGGGTGACGCGACCTCCGGGGCTGAGTGTGAGCGTGGATAAGGTCGTAGACCTGACAGCAACGGCAGGCAGCAAGACGACGGCGAGAATTTCTTGGACGCCTACGGATCAGGAATCTAAAAAGTTTTCTGGTTCGGCGGGATTTGTCGTCAAGATGAAGATCTATGACGCCAAGTCCTCACCCGATTTGACGCAAACGATTTATGGCTATTACAAAATTCGTGTGATCAATAAAAATCAGATTCCTTCCATCGGCCAAATGGCGACGGACAACCAGGTTCGAGTTTTTGCCGATACTTATGTGAAAAAGGAATTCTATCTTTACGATAATGACGCCTATATTCCTCAGGGAGGGACATTCTCGACGTTGCTATCCATTTGCCGTGATAGTAATGGCAATCCATTGCAAAATGCAGTTTTGGATTCGGGTTCTTCTGATCCTTATATCTGTCATGCTACGACGACAACATTTGCTTCTGAATTAGTAGCATTTGATAGCTCCTACGATAAAAATCGCACAGTGAGTCCATGTTACAGCAGTAGTGTTCTGAATACCGATCTTGCGGTTCCTAAATTCAGTCCCGTGGGTGCACCGGAGCTGGTATCGGGTGTCCTTCGTCAGAAATATCAAATGGAATGGTGTCCGCAACGTGGTCACATAGGTATTTATTCTGCCGAGCTGAATGTGAGTGACAACGGGGATGTAGATCGTGACGGAACTATTTTGAGTCGGGCGATCAGTTCGGCCCCATTGCAAATCACAGTTGTTGCGCCGGTATTCTTGATCAGTCCTCGTGTCGATGTCAGCAATATTCCAGTTCATTTCATGCCCCAGACTGCAGCAAGTATGGGGTCATATCCATTTAGATATGAAGTACTGGTGAACAACTCGCAGAAAAATCCACTGGAGTATTCACTTTTAAATTCTCCTCGCGCCTGTGGCGAAATAAATGGCATGTGTATTGATCCAACAACGGGAGTTATTTCTTGGGTTCCAAACTATACGACAGATTTGACGTCGACTAACGGCGCGGGCAGCCTGGTCCGTGTTCAGGTTCGTGACTCTGTTACGGGGGAAACGGATGCCGCGCACTTTTATTTGAAGGTTCAAAGTGCGATCTCTCCTCTTGAGGAGCCGCCAGTTATTAATTCTGTCATTCCATCCTCAGATTCAGTTTTGATTTCCGAAAAAGCTTCATTGAACTTCTTGGTGAATGCGACGGATCCTAATACCAATGATTCTTTGTTCTATCGTTGGTATGTGAATGATGTACTGAAATACGACGAAGGGCCTTCGTACATTTTCAAACCACTGGATACGGACGGTTCAGTTGACGTGGACGGCAGTGGACCTAAAACTGCAGGAGAATTCTCCGTTCGAGTGGACGTGACAGATGGTAACTATACCGTTTCACGCACATGGAGTGTGAAAGTTAAAAATACTTATCTGCTGGGGGAATCGATTTTTGATTTAACGGCAGCTCGAGCAGAGAGTTTGCCAGCCACGACCCCTTTGAATGTCACGTGGAGTGGTGAAATCCCTTATGGCATCTCACAAGGTACGAGCTATCAGGATCATTTGATCATTTACGGAAGTTATCTATCGGGTTCTTTTACAAGGCACTTTCTGTGGGATTTGTTGAGTGTGAATGGAGTGGTCGCTAAACCAAATGGTACCGTGACGATCCCCCCATGGAACTTTACGGAGTCATTGCCATGGTTGACAGGTGCTTCCACTCGTCGCGTGGCGATCAACCCTGTTGGGACGGGTTATGATATGTTGATGACATCGCAGGTAGCACGCGGTGGGCCTTTTGGGTTGACGACCGAAGCTTTGCATATCCTGAATGGAGATCTAACCGCACTCACACTGAGCGGTAGCAACAAATGTTCCGGTGACTGTCCCACTCAGCTTTATACAAGTCCTTATTATTCAGATTCGCGTATCACGGCTTCGATGGACTCGGCATATACTTTCTATGCCTCCGATTCGCAGAATGTTTTGTATTACGATTATTTGACGCCAGACAATCCTAAGACGGTGTACAGTTTTGGAACTTCAAAGATCACAGGTATGACGTTGAATCGGGCCATTGATCGCCTGTATGTGACCACCCAACAGACGAGTCCGTCTATTGCTCACAAAATTTATGTCTTCAGTGTGACGGCAGCCCGCAGTGGAGGAACTCCTTCATTGGTCGCAACGTTGCCTGTATTTGATGGCGTGGTAGGGCATGAAGACTGTAAGCCGACAGATGTGGTGTATGATTCCATCACCAACCGCGTCTATGCACTGTTAAGTGGTACAGGCGGAGTCGTAACATTCCCTGATGGCAGTTCTTCAACACCTACGACGGGTAGTATGCAGTATATCGGGGTAAACGAGTTGAATGCTTCGGCATTTGACGTCCCTGGTGCCGGTCGACGTTTGGTTTTAAGGGCGGCAGATCGTCTGTTGATCGGAACGATGGAAGGCGCCAACCAAGTTTTCACAATTGATCTTAACGACAATCACGTTTACGTCAGTGCCGCACAGGCGCCGATCTCAAGTATTGCGAGTTACGATTCAGGGCAGATCTTATTGATCAGCCGAAGCAAAGGAAAGGTTTTCAGAGCAAAATAAATGAAAAGGATTTTTATCATCTTAATGATGGCAACATGGATGTCTTTTTGCCTAAGCGAACCGGCCTTGGCCAGTAGCTGGATCAACATCGACTTCATCAAAAAGAATGCAGTTCCCGTGCGTCGCGTGATGGACGACGTGGTCTTTTTGGCTCGCAGCAATCGCGTGGCCGTGGGTGATTTGGTGGTCGTCCTGCGTGTTCAGGGCGATGACGTCGAGGTGATAGCCCGTGGAGGCGCTGAAACCGTTCAAAACAATGAGCTTCTGGTCGTGATGGAAGGCCCTTCGATTTCCAAAATTCCTAAAGCTCGCGATTGGGTTGTCAGTTTGTCGAAACTGAAACCGCCGCCAGATGATCCTCTTTTCCCTCAGCCACCAGATATTCCCATCGTTGAGCAAGCAGATCCCTATGAGCCAGGGTATATGATTTTTGAAATGGGAATTTATCAGGGGCATTTTGAAAGTCAGTCTCCCAATCAGGCGAACCAATACAAAGTCTATGACTTCAAATTTACCGAGATGCATTTTCTTTGGTATATCGACATGCTGTGGAGATACGGGTTCGAGTATCAATCCTCCAGTGCTGGAATTCCGGTAAAATCTTATTACCGGGAAGATCGTCCCACGACGGCAGAAGAAACGCGCATGTCGTTGCACTATCGTATGCTGCCGATTTGGAAAGAGCTACGTCCCACCTTAAAGCTGATCTCCGTCGGGAATAAATTTATTACGACGAACGAAGATGAGTATGTTTTATCTTCACAGTCTTCCGGCTTGGGATTGGGAGTGAACTTTCATTATCTCTTCTCGGACAATTTATATAAGACGGAAAAAGGGATGGGTTGGAAATTCAATCGTGTCTATTGCGATTTGAACTATTTCCCGAGTTATAACGTGACCGATGGTTCCGTAAGTCGCGGCGCCACCTCCTCGGGCACTATGATGGAAATTAAAGTGGGTGCAACGGCCTTGTTCTATGTTCCGTTTATTCCGTGGTTAAAACGTTATTCGCTGGATGTGAGTTATGCTTTATCCCAGGCAGAAATGAGTTTCTCTGGTGATACAAAGAGTGCATCCGACGGAGCTTACGTCATTCCCGTGGGGCAATCCTACAGTGAAAGTCAGTCGTATCTTAAAGTGATGTTAGGTCTCCGTTTGGATGATTTTGTTAGCAAACTAATGAAGACGAGATGATGATTAAAGCCATTTGCTTGACTCTTTTATTGGGATTTTCTGTAGCTTCGGCATTTGGTGCCGAAGAATTGGACAAATTTGATTTTGATCCAACAAAGATTCCCGTCAGTGAACAGGGAACTGCGGATCTGGGCCAGCTGGATGGCGTACCGACCCCTTTGGTGGAATACATTATCGACAGCTCGGGATCGATGGGCCAAATTCTAACGGCAAAGAAAACCAAGATCTTTGTGATGAAGAAACTATTGTCCCGCTACCTAGTATCTCAGTGGACAGAAAAAACCTCCAGTGGCATGCGAGTCATTGGCTCACGTCGCAAAAAAGATTGTAAGGATAACTATTTGGCAATTCCACCTGGTAATGCCAAGTTAGGTCTTATCGAAGGAATGGTAAAGTCTATGGATCCAGTGGGCATGACACCTCTTTATGATTCTATGAAAGATGCTTACAAGGATTTGGAAATGTACGACGGCCCTAAGCGCGTGGTGATATTTACAGATGGGGAGGAAACCTGTGGCAAAGATCCCTGCAAACTTTCTGAAGAGCTCAAAAAGAAGAATGTGGATTTGAAGTTCTTTGTCGTGGCATTTGGGCTGCAAGGACAACAGGAAACTTTGCAAAAGCTAAAGTGTATCGGCGATCTTCACCAGGCTGACGACGAAGAGCAATTGGACAAATTGTTCGAAGATCTAGATAAAGACTTGAATCCCAATAAGAATCTTTTTGTCGACAGCCCGGAGCCGCAAGCCACGGTGATGTTGTTCCGTGCTGAAACTCCCAATGAAATCTATCGTCGTTTCCAGGCGTCCTATGGGATTCAGGTTCCTGCGGGCAGGTATTATGCGGTCGTGAATTTGAAACCAAAATATCGCTTTAAGGAATTTATAGTCCCGCCAAATAAAAAGGTTACCTTGAAAGTGAAGGGTGAAGCCAAGTTTAAAGCGAACTTTATTGACGGCCTGATGAAGGTGGAACTTCTGAATAAAAACCGTAAGGTGGTAAAACGCTTTAATAGTGACACCGTTGTGTCATTGCCACCAGGAAAATGGAACTTCCGATTTTATCGAGATCCTTTTTATGAAAAAGTCGTGAATAACTACCTCGTGGTGCCGAATGCGGAATACGAATATACCATCGAGGAAGCCGGTGTCGCTTATGTCGAGGATCCTCAGGTGAAGGGCATCTATGTCTTCGGTAACCGGGGCATCATGATGGGAAATCACGTGACGAATTTCCCGCTGGTTCTGGGTAAGGGTGTTTATGAAATTCGTGTCGATGATAAATGTATTTTTAAAGACATCATTATGGGCTCAAACAAGGAAGTTGTGAAGCTTCAGTGCTCAAAGGTTAAGAAGTGACTGTGATGAATAAAGTAAAAAAGATTCCTTTGTTGATTAAATTTCCGGTGTTCTCGGCGATATTTTTGTCGTTGGTTCTGCTGTTTGTAATCTTGTTTGAGAACTTGCCTAAGAGTGCAGGCGTGCCTTTACAGTGCCAGGTTAAATACTCCGGGCCAATCAAGGTGGGAGATCAAAAGATGGGTTTATTGACCCATCTGTATATCACTCCAGAGGGTCAGTATATGATTGCGGGTCTGACTGAAAATAAAGATGGATGGCTCATTGGAAAAATGGGGTTTGCCGAAGATGCACAGCCTTATTGGGATCTTAATGCCCGTCATGCTAGTTTGTTAAAGAATTCAGGTGCAGAAGAGTTTCAGTTGGCGGAAACAAACAAAGACTGGGCTTTTATTCGCAGCAATCTGGGACAAATCGTTGCCGTAAACTTAAATAAGAACAAAGTTTTGGAAAAATCCAATTTAGGGCTTTGCACTGGCAACTGGTCAGAGGATGTTCGCATTCACCGAGTGAATCGCGATAATGTGGTCTTTGCAAACTCCAAGGGCCAAATTGGTTTTTATGAATTACGACGTCTGTCGGACTATGTTCCCAAAGGTGTGGGGCGTTCTCCTGACACTTTGATGGTTGTGGACCCGGATAGCAGTTTGGGTGTGGGGCAGTGTAATCAACTCGCCGAAAATCGTCATGCACGCTTACGCGTGGACGACGGTCTGATGGGCTTTTCTTCTGGAATGTCAGGCACGCTGAGTCTCTATAATGTGGCGGTCGATAAATTCAAGTTAGATCCCTTGCCATTATTTCCACTAAAAGACGGTCTTGCTGATTTCGTAGTAAGCAAAGAAAACGTATTCGGCGTTAAAGTCAGTGGCTGGTTGGATCGCACCGAACAATGGAAGCTCTTTAAACTCTCTGATTTGGCGAACAATCGGGCGGATGCTCCCTTCATCATGACAGCGGAGCCTTTAGCATTTCGTGGTGACTATTCGTTAGAGGAATCCAAAAAAGTAAATGGTTATTGGGTGGCGGAGCGCTATAAAAGCTACTATTTCTTTGATAGATTTCTCCTAACACACGTGACTGCAGAAGGCACCAAGCAAAGTTACGAGATTGAGGATCCATTTTTAAGAAACTCTTTGGCGCATCAGCAGATGTGGGTGGTATTGCCAGGACAGCGTCATCTGTTAGCAGCGAACAACAAAGACGGAGCGGGATATTCAGTCATTGAATGTAAATGACCGATTTACATGAAATCCTTTTGGATAAGATGGGATGCTTTTTCATTTTCAGTCCAGTAAGCTGTTTGTGTTTTACCCGACTTAGCTTTTAAAAGCGTTTGAGCCAGATATGTCAGCTGCACTTTTGCAATTTCTAGATCAGCCCGTAGGCGTTGTTCTACTTGTAAACTTTTATTCCAAAGCACATTGATACCTTGAATTTCTCTTTGCGCCTCTTCCAATTTTTGAGTGGTAACTGCCAGTTTTTCAGCGAGGACTTGAGTCTCACTGATGAGCTCTGGAGATTCAATTTTCGACAAAGTGTTCGTTGTTGTTCGGTGAACTTCTTTGATTATAAGAACGATTTCTACGAGGCAAATAGCGATAAAAACGATTGTGATAGCTACGGTCATGAATTTCATCCTTGCTAGTGCTCTTAGTATAAATGCGAAGTGCATTTTCGAAAAAGCAATCGTGAGGTAATTTGGAAATCTAAGCCTAGGTACAGTTCAGCGAATCAATTCTTCTTACGATTTAGTATGTAAATATTTCGAGCTCTATTTGGAGGCGCTATGAACTTTGCAGGATTACTGGGATTAATTGCTGCGGTAGGTATTTCAGCTTTTGCGATCATGGACAGTGCAAAGAACCCAAAAGTTTTTGCAGATCCACACGGGATCGCCCTGGTCATCGGTGGTACGATCACAGTGGCTTTGATGAGTTTCAACTTCAAAAGTCTATGGAGCGCGCTGAAAATTATCGCTCGTAAGTACTTCGGTCGCGAACGGGCCATCAACTATAATGAATCGATTGAAAGAATCGTGACTCTGTCAGAGTCATATCGCAAGGATCCTAAGTCTCTTCAAGCTATGATGAAGCCGACGGACCATCCTTTTCTCAAAGACGGTGTCCATCTTTTGTTAGATTATGGTTTCAATCATGAAGAGCTAGACGAGATTTTGCATAATGCCGTTCGTGGTAAAAAGAAACGTGATGCTGATGAAATCAAAGTATGGCAGACGATCTCCAGATTCCCACCTGCATTCGGTTTGTTGGGTGCGACGTTGGGGATGATCTCTCTTTTGCAAACACTGGGAGAGCCGGGTGCTCAGGATCGCATCGGTCCGGCCATGGCTACAGCTCTGGTTGCAACTTTCTATGGTCTGTTGACAGCCAACTTAGTGTTGCTTCCAATTGCAGAGAAACTTTCCAGCGTTTCTCAGGCGGACTTGACGTTGCGTGAGATTATTAAAGAAGGTGTCTTACTGATTCATGAAAAGAAGCACCCGATGTTTATCCGAGAATATTTGAAGTCTTTCCTGCCTCCGCAACAAAGACAAGACGGTGGTGATGTTGGTTCGTTGAAAAAGGTGGCTTAGATGGGTGCGCATAAACGCAATTATCGTCGTCACCATGATGACGAACACGGTCAGGAGCACAACAGTGCTCACGACGAATCCAATTGGCTGGTCAGTTACGCTGATATGATGACTTTGTTGTTTGGTTTCTTCGTTTTGATGTATTCGCTTTCTCGTTTTGATAACACACGTTTCGATTTGGTTCGTAAAGAAGTCGCTAAATACTTTGGCGGTAACATCAAGGAAATCAGCACGGTTCTCGAGGCCGAGCAAAAGCTAAAAACGGCTTTACTGGGTTCAGGCGAAATGAAAGGTGTCGAGGTCTCCAAAGGCTCTGACAATACTTTGCAACTTAAATTCGAAGGCAATGTTCTTTTTGAATCGGGTGCGACCGAGTTGAAAGAGGCTGCTAAACCCGCTTTGCGCCAAGTAGTGGCGGCATTGCGAACGGTTCCAAGTGTTGAGAAAATCAGTGTCGAAGGTCATACCGATGGCGATCCTATGCAGAGCTCCGTGATTAAATCAAACTGGGAGCTTTCATCAATGCGTGCTAGCTCAGTGGTCAGATACTTTGAAGAAAGCGGTCTGAGTTCGAATGTACTGGCAGCCGTGGGGTTTGGTTCGTCTCATCCTGTGGCTCCTGAAAAAGATGCTCAGGGAAATCCGCTTGAGATCAACAAGGCTGCCAATCGTCGGGTGGTGGTGCAAGTGAAATTGCTGGATCCGGAAGAGGCTTATCGCCTGCAGCAGCAACAGTTTAAGAAGCAGCTGACTAAAGAAGAAGTGGAACGTCAAAAGAAAGAAAACGAGCTTCAGGACAAGATGAAACTCGCCAAGGTTCGGTTTGAAGAAGCTCAGCGCAAATACCGCGAGCAGGCTGAGCAGAAGCGTAAAGAACAACAGTTACAAAAGCTCGAGAAGCAAATCGAGGCTCTCGAAACAAAAACTAAGAGTTACGAGCAAAAAGCTCAGTAATACGAAGTCGAGAATACCAAGGAGGCTCCAAACCCCGAATACTTGACCGTAAGGTCATTCGAGGCTGAGGAGCCCTCTCTCATTGAAAGCTCGAATGAAAGCAAGGAGTTTGGTTTTAAAGGGTATTCAAAACCAGCACCCAGAATAAATTCATACACCAGGGCACTGAAAGAGAACGATTGATTTGGATCACTTTTATCCAGTTTATTCAGATTGAAGTTCACCGGAGTAAAGCTTGCAAAGGTAAATATTCCTGGACGAGATTTCTGCAGTAATACTTCGTCTGGACTGATTTCATAAGCCGAAGACAATCCTTTAAAATAGTAGTAGCCACTGAGTCCGATACCTGAGATCGGAGTGGCTCCGTATTTACTATTGATATCAAGGATATAGTGGACACCCACGCGAGAATTCATGGAGGGTATATCCCACAACAGCGTTGGTTGAATTGTCATCATGCTGCCCAAGGTTTCATCATGCACCAACTCTCCGGCAGATACAGTTGTATTGTACATGGAGAGCTTTGCTCTCAGCATCGGCGCCTGAATACTAGCACCCGAAACATCACCGAACAGTAAGATTAGGACCAAAGTGAAGAATGGTTTCATAGAATATGTTTTTTTCCTCTCTGGTTAGGAGAATGAAATCAGCGAGCCGCTTCAATCAGTTTCACATGTCATGGAGGATATGGAAATGTTTCTGAGACAACAACTGAAAATGTTGTTCCTTATTCTTTCGTCAGTGTTGGTTTCGGCCTGCGCGGGAAAGTATTCCATTAAATCTTATCCTCAAGGTTCAAAGGTATACGTTAAGGATATGCAGACCAATGAAAAAAAACTACTGGGAATTTCTCCGCTGAATATTCAGGAGGAATCAAAACTGGGTGATGTGTTCTTCCTGATCTTTGAAAAACAAAACTATCGTACCAAAGAAGTCATGGTGAAGGTCAATGAAGGCGAAAGCATTGCCGTACAAGCACGTCTGGATCCCTTGTCTGACGAGGAAAAGAAGGCCGAAGAGCTAGCTAAGAACGACGACAAGAAACAGGATCAACAGCCGCCAAAACCAGACGATAAGAAAAAGCCCGAAGACAAAAAGATGGAAGATCTTTTAGCCGAACTTGCCGAGGTAAAATTGCGCGTGGCTCTGTTGGAAAATACATCGTCATTTTATAAAGATGCGTTGTTCTCGCCGCGCTTGTCCGGCGGCATGCCCACTCAAGATCGTGATCGCAGTGAACGGGTGGTGGGACTTATTTTTCAAGGTCAGAAATCTATCATGAAGGGTGACTATAAGCAGGCCCTGGCGGAAGTAGACAAAGCTCTCACAATGGATGAGTACTCCAACAATGCGTGGTTATTGAAAGGTTCCATCAAATATCTGCAGAAGGACTTTGAAGGAGCCAAGAGCGCTTGGGAGCGCTGCCTGAAGATTGATCCCTATAATAAAGTAGCTTATCAATATTTGTCTGATGTTTATAAACGTTTAGGAATGGCACCTCTTCCGCAAACGGGAGCGGAGATGAGATATCCTGCTTCGAATGTTGAGATAGAAAAGCGTCGCCGAGATATACAGGTCCGATGATGTATAAACTGTGGGGGATTCTTGTTGTACTTTTTGTTTCGAGTCCAGCGTGGGCGTATATGACATCAGATTGGGATGCCAGTCTGGGGATCACCAGCCTGCAGTACGACTTTTCTCGTTTGGAGACTTCTAAGTCATTGGAATCTTCTACGACGGTGGAAGTAAACTACAGCATCAACAATCCCTCTATTAATACGGCGATGACATTGTCATTTATGGAAATCACCGATGCCGGGGGATTGCAATTGCCCTTCACGCGAATTGCGGTTGGTGCTCGCTATTATTTAATGGGCGTGAACGGAATGCGCACCGTATTGGACAGTCGCACACAGGCGAAGGTGTGGCGTTCGACTCCTTTCGTCGCTATGAATTTAGGTTTAAGTAATTTGGCCGTGGATAAATTAAATGCTTCGTTGCTGGATTTGAGTGTGCGGGGCGGGGTCGAGATCCCGGTAATGTCCAACATGCTTTTGGTTGGACAAGTGGCTTTGGGAAGCAGTTTGGCCTCCTCGAGTGAAGAAGACAGTGTCAGTTATCAATTTATGACTCTTTTTGCTGGCCTGCGCTTTGTAGGCTTTGAGTGAGTATGAAAAAGACAAATGTTGTAGTGTCGGGAATTGTTTTGATTGGACTTGCCGTAACAGCGGGCTATTTGCTTCGTAAAGATCGCGTGGTTGTGAAAACGACAGGAGTTTCTCATGAAGGTGGCATTGAAGTCCTAAAAGCGGCACAGCTTAACGCGGGAATGGCGTTAAAAACCCACTTGGATTCTCCTGTTGGAAAAGCCTGGAAAGCAAAAGACTTTGCACAACTGCGTGCGATGTTTGGCCTGAACAAGAATGTCCAGGACAATATCTCTTTTTTTCAGGCGAGTATTTATATTCTTGATGTGACCAAACCTGAGTGGAAACCCGAAGAAAAACAGTCTTTGCAGGGCCTACAGGACGCTATTGCAGAATACATGATAGGCAAGCGTGAAAAGCCGGTATTGGGACCGGAGGCTCAGGCTCTTAGTTATGCGTCTAAAGTTCTATTGAAGTTTAGTTCCTTACCGGAGGAGACGATAAAATCGCTGTCGCATTTCTATGGCGTGGCGACTGCCGAAGGTCAAAGAAATCAGAAAGATATTGTGGGTGAGACGTTGTTGCGTCTGAATCCCTTGCCTGAAAAAGGTCGAAAGATCATTCGCGACAAAATCACCTCCAAACAAGATCCCTATCAAGGCGTTGTGTTGATTGCTCAAATGCGAGATGCAAAAGCAGCGGCCGAGTTATGGAATGAAGTGGCTAAGAACTTTAAATCTTATCCGCAACAATATCGGGCAATGATTTTTAAACAATTGGTGATTCGTCATCAACTGATTAAGGAAGATTTGAGTGGTCATTTGGAATCCTTGGCAAAAAATTCGGACGATAATGAAAACGCGGAAGATGCTTTCTTAGTGGGGGTTCGCGAATTGAACTTCGTCGATAAGTATCGCTCCGATGTCCAGCGCATTGCCAATCAATCGCGTTATCCCGAGACCAAAAGTATGGCTCTTTCTTTATTGACTATTTCAGGAGGCGCTAAATGAAGCACATTATTTTAGTTCTGACACTTGTGCTTTCGTCCCTGGTTGCGAAAGCACAGTACATCGAAGAAATTGGTTCCTTGGAAAGTCTGTACGAGGTCAGAGCCCGCTCGGTGCTGAATACAATTCTTCGTCCCACAGAGTATACCCTGGTTGTTTCAGTCGAACTGGATCGAGATGAAAAAAAGCTGAAAGAGTTTCACGAGGAAGCAGAGCTTCAATATCTTCCAGGTATGCCGATGATGGGTGATGTGCCCGTGGCTCCCATGGCTGCAAATAAGCTTCACGAAATGAAAGCCAAGACCGACATCAGCGTGGTTTTGTCGCGCAATGTTTCTCCGGAAGTGGAGAAGGTGATCCGTGATCTTTTGGTCTCTAAGCTCCATTTGGATTCCACAGCCGGTGACGCCGTAAATATCCGTCGCATCGAATTGCCCATGGATCCCAAAGTTCAAGAACCACCGAAACAGTTGCCAGAGTTGACGTGGAAAACGTGGATGCTGGTGGTAATTTTGTCTCTGTTAGCTGTTGCCGGATTGATGTTTGCAGTTTGGAGACGCAGTAAAAGTGCAGATCCGAAGAAAGACATCAAAGAAAACCATGAATACGTTCATGAGCCTGATGACAAACCAAATTCAGCACCTGACGTTGTTCCGCCCGTGGCAAGTGCAATCGCTGATGCAGTGGTCGCAGTCAAATCAGACGATATGGTTTGGGATATGGATTTGGAAAGTGTGCGCCAGCACGTCATTCAAATTGGAACTCAGTATCCGCAAATGGCATCTCGAGCCATTGCTGAGTATTGCTTGCAAGGAGCCGAAGAAAATACAACTTACCTGATGGACTTTATCGGTTGGGATACAGCAAAGCATCTTTTTACAGAAATTCCAGCAATGGCTTGGGCTCGGATGGGGCGTTCGGTCAAAGAGCGCTCTGGTGATCCGTTGCCAGCACAAATTGAAAAAGGCGTGCGAGAAACTTATCGATCCTTGCTTGGATCTTACATCGAACACGAAATGGCCGAAGACGAAGCCGGTCCGTTCAATTTCGTTTTAAAATTGCGTGATGAGCAACGAACCCAAATCCTGGAGAAAGAAAGTGCCAAGAATATTGCGATACTGTGTCTGCATGCACCTTCAGAAGTTACAGCCGGTATATTGGCAACTCTGGAGGGAGATAAGAAAATCCGAGTGATGGGCGAGCTCTCTCGCATTGAAAAGATCCCTCACGACGTTTTGCAGTCTGTGATTCAAGCATTCAAACAACGTGTCCACGAAATCCGTCTGAAGCCGGAACCGAAGGTGGATGGTGCCACAGTCTTGTCAAAGGTCATCCGTGGTATGTCACCAGAGGAAGAAATGAATATTCTGACACTATTTGCGGCGGAAAATCCTGCGGAGTTGGAGCGTGTTCGTCGTTCGATTTTGATTTTTGAAGACGTCGCATTGGTACCAGGAGACATTCTGTCTGAGGTACTGGGGCTGTTTGAAGTGGAAATGCTTTACGGAGCATTTTTCCGTTCTCAACGCCCCGTTATCAACGCCGCTTTGTCGGCATTGCCAGAGAAAAAAGCGATGATTTTAGAGAGAGAGCTTAGTGATATGGCCCTGATTCCTTCACAAAAAATCACGGCCGAGACGCGCAGAAAAATTTGCCTGCAAATTGAAACGATCTTGGAGTATCGCTCCATCACCATGACGGATCTGATTGATGGAGCCGTCAAAGTGACTAAGATTCGCGCAAATGAAGGCTAAGGAAAGTGATGTCATCGGGTTGTTCGATTTCCTGAGTGAACTCAGCAATCCGTTTGGCTATTTGATCGTGAAGACTTCGCTGAGATCCTTTTGTACAAGCATCCGCTGCCAACTTAAATACGGTGCGCTCTCCGAATTGTTCTTTCTTAGTGTTCTCGGCATCAGTCAAACCATCGGTGTAGGCAAAAAGAGTTTGCCCTAATTTGAAATCGGTTGAAATCTCCTCGTATACGGTGTCTTTCTCGTGTCCCAGTCGTTTTCCGTTTACTTCGCCCAGCAATGTGATATCTGATTTTTTGAACTTGCGTCCTTCTTCACTTAAAGGAAGTAAAAGCGGTTGTTCGTGGCTAGCATTGGCGTAAGTGATTGTCTCTGCCTTCAAATCGATTGTGGCGGCAAAGGCGGTCATCATTTTCTCTCCCTTGGCGACGTCACACAGAACTTGATTGATCCGACCCAACGTTCTTCCCGGGCTCCAGATTTTTTCATCTACCGTCAAGGACAAGATGGAGCGAGTCGCCGCCGTGATCAAAGCAGCCGGAACTCCGTGTCCGGTTGCATCGCCAATAAATACAAAAATTTTATCATCGGCGCAGTTATGAAACCACAAATCGCCGCCGCACTCCGAAGCGGGGTGATAATATCCTTTCAGGGAATACGCCTCTGTTTCCATTTTCATTTTCGGAAGCAGAGTCGTCTGAACCTCTTTGGCGGTCTCAAGTTCCGCCTGCATTCGTGCTTTCTCCTGAGTCTGTTGCAGCAGTCCTTCGATCTTGCTCTGCATGGAATTAAAAACTTCCGCCATTTGCCCAACTTCATCTTTATTGGTGATTTTCAAAGGCTTCGCAGTCCCGTGTTTTGAAAACTCACTCATGGCATTTGCCAGGCGAAGCAGGTTTTGCGTAAGACTATCGATGGAAAGGAAGACGGCAACCAAGCCGATCACCAGTATGATCAAGCTCGCAGCCAAGGTTTTGTTCATGATGGAATCGACGACTGAGAAAATACTTTTCTTATCGAAAACTTCAAAAACATATATATCCAGCTGTGATAGTTTTTTGAAAGACATCAGATAACGTCGGTTATTTAAGTCGATGTCCTTCACGCCACTGGAGCTTTGCTGAAAAAATTCATTCAGGCGGGGCGTGATGGAGTTGAAACCATCATTGGTAGAGGCGGGAAACCACCATTGATTGGTTTTAGCCAGGTAGAGGGCGACTTCATTGCGGCTTTGAAGATTTTTAAAAAAAGGGAAGTTCAAGTTTGCGTAAACTCGGTAAGGACCCTGGCGAAACATGACGGTGAGCTTGTCAGGAAATTGAATGTCGCTTTCGACGATGAGCTCATTTTCCTTCAAGGAAGTTAGTCGGCTGGTGATTGCTTCCGAGGTGGAAATTTGTGTTCCGAGAACGTCCATAAGACGCAGTGGGAAACCTTCTTGAGCGACATAAATCGAAATATCACCCCATTTTTGGTTGTTGGCGAGGGCTTTGACCTGGGGAGGGAACTGTTGAGTAGAGGCATCAAAAAGCTGAAGTGCGGAGCGAATTCTTTCGAAACTGGTATTGAAATCCTGATCAAAATTTTGACTGATTCCATCGATTCTCTCGAGGGCATTGGCATAGACATAAGAGCGTTTGTCAGAGAGAAAAGTCTCACGATTTAAGAAAAAGATAGTCGCGGAAGAAGCGATTAAAAGAACCGAAACAATCAGCAGAAATTTTACTTTTAAAGACATTGCAGATTCCTCTGCGGGCTCATCATTGAGCAAACGCAAATTAATCATGAAAGATCGTTGCGCTTTTGCAAATAAAAAAACCCACAGCCTTGAGAGCTGTGGGTTCTTCAGTGCACCCTGTGCAAAGAGATTATTTAGCCGCAGTTTTCAAGTGACGGTCGATAATGTCTTTGAACTCAGAGAACGGATACGCACCACGAAGGGAAACGCCGTTGATCAAGAAGCCTGGAGTTCCGGAGAAGTTGAATTTTTTAGCTTCTTCCATGTCAGCTTCGATGATTTTAGTGATTTTTTCGTCTTTAAGATCTTTTTCAACACGTTTCAAGTCCGCACCAGCTTTTTTCGCAGCATCTTTCAAGAATGCTTCTTTTTTAGTGCGAAGTTCGCCTTGGTTTTCGAAAACGATGTTGTAGAACTTTTCAGCTTTCGCATGGTCTTGCATTGCGATTGCTTCGAAGTAGCGTGCTGCAGGCATCGCCATAGGATGGAAATCCAAAGGCAAGTGTTTGTAGATTACGCGAACGTCTTTAGGGTACGCTTTCATAACTTCATCAACTGTCGCGTGACCTTTAGAGCAGTATGGGCATTCGAAATCAGAGTATTCAACGATTGTGATTTTCGCGTCTTTAGGACCGAAGAATACACGGCTGTCGTCGATAGCTGGTTTCAAAGGACTTGCGAACTCTTCGTCACGCTTTTTGCCTTCTTCAGCCATAGCTTTTTCTTGAGCTTTCTTTTGAGCGCCTTGAGCTGCTTTGTTCACCACTTCGATGAATTGCTCAGGGTCTTTTTCGATAGCTGCGAAAACGATGCTTGGATCTTTTTCTACTACTTCTTTAAGTTGTTTTGCGGATGGAGCACAGTTCACAAGGGAAAGTGCCAACGCTGAAACTGCTGCTAATTTAAATGCTTTCAATGTCGCCTCCATAAAGGAATTTAATTTGTTAAAACTCAAAAGCCCTCCCATTGTGCCATGTATTTTCCACGAGGGAAGGAAAAAAACCTGAACCTAAGTCCTGTACCCTATTCTTGCCGTGCTGCATGAAGTGATTGGACTTGCGTGAAGTTTCTGTGTGTTTAGACTGGAAACTATGAAAAAACCAAATTTTATTTTAGCAACATTCGTGACCGCTTTTTGCCTTCACGCACAAGCCGGTCTTATCGCAAACTACGCAACCCTGGCGACTAAAGATCTCGATCAGATGAACGAGCTCGTGAATGAAAAGATCCAGGAATCAGAGCAGCTGCATGACGAGAAATACGTACCCTTGAAGGAAGCCCTTCAAGCCGTTTTCTCGCGCCCAGATGGAACGGATGACATGATTGATAAGGTCGTCGGTCCATTGCGCACGAAGTTGGATGAACTGGATCAATGGGAGAACGCGTTGACGATCCTGGTTGATGAAGCCGTTGATGCACTTAAGCATCCTAAAGGTGTCAAACCTGTCATTCAAAACACGTATGCTGTCTTTTTGGAAAACTTCGTTGCTGAATCTAAACCTTACGCAAAATCCAACGGTTTTGAGCGCAAACTTTTAGAAAAAATCCGCGACGCAAAAATTGAAATGACCCGAGAGGCAAAAAATGAGCGTAGTCTTCGTGGCATGAAAGTGGGTGATTCACCATCGGATTTGGCGAAGCGTGTGCTTGAGCAGAATCCAATAGAGAAGCCAGCTGCCTCTAAAGACGAGAAGAAGAAAAAGAAGTAGATAAGTTCGCCATAAGTTCGTCGGATAAACTGTAAATCCGGCAAAATTTTCCCTCGACCCGACTGGTCTCTGGTACTTTCTGACCAGAGACCAGCGTCAAAACAAAGACCTCCTCAACTCTCTGAAAATCGCCTCAAATTGACTCAAGTTCTAATGAACTCCTACCGATAGAAACAATAGGTAACGGGGAGCAGGATGCTCTCCACTTTGATTTAAAAAATCAGAGTGCAGCAGATGGAGGATTCAATGTTTCTTCAAGGCGATTTACAAGTTATGTTCGATGCACTTTACAGCGTGGGCGCAATTGATCCTGTGCTTAAATTAGATTGGCAAGAAGTCACAAAAGAGATGATGGCAAACCCAGCACTTTTGAGTGAAGCTTTTCAAAGCATCAACGGTTGCCGTGGAGACAAAGATCTACTTATCCAAAAGCTACACATGATGGATCAAAGATCCGTAAGTTATATCGCTATGGAGGTCGCTCGTGAGTTTTGTGAATTCCAAGACCGTAAAGATTTGCACTAGTCTTGTAACAGCTCTGCTTATCACCAGCGTGGCTAATGCCTGGGAAGTTGATTTTTCTCGTCGTCAGGTTGATTTCAACAAGGTGACGAACGAAGATCGCTTGCCTGCCAGTATCAAAGAAGATCAATCCGTAAGTATTTTGAGCAACGTGTTCGACTCGGTCGAGCCGACTCAGGATATCGTTATCATGAATACAGAAAAAGGTTTCGTCCCAGAAACTGTGCGCCTGAAAAAGGGTAACAACTATCGCATTCACGTGGTGAACGTGAACGGTAAAGAGAAAAACGTTAGCTTCGTGTTGGATGCATTTTCTGAACACCATAACACTGTGTTTGGTGAAGAGAAGACTTTCAATGTGATGCCGAAAACAGACGGTATCTTCTCTTACCAATGCCCTGAAACAGCAGTGCAAGGTAAATTCATTATTTATTCAGATGCGAATTCTGTCCCAGGTGGCAGAAAACCCGCTTCTAACTAATTACGATCGGTGCACCCATGTCGGATCAGTCGAACGTTTTCAAGCAGACTATTCAGCAGAACCTCGGTCCTGTTGTGAAGTATCTTGATGACCCGGGTGTCTCCGAGATTCTTGTAAATGGTCCCAGTGAAATTTTCGTCGAACGCAAAGGTAAGCTCGAAAAGGTTTCTGAAAAGTTTCCTTCCGAAGACGACCTGCGTGCCGCCGTTAACTCTATCGCACAATCTGTCGGCCGTCGTATCAATGACGAGAATCCTCGCTTGGATGCGCGTTTGCCGGATGGGTCCCGTATCGCAGCGGTGATTCCACCGATGTCCCGTAAAGGCACGACTCTGTCGATTCGTAAATTTACGAGCACTAAAATTACTTTCAATGACTACATCAAAATGGGCACAATTTCTGAAGACGGCGCACGCTTTTTAGATATCGCGATGTTTTTGGGGAAAAACATTATCGTCAGCGGTGGTACCGGTTCCGGTAAGACGACATTGTTGTCGCTCTTGTGTTCACGTATACCCAAAGGTCAGCGAGTGTTGATCATCGAAGACTCATCAGAGCTTCAGGTCGATTATGAACACTTGGTGATGTTTGAAACTCGTATGGCCGATGCGCAAGGCAAAGGCGAAGTGACGATCAAAGATCTGGTGAAGAGTGCTCTTCGTTTGCGTCCTGATCGTATCATCGTCGGGGAGGTTCGTTCGGGCGAAGCTCTTGAGCTTTTGAATGCGATGAACACAGGTCACAAGGGTTGTATGGGCACGGTGCATGCGAACTCGCCTGAAGATGCGATCGTACGTCTGGAAGCTTTGGCTCAAGGCGGGGATGGCAAAATCAGCGAGCGTGCTCTTCGTCAACAAGTGGCATCCGCAATTGATTTGATCGTACAAATCTCTCGTTACGGAGACGGTTCACGTCGTATCGGTGCGATCAGTGAAGTTCGTGGCTTCTTGCCCGATGGTTCTTACGATGTGGTTCCAATATTTGAACTGGGACGATTAGTACGTCGTCCCGACGGAACCCTTGAAGGTAAGTTGGAAGCAACTGGAAACGTTCCAACGTTCATGGAAGAAATAATCGACAACAAACTTCCGTTCCCCAAAGCCAAGTTCAACAAAGCTGCCTAAAAAGGTGCCAGGTCCTACTTACGGCCGCGCCGCATATAATCGCCGCTTAACTCCACCTAACCGACTCAATGAGTCGTGCTTAGATCTGTAAAGTACTGGCGAGGCCCTAAAATGCAGAGGATTGGTTGATTTTCTGACTGATCCGCGTCATCTGGTTTAAGCATAATATAGTTATTTCAATGGCTTCGCATTTGGGCTATCACTTTTGCGTGCACTTTAGTTGTAAGATCTCCAACTCAGTTTTGACGGTTCTTGAGGAGCAAGGTGAAGACCTTACGCCCCTCTATGAACAAACTCATCTATCGGTTGAGTTGCTGCGAGATTCTTCCTATTGGATCAGTGCTCCTGACATGGAGCAATTCCTAGAAATGTGTTTGCGACTTCCGCTCAAAAAAGATGGCGATGTTTTGATTCGTGCGGGTCACAACGGACCAGAATTGCGTGCTTGGGGAGTGCTCGACAGCGTGCTGCGCATGATGCCTCGTCCGCAGGAAATCTTTAATCAGCCTGAACAGTTCTTGTCCTATTTTATTTCTCCAAAACCACCGATTGATAATCTTCGTAAAGACGAAGTCAGCATCTCTTTCGATTTGCCACTTCCTGCCGAACAATATCCGTTGGTGACGACCTACCTGAAGGCGGCGTTCGAGTCTTTGCCCGTTTATGTGGGTCAACCTTTAGCACGTTGTGAATGGTCCGGTATCACTTTGAAATTAAGCTGGGCAACACAACAGCAAACGATCTTCAGTGAAAATGAAAACGTCGGTCATCAGGTCAGCCCGGATTTATTCCAAAGCTTGCTAAACGATTTGCAACGCACTCAACGTGAGCGCGAAGACCTGCAAAAATACGTGGGCGATCTTGAAGATAAAATTCGCACGTTTGAAAAGCAAAGACAGCAGCAGGCAGCACAAATTGAAGCGGCTGATACTATCGAAGGCAAAGCCTCATTGATTCCTCACGAAGGTTCTTTGGCGCATCTGAATTTCGATGTGGAATCACCTGCGTATTCCTTGAATCAAAACCTGGCACGTATGCATGACTACATGGTGCGCGCTCAGCAATTGATCACTATGCTGGCTTCTCAAGGCAAAACAAATCCTGCCGTGAAGGAAGCCATGAGACGTGTGGACTGGGAATTCGTGAAAACCGAATACCCGCGCACTGTTTTCAACAGCATGGAACTTGTTAAAAAAATAAACTCTAAGCAATCCGAGAAGGAAGGTACTCATCATGTCTGAAATCATCAGTGTCGTAGCTCGTGAAATTCTTGATAGCCGTGGTAACCCAACAGTTGAAGTTGAAGTAACAACAGCTGAAGGCAATATCGGTCGCGCAGCAGTTCCATCAGGTGCCTCGACAGGTGCCCATGAAGCTTGTGAGCTTCGTGATGGTGATAAAAATCGTTACGGTGGTAAGGGCGTATTCAAAGCGGTTGATAATATCCGTGAAAAAATCGCTCCTGAAATCTTGGGTCTGCAAGTAACTGAACAAGTTTACTTGGACAAAGTTCTTCGCGAAATCGATGGAACTGAAAACAAAACAAATTTGGGCGCAAATGCGATCCTGGGTGTGTCCTTGGCTGCTGCGAAAGCCGCTGCTGCTGACGTAAATCTTCCTTTGTACCGTTACATCGGTGGTTCTCAAGCTTGCCGCTTGCCAGTTCCTTTGATGAACGTGTTGAACGGTGGCGCGCACGCCAACAACGGTTTGGACATTCAAGAATTCATGATCGTTCCAACTGTGAATAACTCTTACGCAGAATCTCTTCGCGCAGGTGCCGAGATCTTCCACGCGCTTAAAAAAATCTTGGGCAAAAAAGGTTTAACGACAGCAGTGGGTGACGAAGGTGGCTTCGCTCCAAAATTGTCTGGCAACCAAGAAGCTTTGGACTTGATCATGAACGCCATCGTTGATGCTGGATACGATCCAGGTCAAAACGTATTCTTGGGCTTGGACGTTGCAGCGACAGAAATGTACAAAGACGGTAAATACCAATTCGACGGTGAGTTGATCTCTCCAACGGATCTATTGGGCGTTTACAAAAAATGGGCAGAAAAATATCCACTCATCACAATCGAAGACGGTTTCTCTGAAGACGACTGGGATTCATGGGTAAAATGCACATCCGAAATGGGCAACACAATGCAATTGGTTGGTGACGACTTGTTCGTAACAAACCCAAAACGTCTGCGCATGGGCCTAGAGAAAAAAGCTGCGAATGCCTTGCTAGTTAAAGTAAACCAAATCGGAACTTTGACAGAAACATTCGAAGCCGTAAACCTAGCTCAACGTAACAAATATAAAACAGTCATGTCCCACCGCTCAGGCGAAACAGAAGACACATTCATCGCCGACCTAGCAGTGGCTTTGAACTGTCACCAAATCAAAACCGGCAGCTTGTGTCGCTCTGAACGTATCGCCAAATACAACCAACTACTAAGAATCGAAGAAGACTTGGGTGGAATGGGCGTATACTGGGACAAAGCAGCTTTCAGATAAGCCACTTGCTTCAAAAATAAAAAAAAGCCACTCTTAATGGGTGGCTTTTTTATTTTCGGAGGCAGTATGCAGTTAAGCGCAATCGGAATCGTCTCAACAAACATCCCTGAATCCGTTCGTTTCTACAGTCTATTAGGTCTGCAATTCGAGGCCTGCGACAAAACAACTCAACACACGGAAGCCACAACCAAATCCGGTCTGCGAATAATGCTAGACGCAGAAGAGCTTATCAAAAAACTAAAACCCCACTGGGTAAAACCAACTATCGCATCAATGGCATTGGCATTCGATTGTGAAACACCAAAAGGTGTAGACGAAACTTTCAAAAAAATTACCAGCGCCGGTTTCAAATCAGAAAAAGAACCCTGGGACGCCTTCTGGGGCCAAAGATACGCAACAGTGCAAGATCCCGACGGAAACTCCATAGACCTGTTCGCGGCTCTAAAATAGATGAAGTTTCTATCGCCGTCGGAATTTTCGAAAAAAGTTGGGGCCATATATTTCGATTTAGCAAAAAAACTATCGAAAGTTTTACCCCATGCCAAAGTTGATCACATCGGTTCTTCCGGGATGCAGGAATCCAATTAGTAGAGCAAGGTTCCGAATTCGAAGACTTCATCCAAAAAATTCTAGCCATCCCCAAATCCTAAAAAAGCCACCCTCGACGGGTGGCTTTTTTATTTTCTTCTCTCCGCAAAAACGAGCGATGAACGCAGGGGTAGTCCATCGAACTTCTCCGAGAGCTCTGAGCTTTGACTGGCAGACTTGGAGGTATGTGATTCGCCGGGCCTTCAGCGGCGCTGGATGCGCGAACCGGCGAAGCCGGCGCTGATGAGCCATGGATGTGGCGTGCCCAAGAAACACATACCTCCAAGGCTGACGGGCAAAGATCAGAACGTTCGAAGAAGAACGATCTGGACTACCACGAAGAAAAGAGCGGCCGTAGACTTTTGTTATGTCTTATAGTCGTTTCGCCGTCGGATTACGTCGTCTATTAAATCACCCGGGAAGAGTCGCATTCATTTGCATGCTCATTTTCGGTGTTTCCATTGTATTAAACGGAAACCTATGGCGCCTATGGGGACTCCACAGAGATTTCGACCGCATCACAACAGAGATCAATGATAGCAAAAAAGCCACACTTGACCTTGAAGTCCAGCTCAAGCAAGCCAAAGATCCAGCATTTATTGAGCGCCAGGCTCGCGATAAATTAGACCTGGCTGGCGAACACGACTTAGTTTTCGTTTTCCCTGAACAATAGCCTAACGCGAATCGTTATTTGATGTCTCTCGGGTATACTAGCAATAGTATCTCAACTCTATTTCAAATCTATTTTGAAGTGATACCGGGGGTTTACGGTTATGTTCGAAAACTCAAATGAATGGAATAAAGACACTCTTCGCGCGCTTCGCCTTCGTCTTGGCTGGAGTCGTTCTGATATGGCTCGCAGATTAAAGTGTGAGCTAACAGACATCGAATCATGGGAAGAGGGTCAGGGCGAGTTGCTTTTTAATCCGCACATCAAGGGCGAGTTAGCTCTGATTCATCGTCAAGCAGATGAGTGCTCTGACCAAGTTCGCTTTACTCCAGCGTGTGAAAACGAGTGCGATAAGCAAGCACTTGATCAAGTTGATTTTTCACGCGTCAAAGCAGACTTAGAATAATCGACATTCGCACTCTCCCGTTGTAGTTTTTTGAACTGCAAAATACGGGAGAGCCTTATGAAAAAAATCTATCTTATTGATGTCAGCTCGATGTTCTTTCGCGCATTCTTTGCGATTAGACAGCTGACTTCTCCTAAGGGCATGCCCGTTAATGCCATCTACGGCTTTATCTCCATGGTTACCAAACTCATGAAGGAAGAAAAACCAGAGTACATGGTTTTCTGTTATGACCGCAAAGAGCCTTCCTTCCGTCATGATATGTACGTGGAATACAAAGCCCATCGTTCAGAAATGCCTGAAGATCTTGCGGTACAAATTCCTTACATCAAACAACTTGCCGATATTCTGGGAATTCCTGCCTTGGAAATTCCCAGCTATGAAGCTGATGACATCATCGGGACATTAGCGAAAGTCGGTAAAAAGAACGGCGTTGAAGTCGTGATTGTCAGTGGCGATAAAGACTTTGGCCAGTTGATCGAAGACGGTGTGATTCTTTACGACACCATGAAAGATCATCGTTATGATTCTGCGGGAGTCTTTGAAAAGTGGGGCGTACGCCCTGATCAATTTATCGACTATCTGGCCATCGTTGGCGATACATCGGACAACATTCCGGGAGTCAAAGGCATCGGTGAAAAAGGTGCCATCAAACTTTTAGAACAGTTTAAGCATCTTGAAGACATCTATGAAAACATCGACAAGGTCGAAGGCAAAAGCATCAAGCAGAAATTGATCGATGCCAAAGAGATGGCCTTCCTATCTAAAAAATTGGTGACCATCGCGACTGAAATTCCTATAGACCACAATATCGAAAGCTATCGTCTACGTCCGCGCAAAGACGACGAGCTTCGCGCTTACTTGCGTGAATTCAATTTTAAAACATTTGAAAAAAATCTTTTCGGTGAGGCCGGATCTTCACCGATGACGCCTGCTGAAGCGGGTAAGGCTTACTATGCTGAAGCCGCAACGCCGGCCGCCGCCCCTGATGCGATGGCGACACCGATGTTGGCCGAACATCAGACGAAAGAATTTAATGAAAAAACTCTTTCCACCAAAGAATTGGCGGGAATGTTCGCGGCGAACCAACCGTTGTGGGGTTTTTCTGATACAAGAGGCGTTTTCATTGGAACAGACTCTGATATTATTAATGTCTCCGATGCCGAGTTCCTGGGTAAATTAACGGATACTTTCAAAGTGAATTGGAAGGGCTACGATTTAAAAGATCTATGGCATAAAATCGGTTCCAAGAATCCTCTGGCTGATTGGGATTCAATGCTTGCAGCATATGTTTTGAAAGCCTCTGATACGTCAGACTTTAGCAAGGTCTATGAAAAACACATGGGCGAAGCGTTGCCAGAAATGGCTTCTCCAAGTCAAACGTACAATGCGCACCTGCACCTAGCGAAAACATTGGATAAAAAGCTTCACGAAATCCATGGTGAAAAAGTTTTCCGTGATCTGGAGCTTCCCTTGGTGAAAGTTCTTTTGAACATGGAAAACCTGGGCGTTCGCATCGATACGGATCTTTTGCACAACTTAAGTAAAGAACTTGAAAAAGAAATCGAAGTTTTGGAAAAGCAAATCCATGAGCAAGCGGGTGAAAACTTTAACGTTGGTAGTCCCAAACAGCTGGGTGTGATCTTGTTTGAAAAACTGGGTCTGCCTGCGGGTAAGAAAACGAAAACTGGTTATTCCACCGGTGAAGATGTTCTGGAAGCCCTGGAACATCCCATTGCGAAGTTAGTTCTGCAGTGGCGCGAGCTTTCCAAACTTAAATCAACATACGTCGATGCTTTACCAGCGATGGTACATGCCAAAGACGGCCGTGTTCATACCAGGTTTAATCAGGCATTAACGACGACAGGTCGTCTTTCCAGTACATCGCCTAACTTGCAGAACATCCCGATCCGCACGCCTCGTGGTCAGTTGGTGCGTAAAGCGTTCATTGCAAATCCTCGCATGAAACTATTGTCAGTGGACTACTCGCAAATTGAGTTAAGAATTCTTGCCCATATTTCCGAAGATCCAAATCTTTGCAAAGCCTTCGCCGAAGACTTGGACATCCATGCGGCAACAGCAGCAGAAATCTTCAATATACCGTTGAAAGACGTGAATGCAGAACATCGTCGCACAGCCAAGGCCGTGAACTTTGGTATCGCTTACGGGCAGGGTGCCTTCGGTTTGGCGGAAACTTTGGGTATTTCACGTACCGAGGGTAAAGACATTATCGATCGCTATTTCACACGCTTTAAAAATGTTCGTGAGTATATCGATAACACGATCAAACTGGCCCATGAAAAAGGTTACGTCGAAACATTATTCGGCCGCCGTCGTTATATCGATGAGCTTCAATCCGGCAATGCCATGCTAAAGAAATTCGGAGAACGCGCAGCCATCAATGCTCCTATTCAAGGTACAGCCAGCGATCTAGTGAAAAAAGCCATGATCGAAGTGAATAAAACGGTTCCCGTGCGCATGCTCTTGCAGGTGCATGACGAATTGATCTTCGAAGATTTTACTGAAAGCTTGGAAAAACTAACTCCGCAACTTGTGAGCATAATGGAAAACGTGGCTCAGCTACGCGTTCCGCTTAAAGTGAACTATGCAATCGGTGACAACTGGGACGAAGCGCACTGACCCGCACTGGTATGCGTGTTTTTTGTTATTGGGTTTCCCAGCCGACGACGCGGCCGCCTTCGAAGTATACGAAGCGGGTTTCTTTGCGGTAGCCCGAAGATGTCGAGCTTTGGCGTTCATAGCGCCAACGTTCGTTTTTATAGATCGGATTTCCTGAGACATCGACTGATGTCGGCTCACCCCAAGATTTTTTGACGTATTCCTGGGGCATGCCAACGGCGATATCTTGGTTTTCAACCAGATCTTTCATTTGGCTTGGAGCTGTTGAGCGGCTCCAGATTTTATTCTTATTGATCCAAACCTGACGTCCCTCGATTGATGGGATGGATAAAAACTCTATCTTTTCGGCATCGGACTGCAGCCAAGGCAAGATGCGTGAATATTGCTCTTTTTCCTTGTTTGAACGCAGAGTTCGTTCCATTTGGCGAACTGTATTGCGATCTTGGATTTCTTGAATGTCGCTGGCGCTCAGATTGCCTGGGTCTTTACCCAACTCATAAGCTGTTTGACGAACCGAGCGGTCGCGAATGACATCACGAGAGTCCCGAGAAGTATAATCGGACGAGGATCCGTACCCACTATTCGCGGATCTTTGAAAACCTGTACAAGCAGACAATGATAAGCCCAAAACAGATACGACAAACAATACTCTCATGAATGAACTCCTAAGGTTTTATTCTACTGGATGAGGGCTTGTTTATAAATTGTTCTTGCGGGGTATTTGGTTCTTTTCTTACAATCGTCTTGGGAGCAATCATTGGCTGAAAACGAAAACCCGACCAAAGTAGAGTCGCAAAAACCTGAGGATTCACCAGAAGAGGAAAGTTCGGAAGATCTTTTGTCACTGGAATCTTTGGATTCTATTTTGGAAAAAGAGGATCCCGAGTTCGCCAAGTCTCTTAAGAGTATCGGTCCCGATGATCCTTCAAATCCCATCGTCATCGAAGAATCAGATCTAGAATATAAAATTGAAGATGAAGTAAAATACTGGAATCGCCAAGAAGGCTGGCGCAAGAAGTTGGTTAAATTTCTTCCCTTCTTGCCTCGTATTTCGTACTACGTTCGCCTGCAACACATGGCTTTGCGCCTGACATGGCGAAAAACCAAAGAACAAACCATTCATTTCCTTAAAAACCTGGGGCCTAACTTAAAACATGGGATCATTGAAGTTTTAGGACGTATTAAAAGCTGGCTTGGTGATTTGGGTGCGACCTTCAAAACATTCTCTTTGATGCAAAAGCTGGGAGTTGTGGTTTTGTTGATCGCAACCGGTGTCGGTGGAGTTGTTCTGTATAAAATCGCCAATAACAAACTGATCCCTCATCAAGAGGAATTGTTTTTGCCGACTTTGGAAGACTGGGCAGATAAAAAGGAATTTTTTGAAGCGGATCAAGTGGAGCCTTTTTATGACTCCACTCGAGTGGCTCAGAATATTTTCAGTACACAAAGAATTTTTGCGAATATCCGGAAGTCTTCACAATCAGGCCCGAACCCGATGGCGGCCCTGGAATTTTATGTCGAGGGTACGGACGCCGACGTGGTCGTTGAAATCAAAGACCGCGAGCCTGAAGTGAAAGATCTGTTTTTAAGAGTCGTTGAAGATATGAATTACGATCAATTGTCTTCAGTTGAAGGCAAGCAGATGTTGTGTGAACGCCTTCGCAAAGAAATCAATAAGATCCTGACCAAGGGTAAAGTGCGCAGGATCTTCTATAAAACCGCTGTTATTAAACCTTAAAGTTTTCCACCTTGATATTATAGTACTTCAAACGATCGTGCAGAGTTGATTTAGGCATACCCAAATCAGCAGCTGTGCGACGTTGATTGCCACGATTTGCCGTCAAACGTTTTATGATCATTTGTTTTTCAATCTCTTTAATGACCGGGATATCGTTAGTGGAGTCGGCTTCAGAAGGTGTCAGCAACGTTTTATCCAGAAGCTTTTCGATATGTTTCTCTTCGATATGCTCCCGAGGATAAAGGGCCGCCGTGCGCGTAACCAGATTTTTCAATTCACGGATATTACCTGGCCACGGATGCTTTTTCAAACGGGCAATAGCGCCGAACGAAAAACGCACACGCATTTTTTTAGCAAACATGTAAAGCAGGTCTTCAAAGTCCTCCATGCGGTGAACCAGTGCGGGGGGAGTCACTGTTACGACATTCAAACGGAAATACAAGTCGGCGCGGAAAGCACCTTCACGAATTTTTTCAGGCAAGCTCTGATGAGTGGCTGCGATGATTCGCACATCGGTTTTGATGTTGCGGTCTGCTCCCACGGGACGAATTTCACCATTTTCCAGTGCGCGCAAGAGTTTCGCTTGCAGAGCATAGGAAAGATCACCGATTTCATCCAGGAACAAGGTTCCGCCGCGGGCAGCTTCAAATGCACCCTTGCGATCAGAAATAGCGCCAGTAAAGCTGCCTTTCACGTGTCCAAAAAGTTCAGACTCGATCAACGTTTCACTTAAAGCGCTGCAGTTCACGCTCATAAAGTTTGCATTCTTGCGTAAGCTTTCGTTATGCAGGGCTTGAGCAATAACATCTTTGCCGGTTCCTGAGGGACCCAAGATAAGGACGGGGAATTCAGTGACGGCAACGTGACGAAGACTTTGCAACTCTTCATTCCAAACTTCGTTCTTACTTTTTAAAGGAAATTCCGAAGATTCCTCGTTGGTTTTATAGGTGAATAAAAGTTCCTGGCTGCCGGCGCGGATAATATCGCCTTCTTGCAGGATCGCTTCCATAATACGGGCATTATTTAGATAGGTTCCCTGAGGGCTTCTAAGGTCTCGGATGTAGTAGGTTTGCTCGCGACGCTCGATTCTAAAGTGACGCTCGGCGAGTTCTTCTCCGAAGATTTGAATCTGACATTGGGCGTCTTTGCCGACTGTCAGAAAGTCGCTGACTTGATAGGTTTTCGGGTTTTCACCCATGTGTTTTAGTAAAGCTTGGTTCATGATTTTCTCCTTCGCGAGGATTTCTAGAGCAAGGGCCTCGCCAGGGCTCAATTCGAATATAAGTGATCGCCGGGGCTGTTTTGGGGCCATGATGTATTGGGCCTAAGATAGGTTTCCAAGAATTGAGAATTGAGCATCGGCTTATTTATTGGTAGCCTACGTTATGCCAAAACAGATCAGATTCATCAAAAGCGCCGTTCTTGAGAAAGACTACCCCGTCCACAAAAAAGCTGAAGTGGCGATCGCAGGTAGATCCAATGCTGGCAAAAGTTCATTTATTAATGGTTTAGCGACAAATAAAATCGCCAAGGTCAGTTCGACGCCGGGTAAAACTCGTCTGTTGAATTTCTTTGATATGGATTCTTTCGTGCTTGTCGATATGCCAGGTTATGGATTTGCGGCACGTTCTGGCGATGAGATTCGTGACTGGCATAAAATGATCGAAGTCTATTTGAACTCACGCGAAAGTCTGGCGGGTTTGATTTTGGTCATGGATATTCGTCGTTCCTGGAGTGAGGATGAAGAGCTTCTTCGTCGTTTCTCTGAAACTCAGGGCTTCCCTTTGGCCGTGGTGTTGACGAAGGCAGATAAAATGTCTCGCTCACAAATGCTTCAGGCAGTTAACAAAATAAAAAAAGAAACAGGCTTGAGCGCTGTCTTTGCAACTTCGGCTATCAAGAAAACCGGCCAAGAAGAAGTGGAAGACTATATCTACGCCAATTGGATTAAAGCATGAAGATAGTTGGTGTAATTCCAGCTCGATTCGCCTCCACGCGCTTTCCCGGAAAGCCCCTCGCACTTCTTCAAGGCCGTCCGATGATTCAGTGGACAATTGAAGGTGCCAAGAAATCAAAACTTTTAACGGACCTGATTGTCGCAACTGACGATGATCTTATCAAAGCGGCAGCAGAAGCTGTGGGTGCGAAGGTCGTGATGACTGACAGCAGTCTGCCATCAGGTAGTGACCGTATTCACGCCGCTATCAAAAATGTTGATTGCGATGTGGTGGTGAACATTCAGGGCGATGAGCCCTTGGTGACGGGCGAGTTGATTGATCGCCTGGCTCAAGTTTTCGTTGATGACTCTAAGATGGATATGGCGACACTCGCCCATCCTATTTCTGAAGAAGAACTGCAAAATCCTAATTCGGTAAAAGTCGTGATGAATATCAAGGATGAGGCTTTGTATTTTAGCCGCTTTCCTATGCCTTATTCCCGTGTCAAGGCCAGCGAGCTTGAAGACTATTCTGGCTGCCTAAAACACATTGGCATGTATGCATACTCGAAAAAATTTTTGCAGCAGTTCTGCGAAGCTCCTCAGGCTCTGATTGAAAAAGCAGAAAGCCTGGAGCAATTGCGCGCTTTGTATCTGGGAGCAAAGATCAAAGTCGTGCGTGTGAAAGAAGCAAGTATCGGGGTGGATACTCCCGAAGATCTTGAAAAATTGGATAAAGTTTTAAGTCAGAGGAAATAATGGCAAAAAAAGCAAAATCTACATCTGTGAAAGCAACTAAGAAGACTGTTGCGACCACAAAAGTTTCGACAGCAAAATCCACAAAGAAATCCCTGAAGCAAAAATTTATTTTTGTGACAGGCGGGGTGGTTTCATCCATCGGTAAGGGCCTGACAGCGGCGAGCCTGGGAGCTTTGTTAGAAGCTCGCGGCCACAAAGTCACAATCATGAAATTCGACCCGTACCTGAATGTGGACCCGGGTACGATGTCTCCGTTTCAACACGGGGAAGTGTTTGTAACTGAAGATGGTGCTGAGACGGATTTGGATTTGGGCCACTATGAGCGCTTCACATCAGCCGTGATGAATCGCTCCAATTCAGTTTCCACAGGGCAGATTTACGACACTGTGATCGCACGCGAACGTCGTGGCGATTATCTGGGTGGCACTGTGCAAGTGATTCCGCATATCACGGAGGAAATCAAAGCACGTATTTATGAAGCGGCTCAAGGCAGTGAATTGATCCTGGTTGAAATCGGCGGAACCGTCGGGGATATCGAATCTCAACCTTTCTTGGAAGCTATCCGTCAGATGCGTATTGATGTCGGGATGGAAAATTCTGTATTGGTTCACGTGACTTACGTTCCGTATATCGCAGCCGCTGGCGAGTTGAAATCAAAGCCGACTCAGCACTCTGTGAAAGAATTGCGCATGATCGGCTTGCAGCCAGACTTCCTGGTTTGTCGTAGTGAAAAACATATCGATGATAATCTTAAAGGCAAGATTGCCTTGTTCTGTTCCGTGCAACCGAATCATGTGGTGGCCGCTCAAGACAGCAAATTCATTTACGAAGTTCCATTGGCTTTGCACAAAGAGCAACTGGATGAATTGATTGTTGAGCGTTTGGGGCTAAAACCCCAACGTTTGAATCTTAAAGGCTGGCAAAATCTGGTTAACGTTTTGGCGAATCCAGATGTGACAGTTAAAATCGGTGTCGTGGGTAAATACGTTGAGCTGAAAGAAGCGTATAAATCTTTGCATGAATCTTTGGTTCATGGTGGGGTTGCCAACAAAGCCCGCGTGGAAATTATCTATGTCGATTCTGAAAAAGTGACAGATAAAACTGTTCATTCTCTTTTAGGTAAAGTCGACGGCATCCTGGTGCCAGGCGGATTTGGTACTCGCGGAGTGGAAGGTAAAATCACCGCCATTAAATATGCGCGTGAAAAACAAAAACCATTCTTCGGCATTTGTTTTGGGATGCAGCTGGCAGCGATTGAATTCGCACGCAATGTGTGCGGTATCAAAGATGCTACCAGCCGTGAGTTCCATGCGGAAAATAAACGAAACGGCAACTTCGTGATCGATTCCATGGTTGAACAACGTGGCTTGGTTAACAAGGGCGGTACGATGCGCTTGGGGGCCTACCCTTGTGCTATCGCACCGAACACCAAGGCCTCCCAAGTGTACAAAGCGACGAACATCACGGAACGTCACCGTCATCGTTTTGAATTTAATAATAAGTTTAAAGCTTTGTTTGAAAAAAACGGCATGGTCGCTTCGGGTATTTGTAAAGAGCGCGATCTGGTTGAAGTTGTTGAACTTCCGGATCATCCTTGGTTTGTGGCGGTTCAGTACCATCCAGAATTCAAATCCAAGCCGCTGGCGCCGCATCCGTTGTTTGTTCATTTTGTTAAAGCTAGTTTGAAGAATAAATAGGATCAGATATGTCAAAATTGACTGAGCAAGCATTGAAGGTTTTAGAAGTCGAGGCGCAAGCCGTGTTGGCTTTAAAACCGCGCATAGGTGCTGATTTCGAACAGGTCGTAAAATTGATTGTGGGCTGTAAGGGCAAACTGGTTGTTACTGGCATTGGGAAATCCGGTCAAATCGCCCGCAAATTGGCGAGTACTTTTTCCTCAACAGGAACTCCGGCTGTATTTTTACATCCTGCTGAAGGTAATCACGGCGATTTGGGCATGGTCACAAATGACGACGTGATTATGGCGTTGTCGTACGGTGGTGAGTCGCCCGAGTTTTCAGGTGTATTGAGTTTCGTTGCCCGCAAAGGTATTCCTTTGATCGCCTTGACAGGTAAACCTTCCTCTTCATTGTCTAAAGCGGCAAAGTTCACTTTGGATGTAGCGGTCTCTGAAGAAGCCTGCCCCTTGGGTTTGGCTCCCACAGCGAGCAGTACGGCGACGTTGGCGATGGGTGATGCAGTTGCGATGTGTGTGATGGCGGAAAAAGGATTCAGCTCTGCTGACTTTGCGGAATTCCATCCAGGTGGCAGCCTTGGCTACCGTCTTTTGACTCGTGTGAAAGATGTTATGCATGCGGGTGATGCTTTGCCGACGGTGGGACTGAACGCTCCACTGAAAGAAGTTTTTGCTATCATGACCCACAAAGATGTGCGCGGCGCTGCTGGTATCGTCGATGATAAAGGTGATTTAGTCGGAGTTATCACGGACGGGCAGATTCGTCGTCGTTTGGATAAATCGAATGATCCTTTTACGGGGCAGGCAAAAGATTTGATGACCACGAACCCTCGTACGATTGATAAGAATGAACTCGCTGAAAAAGCCTTGTTTGTGATGGAGCAATTTCAGATCAACATGTTGTTTGTGATGGATAAAGAATCCTCCCAGCCTTTGAAGCCAGTCGGCATCATTCACGTTCAGGATTTGTTGAAAGCGCGTGTACGCTAATTAAACGGGGTTTCAGCCTGAAGCCCCACTCCCATTTTTCCTTTGGTTTTCATTTAGGTCCATGTGAGGTGACTTTTTAAGAGGCCTCCAATACACCTCTGCTATAGTTATCTTAAGAGGCTTTTCTTGAACTTAAAAATTAGAGAATTACCCCCATTTGCAATTTCCCTTTTCCTGCACCTAGCGGTGTTTGCGGGGATTTCTATTGTTGCAATGAAGCCTGAAGTTCTAGTGCCGTTTGGATCCTATAAAAAGGGTGGCGCTGTTGTCGTCGAATTTGATTCCTTTTCTTCACCCGTTAAATCAGTTCCAAGAATCTCGGCGCCCGTTTTGCACGATGAGGGCGATATCGCTGTCACTCAAAAGAAAAAACAGGTCCAAGTTCAACCGCCAAAGGTTGTTGAAACTGGCGGAGCGAAAACTTTGGGTCATGCAGATGGAAATCTGACTTCAGGACCTCTGGGTGAAGCCAATGGAAATCGTTTGGCTTCCATTAAAGAACGCTATTTATATGAACTGCGAGTTCTTATCGAAGGGCGTAAGGTCTATCCGGTCACTTCGAAACGCCTTCGTGAAAGTGGACGAGTTTTAGTTGAGTTTACGGTGCAAAATGATGGCACAATCACTGCCGTAGAAATCAAGCAGGGTACGGCTTTCGATCGTTTGAATGAAGCCGCTAAAAGTTTGATTGCTGGCATTGGTAAATACAAACCACTGCCGAGTGAGTTTGAGCAATCATCCGCTAAACTTGAAATTCCTATCGAATATTCTTTGCAATAAATCTGCTCGCCACTGTCCATTAACATTCACATTTGCATGGGTCCAGTTCGCGCAAAGGGAACATACTTTAGCGCAGGTTTGTTGTTACCTTTAACAAAATTCTGTCGGTAAAGAGATCATTCCAGACCTTCATCCAGTGGGACAAAGGTCTTGTATCGGGGTGCGACACTTGCTCCTCTTGTAATAATTTCCCACAATGATTTCGTGGCAGTAGAAATATCAAAACTTAAAAATATCAAGATGTTGGTGCTGGATGTCGATGGTGTCATGACCGACACAAGGATCTGGTTTGAAAACGGCGAATGGCGTCGTTTTTATTCCATCCGTGATGGCGTGGGCATCAAACGTTTGACAGAAGCGGGTTACAAGATCGCCGTCATTACTGGAACAAAGGCAGAGGACGTTCGTGCTCGTGCCAAATCTCTGGGTATTCATTATTTTTACGAAGGTGCTCTCGACAAAGAGCCTTCTTTCTTACAGCTGCAAAAAGAATCCGGCATCTCACCAAGTGAGATGGCGTATGTGGGGGACGACATTTTCGATATCCCACTTTTGCAAGCAGTGTCCTTCGGAGCCACAGTTCCTGAAGCAGTTGATGAAGTGATTGAGATTGCAGATTACGTGACGAAGCGGCCCGGTGGTTGCGGAGCAGTACGTGAAGTTTGTGATTACATTTATAAATATGGGGCCTTTTCCTCAGGTAGGTAATTCATGCTAAAGAATGGTTTGAAAGCCTTGATCATCATTGGTGCAGCTTTGCTTCTGCATAAAACAGCTTTCGCAGCTGAGTTGGTCGAGTTGCCAGTAGAAGAACTGGCGAAAGAATCTGTACTCCCGATCTTTGATAAATCGGTGAGCGTTAAAAACCGTCGTGTTGTTACCGCAGGTCGCATTGATGCGAACTTGTTCTATGGTATGGCGCTGACAGAGCCGATTTACGATGTCAGTAAATTCGGATTGTCCGCGTATTATAACTGGAATGAAGACCACGCCATTGGTTTCTTGTTCGCGAAAAACTCATCGGGCTTATCTACATATGCTAAGCAGCTATATACGGAATACGGCTTGGACTATAACTACGCACCAAAGCCGGAAATGACTTTGATGGCGGATTACAATCTTAAAGTTTTCTATGGAAAGATGAGTTTAACCAAAGCGACTGTGATCAATACCCAGTTGTTCGGAACCGCTGCCTTGGGAATGGTTAAGTTTGAAAACAAAGCTTATCCGGCGTTGGCACTCGGCCTGGGACAAAAATTCTATTTCACGTCTCAGTGGGCGTTGAGATTCGATTTGAGACTTTATATGAATCAAGCGCCGATCCCATTCAATCCGGCTTTGAAACCAAGCGTCCCTACAAAACCTTCAAAAGATTCATTTGAAGACAGACTCACTTACACTACAAACCTCGATGTTGGTTTGTCTTACTTGTTTTAAGCGAGGTTGAAAGATGTTGAACAAAAAACTTTTCGCATTCTTACTGATCTCCGCAATGCTGACTCCGGGTTTGTCAAAAGCTCAGGATATGGGTGGCGGTGATGATGTTGACAGCATTGAAACAGAAGTAAACCGCTCGGCTCCCAAAAGGCAGACTATTGAAAATTCAGCAGCAGCGAAAAATTATGCTGGTGATGATGAAAAGAATGTCACTGACTTTAAAGGCCTTGCGAATCTTGCACCATTTCAAGAGATCTCGATCATTCAAAAAAGATTCATGCCTAAGACAGGCCGCTTCGAATTGTTTGGTGGCGGTACCATCGTAACCAATGACCCATTCTTTAACACAATGGGTGGTGTTCTTAAGGCGGGGTACTTCCTGACTGAATCTTGGGGTGTGGAGTTGAACTATTTTGGTTTGACGACGGCACAACGTGAATCGACTCGTGAACTTGAATCGAACAATGGTGTTTCGACTGAGAGCTTGGCATATCCTAAATCCTATATCGGTGCCGATCTTATGTGGTCGCCTATTTACGGTAAAATGACTTGGTTCAACAACCGTATCATTCCTTTCGACCTGTATTTCTCGGGTGGTTACGGGATGACTGAAACATCCACAGGTGAAAGTTCTGGAACGGTCCACGTGGCTGCCGGACAGATCTTTTCTTTGACGAAGTCCGTAGCATTCCGTTGGGACTTCAGCTGGAATTTCTATAATGCCAACGTGACCATCAAAGAAAAAGATGGCAGCGGCAATGTTATCGGATCCCACAAATCTAATAACAGCTTTAACAACTTGTTCTTAACTGTAGGCGTGAGCTGGTTCTTTCCGGAGGCAACATACCGATGAGAAAACTACTATTACTCTTGATCGCAACAAGTATGGTTACGCCGGTCGTATCAGAGGCGCAGACGAAAAAAGCTGCTCCTGCGAAACGTGCGGCTCAAGCTCCAACGCAACGTAGAGCAGTGGCACCACCGAACGCAAAACAGCAATTGTCTAAAGCTTTGCAAATGGCCCAAAACGGTCAGTATGCAGCAGCAGCGAATAACCTGTTCACTTTGGCAAGAAAGCCGGAGTTGGCAGCGGAGCGTCCACAGATCAAATACATCCTGGGAACAATGTTGATGCAGTTGAAGCTTTATCAAACTGCCGCTTTCCAATTCGTGGATGTAATTCGTTCTGGAAATCCTCGCTATTCTAAGCCTGCAATTGAAAAACTTGCGATCGTGGCCGATGGATTGGGCGACGATACGATTATGAACTACGCGATCTCTCGTGTGGATTTGAACTCCATCCCGGCAAGTCAAAAAGACATGGTTTACTACCGCTTAGGAGAAATCCAACGTCGTAACAGAGAGTATCCTAAAGCGATCGATATGTTCAGTCGCGTGGGAGCAAACAGCTCTTACTACTTCCAGGCATTATACAATCGTGGTTTGTCAGAACTTGAATCAAATGAAGTGCCAGCAGCCATCACTGTTTTCCAAAATATGATTGATGCGCGTGCGGCGGCTCCGGTGACAGATACGAATAAAGTTCAGGCGCAATTGGCTTTGGCCCGTGCTTACTATCAAAAGAAAGACTGGGATGCAGCTATCGAAGCGTATTCTCAGGTCCCTCGTGACACTTTGGCATGGCATGATGCAATCTTTGAACAGTCTTGGGCAATGCTTCGTGCAGCCCGTTTTCGTTCCGCTATGAGTAATTTCCAAACTCTCCACTCGGCATATTATGAAGACTTTTATATGCCGGAGAGTTTACTTTTACGCTCGATCGTATACCTTTACATCTGTAAGTACGATGAGATGGAAAAGGTCTTGAACTTGTTCGAGACGACATATGGACCGGTACGTGCGAAAATCGGTAACTTCATTAAGAGCACGAACGACAACACTTATTACTATCAGGAACTTGAGAAAGCAAAAATCATCAAGACCACTGATAAGTCTGCGAATCTTCACCTTCCATACATCGTTCTTCGTAACATCATGGATCAGGGTGACGTGAAGCGTGCGATGAACTATCTGGCTCGTTTGAACCAGGAAAAATCCCGCGTCGAGGGGAGCCCTACGTTCCGTGCGTCTGCTTTGGGTCAGTACTCTTTGAAGATCCTGGCAAATCGTTCGAAAAATACCAAGCTTGCAATCGGCGACATGATGAAAGTGCATTTGTTGAACATGCGCACAGAGCTTCATGATCTTTACGAACAAGCTGGTTTCATCCGTTACGAAATGATCAACGGAAGAAAAGAAACTGTTAAAAAGAAAATCGCTGGTAAAGATCTTGGCGAGCAAATTGACGATAATGTGAATCGTAAGTTCTATATCGAAAATGGCTTCCAATACTATCCGTTCCAGGGTGAGTTCTGGTTGGATGAAATCGGAAACTATCACTATCTGGGCAAACAAAGTTGCGAGTAGGAACTATGAAATTTAATAGGCACAAGCTTCTTGTTACAAGTTTAGTTACGACACTGGTTACAGGCTCCGTAGCGCCAGTGTATGCAGCTCCTCCGAAAAAGGGAAAAGCGAAACCTGCGGCCGCTCCGGCAGCCGCGCCTTCTCGTGCAAGAACTGTCGGTGAGTTGTTAGCTCAAGCTGACCGTGAAAATGCCAAGGTTAAGAAAGATTCCACGGCACTTCCGACTGCCAACATGGGTTTCGCAACTCAGGGCAATCAAGTTAATCTTTCTGCCGTAAAACCGCCTCGTTCTTCTGAGATCATGCAATCCCGCGCAAAAAGCGGAGACCAAAAAGCTCAGTACGAAAAACTTTTGGACCAACAGATTCAAGAGCTTTATAAGCTGACCCAAAGATTCAAAACCAGCCCGAACCGCGGTGAATTGTGGCTGCGTTTGGCAGAGTTGTATGTTGAAAAATCCAGTATCGTAGACTCCCGCAAGCAAGATGAGTACGATGCGAAACTTCGCGCCTTTCAGGAAAAGAAAACCAACCGTAAACCGGTTTTGGAACTGGAAGAAGCCCGCGATTACAATCGTAAAGCTGTTCAATTGTATGAATGGTTCCAACGTGACTTCCCTAAAGATCAAAAAATGCCGCAGGCATTGTTCTTCCTGGGTTATAACTATTTCGAATTGGGCGACGTAAAAAAAGGTGCTCAGTTTTACGAAGACCTGACAAAACGTTATCCGAACTCCACATACGTGGGTGAAGCGCATTTCGCTTTGGGTGAATACTACTTTGAAAATGAAAAATGGGCAGATGCTTACAGAGAATACACATTCTTGATCAAGCAAAAAAAGCACCGTTTGCATACTTTCGCGATGTACAAGGGCGGTTGGTGTTTGTTCCGTTTGGGCAAAGTCCAACAAGGTCTTGCATATCTTGAATACATCATTAAAAGCAGCCGTCAGGAAGAAGCAGAACAAGTTGCTGGTAAAGCGGTTAACCGCACTCGTCTAGAAGGCGAAGCAATGCGTGACTTGGTTGTATTCTATGCTGAGGGTGGTGACCCTGCAAATGCGGCAAACTATTTCGATGGTTTGATTGGCCAAGGCAGCGATCAGTATCTGGAGAAGCTGGCTTATCAGTATCAAGCTCGCGGTAATAAAGATGCGTCTCGTGAGATCTTTAAACTGTTGATCGCACGCAACCCGACATCGCCTAAATCTTTCGAGTTCCAGTACCAAATCGTACAGAACTTCTTTTATGCGAAGAATACATCTCGCTTTAAAGACGAACTATATGGCTGGGTAAAAGACTACGGTAAAGGCAGCGATTGGTACGCAGCTAATAATAAGAATAAAGAACTGATGGATAGCTCTTATAAATTGCGCGAAACAACTTTGCGTAACTATATCTTGCAACAGCATCAGACAGCTCAAAACTCTCGTGCGCAATTCTCTCAAACGCAAGCCAACGAAGGTTATAAGCTTTATTTGAGTGAATTTGGTGATTCTCCGGTTATTGGCGATATGCACTTCTACTACGGGGAGTTGCTATACGATATGCAACGTTACGACGAAGCTTTCGTGCAATACCAATGGGTTGCTGAGAAAGCTCCGACAAGCAAGTTCTATCCTAAAGCGGCACAGAACTTGATCTTAGCAGTTGAGAAAACGATTCCGACAGATGCAGAGATGCAAAAACGTGTTGGGAACTCTTTGGATCCGATCCCATTGGATCCAAAAGTGGATCGCTTTATCAAAGCCGGAACTTGGTACGTTGGTAAATTCCCGCAGTCTGAAAAAACTCCGGAAATTAAATTCCGTATCGGTCGTTTGTATTACCAATCGAATCATTTCGATGAAGCTGTAAAGGTGTTCCGCGATATCGTTAAGAACAATCCTAAATCCAAGTACTCTGAGTACTCGGCGAACTTGATCCTGGATATTTACAACTTGAAGAAAGACTATGCGGGGCTAGAGAAAGTCGGAGCAGAGATGTTATCTGTACCTTCAATCGCAGCGTCTCCAGTGGGTAAAGACATCCGTGGAATCATGGAAAAGGCTTCGTTCAAAAAAGGTCAGGATCTAGAAGGTCAAAAGCGCTTTGCTGAATCCGCTCAAGCTTACGAGGCTTTCGCGAAGGCAAATCCGACTTCCAACTTGGCGACGACAGCGATGTACAATGCAGGTATCAACTATGAGCGCGCCGGTCAAAATGGCTTGGCAATCGCGGCTTATAAAGGTGTATTGGCTTCAAAAGATCCAGAAGCTGAAAAGTTGAGACCTAAGGTTCGTCGATTCCTGGCAAAACAATATCAAGATTCCGCTCAGTTTGAGGAAGCAGCAAGACTGTACAAGCAACTTGCACAGGAAGCTCCAAAAGATCCTCTTTCTCCGAACTTGATGTTTAATGCCGCGGTTCTTTATGAAGCTCTTGGACGTGGGGATGAAGCGATTCGTGCTTACACAGAGTTTACTAAAATGAACAAGAAACGCAGCGAGAACGTGGAAGTTCTTTATAGCATCGCGACGATCCACCGTAAGGCAGATCAAAAAGGTGCGGCAATCCGTAACTACATGGAATACGTAGAAACGGGTGGTCGTGATCAGGAAAAAGTCGTGGAGAGTGCTTACTGGGTTTACGAATTGTCCAAAGAAGTGGGGGCTATCACTCGCTCCAAAGAATGGGCCGGCAAAACATTGGCGATTCAAAGAAGATTTGCGCCAAACAAAAAAGGCCCAGGCGCTTCTTACGCAGCTAAGTTGAAATTTGCGGATGCTTTGATGACTTTCAAAGAAATGCGCGCAGTTACATTCCCGAACAATCCGGCAAGACAAAAAGCAGCGGCTGATAAAAAAATCGGCTTGTTGACGAAGCTTTCTGGCGAATTGGTCGACGTGATCAAGTACGACAGTGCTGAAGAAGTTGTAAGTTCTCTGGCGTTGTTGGGTGATGCGAATTCCAACATGGCGCAAACGATTATCAATGCCCCACTTCCAGCAGGTCTGAACGCGGAAGAGACAAAACAGTACAAAGCGGGAGTTGAACAGTTCGCGGCTCCGTTTAACGGCAAAGCCAAAGACAGCTATAAAGCCTGTGTGGATCGCGCTTGGGAGCTTGAAGCCTACAACGAAGCCTACCGTGCGGCTTTGGATTATATGAGCAAAGTGGATCCAGTGAACTACTATAACGGTGGTGAAGTTGGTTCTGAACTTCGTCTGGTGAATTGGATGGGTCAATAATGAAAAAGTATCTATTGTTAACAGTCCTTTTTATTGCTGCTTGTTCTTCTGCTCCGACAGCGAATCAAAGTTCTGAAGATTCAATGGGGATGGAGGGCGTTTCTGATGCTCCTACTCCTGTGCACGAAGAAGAAGCGCCAAAGGGGGCGAAACACGATGAGCCGGAAGTAAAGCCAGCTCCAGTCGCGTCGTCTCAATACTCGAGTCTTAATTCGGCTATTAAGTCGCAGAATGACGAAGGTATCTATCGTGCAGCGACGGATATCCTGGCGCAAAATGGAAGTGATGCAAGAGCGTTGAATGCACTGGCGATGTATCACTTCAAAAAAGGTCGTTTTGATTTGTCCCGTTACCTTTTAAGCAAGGCGATTGGGGCGAATGCAAACATGTCCGAACTTTATTCAAATCTTGGAGTCGTTCAATTGGCCCAAAATGAGAGACGTGAAGCAATTAAATCTTTCAAGAAAGCATTGTCCGTCAATGGTCTTGATCCAGTAGCATCCGCGAACGTGGGATCAATTTATGTTCAGGAAAAGGACTATAAGAAGGGTCTGTTGGCTCTTGAGGTTGCTTACAGCAAAGGTGTGCGTGATCCGCGCGTGTTGAACAATTATGCAGTCGCTTTGACTGCTACGGGAAGTTACGACAAAGCCGCCGACCTATACAAGAAAGTCGTCAAAGACGACAGCAACAACCGCGAAGCAATTCTGAACTATGCTATTCTTCTGGTCGATAAAATGGAAAAATATAAAGACGGGCTCGAAGTTATAAGCAGACTAAAGTTTGTAGGTGGGCCGACAGGGTCGAGTAATCGAATAAATGCTTTGGAAAACAAGGCCAAAGCAGGTTTAAAATAAGTGAATCCTCGAGGGAGTAGCATCATGTTGCAAGTTTTAAAATACATATCATTGCTCGGACTTATTTCCTTGGCTTGTAGTTTTGCAAATGCGCAAGAAGCTGCCAAAAAAGAGCGTAAAGCAACGCTTAACTTCGAAGATGAATTGGTTGAAGGCGGCACTCAGAAGCCTGAGTTGTCGTACCTTTTCCAAAAGAAGAATTTCAATTATAAACGATTGATCAAACTTAGAGAGAATTTCATCCCTGAGATGAGAAAATCAGCAGAAGACATCCAGCGAGTTCGAGGTAGTAATTGAGATCGCCGTTAATATTCAGAATCTTTAAAGATAACCAACTTGTTGGAGTGAAGCAGTTCGATCAAGATCAGATCGTAATTGGTCACTCTGAAGAGGTTCACGTCGACCTTGATGGTGATGGAGTATCGCCAATTCACTGTCTTTTAGAAAGACGGGACGCTGGCTATTACATCTGCGACTTGGGATCTTCAACAGGTACATTCAAAAATGGTCAGGCCGTTCTTGATGAAAGCATTGCTTCTGGCGATGAAGTGACTGTCGGTCCATTTAAAATCGTGTTTTTCCTGGGTGTGCCGAAACCTAAAGGACCTCCTCCGGGTGAAGAAAAATTGGAAGATGTAGCCGTTGCTGTGCCTCCAGTGGCTCCACCGGCCGCAGCACCAGTTGCGCCTCCACCACCGGTTCAGGAAGTAACTTTGACTTCGATTCCAGCGGTGGCAGCGCCAATGCCTCCTCCTGCTGAACCTGTTGTGCAAAAAGCAGAGCCAGTTGCTCCGCCACCTCCAGCAGTAGATAAAAAAGAAGAAGTGAAAGTTTCGATTCCAACAGAAGTTCCTAAGATCGATGAAAAAGCACCTCCAGTTGCTGCTGCACCAGTTGCAACGGCAGCTCCGGTCGCTGCAGCTCCTGCGATGGCAACGCCAACAGCAGTAGCCCCGACTCGTCCGGAGATTCGTGCTGGAAAAGTTTCATTTAAAAAGGAAAAGAAAGTTAAGACTTTCGCTCCGGCAAGTGAAATTCAAGATTTGAAAACATATTTGAAGCCTGGAAAAGGTCCGACTGTTCAAGTGATCGTTGCCTGGAAGGAACGCATTCTGAACACGTACAATTTCAAAGGCAATCAATCCGTTCATGTGAACCTGGGTGAAGACAAGCCAAACAGTATTGCTCTTCCAGAAGGGATCATGCCAAGAGGATTCCAGATCCTGGATATGGCTGGCGGCCTGAAAGTAAACACAGCTGCCGACATGAAGATCGAAATGGTAGGCTCCACTGGTTTGGTGGGTATCGAAGATCTTGAGAAAAACGGTCGCGCTTCAAGAGCGGGTGGCGGTTATTCGGTTCGTGTTGATCAAAATGAAATGCTTTGCCTGGCTTTACCAGGTGGCAACATTCACTTGTACGTTCGTTTCGTTCCGCAAGCTCCAGTTGTACCAATTACTTCTGTGATGCTTTCAGGTTCTGAATTGACGGGCTTGGTGATGTCTTTGGTTATCGTGGGCTTGCTTGCATTGTATATCTCTGCAACAACTCCAGACTGGCAGGAAAATAAGCAGGAGGACGTGCAGCGTATTGCGCAGGTTATCTTTGATAAGAAACCGACGCCTCCACCAGCACCTACGCCAAAACCACCAGAGCCAACTCCTACTCCGGTACAACAGCCGACTCCGACACCAACTCCTAAGAAAGTTGTCGTGAACGATAAGGATAAAGCAGCTCAAGAGAAAAAGCCTGAGAACAAACCTCAGCTTTCTCAAAAGGCTTCCACGGCGGCTAAAGCAAGTGAAGTGGCTCCTAAAGAAACGAAAGACAAGAGAAAGACGTTCACATCAACTCGTCAAGGTGGCGCAGTTAAGATGGGTGAGACTGCCAGTGCGAACGCGCAGTCGAAAAACAAAGACCTTTCTAAAGTCGGATTGTTCGGTGCCTTCGGTGGCGGTGGTAACAGAAAGAATCTTGACCAGGCATATTCCGGTCAGGGTGAAGTTTTGGGTATGGCCGATAAAGCGACAGGAACTTCTGGTTTCAATGAAAACAGAGCCGGAGATGATCTAGGTTCTAAATTCAAAGACTCAGGTGCGGGTGGTAAAGGGACTGCGACACAAGGTATCGCGGGTATCGGAACTAAAGGTCGTGGGTCAGGCCAATCTGCTTACGGTGCTTCTGAGGGTTTCGGTTCGAAATCTCAAGTGGCAATCGAAGGCGGCGGTATGGAAGAGTCTTTCGATGGCACTATTGACAAAGAAGCTATTCGTCGTGTGATCCGTGCGAAACTTCATGAAGTGAAAAGCTGTTACGAAAGAGCTTTGAACACGAAAGCCAAAGGCACTCGTCTTGAGGGTAAAGTTATCCTGGGATGGGAAATCGTGGCTCAAGGTCAGGCGCGTAATGTGAAAGTGAAGAGTTCAACACTTGGAGATAAAGGTGTTGAAAACTGTATCAGAGATCGTTTGGCAAGTTGGACATTCCCGGAACCTCCAGCAGGTCTCGTGGCAGTGATCGAAGCTTACCCATTCGTTCTGAACCAACAATAGAATTTAAAGTTTAAAAAATTAATAAAGTTACTCTACAGGAGGAGATTTCGTGAACCCAACAGACGCAGCAGCAGCAGCAACCCAGTCAGCAACTAACGCAGCAATGCAGGTTGCAGCAGGCGACAATATGAACTTCCTACAACGCGCATTCTCTGAGGGCGGTATCGTGATGTACATCATCGCGGCGATCGCCATCATGTCGATTATCGTGATCGTAGACAGAATCATGAAACTTAAAAATTTGAACGTGGATAAAAAAGAATTCACAGATCAAATCTTCCGCATGGTTGTAGCAGGTGATCTTCGCCAGGCTATTTCTTATTGCGACGCTCGCCCGGCAGCTTTGACGAACACTGTTAAAGCCGGTCTTGTGCAAGCTATGAACAAACGCCCCGATGAAGAAATTCAAGTGGCGATGGATGCAGCAGTTATGAGAGAGATGCCAAAAGTTGAAGGTTGGGTTTCCTTCCTTGCAGTTTTCGGTAACATCGCGGTACTTGCGGGTCTACTTGGTACGATCATTGGTATGATCGGTTCCTTCCGTGCGGTTGCGGTGGCGGATCCAGCGACTAAATCTATCGAACTTTCAAAAGGTATCTCGCATGCCTTGAATTGTACGGCGTTTGGTCTTTTGGTTTCTATCGTTTGTATCGTTGCTTACGGTTTGTTCCAACATCGTATCCAAAAAACAGAGAACGAAGTTGTTGAGACAAGCATGAGTCTTTTGAATCTGGTTGTAGCTAACAGAGAAAAGATCAGAGATTAATTACTTACGGTAAAGTTAGAGGTTTAGCATGGCTCACATAGAAGAGAGTGGCAAAGGCGGCAGGGCGAAGAATATCGAGTTGAATCTCGTTCCTGTCATCGACTTGATGAGCGTACTTATTACGTTCCTCCTGATCAGTGCCGTTTGGACTCAGATCTCTATGATTCAAATTGGAAGTTCCTTGTACGGTAAGAAATCCGACACTCAGCCAAGTCCGACTCCTCCTCCGAATGCGGATGTGGTGTTGAAGGTGGATGTGAAGCCTGTTGGTTATGTTTTAACTGTTGGGAAACAAGTCATCAGTCTTCCAATGCAAGGCGGACAATTTGACGATGCTGGCCTCATTGCGCAACTTCAAAGAGTTAAACAAATCTATCCAGAAAAAGTGGATGCAATCCTGACGATGGCAGATGAATTGCCATACGACCAATTGATCAAGGCAATGGATAATTGCCTGATCTCGGGATTTAGCGCGATTTCAGTCGCAACAGGAGCGCCTCAATAATGGCAATCTTTAGACCGGGCGAGAGACATCGCTACCATAATATTTTGAGTAAGAAAAAAGGGAAACGTGGCGTGACGGCAGTTCTGTCTTTGACAGCGATGGTCGACATGTTTACGGTTCTGGTTATCTTCCTTCTTCAAAACTACAATACGACAGGGGACATCCTGTACATGCCAAAAGAAGTAACTCTTCCAAAGGCATCCAGTGTTAAAGAATTGAAGCCAGCCCACGTTGTAACGATCTCCAATAAAGAAATCGTTCTTGATAAAGACACTGTGGCTACGTTTGAGGAAATCCAGGCAGCCGGTCCGGATGATTGGAATATTCCTAAATTGAAAGAGCAGCTGACTTTGGCTTTGGCAAAAAGCAAATCGGATTACGAAGCAAAACTGCAAAACAAAATCAAAAATGCTGTTGATCAAACAAAAGGTCAAACAACTGATGATGCTAATGCGTGGAGCAAAGTAACTATTCAGGCCGATAAAGGTATCGATTTCCTTACAGTGAAGAAGGTTATGTTCACTGTGACGGAAGCAGGTGCCGGAGAAATCAATTTCGCAGTGACCAAAAACTCTAACCAGTCGACTTCTACCCAATAGTTTGGGTAGAATCGGTCCATGGCTAAGTTCAAGAACCTCATCTTTGCAGTACTTCTCGTTTTATTGTTCGTTGAGGTTCTTATCGTTTTCCCCAAAAAACTTGAACATGACGACGACGCCAAAGTTCAAGCTCGCGTAGAACTCCAAGAAAAAAGAAAAAAAGAGCTCGAAGAACAGGGTAAAGACCCTAAAGAGAAACAGTCCACCGCTGAACAAAAGATGGGCGGTGTTCATTTGGTGGAAAGCCAAAAGGGCCAACGTGACTGGGAATTATTCTCTGAGTCTGCCGAAGGCAGTCAGGGCAGCGGCAACTGGAAACTTAAGAAAGTCCGCGTATTTTTCTATAACAAAGAAAAAGTTGAATTTACTGCGACAGGTGACGAGGGTACGATCGATTCGAATTCGAAAGACCTCAATATTAAAGGCAATGTCGTGACTCGCTCTGAAAACGGCTATGTTTTCAAGACGCCAGGTATTTCTTATTCAGCAGTGAAAAGACTGATTGAAAGCCCTGAAGATGTTTACATGGAAGGTCCCCGCGATAAAACGGGCGCAGGAATGGTCCTAAAGGGACGTTCGATGCAAGTTCTGGTGGATCAGTCGAAAATGTTGATTAAAGAAAAAGTGACCGCGACCAAACCAATGAATGACGGCAAGCGCTTTGAAGTGGTTGCTGATGGTGCCGAATTTAGTGGTAAGAGTAATTTGGCAAGATTTCTGGGCTCTGTACGCATGAACTATGATGGCATGCGCCTCGAGGGGCCCGAGGCAAGTTTCCTTTATGATAAAGGCGCCAATCTATTAAGCTCCATCAGCGTTCTTGGCGGTGTAAAAGTCAGTGACGCAGATAAATTTGCGACGGCGGATGTGGTCAACCTGGACCTTCTTGCCAATAAGTATGTCTTTAAAGGAAAACCTAAGGTCATTCAAAACAATGACGAGCTGAGTGGTGAGGAAATCATCTTTCTTGAAGGCGGAAAAAAGGTTAAGGTTGAAAGAGTGCGTGCCAAGATGGAGAACAAAGATAAATGAGCATCCTGACCATCAAAGAAATTTCCAAGAGTTTCAAAAAGCGTAAAGTCGTTGATGGTGCTTCATTCTCCGTCGAATCCGGCCAAGTCGTGGGTCTTTTAGGTCCCAATGGTGCGGGTAAAACCACTTCATTTTATATGGTGGTAGGAATCGTTCAGCCAGATAAAGGCACCATCCACTTGGACGAGGACGATATCACCAAAGAGCCCATGTATAGACGTGCTCGCGTGGGACTTAGCTATTTGGCTCAAGAACCCAGTATATTTCGTAAACTTACGGTAGCCGAGAACATCACCGTGGCTTTAGAAGCGCATGGCTTCAGCGGGGCCCAACGAGCTGAGCGTCTGGAATTGTTAATTTCAGAACTTCGCGTGGGTCACATCCGCGACAGCTATGGTTACGCTTTATCAGGCGGTGAGCGTCGTCGTGTGGAAATTGCCCGTGCACTTGCGGGTGAACCCAAGTTCCTTTTGCTGGACGAACCCTTCGCTGGGATCGACCCGATTGCGGTCGGCGACATCCAGAATATCATCCGCGAACTTAAGGCCAAAGGTATAGGAGTTCTCATTACGGATCATAACGTTCGTGAGACTTTGGGCATTTGCGATTATGCTTATATACTGAAGGACGGGGCGATTCAGGTTAGCGGAAGTGCTGACGAAATCACGAATTCTGAGTTGGCTCGTAAATTCTATCTGGGTGAAAATTTTAGGCTGTAACGCTAGTGCGTTTTTAGAAAGGTAAACAATGGCTCTTCGACAGACCATGAACCTGAGTCAATCTCTGGTCATTACTCCACAACTGCAACAAGCTATCAAATTGTTGCAGATGTCGCGTATGGAACTGGAGTCAGCGGTTCGTTCAGAGCTAGAAGAAAATCCAATTCTAGAAGAAGCAGAACAGCTTAAAGAAGAAGATCTCCAACGCACTAAAGAGGCAGCCGACGAAGTTGCTGGCGAAGGCTCTGTAGAGTCTACAAACGATCAGATCTCTCAAGACCCACAAAAACAAGATGAGTTCGAGTGGGAATCTTACATTGAACAAAATCAAAAACCTCCTCAGTCCGGTATGTCGGGTTCTGAAGAGATCATGAATTATGAAAATGTCATCACGGCGTCTCAAACTTTGCACGATCACCTTTACTGGCAAGTTAAGATGAATGGCTTTTCTGAAGAAGAAGAGCGCGCAGCGGATGCGATCATCGGCGCGATCGATGATGATGGTTACTTCAAAGTTCCAATTGAACAAATCGCTGAAGAAGAAAAGATCGAAAAAGATCTTTTGGAAGACACTCTGACTCTGATTCACGAATTCGATCCTCCAGGAGTGGGTGCTCGTGATTTGAAAGAGTGTCTATTGATCCAAGCCAAACACTTGGAAGAAGACACCCACGATTTGGTCAACCTCATCAATAATCACTTAAAAGATCTTGAAAAGAAAAATTACGAAGCCATTGCTAAAGCTTTGGGGCGTGATATCGAAGACGTTGTCGACATGTGTAAGATCATCTATGCGATGGATCCTAAGCCAGGTCGCGCTTTTATGGCCAGTGACACGCATTACGTCACTCCAGACGTTTATGTTTACAAAGTCGGCGATGATTACGTCGTGTCTTTGAATGAAGACGGTTTGCCGCGTTTGAAGATTTCAAACTTCTATAAAAATATGCTGAAAACCGGCAAAACAACAGGCGATAAAACTCAGGATTATATCCAGGAAAAATTGCGCTCTGCTGTTTGGTTGATTAAGTCCATTCACCAAAGACAAAGAACTATCTACAAAGTGGCCGAGTCGATCGTAAAACATCAACGCGAGTTCTTTGAAAAAGGTTCAGAGCATTTGAAACCGATGGTTTTACGCGATATCGCGAACGACATCGGAATGCATGAATCAACGGTCAGCCGTGTAACGACAGCCAAATACGTTCACACGCCGCAAGGTATCTATGAGTTGAAATACTTCTTCAATTCAGGGATCAGCTCAAGCGACGGTGATTCATTGGCAAGTGAATCAGTCAAAGTGAAAATCAAAGACCTTGTTTCCAAAGAAGATCCTAAGAATCCGCTTTCGGACCAAAAGATCGTGGATATGTTAAAGGTCGACGGAATCCAAATCGCCAGAAGAACGGTTGCAAAATACCGCGACGTTTTGAAGATCCTTCCTTCTTCGCAAAGGAAGAAGTACTTCTAGTCGACCCGGCACAGCCGTATAATACAGCACCAAAACTCTCGGACAGTCCTCGCTCGGTAACGTGCGGGGACTTCGTGTTTTTGGGGTAGCTCGATGGTGTTTTGCCTTAGTTAAGCTTTTCAGAATTTGCTGTGGAACTCGGTTTTGGTGCTGTATTATACGGCTGTGCCTGGTGGCCAGTGTATTTTCTTTGCTTGAAGAAAGCATTTTTCGTTGAGATTTGGGCCCATGTTGTTTAATTTTGCTCCGTTTTAGAGGGAGAGTGGTCTGTGGATTTAAAAAAGCTTATCAGAGATGTTCCTAATTTTCCTAAAGAAGGCATTCTTTTTCGGGATATGTCTCCGCTTTTGCAGAATCCCGATGCTTTGCATTTTGTTTCTAAAAATCTCGTGAATGGTGTGGATCTTTCTCAAATTCAGTATTTCGCCGGTATTGAATCTCGTGGGTTTATTTTGGCGTCACATATGGCGGCGACTCATGGAAAAGGCTTTTTGCCGATTCGTAAAGCTGGAAAATTGCCTCCTCCTACTAAAAGAATTTCTTATGCACTTGAGTACGGCACTGCGGAAATCGAGCTTCCGGTTGGTGGTGGAAATATAATGATTGTAGACGACGTTTTGGCGACTGGCGGGACTTTGCAGGCGGCTATTGATTTAAGCTCACTGGCTGGATATACAGTTCAGGCCGTGGCGGTTTTAGTGAATTTAACCTTCCTGAATCAAATGAAATTTAACGGTAAAGAGGTCTACTCCCTTGTTCAATATTAAAGACGTTGCAGTATTGATGGCTCTTCCCCATGAATCTCAGAATGTTTTCGAAAACGAAAATATTCCCGTGCACTATACCGGTATTGGTAAAGTAAACGCGGCTCTGACGGCCATGGATGTTATTCATAAAACCAAATGTAAAGTGATTATCAATCTGGGGACAGCAGGGAGTTCAAAGTTTAAAACTCACGAACTGATTGAAGTGTCCTCGTTCGTTCAAAGAGATATGGATATCACACCGTTGGGCTTCAAAGTGGGGGAGACTCCCTTTGATCCCATTCCGGGCTCTATTGATTTGATTCCTTATTTCGGTGAGTTGCCTCACGGAATCTGCAGTACTGGGGATAATTTCGAGACAGGTACTCCGAAATTGCCATGTGATCTTGTCGATATGGAAGGTTATGCCATTGCTAAGGTTTGTCGCAAAATGGGTGTGCAACTGATCTCGCTTAAATACATCACTGATGGGGCGGATCATAATGCGCACAATGATTGGGCCGCTAATCTCCTCCCAGGTGCTAAGAAATTATTGTATTTTTATAAGAGAATGGTCGCTTCTGACGACAATGCTCCAGCCTAATCCGGGAAAATTTAATTTCTCAAAATGAGAAATTGAATTAACCGTAAATTATTCTCTCCGGTTCTCAATATAGAGCTCATCTTTGGTCCAGTCGACCCGATAAGCTTAATGTAGCACGCTTTCAGATAAGTTTCTTCCGCGTTGCTCGTCGTCGCGGTACGAGAAGTACAGCTTCCTCCTCGGCGCCTTGAATAAACTTATCTGAAAGCGTGCTGGGGACCCACAGAAACTAAGGCCTTGAAAGGGGCTGGAGGAGAGAATAATGAAATTGAACACAACCTTTAAGCATCTTGATCACTCCGATTCACTTGTTGAATATACGGAACAGCGTATGGAAGAAATCGGACAGTTTCTGCTTAGGGATGGGTACGGAGCCGTTTATTTTAGTAAAACCAAGAATGAATTCTGTGTGGAGATTTCGGTAAACACCCGAGAAAAATATTTTAAAGCATCTTCATTTAGTGTGGATGTATATGCGGCCGTGGACTCGTGCGTGGAAAAGCTTGAAAAGCAATTCTTGAAAACCGCTAAAATGTTCAAAGATCATAAAAAACCAGAGCTTTCCAAGGAAGGCCGTCTGAATCAAATGCTGCGCGTGCGTAAAGCCGCTTAAGCAGTTCTCTTTAAGCGATTAACTTCAACAAAAGGTGGTTTGAAACCACCTTTTGTTGTTTAATGACCTCATGAAAATGCCTGAGGTGAGTCCTTTAATTGGTAACTGGTTGTTTTCCTCAGTGGTTGAGGATGATGCTCTGACGAGATCTTACAAGTATCGTCTTTTGGTTATCATCACGGTGCTTACAGGAATGCTAATGTGGATGTATAGCTTCTTAGCTATCTTCCTGATTACAAGCGAAGAGCTCGCCATCATCGGCTTTGCGTGCTCCACCATTCATGCATTATGTCCGGTCCTTTATAAGACCACGCGTTCGATGGTTTTTTCCGTGTATACGATGGTCACTGCGGGAATGGTCTTTCAGTTTTCTTTCTCTTATTACACGGGGGGATTTTATTCGCCGACGTTGATTTGGTTTGCGGTGCTGCCAATGATCGTGGGCATTTTAACCAATAAAACCCATGCTCTGGCGTGGATCTTTATTTGTGTCATGGATTTCATGTTGATGTTCTTTTTGCAGACGAGTCGTCTGGTTCCAGCAAGTCAACTAACGGCTGACGGGCGAGTTGTCGCTCAGTTCATGGTGGGCCTGGGGCTGATCGGTTTGGTTGGTGGTTTCACCTTGTTCTTCATTGAGCTCGGTTATTTTTATCATAATAAAATTTCCGCCAAAAACATGCAGATCCGTCAGCTGTTTCGCGCCATTACTCACGATATATTGAATCCTTTGGCTTCTATCGAATTTACTCAAAGCCGCGTAATCAAGCAGTATCCCAATTTAGAATCTGAACTGAACCATTCGCGAAAAACGATCGCAAACATTCGTCAGACCGTGGAAAATGCGCGCTATTTTGATGCCGCTGATTCGGGGCGTGTCGTTTTGAACATTCTACCAGTTTCAGTCGGCAATCTTTTAGATTCCGTAGGAGCTTTGTTCGAGGAGCGTCTGCGCGAAAAAAAAATCGTGCTGGAAGTCGATCCTGATATCCGCAATATTCATGTTCTTGGTGACGAGATAAGTTTAAGAACCCAAGTGGTGAATAACGCCATTTCCAATGCGATCAAGTTTAGTTCGCCAGGTGCCAAGATCGAAGTCAGCGGTGTTTCCCATGGCAGCGAGTTTGAGCTTGTCATTCGTGATCACGGTGTAGGGATTCCCCCTGAACGAATTTTGCAATGGGAGAGTGTGGGGGGCTTAGCGTCCACATTGGGTACATGGGGTGAAAAGGGCACAGGATTTGGACTTTTACTCATGAAGCACTATCTCGATAAGGCACACGGTCGTCTTCAAGTTCACAGCGTCTGCAGTCATATCGATCCTAAGAACAAAGGGACGCGTATTAGCCTTTTCCTTAAGAAGGCTCCGGCAATCAGTTGACCCCCAAATACGAGTTTGATAGGTTGCGAATCTGACTTAAAATGTCGTCAAACAAACCTAGTTGCACTCTGCCCCGGTTAGGGTGTGGCAATCCTCTCGATAAGGAAAATAAGAAGTGAAAAACTATCTTTTTACGAGTGAATCTGTTTCTGAAGGTCATCCGGATAAAATGGCCGATCAAATCTCAGATGGCGTTCTGGACGCTATCTTGGCTCAAGACCCTAAAGGTCGCGTTGCCTGCGAGACTTTGCTAACAACAGGTTTGATCGTTGTTGCTGGTGAAATCACGACTTCTGCAAAAGTGAACTTTTCAGAAATCGCTCGTGATGTTGTTAAACGTATTGGTTACGACCACTCTGATAAAGGTTTTGACTACAAAACTTGCGCAGTGACGGTTGCAGTTGGCCAACAATCTCCAGACATCGCAGTTGGTGTTAAAGAGACTTTGTCCGACGATCAAGGTGCTGGCGACCAAGGTTTGATGTTCGGTTATGCAGTTAATGAAACTCCTGAATTGATGCCTCTTTCCATTGCTATGTCTCACAAGCTTGTGAAAGACTTGGCGACGATCCGTAAAGCCAACAAAGTGGACTGGTTGCGTCCGGATGCTAAATCCCAAGTAACTGTTCAATACGAAAACGGTATCGCGAAACGTATCGACGCTGTTGTGATCTCTACTCAACATGCAGAGTCTGTTTCCAACGCAACAATCAAAGAATTCATCACTGAGGAGTTGATCAAAAAATCAATCCCTGCTCAGTGGATCGACGCTAAGACAAAATTCTATATCAATCCAACAGGTCGCTTCGTAACAGGCGGTCCAATGGGTGATGCTGGTTTGACAGGTCGTAAAATCATCGTGGACACGTACGGTGGTCACGGTGCACACGGCGGTGGCGCATTCTCTGGTAAAGATCCTTCTAAAGTGGATCGTTCCGCGGCTTACGCGGCTCGTCACATTGCGAAGAACATCGTGGGTGCAGGTCTGGCGGATCGCTGCTTGCTTCAAGTTGCTTACGCAATTGGTGTAGCAGAACCAGTTTCGATCTCTGTGAATGACTTCGGAACAAGCAAAGTGGGCTCTGAAGTGCTTGAAAAAGCAGTTCGCCAAGTCTTTGACTTGCGCCCAGCTCGTATTACGAAGGATTTGGACCTTTTGAGACCAATCTACTCGAATACAGCAGCTTATGGCCACTTCGGTCGAACTGAAGAAGGTTTTACGTGGGAAAAACTAAATAAAGTTGAAGAACTTAAAGCAGCCGTTAAAGGCCTAGTTTAGTCTCTCTAAGATTTGAAATTTATTAATCATTGCGCCGAGTTGTCTCTAGCAACTCGGCGCTTCTTTTATAATAATGGCGCCAATGGATCCTAAGTTTATACGTAACTTCGCAATTATCGCTCATATCGACCACGGCAAATCAACTTTGGCGGATGGTCTTCTTTCAGCAACTGGTTCCCTTTCCGATCGTGAAAAGAAAGAACAGTTTTTGGACAACATGGAACTTGAGCGTGAGCGTGGGATCACAATTAAAGCTCAAACTGTCTGCTTAGATTTCAAATCTAAAGACGGCAACATGTATCAGATCAACTTGATCGATACTCCGGGGCACGTGGACTTTTCTTACGAAGTTTCTCGTTCTTTGGCTGCTTGTGAAGGCGCGATCTTAGTTGTCGACGCTGCTCAAGGGGTTGAAGCGCAAACTCTCGCGAACGTATATCTCGCGATGGAAAATAATCTAGAGATCATTCCTGTCTTAAACAAAATCGATTTGCCATCTGCAGATCCAGAAGGCGTTGCAAGACAAATCGAAGACACCGTAGGTCTTGATACAACAGGAATCATTCACGCTTCTGCAAAAGAAAAAATTGGTATCACTGATATTCTCGAAGCGATCGTTGAAAAAGTTCCTCCACCCAAAGCAGATAAAACACTGACTCCTCGTGGTTTGATCTTCGACTCTTGGTTCGACGCATATCAAGGTGTTGTTGTTCTAGTTCGTATGATGGACGGAACAATTAAAAAAGGCGACAAAATCAAATTCATGGCCACGGATCGTGACTATGAAGTTTTGCGTATGGGTAAATACAAACCATTCCCTGCACCGCAAGATACTCTTGAGGCGGGTGAAGTGGGCTTTATCATCTGCGGTATCAAAGATATCCGTGACGTTAAAGTAGGTGATACTGTTACGGGTGCAAAACATCCAGCGACAGAGCCTTTGGCGGGATTCCAAAGAATCAAGCCAATGGTTTTCGCCGGCATCTTCCCAGTTGTTGCTTCAGAATACGAAAGCTTGAAAGACGCTTTGGATAAGCTTTGCTTGAATGACTCCTCTTTGTCCTTCGAAGTTGAAAAATCAGCAGCTCTTGGATTTGGTTATCGTTGCGGTTTCTTGGGTCTTCTTCACATGGAAATCGTTCAAGAGCGTTTGGAGCGTGAGTTCAATCTTGATTTGATTACAACAGCTCCGACGGTTGTTTATCAAATCACTAAAACAGACGGCACAGTTTTGATGTTGGAAAATCCATCAGGAATGCCGGATGAATCGACAATTGCAAAATTTGAAGAGCCTTACGTCAAGGTGACGTTGCATACTCCCACTGAGTATATCGGGGGAATCTTGAAGCTTTGCGAAGACAAACGTGGCGCGCAGCTTAAGATGGAGTACGTAAACGAAAAGAAAGTGATCATCGAATACAAACTTCCAATGAATGAAATGGTTATGGATTTCTATGACCGTTTGAAATCAATTTCTAAGGGCTATGCGTCTTTGGAATATGAATTCTTGGGCTTTGAAGAAGCTGACTTAGTGAAATTGGATATCTTGATCAACTCTGAACCGATCGATGCTTTGTCGTTGATCGTTCACAGATCAAAAGCAGTGACTCGTGGTCGTAAACTGACTGAGAAGATGAAGGAATTGATCCCTCGTCAGCAGTTCCAAATCAATATCCAAGCGGCTATTGGTTCGAAAATTATTGCTCGTGAAACTCAAGGGGCGATCAGAAAAGACGTTACTGCCAAATGTTATGGTGGTGACATCTCACGTAAACGTAAGCTCTTAGAGAAACAAAAAGAGGGTAAGAAGCGCATGAAAGCAGTCGGTTCTGTCGACGTGCCTCAAGAAGCCTTTTTAGCGATCTTGAAAGTAGAGGACTAGCATCATGGCAAAAGATCAACAGCAGACAAAACCACCTCCATGGGACTGGAGAACGAAACATTTTTGGACAGAAGGTTGGGGGTCCCTATTCCTAGCCGTTTTTATCGCCCTGTTCATTCGTTGGGGCTTTGTTGAAGCCTATGTCATTCCGTCAGGATCCATGCTTCCGTCTTTGTTGATTCACGACCATATTTTTGTGAACAAACTGACCTATGGTTTGCGCGTTCCATTCAGCGAAAACTGGATGGTTAAGTTCAACGAACCAAAACGTGGTGAAGTGATCGTCTTTAAATATCCTCGCGATATGAGCACTTTCTTCATCAAACGTATCGTGGGCGAGCCCGGCGACAAGATTTATTATGAAAATGGAACTTTGTACGTAAACGACAAACCTGTTGAAAAGAAAGTTCCTGCGAATCAGGACGACTTCAATTGGTTGCGGGATGCTGACTTTACTCGTGACGGTAACGTGAACGATGCAAAGTCTAACTACGTTGAATTCACTGAAGCTTTGCCTCCGGGTAAAGAGGGCGGCGAAGGAAAAGACCATTCGATCCTGCTTCGTAAAGGTGATTTCTACGAGACTTTCGGGCCTGTTGTAGTTCCGGCTGATCACTTATTCGTGATGGGTGATAACCGTATGAACTCTATGGACAGCCGTGTATGGAGCTTCTTGCCAAAGCAAAACATCCTGGGCCGCGCGATGTTTGTATGGCTTTCTTGTGAAGAAACTATTCCAGCTTTGCCAATGATCTGTAATCCATTGACGATCCGTTGGACACGCTTCTTCCATCCAGTTAATTAATAAATGAATCCAGAAAACCCAGCACAGAAAAATCTAAAAGGAACGTGGAATCAGGCGATTCTAACGTTCCTTTTTCCTATTGTGCTGGTGATGGGCGTTCGCTGGGCATTGTTTGAGCCCTTCGTGATTCCGTCCGGAAGTATGATCCCCAACTTGTTAGTGCATGATCATATCCTGGTAAAAAAATTCGCTTACGGATTGCATTTACCGTTCAGTGATAAGTGGATGGTTCAGTGGTCACAACCTGAACGAGGTCAGATCATCGTCTTTAAATATCCTGAAAATCCAGACGTGTATTACATCAAGCGCCTGGTGGGATTGCCGGGGGATGAAGTTGTCGTTAGGGCGGGGAAGATCACGATCAACGGGCAAGAGCTTCCTCTGGAAAAATTTGAATCTACGCAAAATGAAAGTGGTTTTACCTACTTTACCGAAACGATGGAACCTGCGAGCCACATCATTCGCTTTATGGACTTCAAATTTGATGACGATGCGACTCCGCAAGTTTTCAAAGTTCCTGAAGGCAATTACTTCTTCATGGGTGATAACCGCGATCAATCCAGCGATTCTCGAGTATGGGGATTTGTTAAAAAAGACTATATCGTGGGTCGCGCCTGGGCCATTTGGCTTTCCTGCGAAAGCACTTTGCCGACTATGACTTTCATGTGTGATCCGGCTCAGATGCGCTGGTCGCGTCTGTTTCAAGTTCTTAAGTAATTGAAGCTATTTACAGTTTTTAACATTTGATAAAATAGTGGGTGTAAATTTCACTATTTATGCGCTGCAGTGTTTCCCGGGGCAATTTGTGGTATCTACCCGCAATCTATTAACAAAATCAATCCTGGAGATATCATGAAATTGGTTTCTTTTATTGCGGCTCTTTTGACTTCTGTAAGTGCCTTGGCAGCTAGTTCAAACTACACAAACCTTGATGACAAGTCTAACTACGTTGAGGCGGTTTCAGCTTCGAACCAAGATGGCGTTATTTCTTTGCGCGTGGTTGTACAAAGTGTTGGTCAATCAGTTGTTCCAACAGCAATCGTTGCTGACCAAGCAGGTGGCTTTCAATGTAAAGTGATCAAAACTTTGTTGTTGGAAAGCTCTTACGACGCTTCTTCAAAAACCTTCACGCAAGCTTACGAGACTAAAGTTATCTGGACTCCAGGAAACGAAAACAGCGGTTGCTTGGTTCATATTAGCCACCCATCTTTGAACAACACTCGCGCTGTGATCTATATGGAAAATAAAGACGTAAATCCTTCTCCAATCAACGAAGGCTACGACTACTAATAGCAATCCGCCACACTGATTTCTTCTGCGTTACAGCTGCCTCGGAGTACGAGGAGTACGCCTTCGGCAGCTGCGCCTTGTGTAAATCAGTGTGACAGATTGCTAGTTTTTTCGTATTTCCAAAAAAGCTATCCGCGATCGCAAAAGTTAGTTAAGATTTTTTTATGACTCGTTGGCGAGAATACTTAACAACTCTAGTGATCGCGGTTTTTTTTGCGCTATTCGTGCGCAGCTATCTGGTCACGGCTTATAAAGTGCCAACGGGCTCCATGCAGCCCACGTTGAAACCCGGGGATTTTATTTTTTCTTCCCGCGTTTCCTACGGAGTTCGACTTCCATTCACCGATAAAATTTGGGACATCACACCTCCAGAGAGAGGTGATTTGATCGTCTTCACTTACAGCAATCAGCCAGGCATTTCCTATGTAAAGCGCGTGATCGGTTTGCCGGGTGATAAGATTGAAATCAAAGATGGCCGAGTGATTTTAAATGATCAATCCCTTGAATATGTGAAGGCTGCAGATAATACCGTCGACAACCCAAATCCGGGATTGTTCGAAGTCTTTGAAGAGAAATATCAGGATTCATCTTGGAGAGTGATCTTTCAAAAGCAGATGGAAGGTAAGGATTTTGGACCCATCATCGTGCCTCCGGATGAAGCCTTTATTCTGGGAGACAATCGTGATGCGAGTGACGACTCGCGCTATTGGGGTTCCGTTCCGACCTCACAGATTGTGGGCAAAGTCGTTTTGATCTGGCTCTCTTTGGATTGGCAGGAAAAATGGGGCGGAGACCGCTATCCTACAGTGCGTTGGAACAGAGTTTTTTCCACCGTTCATTGACATAAAACCCTCTGCCTTCTAGGCTGTTCTTCTAGATGTCATCTAGAACTCAGCACTCCATTCTTGATTTAGTTAGCCTTGAAAAAGAAAAAATCGGTCGTCTATTTTCAACGGCAGATCAGTTGGCATTGAATCCATTTTTACCATCGAAGGGCTTCGGAAAAACCGGAGCCCTTTTGTTTTTTGAAGCCAGCACTCGCACCAGAATGAGTTTTGAAACGGCCTGTGCCCAATTGGGAATTCATCCCATGTTGCTGGACGGAAAATCCGGCAGCAGTTTGGAAAAAGGCGAAACTCTTGAAGATACGGTGCTGAATGTTGCGGCGATGAAGCCCGCCTTCGTGGTCATTCGTTCCGGCGATGAATTGGATTTCAAATCTCTTGCGGCAAAATTGGAAATGCCGGTGATCAATGCAGGTTGGGGTAAAAAAGGCCATCCCACGCAAGCTCTTTTGGATGCGTACACCATTCGCAAGCACTTGGGAAAAATCGAGGGGCAGAAAGTTTTGATCGTCGGTGACGCTCGTCACAGTCGGGTTGCCGCCTCTCATTTGGAGCTCGCAAAAAAGCTGAACTATCAAGTGGCCTTCTGCGGTCCTGAAAATTTCCTGCCTGAGACTTCAGGAATCAAAATATTTCATTCTCTGTCCGAGGGATTGAAGTGGGCGACTGTCGCCATGGCTTTGCGTGTGCAGCTGGAACGTCATCAAGTTAAATATTCATTGGAAGATTACCGTAAAGACTTTGGTTTTACGGTTGAGAATTTGAAAGCTCTTTCGGCAAACGCACTCATCATGCATCCCGGTCCTATTAATCAGGGAACGGAAATGGATGCTGAGGTTTTGCAGAAGGATTCTCGTTGCCGTGTTTTGGATCAAGTCAGCAATGGCGTTTTGATTCGTCAGGCGATTTTGCTAGAAGTTTTGGGGGGATTATGAAGGGTTGGCTTGTTTTAGAAACGGGCGAAGTTTATCAAGGCGCTTGGCAGGGCGGTGAAAACCGTGCTGGTGAAGTGGTCTTTAACACTTCTCATTCTGGTTACGAAGAAATCGCCACGGATCCTTCTTACTTTTCTCAAATCGTGGTGATGACGGCTCCCATGCAAGGTAACTACGGAATTGAAGACGAAGCTTGGGAATCTCGCCAGCTTTGGATTGAAGGTTTTATTTGTCTTGAGATCCAGGATTCAGAGCGCGATCAAGCCTGGAAAAAACGTCTGACCGATAATAAAATTCCTATGCTGACGGAGCTGGACACTCGTCATTTGGTGATGCGCCTGCGTAAGGGTGGAACTCCTTGGGGCGCGTTGGTTCAGGCGAATGATGAAACTCAGGCGAAATCATTAGCTCAAGCTTTGATTGATAAAAAGAAGCATTTGGATAAAGACTGGGTTTATTTGGCATCCAGACAGCAGTCGGAAGTTCGTCGTGGCGACAATATGGTCGGTCCACGCGTCGCCGTCTTGGATTTTGGAAGCAAAGAAAACATTCTGCGTGAACTTCAACATCGTTGCTCGGAAATCAAAATTTTCAATAGCCGCAGCTCCGTGCAGGAAATCATGGATTACAACCCCGACGGTATCATGCTAACTAACGGTCCCGGGGATCCTGCGGACGTGAAGGTGGCGATCGGCACGGTCAAAGAGCTTTTGGGTGTTAAACCGATCTTTGGTATTTGCATGGGGCATCAGATCCTGGGACTCGCTTTGGGTGGTAAAACCTATAAGCTAAAATTCGGGCACCGTGGCAGCAATCACCCGATCCAGGATACTATTTTGAATCAAATCTATATGACCAGTCAGAATCATGGTTATGCCGTCGATCAGGCCACATTGCCTGAGGATGTCAAAGTGACGCACACCAATCTAAATGATGGCACTGTGGCAGGTTTTTATAGTGAAAAAAGAAAGTGTTTGGGAATACAATATCATCCTGAAAGTTGCCCAGGCCCGCATGAAGCGAGTGGCCTGTTTAGTTATTTTGTAGAGCGGATGATATGAACGAATACGAAAAGTTAATCGAAAAGATTTTAAATCATTTTGTTAGCGAAGCCTTCAAGGATGAGTTGGCAATGGCCAAAAAGGAATTCTTTGAAAATGCCGGGACTCTTGATGAAAACTCCGAGCATTTTGAATCCCGCATGGCACAGTTCTATGACTGGTATTTCTTCACGCGCGAACTAAAAGGTTTCGGACAAACTCCCTTGGATGCTTGCCACCTGGTTCGTGAACTTCGCTTTACTCCCGAAGAAGTGCAGTTGATCGAGGTTTTAAAAAAACATCGTCACTCTATCTTTGAATTCAATAAGATTAAAAACGGCGACGTGTATATCAAAGACTTGATGGCGAACAAAAAGTTGGTCGTTAAGCAGTCTCCGTATGTTTTCGGATTTGATCCCGATGAGTTGTTTGAAGTGCGTTTGATTCCTCACGGGGAGTCTTACATTTTCACTCGCGGTTTCTGCTTCCATCCGGAAAGTGCGAAAAAGTTTATTTTGAGCGAAGTGAAGCGCCATCGCAAAGATCCGGATTTGGATCCTGATCTTATGATGCTTCGTTTGATCAAGATGAGATACAAGTTTGAGCAGTACAAGCATGTGAAGCCCGAGATGATCTATTCCAACGAGGGAAAGCTCGGTATTTAATTTATTGTTTTTTAAACTCCGGTACATCCGGAGTTTTTTTTGAGCGCAGTTCGAAGTTTTAATGTTTTTTGCTAAGGGGGGAAGAGTGCCACGTAAGTCCGATATTAAAAAGGTTTTGATCATTGGTTCGGGACCGATCGTAATTGGACAGGCCTGCGAGTTTGATTACTCCGGGACTCAGGCATGTAAAGCTTTAATGGCAGAAGGCCTTGAAGTTATTCTGGTGAATTCCAATCCCGCGACGATCATGACGGACCCTGAAATCGCAACCCGCGTTTACGTCGAGCCTTTGAAAGTCGAATATCTAGAAAAAATTATTGCCAAAGAAATGCCCGATGCGGTGATCCCCACTTTGGGAGGTCAGACGGCTCTGAATCTAGCATTGGATCTGCACGGCAAAGGGATTTTGCAAAAGTATAAAGTGCAACTTTTGGGTGCTACTCCGCAGGTTATCAAAGCGGGCGAGGATCGCGAGATCTTCAGAGGGCTTCTTGATAAAATCGGTGCGCGCTATCCAAAAAGTCACTTGGTTCGTACTTTTGAACACGGAATGCAAATCGCAGACGATCTAGGCTATCCAATGATTCTCCGCCCGAATTACACATTAGGTGGCGGAGGAGGCGGTATCGCTTACTCTCCGGAAGAATATAAGAAAATGTTGGTGGGCGCTCTTCATGAAAGCCCAACTTCCGAGGTTTTAGTTGAAGAAAGTATCTTGGGTTGGAAGGAATACGAACTTGAAGTCATGCGCGACTACAAAGGTTCTTTTGTTGTGGTTTGTAGCATTGAAAACCTGGATCCGTGTGGCGTGCACACCGGTGACAGTATCACGATCGCTCCCCAGCAAACATTGAGTGATCGTCAATACCAGGCGATGCGCGACGAAGCTTGCAAGATCATCAATGAAGTGGGAATTCAAACGGGCGGAGCTAACATTCAATTTGCGGTACACCCGACAACTCACGAGCGTGTGGTGATCGAAATGAATCCACGCGTGAGTCGTTCTTCGGCATTGGCAAGCAAGGCTACCGGATTCCCGATCGCTAAAATTGCGGCACTTCTTTCAATTGGCTACAGCCTTGAAGAAATTAAAAACGATATCACACAAGTAACCCCTTCTTGCTACGAGCCCGCACTGGATTATGTCGTTACCAAAATTCCTCGTTTTGCATTTGAGAAGTTCCAAGGATCTAAAGACTCGTTGACGACGCAAATGAAAAGCGTGGGCGAGGTCATGGGGATCGGTCGTACTTTGCAGGAATCTATGATGAAAGCTTTGGCGAGTCTAGAGGCGAGCCCGCAGGCAATTCCAGAAGTCGAACTTGAAATCGGTAAAATTTCCTATCCAAACAGTCTTCGTATTTATCAACTATTTCAAGCCTTCCGCGATGGTAAAACAGTGGCAGAAATACAGGAGCTAACAGGAATTATTCCTTACTTCCTGGAGCAAATTGAGGGATTGATTAAGTTTGAAGTTAAATTTAAGCGTGAGTTCAATGAAGGTAATGTCGAGCTTTTGACTGCAGCGAAACGCAAGGGTTTCACAGATGCTCGCTTGGGTGCCTTGCTGGGACAAAATGCAAAGTACATTCAGACTTTGCGTGAAAAGCATCAGCTTTTCCCTAAGTATTCTCAAGTGGATACTTGTGCAGGTGAATTCGAATCATCTACGCCATATTTCTATTCTACATATTGGGCGCAAGAATCTGCTGAAGTGAATGCTAAAAACGCTGTTGTTATTATCGGCAGTGGTCCCAACCGTATTGGTCAGGGGATCGAATTTGATTACAGCTGTGTTCGCGGCGTCAAAGCATTTAGAAAAAGCGGCACAAAAGTTATCATGGTGAATTCGAATCCAGAGACGGTTTCGACTGATTACGATACTTCAGATGTGTTGTTCTTTGAGCCCTTAACTTCGGAAAGCTTGATCGAAATCATGCGCTTTATGAAGCCACGTGGTTTTGTAGCACAATTGGGCGGTCAAACTCCTATTAACGTTGCTCCAGAATTAGTGGCGGCGGGATACGAGTTGTTAGGTTCTTCGCTGCAAACAATTGATTTGGCGGAAGACCGTGGTTTGTTCACAAAAATCTGCCGTGAATTGAATTTTGAAATTCCCAACTCTGCCATGGCAGGATCTCTTGAAGTAGCCTTGGCTAGTGAGAAACAAGTAGGTTATCCGATGATCTGCCGACCAAGCTATGTTTTGGGTGGTCGTCGTATGGAAGTGATCGAAAATCGCGATGAATTGATTTCTTACTTCCAACGTCACGGAGATTATATCTCGACTGATAAACCTTGCATGATGGATCAATTCTTGGCGGGTGCCTTGGAAGTGGACGTCGATTTGGTTCGTGGGGTTGATTGGACACTGGTCGGTGGTGTGGTTGAACATATCGAAGCCGCAGGCGTGCATTCGGGAGACTCTATGGGAGTGCTTCCGCCACACCGTCTGAAAGACGAAACATGTGATCGCATTGAGCAATTAAGTGTGCAGCTGGCGAACCGTATCGGAGTGATTGGACATTTGAATTTGCAACTCGCTGTAAAAAACGATGTCGTTTACATGCTTGAGGCAAATCCGCGTAGTTCTCGTTCGGTTCCATTCGTTGCAAAAGCGACGGGTATTCCTTTGATTGATTTGGGTGTGGCAGCAATGCTCGGCAAAAAAGCCAAAGACCTTCAATTGGACAATTTGAAATGGAGAAAAACCAATACCGTGTCTGTTAAAGGTGTTGTCTTCCCGTTCAAAAAATTCCCAGAATCAGACTCGATCCTGGGCCCTGAAATGAAATCGACAGGGGAAAGCATGGGGCGCGGAAAAGATTATTCTGAAGCTCTTTGCAAGGCCTTCCTTTCAAGTAACATAAGACTTCCAAAAATCGGCCAAGTTTTCTTTTCGCTGCGTGATAAAGATAAAGAGGCGATGTTGCCGTTGGTTAAAGAACTTCAGCGCATGGGTTACGGCGTTTCTGCAACGACGGGGACAGCGGCCTTTTTTAATGACAAGGGTGTTAACTGCCTGTCTTTAAGAAAAGTCGATGAGGGGCGCCCGCATTGTGTGGATAAAATTCGCTCTGGTGAAGTGGCTTTTGTTATCAATACGACTTCAGGTCGTCGTGCGATCGAGGCAAGTTTCGACATTCGTCGAGCATGCACGGACTATAATATCCCCTGTCTGACAGAAAGTGATGCTGCCGAGGCCTTTGTTCTTGCTTTGAAAAATACCAGAAATGAGTCATCATCTGTCGAGGCACTGCCTTCGATGGAGGTCTTTTGATTTCATTTCCGCGCACGTTCACTAAAGTTATCAGCGGCGTTCTTGCGATCGTCGCGTTGAGTGCATCGGTTGCAATGGCGGCCGATAAAATTCCGGCTCAAATGACCATCGGGATGATTCCCGGTGGAGATCCCAAGAAAGAATCTGAACAGGGGATTGCGTTAGCTCAAGCTTTGCAAACTCGTCTGGGGATTCCAGTGAACATGTATATTTCCAAAAATTATGCCGGCTTGGTTGAGGCTATGAAAAACAAAAAGGTCGACTTTGCGTTTTTCTCTTCTTCAACATATGTATTTGCGGAAAAACAGGCGGCCGCGAAGGTTCTTCTTAAGAAAGTATGGCAGGAGCCTTATTATTATTCGGCGATTATTGTCCCGACGTCTTCGAAGATCAAAAAATTGGAAGATTTGAAGGGTAAGAAAGTTGCCTTCGTCGACGAGCAGTCTTCATCTGGGTATTTGTATCCAAAGATGGCTTTGCGTAATAAAAAAATCGAAGATAAGGACATCAAAGTCCAGTTCACTGGTAACCATCAAGCTTCCATCAAGGCGCTTGAGTCCAAAGAAGTTGATGCGGCCGCAGTATTCAGTGACGATGAAAAAGGTAAGCAGGGTGCGTGGGTAAAATTCGGTGACCCCAAAACCAAAATGCGAATTCTTTGGATGAGCTCGCCTATTCCAAACGATCCGTTCTGTGTTCGCCAGGATTTCTATGATGAATATCCCAAAGTAACCCATGATATGATGTTTGCTTTGATCGATATTCTGGAACAATCCGCGGATAAGAACACTTATTCTGAAATTTTAGGATCTCGTGACTTGATGCCAGCCACTTCTAAACAGTATGATCCTGTTAGGGAGATGGTAAAAGCTTTGAATATTGAGCTGAAACCATAATGCATCAATGGAAGTACTTCAGGTTGAAAAGTTAAATAAGACCTTCAAAGGCGGTCTCTTTGAAAAAGATCGCCATGTTCTTCAGGATATTTCCTTTCACCTTCCTCAAGGTGAAACAACAGGGTTCGTCGGAAGCAATGGTGCCGGAAAAACCACGACAATTAAGTGCATTTTCGACTTCATTCGCCCCGACAATGGCAAAATCCATTTCTTTGGAGAACCTTTAAACAGTAAATCTAAAACCCGTATTGGTTACCTCCCTGAGCGTCCATATTTGTACGAGTTCCTGACGGGAATGGAATTTTTAAAACTGCATTGGAATCTTTGTTTCGGTCTGACCCAGAAAGACTTTGTTGAGCGAGCTCACGAAGCCCTTAAAAAAGTGGACCTGTTTGATGCCAAAGACCGAAGGCTTCGTACCTATTCAAAGGGCATGTTGCAACGGGCGGGTATTGCCCAAGCTATTCTCACTCGTCCAGATTTGATTATTTTGGATGAGCCAATGTCGGGCCTGGATCCCGATGGACGCGCAATGGTGAAAGATATTTTACGTGAAGAGCAAAAAAGGGGAGTGACTCTTTTCTTCAGCAGTCATCTTTTGCAGGATATGGAAGAATTGTGTTCACGCCTGGTTGTCGTAAATAAAGGTAAAATTCTCTATGAAGGAGCTTTGCCGCAGTTTATGTCCGAATTCCAAAGTCTGGAAAAAGCGTTCCAAGTTCTAAAAAATCGCGAGGCAAAAAATGTCTAAGGTGTGGACTTTAGCAAAAACCACTTTGCGTGAAATGCTTCGTGAAAAGATTTTTTTCGTAGTGATAGTTATTGCTGCGATCATGATCAGTATGAGCTTTCTGTTGGGTGCATTGTCTTTTGCAGAACAAAAAAAGATTTTGGCTGATTTCGGTTTTTTGGCGGTACAAATCGCATTGCTCGGAATTTCTCTGTTCTCTGGCGCTTACTTAATTGCTAAAGAAGTTGAAAAGCAGACTTGCTTGCTAATTTTATCCCGACCAGTCACCCGCGATCAGTTTATTTTAGGTAAAGTCTTTGGGGTATTAGCGCTTAACACTCTTCTGATGGTTTTATTGGGAATCATCCTTTCATTCTTGTTGGGCGTGTGGAATGAACCTAAGCAGTGGCTTGCTTTTACCGAGATTTGCCTCAGCCTGTGGTTCGAAAGCTCGGTCATTCTGGCATTTGCGATGTGGGCAAGTCTCGTGGTCAGACCTGTTTTGGCTTTAAGTGCGGGGATCGTTTTATTTCTTTTAGGACATTGGCTTGGTGATTTGGCATTTTTCGCTTCTAAGAGCCAAGAACCCATGTTCGTTACCATCGTAAAAGGACTTCATTGGATCGTTCCTAACTTATATCGTCTTAACTGGAAGTCAGCGTATTTCCTTCAAGAAGGAGTGCCGGGTAAGGACGTGGTGTGGATGGTTGCACACATGACTGGTTGGTTTATTATCTATGTTCTGCTAACGAATTTCAGCTTCAGGAGAAAAGACATTGTCTAACTTCGATTTATTTTATTACGTCGTTTTCTTTATATTTGGAGCTCTGTTTGGCAGCTTCGGCAACGTGGTAATCTATCGTTTGCCTCGCGAAGAAAGCATCGTTAAGCCGCGCAGTTATTGCTACGGCTGTAAAAAACAAATCGCCTGGTATGACAATATTCCGATCTTTAGCTGGTTTATTCTTCGTGGAAAGTGTCGCAATTGCGGTGCTAAGTTCTCGTTTCGCTATCCAATGGTGGAAATCATCATGGGCGTTATGTTCGCTCTTTGCTATCACTATGCGGGCCTTTCCTGGGATCTGATCGAATATCTTCTCTTTGTTTTCGGCCTAGTGATTTGCACCTTCATCGACTTAGACCACATGATCTTGCCGGATGAATTCACTCTTTCAGGTATTGTGATTGGTTTGATTGGCGCTTGGCTGAACCCGAATCGTGAATTTTTGGATTCCTTGTTTGGTGTATTAATGGGGGGCGGGTTCCTTTGGGGTATGGCCTACCTTTACTGGATATTTACCAAACAAGAAGGCATGGGTGGGGGAGATATTAAACTCTTGGCCTGGATTGGTGCTTTGCTTGGATGGAAAGCGATTCCTTTCGTGATTATGTCATCGGCCATCATCGGAAGTATTATCGGACTTGCTGCCGCAAGAAAACAAAAAGCAGGACTAAAGACCGTAATTCCTTTCGGTCCTTACCTCGCTCTTGGAGCTGTTCTTTACCTATTTGGTGGGCAGACGATTGCGGAGTGGTACCTAGACCTTTTTCTGCCTGGATTAAGCTAAAGTCTACTGGACCCCTGGTTTGACATTCACCTTACGACCAGAAATAATTTACTATGTTAGACCTGGGTCTAAAGACGTAAGTCTTTAAAAAGACATTGAAGTGGTTCAACTGGGGAAGCAGCTAGGGATGTTTTTTAAATCTAAAAAAGTAATCGGACTCGACATCGGTACGAGTTCAATTAAATTAGCCGAAATGGATATTAGTGGTAAAGGAGCCCAGTTACTCTCCTTTGGTTTTGCGCCAACGCCTCCCAATTCCGTTTCTGGTGGTGAGATCGTGGATATCGCAGCCGTCGGTATCTCCATTCAAAACCTGATCGCAGAAGTAAAATCCAAACGTAAAAATCTCGCAACAGCTATGTGGGGAACTGCGGTTATCGTTAAGAAAATCACGATTCCTAAAATGGACAAAAAACTTGTTCGGGATCAGATCCGCTTCGAGGCTGAGCAATATATTCCTTTTGATATTAACAATATCAGTCTTGCGCATCACATTCTTTCGACAAGTGCCAGCCCGGACACGATGGATATCTTATTGATTGCGGCACAAAATGAATTAGTAACGCAATACACACAAGTCATTGAGTTCAGCGGTTTGAAATGTTCCGTTCTTGATGTGAGTGGTTTTGCTTTGGCGAATTCATTCGAAGTCAATTACGGCAAATTCCCAGGTGAAGTTGTCGGTATTTTGAATTTCGGAGCTTCAATTACTAATTTCGTGGTGCTTCAATACGGCGAGGTCATCTTCTGCCGTGATATCCCGGTTGGTGGCGCGAATTATACAAATGAAATTCACAAAGCTATGGGGGTCACCGTAGGTGAAGCTGAAGCTTTGAAATTGAGTGCAGTTTCTCGTCGTGATGTACCTGACGAAGTTCACAGTGTTATCAGCGCGACTAACGAGGCCGTGACTGAAGAAATTCGCAGCAGCCTTGATTTCCTAAGTGCCACAACTAACGGACTTACTTTGAATCGTTGCTTCTATACGGGCGGCAGCTCACAAACATCGGGCTTGATTGAAACAATCTCCCGCGTGACGGGCATTCCCATGGAGCCATTTAATCCGTTTGCGAAAATCAAAGCGAACCCAAAGAAATTCTCTCCAGAATACCTTGCGCAAATTAAAAACTTCGCAGGAGTAGTAACCGGCCTGGCACTTCGCCAGGAAGGGGATGGCGCATGATTAAAATTAATCTCGCCTCCAATCAAGTTGGTACAAATGCAGCCCTTGGCGCCCAGTTTGGCGATGTCATCCTTGAAGATGGCGGTGGAAGTGATGAGGCCCGTAAGGAGGCCCTGAAGCGCTTGGTAATTTTGTTGATACCGGCTCTGGGTCTTTATGCTTACCAAGAGCAACACGTCCCTGAATTGCAGGCACGTCTCGGTTCTTTGCAGACCACTTTAAGCGAGCTTGAAAATTACAACTCCAAGCAAGCTGCATCCGTGGCTGAAATTAAAAAGTTTAAAGAAGACGAAGCTATTATCGAAGCCCGTATTTCAGCACTGGATAAGATTTCCCGAGATCGCTCCCGCGAAATTCGCGTCATCGATCTTATGCAACAAGTGATTCCGGAAAAAGCTTGGTTAACTAAGATCACATTGAATCCCGATCGTATGAATGTTCAGGGCTTGGGCTTAAGCGACTTTGAGGTTTCACAATTTTTGGAAGCTCTCACCAAGAGCGTATTCTTAATGGACGTAAACCTTGTCAATTCGACGGAAGTGACCCTGGATGGAATGATCCTGAAAAAGTTTGAAATCAGCGCCGTATTGGAGAGAACACCATGAATAAGTTCTTCGATACTCTTGCTGGCTTCACTTACGGAAAGACTTTCGGTCTAGGAATCGTCGTGGGCGCGCTGTTTTATTTCACCCTCTATGACGATGGCTCTCAGGTCGAGGCGCAAATTGCGGCCATTCAGCAACAAGTTCAAGAACAGGAAGCCAAAAAGAAAGACACGGATGCGACTTTGAAACAAGTCAACGAGATGCGCGAAAAACTCGGACGACTGAGTCAGCAGTACCAGGAAATTTCTCGCCGACTTCCGACGGTTTTATTTTCTATCGATATCAATAAAGCGATCGATGGATTTGCCCGCGGTGCTGGTGTCAGCGTAAAGATCAAAAAGCCAGGGGAGAATATTAAACGCGAAGTCGTGGAAGAAGTGCCGGTTGAGGTGACTCTCGAAGGCAGTTATGCCCAGCTAGCTCAGTTCGTATCGTTGGTTTCTTCTTCCGAGAGAATGGCGAGAGTTAGAAATATAACTATTTCGGATCAAGATAGCACTGATCCGACAAAGAAATTAAAGTTCGAAGGTTTGGTTGTGGGTTATAAACTTGCACCTGAAAAAGAGAAAACGGAGAAGCCGCAGTGAAGTCCGTAAGATGGATGATGTCTTACATTATAGTTGCCGCATTAGGGCTTTGGTTGGCATTTGCTGTCAGCGCGAAGTTTATGGCACCTGCGCATTCTCAAGAGCAACCGCCGGCAGCCCCCCCAGCTCCACCGTCTGGTGGCCCTAGCAACGGAGACCTGCCACCTGAATTTATGAATGAAGTAAATCAGGCGCAACCAGGTGGAGCTCCCCCGCCGCCAGCGAACCTTCCACCGGACGCGAATGCGCAAACGGCACCACCAGCAATTCCTGCTCCACCTCAAGGTGCTTCTATGGAACCACCAGCTATGGGTGATGCAGTTACAGCGCCGAATGCGCCGTCTATTTCAGATATGTTGTCTAAAGACAATTACGCTTACGATCCAAATGGCAAACGTGACCCGTTTAAGCCGTTTCGAATTATCAAGGCGACGAAAAAGGAAACTCCTGCTGATCAGCTCGAGCCTTTGCAGCGATGGGATTTGGAACGTTTGCAAATTGTTGGTATCCTTTGGGATGTAAAAACACCTCGCGCGATGATCAGAGATCCGGATGGTGGCGTTTACACAGTCGTTAAAAGTTCTAAAATGGGCCGAAATGATGGATATATTTCGGCAATTCGTGAGGGTGAGATTGTTGTCATCGAGACAAAATACGATGAAGACAAACCTATTAAAGAATCTCGCATCATGGAATTTAAAAAATAATCTCTTAAGGGGAGGTACTAATGAACGGATTCATTAGACTAATGATCGTAGCAGCAATGATTGCATCTCTCACTTCATGCGCCAGCCGTCCAGCGCAGGACGATCTATCTTTAGAGGATGGTTTGGATTCCTCTGCAGGAGCTGAGCTCAGTCTTGACGATACGGGCAGTTCAGACGCAGTGGCTGAAGCTGATGCGGCTCCTGTTGATGACACAGCGGCAGCGCCAGCCGATGCCGGAGGAAAAGACGAGTTCGCAGACTTCGATAACTCTCCGGAAGATCAGGCTCATCAAGCTGGTCAAAGTGAACCACAAGGTGGAAACCTTGAAGACGAGTTTAACCAAGCTGATGGCGCAGCCCCTCAGCAAGCGCAACAGGATGCTCCGGCACCAGTTGATGCTGGTCCCGTTGAAATGCCACCGATCGTAGACACAGAACCACCAGCGGCTCCTCAGGTTGCGGATATTCCAGAGCAGCCAGCAATGGAAGAAGCTCCTGCTCCTGAAATTCCACAAGCACAAGAGCCGGCTCAAGCTTCTACAAGCCAGGGTCGTCCTGCGACGATCACAGATTTGCAATTCAAATCAAATGAAAATGGTGGAACTGTCGTAGTTTCTGGAAATCGTCCTTTAACCTACACGACACGTACGAATCCGGATTTGCACCAATACATCGTTGAAGTTGAAAATGCGATTCTTCCAGACCGCTTGAAGCGCTCTCTGAACACGAAAGACATCCGCGGTGCCGTGGGTGCAATTGATGCCTATCAAAACCCCGGCTCGACGACAGCACGCTTCGTGATTCAACTTCGTGACGGTGTTGCAGAGCCCGCAGTTCAGAACGAAGGTAATTCCCTTTTGATCGTAGCTGCAGGAGCCGCCGCAACATCACAGGTTGCAGCAGGTGATGCTGCTTCCGGCGCATCGTTTGATGAGCATGCTGTGGGTGGAGATGGAAAAATCCTCCCTAATCAAAATTTGACGGAATTCTTGACTGGCAACACGCAATTCTACGGTAAAAAGATTTCCATCGAGACAAGCAATATGGATATCCGTGACGCCCTGAACTTCATTACTGAAGAGAGCGGCGTGAACATGGTTATTTCTGACGAGGTCAAAGGAAACGTCAGCCTGAAATTGCGTCAAGTACCCTGGGACCAAGCATTGGTCGTTTTGATGAGAGCGCGTAAGCTTGGTTACACTCGTCAAGGTAACGTTCTAAGAATCGCTCCATTGGGAGACTTGCGCACAGAGGAAGACGATGCAGCGAAACTGGCTTTGGCTCGTAAAAATACCGAGCCATTGAAAGTTCGTATGTTCAATATTAGTTACGCCAAGGTTGATGAGCTCGAGAAAAAATTGAAAGATTTCTTGGGCGAGCGCGGAAGAGTCGTAGGTGATTTGCGTACGAATTCTGTGGTGGTGACTGATATCGCAGAAAACCTGGATCGCGCGGCTAAATTGATTGCATCTCTCGACACGCAACCACCGCAAGTTTTGATCGAAGGAAAAATCGTCGAAGCTTCCGAGCGTTTCTTGCGTAGCGTGGGTGTGAATTGGAACGTATCTGGTCAGGCGATCAGCTTGGGCAATACAACTCGTGGCCCGGTGAACATGAGTCCTCGTTTCAACATCAATCCAACGATGGCTCAATCCGGCAACTTTAACTTTAACGTCGACGTCGGAACTCTGGATGTTTTCGGAAGTATTTCTGCGGCACTTTCATTGTCTGAGACTGAGGCAAAGGTTAAGACTCTTTCCTCTCCTAGAATTATGACAATGTCGAATGAACCGGCATACATTAGTCAGACGACAGAAGTTCCAGTTAAGCAGGTTACAATTACGGGGAATTCTAGCCAAGAGACGTATCAATTTAAGCCATTGGCACTGCGTTTGGATGTAACTCCTCAGGTAACTGCCGACGGATCTGTTATGATGAAGGTGAAGGTTGCTCGTCAAATCGCTGGTGCGAAAGAAACCGACGGTTCATTCTCTACGAATAGCCGTGAAGCAGATACGCGTGTTCTGGTTAAAAACGGTCAGACAGCAGTTATCGGTGGTATCTACACGAGCGATGCGACTGAAAACGAAAGCGGTGTTCCTTGGTTGAGAGAAATCCCATTCCTTGGAAACCTGTTTAAAGTCAGCACGGTGACTAAAGATAAGTCTGAACTTTTGGTTTTCCTTACCCCACGTGTGACTGGTCAGCAGGGGGCGGCAGCCAAGAACAATCACGACTCTCAGGGGTCAATGCAATAAGGAGGCAGTGTGAAGAATTTGATATTTACATTATCACTCATTTCTCTTGCAGGCCTGACTTCCTGTACTAGTGCTGAAACTGGCGTGGTTGAAATTTCTGTGACAAGTTCCATGAGATTGGCAATCCCGGCCAAAGGCACTTCCTGCTATGCCACCAAATCTGCGTTGGCAGGGGGAACGGTGGCGACACCGGATGTGGATGAGGCCTATTTCGTTATTCCAAAAATCACCTTTAAAGTTTCAGACGCCGCTAGGGATACGTATATATCAGCGATCAAAATTTATTATACTCCCCCTGGTGGCAGTGAGCAGACTTGCGCCTTTGGTGGAGACCAACTAGCGGCCCTTAAAACAACTTGGTGGAGTAGCGCTAATAAGTACGCACTCATCCCTGCGGGGGCGGCCGATTCTGACAAAGTAACCGACTGCTCTATCCAATGTGGTGGAATCAGCGTGGATGCCAAAAATTTTACGGCATCTGGAACAATTAAAGTTTACGGATATACTCAAGATCCTGACAATGATGACGACACTCAAGGATTCACGGCAACAACGTTCTTCAACTACGGAAGCCAATACTAGAAATTTAGATTCAGAAAAGACGAAAGGCCACCTAACAGTGGCCTTTTTTATTTTTATCTAAAGAGCTACTGCGGAAGGCAGCTGATAGCTGCATACTGCCCACTAGAACCCGTCACAGCATAGCAAGTTTGCCCGTTACTATTCTTAATTTGCACGACATTCATAGTCCCAGAATTGGCACTACTAATAAATGCGGACTGCACGACAGCCCCATCGGCAAAAGTAAAAGTATCAATCGCGGCACCCAGCGGCTTCACCCGCGTCGCCTCCGAAGCATACGCGGCACCTGCCACAATTAAAGCTCCGCCAATAACAACCAACACAGTTTGTTTTTTCATACGTACTCCTTTGGTTTTTAATAAACGATGGATTTCACTGCCCAGATGAACTATAGATCCAGCATGGATTTGTTTTCCTCATCAGCCGCAGCATTAGCCACGTCTCCTCTTTCCGAGATTCTTCGCCCAAAAAACTTGGACGAAATTATCGGACAGGAAAAGACTATTGGATCCCAGTCTAAACTGGGACAGATGCTTCGCAAAGGCTACCTGCCAAGTCTCATTATCTGGGGCCCTCCAGGGACGGGGAAAACAACGTTTGCATTGGCCCTTTCTCAACATTTCAAAGCCCATTTTGAAAACATTAATGCGACCGAGGCGGGAACAAAAGTTTTGCGAGAAATCGGCGAAGCGGGCCATGACCGTCGTCTGCAGTACCAACAAAAAACCATTCTTTTCGTGGACGAAATCCACCGTTTCAACAAAGGACAACAGGACGTTCTTTTGCCATTTGTCGAAAAGGGCGATCTGGTTTTGGTGGGGGCAACAACGGAAAACCCAAGCTACGAGCTCAATCGCGCCTTACTCAGTCGTTGTCGAGTCGTCGTTTTTGAACGATTAAGCGAAGCGAACCTGCGCCAGATCGTCGCCCGTGCCGAGACACAATACAAAAAACCTCTCACAGAAATTCTCCAGCCCGAGGCGATAGAAAATCTTCTGCAATTCTCGGATGGGGATGCCCGCCGTTTAATTAACAGTCTCGAAATTTTGTATAGCTTCATGAAAGACGGCGCAGAATCTCCGCTATCAACTAACGATATGCGCGAACTTCTTCAGCAGAATCCTATCGGCTACGATAAAAATTCGGAAATGCACTACGATCTGATTTCCGCATTCATTAAAAGCGTGCGAGGGAGCGATCCTGATGCAGCGATGTACTACCTCGCGCGAATGCTAGATGGGGGAGAGGACCCGATATTCATCGCTCGCCGCCTGATTATTCTGGCATCCGAAGACATCAGCAATGCAGATCCACGAGCGATTTCAGTGGCGATTGCGGGCCTTCAGGCAGTGGAGGCAATTGGCCTTCCCGAGGGGGCCATCACTCTGTCTCAAGTGACGACCTATTTGGCATCTTGTCCCAAATCCAATGCTTCGTACATGGCCCTTCACAAAGCCCGAGCCCTCGTGGAGCAAACGAAAACGTTGCCAGTGCCTTTGCATTTGCGTTCGGCAAAAACAGCCTTAGCAAAAGACATGGGATATGGTCGTGACTACAAATATCCCCACGATTATCCGACGGGTTGGACAGAGCAATCGTACCTGCCTTCAGAGCTTCAAGATGAAAAAATCTATGAGCCAACGACTCACGGTTTTGAAAAGAATATCCGGGATTATTTAGCGTGGATGAAGCAAAAACGTGCAGAAAATAAAGACAGTTAGAATAAAAAAAGGACCCATGGAGGTCCTTTTTTTATTTCATAATTCGCATTGAAAATTCTCTTAAATGGCCCTTTGTGCGCAAACACAAATACACTCGGCAGATCCTTGGGACGTGTGAGTGTGCTTGGTGTTGGCCGGAATTTCAACGCGATCGCCAGGGCGCAAAACAAACTGGTTTCCTGATATATTGAACAGCATCTCACCAGCAACAACGATGCGAACCTCAGCAAATGGATGGCGATGATCCGGGATCTTCGTTTGAGGAGCATAAGTCTCATCATAGGGTTCCAAGCCCTCAGCCTCGAGAATCATGTGAACTTGTTGTTTGCTAGGCACCAATGGTGCTTGCCAGCGAGTGATAATCATAAAATAAACCTCTTTCGTCAGGCCAGACATCAATTCAACCTTGGGGCTTAGGGGAGTGAATTCCACTTCCCGTGCCGGTCAGAAAGTTATCAAGGTTGCTTGATCTCCGGTTCTTTCTTTATCTCAAATCGGAACATGAGTTACAAGTCACGGCGCGATTGACTCGCCTTGAAACACCTTCCCGAGCTAAAAATCAAATTGCTACAGGATAAGAGACCTGATCTTTCATAAAGTAAAAAATGGCGTTAAGTCCCCCACTCAGATGTCGATACCTTTATTGTTAAGAAAGGCCCGGTTACGGGGAGGGTATTTTGAGCAATTCTAAATCAAAGTCGACACACGCTGAACTTGATCACATCCTGAATTTTGTCGATTCCTCAAAAGGGCTTCGTGCGAAAATGAACGAGACTGGCCGAGTGCAATTACGCCAGGATCTTGATGGAAAACTTTTTACATTCAGTTCTCAAGACGTAAACGAAGTTCTTCACAGAGCAGACTCTGAGGGGAAGGCGTTTCTTCAAGTGAACTTTAAGAATGGCGCAAAAATTCTTTTAACTGAGACTTTGATTGGTTTTAAACCTATTGAAACTCTTGGTTTGGATATGACCCGCATTCCAAAAGTAGTAACCACTCCAGATCTAGTGAGTGTTTATGATGCGATTGAAGAGTCCTTGGGGGCCGATAACGGGAACGATACTGAGGTTGAGATTCTAAAAAAGGTCTACCTTGCAATTATTAGTGGCGGCGAAAAGGTTGGTTTCGATCTAGCTGCAGAACGTAAGTGGTTAAACCGACTTCTTGCGTCTAAATTCAAGGCTTCTGCCTAAATTTAAGTAATTACATATATTTAAATAGTTTTTTCGAAATAAACGAGGTGCAAACCTCGTTTATTTATTAGGCAGAATTCAACCTGCATTAAGTTTTCGAAAAAAAGCTATTGACCTTTTTCGGGGTCTGAGCGAAAACCAGTCCCACTTTGCGGGGGTATAGCTCAGCTGGGAGAGCGTCTGATTTGCATTCAGAAGGTCGCAGGTTCGATCCCTGTTACCTCCACCAAATTTCCTTTTTTAGGACTTTCGTCGAAATGATGAAAAATTAAAAAAGTGATTGACGAGGACAAAATACAGAGTAATATCTGTTCCTCGCGCTGCTGAAAGGCAGCGAATTTTTGTTTCGCTCTTTGAAAACTGAATAGCTAGAAGAAATAGATTTTTGGGCTCTTTGAATACTGGGTAACTAGTATTCACAATTTCAAAATTAAATATATTCGAACAAACAACAGCGTAAAAGCTAGTAGTTTGATTGATACAGAATTTAAACTGGAGAGTTTGATTCTGGCTCAGAACAAACGCTGGCGGCGTGCCTAATACATGCAAGTCGAACGGGGAAAGCTTTCGGGTGAGTACTAGTGGCGCACGGGTGAGTAACGCGTGGATAATCTGCCTTAGAGTGGGGGATAACGAATCGAAAGATTCGCTAATACCGCATAAGACCACAAGAACTGCGGTTCAAGGGGTCAAAGGTTTTTCGCTCTAAGATGAGTCCGCGTAAGATTAGCTAGTTGGTGAGGTAATGGCTCACCAAGGCAACGATCTTTAACTGGTCTGAGAGGATGATCAGTCACACTGGAACTGAGACACGGTCCAGACTCCTACGGGAGGCAGCAGTAGGGAATATTGCACAATGGAGGAAACTCTGATGCAGCGACGCCGCGTGAGTGATGAAGGCCTTCGGGTCGTAAAGCTCTGTCGCAGGGGAATAACACAATGAATGTACCCTGTAAGAAAGGATCGGCTAACTTCGTGCCAGCAGCCGCGGTAAGACGAGGGATCCTAGCGTTGTTCGGAATTATTGGGCGTAAAGCGGGTGTAGGTGGCTATGTAAGTCAGGTGTGAAAGCCTAGGGCTCAACCCTAGAAGTGCATCTGATACTGCGTAGCTTGAGTGGTAGAGAGGATAGTAGAATTCTTGGTGTAGTGGTGAAATACGTAGATATCAAGAGGAATACCGGTGGCGAAGGCGGCTATCTGGCTACACACTGACACTCAGACCCGAAAGCGTGGGGATCAAACAGGATTAGATACCCTGGTAGTCCACGCCATAAACGATGGATACTTGTTGTTGGAGGTATTGACCCCTTCAGTGACGAAGCTAACGCGTTAAGTATCCCGCCTGGGGAGTACGGTCGCAAGATTAAAACTCAAAGAAATTGACGGGGGCCCGCACAAGCGGTGGAGCATGTGGTTTAATTCGATGCAACGCGAAGAACCTTACCTAGGCTTGACATGTACTGGAATATTGGCGGAAACGCCGTAGCTCGCAAGAGTCGGTACACAGGTGCTGCATGGCTGTCGTCAGCTCGTGTCGTGAGATGTTGGGTTAAGTCCCGCAACGAGCGCAACCCCTACATTTAGTTGCCAGCATTCAGTTGGGCACTCTAGATGGACTGCCGGTGTTAAACCGGAGGAAGGTGGGGATGACGTCAAGTCCTCATGGCCCTTATGCCTAGGGCTACACACGTGCTACAATGGTAGTCACAAACTGAAGCGAAGTCGCGAGATGGAGCTAATCGGAGAAAAGCTATCTAAGTTCAGATTGGTCTCTGCAACTCGAGACCATGAAGTTGGAATCGCTAGTAATCGCGGATCAGAATGCCGCGGTGAATACGTTCCCGGGCCTTGTACACACCGCCCGTCACACCATGAAAGTTGGTTGTACCAGAAGTCGCTGCGCTAACCGCAAGGAGGCAGGCGCCCAAGGTATGGTCGATGATTGGGGTGAAGTCGTAACAAGGTAGCCGTAGGGGAACCTGCGGCTGGATCACCTCCTTTCTAAGGATTATGGTGATAGGCGTTTCAAGTTTAACTTGAAAAAAGCAATCACAATCTTAGGTCAACTCACTCTTCCCGAGTGGGTGAGTCCCAAAAATCTATTCTAGCTGTTTAGTTTTGAAAGAGTGAAAACTCTTATACGCATCTAACATGGGCCAGTAGCTCAGTTGGTTAGAGCACACGCTTGATAAGCGTGGGGTCGGAAGTTCGAGTCTTCCCTGGCCCACCAACTTTCAACAAATTGAGTTGGTCTGTTAGAGGTGAATAAGAGATTTTTTGCGCTTGAAGGTTTTCGTTCTTTGACAATTGAATAGATTGATTTAGTTGATTTTTAGCGAGGTTAGTTCCATTTTTTAAAGCTACAAAGGGCTTACGGTGGATGCCTTGGCACTAAGAAGCGATGAAGGACGTGGTAAGCTGCGATAAGCTTCGGGTAGTGGCACACACACTTTGACCCGGAGATCTCCGAATGAGGAAACTCATCATTTTATGATATCATTCACTGAATACATAGGTGTCTGAAGCGAACGAGGGGAAGTGAAACATCTCAGTACCCTCAGGAAAAGAAATCAATTCCGAGATTACCCTAGTAGTGGCGAGCGAACGGGTAACAGCCTAAACCTTAATCATTTATTTGATTGAGGGGTCGTGGGACCGCGATATGGGACCGGAGAGTATAGAACAACAGTCTGGAAAGTCTGGCAAGATAGGGTGATAGCCCCGTGTTCGAAATGCTCGAAGGCTCTAGCGGCATCCCGAGTACCACAAAACACGTGAAATTTTGTGGGAATCTGTGAGGACCACCTCATAAGGCTAAATATTCCTTAGTGACCGATAGTGAACAAGTACCGTGAGGGAAAGGTGAAAAGAACCCCGAGAGGGGAGTGAAATAGAAACTGAAACCGTAAGCTTACAAGCAGTTAGAGCCCCTTACGTGGGTGATAGCGTACCTTTTGCATAATGAGTCAGCGAGTTATGTTTGCAAGCGAGATTAAGCCGTTGAAGGTGTAGTCGTAGCGAAAGCGAGTCTGAATAGGGCGTTTAGTTTGCAGGCATAGACCCGAAACCCGGTGATCTAATCATGGACAGGTTGAAGCGAGGGTAACACCTCGTGGAGGACCGAACAAGTTGAGGTTGAAAACTCTTTTGATGATCTGTGATTAGGGGTGAAAGGCCAATCAAACTGGGTGATAGCTGGTTCTCCCCGAAATATATTTAGGTATAGCGTTGAGTAAAAAGTATCGTGGAGGTAGAGCACTGAATGGGCTAGGGGTCTTTACCGGATTACCAAACCCAAATAAACTCCGAATGCCACAGATATGTTCCTCAGCAGGCAGACGCAGGGTGATAAGGTCATGCGTCGAGAGGGAAAGAGCCCAGACCAACAGCTAAGGTCCCTAAATGCACGCTCAGTGGAGAACGTTGTGGAGTTACTTTGACAACTAGGAGGTTGGCTTAGAAGCAGCAATCCTTTAAAGAAAGCGTAATAGCTCACTAGTCTAGTGACTCTGCGCGGAAGATACAACGGGGCTAAGCGTGTTACCGAAGCTTTGGATTAAGATATTTTATATTTTAGTGGTAGGGGAGCGTTCTAGCGTAGGATGAAGGTTGACCGGTAGGACAGCTGGACGAACTAGAAGTGATCATGCTGACATAAGTAGCGTTGAACTCGGGTGAAAAACCCGGGCGCCGAAAACTCAAGGATTCCTGGGTAAAGATAATCTTCCCAGGGTTAGTCGAGTCCTAAGATGAGGCCAAGTGGCGTAATCGATGGCAAAACGGTTAATATTCCGTTACCTAGCAAATTGTGTTTAAGGAATGACGGTATAGGCTATCTCAGCCTCTTATTGGATTGAGGTGTAAGCGTGTAGGTGGTGTCGTAGGCAAATCCGCGGCACATAACACTGAGGCGTGAATGCGAGGATCTTTGATCCGGAAGTGAGAAAAGCCATGTATCCAAGAAAAGTTTCGTAAATTTAGATTTGTTAGCTCGTACCGTAAACCGACTCAGGTGAGTGGGGTGAATATCCTAAGGCGATGGGGTGAATTTTGGTCAAGGAACTCGGCAACTTAACACCGTAACTTCGGGAAAAGGTGTGCCCGCGAGAGTGTAAGGATTTACTCCCCAAGCTTTTTCGGGTCGCAGAGAAATGGGAGTAGCGACTGTTTATCAAAAACACAGGTATGTGCAAAGTCTCAAGACGAAGTATACATACTGACGCCTGCCCGGTGCTGGAAGGTTAAGAGGATTAGTTAGCGTAAGCGAAGCTGAGAATCGAAGCCCCAGTAAACGGCGGCCGTAACTATAACGGTCCTAAGGTAGCGAAATTCCTTGTCGGGTAAGTTCCGACCTGCACGAATGGCGTAACGACTTCTCCGGTGTCTCGACCAAATGCCTCGCGAAATTGAATTCTCGGTGAAAATGCCGAGTACCCGCAGAAAGACGGAAAGACCCCGTGAACCTTTACTGTAGCTTGGCAGTGATTTTAGAGTTGGCATGTGTAGGATAGGTGGGAGACTTTGAAGCAGGGGCGCTAGCCCTTGTGGAGTCAACCTTGAAATACCACCCTTGGCACCTTTGAAATCTAACCTGCTGCTCTTTACGAGCAGAGGGACACTGTCTGGTGGGCAGTTTGACTGGGGCGGTCGCCTCCCAAAAAGTAACGGAGGCGCGCGATGGTCCCCTCAGCCTGATTGGAAACCAGGCGTCGAGTGCATTGGCATAAGGGGGCTTGACTGCGAGACCTACAAGTCGAGCAGGTGCGAAAGCAGGCCAAAGTGATCCGGTGGTCCCGCGTGGAAGGGCCATCGCTCAACGGATAAAAGGTACTCCGGGGATAACAGGCTTATTCCATCCAAGAGTCCATATCGACGATGGAGTTTGGCACCTCGATGTCGGCTCATCACATCCTGGGGCTGGAGCAGGTCCCAAGGGTTTAGCTGTTCGCTAATTAAAGTGGTACGCGAGCTGGGTTCAGAACGTCGTGAGACAGTTTGGTCCTTATCTTCTGTGGGCGCATGAAATTTGAGTAGACCTGTCCTTAGTACGAGAGGACCGGGATGGACGAACCTCTGGTGTTCCTGTTGTTCTGCCAAGAGCAATGCAGGGTAGCTATGTTCGGAACTGATAACCGCTGAAAGCATCTAAGCGGGAAGCAGACTACAAGATTAGATTTCACTGGGGCTTCGGCCCCCTAAAGACTCCTCGGAGACTACGAGGTTGATAGGCGGAAGGTGTAAGTACAGTAATGTATTCAGCTGATCCGTACTAATAGGTCGTGAGGCTTTTTTAAAAAATATTCTTCTAACTTTAAGTTACGAAGATTTCGTCTCAGTGACTTCCCTTTATTGGGAACGAGAGACTAGCTCTCTGAATAAGTAAGAGAGTTAAAACTTGGAACTAACAACGACTCGCTAAAAATCAATTAAATCAATCATTCAGTTGTCTGAAATAGAAAGTAACTTCTCCATTTGTATTGGAAGTAAGTTGCAAAGAAGAACGACGAAGTATAAACGTACTTCATCTTTGTTTTAATAAACGCTTTGCTGGTGTTTATAGCAGAGGGGCCACACCTGATCCCATTCCGAACTCAGAAGTTAAGTCCTCTTGCGGCGATGGTATTGCATGGGCGACCATGTGGGAGAGTAGCACGACGCCAGCTCTTTTTTACTCGAACCCGGTCTGGAAACAGATCGGGTTTTTTTATGTCTTTTTAAAAACAATAATTAGTTTATATAAGTCGTCTGCTGTTGGCGGATGAGTGCTTCGCTTCAACCAGAATATTCGTAACAAAGTATCGGCTACTTTGTTGGTGCTTTTTGAACTGGTGTAGCTTGCTGAGACGTGGGTTGAGCGTGTTGTACAGCAGCGGGTTTTTGAGTCGGTGAACTTGGTTGTTGCGCTGTGGGAGTAGCAGCGGGTTTTGGTTGAGATGGTGGAGTTTGCCTGTTGAGTGTGCTCATCAGATAAGTTCTCCCGATTTCGAAGATTTTGTTTTTGCTTTTGATTTCTTTCAAACTCATTTGAAGGATAATTCCGGGATCTTGCTCATCGGGCATATCAAGTACTTCTACTTCTAAATAGAAGTTTCCTTCTTTTACTCTTTGTAGACCTAGTTTTTCACTGCCCAGAAGTGTGCGTGCTAATTCAGATCTTACTTTATATTCAATTGTGGCGATGCCGTTCCATTCCTTTGGGAGACTGCCTTGCTGGTGGAGCTCATCGATATCGTCGTTTATCATTTTAACTAGTTGCTGGGCTGGAGTTAGTTGCACGCAGGATTCTGATTTTTTGCTGATGAAGCTACCCGTTGGGCCATCTTGTACGATGAGGAATGCCAGGACACCTGCTGCCAGAATAACTAATGAACCAATAATCTTGTAAACCATTCCGGTGTCCTCTTGTCGAAAGCCTGCTGTCACAACCTAACGTCTTTATTATTGGGAATATTTGGGGGCACCTCAAAGGCTTTCGAATGGGGGACCAAAATCGCTCCTTCGGGCTAGGGCCCTTTGGGTGTCTAAAATACTGAAATTGCACAGGAAAGGACGCCCTTTAGGGGCCAGTGTCCAAGATTTCGACGGTGCGGGTACTGGTGGTGGAAACTGATGAAACTGAAAACCGTACGTAATTATAGGTATTTAGCTGTTCTATAGGATTCTGGCACTGAGATTGGATATATCCGGGTGAGAGAGGTGTCTATGAATACACTTACTAGATTAACAGCATTGGCTTTTGCCGTCGGATTTTACGTGGGTTGTTCCCCGGTGAACTTTGGCGTCAGCAGCAAGGACTGTAATGCCAGCACGAACTGTGTGGTTCAGAACAATAAAAAGAGCTACTCATACTCTGTGACTGCCGGCTCAGGTAAGGTCGACATTCTTATTGTGAATGACAACTCAGCATCCATGTCGTTTGAACAAAAACGTCTGGCGCCTCGCTTTGCTAACTTCATTCAAAATCTTGATGCTTCCAAAGTAGATTATCGTATCGCGATCACAACGACGGATATCAGCGGCGGTAAATTTCCTCAAGGTGGTCAATTGATCACAATGGGCGATGGCTCAAAATATATCACTCCATCTCAAGCAAATAGACTGGCTCTTTTCAATGCAGCTATTCAACGTCCTGAAACGACAACTTGTGAAAACTTTATCGCTAACTATCTAAGAGCGAATGGTGCGAGCTCGATCAATTCTGCTGGTTATCAGAGTGGTTATGCTTCCAATTGTCCTTCTGGTGATGAGCGCGGTGTTTATTCCGCTAACTTGGTTGTTCAAAACAATCCGGGCAGTTTCATCCGTGCCGATGCACACTTATCTATTATCTTCTTGTCAGATGAAGACGAGAGAAGTGGTTTGTATTCTTCGGGTAACTATACATTGGCCGCTTTGGATCAACCGGCTTCTTTGCCTAGATCTGTGAAGTCTTCATTAGGTGAAGCTAAATATGCTTCTTTGTCTATCCATGCGATCGTGGTGCGCGACACGAGCTGTCTGGCGCAACAAAACAGCCAGGTACTGGGAGATAATCCAAATCAAGACACAAAAGGTTTGGTTACGGGCTCGATTGGCTCAGTTTACTTGTCTTTCACAAACGTCAGCCCTGCATGGGGTGTATCTGCGGATATCTGTTCTTCGGATTACACAGGCCAATTGGGCACGATCCAAACTTCGATTCAAGCTAAGATCAAAGACATCTTGTTGAACTGTTCATCTCCAACTGATTTGCAAGTTTCTGTATCAGGCACAAACATCGCTCACTCTGTTTCTGGAAATGTTCTGACATTCTCTCAGACGCTTTCTCCAGGAACGACAGTAAACTTGTCATATAAGTGTGGTCTTTAATGAGCGCCTTCTCTGAAGGTGCTGAATACAGCGGGCGAAACTCTCGTAAGTCGGGAGTTTTTGTTCGAGTGATTAAGTACATCTTGCAGCGATTGCATCTTTTCTAAAAGCTAAGGAATTAAATTTTATTACACGAAGGCGAAGCTGATAGCTTCGCCTTTTTATTTTCAATTCAGAGATAACCCAAGTTTTGATGCACTAAAGATTAAAAAAAGAAGACAAAAGAGGAGAAAGAAAAGAGAAAACAAAAACGGCGGGAAGAGAGAAGAGGAAGAGGAAGGGGAAGGGGAAGGGGAAGGGGAAGGGGAAGGGGAAGGGGAAGGGGAAGGGGAAGGGGAAGAGGAAGAGGAAGTGAGATAATAAGACGAGAGGAGAAAAGGGGTGTTGGTTGTGATAAATGTTGGAAATGTTGTTGAGAAATTTTGACAGAGATGGTTCGAGATGGGGCGAGTGGTGGATGGAGATGAGACTTTCTATGATTAATCTTTAAATTATCGGAGATGTTTTGGACAATAGATCGGTCAAGGAAGGTGAGGAAGCTTTCTGTGGGCGAATTCTCAGGATGAGACGGAATTACCTGGTCTTAATCCTTTAGTCTTGAAATTGGCTTCCGATATAACAAACATGGGAATGCTAGATAGATACAAAAAAAAGGGCGGCTTTTTTCAATTGCTTCAATTGTTGGAAACATCACCAACAACTAAGAGAGAGCAATTTCTAACACTTATTGCAGGCGAGAATCCGGTTTGGGAAGAAGCGCTTCGCAAAAGAATTCTGACGATCACACGAGTGTATAGTTGGGAAGGCCAGTACTTGGTCGAGATTTTTTCGCGTGTGCAGCCGATGACATTGGCTTATGCCCTTCATGGTAATCCGCAAGAGCAGATTGATAATCTATTAAGTTGCTTACCGCCCATTTCTAAAAGAAAAATCACGGACCTTATGGCAGAAGCTAGTCCGACTCCAGCGGAAAAAGGAACAAGCATTTCTAAAATGCTAACTGAAGTGCGTGGCTTTGTGGGCCAAGGCATTATCCGTCTGGAAAAGGTGGATCCAGAATTACATATTCCTGAAAACATTGAAGAGATTCTGAACACGACAGCTTTCAACGTGAACCACGCACCATTAACGGATGCGAACGTGGCGAAGAAAGATGTGAAGCCCAACATCGTAGGTGACTCCGATGCGGCTCCGGCAACTCCTGCAAGTCAGGAAGCAGACTTCCTAAGAAGAAAAGTAAATCAGCTTTCTTCGGAAGTGAATGCACTCAAGCATGAAAACACCGTCTTAAAGGACAAACTCGCGCAGATCAAAAAGATCGCTTAGCCCGACGATCGTCGGGTATCAAATTGAGTTTTAACTCCAGAGGTTTCCTGTTTTCGTCAACGATTTTGACAAACGGGGAACTGTCGTTAATACCAGAAACTTAGGTCCGATAAGCCATTTGAAGCACGTGAGGTGTAACAAATGGTTTTCTTTAGAACCGCAATTATCGCATTATCTTTCGTCGTGTTGGGCACTGATGCCCTGGCGCAAGTCTCGATAATCAACCAGGAACAGAATGAATCTGATTTCTTGTTGGAACTGACAAAGGCTGTGGATCCCACCGCGACCTCGGTCCTTGGAATTTTCAATCAGATTCCAAGAGCGGAAAACAATAAGGACGTCGCACCCGAGTGTGACCCTAAATTTTTCGAAGACCAGCTCTTATCTAAAAAAAGAACTACAGAAGAATACTTTAAAGTCGTCAAACAATTTATGGCGAACTGCCAATCTGAACTGGCGCACAACTCTCCACGAGGCATCTTAAGCCTCGCGAAGATGGCGCTTGATGACTACAAATTTTTTAAGCATCCCCAGGTTAAGAGCATTGTGATTCCTTTATCCAATGGAGTACTAGTGCCGGCAATTGTGGGATTGAAGCAAGACAGTCGTCCACGTCCTCTGGTTGTGATGAAGTGTGGAGTTTTCTGTGGAGCCGATCAAAATGCTTTCATGAAGACGTTCCTGATTCAGCTCTTTGATTTGACTCCTTATAATGTGGTCTTACTCGCTAATCAGACAGGATTGGATTATCTGATCGCCAACTCTCATTTTTCGTTGGGCGGTTGGAGTGAAGGATTTGAATCTTTGATGGTTGGTAAATGGCTTCGCGAAAAATGGGAATACCGTGATCGTATTTCTAGCATGCACTTGATGGGTATGAGCCTGGGTGGAAATGCAGCAGTGTTCGGAGCAGCTTTTAATGATATGTATCCGATGCCGAATGGGCAGAAAGTTTATAGCTCGGCGGTAGCGATTTGTCCGGTGATTTCACTGCGCCCCACTTTAGAGCATCTTTATAGTGACGATGTGATTGGTCCTGTATTTAATATCATGACTCGTAGTCAATTTGCGAAAGCCCGTAGCTATTTGACGGATATTCCAGAGATGGTTGCAGCGGATCAGTTGCCACCCAGAAAGCAAATGCCGGGATATTTGGGTGACATGGCCTCGACGTCCTTACAAAGACGTGGCGTTGCGAGTACGTCCCCAGACTTTTTTAAGAGCAATAATTTTTGGAATCTTCCGAATAAAGTTCAAACACCTCTGATGGTATGGGCTTCCAAAGATGACAATGTCGTGAGCAATAAATTGAATGCTCAGGTCTTTGAGCATGACGACTACTATGAGTCAGCTCCTAATACCGGAGTGGTTAACGTCAACTATGGCAGCCATTGTGCCTTTTCGGCGGCTTATGGATATCAGACAGCTGCGTTAGTTCTGCGTAGCTTTGTGATGGCACATAGCCCGGAATTTGTTGATCACTATAAACGCAGTGAAATGCCTTGGAAGTTTGGTTTCAAAAAAATTTCTAGTGTCTATCAGCACGTGGGTCAGTCCTGGAAGTTTGAAGAAAAATCCAATACGGCGACAGTGACTTTTAGAATGTTCAATTTCGTCGCCAATAAGAATTGTTATTTTAAGAATCCGTTCGGTGATGAAGTCGCAGGCTGTGTGACGACGCGTGAAATGGATATTCCTATTTCAGAGATCAAGGCCATGGGTGCCCGAGTTCCGGCAAATGAAGTCGAAGCCCAGGCGCTGACTCGTGAATTTAATTCCAAGGTTGAGTTTTTGACCGATGGAAAACCTTTGAATGGTACCAGCAGCTCTAACTTCGTTTTGAGCTGGCGTCCTCTTTTTGAATAAAAAATGCAGCTTTCCTTGAGAGAAAGCTGCATTTTTGAATTTTACTATATCATCAAACTTATTTTACTGTCGAAAGTGCTTCTCGAAGAGCTGCTTCATCTTTAACGCCGATGAATACCAGTTCGGCTCTGCGGTCTGCAGAACGGCTACCCAAAGATTCTTCTGAGCCTCTGCCCACTGCAGAAACTTTAGAGGAGTCCAAGCCGTATTTTTCAAGAGCATTTGCTACAGTTTCAGCGCGACGTTGAGAGATCTTTTCGTTGATTTGTGCAGAACCTGTGGAGTCTGTGAAGCCACGGACTTCTACGCGTTCATACAAGTCCGAATGTTCATCCAAAGCTTTTGCCAAGCGTTCGACTTTTCTTTGATCTGCATTGGACATCGCGACCTGAGAAGTATTGAATTTGATCGTTGAATTGCCCGCGATCAGGCTCGACATTGCGACGTCGTTCAAGATGGGTTCTGGTTGAGCAGCGGCCACTGGACGTGCTGGCTCTGCTGTTTCAGCTACGAATTCTTCTTCTTGAACCATTGTTTCATCAGCCGCAGTAGATCTTACCGATGTTTTGTATGCATTTGGGTTCCAACCAAATTGGAAGTCCACTAGATACATCATCACAAGATCACCTTGATTACTGGTTAAGCTCATCGCACGGGCACCCAGACGAGCAAGCCATGCTTGCGACATATTGAACTCTTTTAGGACTTGCAGACCGGCAAAGATCGCATCTCCTTGGGAAGAAGCATAGTTAGCACCTTGACTGAAGAATTGATTTCCGACTACACCCATTTGCCAACGGTTGTCAGTACGATAACGGAACGCGAACTCGGCAGCGCCGTCAGTACTTGCTGTATCTAACGCTGTAGAATGAGTGAATTGTTGATTGTTGTAACCATAACCTAGGTCCATGACCCATGGGCTTTCTAGATACCAAGAACCCAACAGTTTGATAGTTGTTGGTGTACCTTCAACGTCTTGAAGGGCACTTTGATCATAACCTGTGTAACCACCACCAAGACCGATAAATGGTAAGAGTCCGCGTGGTGGCGCTTCCGTTGCTTCTTTTCCGAATTGAAGAGTGCTTGAAGTTGCTGATTGATCCTGAGCTTGGGCCCAGGCTCCTGCTAACAGAATAGCTGCGATGATAATTTTTTTCATGACGAAGTCTCCTTTTTTATGGCAGTTCCAGTATGAACTTTCAAAGAAGATCGTCAAATTCTTGCAGGGCAAATTATATGAACTTTGTGATGAATCAATTTTTTATTTGCACCCGTACACAGGACTCTGGACGTCTCATTACCGCTTGTTTAAAGAACTGCACAAAGTGCTGTAGTAACGAATCAAAGTTGTCTCGATAGGATCACGCTCTTTTTCATCGACAACATAGACACCAAGGGGATCGTTGATATCTTTGGTGGGCACAACACCATACACAATTCCAGGGGAGTAGAACTTGGAGTCACTTTCCCGGAATGTCAGAATATTGTCTTGAGAAGGATGATTCGAATCATAGACGATGAAATTGATATCGCCATTGCTGAGTCGCTGAAATCGTTTTACCAAGACCACGTGTTGAGCCATACGATTGGCACGAACGATCAGCATGGTCAGTTTATTCATCTGAAGATTGCCGAGCAGTTGATTCTTGGTTTCGCGGTTGTTCTTTTTGCTGCGGCTGCCGCTGCCAATGAGATACTTGAGGTTTTTTCCAAGTTTATGAAAACGCTCCAATTCATACTTTTCGATTTCGGATCTAAAGTTGCGATGAGTGTTGGCATCACCTTTATGGATTCTAATTCCGTCCATCAGGTTTCCCAGTAAGCCCAGATCAGTGCGCAAGTAGGATTCTTGATTTAGCAACATAGGATATGTTGAATCGCCGCGAAGCATGTTGAGAACTTGCAGAGTCTGAGGGCCTTGAACTGTGGATGGAGAGTTCCAGCGATTCAGATAAAAGAAAAGTCGTTGAGCGCGTGATAAAGACCAACAAACACCCAATTCATAAAGTCCACCACGTGCCTCAACACCCCAGTTTGTAATTGGTATGTGGAAATCGCTGGAGAACTGTTGTTGAGACATGCGACGATAGATTTCATTCACGGTGAGTTTGCTGCAGGAAAGATCCTTGACCAAAGAGTCCGATACGGTCTTTTCAGCAAAGGCGGGTAAGTTCATCGCAACAACGGCAAAGAGGGTAAATAGACTGATTTTTTTCATCGCACGAACCTAGCAAAGTATTTTGGAGAGTGCGATCTTAGAAGTATTAAGAGTTGGATATAAAAAAGGCCCGGTTTCCCGAGCCTTTGATTTACAGTTTGTAAGAATCAAACTATTTTTTAGCGACAAGTTTCAAATTCATTTCGAACTCGTCACTGATGATTTTGTCTGCAGTCAATTCTTTGAAGAAGTTGCCAGATCCATATTTAAGACCCCATTTAGTGCGGTCAACTTTAACAGTCGCTTCGCCAGTTACAACTCCTTTATCAACAGTGACTTTTGCAGGGAATTCGATCGGGTTTGTTTTACCAATCATCGTCAATTCACCTTTAACAGTCACTTCGTCCTTGGAAACAGGTGTTACGCTAAGAACTTTGAATGTAGTCACCGGGAATTTTGCTGTGTCAAAGAAGTCGTTGCTTGCCAAGTGACCAACAAGCTTCTTGTTGTATTCAGCATCTTTCAAATCTTCATTTGTGATTGTCGTCATGTCGATGTTCACTTGACCAGTTGTGATTTGACCTTTGCTATCAACTTGAACTTCACCATCTTTTACAGAGATATGACCGTTGTGAGAAGAACCAGCTTTTTTAGTGCCTTTCCATGCAACTGTGCTCTCTTTAGTATCGATTTTGTAAGCTTCCGTTTTAGTTGCGTCTGCTTTTGCAGCCTTACCTTTAGATTTCGCTTGAGCGCCAGATACTGCAAAAACCAAAACCATTGCCGTTACAAATGTCTTCATCATTATTGAACTCCTTGATGTGCTTTTAGACTTTACAAATTTTTGTATAAACTTTGTTGAATCGCAATGAATATTACCGAGCATCATACCTTCATCGACAGACTCGACTTTGACCGGGATTCATGGGCCTCCAAATCACAGTTGTGAATTGAGACATCGAGATGTAGAGACACACACAATCTTTCACAAATTCGAGGGTGTCTTGACTTTAAAGTATGGTGACCAAAGAATTTTTCGTAATTGTGGGAGGATACTTATGAGATTTCCAAAGCTTGCGTTGATGATTCTGGCGGTTGCATTAGCCAGCTGTACAAAAAAGTCGGAGGACACAATCAAGGTCGGTGTTTATGGTCCTTTCACTGGTGGGAGTGCTCCGATGGGTGTTTCCATGCGTAACGGAGTTCAGGTGGCTATTGATGAAATCAATGCCGCAGGCGGCGTTCTTGGGAAAAAGATATCAATGGTAGATCGTGACGACGAAGCCAAGAACGAACGTGGTGGACAAATCATGTTGGAGCTGTTGGACAAAGAAAAAGTCGTGGCGGTATTAGGGCCAATTAATACTGGCGTTGCCGATGCTAGTACACAGTATGCAAATACAAAAAAAGTTCCGTTAATTATTAATGTTAGTGCTGGCGCTAAAGTGAATGAACTCTTTAAAGGCAGTCCTGAAAATTTTGTATTCCGAATTGCCGCAAATGATGACATCCAATCTCGGGTCATCGTGAATGAGGCTTTAAAGCTTGGATTCAAAAAACCTGCACTTCTGTGTGACGATACCAACTATGGCCAAAATGGCCGCGAAAAGATGGAAGCGGTCCTAAAAGAGAAAGGCGTGAGGCCAGTTTACATTGGGAAATTTAAAATTAAAGACAGTGATATGAGTGCGCAACTGCAAGAGGCGCGGGCAGCGAAAGCCGACGTCCTATTGGTTTATGGTATTGGTCCGGAGCTGGCTGCCGTTTCAAACTCGATGGCTCGTCTAGGATGGAAAGTGGACATGATCGGCAGTTGGACTCTTTCAATGTCGAACTATATTACCAATGCGGGTAAAAACGGAAACGGCACAAAGATGCCGCAAACATTTATCGAAGCTTCGGCAAAATCTGATAAGCAAAAGAAATTTATCGCGGATTACAATGCCAAATTCAAAGAGTCACCAATTGCTTCTGCTGTATCTGCAGCACAAGGGTATGATTCGATGTACTTGCTGAAACTTGCAATTGAACAGGCGCAGTCACTTGACGGATCAAAAATCCGCATGGCATTGGAAGACCTGGCTGTTCCTTATGAAGGAATCACCGGATCTTATACCAAGCCTTTTTCGAGCTCAGATCACGAAGCTGTGAAAGAAGCGAATGTTATGCTCGGCATGGTAAAAGACGGCATCGTGGTGGATTCAACAACTCAGAAAAAGTAGGTCCCCGTGTCAGAGATCATGCAGATTCTGATTTCGGGTATTATTCAAGGCGTGATTTATGCGCTGATTGCCTATGGTTATAATCTGACGTTCTCAACATCGAAAACCATCAACTTCTCCCTTGGGAATGTCATTATGCTCGGTGGAGTGGTGGGGTTTTCGCTTTATGTCGATAGAGCCACGGGACAACTGTTGGGGTATCCCTATCTATTTCCTATTATCGGAGTTTTGGTCACAGGTGTCATTGCCGGGTGGATGGTGCATCGCTTTGCGGTGGCGCCAGCCTTAAAAATGAAATCTGAGTATACCTGGGTGCTGGCAACATTGGCGATGGGTATCATCTTTAAAAATGCAGTCGAACAAATTTGGTCTACGGGAGACTATCGTTTTCCGTCTCCCTTGGGAGATGATCCCATCCGTATTTTGGGAGCGGGTGTTTACCCGCAAGAGATCATGGCAGTTATTGTTGCCACCGTCATAGTTTTTTCTATCGAACTTTTCCGCAGAAAAACTATTTATGGAAAAGCCATTCAAGCTGTTAGTGAAGACAAAGATACCGCCAGTTTGATGGGGATACCTCAAGAACAAGTGGTGAAGGTTTCCTTTATGATGAGCGCTTGTATCGCCACGATCGGGGGGCTGATGGTCGCACCCTGGACATTTGTTTCTGCCACGATGGGATCATCGCTTGGTACAAAAGCCTATGTCGTGGCCATTATCGCAGGATTGGAATCAGGCTTCGGTTTAATTTGGGGAGGATTGATCTTGGGAATCTCGGAGTTCTTCACAGCTCGTTACATCTCCTCGGGATATAAGGAACTTCCTGGTTTTATAATTTTGATTTTAGTCATCCTGATAAAGCCCAGCGGTCTGTTTGGGAAAAAATCGATCAAGAAGGTTTAAGGGGGAGTGGTGAAGAAGCAATCGTGGAAATGGGCCACATACATTTTGTGTTTGCTTCCCTTGTTGATACCTTCGTTGGTGGAAAACGAATACTACGTTCATGGAATTTTAGGACGTATTATCGTTTATACTATTCTGGTGGCCGCTTTGGATCTGGTCACGGGTTATATCGGAGATATCTCCATTGGGCATGCGGGTCTTTTTGCCGTGGGGGCTTATACCATGGCCATTTTGAACTCTACGGCCGCCGCAAATCAGGGAAGTACGATTCAAGGTTTTTATGAATGGCCTTATTGGTTGTCCTTAGCGACAGCTATTGTGGTGACTGCGGCCTTTGGGTTTGCCTTGGGCTTTCCCTCATTAAAGGCATCGGGTCCCTATTTGGCTGTTACGACCATCGCCTACGGAAGCATCATCTATACTATTATAAATGAACAAGAGGCCCTGACTAACGGAACTAAAGGAATTCAGATGGTGCCATTAAAACTTGCGGGCTTTTCACTATCTGGAAATAATTTTATTTATCTGATTTATCCCTGTTTGCTTCTGGTGATGTTCTTGAAAAGAAACTTGGCGAGAAGTTTCTGGGGCAGGGCTTTTGAAGCGATTAAGTATTCCAGTATCGCCGCCGAAAGTTGTGGGATTTCTCGTTCACGCTTTAAAATTTCAGCTTTCGTTTTGTCAGCAGCCATTGCGGGGTTGGCGGGCGCTTTATTTACTCATCTGGATAATTATGTGGCGCCGAATACATTTACTTTGGATTTTTCTATCTTGGCGCTGATGGCTTTAATTTTTGGTGGTGTTCGATCTGTTTTGGGGAACTTTATAGGGATGGCTTTGGTGGTGATTCTGCCGGATGTCTTTACTTGGTTCAAAGACTGGCGACTGATGGTTTTTGGTATTCTGCTTTTGCTGGCTTTGTTTTATCTGCCAAATGGGTTGGCCGGTTGGATTCGTGGGTACTTTGAAAAATGGTTTCCGGCTTTGCGAAACGATTATGATCTGGAGAAAATCAAAGAGAATGCTGCGGCCCAAAATCTTCAGTTTCATACTGGTTCCGCTGGCGGTCCGATTCCATTGCGACTTGAAGGATTGGAAATGCGTTTCGGCGGTCTGATTGCGGTAAACCGATTAGAAATGAAGATTGCACCGGGTACGATTCGCGGTTTAATGGGCCCAAACGGTTCGGGGAAATCTACGACCGTAAATTTGATCACAGGGCTTTATCAGCCGACCGCTGGTCAAGTATACATCTTTGACAAACCCTCAAACAGCGTTAAGCCGCATCGTCGGGCGTATCTGGGGGTGGCACGTACCTTTCAAAATCTGCAACTTTTTTCTGATCTTACGGTATTGGAAAATGTTTTGGTGGGTTTACACAAACATTATCGCTCGTCTTTGCCAGCGGTGCTGCTGGGGATGCCGCACGTAAGACGGGAAGAAGATAAGTTTGTGGTGGAAGCTTATAAGTGGTTGGAGTTTGTAGGACTTGAACATTTGGCATTGGAGAAAGCCAAGAACTTAGCCTACGGGCAGGCAAGGCGATTGGAAATTGCACGGGCTCTGGCTTTGCAGCCAAAGATATTATTACTGGATGAACCCGCGGCCGGTCTGACTTCCGGAGAGATTCAGGAATTCAACAAAATCATACGCAAAGTCAAAGAAGCCGGCCTTGCGATTCTTTTGATCGAACATCATATGGAAATGATGATGCAAATTTCGGATGAAATCACTGTTTTGGATTTCGGCAAAAAAATTGCCGAGGGTTCTCCTAAAGAAGTGCAAAGCAATCCCCAAGTTATTGAAGCCTATCTGGGCGCGGAAGGGGCACAGCATGCTTGAGGTAAAGAATCTTGCTGTCCACTATGGCGGCATCCAAGCTTTGAAGGGCGTCAGTATCCAAGTTCAACCCGGAGAGTTGGTTGCAATGATTGGAGCAAATGGTGCGGGTAAAACGTCCTTGCTTCGTACCATCTCGGGACTGGTGCAGCCTGCTGCCGGAGAGGTCTACATCGATGGTAAGCTTGCTAATAAAATCCCCGCTCACAAGCGTGTGGCCTTTGGTCTGGCTCATTGTCCAGAAGCCCGTCGCATTTTTGCGCAGCAAAGTGTCCATGATAATTTGCTTTTGGGTGCATTTCTAAGAACAAAGAATGAAAAGAAAGCAGAGATCGAGAAAACCATCGATGAGGTCTATGGGATTTTTCCCCGCTTGAAAGAGCGTAATGCTCAGCTGGCCGGAACCCTTTCTGGGGGAGAGCAGCAAATGCTTGCCATCGGCAGAGCGCTGATGTTGAAACCCAAAATCCTTATGTTGGATGAGCCCTCGATGGGACTTGCACCGGTAATCATCGACGAAATGTTTTCGGTGATTAACAAAATTAAAGCGACAGGAACAACCAGCATTCTTTTGGTGGAGCAATTAGCTTTTCGTGCTTTGCAAGTTGCGGATCGCGGGTACGTTCTTGAACAAGGTGTGGTGCGTGTCGAGGGTAATGCGAAGGAATTACTAAAAAATCCTCAGGTTAAAGCCGCTTATCTCGGAGTGACACAGGAAAAATAAGCGTTCGTTTCATGCTGTTACAGGCCTTCTGATTAGAACTTCATAGAACAAAAAAACTATAACGATGGTCTCGTGAAGTCTCATCAATGTTTCCCGATAAATTTGCCAGCGGAGACATGATATGGGTATGAGAATTCAAACAAACATCGCTGCAATCAATGCACAACGTAATCTGGTTGGTTCACAAAGAATCATGAATGATTCGATGGCAAAACTTGCTTCGGGCAGTCGTATTAACAAAGCAGCGGATGATGCAGCAGGTTTGGCTATTTCTGAAACCATGAAAGGTCAAATTCGCTCCGCAGCGATGGCTCAAAGAAATGCGAATGATGGTATTTCCATGATTCAGACCGCTGAAGGTGGTTTGAATGAAATCAGCAATATCATTATCCGTTTGCGTGAACTTGGTATCCAAGCCGGTTCTGACACCATTGGTGAAAAAGAGCGGGGGATGTTGAATAAGGAAGTCGTGCAGCTTCGTGAAGAGATTCAGCGAATTGCGAAAACGACGACTTGGGGTTCGACGAAACTTTTAGATGGATCTGCGCCAGCCTTTGATTTTCAAGTAGGTATTAATAATGATCCTAAAAACGATCGCATCACATTTGAAGCGGGCCGCGGTGTTGCAACTTTGGATGCCTTGGGATTGGATGGCCTTTCCTATGATACTAAAGAAGGCGCTCAAAATGCGCTCAGCCGTTTGGATGATGCTCAGCTTGCTGTGAACGGAACTCGTGCCTACATGGGTGCCCTTCAAAATAGATTAACCTCGACAGCGGATAACTTGGGCGTGATGCAGGAGAATCTCTCTGCAGCGAACAGTCGTATCCGTGATACAGATATTGCCGCTGCCTCCAGTGAAATGACTAGAAATAGTATTTTACTTCAAGCGGGGACTTCTGTTTTAAGTCAGGCCAATCAGTCAGCTCAATTGGCCTTGAAACTGATTGGCTAAGTCACAGTGGCAATATGGATCGCCTTTGCGGTGATCATGAGCCACATAGCGATAAGTACCAACCATCCGAAGGCATAAGAACGCATGCGTTTGATAACGTCATTTTTTCCTAAATGAATAAATGCATGTAAAGTACGTGCCAAGACATACAACCACGCCAAAATCACAAACGCGATGTTTTGCACGGGTAGAATCAACCCCAGAATGCATGCGACGTAAAATAAAACGGGTGCTTCGAAAAGGTTCGCGAAGTGGCGTACAGCTTGAATGGATTGTTCAGGTTCCTGTCCTTGAAGTGTGCGATAGAAGCTGAGTTTTACGGAGCCGGTGCGAACTGCCGTCCTTCTTCCCAAAAACATTTTTCCCAGAACAAGTAGGACCAATAGGAACATTGCACACATAGGAAAGATAATTTGTACGTTCGTTGGCATGGCTTTTTCCTTCAAAAATGTTGAATTAAAAATTTAGTACGCAAAAAGTATGTGTCAAGACAAAGTACCCAGGGAATTCTTTATTTATTACTCTTTCTTAATCTAATATAAGTTGTAGGGGGTAAGTGATGATTGATTCAGCGGAGCTTCTAAAAAAGAAATCTCGTAACGTGAAAAAAGGTCTTTCGGGAACTGAAATTGACGAATACCTGGCAGCGATGAAGGGTTGGTCTTATGAGGATAATCATATCGTTAAAGCCTACTCTTTCAAAAACTATCACGAGACTTTAGCGTTTGTGAACGCATTAGCTTTTGTGGTGAATGCTGAGAACCATCATCCGGATCTTTTGGTTTCATTCAATCGCTGTGTGGTGATGTTCAATACTCATTCCGTCGGTGGTGTTTCGGAAAACGATTTTATCTGCGCCGCAAAGATTGATGCAATGGCATCTCACAATTACGCACCGGTCGCTCACTAGCGATTCATAGTTCTGTTTCCAATAAACGATTGCTGCGGGGCTGAATAATTTTAATCAGGCTTCGCGCATCTTGGGGAGCTTTTACTTTTAAGTCGTTATCAAAATAGATGTAAACATCACGGTCTTTCACGGGCATGTGATCGTCGGTAATCGTCAAAGCATCTGCGGGTTCCCGGCCAATTTGCCATTGTTTGATTCGTTCACTCCACCACTGAAGAGAGTCTGGTGAATAGCCACTGACATAGAATTCTTCGTCACCATGCAATCGCACATAGACGAAGTCAGCAGTCACATCTTCCATGTAAGGCCATTTTCCTGCCGTGTCCGCAAAGACCAGCGCGATGTTGTACTTCCTAAGCAGCTCTATAAATTCCGGGTTTTCAAAACTGTGATGGCGAACTTCCAGACTGTGCTGCAGTCGGCGTTTGCTTTTTCTAATAGCGTCTGAATAGTGGGATGGAAATCTGTCTGATCGATCGGCGAGAGTTGCTCCTTCAGAAAAATTAGTTGGAAGTAATTTAAAGAAGGCTTCGAGACGCTCTGGCTCAAATACAAAATTGGGCGGAAGTTGCCACAGAAATGCGCCCAGCTTTTCATTAAGGTTAAGTACTCCAGAGCCAAAGAAGTTAAATAAAGCCTTTTCGCAGTTCTTTAAGCGCAGTATGTGCGTGATAAAACGCGAACCTTTCACTGAAAAGCAAAAGTCTGAGGGAGTTTCCTTATACCAACGAAGGTAGGTCTCGGGCCTTTGATTGGCATAAAACGAACCATTTATTTCAATCGTCGAAACTTGTCGGCTCGCATAGGCGAGTTCTTTTTTAATCGGCAGGCCTTTGGGGTAAAAAACGCCGCGCCATGGAGGATAAACCCAGCCAGAGATCCCTATTCTTGTGTTCATACATGCTCCGTTGCCATCTTTCCCGCGTTATAATGTCGTCAGCAAGGAGGCAATTATGGCTTCAGTTAATAATTCCAAAGAAAGCTTCTCCCGCAAAATGGGAGACAAAATAGAGGATGTTGGTGCAAAGGTTTCGGAAAAAGCTCCGAAAACTGGGAAAGCCATTCATGATCTGGGCGATAAAATTGAACATATGAACGACAAAAAAAGCTCCAACCGCCGCGTTTAAGGTTTAGATTTCAGTTCCCGAAAATTCAATGGGTTTTCGGGAGCTGGAAGCTGTACATCCTCGAGAGATTTCAATCCCGAAGTTGCAGGGGGATGTAAACATGCACCAAATTTGTCAAATCGCGAACCATGACAAGGACAGTCCCAGGTTTTTTCAACTGAATTCCATTTTACCAAACCTCCCAGGTGGGGACACATTCCAGACATCTTATAAATGCGCCCGTCTTCATCTTTATAGACGGCCATTTTGTGCGAGCCATGATTAACGATACATCCTTCATCGAGAGCCAAAGTATCGATGCTGTCGTGAGGTAAGACCCAATCGGCATACTGTTGAAAGGTATTCGCATTTTCGGATACATAATCCTTCGCCGCCTTTAAAGTCAGACGGTTTGGGTCATAGATTTTTTCCAGCTCCTGATGTTCACCCTTAATCAGACCCGTGATGAGTTTTGAAGCGATCGCTGAGTGGGTGAAGCCGTGACCGGAGTCACCCGTGATGAGATACGTATTTTTTTTGCCCGGGGAGCGCCCAATAAAGGCGATGCTGTCAACCGGCTCCATTATTTGTCCTGACCACGAAGCGAGAACTTCATTGGAGGTAAGGCCAAGACGACGCTGAGTCCATTCATAAAGTTGTTCAAAAGCCTTTTCAGGATGACCTTCACCCACGCGGTGGTCTTCGCCTCCAATAAGGAGAGCATCGTAACTTCTGTTTTCTAGAGGGACCATACGAACATAGTGGTAGTTTTCCTGAGTGTCCCAATACAAAGCAGGGAGGATGCTGCCTTTGGGAATTTTCACGGCGATACAATAAGTGCGATATGCCGCCTGTTTTAAATAAATTTTTAAAGTTGATGTTGGTGCATTTGTCGCCAGTACAATAGATTTGCATTTCACGCGGTGACCGCCTTCGGTCATTACGTAAGTCTCCTCGCCTTCGTGATAATCATCAGCTTGAGTGTGCTCAAAAATCTTACCACCTTTTTTTTCAATTGCCCCGATCAGGCCACGTGTGAATTTTAGAGGATGGATCTGTCCTTGATTCTCAAAACGAATAGCAGGACCCGTCTTAAAAAAGGCTTCAGGGAAATCACTGCTTAGCTTCACGGCTTCCGCTCCCGCAAGAATGGCAGCCTCGAATTCTTTGGCCAGGTACGAAGGCTGGTGTTCTGGAGAAAGAAATAAATAACCATTTACACGATGAAAATCGCATTCGATATTTTCGTCACGGGCGATTTTTTCAATCAAGCTAATGGCTGCGCGGTGGCTTTGGTAGAACATCCGCGTGGTTTCTTCGCCATGGATTCTTAGCAGGTGGTCAAATCCATCATCCAAAGCATCAGCCAAATGCGACGTGGTGTATCCGGTTTGATTTTTTTCCAGAGGACCACGCTCCAAGACGACGACACGAAGACCTTGTCGTAAAAGTTCGTAGGCGCACAAAAGGCCCGCGATACCAGCACCGACGACGCAGACATCTGTTTCAATGGAGCTCTTTAGCGGAGCAAGATCGGGCAGAGAAAATTCCTTTTGCCATAATGACTGAGTTCTTTGTTGTACATAGTCCATGCGGCTCCCTTATTGAGTGTCCCTCTTATATTTCCACTCGTCATAAGGGCGGCATAGTTGTTATTTGTCATCTCCGTCAGACTCCCTGAAGAATTCACTCACTGGTGACAAATTTGGTAGCGGTTAATTGGAATGCATCTTGAGTCTTTACTCTGATTAATTTGTGCATGGAAAACGGTCTGGCAAAGGCGTATTATCGCCGACGAATTGGAGTTCAGTATGAAATCTTGGATCGTATTAGTGTCTTTAATCAGTGTAACATCTGCGGCTGTGGCGGCGGAGATTCCTGTAAACCTTAAAAACCTGCTTCCGGTGGGGCGAGATGAAGTCAGTTTTCGGGGAACGACATTCGACAGAAAAGATTGTTCCTTGGATGTCTTTTCTGCCAAAAAACGCTTTAGTGCCGTTGTGACGGTTTACTATGGGATAGGACAACCCGATCCGATTCGCACGGCTCGTTTCCAATTGGGCGAGGGCTACGACTTTATTGGCGAAAGCACATCAGCAGGTATACTGAACTTTCAAAGCCTTCATCCGCATGTTAACGAAGAGGAGAAAGATCAGAAGGCCACTCTGAAACTCTATAAAGAGAAAGGTCAATTGAAGGCAGTCCAACTATTAGTAGAAGAAGAAGGCTATCTAGGATTCAATACCTTGGTAAAAGAGACTTGCTATCTGGGAAAACGCTAGACCTCGACTCTTCAATGGTCGCAATTAGCAATTAATAGTCCCTTTCATATTTTACTTGTGTCGTCCCGCAAACATAGCATGAAGATATGAAAACAAAAATGACGCTCTCTAAAGGTGGATCCGCGTTCCGAAAAATTGCTATGGGCTCCTGGCATAAAGCTGGGGACCCTACGGTTTACGGATTGTTGGAGATTGATATGACCAAAGCTCTTGAGTATATGAAAGCTCAGGAAGCGGCGACTGGCTTGAAACTTTCTATTTCTCATTTGGTAGGCAAAGCAGCGGCCACGGCGATGAAAGAGCGTCCTGAAATTAACGGGATGATTCGCAATAATCGCATTTATCTGCGCGAAACCGTCGACATTTTTTATCAAGTGAATATTCCAGGTAATCCGGAAGACCCAGTGGGAAAAGCAACTTTGACAGGAGTGGTGGTGCGAGAGGCAGAAAAGCTCTCTGTTTCACAGATTGCACAGGAACTCGCGGGTAAGTCTAAAGCCATTAAAGGTGGCGAGCAAAGTGAGTTGACGAAATCACTTGATGCTATGAAATGGGTTCCGTGGGGTTTCATGCGCACACTTTTGAACCTGACATCATTCTTGAACTATGACTTGGGTATCAATCTGACATGGGCAGGTATGCCAAGGGACGCGTTTGGTTCCATCATGATCACAAACATCGGCGGTATGGGCGCTGACACGGCGTGGGCACCACTGGTTTCTTATTCCAAAGTTCCAATTCTTTTGACTGTCGGTCAAATTAAGCAACGTGCTTGGGTTACGGAAACAGGAGTGGTAGAAGCCCGTCCAGTGGCGCGTATCGGTGTGACCTTTGATCATCGATTTATGGATGGGACGCACGCGGCGGCTTTGCAAAAGATCTTTGAAAAGTGTTTTGCGGAACCAGAAAAGTACTTTGGTGAAGTATCTGAATTATCTTATCCGAAGCTTTCGTCTTTTCCCTTAAAAATGGCGTGAGGCCGTTAATCTTAAAGAGTTGGTGGGGGATATTGGTGGCGAATGTTTTTGCCCAGATATTCCTGAACCAGCTGGAGTTCCTTTTCTAAGGAGTCCACCAACAGAGTGATTTGTTGTTCGTTGGTGGAGTTTAAATCCAGAGTCTCTATTCTTTCTGCCAAGTCTTTTAATCGAATCGCCCCCAGTACCGCCGCCGAGGATTTCAGGTTGTGGGCAAGGGCGGACACTTTTTGATATTGCTTATCACGAATGGCTTCGCGCATTTTTGCCACCAATTTGGGACTGTCCTCGTTAAAAATGTCGACAACCTCTTTTAAAAGAGAATGACCATTTTTGGATTCGTCTCTTTGAAGGGAGTCCATGTTGGCGGGATTGATGACGTTAAATCCTCGTCCGATCCATTTGCTAATCTTGAATGCAAGGTCGTTATAGGAAATGGGTTTGCTAATATAATCGTTCATGCCGGCTTCTAGGCATAGTTCAATGTCACCTTTGATGGCATTGGCGGTCGTCGCAAGAATAGGTATTGTTTTGTTATCTTCACCAGCCTGTCCCTTGCGGATCTGGCGAGTGGCTTCGTACCCATCCATGATCGGCATTTGCGCGTCCATCAAAACCAAATCGAATTTTTCGGTAAGTAGCGCTGCGATCGCGGCGTTACCATTTTCAACTACTTGGCTGGTGCAGCCCATGGTTGAAAGCATTTCAGAGACAACTTTTTGATTTACCAAGTTATCTTCGGCAATCAGAATATGACCCTGAAGAGGAGTGACCGGTTTTAAATTTGAAATCTTTTGAATGGCGGCATCCGTTTGAGGAATCCCCAAGTTCACGTCGAAGTAAAAGCGCGATCCAATGCCTTTAACACTGTCAACGTCTATCGACCCTTTCATCATCTCTACAATTTGCTTGGAAATGGCTAACCCCAGTCCCGTCCCTCCATATTTTCGCGTCATGGAACTATCGCCTTGGGAAAAGTTCTGAAACAGTTTTGAGCGGGTCTCGGGGTCAAATCCAACGCCTTGATCAATAATTTCGAAAAGCAAATGAGGGGAGCCGTGTATATCAGGACCCTTGTGAGTTACGCGCACCTTGATCAAGCCGTGTTCGGAAAATTTGATTGCGTTGTTAATCAGATTTAATAGCACTTGGCGCAAGCGCAGTGGATCTCCCGTCAGGAACTCCGGCACGGTGGGATCGATTTCTGTCTTAATCTCCAGATTTTTAAGTTTGGCTGAGTAGTTGACGATGGATACCGCGCTTTTAATCAAAGATGAAAGTTCAAAGTTGGTTTCTTCCAATTGAAATTTGCCAGATTCTATTTTGGAAAGATCCAGGATTTCATTAATCAGTGCCAGAAGAGAAGTGGAGGAAATCTTGATCGTGTCCAGGTAATCAGCTTGCCGGGCATTCATTGGCGTTTGTTCCATCAACTTGGTCATGCCAATAATGCCGTTTAAAGGAGTGCGAATTTCGTGACTCATGTTCGCTAGGAAGCTGGATTTCAGAGTTGAAGCTTCCTGCGCTTTGATGCGCTCTTCTTCAAGAGCCAGTTCTATTTTTTTGCGAAGAAGAATCTGACGCTGTAAAAGGCTGGTTGAAAGAAAGAACAGCAGAAATGCCAAGGCCACGCCCAAAACTATGATAGCGGAAGTTTTCTGAAAGTCTTTTTCTAAGCGTGCATCTCTGCGCATCAGGAGATTTTGTTCATCGGATTCCATTTCTGCGAGAGTACGGTTGACCTCATCCGTATTTGTTGAAGACAACATTGAGCGGAACTCGTCTGTGGATATGGTCTTGCTGTGGTTGTGCAGATTTGTTGCGAAGTTCCGCCAAGTTCCTAGTTTGGCATTTAATAAAGTCGAGATTTTTTGAATACGTCGGCTTTGATACTTATTATCTGCAACGAGCTCTGACACAGTAACAAGATTTCTTTGCAAATTTTGTTCGGCTTTCGTAGAGGCATCGAAGGACATGTAAGGATTTATATAGACAGCCGTCAAGGAGACCTTCGCCTCCTCCACCGAGGCTTTCAATCCGCGAATCTCACTTATTACAACATATGTGTGCCTACGCCAGGCTGAGGACTCCAAAAGATTTTGTGTACTATAGAAAATAATTAGCGCTAAGGCCGCTAACGTAATAAGCCCACTGACAGCGAGAATCCTGGGAATTTTAGTATGATGATTTCGCATGGATGTCGTATTCATAATAAAATTAAACTGTAAATGGTGACTGTATCCAAGTCCGTGCACCCAGGAATAAACAAAATACACACTATTTCTTCTGGCCATCCTGCTTGTCACTTCGGAAAATCATTGTATGGAAACACAAAAAAAACGCGTTTTATTAATAGAAGACTCTCGGGAAATGCAAGCGATCGTCCGTCATGCCGTCGCGGAAATTTGCAATCTTCAGAGTGTGGCATCAGCAGAGGACGGCCGTCGCGAGCTTGAAAAGGGAATTTACTCTCTCTTGCTTTTGGACGTGCACTTGCCCGACGAGGATGGTTTTGAATTCTGCAAGAACTTGCGGGCGGAAAGAAGATTCGCTGACTTGCCAGTAATTTTCCTGACGGGGAAGACGGAGCTCACCAGTAAAGTTCAAGGTTTCGAGGTCGGTGCCGACGACTATGTCACGAAGCCCTTTGAGCCAGAAGAACTTAAGGCTCGGGTTAGGGGCAAGCTTCGCCGAAACAAAAGTTCAGGTGCTTCTTTTATCATGGCGGGATTCAGAGTGGATTTATCTTTGCAAAAAATCTTTGTGATGAACGCCGACGGCACTGAAACACCACTGCCTCTAACGCCTATTGAATTTAAATTATTGAGTCATTTCATGAAGAATGAAGGAAAAATTTTTTCGCGGCAAAAGCTTTTAGATTTGTTTTGGAGTGATAGCCTTTATGTATCAAGGCATACAGTAGACACCCATATATCTTCTTTGCGTAAAAAGCTGGGACCGCCAGGCGCGAATTTAAGATCGATATTTAAACAAGGTTACACTTTCTCTGCGCCGGAAGAAAATCGCGAACGGCATCAGAACGCGTCTCCCTAAGTTAGGACGAAGCCATCGGCGCATCGGAAAAGGGTAAAATCCATCTCACCCTTTTCCCGCTGTAGTCGATTTTCAATTAAAAGTTAAAGCCGATTGCAACGTTCGCGTAGTTGTAGTTATCTGCTACTTTGTCACTGAACCAGTTATACAAAGTATAGTACTCAAAACCTACGGACCATTGTGGGTTCAAAGTGTAAGCCAAGCCAATTCCAAGAGTCGGACCAATCAGAGTTTCATCACTTGTGTTAGCTGTTGGATCTGCAGGGTTGGCAACATCATCCATATTCGTCACACCAATACCACCTGCCACATAGATATCCATGTCGTTGTGATCAAAAAGATGAGAGACTGCATGGATGTCGAAGGTTGTGCTTTCGGATTTGCCGACATCTTCATTCTTTGTCGAGTGCAAAATTTTGGCGCCGAGACCGAATGTGCCAGTGCGACGTTCATAATCTAAACCAAATGAAGCAGCTGCTTGGGCAGATCCTCCTAGAAGGCGGATTGTGTTGGATCCTTCTTTAAGATCTTGTTTGCTTTGAGCATTTGCAAGTGTGCAAAAAGTCAGAGTCGCAAAAATGGCGATGAGTGTTTTCATGTTGTGGCTCCTTTGTTGATATAGCAGAAAAATCCTCAGGCTTTTGGGCGGAGCAAAATCGAATCCAATAGCGAGCAGTGGTTATTTTGAAGATGACACGTCCTTTGAGGCGCCACCGTGGAGTATTGCCCCACGAGTGGGGAAAAATGTTTCATAGATACGGATGCAGACCTCTTTGTGGGAGCACACAGAGTTGGCGTCTCAACTTTGGAAAGTCGAGTTGCTTAGGGAACTTTCTGGAATGGGAAACGTCAAATAACTTTTGTACAGAGTCAGTTTTCTCTACGGTGACTTCAAAATAAACCGAGGAGTAGTTGGCCCATGTGTTGCTGTTAAGATAAGGGGGATGGGGTGAAAATGCCTAAATATCAATTGTTCGGAATCATCGTTGTATCTGCGGTCTCAGTTGTCTCATTTCAGAACTGTTCACAGGCAAACTTCTCTCAGGCTCCCGTGAATGCTGCCTCATCGACTACCGACGGTTCAAACACCCCTGACAGTGCGACGTATGATGGCTTAAAGGCTAACGATATCACACTAGCAACCAATGTGGGGGTGACACTGAATATCTCCACAGCGAGCATTCTGGCTGCTAATTCGGGTAGCTCTTTAAAGGTACAAAGTGTAGGCTCACCAAACTTGGGTGCGCTGACTGCAAAGGCCACCAGCTATGACTACGTTTCAAGTGTGACGGGTACGGCAACCATGTCTTATACGATCGTGGACGGTCAGAATAATGTGGCCAGCGCTAAGATCATTATCAAGGTTGTTGATAGCTCCATTGCGACAGCTCCTTTCTATGGCTGTAACACGGATGGATTTCTGTATAGTTTAGATCCACAAACCGGCACAGTTTTAAAGACAGTTAAGATGACTTACAACGGAGCTAAGCTTGAATGTACTGACATGGTTATCAGTAGTTCGGGTGAGTTGTATGCCAAAGACAATGAAGAATCCGTCGGTAGCAACGCTTATAAAGTAGATGCTACGACTGGTATCGCGACATTGTATCAACGAAACCTAGTGACCCGTGGCGATCGCGCCGTAGGTTTGACTCTTTTAGCTGACGGCAAACTGATTACCTCTGAAGAGCACAATCCCGGCACCTCATCCCAAACCAACAGTCTGATCGCTATCGCCGCCGATGGTGTCAAGACAACGGTGATTCCGGCCAGCGCAGGCTATACGATGTATGGCGGTGACGTAAAACTCCTTCCAGATGGATACCTGTATTGGACAATCACAAATGCCACATCCACGTTGTGTAAGAATGCGGGAGCGGGTGGCAACCAAGGGATTCTAAGAATTGACCCTGTTTCCAAAGCGACTAAAGAAGTGGCTTGTATGGACAAGAAAAATATTTTTGGCTTGGGCTTTGCCTCAAAAGCTCTTTATGGATTCAGTGAGCAGGGGAACCTGGTCCGAGTGGACGTAAATACAGGAAAAACGACCCTGGTGAAGGCGACCGGACTGGTCTTTATCGGAGCCGCTGCGAACCCAATCCTGTGGTAGTTTACAAATAGAATCATTGAAAAGCCTGATGTAAATCAGGCTTTTTAACTTTTGTGCTGTCGAAAATTCAGGCCTTGTCGGTATCTTTTTCACTCGGGATATTACAAATCTGATTTATAAAACATTGCATTGAGAATTTCCCTGAAGTTGGGCATTTTGCCCGCATTCAGATTAATCAAATGGAGATTCTAATGAAAAAGATCGTATTGTCTATCGTGGCCCTTTTGGTGGGCCAAACAGCTTCCGCAGCTATCACTCAAAACTCTTCTTGGGAAGAGATCCTTGCTGCGAAAGCCCCCTATGTAGTTCACGCACCAGCAGTTTACATGGGCCGTGCTATTGCTTACACGTTCGTATGCCGTGATGGGGATACTTTGCGCACTAAAGCGCCAGTTGATATCGTAGTTACTCATATGGATGGTAACCGCAAAGCGACTTTTGAAACTGTTCGTTCAGAAGTTCTTTCCACACCAATTAACTTTGTTCAAAAAGAAGATTTCTGCGATACAAATGAATCCAGAACTCTTTGCTACCCTGTTGAATACACAGGTACATACCCAATGACTGTGGAAATCAAAGTGGGTCGCAAATTGAACAAGGGGCGCGAGACTCACCTTTTCACAAAGTCTTACACAGTTCCTAACTGTGACAACGTGAGCGTTCAGTAGTTCAGATAACATCCAGAACTAAGAAAGGGCTCAGAACGAGCCCTTTTTTTATTTCAGCATAGTCCCTCGACTTCACATTCTTGTCAGTGGATGCCGCTCCGACCGCAACACTGGCAAAGATCAAAAAGAATAATGGAAAAACTCGTTCTCTTTGGACCTATAATCTAGTCCAAGCTTTTCTAAAGCGCCCTATTTGTGAAAGGCCTATGTGAATTCACCGGGTCGGGTTGCATATAGGATTTCGTTTTTTTAAACTGATCAGGAAAGAAAAAATGGGGGGTGATTGATGAATAGGCGTTCAATGCTGTGCTTGTTAAGCTCCCTTTTGTTTTGGCAAACAGCTTATCCCTGCACGCGCTTTCTGTGGGACACTAAAAAGCAAGATGTCATTGTGGGTAGAAATATGGATTGGTTTGAGGATATTGGCTCCAATATGTGGCTTTTACCTCGTGGCATCGTCCGTGACGGCGGAACTGACGACAATTCACTAAAGTGGACATCCAAATACGGCAGCGTCATTATGACTGCCTATGACATCGGGACGGCCGATGGTTTGAATGAAAAAGGCCTGACCGCAAATCTATTATATTTAACTGAAAGTGATTTCGGTGAGCGTGATGAAAAGCTTCCGGGTCTGTCATTCACTTTGTGGGCGCAATACTATTTGGATAACTTCGAAACAGTCGCGGACGCCATGGCCGCGTTCAAGGCGGATCCCTATCAAGTGCAGTCCTTTTCAATAAAGACTTCATCTGGGGAAAAATCAGGATCCGTGCATCTCGCGATCTCTGATAAAACGGGAGATTCTGCGGTTATTGAATACATTAATGGGAAGCCTAAAATTTATCATGATAAAACCTTTAAGGTCATGACCAATTCTCCACCATATGAGGAGCAGCTGACGGCGCTGAAGCAGTATAAAGGTTTCGGAGGCCACAAAGACCTGCCGGGAACTACAGCCGCAGCGGATCGCTTTGTCAGAGCCGCCTATTACGCTCAACAGCTGCCTCAGCCCACTGAATACCGGGAATCCGTGGCGGGAGTATTAAGTGTCTTAAGAAATGTCTCGCAGCCCTTTGGAACGGCAGATCCGGCTCGCCCATATGTTTCGACAACTCGCTGGAGAACGGTCGCAGATATGACCCGTGGAGTTTATTTTTACGAAAACACCCTAAGTCCGAACCTGGTTTGGGTTCAAATCGATCGCCTGGAGTTTAAAAAAAATTCGCCGGTACAGAAAATCACGCTGGTTAAGAACTATGATTTAGTAGGTGATATCTCGGGATATTTTAAGCCGGTGAAGGCATTTGAATTTCAGAAGATGACGCCTGAGAAGCCCGTGAGTCAGAGATAAAAAAGCATAAAAAAGGGGACTTTGAAGTCCCCTTTTTTTATTTGATTACATAAGTTCTTTAGGTACGCCTTTGGGAATCGCACTCAAAAGTTTTTGAGTGTAGGCGTGTTGTGGATTCGAGTAGATGTTTTCAGCGGTGTTCATCTCTACGATCTTACCACCGTACATAACTGCCACGTCGTCAGAGATGAATTTCACAACTGACAAGTCATGGGAGATAAAGATGTACGTCAAATTCATTTCGTCTTGAAGATCCAAAAGCAAGTTCAAGATTTGAGCTTGAATAGATACGTCCAAAGCGGAAACGGATTCGTCACATACGATGAATTCAGGTTTAACCATCAACGCACGCGCAATGCTGATACGTTGTCTTTGACCACCAGAGAACTCATGCGGGTAGCGGTTCATCACTCCAGGAGTCAAACCTACTTTTTTCATCATGACAGCAGCCATCTCTTTGCGTTGGTTGTCGTTATCACCCAACTGATGGATCTGCATTGGTTCCATCAAGATCGAGCCAATCGTCATACGAGGATTCAAGGAAGCAAATGGATCTTGGAATACGATCTGCATTCTTTTGCGGATCGGAAGCATCTGTCTTGCAGTCAATTTCGTGATGTCTTGTCCTTCGAACAAGATTTGTCCTGCAGTGGAGTCCACCAGACGCATCAATGTACGACCCAAAGTTGTTTTGCCGCATCCTGATTCACCCACAAGGCCCAGTGTGCGACCTTTTTTAACGGCGAAGCTCACACCATCAACGGCTTTTGTATAACCTTGCACACGACCCAATAGGCCCCCTGTGTGGGCAAAGTGTGTTTGCAAGTCATTTACTTGCAGGATGATTGGGGAGTTTGCATCAGCGGGAGTTTCTTTCGCCTGAGGCAAAGTTTCAAGATTTGGTCCTGGAAGCTCTTCACCGTTTGGTCCCATGAAATCGCTCAGGACTGGCAAACGCGCCAAGTGACTGGACAATGAAGGACGGCAAGCCAACAAACCTTTCGTGTAAGGATGTTGAGGGTGAGTGAAGATCTTTTTAGAGTTGTTCGTTTCAACAACTTCACCCTTGTTCATAACGATCACTTCGTCAGCGATATCAGCAACCACACCCAAGTCATGCGTAATGAAAAGCATGCTCATGTGAGTGCGTTGTTGAATGTCTGCCAATAGATCCAAGATTTGTTTTTGGATTGTTACGTCCAACGCCGTTGTCGGCTCGTCACAGATCAAAACGTCTGGGTTACAAGCGATCGCCATAGCGATCATGATACGTTGACGTTGACCGCCGGAGAATTTGTGAGGGTAGAAATGCAGGCGCTCTTCAGGAGAAGGGATGCCCACTAGTTTCAACAATTCCAAACCACGCACCAAAGCTTGCTCTTTCGTCAATCCTTGGTGAAGCATCAAAGTTTCAGTGATTTGGTCTGCAACTGTCAGAACCGGATTCAAAGAAGTCATCGGCTCTTGGAAGATCATGGAGATTTTCGCGCCACGGATCTCGCGCATTTTTTCTTCAGAAAGTTTCAGAAGATCTTCGCCATTATAGAAAATTTCGCCGTTAGTGACTTTACCAGGGTGACCGATCAAACGCATGATCGCCAAAGACGTGATACTTTTACCAGAACCAGATTCCCCAACCAGGCCTACAGTTTTGCCTTTTGGAATATTGAAGGAGATGGTTTTTACAGCTTGAACGATACCGTCGTCAGTTTTGAATTCGACAGCAAGGTTTTTAACTTCAATGACATTGTTATTGTTCATTTTTCTTTCTTCCCGGGTACATCAATACGTTATCTGGTAAAACAATATCGGGGCGAGCCAACGACTCGCTGTCCTTCGGTACGGGGAGGTCCCCGGCGCCGCCGTCCAGGTATAACAGATAAGCGGACAATCTGTAAGCAAGATCGTGAGCCGCGTAATTACTTAACGGTATGCGGATGGGACCGAAATTAATGGTCGAAATATGTGCGTTTTTCTGGAAAATCCATGGCGCCCTCCCGTGAAATTTAAATCTGCGCTGGGCCTTCGGGGCCAGTCAACGAATGGGCTTTCCGAATGTGAATTGGTTTTCAATGGGTCTCCAGTTGGAATTCATTTAAATAACGCGCAGCGCCAAGCGCTGGCGAGTGCAGTGGGTGGGTGGAAGACCTCACTTTAGTCCGAATTAACAATTGTTAATTTCGATTCTGGGAGGGCATGATATCCTAAATCATGATCAAAACGGCCCAACTCCGCTCCCTTCTTGCCAATTATAAAGACCTTTTAGCAACCGATGAGTTCGCTAGTTTCGAAAAGGAAGTGGAGCGTTTGCTGGCGTACTACGGGGACATGCTCGCACAGCTCTCGCCAGGTGAGGAGCGCGGTCGCAAAGTACATGCGTTGATCAACGAACAAGAACAGCAAAGCTCCCACATTAAAACGACCTGCCAAAAAGGTTGTGGCGCCTGCTGCCATTTGGAAGTGGAGATCACTCGGGATGACGCTATTATTTTAGCGAATTCTTTAAATGATGGATTGGATCTGGATTTCGTTCGCCTGCGAGAACTTTCTTTGCGCGAACGTTTGGATTCCGCTTGGGCGCAGGGATGGGTCGTAAGCAATCGCTGTGTGTTCTTGGGTCCCGATAATGCCTGTCGAAATTATGCAAATCGTCCCTCGGTCTGTCGCAAACATTCTGTCGTGTCGCCGGTCATTGAATGTCAGAAATTGGGTGGGAAGCCCGTTCCAAAAGTAATGCCCATGGCAGAAATCATTATGAGCGCGGCAGCAAACCAGGCGGACAATGACTTTGCTTCACTGCCTAAAATGCTTCAACGTGAGCTGGATCGCCGCCAAATTGAAGAACCCGTGTTGCCACTGCCGACGCGCCTTCCAGAAGAAATTCTATAATTTTAAAACTGCCGTGCTTCCTTTTGGAGGAATTCGATAATCGTGTTGAGGCGATTGTCTTCCTGTCGCTTGGCTCCGGATAGAAATGTAAAACTGACCGCTTTAAATTGCGCCGAAGGTAGCAGTTGCACAAGTTCACCACTGGCAAGTTCGGCTTTGACGGCAAAATGAGGAAGAATTCCCACTCCCACGCCGGCTGCAACCAGGCTTTTCAGGGAGAGCACGTCATGAACCTGAAATTTGTTTTGAACCCGGACTTCGAAGCTTTGCTTGTTCAGCTGAAACGATTTTTCTCGGGAAGGTCTAAAGACAAAGACGCCCTCGTGTTGCAGCCACTCTAGGATTTCTTTTTCGGATTTTCTGGTGGGAGCTAAGTTGCTTTTGCAATAGAAACCGAATTCTGCATTGAAAAAGGGACTGCGATATAAATGGCCAGCTCCATCTGCGCCCACGCGGATCGCAAGATTAATGCGTTCCTTTTCCAGGTTCATCAATTGATCAGAAGAAATCAGATTTAAGCGCAGCTTGGGGTGCAAGGCCTGCAGACGTTGAAGTGCGGGAATCAGGCAGATTTGCATAAAGTCTGACGGCGCAGAAATAGTAAAGGATCCGGTCAAGGCGTCCTTAAGGGAGGTTTCTTTAAGCTGAAGTTTTTGTGAAGCCTCAAAAAGAGCCTGGCAGGATTCAAAATAGACTTCTCCCTCAGGAGTCAGGCTGACGTCACGGGTTGAGCGGAACAGAAGTTTACGTCCCACGCGCTTTTCCAATGAAGACACCTTGCTGCTGACTACCGATTTGGAAAGCCCCAGGTGCGTTGCTGCCGCTCGAAAGCCATGCAGAAGCGCCACATGGTAAAAAACAAGCCCCTCGTTTGTCAGGTCAATGATATCCTTATTGTCCGTCATAGCGGACAGTCTGTACCAATCTTGTGGGATACTCAAATGGAAAATAGTTGGTAGATTTACATTCAACGAAGCAACTAACTTCTGAAGCGTACAAACGTCTTCAGATACAAAAAAGGAATCTCAAATGACAAAGTTATTATTGATCACAGCTCTTCTTATTTCTGGTGTGGCAGCTCATGCCATCGATATCCCGAAGGGATTCAAGCAAGAGAAAGTCGAAATCAACGGCTTTAAAATGAATGTTTATAAAGGCGGTACGGGCTCTCCAGTTGTCTTGCTGCATGGAATGGGCGAATCGGCTTTGATGTGGGAGCCGGTGATGAAATCTCTTTCTTCGAAATATACATTCATCGTTCCGGATCTTCGCGGGGGCGGTTTAAGTGAAGCACCAGAATCTGGTTACACCAAAGCTGCGATGGCAGATGATGTGAAGGTTCTATTGGATCACTATGGTATCGCGAAGGCAGATATCGTAGGTCATGATATTGGGTTGATGGTCGCCTATGCCTTCGCGGCAAAGTACCCGCAAATGACGACTAAATTGGTGGTTATGGATGCGTTCTTGCCCGGTATAGGTCCCGGCGATGATATCTATAACAGTCCTGACATCTGGCACTTCCGTTTTTATGGCAAAGATGCTGAAGCATTGGTGAAAGGCCGTGAGAAAGCTTATCTGGATCATCTTTGGACAACTTTTTCTGCAGATCCAAAAACGTTTCCGGATGCAAAAAAGAATTATTTCACAAAACAATATGCAGCACCAGGACACATGAGAGCTGCGATGGAGTGGTTCAAAGCGTTTCCGCAAGATGCTAAAGACAATAAAGAACTTTCCAAAAATCAACTAACGATGCCAGTTCTTTCTATCGGTGGCGAGAAAGCCATGGGCGGCCCTTTAGCTGCCACAATGAAAATCGTTTCTCCGAATGCGCAAACAGTGACTTTGAAAAATGTGGGTCACTGGTTGATGGAAGAAAGTCCAAAAGCGACTATCGAAGCTTTGGATAACTTCTTGAAAGAACCAAATCGCGTAAGTGCGAACTAAATTGCTTGAGTTTTTACTCTTAAGAAGATCCCTGCCGTAAGCGGGGATCTTTTTGTTTACGTTAAGGCTCAAGCTTGGTCGTTCTTGTGCTTCGAGGGTTAGTTTGTTAAGGTCGCTTCATGGAATTTACTTGGCTGGGTACTGCAGGTTTTATTGTGAAAGACAAACAGGGTGAGATTGCTTTCGATCCCTTCCTTTCCCGTGGAAAAGGGGCGCCCGCTCCCTTCACAGCAGCTAAATCCTTCGCCAATACGCAGGCCATTTTTGTGGGTCACGGTCACTTTGATCACACTTTTGATATTCCTGATATAGTTCAGAACTCCGACGCCCAAGTTTATGCCCCGGGATTGACAGGGCAGATTTTGAAAATGCGGGGAGTTCCAGGTGGTCGTCTGACCAGTGCTGATAACAAAGAAACGCTGTTTAAATCCTTTAACATGAGAGCTTTTAAAAGCGCGCATGTGAAATTTGATATTCCACTGGTGTTATCGACCATCAAGCAATGCAGTGTAAAAGATTGCATGCATATTTGTGGTTTGGGCTTGGGGTATCCTAAAGGTTTGGTGCAGACCTATTACTTTGAAAGTGGTGGTAAGAAGTTCTTGTTCATGAGCTCTGCGGGTGCGGATCAGCGTGAACTGGAAATGTACCGAGGATTGGAAATTGATTACTTGCTGGCGCCCTTGCAAGGCCACAGCCGCATTCAGGAAATCGCTGCCAAGCAGACGGCAATTATTCGCCCAAAGGTTGTTATTCCTCATCACTGGGATGATTTTTATCCGCCGTTAACTCAGAATGTGTCGGTGGAAATTTTCCGCGAAAAGTTAAAGCATGTTGAATTTAAAGGCGAGGTGCTGGAAATGCCTCTTTTTAGCAGCGCGCAGCTTTAAGATTAGATTCAAAATTTTCATATAAAAAGGAGAAGACTTTCATCTTCTCCTTTTTAATTTTAAGCCGTCAGTCTTTTAGTTGTGCCAAGGTTCGAAAGCTGATGTCAGACCTTTCATTTTGCCTTTTAGCTCTGGGATGTGGCGACCGATGACTTTTGCAAGAGTGCCTTCGTCATCAATCCATTCCATACCAGTCTTCGTGTAGTGAGCGGCATTGTAATCATCCGTAAAGAATCTGTCTGCCATCAAACGACGGGAAGCCATCAAGATAAAGATTTGGAACATCGTCTCGCCGAAACCAAATTGGGCCGGGCGAACTTCCTCAGCGCAAGTTCCGACAAGAAGGTCGATCAACTCGACGTTGTCGTTACCGTTCGCATCGCGACCGTAAACGCTATAGAATTTGTCGCGAATCGCAAGTTGTCTTGCGTCCAAGGGTTTGCCAGCAGGGAAGAAGTCTGTGTACTTTTTGATTGGTTTCAAACCAATGCCTCTTCTGAACTGATTGTAACGAGGGACACCGCGCTCGCGATCACGCATCACATCGACCAGTGCCAAGTCCATTTTTTGGTGGCCTGGAATTTCTAGTTCTTGCATAAATTTTGGGAAGTTGTTCAGAACCAATTGACCTGGGTGTTGTACGCCGAATGAGTAATACAAGTCTTTTAGGTCATGAGAGGCCATGATGCCATAGCTGTTATGGTTACGAGTGTTCGGGAATGGAACGGCTTCAACTTTTTTAGGTTGAGCTAAAGTTCTGAATTCCAAGTTTTCTGGCAATAAAGAGTGCAGACGATAAACTGATGTGAACTCTTCAGTGATACTGAAAGGAACGCCATAGTTATTCGCTTTACCACCAACGATACCGCCGATAACATAGCTTTCTTTTACGCCTTTAAAGATATCTGCTTTGTTCATGCCCGGAATAAGTTTAACAACGCGGGACCAAGTCTCCGGATTTGCAAGCCCGTACCAGTTCGAGTACATGGCTCTGCGCAAAACCGGATTGGGCAGGATCGCTGGAGTCCACTCTACTGTATGAATTTTTGCGAGGATTGCGGAGTTGATCAAACGTGCCGTTTGGAAAACTTGCTCGTCCACTTGTTGTTGGTTCATTTGACGGATATCTGAACCGTTTTTCCACGTGTACATTTTTGTTTTTGCATCGTAAGTCACATGCTTTGCCATCAATTTGTTTGCGATAGCATTGTGCTCTTTAACGAAAAGAGTGTGAAGCATGCTCAAACCAACCCACCAGTTGTCACGGAAGCCTGTTGCTTCGTAACCATTGTTTTGGCGGTTGTTTGCAGGATTCAAAGAGTTGTCTCTTGGTAAAAGTTCGCGGCCGTTAACCGTTTCCGTTCTCATTTTACCGAAATATCCCGTGCGCAATTTAAGTTGGTCTTCTTTGTTGCTGCCATAAATCTGAGAAGCATCCCACCAGTGAGAGACGTCATTGGCAGAAACTTTATCAAAGCCATCTTTGTATTGAGCGTGAGTGCTTGAATTGTCTTTCGTTCTGTCGACAACGTGCTCAACGCCATCTGGACCTTTCACGCGATAAGGATTTTCCACCTTGTTCGGACCGTGAGTCAGCCAGTCATGATTCATGAATTGAATCCATACGCCAGCGATCATGTTCAAGAAAGGAACAGGTTTGAATTCATCACGTGTGAAGAACTCTTTAGAAACCAAGGCGGGATTTGGAACCATGATTTTATTGGGAGCATCTTTGTCGATAAAGTCTGGAGAAACGTTGCGACCGAAAGCGACGCCGGCGGCACCGATGTGACCATCTTTAAGATCCGTACATGAACCATCAGCAGATCTGAAGTTCGTGTTCGTTTTAGAACAATCTATGGGAGCGTAACCAAAGTAACCGACATGCGGGTCATGAAGGTTGCCAGCCAAGAGGCTATCACGGACTTTCTTTAGGACGAGCAAACCAGAGATTTCATTTTTCTCGGACCACGTTGTCCAAGGGGTGTCGGCCAAGGATGAACTGGGTGCGCGACGCTCTTCATCGGTCATTGTTGGAACGGAAGTGTCGTGAATATATTTTGCACTTGGATTAACGGGACCATGTGTGCAAGACGATAAAACCATACTTGAACTGATCAGAACGGACAGAATACCTTTTTGATTCACGCAGACTCCTTCATTAGCTTTTAACTTTGTTTGAAACGCAGACCGTTTAAGGATAAGCGAAAATATTCATGCTGCACAAGATTCTGCGAGGTCCAGACGTAGGATCAGCGGTTACTATGAGTGCTCAAAAAAAGGGTCCGTGAGTTTCAGATAGTCTGTGCAAACAGAAATTGATGTCTGCTACAGTATCAGCTGGAGGCGTGATGAAGAAAAAGGTTATCTATGGAGCGGTCTGTACCCTTGCTGTTTTCGCTTCAATCGCCTACCTCATCGATGATTTTCAGTCGGATTCTAATCCGCGATTCCCAGCCTCGACACCAGAGAATTATAAAGCTCTTAGTGCCTGCGAAAAGCAGGAGGTTTTGTGGAAGCAGATTCAGGAGAGCGCCTATAAGCAACTTCCGGATTATAAAGCCCTCGGATTGACTCAGATCATTGGAATGGGACGACAAGAAGTTGCGATCAAGGGATCTCGCTTTGATGATTTTGCTCCAAAAGGCTGGACGAAATTTCTGCACGCCCGGGCGAGCATCACAAAAGTTAAAATCGTACCTCATCAAAATAAGTATTCAGGTCTTTTTCAAGGAGCGGATTGTGGTCTTCTGAGGTTGTCGCTGACTTCGGCGGTGAAATCGGGAAGACCGGTGGCGCCAGGTCTGGCTCTTAAGTTATTACGTGATGGAACTTTTAGTACAAATGTATCTGCATTGGTTTCTTTAGATGGCCAGGACCAGGACTATAACTTTTTTAAATATCCGATGTCTAATATTGTGCCTATCGGGACTTCCATTGGCCAAAAACTGGTTCATAAAATCTTCCTGAACGCTTCTCCATATCCAGAAGAGTTGGCGATTCGGGGATTCGCTGAGCTGGACCAGAAAGGACATCTGGTTACTGATGTAAGATCCCCTCGCCAGGTTTTCTTTGTTCCATCAGAAAAATTGACGTTTTCGTCTGACCCTCATGACGTCAGAAATGATTTTGTGACGATTCCGGTAAACACCGTGATTTACCAGATTCGTGCTGTGCCAGAAAAGTATAAAGACTTTAACTATGCAGACTATGCCCCTGAAAATGTGAAAAGACTGCTGCAGGATTCTGAATTGGTAGCGGATGTTGTAACTACGTCTGAATTTGTTTCGTCATCCTTTGGGGATGATGGAATCTTTTTTAGGCATCAGCTGAAACATAGATAAGATTTAAAACGATTTTTATATTTGCTCTACGGAGAGGAGTTTCGATTGAAAAGGATTTTACTACTCGCTTTGACAGTTGTTATGGCGTCGTGTGCAAGCACGCCACGAGAACCTCAATCGGAGGTGACAGCAGCTCGCACGCCTTCTGCGGCTGACCTGACTGGAACTTATCTTGGTGAGGGACTATTTTCCAAACGTACGACGGGAATTAAGCGTCCCGCAATGCGCCTTTATATGGAGCGCTCTCAAACTGAAGGCGATACTTATTATGGCGTTCTTTTGGAATACGACCAATTGATGAATATGGGGCTTCCTTATATGGCCAGCCAAAAAGCTCCGATCTTGAATAAAGTGGTGGGTTATCTGGATAAGATCGCAACAAGAATTTCAGTTTATAAATTCGTCCCTGGTGTGAACGCCGGCACTTATGAAATGCACAACGTGGAAGCGCGCAATGGTAACCTTGTAGTGGATCCGAAAGTGGCATTGATGCTTCATTTGAAAAATGGCATCAGCAATCCGTTGGCGGGTGCTAATATCGCTGGAGATCCGGATGGGCAGATCGTATTTCCTGATGTAGTGGACACAGGCAAAGGCGGCGTTCTTTCAAGTATTAACGATGCTTTAAGTTTCACGCAGTTAGAACTGGCCACATTGGTTTACCAAAAAGGGCATTTGGCTTCCAGCTGGCGCGGTAACTGGAATGACCTTGAAGGTTCTTATCTGTCAGAGTACGGCCGTTTCAAAGATGGCGTGTTAGAGCTTTCGACTCAAAAGGGTCAAAAGAAAGCTAAATTCATTAAGACGAATACGACAAAAGCTAAGTACTTTACGAATCCTAAATCTGGAAATATCGAAGGTGATTACGTTGTCGTAGAACCGGTTCCAAAAATGTACGTGTTGGTTCCAGCAAATGGCAGAGCTCCAACGGCGAGTGATGCAGAAATGACAAACCGTATTGGATTGTTCCTGGATGTGTTTGATGGTTCGGCTCCAGAGGCGGGAAGTCATCTGGTTACGGAACTTGCATTCACAGCTCCACGTGATGCGGAAGATTTCATGATGTATTACGAACATCCTCAGCATCTTAGAAATGTCGGAGTCGAGCCGAAGAAGTAATCTTGATTTAAGATAGATAAATCGAAACCCACAATCCGAAAGGATGTGGGTTTTTTATTTTCTTTCTTGTTCAGAGAGAAAGCGACTAAGAACGCGACTGACAGGTTTCCAATGTTTGGTGAAGTGATGTCCACAATCTCCAAAGATATGCACTTGGATGGGTTTTCGTTCGCTGACTAAAACTAAGTCCACGATGGCAGCTTTCAAATCGATGACTTTATCGCGGGCTCCAAGAATGGCGACGGCAGGAATATTTAAACCTTTAAGGGCTCTTAAAGTATTGTCGCTGCGATATGAATACCAAGTCGCATAGGAAAAGCCATTCCACCTCGTTTTGGATTTGGGCTTTTTATAAATATTTTTAATGGCGCGCTCATAAGAAAGCTTTTCTTTAGGACTCGCATTGCTGAGTTCCTCTTTAAGCCAGCCTCGGGTTCCGCCGCCAATCATTGCGATGGAAACGATTCGTTTGTCTTTACTGGCAACGACGGGAGTGTTGTAGGCTCCTTCGGAGTATCCTATTAAGTGAATTTTATCTTTAGGTGGAATAACTTCCTTGAGTGTTTGAAGGGCGTCCTGAATGCGTTTTTCGTGACGAAAGGATTTTTCGAAGACCTTCTTATCGACATGATCAGCTTCAACACCGGGTTTATTGATCACTAAGAAATTATACTTTTTGGACATGTGAGCGCCGATAAGACCGACAAGTTCTTGGCGATCGCCGTGCCGAAATTCAGATCCTGACTCCGGCAAAAAAACCACCCATTTGTGGGAAGTACGCGAGGCGAGGGAATAACATGCCAGAAGTGTGCGATGGCCTTTTAAACTGATGATCTTTGTTTCGTACGACATCAGTAGATTGAAACTTTATTCTTAAGATTGGACAATGGAAATTTACGACAGCAGGACTAGGTCGCAGGGGATCGCATGGAAAATTTGATCCCCAGAGAACGTGCGGCAAGAATTAGTAGAAATACTTCATTTTGATTTTAACAACGGTATCTTCTGTCAACTCAACGGCGCATTTTGAAAATGCCGGAGCGCCAACTAAAATAGTTGGATTGTTCGAAAACCCAAAACCTTCGCGCGGGTAGCCCAGTACTGTGTTCAACTTTTTATTTCCATCTTCATCATGAAGAACTGCGATGGCGTATTTCCCGACAGGCATGTTGTCCAGTGTGAATTCCAATTTTGAATTTTTCGGAACAGGAACATAAAGAGTTTTGATTGCCTTGTCGGCATCACCTGGAAAAGCACGCTGTTCTCTTTCATGAAAAACGCTGACGGCGGCAAAGCCTTTGGTATTTCTGAAACCTTCAATAGTAACGGTTGCGGCATGGGATACTGCCATTAAAGAAAAGAATGCAGTTAGAAAAGCGAAGAATTTCATGGGTGCTCCTTATAGGCAGAGTTCTTTCAAATAGGGGGCCTAGGGTCAAATGGTCTTGAATTAAAATGAATCCATTTAGCATGGGGCGTAAACTCTGCTGACATTAATTACAGCCCTTGCCTCTAAAAAAAGAATGAAATTCTGACTTTTTGCCCTTTTCATAGAGGGCGCAGTCTTCTTTTCTTTTTTGTTCATTCGCGAGCATCATGTCTTGAAAGGACGGGGGATAGCCCCGTTTCTGGTAAAAAGCCTTCTCTTTTTCAAAGAGGTTCTTTTCCAAAGAGTCAGAAACGCCTTCAAAGAGGAGAATTGTTTTTATGGTTTCCTTGGGCATATAGGTTGGCATCTGGTCCTTCATAAAACCTAGAAAGCGGAGCCCTTTTCCCAAGGTCGCTTCCGTGCCTAACCACCAGGGTTCATAGAAGGTGTAGTCCTTTTTGATCATCCATTCATAAATGCATTGCAAGATTGAGTCTTGAATTCTTACTTGTCGCAACAGCGGATAGAAAGTTCCCTCGGCCAAATATTGAAAGCGGGGATCGACTTCGATGTCATAGGGAGCAAACAACGTTGCCTGAGTGACTCCCAAGGATTTTGGATAGGGTCCGTCTTTAAATTTACTGACGTGGCTTCGGTATTTTGGAACGATCAATTTACCGTCAGAAGCTTTATCAAATGCATAGCGCACGACTTCAGAGCAAAAGGCTCGATCATAGTGACTGTCATCCATTGCAAAATCATATTCAGCGTGAGTCAGACCCCATTGATAAACCAGACGGGCGGCTTTCTTGGCCAAAATTTTATCCGGCAATCTAAACAGGGCAACGCGGGAATCTTGTGCTTTTCGCCATTTATCGAGAGGTGTTACGACGACACCCTCTTGAATCAGGGATTCCACGATTTGTAGCTCGCCCTTGTCATCTTGTCCGACAATTGCCAGATGCGAGAAGTTTCCTTCTTCATCGCCGATTCGCGCGATCATCGCAGAAACAAAGCTTTTCCCGCGAATTAAAAGGACATCTCCGGGAGTAAGTTCGATTTTATCAAGTGAGGGATCTTTCAGGACGAAGGGAAATGATCCCGCAAGGATCGGGGTTTCTTCAAAGGTGATGACTTTGTTATGCACCATCCACTCGATAATGTATTCGTTTGTGAAGCGGGCGTACTGCAGGCCTTCGCGAATTTTTAAAACGCAAGCGTCAGTAAGGTTGTTCGCTTTGTCGAAATCTTTTAGGCGCTCATGCAGTTTCAGGCGCAAAAGAAATATCTTTTGAATGATGGAATCACCGTTACTTTTCAAAAATGCAATCTCTTGTGGATTGTGGGGGACTAGTTGGTCTGCCGGCAGATAGAAAAGCCAGTCCGTTATTTTGTTAATATAGGTGGGACAAGTCTGTGAATTAAAGACATTGTCGTTACCCAAATCTTTGAGCACTTGATCTATGCCGGATATCACCATTGAGAATGTTGTTTTCTCATTGGCTTTGTCTGGTGTAGGAGCTGCCAAAACTTTTTGTGACAGGCAGAAAATCAAGACGATACCGAACCAAAAATTAAGACGGAGAAACATGAGACCTCTCAATTCAATGGCGTCTGTATGTTCGCAGACGAATTAGAATTCTGAAGAGAAAACCGTTTTCTGGTGTCACCCTTTGTAACATGAGAAAATTCTATGTGCTAGGCCTGATGACTTTGATCTTTACCGTCAATTCATGGGCTGCTGAAAATCGAAGACCTAAGATTGGCTTAGTCCTCGGTGGTGGCGGGGCTCGAGGCATTGCACACGTCGGTATTATCAAAGTTCTTGAGGAAAACAGAATTCCCGTTGATTGCATCGCCGGGACCAGCATTGGTTCCCTCGTTGGTGCTTCCTATGCTGTGGGCGCAACCCCCGAGGAAATGCGTAAACAAATCAGTGACGCCAATTGGGGAAATATGTTTTTGGCAAAAGCGCCAAGGCAAGCTTATCCATTCCGTCGTAAACAAGATGATAAACTTTCAATGTTGGGTGTTGAAGTCGGACTTGCTGATGGTGGTCAATTAAAACTTCCTCTCGCTGCCATCAGTACGCAAGAGATTGAGTACTTCCTTCGCAATCTTACCTACGGCGGAACTGTCGCGAACTTTGATAGTCTGCCTATTCCCTATCGCGCCATTGCAACGGATCTGGCGACGGGGGACATGGTGATCATGAAGGATGGAGATTTGGTCACCGCCCTGCGCGCGAGTATGGCGGTACCAGGAATATTTCCGTCTGTGCCATCTAAAGGACATATTTTGGCCGACGGAGGATTGGTTCGAAATCTTCCTGTGGATGTCGTAAGAAACATGTGCGCTGACGTGGTCATCGCAATTGATGTTGGAGCTGCCCCCTTATCTCAAGGAGAAATCACCGGAATTTTCTCGGTGATGGATCAATACACGCGTTTGATGATGATCCAAAACGTAAGACCTCAAGTGGCGGGATTGAAAGATAAAGACGTTTTTATCGCTCCTCAGTTTGATGCTTTGGGATCCATGGACTTTGATCAAAGTGACAAATTGATCGAGGTTGGAAGAGTGGCTGCAATGAAAGCATTGCCCTCTTTGCGTCGATACTCGGTATCAGAGAAAGAATATGCTGCTTGGGCCACAAATCGCATCAGCAAAAAGTTGAAACCCAAACCTATTCAAAAAGTCACTGTTGCCGATAGTGGTTGGGTGAATGCTGCGACTCTTAAGGACGAGCTTAAAGTTCCCACGGGTGTAAATCTGAACATTGACAAATTTCATGATCAGCTGACTCAGCTTTATGCGACCGGGGATTTCAGTCAGCTTGATTACGAGCTTTATGACAGCGGCGCGGGCCAGGATCTGTTGGTTTTGCCGGTGCAAAAAAACTGGGGACCCAATTACTTGAATTTTGGTTTAAGTCTGGGAACTGATTTTGAGAGTTCCTATCCTTGGAATTTAACGGCAATGTATCGCAGAACTTGGATAAATAGCTTAGGGGCCGAATGGAAGAGCATTCTGCAAATGGGTAATTCCTCGATGTTCTATACTGAGTTCTATCAACCCACAACGGCGGGTGGGAATGGCTTTGTCGCTCCATATTTCCGATATTACCGAATCCCTTTGGCTTTGTGGCAAGAAGGCGATGAAGTCGCAAAGTACAAGTATTCGAAATTGTCATTTGGGGCTGACGTGGGAGTCGGATCCGAAATTGGAGAGTTCCGATTTGGTCCAGCTTTTAATGAGTACAGTGCTTCAAGGAATATTGGTTCATCTATTCTTCCCAATTCGCGCACCGATGATTACGGTCTTCGCTTCAACTTCTTTTATGATCAGCTTGATAATTATTTCTTTCCTTCAACCGGGGCCTATTTGGATCTTTATGGATACTATTCAATCGGCGCCTCGGAGGACATCGATAATTATGGATTGTATGGCTTGACCTTCCGTGGCGCTATGACCGCGGGCAAAGGGGTATTTCAATTCACACTGAAAGGACAAACTTCCACTGGTGATAATGGAGTGCTCGCGGATGTCAGTTGGCTGGGAGGTTTTTTGAATCTTTCGAGTTATCGTTATCAAGAGTTGATAGGGGATCAGTTCGCTTATGGATCCGTTCAATACTATCGGCGCATGCCTTTTTTATCGGGAAGCTATTGGGGAGCTGCTCTGGAAACAGGGCGGGTCTTCAACTATTTTGACAAAAAAATTGCGGACGAGTGGCATGTGTCGGGAACGGGATATCTAGCGTACGACAGTATTCTGGGGCCGATGTATCTGGCGGCAGCCTATGGGGATAATAAAACGTGGAGCTGTTATTTCATGTTGGGCAAACAGTTTTAGATGTTTTTGTGCAGGCGCTACGGATTGCCATGCTGGTGGAAAGTTTAAGTGCTAGAAATATTTTACGGCAAAAATTCAGAATCATAACAACCTCACCTTTTAGGAGCTGAGCATGAATGCGTTTATAAGAAGGGCATTGGGAATAGGTCTGATTGCGATGGGATTTGCATCCTATGCGCAGGCCGAAGCAAAACTTGAAATCTATGGTTTTACGCAACTTGATTATATTCAAGATTTTAACCGCGTTGATCCGAAGTGGCAGGACACTTTACGCCCATCCAAAATCGCGCCTACCGACGGTGCCTATGGTAGTGATGGACAAGCTTCACTCAGTGCCAAACAAAGCCGCTTGGGTATACAAACCTGGCTTCCATTAAGCGGTGAAGATCTTTTCACGAGATTAGAATTCGACTTTTTCGGAGTGGGATCTGATGAAGGTCAGACGACACCTCGTTTGCGTCATGCTTATGGTCAGTGGGGTAGTTGGCTTGCCGGTCAAACGAATTCACTGTTCATGGACGGAGACATCTTTCCGAACATGCTCGATTATTGGGGGCCGATTGGTATGGCCTTTTACCGTAATCCACAAATTCGTTGGACTCCGATGCGTGGGAATCAATCCTTGTCGATAGCCATTGAAAGACCAGGCGACGATATTGATCCAGGACAAGTTAGAACTATTGACCCGGATGTTGTCACCAACGCTCAAAAAGATGAAAAGTTGCCAGACCTCACCGCGCAGTGGAAGTCAGCTGGCGATTGGGGGCATTTTCAAATTGCTGGCATCGTCAGACAAGTGGGATTTGAGACTAAAACTGGTAATCATGAACCAAGTGACAGTAAAACGGGTTGGGGCGTAGATGTTACCGGAAGTGTTAAGACGGGCTCTGGGAAAATTATGGCCGGAGTGGTTACAGGTGAAGGTATCGCAAGTTATATGAATGACGGTGGGACGGATATGGGGCCCGAAGGATCATTAGGAAATCTTTCGGTAAAGGTCGTTCCATTGACAGCATTCCTTGTTTATTACGATCACAATTGGAATGAAAAGTTGATGTCGACGATTGGTTTTTCACAAAGTGAAGTTAAGAACACAGATTTGCAAAACGACGATGCCTTCAAACGTGGTCAATATGCTTCGATCAATTTGGTTTCAACTCCAGTTAAAAACTTCATGTACGGTGGAGAATTTCTGTGGGGAAGTCGCATGAGTAAGGATGATACGACAACTCATGATCAACGTATTCAAATTACCATGAAGTATAGCTTTTCAAGCTTAGATTTTAAATAAGAACAGATAAATCCAAGGAGAGGATATGAAACTAACAATAGGATATGTTTTTATGTCGATCCTTATTTTCACCAGCAGCAGCTTTGCTGCTGATAAGAAAATGAAGATCCACATTCTGGCGACGGGTGGAACGATTGCCGGTGCGCAAATGAAAGCCGGCGAGTACGGGTATAAGTCAGGTACTTTCAAGGTCGAAGACCTGATCGCGGCAGTTCCGAATATGGGCGACCTTGCAACTCTTACAGGAGAGCAAGTGGCTAATATCGGAAGCCAGGATATGAGTGACGAAGTTTGGTTGAAGCTTGCGAAACGTGTGAACGAAGTTTTGAAATCGGATGCTGACGGTGTAGTCATCACTCATGGTACAGACACGATGGAAGAAACGGCATTCTTTTTAAATCTTGTGGTTAAAAGCGATAAGCCAGTTGTGTTGGTCGGTTCGATGAGACCGGCAACAGCGATCAGTGCAGATGGTCCCGGCAATTTGTATAATGCAGTCGCGGTGGCGGCGAGTCCTGGAGCAAAAAAACGTGGTGTTCTGGTTGTGATGAATGACGAAATTCACCAGGCACGGGCCGTGGAAAAAATGAATACGACGAACGTGGAAACATTCCACAGTCCTGAGCGCGGCCCCGAGGGGTACATCAACACCGGCAAAATTTCTTGGTTTGAATCTTCCAACAAAAAGCACACTTCAGGATCTGAATTCGCAGGTGTTTCACTCAAGAATCTTCCAAGAGTGGACATCATCTATGCTCATTCCAATATGTCTCCGGACTTGATTGAATCTGCAGTAAAGTCAGGAGCCAAAGGTATCGTCGTGGCTGGGGTTGGTGATGGCAATATGAACCAGGCTTCATTGACGATTTTGGAAAGACTGCAAAAGAAAAATGGTTTGCTGGTAGTTCGAAGCACTCGGTTACCAACTGGCTTAGTTCTTCGCAATAACGAAGTTGATGATGACAAAGCGGGGTTTGTGGCTTCAGGAGAGTTCAATCCGGCTAAGTCTCGTGTGTTGGCTCAGTTAGCTTTGACGAAAACAAGCGATCCAAAGAAAGTTCAAGAAATGTTCGAGAAGTATTAAAAGAGAAACTTAAAGAAGACGTCCCTATTGAGAGGACGTCTTCATGTCAGCCTTCCAGCCTCCACCTAAAGATTTATACAAGTCTACGACGGACACCAGTCGAGATTGTTGGGATTTTACCAAATCCAATTGCACGGCAAACAAATTCCTTTCAGCATCTAGAACTTCCAGATAAGGTGATTGACCGTTCTTATAACGTAATTGAGCAAGATAAAGATTTCTTTCAAGGGCGACGACTTGTTTTCTTTGGGCTTCCACCACATCACCGTAAGATTGATACGTTTTTAAAGCATTTCTGACTTCGACAAAGGCATTTTGAATCGCCTGGCGATATTGAACCTCGGCGGCTTTCTGTTGAGCCGTTGCCGCTTCAACCAAATACCCTGTTCTGCCACCATTGAAGATAGGCATTGAGATGCTGGCTCCGTAACCCCAGGTTTGAGAGCTGTTATTGAAAAGATTTTTCAGTTCAGAACTTTCATAACCGAATATTCCCCCTAGAGAAATGCTCGGAAAGTAATATGCCTTCGCAACACCAATCAAAGCGTTGGCCGAGACCAGATTCTGCTCTGCTGCTAAAATATCAGGTCGTCGCTCCATTAGCGAAGACGGAAGCGAAGAGGGCAACTGTGGCGGCATCACGATCTCATCCAGTTTACGGCCACGAGCTAAAGGGGTTTCTATAATCTCCTTGGGATTTTTGCCAATTAGGACTGATAGAAAACTTTCTGCTCTGGAAATCTGATCATCCAGTTTCGAAACAGTGGCCTCAGCCGAACGCATTTCTGATTCCGACTGTCGGGCATCTAGTTCTGAACCAATTCCGCCCTTGAAACGTCTAAACATCAATTCATAAGAAGCAATGCGCGATTTTAAGGTGTCCTGGGCAATCGCGTGCTGCAGATCCAAAGAGCGCAAAGCAAAGTATCCGCTGACTACTTGGCTAAGAAGGGTCAACTGCACATTGGCGCGGTTGTAGTCTGCACTTAGTAACTGAGCCTTGGCAGATTCGTTACTGCGACGGATTTTGCCCCACAAATCGATTTCATAACTTAGACTCAATCCTAAAAGGAAGCTGTTCCCGACGCTGTCAGTTCCCTGCGGAATCGGCGTCATGCCCGTTTCAGTGACCTTTTCCCTGATGGCAGAACCCCGTAAATCTAAGCTAGGAAAGTATTGGGATTTGGAAATTCCCAGGCGCGCCCGGGCTTCATCGACTCTGGCTAAAGCCAATTCAAGATCCAAATTGTGCTCGAAAGCTAATTGAATCATTTTATCTAATGTTCCGTCACCAAACTGCCGCCACCATCCCAGTTCAATGTTTTGCTCTGTAGAATTAGCGAACAGGGCAGACGGAAGATTTTCCGTGGGGCGTTTATAATCCGGTCCCACGGCACAGGCACATAAGAATCCATATGTGCTAAGACCTGCGATGAGCCATCGTTTCTTCATAAAGGTCCTCCTGCTGGCATCGGTGGTGGAGTTTGCGGAGTTGTTTTTTCTTTCTTAGCCGATTTTTTAATTTTGAATCCGGTGATAACAACGAAGAACATCGGGATAAAGAAGGTCGCAACGAAAGTACTGACGAGCATTCCCCCAATAATCCCTGTTCCGATCGAGTGACGGCTGGCAGAGCCCGCACCGCTGGAGATCGCCAGTGGCACTGCGCCCAGGATAAATGCAAGGGAGGTCATTACGATCGGACGGAAGCGCAGTTTGGCGGCTTCGTACGCAGCATCGGCAATGCTAAGTCCTTCGTGCATTTTCTCTACTGCAAACTCGACAATCAAAATGGCATTCTTGGCAGAAAGACCAATCAGCGTTACAAGAGCGATTTGGAAGTAAACGTCATTCGCCAGACCACGCAAGTAATTGGCCACCAAGGCACCTAGAATCGAATAGGGTACGGATAACAAAACTGAAAAAGGTAAACCCCATTTTTCATACTGAGCAGCCAAGATTAAAAACACGAAGATCAAAGCATAGATGAATACCTGGGCTGAAGCACCGCCTGTGAGTTTTTCCTGATAGGCCGTACCAGTCCATGCAACGCTGTAATCGCCCGCAAGACTTGAGGTCGCAAGAGTATCTTCAACCACTTTTATGACCTGACCCGAGCTGTATCCTGGAGCCGGGTTGGCAAGAATACGAGCCGCAGGAAAGATATTTAAGCGCTCCACAATCTCAGGCCCCGTCACCTTTTTAACATTTACCAAAGCTGTGATGGGGATCATATTGCCATTATCTGACCGAACATAGATGTTACGGATATCGTCGGGGCGAGAACGATATTCACCTTCTGACTGCAATTGCACCTTAAACGTACGTCCAAATTTATTGAAGTCGTTAATATAATAGCTACCGAAAGTAGCCGACATAGCATCAAAGACAGTATTGATTGGTACCTGATAGGCTTTGGCTTTTTCGCGATCCAGATTCAGGTAAATTTGTGGGATATTGGCACTGAAGTTGGAACCCACATTACCGATGGCAGGATTGTTTCGCAGTGAATCCATAAACTGCTTGGTTTTTGTCGCCAGAGTTTTGCTATCGGAACCGCCTCGATTTTGAAGATAGAATTCAAGACCACCAGTGGTACTCATACCTACGATGGCAGGTGGGCTTAACGCCATTATGGCGCCATCGCGGATGACTTGATTTAGTCCCATAATATTTCTTACGATGGCGGTCGCTGATTGATCTTCATTCTTACGTTCTTTCCAGTCTTTAAGAGTGATAAAGCTGGTGCCTGTGTTGGTTCGATTTGAACCTGATATCAGATCAAATCCCGATAATGAAACCACGTCTTTTATATTGGGATTATTCGTTAGGTAGTTGTCCATTTGATCGGAAACTGCCGCAGTTCGGGAAAGTGAAGCACCGTCTTGGAGATTAGGAATGCCAAAGACATAACCCTGGTCTTCATCAGGTACGAGACCTCCCGGCACTAATTTAAACATACCAATAATTCCGCCAACGCAAGCGAGAAATAAGACGGCACTGATGAAGAGGCGTTTATTAAAAAACTTTACACCAGCGACATAGCCATTAGTGATTTTGTCGAATGTATTATTGAAACCGCGAAAGAAACGGTTTGGTTCGTGATGTTCTTCTTTTAAAAGCATCGCACAAAGGGCTGGCGTCAGGGTCAAGGCGACTAAACCGGAAATTGCGACTGAAACGGCAATGGTAATCGCGAACTGTTTGTACATTTGACCGGCGAGACCGCCGACAAAGGCGACTGGAATAAATACCGCTGACAGAACGAGTACGATGGCAATAACGGGACTGGTAACCTCTTCCATGGCTTTGATCGTTGCTTCTTTCACGGGGAGTTTTTCGGTTCGCATAATCCTTTCGACGTTTTCCAGAACGACGATCGCATCATCGACCACCAGACCGATCGCTAAGACCAGACCAAAAAGTGTGAGTGTATTGATCGAAAATCCAAGGGCATACATTCCGGCAAATGTACCAATGATGGAAACTGGAACTGCCAGACAAGGGATAAGAGTCGCGCGCCAGCTTTGCAAGAATAAGTACACCACGATAAAAACCAGGATCATTGCTTCCATCAGTGTGTTAATGACCTCTTCGATAGAAACTTCGATAAATTTTGTGGTGTCGAATGGGATGTCGTATGCCAGGCCCGGTGGAAATTTTTGAGAAAGGTTATGCATGGTTTCTTTAACCATGTCAGCGGTTTGAACTTGATTCGCACCCGGTGCCAGATAAACACCTATACCGATCGCTGTTTTACCATTCCACTTTGTTTGTACGTCGTAACTCAGGGCGCCCAATTCCACTCGGGCTATGTCGCGCACGCGAAGTTTGGAACCATCAGCGTTGGAGCGAACAATAATGTCCTCAAACTGTTTTGGATTTTCCATGCGCCCTTGAGTGGTGACGGTAAAAGTAAAATCCACTTGATTGTTTAAAGGTTCAGCTCCGACTTTACCTGCAGCGAACTGTGCGTTCTGTTCTTTTACGGCATTGATCACGTCTGTAGCCGTGACTTTCATTTGAGCCATGCGATCGGGTTGCAGCCAGAGGCGTATAGAATAGTCTTGGGCGCCGAAAATACTGGCGTCTCCCACACCAGGGATACGTTTGATTTCGTCCAGGACATTGATCAGTGCATAGTTACTGATATAAACGGAATCATAGCGTTGATCGGGCGCACGTAAACCAATCATCTGTAAAATTGCCGAAGATTTCTTTTTAACTGTGACACCTTGACGACGAACTTCTTCGGGCAGTGTAGGCAGTGCGGTTTGCACTTTGTTGTTAACGTTGATGGTATTTTGATCGGGATCTGTTCCAATCGCAAACGTTACAGTCAAAATCATGTCGCCATTCGATGAGTTTGTTGACTGCATGTAAAGCATGTTTTCGACCCCATTGACTTGTTGTTCAATGGGAGCCGCGACGGTCGAGGAAATCGTTTCGGCGGAGGCGCCTGGATATTTGGTCGTCACTGAGACTTGTGGCGGCACGATATCTGGATACTGCGATATGGGAAGCGCCTTGATGGACGCATACCCGGCAATCATAATGATCAAAGAAATAACACAGGAGAATACCGGTCTATTGATGAAAAACTTCGAAAACATGATTTCATCCTTTTATTTTTTAGCGATAGAAGTGCCACTGACGACCTTAACAGTTTGACCGTTGCGAATTTTGGAAGCGCCTTCGACAACAATCAGTTCGCCGCCACGCAAGCCTCGGTTCACGACTACGTCATTGACGATTTCTTCTCCAAGTTCCACGGAAATTTGGCGTGCCACACTGTTTTCGGTGACGGAAAAGATGATCGGACCATTTTGAGTTTGGACAACCGATTTCAAGGGGACGGTGATCACCTTACGAAGCATAAAGCCTTTGACGTAAACGCTGACAAATTGTCCAGGCCGAAGAACGGCGTCTTTGTTGGCTATGCTGGCGCGGGCTTTCACCGTGCCGGTTGAGGTATCTACGATTTGATCGTTGAAATTCATAAAACCGACTTGTGGATAAAGTTCGCCATCACCCATGCGGACTTGGACTTCGATTTTATCCAGACTGTCCGGTCTGATAAGTTTGCCCTTGGCAGCAAGTCGGCGCAGTTCTAAAAGTTCGTTATCAGTGTAACTGAAATTCACATAAGCCGGATCGGTTTGGGAAATAGTTGTTAGCAACGAGTTTTCAGAGTTGGCGACGATCAAACTTCCCTCGGCCACGGTTTCTTTACTGGTGTATCCGTCGATGGGTGCCGTGACAGTGGTATAGCCCAGATTGATCTGGGCTTCTTCCATTTTGGCTGTGGCAGCATCCAAAGCAGATTTTGCGGCATTGTAAACCGCTACCGCGTCGTCACGGTCTTTTTGACTGACAGCATTTTCTTTATACAAAGGAACAATTCGATTCATGCTCTGACGGGCGTTGGTCAAGCGGGCCCTCTGAATGGCAACTTCACCTTTAGCCTGATTTAGAGCCGCTGTGTAAGGGGCAGGATCAATTTTGAAAAGCAAACTTCCGGCTTTTACTTTATCGCCCTCGGTATAATACCGTTTCAGCAAAATTCCGCCGACTCTGGCTCGCACTTGAATGTCTCTGATACCAGAAATTTGTCCAACGAACTCTTTGGTGATAGGAATATCTCTTACTGAGGTTTTAACAGCCGTTACTTCAGGCACTAGCTGTTGAGCTTTTGGTGCCTCTTTTTTGGAACACGCTGCTATCGAAAGCAATAAACATCCTGTCATTACTTTTAATCGCATAACTACCCCTTTATAACATTTCTAAGTACTTTTCTTTTTTCTCGCGGGACGAAGGTGTTTTGTATGTTGCCATTCGTCCACGTAAGCCTCTGCCGCTTCCGCAAGTTGTTTGCCGATACGGCCGTAAGCGGAATCATCCAGATTAGCAAGTGACACACGCAACGACCATTCTGGCCCCCCGAATCCGCCACCAGGCATAAGAACAATGGAAGTCTGTTGTGCTAGTCGGAAAAGAATGTCCACGGGCTCATAGTTTTGCACTAAGAACTTGGTAAATTCTTTTCCATATTTCAGATCGGCCCAGACCATCAGATCCAATTCACAGTAATATCCAGAGCGCATTGGATTTTCTGGAAGTGGAATTCCCAAACCTTCAAATAGAGCATGGATTCGGCGTTGGACAATGTCTTGGGTCAGAGTCTTATATTTATTTTCAGTATCCATCAGAGATGATAGTGAAAATAGCGTCATTTGGATTTGCTGGGGCAATGACAAACCGGCAGTATGATTTAAAGCCACTTGTCGGCTATCAGCCACCATGCGATCAATGAATTTCAAACTGTCAGGTTTCAAAGTGATTGTGCTATAGCGGTGATTCAGTTCTTTTCTTTGCGCTGCTGGCAATTTGCTGATCATGGTATCGAAAATGTTGTTTTCATGAATCGCAATCACGCCCAGACGCCATCCCGTGCAACCAAAGTATTTCGAATAAGAGTAAACTCCGATCGTATTTTGGGGAAGGTCCGCCATGATAGAGCGAAATCCAGGAACGAAGGTTCCATAAACGTCATCGGTGATGATGATCAGATCAGGTCGTTTCGTTTTTACGATCTTTACGATCATCTTCATGATTTTGGAAGAAACCGCCGTGGAAGGTGGATTGCTTGGATTTACCAAAAAGAACGCTTTGATTTTAGGATCCAACAGTTTTTCTATCTGTTTCTCACTGTATTGCCAAGTGTGCATTCCTGAAGCCTTGTCCATTTCGTCGGCTTCGATGCGGGTGACTTTGAATTTATAACGATCCAATGTTGGCATTTCGATATAGGGAGTGAAGGTTGGTGTACCTAATGCAATGTGATCACCTTTTTTTAAAAGACCGTTAGTGACCAGTGAATCAAAGATATAGCACATCGCTGCGGTACCACCTTCGACGGCAAAAATGTCAAAGCTGCCGCGGGGAGGATGATTGCCACACATTTCTTGATCTAAATAGGCCTGAACGATTCTTTCATTGTGCTTAAGAATCCGATCCGGAACCGGGTAGTTATCGCCGATGATCCCATCGACCAGTTCATGGACAAAGGCATCAGCATTGAATTTATAGTTGTCGACCACAAAATCCACAGCATTGCTTAAGAACTCTGCTCCCAAAGCTTTGCCGTTGCGAGCGAGAAACGTTTCGAGTCGTTTTGCGATTCCGACTTTGTGGGGCATGCCACCCAGACCCGGTTCATTCCAGACACGTTTACTTTCTGTTAGAGCAAACTGGCCTAACAAGAAGAAGGCCTCGCGTGGATCGGTCGCAATCCAATTTGGATTTCCGCGTCCGGCGTTTAACATCGCAATTGTGCTGGTTTTCGAATTTTCTGAAGCAAGTTCGATCAAAGCATCTTTCAACTCAAAAGGACTGAGTTGTTGTAGCTTTTTTTGCATTGCTCGGGATACCTTCATTTTAACGGACTTTACGGACATGTGGGACTCTCCTTCAGTTATTTTTAATTAAAGCAACATGAAAACAATGACCGCACCCCAGATGGTTTTCAGGGTGTTGGCGACGGCATAAGTGACCGTGTATCCAAGAATTGGAACTTTGCTTTTTCCGGCTTCTTGAATTGCACCAATCGCGGCAGTAGTAGTCATACTTCCAGCGCAGGCACCGAAAAGAATCGCCGGATCGAATTTGAAAACATATTTGCCGAGATAAACGGAGAACAAGGCGGTAAGAACTGTGACGGCGATACCCGCCAGGAAAAGGCTGATACCCACGGCCTTGATTCCCGCAATAAAGCCGGGCCCTGATACCAATCCCACGATTGCAACAAATGCTCCTAAACCAACGGAGTCAAAAACCCAGAGTCCCGCAGCAGGAATTTGTCCAAACGTAGGACGCGTGGCGCGCCAGTACGACATCAGAAGACCGGCAATCAAAGCCCCACCACTGGTGCTAAGGCTGATTGGAATTTTTCCGACATTAAAGGATAGCAGACCGATTAATCCCCCGAGTAAAACCCCCAGCCCGATGAAAACCATATCTGACATGATGGTAGGATGTTGGGGGGAGCCGATCTCTTTAGCCACTCTTTCGACGTCTTCAAGTTTTCCGACCAGAGTCACAACGTCCCCGGCATTCAGTGTCAGATTTTCGTGCAAAGGGAGTTCGTGTTCGATACGAGTAATTTTTCTGACGAAAACATTTTTTCTAAATTCCTGGCCTTTTTCGCGAATGATGTCGGCGGCAGTTTTACCAAAATAGGCTTTGTTCGTGACGACAACATCTAGCATTTCAAGTTTGAAGTCCAAAAGTTCCTGGTCATCGATTTCTTCACCGATTTCATTTTCATGCTCAACCAAATGTTTGCGGTTTCCCGAAACGGCGACCACGTCTCCAGGCACGATAATTACATTGCCGTTGGGATCCAGGATGGTCCCTTCATGACGAATGCGGGTCACAAAAACCGGAGTTTGCTGCCCCCCAAAGGACGCTTCAAGGTCAGAGACCTTTTTATTCGCAAATGCTTTACCAGTGACTTTATAAGTGCGCACGACATTGTTGAGTCGGGCCGACAATACACCAGGCTCGTCGACTTTCTGGCCCATCTTTTGTTCATAGTCTTTGCAGACTTTTACCAGGTCCACTTTCAAAAGTTTCGGACCGAGACTTGAATAGACCCAGGCAAACCCGATTGTACCGAAGATATAGCTGACAGCGTAGGCGATAGGAATGGAGTTGTTATATTGAGCTTTCGCATCGGCGGCGAGATTGGGAAGACTATTGATCGTATCTTGTGCGACACCGATGACCGCTGATTGAGTTAGAGCGCCGGCCAGTAGACCAGCAGAATATCCCAGATCGAAGCCCATAAATTTTGCGACACCAAAAGCTATCAATAATCCGCCCACGCAGACTATGGATGCAAAGATAGCTTGCGGCAGACCATCTGTTTTTAGACCTTGAACAAACTGAGGACCGACTTTATATCCGACAGCAAATAGGAATAACATGAAAAAGATGGCTTTGGTGTCCGGGCCTATGTGGATACCAAGTTGACCGATAATGACTCCGGCGATCAAAGTTCCGGTCACAGAACCCAACTGAAAATAACCGATTTTAAGTTTCCCAAACAGATATCCCAATCCCAAAGTGAGGAAGAACGCCAACTCAGGATGCACTTTGAGCTGAGTGAATAACCAATTCATGAGGCCCCCAGTATTTAGTAATGTCTTGAATGAATGTAAGGTTAATGCAGAAATTTTCGGCTGTTTATTGTCGGGAATAGTGATTGCAAACAAACACGCTGTTGGTTAGCACCGGCGGTACCCAGAGATAACTGGATTGGTGTGCGCCAATTATTCCAAACGAAGGTCCGTGCAGCTTCTGTTGTTGCAGCACACGGCCGGAACTTTCAATTTCCCGGGTAGGCTAGGTTTGATTCAATAGTTTCGAGTGGTATCTTCGAGTTAATAGGTTTTGTGAGGTGGTCTGCGAAACCTGCAGCTTTGGTGCGTTCGCGGTCTTCTTTCATCGCGTGTGCGGTTAATGCGATGACGTTCTGACCCATGCAGTGCAACTTTCCGAATTGAAGACACTGGCATTGGGATGACTCGAGAGCAGGCAGACCGATTGTTCCTTCCTTTTACTCCAGCCGATACAATTCTCCGAATGGATAGAATTGCTTTTGAATTGCCACAGTTTATTTTAACCTTGGGTCTCAACTATTTTGAAGCCTTTTATGAAGGACACCATCGTCGACACTTTGATTAGACTTAGAATGTTTCGCAACAAGGGATGCAAACAAAAGTGGTAGTTCCATCGTTCACAAAAGTTGATTGAATTGTAAGATCTCGTTTTTCTTCATAAAGAATGTTGAATCGTAAAAGAGCGGGTGCTAGAAGAGCTTCATGAAGCTTTTATTGGTGCTTATATTTCAAATTCCCGCGATGGCTTTGGCTATTATCGGTGGCACAGTGATTAATGACGGTTCTTACCGTCAAACTGTCGCTTTGGCGTATAAGGCCCAGGACGGTGATGCCGTTTCCAAAAGCTATTGCAGTGGAACGTTGATTGGTCCTCGTGTGGTGATAACAGCCGCACACTGCATCTCTTTAGGCGCGAAAGGTTTCAATATTGCGCCTGAGCAGTTTATTTATAAAACTTGGATCTATGTGGGGGATTCTCCCGCAACTTCAGAGATCCCATTCCTAAAAGCTCAGTTCCGTGTGGCATCTGCCATCTTCTATCCGCCGAGCGATTCCATTTACAGTGATGTTGTGATGCTGGTGTTAAACGAAGACGTGGATCTTCAAAAGTTTCAAATCACTCCGGCACCTATAGCGGTGGTGAAGCCATCAATGATCGGCCGAGATCTGATTCATGTCGGTTATGGCATGATTGAAAACAATGGGCCTAAAGGAACCAAGTCATTCTTCTCTTTGCCGATGCGAGGTTTCAATCCCTACAACGGAATGGAAGTGGGCGAGTTCAAAAATCGCGGGCCGGGGGCTTGTCACGGTGATTCCGGAGGCAGTGCATATATGCGCGATGAAGATGGCATTTTAAAATTCATCGGGGTTGAAAATTCGATCTCCGGTTTCGTCTGTGGAGTGGGAGCAACCTACTTCGTCCCAATCACCGAAGAAAATCTGCAATGGATCAACTCCATTGGTCTCCCACTTTTTAATTAAGTTCTCCACCCAGGGTGACTCCGAAAAATCTTTTAGCGTCTTATGATCTTGTTCCAAACTGAAACGAATAGTCTGGAATAATCACACATTCTCTTCGTATTCTGGTCAGCCGAAATGATCTCTTGCTACACTAAGGATCACCGAGGGGAGATCTAGTTTGCGGAAATCAGTTTTGATCAAATTATTTGCAATAGCTTTTCCGCTCGTAACTCTGTTCGTTAATTGCGATGGTTTCGAGATAGCCGAAAATATCAGTGGCGAGCTCGAATCAGGTTCGAGTCTGAATTCAAGCGACGGCTGTCTGTTGGCTCCTGCTCAATACCGCTCGCCTAAAACCATCGACGAAGTAACAACTCTGATTAATGCTCTGCCAAAGCCAGTATCGATTCCATGCCTTATCGAAAACCTTCCCGCGCCCCTTAAGATTTATTCTGTGGAAAGCACGGGGAGTGCACAACCTTCGGTTGATTCGAATAACCCGAGAATTTTTATTTTCATTAATAACGTCATCGTGAGTGTGACGCCCCAAGGACTGGGCAGTCAGGTCGTCGAGTTCAGTCAGCGGATTTCCTCAACCGAATCGGTGAAAGGTGAAATCAGTTTCCCAGTGGTATCCGAACTTGACGTGGAAGCACCCTACAAGGGCATCCGCGCGGCTTTCGGAACAAGCTGCCGTGATTGTCACACCGGAGAGAGAAGTGTTTCAGGTTTCGCAGGCGACGCCTATGCTTCAAGTATTCTTCGACCCAGCACTGTGGGACGCCAAACCGCTCTAAAAATGCAATTGCAAACTGCTTACTGCAAAGACTCCGAAGATCCTTTTCGATGCAAAATGCTCCGCTCAATTTTCATCAACGGAAAAGCCCAAGATTCAAACTTCCCTTAGGCCAGAGTGACTTAAAGTGGCTCAGGTCCCGCATAGGGCTCCGATGACAAAGTCGGAGCTTCGCGGAAGTTTTTTGGAAGTTCTCCCTTAAGACTTTCCAAGAATGCCTTTATCGAGCGTACCTGATCATCCGTAAGATCTTTGTTCAGTTGCAACTTTCCCATCCAGCGAATCGCGGTCTCTAAGTCTTTTGCCGAAGCGTCGTGGAAGTAGGGCGCTGATTCAGTGATATTGCGAAGCGAAGGTACTTTGAAAACATAAAGATCTTCATCTTTCTTGCTCACATCTTGGCGTCCCTTGTCGGGATTCTTAGACTTAGTAAGGTTCCAGTAGTCTTGGTAAACACCAAACTTTTGCATACTTCGGCCTCCCACAGCTGTTCCATTGTGGCAGGAGGCGCAACCGACAGTGATAAATTCTTTCAAACCTTTTCGAGCTTGTGTAGAGATGGCCTTAATGTCGCCTTCCAAAAATTGATCAAAGGGGGCTCTTGTGGTCAGTGACCTTTGATAGCTTCCCAGCGCCGCAGCCGCATTCTCGAGGGTCAGGGGATTTTCTGAATTAGGAAACGCTTTTTTAAAAAGAGGTAAGTAGCCAGCCAGTTCAAATCTTTTTAAAGCCTCAGCACTAGAGGAATTGCCGAAGCTCAACGGAGTGGTGAAAGAGCGCAAAGCTTGATCTTCAATGCTTGTGCGATCATTGCGCCAATGAACAATTTCCTGATACTTGAGATTTAATATAGATTGAGCGTTGCGTGCTCCTTTGTTGTTATTGAAGCCCGCAGATTGAGGGAGTCGGTCCGTGCTGTAGTACTGAGGCTGGTGACAGCGCACACAAGTCGTGCTGCCATCTTTAGACAGGCGATAGTCAAAAAAGATTTTTCTGCCGAGCTCAATTTGCTCATCCGAAATCTTATCTGGCGCCGCCGTTTTGGCAGGAATGATGCCAAAAAGGGCTTTTGCGGTTTTCGATAGTTCCTTGTCGGTGGAAGATGAACTGGCCTTTGCGTTAAAACAAAAAATCAAAAAACTCGAAAAAATAACCGATGATACTTTCATCTAATACCCTTCAGTTTTTGAGAAAAAACTTTTAAGAAGCTATTTTCAAACATTAAACTTAGCGATGTATTCCCGGCGGTATTTGAAAATCTGCATGACTTCTTTTCTAACAAAATAGTTAGCGATCAACCATCCAAAATACCCAAGGGGTAGTTTATATCGAACTCGATCAGTCATCAAGGTGCCACCACAAAATGACCGAAACTCATGAGTGTGATGCCAAAGTTGATAAGGTCCTCGCATTTGATTGTCCACAAATTTATGAGGTGGATGCCATTCGTCTATTTCTGTTTTCCATTTTGCAGGAATTCCTCGAATTTTTAAAACATAGTCGATCAAAGTTCCTTGTTGAATTTGCTGTGTCGAGACCTTTTTAATTTGGAACGACAAAGTGGGTGGTGTGATTTCTTCTAGATTGTGGGGGTCTTTGAAAAACTCGAAAATCTTTTCAGGAGTAACGGGAATAAACTGTTCTGAATAAAATATTTCTTCTCTAGATCGGAAGGGTTCGCAAAGCTCATGTAAAGTTTGTTGGAGGTCAGTGTGTAGAAATCGGAATCCCAAGGCCTGTGCTCGATCAGAGCTGCAACGAACAGAACTGGTAATGGTTTCTGCGGCCTCACCGTAAAGTGCTTTGATAGCAACCTTTGGAACAGGCAGTGCCAGAGGCCTGTTCAAACTTTTTGCCAATATCGTTGAGAAGTATTTATTAGTCACTGGATGTGGGGCTACTCCGTTAAAAGGTCCTTGGACATGTTCATTTTCCAATGCAAAAATAAAGAGTCGGGCGATATCTTGAATCGTGATCCAGCTCATCCATTGGCGGCCATTGCCTAAAAATCCCCCAAGGCCTGCTTTGAAAGGAAAAAGCATTTGCTCCATGGCTCCACCATGTGGGGATAAAACAATGCCAGTGCGGATGATTGAAACTCTTCCCGGTGCTTTTGCTGATTCAGCTTCCCAATCCGCTGTTACCTTTGAAAGAAAGTCTTGCCCAGGGGAGTGATCTTCGTGACAGATTTGATCGTGACGGTCTCCATAAAAACCAATCGCCGATCCTCCAACAAAAACTTTTATGGTTGCCGGCAGGCTCGCGATCAAGTTGCGGGTTCCCACGACACGAGAATCGTAGATTTTTTTCTTTGCCTGCGAGTTCCACCGCGATCCAATGACGGATTCTCCCATCAGATTTATCACGGCTTCAATATTTTGAAGTGACATGTCTTCGAGCGGCCCCTTGACCAGGTCTCCTTCGATAACTTCACAGGGAAAAGGCAGTATGCTGCGAGCTTTGTTGGCGTCGCGGCTGATAGCAAATATCTTGTGACCCTTTTCGGCCAGAGTTTTTCCGACTTCTTTGCCAATAAGTCCTGTTGCTCCGGTTATTAAGATATTCATACGCGCCTCATTATGATTTGTTCCCAGTACTCATGCAGGTCCAGCTCAACTTCGAGCTTTCTTAAAGCAGCAAATATTCCACCTAGCTTTCTGTGCAAAAATATTAGTTTATGAGGCGGTGGGGAAAATTTGAGAGTTTGCATCAGTTGTCGCGAAAGCCGAGAGTTGTTTTTTAAGAAGTCATCATCTTTAAAGCTAAATTTGCCACCTTTTTGGTTTTGAAAGAATGGACTCATGCCAAGCTTCATCAGTTCAACAAACACGAGCTTTGCTTCTTGTGTTTCTCGAGGATCTAATAGTTCAAAATCAATGGCCTTTTGAACGATTGTCTCTGCCGGTGAATTTTGAATCGACTTTAGAAGTTCAATATAGCTTTTTCTAAATTCAGGCGGATATTCTTTGGAGGCTCCGAAATCCAGAGCAACAATTTCAAGTTCTGGATTTTCGCGGATTAGAAAGTTTCCAGGATTAGGATCGGTTTGCACAAAGCCCCATACAAAGAATTCCATGATATAAAGTTCGAGCATCGACTTGGCGATCAGCTCGCGTTTTTCCTTGGACGGAGCCGTATCAATCCATTCTTTCAGCGTCAGGCCTGACTCGTAAGTGAGACATAGAATTTTTTTAGTACTGAGATGAGTCAGTGGTGTCGGAGCATTAATTTTGGCGTACTTCCAATCATGCGACGCAAAGAGTTTATTGAAATTGGCAAGTGCTTGAGCTTCATTAAGATAGTTTACTTCTTGAAGCAGCACCTCTTCGATTTCTGTAAACAAATACTCGAGATTCATATTTCTGCCTGTCATCAAGCAAAGAGCAGAAATTATTTTCTTCAAAGTTCTAATGTCGTTTTCGATGGATTGTTCTAAATAAGGATATTGAGCTTTAATAACGATCGGATTGTTGGCAACTTTCGCTTTGTAAACCTGCCCCATGCTGGCTGCTGCAAATGGTTTGTGCTGAATTTCACGCAGCTCCAAAAGTTCCGACTCTGTGAGTTCTTCCTTGAGTGTTTGCGCTAAGTCGAGTTCGGGGCTTTCCCACACTTGATGTTGAAGTTGCGACAGAATTTGGATTGCTTCCGGTGGAAAATAGTCATCAAGGTCGAGGCTTAGTAGCTGCCCCGCCTTCATCGCGGCTCCACGTAGATTTCCCAGGCTTTCGGTAAGAATCTTGGCTTGTTCTATTCTGGATTGAATGTCACCTGAAGTGAGCTCCTTAAAGCCAATCTTCGTTGCCATTTTGGTAAGCTCAAGCGTCCGTTTAATACGGCTGCTAAAGATGGATCCCATTGTAAGCTCCCGTCAGGTTAAGGCTAGTAAACATTGACATTCAATTTGGTTCATACTACTATGAACCAAATTGGAGATCAAGATGCAAAAGACAAAAAATATGTCTCATTCTGAAATCACGGTCTATTACGATGGTCTCTGTCAGTTGTGTTCACGGGAAATTGAGCACTACAAAAAGATGGACGGGGCTAGCAACATCTCGTTTGTCGACATCACCTCCCCAGGATTTGATGCCACGGCAGAAGGCCTGGATCCCCATAAAATTCACCAGAGTCTTCATGTGAGGGATACCAACGGGCAGATCTATATAGGTGTTGAAGCCTTTATAATGATTTGGTCTCAGTTAAATATGCTGAAAAAAATTGTTCCTTTAGCTTCCTTTGGACCAGTTAAAAAGACGCTAGAGGCCGGGTATTTCTTGTTTGCAAAAGTTCGTCCTTTGCTTCCGCGTAAAAAATGTTCCGACAGTCCTTACTGTGAAGTTCAGTTTGATCAAAAAAGATAAAGGCTTGGGAGATGGGAATATCAAAAGCACTCAAAGAAAAATTTTCTGGTTTCTCTGAAGACGATCGCTCCAGACTTGTAAGAATGGGTTGGGAAGATCGAACAACTTTTGATGTGATTGAAGCTCAGTTCGGTCTGTCTCCCAATGAATTTGTTCAATTCATGAGATCAGTCTTGGCGGAAGATGTTTTTAATCGTTGGCGACGAAGAGTATCTCAGCAGGGGCATCTTAAAAACGAAAAAACCAGAGGCTTCAAAGTCACTCGTTTTAAGTGTTCACGACAATCCATTGATGGAATCACTAAGGGCTGGAAGTGATCGAGGTCATATTGAATTCTTTTGATTGGGTAAGTTTGCATTTCGCTTGCTGCTTTTATTTGACGGGTGTCATTCTGGTCATACATTTAACTCACTATCCGGCATTTTCTTTCATTGCTGAAAAGGACTTCGCAAAGTTTCATGCAAGGCATACTGCTGTGATGGGAGGAATTGTCGGACCCGTGATGATCTTAGAGCTTTTAACTGCTCTTATCTTGTGCCACTCCTACAGCTTGAACTGGCTGTTTAATTTGGCGGGAGTTGTGATTATTTGGCTCAGTACATTTCTGTGGAGTGTGCCTTCTCATGCTAGGCTTTCGCGGGGACAAGACCTGGCCGAAATTAAAAAATTAGTTCGAGGCAACTGGCTTCGAACCGTGATTTGGACTGCACGATCAGCTTTATTCCTGTTGTTGATTTTGAAGACGAAAATATTCTTATAGGAAATACATGAAATTTATTAAGGTCAACGACATCTCGATTTTTAGGAAAGTAGCACTTTCTCTTTGGGGAGGTGGCGGCGATCCTTCTGTGTATGGTTTTCTGGAAATAGATGTCACGCATCTCAAACTCTTGTCCTCTCCCACCTCATTGGTGATTAAGGGTTTGAGTGAGGTTATGAAAAAACACAAAGAACTTAATTTTGTGATGCGATTCGGAAGGCTTTATCGTCGCAAGAGTATAAATATTTCTGTCATGGTGAATATTTCCGAGGAGGGAAGACATGATCTTTCTTTCGCGACTCTTCGGGATGTTGATCGGATGAGTGTAACAGAGATCGAGGAGCAACTATCGAAGAATGCTGGGCAAATTCGTCGCAGAGAAGATCCTCATTTGGGTTTTGCGTTACGGCTGATTCATAAGCTGCCACATTTTTTTACGAAAATCTTTTTGCGTGTCTTCGGCTTTTTAGTTCATGACCTTAATTTGGATTTATCTTTTGCTCGGTTGCCGCAGGACCCTTTTGGTTCCGTGATCGTAACTAATGTGGGGTCTTTGGGAATTAAGAAAGCTTTGGTTCCGTTGGTTCCTTTGACTCGGGCAGGTCTTTTGGTTTCAATTGGGCAAGTCTGCAAAGAGCCCATCGTGGTGAAAGATAAAATCGAAATTCGGGAAATTATGCACCTTGGTGTCACCTTCGATCACCGCTTCTTTGATGGTGCTCAGGCCGCAAAAATGATTCGTGATTTTGAGGCCTTTCTAAAACCAGAGGAAAAGTAAGTCGGTCTGTCGTCGGGCAGATGTCATCATGGACATCGTAAAGGGCAAGCAAGGTGCACTTGTTATTATTCGACAAGCGCTTTCAATGCTTCCTCGGTCCAGCAAGCGACAGATTCTTCGTCGCTTTGGCCAATGATGAAGTTGAGAGCAAATTGAGCGAGGGAGATCATTTGCCCCAGCTCTTCGAGGCGCTCTTTTTCAAGAATTGAATCTTGATCGCCTCTTTTTTGGTGAACCTTACTGAGTGCATTGAATTGCTCTTTTGCATTGGCGATGATTTTTGCCTCTCGCTCTTTAAGAATTTCTTTAATGACGGGGATGACATTGGGGGCGGCGGAGTAGCGCTTGGTTTTTTTTCCATCCTCGCTCATTAAAATAAGACCATATGATTCCAGCTCGGAAAGAGCAGGGCTAACAAGAGCCTTAGATACGCCAAGCCGTTGAGTGAGCTCGGCGCCGCTAAGACTTGTTTTTGACAAAAATACTTGAGTCCAAATTTGCCCGTGAATTCTTCGGAATCCCCAGTAACGGATAAAATCACCCACAGACTCTGAAAGGGCCCGGAGTTTATGGATCTCAGCTGTAGTTGTTTGTGCGGTCGCGTTTTTGAGAATTTTATTTTTCATTTAGTTCATACTACCATGAACCAGTGATTTTAACATGAATTATTATAATGAGATGGGACGCGCGTGGAAGTTAGGAAGGTATCCGCCTAAAGTTTATACTTCAGGAGGATACTTAAAGGGGCAGCTATTTAATCTGCTTAAAAATATCGTCAATGTTCGCATGTAACTTCGAAGTCATGCTGTCGATCAGAATCTTCGTGAAATCCTCGAGAGTATCAGCAGACTCAAAATGTTCTTCAAGCAACTCCGCCTCAGCAGTAAGCTGTTCAGTAGTGTCATCCACCAGGGCAACATTTTTAGGATCCAAAGTCTGAGACATAATACCTCCGAAAAAAACAAATTTAAGCGAATGCGAAAATTTTGGGGCCCCAGCGCCAAAACGAAAAAAGCCTTTTGATCACTCAAAAGGCTTTATAAAAAACTTCAGTAAGTACTTCTGCGGAGCAGAAGTGTAGACAGCCATTTTTCCCAGCCAAAGGCTGGATAAGAAAAATGGTCGGGGAGATAGGATTCGAACCTACGACCCTCTGGTCCCAAACCAGATGCGCTACCAGACTGCGCTACTCCCCGACAGAGACAGGAAACTAACTAAAAACAGTCCCACTTGTCAAACTGCTAGATTCTAACGCGTAATATAAGTATCATTTTTTCCATGGAAAAGTTTCTGAACTCGTTACCAAAGCCTGTCCTGGTCCTGGGTGCCCTCATTATTGGCATCGCAGTCGTTATTGGGTTTCAACCTCCCCATACCGTTTGTGATACCGAGGAAGAAGCTTTGCACGACGTTCTAAAAGGGAAGCTGTTCGCAACCCAAGTTAAGAAAATCACCACTCCACCGTCCATTCTGCGCGAAAAAGAGGCATGTCAGCTCGGAAACAGTGCTGGTTCCTGCTATGAATACTTTTCGACTTTAAAGGCCATCGCCGATGCCGTGTCAAAGAGTTCCAGTAAGTGCGCAAAGCAGCTTTACGACGTCAAGGAAGTGACCGTAGCCCTTAACAATGGAATCGAATTGATGGCGCGTTTGGCGTGGGGAGTGAAGCCTCCAGAGCCGGGCAGTATGGAGAGATTCGGTTGGTTGACGGATGCCGAGATCGCGACGTTCTGCCGTTTGAAAAGTACTTTCATCAGAGCTAACGGAGAAGAAGCCTGGACAGAGTTGCGTAATGCTGTTTCTGCCAAGCTTCCGGGGGAGGAGGTCCCGCAGACTCCCGAGGGCACAATCGCAACTGTCACGCCTCGTAAAGCTTCCGCGGTCCTAACTGAGGTGGATATCTGGAATCGCAGCTTGTTCTCAGTTCGCTGCGAAGTTTTTTAAAGAGCCACTAGGTCAATGCTCTTCCAGGTGGGAGCGTCCTTTTTCAACTCAAGCTTGCCGTAAAGGGCAAAGCTCTTGTCGATTTTATTTCTAATCAAGTAAGTGACGTTTTGGACTTTTTCGAGAGTCCATTCCGTCGGATTTAAGCCAAATTTGCTAAGATCTGTTTGCAGCTTCAAAAGAGTATTTTGTTGGTGAGTCATGGTTCATTTCCTTCGCTTAAATGAATGATTAGTTTAACGAAGAGGCACTATTGCAACCGAGCTGCCAGCTTGGCCGTATTTCAAATCAAATTAAAACACAGCTCGCCGGTGCAAAGCCTTGAGTTGTCTTGGTGGGTGGACTAACTTCTTGGATATGAGACGAAACAGATTTTTAGAATATATAGTGATTCAGGTGTTGGTGATCGTTGCCGTGATCGCGATCTTTGCGATTTTCTCGGATAAGCAAATTGCAGCGACATTTGCGGGAATATTGTTCGTCGCAATGCCTTTGGGGCTGATGGCGTGGGAGTATCAACGCGCTCAGTTCACAGAAAAAACCTGGTTTGCCGGCGTTTTGCAGTTTTGGGTGATCTTTGCGGTCCCTATTTTGGGGATTCGCTTAATGAATTGGGGAGTGCCCTTCGATCAATTGGCCTTCTGGGGAATCCCAGGCCCGTTATTACACAGCTGGTCGAGTAAATCTTACATCGTAATGGTCATCATCACCGCCATTAGATGGTTCAAGCTTAATAAAAAAGCGCATAGCTGAATTGATGAAAACGGCTCATCCGACAACGCAGTCGGATGAGCCTTTTTCATCAATTCCAAATAAAAAAGCCGGCTTGGGGCCGGCTTTTTTGTTTCCAAAAGGAAGCTCTATTCAATTTTAAGATCTAATTAGATCTCGAAAGGAACTGGAGAGATTGCTTCAGCTCTGTGGAAAGTGTCGTAAGCGTCAGTGCCTGAAGGCAACAAAGCCAAGTTACGAGCTTTTTTAACTGCTGCAGCTACACGTTTTTGTTGAGCTACGGACAATTTAGAGATGCGAGAAGGAGTGATTTTGCCACCATCGCCGATAAAACGAGTCAAAGATGCTGGATCTTTGTAATCGAATACGTGGTCGCCAGAGAATTCTTGTCTATATTTGCTACGAGTTGTCTTTTTCATGAGTACCCTCTTTTTGAGTTCCTTTTGGTTTGCGAGTTAATGGGTGTACAAGAAAAAAGAGTTGCCATCAAGTGTCTTTTTACTTTATATCCTTGTTTCTTGTTTGCGGCGTCCCTATTGAATTTCAGGAAAGAATCCTGGGGTCGGGCGGCGCTGACCTCGACTTGTAGCTAGTAGGAGCACGTAATGAGCAAATGTGAAATCACTGGAAAAGGCCCAGTTGTAAAAAACTTGGTATCTCACTCCAACATCAAAACTAAAACAACTGCGCAACCAAATGTTCAGAAAAAACGCATCTTTAGCCGTTCTTTGAACGCAATGGTTCGTTTGAACATCGCGACTTCTGCACTTCGTGACATGGAACACGTTGGCGGTTTTGACGCATACATCTTGGGCACAAACGACGCGACTCTTTCTAAAAGAGCGATGGCTGTTAAGATGAGAATCAAAAAGAAAATCTCTTCTAAGAAATAATTGAGGCTGACAAATGAAATTGAAAATCAAAAAAGGCGCGACTGTACAAGTTATCTCTGGCTCTGACAAAGGTAAGAAGGGCACAGTTTTGGCTGTAGACGCTAATGCAATGAAAATCAGCGTTCAAGGTGTGAAAGTACAAACACACTACGATAAAAAAGATGGTCTTTTGAAAAAAGAAGGCTTTATCGATTACTCTAACGTTAAATTGGTTGAAGCAGCTGCGGCTAAAAAGCCAGCTAAGAAATCAGCTAAACAAAAGTCCACATAGGCAATTCCTTCCCGGGATAAAGCCTAATTTTGGTCTCAAAGGTGATCTCTTCGTTTTAGTCTCCTATATAGCTGCGTAAAATTAAGTTGGATTCAGGAAACACTAGTTACTGGATCCCAACTTGTAAGACAGGAGAGCAGCTTGATTAAACGAGACCAAAAAACAGTGGAAAAATACAAGAAAGCACTGGTCGCGATGGCGATGCCAGTGCTTTTTTTTTCGTCCCTAGCATACGCTGATATCGGCGACGCTATGGTTCTCTGCAAGCACAACAAAACAGTTCGTACTCTTCGTGTTGAGATGGGCTCCGACCAAAAGTGTAAAGCTATTTACACGAAACAAGGAGTCGATCAGACTATTGGTTCATCTGGCGATGAAAATTCCTGCTCAGAGATTATTGCAGGCGTCAGAAAAACTTTGGAAGAAGCCAAATGGAATTGCCGCGACGTAAAAGAAGCGCGTTCCTCGACGGTGATTTCAGTAGAATAGTCAGCTCTTTTTGAATTTTCAGAGAGCTTAAGGAGAAGGTATGAGTTCCGAATTGATAGTCGCGGTCGCGCAAATGACCTCTATCGATGATGTTGACGCGAACCTGATGCAAATCGAAGCTCTCTTGGAAGATATCTTTAAATCCCACAAACCTCGCTTGGTGGGATTCCCTGAAAACTGTCTGTATATGCGAACCAAAGAGGGCGAAAAGATCGTAGGCTTTGCTGTCTCCGATCCCGCTTTTCAAAGAGTCGCAGAACTTGCAAAAAAATATGATACCTATCTGCATTTGGGATCTGTTCCCTTGCAGCTCGATGGGCACCTCTACAACTCTTCAGTTTTGATTTCTCCGAAAGGGGAAGTGAAACCGACTTATCAAAAACTTCACCTATTCGATATTCACCTGGAAGGGCAAAAGCCCATCAAGGAATCAGACGTTTTCCGTCATGGACAACGCCCCAGTATTATCGAAGTCGATGGTTGGAGAATTGGTGAGACGATTTGTTATGACATCCGCTTTGCCGAACTCTTTTCTCAATACGCCCGCAAGGAAGTGGATTTGATTATGGTCCCTGCGGCCTTTCTGGTGAAAACCGGAGAAGCGCACTGGGAGATTTTGTTAAGAGCTCGTGCGATTGAGAGTCAGTCTTATTTAATGGCGAGCGCTCAAGGTGGCACTCACATGGGTGTTAATGGCGGCGTTCGCGAAACTTACGGCCACAGTTTGATGATCGACCCTTGGGGAGCGGTTATTGGGCAGGTGGAAAAGCGTGCGATTGGCTTTTCGGTGGTGACTCTTTCTAAGGAAAGAATTGACGGAGTTCGTCGTCAGATCCCAATGAAGTTTCATAGACGTCTTCCAGTTGCCTAAAGCGATAAAATTCTGCATCATTTGTGGTGACATCTTTCTCAATTAGTTTTTAAATGCGCGGTGAACACAAGCGCAGGAAACGGGATAGTTATGATCCGTCTTTTCTTGGTTTCTGTTTTGATGACTTCCTTGTTGGGACATACCGTCTTTGCTCAGGAAGTTTTAGCCGGTGCTGTACGCGATGAAAGCAAAGAAGCTGAACTCGCGCAAAAAGCTAAAAAACGCCTTTACCCAGGCGGCCGCGATGAAGGTGACTTGAAGGTTCAAGCTCAAGTAACAAATCCTCCACGCAAGCTGGCTCCTCAAGCAGAAATTCAAAACGAAGAACCTGCCGAAGAATAAATCGCCCTTGTGGCGATTCGCTACGAGGAGATTTTATGGTGTATGATCATTTGCCGGAAGGTGTAACTCGCGAAACGATGGACTGTGATGTTCTGATCGTGGGTGGTGGTTCTGCAGGCTTGTCTTGCGCACTTCATTTACAAAACTCAATCAACAAACATAATGAAGATGTGGCCTCTGGTGCCAAACAAGGTCAGCCGATTCCAGATCAAATGATCGTGGTGATCGAAAAGGCTTCCGAGATCGGTGCCCACAGTTTCTCGGGTGCAGTTCTTAATCCGATCGCTCTTCGTCAACTTGTTCCAAACTTCAAAGAAGAAGGCTGCCCACTTGATTCGGAAGTCAAAAAAGACGCCGTTTACTATTTGGGTACTGACTATTCTTTCAAAATGCCAATCACGCCTCCGCCATTTCATAACGAAGGTAACTACATCGTTTCTGCCAGCAAATTGAATCGCTGGTTGGCAACGAAGTGTGAAGAAAAAGGTATCAACATCTTCCCAGGCTTCGCAGCAGTTGAAGCTTTGTACGACGGTAACAAAATCGTTGGTGTGCGCACGGGCGATAAAGGTCGTGATAAAAACGGCAACCCGAAAGGGAATTTTGAGCCGGGCTTGATCTTGAAATCCAAAGTAACAGTGTTTGCTGAAGGCACGCGCGGTTCTTTGTTTAAAAAAGTAACTGAGAAATTAAATCTTCGCGAAGGCAAACATCCGGAAGTCTTTGAAGAAGGCGTAAAAGAAATCATCCAAATGCCGAAAGGAACTGTGGAAGCCGGTCAAGTGATCCACACCATGGGTTTCCCTTTGAGCAAATCTATCGGTGGTACATTCATCTACACTTTGCCTGAAGATAAAATCATCGTGGGATTGGTGGCGTACCTGGATACAAACGATCCATTGCTTGATCCACACCGTGAACTTCAAAAATTGAAAACTCACCCGTTCATGCAAAACATGCTGAAGGGCGGTAAAGTTATCGCTTACGGCGGTAAAACGCTTCCAGCGGGTGGCTGGTACTCTATGCCGAAACTTTACGGTGATGGCTGGATGGTTATCGGGGACTCTGCGAGCATGGTCGATGTGAAGAAGCTTAAAGGCCTTCATTTGGCTATGAAAGCGGGTATGTCAGCTGCGGAAACTATCGTTGATGGTTTGGTAGCAGGGGCTGAGTTCAACGAATCTGTGACGAAAGCTTACGAAGGCCGTATCGAAAACAGCTTCGTTAAAAAAGACCTTTATGCTGTCAGAAACTTCCATCAGGCGCTTTCTAAGGGGATGCTTGAGGGTATGCCTTTGATCGCTTTGCAAGAGATCACAGGGGGCCGGGGGCTTCAGGATCCAATGCCTTTGGATCACGTGGATGCGACGACGACTAATAAAGTGGTTGAGGTATGGGGTCCTAATGGCTTTGAGGAGCAATTGGGCGAGCTACCAAAACCAGATGGTCAGCTGTTCTTTGATAAGCTTTCCAGCGTCTATTTGACGGGGACGATGCATGATGAGGACTCTCCAAACCACCTTATTTTGAAGGATGGGGATATCTGCCGCTCTGTATGTGAGCCTCAGTACAAATCACCATGTAATCATTTCTGCCCAGCCTCAGTATACGAGATGGTTCCGTCTACAAAAGAAGCAGGCAAGAAAGACCTACAAATCAATTATACAAACTGTATTCACTGCAAGACTTGTGATATTAAGTGCCCATTCGAAAACATTGAGTGGACGGTGCCAGAAGGTGGCGGCGGACCACAATATCGCGAGGTCTAACCAGCAAAATAGGGGTGGGACCTGAGCGGTATAGGAAATAGGGCGAGGGACCTTATTTTCTTAACCAACTGAAAGGACCATCCCCATGGCAGAATTTTTCGCGTCTACAGCAAAGGGTCTCGTAGATCCTCTAGAACAAGAACTTAAAGATTTAGATCTTAAAATCACCGGCAAAACTGCTGGTGGCGTTTACTTTGAAAGCAACTGGGAAGGTTGTTACAAAGCGAACCTTCATTCTCGCATGGCGAGCCGTATCTTGAAACCAACTCAAGATTTCTTCGCTTACCAACCTGAAGAGTTGTACGCGCAAATCATGCGCCACGACTATACGAAATACATCAAACCTAACCAAACTTTGTGCATCGACGTTTCCGTTGGTGATTCCATGATGCGCGATCAACGTTTCATCGCGATGAAAATCAAGGACGCTATCGTGGATCAGTTCCGCGATAAATTTGGTATTCGTCCTGACGTTGATAACTATAACCCCGCTTTGCGCGTGGTTGTTCGTTCCGTTAAAAATCAATTCAACGTTTCTATCGATACATCTGGTGATTCACTATTCAAACGTGGTTACCGCAAAGACGTGGGCGAAGCTCCACTGAAAGAAAACTTGGCAGCGGGTCTGATCAAGCTTTCTGATTGGGATGGTAAAACAGCCCTTGTGGACTTTATGTGTGGATCTGGAACATTCATGATTGAAGCTGCGATGATGGCGAAAAATATCGCGCCGGGCATCAACCGTAAACGTTTTGGTTTCATGAATCTTTTGAACTTCGAAAGCGAAGTTTGGGATAAAGTCGTTGATGAAGCAATCGCGGCTGAAAAAGAAGAAATCGAAACTAAGTTCTATGCTTACGATATCGATAATAAAGTTTTGAAATCTGCCAAAGAAAACGCGAAAGCCGCAGGCGTTGACGACGTGATTGAATTCAAAAAAGAATCCGTTGCGACTGTTGAGCCACCGGTTGAAAAAGGTTTGATCATCGTGAACCCACCGTACGGTGCGCGTATCGGTGATGAAGACAATCTTCGTGACGTTTATCGTGATCTTAGCTTCACGTTAAAACACCGTTTCAAAGGTTGGGATGCTTGGATTCTTTCAGGGAACAAAGATTTGATCGCGGACCTAAAATTGAAATCGACGCGCAAGCACTTTGTATTTAACGGTAACATCGAGTGTCGTTTCCTGAAATACAGCATGTTCTAGGTCTTGGTTTAGCTTTTAGTTTGAATATTAACGGAAATGGCGGCATTCAGTATGCCGCCATTTCTTTTTTAAGGGGGTTCTGGTGAAGACTTTTGTAATGATCTTGGTGATCGCGTTTTCTGGTATTGCATCAGCGGCCGTACAAGACGTCAGAGAATTTCAAACTTATGACTGTCAAATTACGGGTGCAGTGGGCGTCGCTCACTTTGTAAAAGGGCACTTTATGACGATCGCTATCGACGATCATATTGGTCAGTTTTTCCAGGAGCGCTTTGAGCTTGATGGGTCTGAAGTTCAATTTCAAATTTTGATCGAGGAAACCAGAAAGGCTGATGGCTCTGTGATTTTGTTGCAGAACCTAAAGGTCGATGGAGAGGAAACATCGGTCGAAAAAGTGGTAAAGGCTGTGGCTAAGACAACCACTGACAACGGCGAGTACAAAGCTACTTGTGTGATTTCAAAATAGTTAAAAGGCGCTTTTGGGGCGCCTTTTTTATTTCTATACGACGTCATTCACGGTCTAGGTCTTCGTGAATGCTATTCGATAGTCTCTTGTTCAGTATAATTGAAAATTCCAAATAAACTTTCCTGGGAAGCATTGGGACATTTCAACATTGAAGGACGCAGCTTGATTGTTCACAGTGATTATAGTGTTCACAAGACCCTCTAAACTCGCATTGTTAAAATCGGGAGATGAATGATAATCGAGAACTGCAGCGGCGATATCTTACGATATTTAATTCAAAGATTATCGGCATAATCTCTACGAACTCTCATGGCCAAATTTTAGATGCAAATGACTATTTCCTGGAACTATTGGGGTACTCCCACGCGGATTTAAAAGCTGGAAAATTAAACTGGAAGATTTTAACACCTCCGGATCTGATCGGTGAAAGTCTTAAGCTGCAAGAACGCCTTTTGGCAGCGCCTGGAATTTCTGTATCCTTGGAAAAGGAATACTTTCATAAAGACGGTCATCGCATTCCCGTGCGAATTGGTGTTACGACCTTTGAAGACGGTACTGATATCACTTTGGTTCAGGATATTTCGCGACAAAAGAAAATTGAAAAGGAGCTTGCTAACGCTAACGAGTTGTTGGAAAGCCGTGTGGAAATGCGAACGGGGCAGTTGGCAGAATCCGAAGCTTTTTTGTTAGGGATTATCGAAACCATGCCTTCAATGGTGTTTGTTAAAGAGGCCCAAAATCTGGCCTTCGTGCGACTGAACCGTGCTGGTGAGAAAATGTTAGGAATCTCCCGTGAGGAGTTCATTGGTAAAACGGATTACGACTTTTTTTCGAAGGAGTTGGCAGAGCGTTTTCGCAGTATGGACCGAAAAGTCCTTAATGGAGAAATTCCGCACGCCATTACAGAAGATGAAATTCCCACCCGTAACGGGACTCGGCAGATACATACGATTAAAATTCCAGTTCGGGATAAAGACGGGCACCCACGTTTCATATTGGGCGTCAGCGAAGACATTACGGATCGAATTGAAGCCGCCCGCCAGCGCGAAGACTTGGTTCGTGCTCAAGCAGAAAAAGAGGCTGCAGAGGCTCGAGCGCGACAAGAACGCTTTGTGTCTGGGTTGACGTTTGAACTTTCCAGTTCGGTGGAGCTCGGTCACATGTTGCGTGCTTTTTGCGTGAAGGTTGTGCCAGCTCTTGCAGATATTTGCATCGTTGAAATTATTGATGAAGAGGGAATGGACTATATCGCCACCGAAATTTATGCCACGAATTCCGAAGAGGAGGAGTTTGTCCGGAGATGGCGAGCGGAGAATCCTCCCAAATGGGATCCAGAGTTTGGTGGGCCGACGATCATACGTTCCGGTAAGACGATCTTGTTAAGAGGTCTGGAGCAGATCGGTCCCCATATTCGGGATCACTACGATATAGAAATTCAAGTTAAGAACCCGAACCAAGACGCAAAATTATTTTCCGAGTCATTGATGTTCATACCTTTAATGGCGCGTGATAAAGCTCCTCTGGGATTGGTCAGTCTGGTTTCAACCAAATCAAAGAGAATGTTTAACGAACGTGATCAATCTCTTGCAGAAGAAGTCTGTTCTCGTTTGGCGGTGTTGATTGAAAACACTCGTTTATACGACAGGGCCCAGGAAGCTAGCCGCGCGAAATCAGACTTTCTGGCAAACGTGAGTCATGAAATCCGCACACCGCTAGGGGCGATGCTGGGGTTTGCGGAAATTTTGAGTGACGACAAAACTTTAACTCGGGAGCAGATGCACGCGGTGGAGACTGTGCTGCGAAACGGGCAGCAGCTTTTAAGAATCGTAAATGAAATCCTGGATATTTCAAAAATCGAATCGGAGAAAATCCAGGTTGAAAATATCGTGTTCGGTGTGCGCGAGCTTTTAGAGGATGTTACTTATCTTTTACGAGTGAAGGCCGAAGAAAAAGGTGTCGAGCTGCGTTTAAGGATGGGGACGGTACGAGATAACCTTATTTCTGATCCCGGCCGTATTCGTCAAATTCTGATTAATATGGTAGGGAACGCCATTAAATTCACTGAACGGGGTTATGTCGAATTGCGGGCCGAAGCAATCCCGACCAGAATTCCGGATCGTTATATTCTGCAATTCGTCGTCACCGATACTGGTATCGGAATTTCTCAAGAGCAACGGGCGCATCTGTTTCAACCCTTCTCTCAAGCTGACAGTTCTACGACGCGGCGATTTGGTGGGACCGGGCTGGGCTTGTTTTTGTCTCGTAAGCTTGCGCGCCTTCTGGGGGGAGATATCACTTTTACCAGTGTTGTCGGCAAAGGAAGTCGTTTTTTAATCTCTGTTGTGGCCCATGCTCCATCCGTTAAAGCTCCGGAAGAGCCGCCGAAAAAAGAACATGTGGTAAATGCTGCTGGAACTTACCTTCAGGCTGGGGTCATATTGGTGGTGGATGATTCTGCTGACAATCGGGATCTTTTGCGCCATTACCTTAAAAAAGCTGGGTTGGATGATACGCAAATAGAAATGGCATCGAATGGTGAAGAGGCCGTTCGTAAAGCGAGCTCTAAAAATTATCGGATGATCTTAATGGACATTCAGATGCCCCACATGGATGGCTTTCAAGCTTTGAAAAAATTAAGAGGCCAGGGATATGAATGTCCCGTCATCGCCCTGACAGCTCATGCCATGAAGGGCGATCGCGAAAAATGCCTCGAGGCAGGGTTCGATGGCTATCTTCAAAAGCCTCTTCGTAAAGAGGCCTTGAATGAAGTTTTGAATACTGATTTTCGCTACTAAGTCTTCAGTACCGGGTGTAAATGAGGCGGGGGGCGCTCAACGAAGTTCTAAATTTCCAGTGAATTCAAAAGGTTTTCTTTTCCAACTCCTGGATGTTGAGAACGAGCACCTTTCTTTTTTCTCGAAGAATAATTTTTTCTTGTTCGAAATAGGTTAAAACTCGCGCCAAAGTTACGGGTATGGTTCCCGCCAGTTGGGCCATGCAATCTCGATCTAACGATATGTCTATCAATAAACCTTGTGCCGTCTGTCGGCCAAAATTTTTTGCTAACCATAACAGCAAGTGGGCCACCCTGTTTTCCACAGTCTCACCCTGCAGAGATGCAATCCGTTCGTCTTTATGAAGTATGACTTGAGCAAGGTGTTCTATAAGAAGTTGATTGACCAGAGTTGATTTTCTTTGGAGAGATTCGCTGGCATCCTTCGTCCAAAACTGAACCGTTGTATCCTGAAGGGCCATCAATTTGTAATTTTCTGTTTTAGGAACTAACCAACTTCCATATCCTACCATGTCGCCGCGTTTGCAAAGACGAATCACTCGGGGGGTTGGATGAGAGAGCTCCATTTTGGCGAGACCCTCAATTATAAAATAGAACCCTTGCCTATTAAACCTTTGAAAATAAAGTACCTCGCCTTTTTTTAAACACAAGGTCTCATAATCGTTACTATCGACCCCGCTTTGAAGAAATGAAGAGTATAGAGGATTAAATGAGTAAAAATCGGATTCGATATTCATACGTTTCGCGAACGACTTTAGTTTCAACTATTCCTCACCTGACTTAAGTCCAAACTCAAAATTGATATTAGTCAATTTTAGAAGATTTCCTTAAAAAGTCAGTAATTTTAACCGAACTTTAACAAGTGCATTTGTAGGACGTTTAAGAGGGGCTCAAAATGAGAAAGATCCCACTGCAGTTTAAACTTTTATTAAACATAGTTATCTTCGCTATCCCGATCATTGTGCTGACTTACCTGATGTACAATTCTGAATCAGCAAACATTCATTTTGCGGAAAAGGAAAAAGTTGGAATTCGACTTCAGCAAAAGTATCAGGAATTATTGAAAAAGATTTCGATCGGAGATCATTCTGATCTTTCAGCGGAAATGAAGGCTTTGCAGGTAGTTTATGATGAATCTCGGGAGCTCCTTCAATTCGATCAATATCAATTAGCACAAAGAACACGCGAGACAGCGGCTTTTTCTTACCTTCAAGAACAGGTGGATAAAAAAAATTGGACCGAAGCCATTGGGTCAATTAAAAGTTCAGTGACTCACTTAGGAGACACGTCCAATCTGATTCTTGATCCTGATCTTGATAGCTATTATTTAATGGATATAACTTTACTGGCGCTGCCACAACTGCAAGATCGACTGAAGCAGATACTGGGGAATTTCAGAACTCTGTCTCAAGGGCCCCACGATAGCGAGTCAATCAGGATAAAAGCGGCCCTTTATTCCACTATGTTAAAAGAATCGGATGTCGATCGTATATTGAACGATATTCAAACGGCGTTGAATGAAGATAAAAATTTCTATGGAGAATCGGAATCACTGCAAAAGAATTTGCCCGACGTAGCTGTGCGGTTAAGGACCTCCACGCTTAAGGTCATTGCCAATCTTCAGAAAATCGCTGAGGGAAATGCTATCGCTGGAGAAGTATTCAGTGCTGACGCTAAGAAAGCATACGATGAAAGTTTTCTTACTTGGAACATTCTGAATCAAGAGCTTGATTCTTTAATAGATAAGCGTATCGCTTCACTTGTTCATCAGCGCACCCAAGATTTAATGTACTCTAGTCTGGCACTTTGCCTGGCTATCATACTATCAATTGTCATTGGCTTAAGTATTCACCACAGCATCAAGTCTATCTTAAAATCCGTCTTCCATCTAAAAGAGAGTGCCTCGGTCGCTTCCGACATAAGTGGTCACTTAAATAAAGTTACCACCGAGGTTCATCAAGGAATAACAGTGCAAACTGCTTCGGTTGAAGAAACGGCAGCGTCGCTCGAGGAAATGAACAGCATGTTGAAGATGAGTGCAGAAAATTCAAAACAAGCCTCTCAACTCGCGAGTCAGGCTAACCATTCAGCTGGTGTTGGTGAGCAACAGATAATGTTGGTATTGAATTCGATGCGTGACATCGCGAGCGGTACACAAAAAATGGTGGAGGCAATTTCAGTTATTGATGACATTGCTTTCCAGACAAATTTGTTGGCCTTAAATGCCTCCGTAGAGGCGGCACGTGCCGGAGAGCAGGGAAGGGGCTTCGCTGTGGTTGCAGATGCCGTGCGGGCGCTGGCACAAAAAAGTGCGAACGCGGCCAAGGAAATTAACACGCAACTCGGTGCGAATGTCGAATTGGTTGTTTCTAGTCAGGCCCGTGCGGATGAAGCCTCCCAGATTCTTAAAGATATCGTGGAATCGATAAAAAATGTTTCTGTGCTTAACAATGAAATTGCTCATGCAACCGAAGAGCAGGCGCAGGGCTTAACTCAAATTTCAAAAGCGATGGGGGAATTTGAAACGACGTCTTTGACAAATCAGAAAAACATTGATGCCGTCGCTGAGGCATCTTCTTCAATCTTGGAACAGGCAGGTTTGTTAAATTCAATTATCGGAGTACTCGAAGTCGAAGTCAGTGGAAGAACGGAAACGGAGGAGGTAGTCTAAATACTTCCTCCTCGTATTAAAATGTCTTAGAACGGTTTTGTGATCGCTAGCATTGCGGCTGTTGTCCCTAGGCCGAAAAGTAGGATTGCGATGGGCCAGCCGATATGACCTTTGCGTTTTACGATGGAGATCGCTGCTCCCATAAGGACCCAGATACCCAGTTTAGCCAAAGCCCACCCCGGAAGCTGTTTCATGATTCCCATTTTTGCTAGCATTCCGAAGCCGCCGATCAATAGGAACAAAAGACCCATGCCGTGAGTTGCGAAACTCATCATGCGGGCTTTTGCATTCAGGGTGATGCCAGCATAGGAAGTCACTAAGAGACCACCAAAGCCAAAAAACAATGTGATTAAGCCCAACATGTGCAAGATTTTGTAAAATTCGTAAGTCATTTCTATTCCTCTTTAAGACCCAGGTGTTTAACCACGCGGGAAAGTTCTTTTCTGATGCGAGTTAGCTGCGACAGATTGGCCAGAGTTTTCAACGATTCACGTAAAGGTTCAAGAGGATATCCACCATATGCACCACTTTGTTGCACGTTGCTTGTCACTCCGGACTTACCTGCGATAATCACTTTGTCACAAATGGTAATGTGATCTGAAACCGCGGCGTCTCCACCGAACATGCAGTTGCTACCTATGCGGGAGGAACCAGCGATTTTAAATCCGGCAGCCATGACGTTGTTTTCGCCAATAATCACGTTGTGAGCCACGTGGCAGAAGTTATCCATTTTAGTTCCGCGACCGATTCGTGTTTCCGTTAAAGCGGCGCGGTCAACAGCACAATTGGCTCCCAGTTCAACATGATCTTCGATGACCACCTTGCCGATTTGCGGGATTTTTTTGTGGGTACCGTCTTTAGCCATCGCAAAAGAAAAGCCATCAGCGCCGATCGTGGTGTGCGGATGGAATTCGCAGTGCGCTCCGATTTCGCTGTAAGCTCCGATGAAAACCTGGGGATGAAGGATCGTCAGTGCACCGATTTGGGCATAGGATTCGATCACCACATGGGCACCGATCGTGGCGCCGTCACCGATGCGGACATGTTCACCAATGACCGCAAAGGGCCCTACGGAAACATTCTGACCCAGGTGAGCCTGGGGGTGAATCCATGCGCTTGGATGGATTTTCGTTTCCTGGTTGAAGCGGTTCATTTTTCCGTCAAACAACGGAAGAATCGCCGCCATTGCCAGTTGAATGTTATGAGTCGTAAAGAAAGTCGTCTTGCTATCGGTCGGCAAAGTCAGGGACTTGTGCGCTACGATAATGGGAGACTGCGCCTTTAAAGCTTTCTCGAGGAAATCGGGCTTGGACACGAAAATTAAGCTTTCGGAGTCAGCCTGATCTGGAGGAAGGACTTTTTTAGCGATGGAGTCTTTGGGGCCGGATACGTAAACTACATCCGGAGACTGAAGAGTATTAATAACGTCTGCTGTAATCATATAGTGATGCCTCGCGCTAACATTTTCCCAATATATTTTTGATGTCAAGTCACTGGGTGATAGTATAAGTCTCATATAAACACGTTTCGATCATTTCTCACCTTTAAAATTTAGAGAGGAATTGAGATGGCCAAAAAGGCAGTTAAAAAGGAAGCTCCTGCAGCAAAGGCAAAGAAGCCAGTTAAGCCTGCAGCAAAGCCTGCCGCTAAAGCGGCAAAGCCAGCTCCGAAGGCCGCAAAACCTGCGGCTAAACCAGCAGCGAAACCGGCACCAGCGAAAGCTGCCAAGCCAGCAGCTGCTAAAGCCGCTCCGGTAAAAGCAGTCAAGGCTGCTCCGGCGCCGGCTCCAGCCCCTGCAAAAGCAGCAAAGGCCCCTCCGGTTGCTAAACCTGAGAAAAAGCCTGCTAAGGCAGCCGTAGCTCCAGAGGCGGAAGTCGTTGAGACTCCAAAAAAAGAAAAGAAAATCAAAATCGATAAAACCGGTATGAGCGAAGATCAGGTCAAGTGGCATGAGCTTCACGAGAAGTACAAAGGCACGAAAGCTCAGTCCTATAATATCGGCAATCAATACGAGGCTAAAACTCCTATTGAGCACAAGATTTTCGGATGGGGTTATATCATGTCCAACGAATATGACCGTCTTGAGGTTCTTTTTGAGGATGGAAAGCGAATGCTAATCAGCAACAGAAAGTTATCTTAACGAAACCCTAAAAAGGCCCCTCAATGGGGCCTTTTGCGTGTTGCATATTGATATAATTGGGCAGAAATCTATTGCAAGGCCCCGCATTCTGACCTAGAAATTTACCTACATGGCAAAAGACGATTTAGTACAAATTGACGGAAAAGTGATCGACGCCCTTGCGGGTGGTCTTTACAAGATCGAACTTGAAAATAAAGTTATCATCAACGCAAAGCTTTGCGGAAAGATGAGACGCTTTAATATTCGTGTGGTTGTTGGTGACCGCGTGAGCGTAGGCGTATCTCCATACGATCCTAGCCACGGTCTGATCCAATTCCGTCATAAATAATATAGATTTAAGCTCAAACTCATTCCAATAAATCTAGAGGTTCTATGGATCAGGCTCTTCAGAGTTATTTGGCTCGTATTGTCCCAACTGTCCCAGCAAAATCAGCACAAGCCGTGATTGAACTTGCTGCGGAAGGGGCTACAGTCCCATTCATCGCGCGTTACCGTAAAGAGAAAACCGGCAATTTGGACGAAGTTCAAATTCGCGGTGTTATCGAAGGTCACGAAACTTACAACGAAATCGTGAAGCGTAAAGCGTTCTTGATCAAAGAGATCGGGGAGCAGAACAATCTCACGGCCGAAGTCCAAAAGCGTATCGAGCTTTCTTGGGACCTTGGTGAGTTGGAAGAAATCTACAAACCATTCAAAAAGAAAAAGAAAACCAAAGCTACTATCGCTCGCGAAGCTGGCTTGGAGCCTTTAGCGAATTGGATTTGGGACATGGGTCACGGCAAGTTGAAAGACTCCGAGACTATGGAAATGAAAGCGAAAGCTTTCTTGAACCCAACTGCCAAAATCGTGACTTACGAAGAAGCGCTTAAGGGTGCTCAAGACATCATCGTCGACAAAATCGCCAATGATGCGGAACTTCGTGCGATGGTTTCTAAAAACTATAACGAAAATGGTCGCATCGTTTCTAAAGCGGCTAAAGGCTACAAAGCGAACTCTAAATACGAAATGTACAAAGAGTTTGAAGAGCCAGTTAAGCCTTTGATGGATGCCAAAAACAATCACCGCTACTTGGCGATGAGACGTGGCTGGCAGGAAGAAGAGCTTACTCTTGACGTTAAAGGTGATGACGAAGCGATCTTGAAGTCTTACGAGAACTTCGCGACATCGACTCCTGACAATGCGATCGGTGAGTACTTGAAGCAGTCGGCTCGTTTGGCATTGAACGTTTACGTTCTTCCTTCCGTCGTGAACGAGGTTCACCGTCTGTTGAAAGAAAAAGCGGATCAAGACGCGATCACGGTATTTGCTGAAAACGTTCGTAAACTATTGCTCGCTTCTCCATACGGTTCAAAATGCGTATTGGGTGTCGACCCTGGTTTGCGTACAGGTTGTAAAGTGGCTTTGATTGATAAATCAGGTGCTTTCATTTCTCACACTGTTCTTTACACTTTGGGCGACGATGCTGAACGCAAAGCTAAAACTTTGTTCGGCGAAGTGATGAAGCAAGTTCAAATCGAAGCGATTGCTGTAGGTAATGGTACTGCCGGTCGTGAGACTGAATCTTTCTTGCGCAAAGTTTTGAAAGATCTTGGTAAGAACATTCCAGTCGTGATGGTTTCTGAATCGGGTGCCTCTGTGTACTCAGCTTCCGATATCGCTCGTGAAGAGTTCCCAGATCTGGATCTTACTGTAAAAGGTGCGATCTCTATCGCGCGTCGTTTGCAAGATCCTTTGGCAGAGCTTGTGAAGGTAGATCCAAAATCTATCGGCGTTGGTCAATACCAACACGACGTGAATCAATCTCAATTGAAAAAATCATTGGAAGCCGTAGTTGAGTCTTGCGTGAATAACGTAGGGGTTGACGTTAATACAGCTTCTGCAGCGTTACTTTCTCATGTTGCTGGTATCGGTCCTGCACTTGCGAAAGGTATCGTTGAAGCTCGTAAGAAAACTTTGTTCTCGGATCGTAGTGAGCTTTTAAAAGTTCCTAAGTTCTCGGCAAAAGTATACGAGCAAGCGGCTGGTTTCTTGCGTATCCCAGGTGGTAAGCAAGTCTTGGATTCTACAGGGATCCATCCAGAGCGTTACCAAGCAGTGACGGACATGGCGAAAGACATGGGTGTTTCATTGACTGAAGTTATCGGTGAAGGCGCTAAGAAACTGCTTTCTCAAAGAACTAAATGGGCGCAGCTAGTGGGCGAGTTCACTTTCGATGACATCGTAAAAGAGTTGGAAAAACCAGGACGTGACCCTCGTGATCCGTTCAAAGTTTTCCAATACCGCGATGACATCATGGAAGTGAAAGACCTTAAAGAAGGTATGATCTGCCCAGGTATCGTAACGAACGTAACGAATTTCGGTGCTTTCGTAGATATCGGTGTTCACCAAGACGGTTTGGTTCATATTTCCGCACTTTCTCACAAGTTCGTGGATGACCCTCGTAAAGTGGTAAATCCAGGTGACCATGTGTCTGTGAAAGTTTTGAAAGTCGACACTGTGAAAAACCAGATTTCATTGACGATGAAAATGGACGATGCTGTGGAAGCATCTTCAGCTCCTCGTGGTGAAAGAGCTCCACCACAACAACGTGGCGCTTCGGCGACAAAGGGTTCTGGTAAGTCACAAGTGGGTCAGGGTGTTTCTCGTCCTATGAACAGCACTCCGGCAAAACCAGGCAACCCGTTCAACAATCCGTTCGCGGCTTTGATGAACACTCCAACTAAGAAATAACAAAGGGGATTACAATGGCAGCTAAAGGCAAATCTAAAAAAGGTATCCGTCACAGAAAAAAACGCATTTTGACTAAAAAGCGTATGTACAGAGCAAAGATCCGTAAGTAATCGGACCAAGTTCTAATAACTAAAACCCCGGGAACTCTCGGGGTTTTTTATTTTCTGGCGTGTGTGGTTTAAAGAGCCGCTTCAAAAATCCACTCTTGAGTGGTGTTCTCGCAATTGTGGATGAAGCCACGAACTGCGCGCGCGAATGGCGCGGAAGCTCCGATAAATGTGGGACGCAGACTTGAAAAGTCTACTTCCATTTGAATAGCTTTGTAACGGCTGTCAAAGCCCTTGCCCTTATCAAAAATCAAATCCACCTGACAAGAACGTGGGGTGTGATTTACAATCTGAATCGAAGTCAATAGGCCGCTGTTGTCACGGGGTCTGAATAGGCCCGCTTGAATATCGGTCGAAAGTTCCTGCGGCAGACGATCACGGAAATCTTCGCGGCGATTCAGGTAATAGCTTTCTTGCAAAAACGTTTTGCTGCCCACGAAGGTTTTATAGCTTTTTTTGCGGATGACGTCCTTTAAGTGAGCTCCCACGTAGCCACCCAAAATATTGAACCACTGCTTTTGCGTTTGATCCAAATTCGGAGAGAGCATGTTGCTGCCCAGGGCTTCTATCTTACCGATGGCTTGAGCTTGAGTGCCACCGTGAACATATCCATATAAAATCATTCCAAAGAAATGGTACCAAGTACCATAGCGATCGCCCTTGTAATTGTGGCCACTTGAAATCGGTCTTAGGCGTTTGGTGATGGGAAGTGATTCGCGACCAACAAAGCGCCAATTGTTCGCAAGAACATTTTCAATAGTCAGTAACGTCAGATAGACGTCACCGTGATTTATGCGATAACTGGCGCGAAACAATTCCGGCAAAGTGATGGATTCATAGTTTTCACTTAAGATCCATTGGCGAAGATTTTCTTCTTTGCCCGTGATCATGAAGCGATCCGTGAAACCCAACGCTAGGGCCACGAGCAATTTAGATCCCTGAGACATCACGTGTTTGTTTTTGTAAGCGGCACTCCATTCGTGAGCAATACCGAACAGGGGTGGAAGGCCTCTGCGGGATTCCTCTTGAATGACTTGGGTCAGAGTTTTTTTGAAACTCTCCAGATAAAGCGGATTTTCTCGGCCCTGAATGGAGACGCCTTGCGTGGGTTGTGGCAGAGGGATCAGATCAGCCAAGGGATCTTCCCAATCACGTGGATCCGGAAGCCAGTTTTTATCTTGCGGGCCTTCTTTATTGAGGAGGCTTTCAAGAATATGTTTCGGAACGCTGTTCGCGCGTTCGATCAAGGCTCTGTCACCTTCGGGATCAATTAACTTATAGCTGCTTTGTCGGTAAAGATTCGGTTCGTTGTTTGCCGAAGAGGGGGCGCGCTTACCCGCGCTCAACGCTTGCTGAATTTCCCGCAGCTGTTGTTGAATATGGGAGTTCAGGTTTTTTTCTAGATTAAAAAAGGGAATATACTTGGCTTTTTGATAAGCCGAGGCTTTCACTAAGTGAATCTGGAAGTTGGTGATCACTGTGCTAGTAGCATCAACGGCTTGGAAAATATTAATACTGAATGAATCCGTAAATAGGTGAGACCAGTCCCTGACTTCTTGAATTGTGATCAACTGAGTCCCCTGCAACAACTCCGCAGGAAGTTTTGCCGTTGCCCATGCGACCTTTTGTGATTGTTGCAGATCCAGCATGGAGTAACTCATCACGAATTGCACCGAGGCCAAGGCCATATTCATTTCGCCTTGGCAGGTATTTTCAATACAGGCCCAAAGCTTCAGCGAATTAGAAATATTTGGCAGAGTGCGGATGTTGTTAAGAGCGCTCGATTTAAGTTCATTAATGTTGCGTGGAACTTGAAAGCGCGCCTGTGCGACCAAAACTGTTTGAATGCGCAGTTCGGGATCGGTGGGCAGTGAAGAGGCCTTGTCGATGAGCTTAATTAAATCGATCTTTCTATAGGGGCTTGAAAGCGCCGTCGCCGGGGAAAGAAAAGCGCTCTGATATTGAATATCAGAGGAGCCAGCAAGAGCCAGGTGTCCCAACAGTGTTGATAGTAAGGTCAACAAAATACCGATCTTTAGCATCCCTTCAGAATCTGCAATACCGCGGCCCAGATTTGTGACCTAAGACCCTGTTTAATTCGTTTTAAGCCCCGAATATTGCGTATGTGACATTTTCAGCATGGCGATGTTTAAGCCTTGGGCGTGGACCTAAAATGCATCGACCCATGGGCCCTATTGGAGTCTTTTCGATATGTTTCTTGTCAAAGACCATAAGGTGAGGCGAAGGCGAGAGCGGCTAAGCATGTTATCTTTTTTCGATGAAGTTGATAAAGGCGTTAAAACAAATCACTGGGAAAAATTTCTTCAACAAGATGGGACGTGACGATATTTTTGAGATGTCAGCGTCCTTGTCGTTTTACACAGCTCTGTCGCTGGCACCGTTGTTGGTGTTGATGCTGACCTTCGTTGCTTTAATCAACGATAGTTTGCGCGAAGAAATACTAAAACAGATTCAATACCTGTTCGGAACACAGTCGTCCGATATTTTACGAGAGATCGCAAAGAATGTGGAAAAGCAGCCCGAGGTCCGGGATATGGCGGGGATTCTGGGTTTGATCACATTGATTTTTTCCGCCGGTGCGATCTTTGGCGAAATGCGCATGTCTTTAAATAAAATTTTTGAAGTGAAGATAGATTATAAAAAACTGGAATCAGAAACATTTTTTCAATCAATTTGGACCTTCATGAAAACCAAACTTTTCAATATGGGGATGGTTTTAACCTTTGTATTTATTTCGATCGTTTCATTGGTGGTATCATCGATTTTGTCGATGTATTTAAAAGGTGCAGAAGCGTTGTTAGGGCAAGTCATCAACTTTGTTATTTCTCTTTTGATTTTTGGACTGCTGTTCAGTGCGATTTACTATTTTCTGCCCCAGGTGCAGGTGCGCCCCAAAGTTGCCTTTACATCGGGTTTTATCACTGCGTTTATGTTTTCAATCGGTAAGGGCTTGATTGGTTTGTACATGGGACAAAGTGCTGTCGCCTCCCTGTATGGAGCTGCCGGATCGTTTATTGTTTTGTTGTTATGGGTTTATTATTCCTCCGCCGTGATTTTTCTCAGTGCGGAAGTTGCCAATGAAATTAATAAGGAGGAAAAGTATGAAGAAACTGTTCAGGTCCCTCAGTAAAGTTCAAATAACCCTGATCGCCATTGTCGTATTCTTGGTAGTCGTACGCATATTTTTGCCTGCCGGTATCAAGTATGGGATCAATTGGTACATGGGCAATAAAATGGAAAACTATAAGGGCCACATTGAAGACTTTGATTTGGCTTTGTATCGTGGCGCCTATCAGATTCAGGATCTGAAAATTTGGGAAAAGGTGAAAAGTCCCAAGCATCCTTTAGTGAGCATCCACGAAATTGATCTGTCCCTGGCGTGGCGAGGTATTTTCGCTGGGAAACTACTGGGAGATCTTAAAGTCGACGGGATGAAATTAGATTTGGTCGATAGTGCCGATAAAAAGAAAAAGCAGATGGGGGCCGATCAAGATTGGAAAACGGTCGTGGGGAAATTGATTCCCATAGAGCTGGAATCTTTCCGTCTGACGAACAGTGAAGTTCATTTGTACAACAATGATTTCAAAGTTCCAGTCGATGTGGTCTTGGATCGAATTATGATTTCGGCCACAAATATTAAGAACACCGACAAATCCAAAGAACTGCTGCCAAGTACGGTGGAGGCTTCGGCGCGATTGCAAAAAAGTGGGCACGTCACAGCGGGAGCGAAAGTAAATTTGTTGTCAAAGGTCCCGGCATTTGAATCTAAGATGGCAATTGATAAGCTTGATGTGACAAAGCTGAATGACTTTTTTAAAGGTTATGGGCCTTTCACATTTACGTCGGGGAGCTTTAGCCTTTACGGAGAGGTAAGCACGCGCGACGGGCGCATCAAGGGTTACGTGAAGCCGTTCTTTGAAAATCTGGATGTGATCAGCTCACAAGAAAAGTTTGATTCTCCTAAGCGGTTCTTTTTTGAAGTGGGAATCGCCATGAGTAACTTGATCCTTAGAAATTCAGAGACCAAGACTGTGGCAACCCGAGTGGACTTTGAAGGTGCTGCCAAGGGGCCGGATGTTAAAACCTGGGATGCATTCTGGGGTTCCCTGCGTAACGGATTTATCGAGGCCTTGGCTAAAAAATTGGACAACACCATTTCTATCAAAGACGTTCCCAAAAAAGATTAAGGATTGGATTTAGTGAAAATAAAAAAGGCAGGATCATCTCCTGCCTTTTTTATTTTTAGGTAAGTAAGTACATTTTCAAGTAAGGCCGTACCGTTTAGTGAGCGTGCTTTGGATGCTCGCGGCGTTGTTCACCTAATCCTAAAACGGACATGTCTTGTGGGCCTTTCGCAAATTCTTCGATCATTTTGCGGCAGAAAGCCGGGATGTCAGCGGGTTTGCGGCTTGTAACCAGGCCATTATCCACGACGACTTCATTGTCTTCCCACTCGCCACCGGCATTGATAATATCGGTGCGAATCGAAGGGTAGCTGGTCACTTTTTTGCCTCTTAAAATTCCTGTTTCAATCAGAGTTTGTGGGCCGTGACAGATGGCTGCGATGGGTTTTCCGGTGTCGACAAACCCTTGAACGAATTGAACCACGCCCTCTTCTTCACGAAGTTTATCGGGGTTTATCACTCCGCCTGGAAGCATCAAAGCGTCATAGTCATCAGCGCCTGCGACATTGATGGCCGTGTCCACTTTTAATGGTTTGGCCCAGTTTCCTTTCTCCCAGCCTTTGATTTCACCAGAATTGATAGAAACGATTTCGACTTTGGCGCCAGCATCTTCCAGGGCCTTTTTAGGTAGTAGTAGTTCGGATTGTTCGAAACCGTCAGCAGCGAGGATAGCAACGTTCTTGCCTTCTAGCTCTTTACTCATGATTCTTCCTCCTTGAGTGAGCTTTAATGATTAAGCCTGACCAAGGAGGAAGCAATTTACAGAAGATGATCGTGTCTAATAACAGTGAATCTCTTATTTAGCATGGCAAGTGACAGTGATGGTCTCGTCTTTGCCTTCATCTTTACGGATTTTCAGTTTCATGGCCTCGGAATCGCCAGGAACGATACTGAAGACCGCGCCTACGAATCCGTCACCCGCATTCACCGAGTTAGAGTTCTCGCTGGATGCGATTGAATGCTTGGAAGAAATGTAAGCGATCGTTACGCCACGTTGACCAGTCACTTTACGAATTGTGAATGGTTTTTCGCCATCTCTTTCGTATTTAATTTGAGCTGCTGTTTCAGTATTAGTTTGTGAAGTAACAACAGCATCGTAATCAGTGCCGTCAACATTACAAACCACTGCGTCCGCATCGACATCACCAGTTGTTGGCAATTTGTAGTTTTCCAAAATCTCTTTGGTTTCCACAAGAGCCCATCTGTCTGCGATATCCAAGAACAAAGGATCTGTGTCTTTGATCGATGGATTCAAGAAAGTTGCGATTTGTGCCTGCATTTTATCCATTCTTGCAATCAAACCCAGCAATTCCTTACCCAGAAGCTTGCGAGTGCCTGGAATATCCGCCGGGCAGGCATCTAACGTTGGCAAAAGAGGCTGCAATGGTTCAGAAAGATCTGCGATCGTCTGAGGCAAGCGGAACGTTTTGCTGTCCGTTAGAAGAGCATTGAAGTTCGCCAAGAAATAACCGTAACCTTGGCAAACTGTCTCGTCTTGAGCACCATCATGCATAACTTGGATCAAGGTTTTCGCCTTCTTAGAAATATGCTCAGAAACTGCGATAATTCTGTTTTGCTCTTGTGCAGATGGCGTGATCAAGCTTTGACGTTCGATTAATGCTTTCTCAATGCCAGTCTGTTGTTCCTTAGTGAAGCCCCCATCGGCCGCGATCTTTTTAAAGCCCATAAGTAACGCTTGGAACTGCATGTCTTTATCAGATGCTGCGATTTGCAGGTCTTTCAAAGTGATCGTGGATTTGATGTCGCCAGAGCTCAACGCTTGCAAAAGAGATTCCCCTTTAGGAGAGAATTTTTTCGTGATGAACTCGCGTAACAATTTTGAATTGTCATCTTGAAGCTTTTCAGACATCACATCCATTTGCAAACGGAACGTGGATTCGTAAAGCTTCAATGTTAGGTTTTTTAAAGCGTCTTGACGGGAAGTCGAGTCGATGAGGCCATCGTCAACAGAGGCCTGCGCCTGCTTAGCCGCATCCGCTGCACTCATATCTTGCGTAGGACCTGTTTGAGTTTGTTCCTGAGCTCCCTGCGCTTGCGAGGAATTGCGGGACTTAGTACCTTGAGTACAACCCGCAGTGATCATCAGAAGAGCGCTCGCTAGAATCAGTTTTTTCATAATCATTTCCTCTCTCTTCAGAAAATTACTTAGCTTCTTCTGCACCAGGCAGGATTGTTAAAAGATACTCAAGCTTGTCTTTCGCGGGCAAAGCTCCAGCTTTGAACATATTGATGTCGTTTACAGTGACATCTTTGTATTTCGCATCCGTCGCCGGAGCTGGAGTCGAAGCGCGGCGCACGGCTGTTCTTGCGATACGCAGGTCTTCCAGTTCTTTATCTTTCATGCTCGTTAACAAGTCCGTTTTAGTGATCGAAGACATTGCATCCAAGGCGATCGCGTTGTTCGCCAAAGCCACCGCTTTGAACGAGCCCACGTCACGGGAGCTGACGGCACTTTCCGAGTTCATCACAGATGTTTTCGCGATGCGGTTCACACGGAACTGATCCAAGAAAGCTTTGTCTTCCGCATAGTGGGATTGAGAGCTGCCCATGCGTTTTGAAATTACATTCAATAGTTTTTCCTGGAAGCTGACTTTGTGATTAGGCAGACCCATGCGACGTTGAGCCGATTCAACCATCGGAACATCGAACCAGTGAGTGTCTTTGCCTTTGTTCACGCTTCCTGGAGCAGAGAACACATCGAACTTCCATTTTGTATTCAGGTAGAGATTTCCAGCTTGGTCGCGGAATTCTACGTTGGTATTGACCTGGTCAAACAACAAGGACGCTACAGTGGCTGAGATCTCTGGAGCCAAATCTTTGATATCCATGTAATTGTCTTCATGTTGGCGAACTTCACTTGTCATGCGTACGAACAAGGCTTCAGCCGCCGCCAATTTGTCCGGACCGATACCACGGATATCGATCTGGTCAGCATAGGACGAAGGATTCGAACGGAAGCGAACGTCGTTAAAGTTTTTACCACCTTGAGCTACGATCACTAGATTCGGATCCGCCAATTCAAGCTCCCAGCAGCTGTTTGCGCTTGGATCGATTGACTTAAGGGCGCCGATATCTGTTACCAGGTGCAAATTATCTTTCTTGGCAACCGCGCACAGCACTTCTGGGGTTTTCATCACATCCAAGAAGAAACGGCCGGAGATCAATGCCGCTTGTTTTAAATCCTTCATATCGGGATCAAAAGTCCAATCAATAGAGTCATCGTCAAGGGCGAATTGGTTCTTGATGGAAGAGTAGATTTCCATGAAGTTACGGATGTATTGGAAGTTATCCAAACGACCGCTATAGTATCCGCCTTCTTGAACCTTAGAAAAGCTTTCACGACCATTACGGAAGTTTCTTACCAAGTAACGTTGCTGATAGCTTTCAATCAGGTGATTTACGATTTCAACAAATGTCGTCCCTTTGTCAAAGCGTTTGCAATTCGCAGACAGTTCAACACTTTCATCAGAGCAATATTTAAAGTCACGAAGTACCAAGTCTTTCTTTTCAGCTTGGAGTTTCGTCAAAGTTTCTGGAACATCAACCGTTGCGCCTGTTTCAGTCATGACCTTACGGCTGTAACCGAAGCGCAATGCTGCGATGTCGTATTTACCCAAAGTTGGAAGCAGGTTCAATTCGCTGTAACCATAGTCCATCACAGAGCTGTATGGAATTTCGTGTTTCACGCCCATTTTCGCAAGCTCGCCCTCTGTGTAGAAGTTCATTCTGTCTTCAGAGCCTTGGAAGTTATGACGTAGGCCCAAGTTATGACCCAGTTCATGAACCAAAGTTGGTACCCAAACTTCAGGCATGATGATCGCGATTACTTGTTCTTTTTCAGAATCACTCAAGTCGTTCCACAATTTCATGTTTTTACCAAGTTTGCCGATCAAAGCTTTCTTGATGTATTCGCTGAATGGGAAAAGTTCAGACGGGTAGTTACAGTATTTAGATTGAGCCGACAGCGTGTCGATTGTCTGTACTGCAGCGTTTTGCTGGATGCCTTCATCAGCATCAGCAGCGGCTTTCAAGCTTGTGCGCGCATTGTAGCGTGCAGATACTTTCGTCATGTTTTTAAGTTGAGCGTGAACCTGCTGGCGTAGAGCCGCAGAGTTTTGTTTAAGGTTGGCTTTAGAGACCAAAGAACCTGTTTGAATCGTGTCTGCGGCACCTTTTTTTAAAGCCGTATACGAATTTCCAACTTTGTAGCCAACTGTATCTGCGTGTACATATTTAGCGTAAGTGTCGGCAGTCAACTTAGCTTTCATCGCATCAGAGATAGCTGCTTGGGCTGCTTCAGTAGCGGCACCAGGTTTTGCTTTCGCATAAGATTTAGTCAATTCGATATCACCAGAATTTTGAAGCTCTTTAACAACTTCATCGTAAGTGTAACGAACACCTTGTACGAAGTTACCATAGTACATCGCTACGCGACCGCTGATGATTTCACCCGTGCGAGGATTCGCTACAGTCGGGCCGTAACCCAATGGGCCACCAGAAACTGGGTCTTCCACCATAACGATCATACTGTTACGTGTGTCACCTGGTTGCTTATGGTCTGGATCTTTAAGAACCAGGCGCATTTCAAGGCCTGCCGCTTTAAGACCTGCGTTTACGCGGTCAAAAGCTGTGCGAGTCGCCTCTTTGATAGACTGATATTGAGGTTTATTGAAATTGTCAGACATGTAATAAACGATTTCTTTTCTGTCTGGATTCCAACGGTTCATCCACTCTTTTTGATTTGCTTGAGTGCGGCTCAAATCAACATCGTACTTGCGGTTTTCGCTGGTAAAGAATCCGAAAGTGTCTTTGTCAGCTCTTGGGTAGTCGATTTTTTTATAGTTCGGAGACGTCACTTTGCTCAATTTATTAAATGAATAGTGATAGATGATTTGGCTTTGCAATTCATCAACGCTGCTGATTGAGTACATTTGTGTACCCAGGCACGCTGGCGTTCCACGGAATACTTTTTCAATTTGAATATTCAACGAACCATCTTTGAGTTCATAGTTCAAAAAGCGCGAAGATGTCTCGTTAAAGCAAGAGAATCCGTAAAGCTGTTGCATCTCAACTGGTAGTACTGACATACCCGTCGTTTTCATGCCGTTAAAGTCAGGGATGAAGTTGGCTTTTTTAGTCCAGTTGATTTCGCTGTTTTCTTCTTCTTTGTTTGTACATTTGCCGTAACGGTCTTCAGCGCAGCGGTATTGAACGTGTTTGATTGGGATTTCCAACAAAACACGGTTGTTCAATGTGTTGTCCTTAGTGACGCGGGCATCATCGCCAGCTTCCACAACTTGCAGAGTGTTTTCAGTAAAGCGGAATTTTACGATTTTTTCAGTTCCCTGCCAGAAAGGCAGGGCGGAAGAAACCCCAGCGTCGTCGTTGTTCGACAAATCCGATGACGCTACGAAAAGGTATTCGTCATCTGGTGACAGAGTTGATTTCGTTTCAACGTTTTCTTTAAAGACCTGCTTGTACGGAACTTCTTTCGTACAAGAAATCATGACTGTTGAAATGGCCAGCAGCAAAGCACCTGTTAGGGGAATTTTGCGTTTAATGTTGCTGTTCATACTCTCTCCTCTTGAAAAAACTCAAAAAACAAAAACTTAAAATTAAATGCTGTAGCTCAAACCCGCTTTAACGATCGAACTTGTGTCGTTAAAAAACTCGATGTTTGAATCAATTCCGTTTGCTTTAAGGGCATTTCCTTCGTTGGAAGTCCCGATGTAAGCAGAAAATGCTGGAGTAAATTCCCAAGCCAGGTCCGCGCCGACACTGAATTTTTGGCGAGTGTCTTCCAGGTAAGTCCAGCCTGTCGTGTAAACGAAAAGAGTTTGCAAAGACAGTTTGGAGAACAAAGGAAGATTATAAGTAAGTACGCCTTGAAGGTTGTTGCGGATGTTAAAGCCCCCATCTGCCGTCACATTGTATTCGTGAAAATTGCGAGTTGCTTGCAAAGCCGTTGTTGCAGAGCTGCCCCAGAATAGGTTGTTAAAGGCTAGCTTAGTCCCGATACGAACTGCGCCCTGATAAGACGTTTCATCTTGCAATTGACGGTTTGTTGGCAGAACGCCGGCAAGTGTATTAATCCAAGCTGTGTCCGTCGTAAGCGGAGTTTTAAAGCTCAACGAAGCGATTGTATTATCGAAATATGTATTCTGAGCACCCGAGTTTTCTTTAACCAGGGTTCCAGTCAGGCGCATAGAAGTGATCTTATTAAAGCGATATCCCGCGGAAACTTCCATAGAAGTTGCGGAATCGCGTTCGTAAGCTTCTTCTTTCATTAGATTGCTATATGTTTCTAAGCCTAAGTCCACGGACCAGGATTTTTCTTCTGGAGTCGTTAGCGGACGCTTCGCCTTGATCGTATTGGAAGTCGTTGGAGATTGAGCGGCAAGCGTCGGAGCAGTAAAAGAAAGCGCCGCCAGGATTGTTAACCCTTGGATTGCGTTTCTCATATATTTAAAGCCTTTAATGCTGCTCACAATAGTCTCCACGACGGGTTTCTGAAATTAGAACCCATCTCTAAGTTCTATATGAGCAAGGGGTGGGCCATTAAAAATGAGTTGAGGAACCGTTTAATTGGATTACAGGGGTGGCCGTGCCTTTCGTGACATTCCACGCAGCGAGCTGTTGATAATCTGGTCAGGTCACTTCCGGTGTCTCAAAAAGAGACAAGCACCGTGATGCAGTACCTTCGGACCTATTGCAGAGTGCCGCAGGTTTTTCAGTTGGGGCTGTTTTCCCTCTGGGATATGCTTTCTGCTCATAGGGGGATTTCATGATCGTTCAACCTCAAATTCTGACCAAAGCACTGGACGCCGCACTTTCCACAGGAGCGGATTTCGCAGATATCTTTGTCGAAGATACTTACTCTTCTAACCTTTCTATTTTGAGTTCGAAAGCAGACCAAGCCATCGTGGGTCAGCTTTACGGTGCCGGCATTCGTTTGTTCTTTGGTCATGAAATCGTGTACGTAACAACGAATGATCTGACGGAGCAGGGATTGGTAAAGGCGGCGCTGAATGCAGCGAAAAGCCGTGGCACTGGCAAAGGTAAGAAATCAATGCCGTTGATGCAGGTGCCGTTTGATACGGTTCATACTTTTGGTGAAAAGCCTTGGGAGATGAATCGTGATCGCAAATTCGCATGGTTGAATTCTGTGGATCAACACGCGCGCAATCGCAATTCTGCTGTCACTCAAGTTGAGGCTGCTTTGAATGAAAAATTCCAGAAAGTCCAAATCGCTAATTCTCGCGGTTTGATGGCTTATGATGAACGGGCATACAGTCGTTTGAATATGGAAGTTTTCGTTGAGCACATGGGAGTGAAGGAAAGTTCCAGCGAACGTTATGGGCACATGGGAACGTCTGAACTGTATGACGGTTGGAATATTCAAAGCTTTGCCCATGATAACGTCGACCGTGCCATGGGGCTGACGACAGCGAAGTTTGCACCCGCGGGCGAGATGCCTGTTGTGATTGATAATTCTTTTGGTGGAGTTTTATTCCACGAAGCTTGTGGACACGGTCTTGAAACAACGTCGGTCGCAAAAGATTCTTCGGTGTTCTGCGGTAAGATGGGGCAGAAGATTGCCAATGAATGTGTCACAGCTATCGATGATGGAACGATCAAAAATGGTTGGGGTTCGCTGAATATCGATGACGAAGGTAACAAAACGAAGCGCACGACCTTGATTGAAAACGGCGTTTTGAAATCTTACATCGTGGATGAAATGGGTTCGCGTCAAACAGGTTATGAGGTGACGGGCAGCGGTCGTCGCCAGTCTTACAAATACGCGCCGGCTTCTCGAATGAGAAACACGTTTATTGATGCGGGTAAGGATTCTTTTGAAGAAATGATCCGCGACGTGGATTACGGTCTTTACGCGAAAAACATGGGCGGAGGTTCCGTGAATCCAGGAACCGGCGACTACAATTTCCAAGTTCGTGAAGCCTATATTATCAGAAAAGGCCGCATCGAAGAAATGGTGAAAGGTGCCTGTCTGATCGGACGTGGTATCGATACATTGGGTAAAATCACAAAAGTTTCCAATGAATTGAAATTGGCGACGGGCATGTGCGGCTCTGTGAGCGGTTCTATCCCGGCAGCGGTGGGTCAGCCGCAGATCCTGGTTTCAAGTCTTATGGTTGGTGGGAGAGCAGGCTAATGGACACTATTAAACAAAGCTTCCAGGCAATTGCGGCTCAAGCCAAACAAGACGGTGTCAAAGTTGAAATGCTTATTTCCGGTGGTGAAAGTCTTGATTTGGGTTTTCAGAAAAAGAAATTGAACACGTTTGAATCCACACAAACGCAGACGGCGGGTCTTCGTGTTTTGATGGGTGCCAGTCAAGGATATGCCTACACTGAAAACCTGTCGGCAGATGCTTTGTTGCGCACTTATAAAGAAGCGTTAAACAATGCTAAGACCGTGCAAAGCGAAGACACGTTCGAAATTCCGATGATGAGGCCTGCGGCTTATCAAGCCCTGAACCTTTTTAATCCCGAAGAAATCGAGATGGAAAAGAAGATGGAAGTGGCGAAAGATTTAGAACAAAAGTGTCTGGCTTTGGATTCTCGTGTGCAAGCCGTTCCTTATTCGGGATTTTCTCAGGGTTCCAGCTTTATGCGCATTCTGAATACCGAAGGTGTGGATCAAGAATTCAAACAGAACTATTACGTTGGCAGAACTGCTCCCTTGGCGAAAGAGGGCGAGATGTCAAAAATGGGTGGTGATGGATTCTTTGTTCGTTCATTTGATAAAATCAACACGGATGAAGTGGCTCGCACCAGTGTGAATAATGCTGTTAAGTATTTGGGCGCTACCAAACTTAAAACGGGAAATTACCCTGTGGTCTTGGATCGCAAGGTTTTCCCAACGGTGCTGGCAATGCTTCTGTCCTATTTGTCTGCTAAAGAAGTTTACGAGAACAAATCCTTATTGAAAGGTCGTATGGGTCAAAAAGTGGCCAGCGATAAATTTAATCTGGTGGATGATCCGTTTGAGATGAATGGGACCTCGGTAAGACCTTTTGACTCTGAAGGAGCGCCTTCTCAGAAAACGGTTCTTTTTGAAAACGGTGTTTTAAAAAACTATCTGACGAACTTAGAGTATTCAAAACGTATGAATTTGCCTCACACGGCAAATGCATCTCGGGGACCGAGTTCACCCATGGATATTGGGCCTACGAACCTGGTGGTGGCAAAAGGCACTAAGACTTTAGATCAACTGCTTTCATTGAATCCTGGTCAAACAGTTCACATCACGAAATTCACGGGTGGCTTGCACGCGGGCTTTAAGGATTCCACAGGGGATCTGTCGATGCCGGCGGAAGGCTTCTTATATGAGAATGGCAAATGCATGGGACCTGTCGATCAGTTTGTGGTCTCGGGAAATGTGCTGGATGTTTTGCGTGACATTGTGGAGCTAGGAGACAGTTATGATCGCCCGGGTCGCAGTTTGATCGCTCCGGATGTATTGATCAAATCAATGAGCTTTGCTGGCGGCTAAGTGTCGTGCCAGCAAAGGCTTACGAAACAAAGCGATTCTTGATACGGGAAAAGAAGCCTTTCTTGACCCAAATTTCAGGACTGCTTTGCAAGCGATCATAATTGTCATCGATGTATCGCAGCTGATTGTACAGCAGATCCACAGCCTCTTTGGCGGTGTTGTAGCTGTCAGCTGAAATAAAGTTGCGATATTTCGGACTTTCCACCCACAACTCACCCTTTGAGTTCAGTGTGATATGAACATCGGCGAATCCGTAAACACGGTTCGGTCCTTGTTTTGAAACTTCACCTTCGAATTTAAGATGATTAAAGAGCCAATTCTGTTTGGCTTGTTCTTCCAATTTGTTAGCGATGTACTGACGTGCCTGTGTGCTGACCATGGAAAACTCCTTTCTCCAATGGAAGTCTTATCGGTTCAAGAATTCCGGAGCTTTAGACGAAAGGCCAGTACTTGATAGATTTTCAGATTTAAGTGTGCACGAGGGTGCACACCCAACGGCGCTTAGTTAGGCGCAATAATTATTTATATTTCAGAATGGCACGGGCGATTTCTGTGAACCCCAAACCACCACGTTTCTGAGCCACATATGTGGGATGAAATTTGATTTGATCAACAAAGTTTTGAATGTTTGCGACGGCAAAACTGTTTGGGAAATATTGAAACATGGGTTCGTCATTTGGGGAGTCGCCGCTAAAGCCGCAGACTTTTTTAGAATCTTCGGCAGAGACACCGAACTCTTGCTGTAGAAATTTAAGCGACATAGAAAGCTTGTCGTAAGAACCAAACCACCCATTGACGTGGATGGAGCTGACTTTCGCCTGTGCACCGTGGGACTTAAAAATCTCCACGATTTTTTGTACTTCGTTTTTAGGGAGTGCCGGAACGTCTTCACAAAAATCAATGGCTAGATCCATCAAACGACAGAATTGATCGCTCGCCAAATCGCTACCCGGCACTTTTTGCAGGATTTCTTTTTCAAGCAAATCCAATTTTGCGCGGTTGTTTTTCTGTGTTTCCTCATCAAAGAAAAAATGGCGATGCATTTTTTTACCATGATAACGGAAATAGAATCCGCCGTTTTCACCGATGATGCCACTGACAGGCCACACGCGGGCGATCATTTCGCACCAGCCGGCGGGGCGACCCGTGACAGGGATGACTTTTATTCCAGCATCGTGCAATGCCCACATCGCCTCATAGGCTTCGGCTCCCAAAAGACCTTCATCAGTCAGAGTGTCATCGATATCGGTAAGCAGATATTTGAGGGATGAGGAGAATGCTGAAATTGGTTTCATCCTCACAAGGTATCTGCTTTTGGTACTGGTTGTCAAAATTCAGACTTGCCTAATGGGGGTTCAGCATTCATGTTTTGTCTATATATTATATCCCGGTTACAAGCCGGATGAAGGGCTGGGTACATGGCCAAAAAAACTGACGCGGCATCCGACGGAATCAAACTCGTCATCGTGGAGTCCCCGACAAAGGCAAAAACAATTCGTAAGTTTCTGGGAAGAGACTACGTTGTTGAGTCATGCATGGGACATATCCGCGATTTGCCACAATCCGCAAAAGACATCCCTGAAAAAGTGAAAAAAGAAAAATGGGCGCAGCTCGGGGTCAACGTTGATAAAAACTTTGAACCTCTTTACTGCATCCCCAAAGACAAAACTAAAGTTGTAAAGAACCTTAAAGATAAACTCGACGAAGCCTCAGAGCTCTATCTCGCGACCGATGAAGACCGCGAAGGGGAGTCTATCAGCTGGCATTTGCTTGAAGTTCTAAAACCAAAAGTTCCGACCAAACGAATGGTGTTCCACGAGATCACTAAAGATGCGATCCAAAAAGCGTTGAAAGACACGCGTGAGATCGACTTCAACCTGGTCCGTGCTCAAGAGGCGCGCCGTGTGCTCGACCGACTGGTGGGTTACACAATCTCTCCGCTTCTTTGGAAGAAAGTGGCGTACGGTTTGTCGGCGGGTCGCGTGCAGTCTGTGGCGGTACGTTTGATCGTTGAGCGTGAGCAAGAACGCATCCGCTTTAAAAAGTCTGCTTACTGGGGTGTATTGGCTGAGCTATCAAAAGATGGCGTGAACTTCGAATCTCGTTTGCAGCAATTCAAACAGCAACGTGTGGCAACCGGTAAAGACTTTGATGGTCTGACAGGTCAGTTGACAGCGGGTAAAGATGTTTTGGTTCTGGGCGAGAAAGACGCTGCGAAGTTGTCTGCTGATTTGAAATCAGGTCCATGGACAGTTTCTGATGTTGAGGAAAAACCAACATTTAGAAAACCGGCAGCACCATTCATCACTTCAAGTTTACAACAGGAATCGAATCGTAAGCTGGGCTTATCTGCTCGTGAGACGATGCAGGTTGCACAAAAACTGTACGAGCAAGGTTTCATCACCTATATGCGTACGGACTCGACATTCTTGTCTAATGAAGCAGTCAGCGCGTCTCGTGATTGCATCACTTCAAAATATGGCAAAGAGTACTTAACTCCACAGCCGCGTACTTACGCTGCTAAAAAAGTTAAAGGTGCGCAGGAAGCCCATGAGGCGATTCGTCCCGCGGGTACTCAATTCCAAGACCCAGACGAAACGGGTCTGACAGGTCATCAGTTCAAACTTTACGATTTGATTTGGAAACGTACGATTGCATCGCAAATGGTTGATGCCCGTCAAAAACAAGTCAGTGCAAAAATCACTGTGGGTGATGCGATCTTTGGTGCCTCTGGTATGACGATCGAGTTCCCAGGTTTCTTGCGTGCGTATGTTGAGGGCTCTGACGATCCTGAAGCCGATTTGGCGGAACGCGAAGTGCGATTGCCGGCGCTTAAGGTCAAAGACTCTGTAAAGTGCACTAAACTTGATCCAACTTCTCATGAAACAAAACCTCCAGCTCGTTATACCGAGGCAAGCCTCGTGCAAACGATGGAGAAAGAAGGCATCGGTCGTCCGTCAACGTACGCATCTGTTATCGGTACTATCATCGATCGCGGATATGTTCGTAAGGGTGGTACAGCATTGATTCCGACATTCACGGCGATGATCGTTTCCAAACTACTAAGCAGCTATCTGACTCAGTATGTGGACTTGGGCTTTACTTCTGAAATGGAACAAAGCCTGGATAATATTGCAGACGGTGAATTGGATTGGGAAAGCTATCTTGCCTCCGTGTACAAAGGCCCTAAAGGTTTGCGTGCCATGGTTGATAATCAAGAAGAAAAAATCAATCCCGATGAAGCTCGTACAATGTCCTTGGAAGGCATGGATAAATATAAATTCCATGTCGGCCGCTATGGTGCGTACCTGACAACTCAACGTGATGGTGAAGACGTCAGTGCTTCGGTTCCAGACAACGAATCGCCAGCGGATATTACTCCAGAGATCGCGGAAAAACTGATTGATCAAAAAATCAATGGTGCCGATGCTTTGGGTAAAGATCCAAAAACAGGCGAGCCGATTTACGTATTGAGTGGTCGTTATGGTCCCTACGTTCAATTGGGTGATGTATCGCCTGAAAACGACAAACCAAAACGTGCGTCACTTCCACCGAACATGCAGCCAGAGCAAGTGGATCTGCAAACGGCTCTTGATCTGTTGTCCTTGCCTCGCAGCCTGGGCGATCACCCGGGTACGGGTAAGGACATCAAGGCAGGTTTGGGTCGTTTCGGTCCTTTCATCGTTCATGATGGTGACTATCGTTCGATCCCTAAGGGCGAAAGTGTTTTGACGATTACTTTCGAACGCGCGATGGAAATGTTGGCGCAACCTAAGAAAGGCCGCGGTAAAGCAGCGGCGCTTCGTGATTTGGGTGCTCATCCCGAGACGGGTGATGCGATTCAAGTTTTCAACGGTCCTTATGGTCCTTACATTAAAAGTGGTAAGGTCAACGCGTCGTTGCCAGAGGGTACGACTGTTGAAACAGTCACTTTGGAACAAGCAGTAGGCTTGATCAACGAGAAGGGGCCTGCGAAGGGTTCTAAAGGTAAAGGCAAGGCCAAGTCTGCTCCGAAAGCAGCGAAGGCTGCTAAGGCTGCGACGAAAGCCGCTAAGGAAGCTCCAGCCGCACCTAAGAAATCCCTGAAGAGTGCTGAGTCTGCGAAAGACAAAGCTCAAGCTCTGGGAGTTAAAAAGGTCGTTACCAGAAAAGCTAAAAAGTAATTAATTTAAAAGCCGCTGCGAAACAGCGGCTTTTTTTATGTCTTTTGTATCAAGATGAAACTGGACTATCGAGCTAGTTGACTACAGCTGTAGTTTCGATAGACTACGGTTGTAGTCAGCGAGGTCTCGATGAAGAAACTGCCAAGTTTAGGTGAGCAAGAAATCGAAATTCTTCGGTACATATCCACTCACGGGGAACTCTCGGTGCGTGAGGTGGCCGACCATTTTGAAAAGCAAAAGGGCTTGGCGCGAACGACTATCCTGACTGTGATGGAGCGTCTGCGCACTAAGGGGTTCCTGACTCGCAGTAAAGTCGATGGAATCTTTAAATATTCAGAGAAAATCGAAGCACAAACGGTCATGAAGGGCAAAGTGACCGAATTCGTTGAGCGCACCCTGGGTGGGTCGGTTTCTCCTTTGATTAATTACTTTGCCGGTCAGAAAAAACTCAGTGCCGAGGAAATTGATAAGCTGCGTGCGATCGTCGCAGATTTTGATAAATCCAACAAAGGCGGTAGATCATGAGTACGTTGGATTTTTTGTGGAAGCTTTTGGTGGTTCTAAGTCTTAGCTCCATTTTCTTTTTTGGTTCTTTTTCCTTCTGTGCGATGGCCTTTAAGGGGCTGCGCGGAAAGTTTCTAAGACAGTGGTCGCAAATCACAATTGCCGCATTTTTGCTGGCGATGGTTTCGTTCGCATTGATTTTAATGTCTTTCGATCAGGGGTTGGAGCTGGGCTGTTTTAGTCAGTTTGTAAAGTCCCAGGGCTCGATGGGTGTGACCAGAATGTTGGGACTGCTTTGGAGTGTGGGCTTTGTTGCGTGGTTTGGACTTGATCTTTATCGCCACCGTCAGTTTATGGACGCTTTAAAAAATGAAACTTTAGAAGAATGTGGTGAATTCACTCTGACGTCGAACCAAGTGGTGCCGTTAAGTTATGGTGTAACGGTGGGTCGGGTCTCCATTCCCGTGAATGTTGCCCAGAACCCAGAGCATTTGAAGCACGTCCTTGCCCACGAATTCACTCATGTGCAAAGTCGCGATGGATTTTGGAACTTGCTTGAGACTATTTGCCTGCGTTTGTGTTGGTTCAATCCTTTAATGCAGGTTTTTCATCGTCAGTATCAGCTGTATACGGAAATGGCGACGGATGAGCTCGCCATTGAAAGATATAATTTGAATCCCAAGAACTATGCGGAGTGTTTGCTGGCCTTGATGCAACAACCTTCGGTAGTTCTGCCAGGATTTGTTTCCGGTGCCTCTGCAGAGTATTTGCAAATGCAGGCGCGCTTAAAAAATATCGGCGAAACTGTCAGCACCCCTCCGGCCAAAAGAAAATGGGTCTTAAGCCTTTCGATGCTACTTTTGTGGCTTTTGGGAGTGAATCAATCCTGGGCCTCGCTACAGATTCAAAAGCCTTTGGATCCATCTGAAATGGTGTGCATGCAAATCCAACACGAGTTGGTTATTGAAAAGTTATTACAAGTTCAACCTGAATCAAATAAGTGCGAATAAATAAGTAGGGGAGTTACGGTATGAAAAAAGTGATCCTTTTGGGAATGGTATCGGTATTGGGTGCCTGTGCAACGAGCGATAAGCAGATTGCTGACTATCTTAAGAAAAATCCTAAGGCTGTTTTTGACGTGATTGAAGACAATCCAGAGCAGTTCATTGAAGTTGTGAATAAAGCGGCTCGCAAAGCCCAACAAAACCAACAGCAAAAGCAAATGTCGGAAATGAAAAAGCAACAGGAACAACAGATCATCAATCCGTTGAAGCCGGCGTTGTCAAATGCTCGTCGCCTGTCAGGAACGGCGAAAGCGAAAATCACGATTGTTGAATACGCCGACTTCCAATGTCCTGCTTGTGCCATGTCTCATCCCGTTATTAAAGAAGTGATGAAGGAAAATGCAGGCAATGTTCAGCTGTACTATAAACACATGCCTTTAAGTTTCCATCCCATGGCTGAACCAGCGGCTTATTATTTTGAAGCGATCTTTAAGCAAGACCGTGCGAAAGCGTTGAAATTCTATGATCTGCTTTTTGAAAATCAAAAAAGTCTTAAAAACGTAGATTTCATCCGTCAGATGGCTAAAAAATCAGGTGCTGATATGGCTAAAGTGGCGAAAGACATCACATCTACGGAAGTTCAAATGATCGTTAAAAACGACATGTCTGAATTTGAGAAGATGGGGTTTACTGGAACACCGGTTATTCTGGTAAATGGCGTCGCTTTGCACGGAGCTCAGCCTAAAGAAGAAATCGACAAGATCATTGCGCTAACGACAGTGGAACCTAAATAAGGCCCGTGATAAAGTATCTGTAGAGGGAAATATGAAAATACTGGTTTTGTTCCTGGTTATGACGGCGGCAGAATTTTCTTGGGCTCAGGTGCAGTCGCAGCAGCAATGCGTGACGACGATTCGGGCCCGCTCCCTTTCGATTTCATCGGCGGATGCTGAAAAGCTTTGTTCCGGGGATTATCCTGAAGTGGTGAACTGCGCGGTCACGGCAAAGCAGACGTCGTTGTCGTCGATGGACGATGCCTTGAAAAAGTGCCGTGGTGAGTGGGGGACAACCGGTAAGGATGTCACTCCTAAGGAGCCCGTAAAGCCGACGGCCGCTGCGACCAAAGAACCTGCGAGTGTCCCTGTCGATCAGATGGCCCCGGGAGCTGAGAAATCCCAAGATCCGTCCCCAAAAGACCCTAAAAAAGCTGATGGGGCCTTTGAAGAGCTTTAAGTCCCTCCCGTAACCAAACTCTGACTGGACAAGGGCCCTTTGCTCTGTCTAACAAGTAGTCACAGTCCTGGTAAAAAAGAAATTTGTGCAGGGCTCTTTCGTGGCATCGATTTATTTGGTAAATTTTGAAGCCCGTAAGAGGAATGTGTTCCATGAGTGAAGATCAAAAACGAAAAGGCCAACTCGATTTAGGAATAAATCGTACGCCAGAGAAAGATAGAAACTTTCATCTGGGCGGCCGCAGTTTTTATTTCTTCGACTTTGACGACAACATTGCCTTCTTAACCACTCCACTGATTTTGTTCCATAAAGACACCCGCGCTGAACAGCATATCTCCAGTGGAGATTTTGCCCAGCACAATGCGACGATTGGTAAAAGCGGTGTTTATGGTGAATTTGAAATCGACTTCTGTGACGTGACAGGTACCTTCCGCAATTTCCGTGATCATAATATTTCTGATGTGGAGAAACTTGCGGGTAAAAGCCAGGTCTTTGTTCAAGACGTGGCAGCGGCTTTGGGGTACCCCGACTTCCAGTGGAAGGGGCCTTCCTGGGAATGTTTTTATCACGCGACTTTCAATCAACGTCCGCTGTCCGTGATCACGGCTCGCGGCCATCACCCTGATACCTTGAAAGAGGGTATTAAGGTGTTCGTAAAAAATAAGCTTTTGCCGCTTGAGCCAAACTATCTAAGCCTGTATCCGGTTAGTCATAAACCGACTCGGACGTTGTTGGGTGACATTAACTTCACCGAAGGCACAGCTGAGTTGAAACAGCGTGCGATCAGAGCAAGTGTTGAAAAAGCCATCGAGATCTATGGGTATAACGCTCATCATCGTTTCGGGATGTCTGATGACGATCCTAAGAACATCGAATTAATCGTCGAGGAGATGACTCGACTTAAGGCGAGGTTCCCGGAGATGTCGTTCTTTATGATCGAAACTCAGCATGGCAACTTCATCAAACATGAAGTCAAAGTCGGCGGACTCCAAGGTCAAAAAGTGGAGGATCTCTCCCAACTGTCCTTTTTTGAAGAAGACCGACGTAAGTCTTAAACAATCTTACAGTCCTAAATTTTTGAACTCCCACACAAATTGAATGCTCTAGAAAAAAATCCTGCTAATCTTAAGTGATTAGGACGCTCTCGCCCGAGAGCCAAGGAAGGACCATCATGAGTTCAATCTCTAAGGGATTAAAGGGTTTAGTTATTGCCGGTTCACTCGCAATAACGTCAGTTGCCACTGCACAATTAAAAGACGGTTTGGAATGTCGTTATATCTCCGTCATCGAGCAGGGTTTCCTGGCAAATCACGTGAAATATTCGGATCGCAATGCAGATCTTGCAACACGAGTGACTGAGCAATACTTGAAGCGCTTGGATCCTTCCAAAATTTATCTAACTCAAGCTGATGTTGATAGCATCAAAAAAGACATGTCTAATGTTTTTGAAAAAACCAAAAACAGAGATTGTACATTCTTGGACAAAGCTCAAAAGTTGGTTCTTGAAAGAGTTCAAGACCGCGCAAACTTTGCTAAGAAATACTTGGGCAAAGATTTTAAATTCGATGAAAAGACTGAGTTCGCTTTCGATCCAGATAAAAAGCCATGGCCTAAAAATTCCGATGAAGCCAATGAGTATTTGAAAAAGTACATCCAATTCCAAATTGGAAACTACCTTGCAACGGACATGAAGTTAGAAGAAGCGAAAAAGAACGTAGAGAAAAACTACGAGCGCGCGGTAAAACGTACGCAAGAAACTTCTCAAGATGACCTTTTGTCAGGTTACTTGGATTCTTTCGCCAGAGGTTTGGATCCACACTCTAGCTTCTTCTCTAAAGACGTTCTTGAGGATTTCGAAATCCAAATGCGTCTTTCCTTGGAAGGTATCGGAGCGACGCTTTCTTCCCAAGACGGTTTCACAGTAGTTGAAGCCCTGGTTCCAGGTGGTGCAGCAGCGAAATCTGGCTTGATCGAACCGCAAGATAAAATCATCGCGGTTGGTCAGGAAAAAGGCCAAATGGAAAACGTCATCGATCAAGATTTGAAGGATGTTGTTAAGAAAATCCGCGGTGACAAAGGAACTAAAGTTCGTTTGACGATCTTGCGTAAAGCAGGTGAGGGTAAAAAACGCTTCGATGTTACTTTGACTCGTGAAAAAGTAAATCTTGAGGACGAAGCAGCTTCTTTGACCTTCATCGAAAAAGAAGTTGAGGGTAAAAAGAAAAAAATCGGTATCCTGAACTTCCCAAGCTTCTATGCTGATTCTCGTCGCGGTGGCAGATCCTCTGCAGCTGATATGAAGAAATTGATCAAAGAAGCGGTTGAAAAGAAAGCGGACGGCCTAGTGCTGGATCTTTCTAACAACGGTGGTGGTTCTCTTGAAGACGCCGTTAAAATTGCTGGTTTGTTCTTCCAAACAGGTAACGTAGTAAAACAATCCTCTAAAAATGAAGGCCGTGCGGAAGCCGCTCTTCGTGATACAGATGCGACTGTTGACTGGAATGGCCCATTGGTTGTTCTAACCAGCCGTATCTCTGCATCTGCTTCAGAGATCGTCTCTGGTACTTTGCAGGACTATAAACGGGCCGTGATCGTTGGTGGTGACCACACTTACGGTAAAGGTTCTGTTCAATCCGTATTGCCGATCCCGAACAATTTGGGCGCAATCAAAGTAACAGTGGGTATGTTCTTTGTTCCATCTGGCAAATCGACTCAGCATCGTGGTGTTGATGCCGACATCGTACTTCCAGGTCCTTTCTCGACTGATGATATCGGCGAGAAGTACATGGATTACTCTTTGCCACCAAAAACGATTGAATCCTTCATTTCTCCAGATGCATACGTAAAAGAAGGCCCTGGCGCATGGAAAGAAGTGAAAGCAGACTGGTTGAAATCATTGTCTGAAAGATCTTCTGAACGTGTGGCGAAATCCGATGATTTCAAAAAGATCGTGGATGAATTGAACAAAGCAAAAGCCCGCGGCAAAGTGATCCGTGTGAGCGAAGTGCTAAAAGATAAAAACGAAAAAGAGAAAAAAGAGAAAGCCAAAAAAGTAGCAAGCAAAGCGAAAAAGAACGAAGAGTACTTGAAGCGCGCAGATATCCAAGAGGCGACGAATGTACTTCTAGATCTGATTCAGCTTGAAGATGGCAAGGCTTTACCGCCGGCGCCGAAACAAGCGAACGCTAAATAGTTTGTTGCTAGATTTGACATGTTAGTTGTTGTTGAAAGCCCGGTCTCAAGCCGGGCTTTTTTTATTTGCAGAACTTCGGCAAAAGCACCGTGTGCGCTTGGATAATGTCGTTGATGGACATGAGATTGAGTTCCCGTAGGTTCTTGTTCCATCGCAAACGATTGTCTTCCATGGAAGCAAAGAGTCTGAAATAGCAGTCTTGTTCGACGGTTATTTGGTGAATCATATCAGCTTGTACCAATTTTTTTGCCAGTTTGTACCGGGAGCCAAACTGCTCGATCTCGCTATCAGTTACGTTGGCATCGCCTCCTTGGAGACGTTTCATCAGCGAAGCAAATTCATATCTCGCGGCTCCCATAAGCAGGGCATTTCGAATCCAAGGAACATTTTTAGGTTTTTGAGTTTTGGCTTTTGCCGCGGCAACTAATGCCTCGTCTCCCGGCAGAGTGACCTTCATATAGTGTCGAGTAACGGCTTCGATCTCGGATGTATTAAGTCCGATATCAAGTGCCTGTCCGTTCAGGTTTCTGAGGCATTCATGAATACCCAGTGCCTTCAAATTGCGTGCATCCATAAGGTCTAAAAGGCGAGCGGAAAGTATAATTGTATTTCCAAGGAAATAGGCAGCCGGCTCCTGAATATGGCGCGGAAGCCTTGGGGAATAGAAATTTTTTTCAGTGGCTTTGGCGCCAAGTTTAATTCTTGGTTCAATGAAGAATGTCGTCGTAGTTAAGGACCAGCAGCGATTATAGGCCAACGAAGCGAATAACGGAAAATCTTGGTAGCTTTCTTCCAAAGCAACCAAGGAATCTTTAAACGCTTCACTGAAGAGTCCAATGTGTCCTAAAGACCGCAAAGGGGCTGGATCTCGATAAACGATGTTGTTGATGAATTCATTGTATTCCACCGGAGACATTCTTTTAAGTCGATCTAAGAATCTTTCCTTGGGATTGATCAGATCTACAAGTTTTACCATGCCATCGGAGACGACAACCATCCCTCCACCACCTCCAGAGTCTCCTCCCTGAACCAGAGATGCCGAAGGCTTAACGGCTTCTTTGCGAACCATTTCCTCGTATTCTTTTTCTGAAGGATCTTTATTGGTCACCTGTGATTCGATCGAATTTTTATCATTTTTGGAGAAGGTGACCTTCGGGGGATTTTTGGTTGGAGAGACAAGGCTTGCCGCCCACGCATTGAAGGTGATGAGTGAAACCACTAGAATCGCTGCTAGAGATTTTAATATTTGCATCGGCACTCCTAAGAAATAATATGAGCAAATCTAATGCCCGCTTGGTTCAAATCTGGAGTCAGTAGGCCGTCTCAAAATGGGACGAAGACAGAAACCGGCAGTCAAACTTGGGTAGATCGCCGGTTTCACAAGTCAGTTGCGGGTTATTTAGATAGTTTTTTGCAAGAAACAAGAACCATGTCCGACCCACCAGCAGACAATAGTAATTCTGAACCGTTAGTCATTGAACCAGGGCCTTTTTTTCCATCTAGTCTTTGAATGTCGACACCCCAGCTAGATCCAATTTCAGAGATCATGATTTCGCCCAGATCAAGGGGAGTATTTGGAGTGATATTATAGAATGTCCCGCCAGGAATAGATTTATCAGCAAGATCAGCCGTGTACGTAAGTTTGTATTTTTCTCCGCGTACCATAAGATTGCACTTATAGAGTGGCGCTGAATTGCTAGCTTGAGCCATGTGGGTAGTTAGAAGAGTTGCTGCGATCAATAGAGCCTTTTTCATAGAAACCTCCTTAAGGTTTGTTTGTGTTTTCGTTGAGCAGGTTTTAGTTCAATTCAACGCGATGCATCCAGGTGGAGTTTTTGAAAGTTGTCGGTGAATGTTTAAGCTACTCGCCAGTTGATGTTTAAGTTATTGATAATTAAAGGTAAATTTGGTCCAGGGAAATTGAGTCCGGGGCTTCATTTTCGCCAGATTTCTGCCGAAAACAGGGTATGACCGAAACATCCTTACCCAGTATCTACTCATTTAAAGACTACAAAAAATATCTGCAAAAGTGGATTGAGGTCCATCCTATGAAAGGGAGGGGGATTTTGTCAGCGATGGCAAAATCCTTGCGCACACAAACTTCGTTTTTATCGCAGGTGATTTCCGGAGAGTTGAATTTTAGTAGTGAGCAGGCGCTGGATCTGGCTGCCTATTTAAAACTTTCGGAATCAGAAACAGACTATCTATTATTGATGGTCGCCTATGCTCGCGCAGGCTCGGCAAGTCTTCGCGCACGACTTAAGAAGCAAGTTGAGACAGCTAAAGAATTGGGAATGAAAGAGCGAGTAAAATCCGACATCACCTATGTGCTATCTGAGCAAGATCAACAGATCTATTACAGTGCCTGGTATTACTCTGTGATTCACATTGCCGCGACGCTGCCGTCATTGAGAAATGCAAAGGCGATCGCGCACAAGTTGGGGCTTTCAGTTTCTTTGGTGGAAAATGTTTTGGAGTTTTTATTGGCGAAAGATCTGGTTAGAAAAGACAAAGATGGCCATCTGACTTTCGGCAACAGTCGCTTGCATCTTGATTGGAACTCGCCGCTGCAGGTTCGTAATCATTCTAATTATCGCATGCTGACTATGAACAGTGTTGATAAGGGAATTAAGTTGGAAGATCTCCATTATTCTTCGGTCGTATCGTTGGCGAATGAGGACTATCAAAATATACGCGATACGATTAGCCATATGATTCGTGATGCCCGATTGAAAATTCGCGAATCCGAGCCCGCAGAAGAATTGGTTTGTTTTGCTGTGGATTTCTTTAGAATCGGAAAATTAGATTAGCTAAAGAAAGTGTCTTACTTTGAGACACTTTTCGGTACGGCCTTTGCTTTTGTAGTTCTTTGAATTGGAACTATGATCGAAAGGCTCCAGGAATGAATTGGCTTGGGATCTCTGCAAAAGCTTTTGGCAGGGTCGTGACAGTTGTTGTCATGGGGTGCTTGCTATTTGTGGGGGCTGTGGCGAATGCGGGGCCTTCTGAGGCTTTGGCGGGGCTGGAGAAGTTTGTTGGGCATATTAATAAGTATTCCAAGGTTATGAGGCTTGAGAAGGTTTCTTCGCTTTCTGGGGGGAAACACTCTGACGTTGTCATGGCTATGGAGAATTCTCGGCCTACTTATGTGCTTCGCTATGATGACGTGGCGTTGGCTCAGCCTGAGCATTTGGTTCGCTCGATGGCTTTTATTCAGACAGTTTATATGAATCTTTCTGCTAGCTATGGGCGCATGGAGCTTTTTTATAATGCGGAACATGGCAGTCGGGCGGCGCTGGCGGATAAGCAGTATCAGGAAGTTCGTTTTTCTTTTTCTGTGAATTCTGTGAAATATGCGAAGTCATTCCTTGCGGATGCAACGGATAATCTTGATGCCAAGGTTGAAGCTGTCATGGGGAACTATGAAGCTGAGAAAGAATTTACTAAGAAACTTGTCGATCAGGCATTTAAAGAAGTGCGGGCTAAGGATCGCAAGCTTTTGAAGGATCGTGCCGAGTCGCGAATTCTGGATACCCTGGAAGCCCAGGAATTGAAATTAAATGACTTGGTTCTTAAGAATGATCGTGCGGGAGTTGCAAACATGCTTGAGGCTTACCTGCCTTGGAGTGTGATGGAACCCTTTGAGGCTAACGTTTGGAAGTCCTGGCTTCAAGCCATACGTTCACCGGATCTGACAAACACCGTTGTCGCCGTTCGTGGTGTTGATTACGAGACCGACAAGGTTCAACGCCTGACTTTGCCTAATGGTTCAGAGAGATTGGGATTCTTTTCTACCGTCTTAACCAAGAATCAAGGTAGCTATACTCGTCGTCTTCGTTCTTTGACGACGAATCGTCAACAGGCTGACGCTGATGATGCGGCTCCGACGAAATTGCTGACGAATCAGTATTGGAATCATTCGGCAGATCCACGCGCTTCCAGCTTTATTTCATTTAGCTTGGATCCTCAGGTTGTTGCTGGCTTTGTGGGTGCGCCTAAATATCGTAAAAATAAAATCGAAGCGGGTGGCGGAATACTTGCTGTTCGCATGGACAGTCGTCGCTTGTTCCCGAATATGAGCTCGGGGCTGGCTGGGGAGATAGAATATCTGGCGCCGTTGATTATTTTCCCAGATGAAGTGGTCTCTTATAAAGAGGTCGTTAGCTATCAAGACAGTGCGGCAGTTATTGAAGCTGTTGTCGAAGAAGTGAAAGCGAAAACCGGAATCACTCTGACTGAGCAGAGCGGCAGCATGGCAGAGGACCGATTCCAAAAAGCTGGTGGCGAGGCCTTCAAGCGCCAATTGGAAACTAAAAATAATATTTTGATGTGTTCGAAAGTTTTTAACTAAGGAATATCCGTATGAAGCATGCGAGAAAAACTGTTAAGATTTTAGGAAGTACACTGATTCTATTGACGTCCTTATCAGCCTGGGCTGAAGGGCCACAATGCAGTCAGATCTTTTCTTCGCAAGTGCGCTTTACTATCAAAGAAGACGGAGTTACTGCTAAAGAAGTTGATGTCTTTCGGAAAGTTGTCGATGATTTAAATTCCCACCTGGGGAGCCTGATTACCCCACAAAACGCAGAAATATTAGTTTATAAGAAGCACTCAAGTCCTGCGGCTAATCCGTTTCAGAAGACGGTAGTGGCCGGCGTTCACTATAAGCGCACACATAACAATAAGGAGTATTTGAAGACTCCGAATTTTTCTGTTCCTATTCTTGCCCACGAATATGGCCATTTAATTTTCATGGAAAACTATGGGCGGGTGGAACCTCGTTGGACGGAAGCTATTGAGAGTTATCAAGAGGTGAAGATCCTGCGTGCGAAACGTGCTAGCTTGCAAAATGAGAATAACCAGCTTTCAGATAAAGCCAACTCGTTCAAAATTAAGAATGAACCAGTGCCAGCCGAAATCACAGATCGTATGGTTGCGGTCGCTCGCGAAATTCAGGAGTTGCAGCAAAAAGACCAGGAACTAATGACCAAGTTCTATCAGGTTTGGGATAATAATACCGCTTATAATGAATTCTTCGCAGATGTCGTTGCTGTTATGTATACAGGTAAATCTGATTCCGTATCCAAGGCTGTGGCCTTCGCCACCGATCTGCAAAATACACGGAATAAGAAATTCATGAAACAATCTGCACAGCAACGTGACTTTGAAAATCACCGCGATCACGACGTGGATATGGAAGGTCATAATTTCTTTTCAATCTCTCGTGATGACATCTGGGATTCTTATCTGGCAAGTCCGACGTATCGTAAAGAAAAAGCCACGGTCATGATGGAAGCGGTGTTTGCGGCGGTTGCGAAAGAAAATTCCTACAAGATCGATCATCCGGAAATTAAGTTTGAAGACAACTGGAAGATGTACAACAAGCGCTTAAGTGACGCGATCGAAGCAGAAATGTCAGCTCGTGGAATTCAAAAGTTGAAATGACAGACCGGACCAGCCTCTGAGAAGGTCATGCGCTCTTCCGCACTAGAGACTAAATTTTCGCCCAATAAAAGCGGAACATTGCGATGACCAGACAGGTGAAGATAATCCAAAGGTAACCCTTCCAAGTTCCTTTAAGGTCTGCATCACTGAGCTCCATCTGCGAAAAGACGGCGATCACCAAGTACCACCATGCAATCAGCCCCCAAGAGAAACCCGGGAAGTTTGCAAAACGGGGGGTGTGAGTAAAGAGTTTTCCACCTGGAATAAAATAATAAAAAACAGCAGCACAAATCAAGGGGCCAATGATCAAAGGAGCAATGCCGATAAAAAGCTCGCCCATTTTTATCCAGACTTTAAAAGGCCAGATGACGGAACGAGGTCTGCTGACCACGTGCCCGTGAGAACCGTCCTTGGCTTTCCAATCAAAAAGTTTGATGTCTTCGATTTGATGAAGAAAGAGAAAAGCTGCAACGGCATGGCTGATTTCGTGAATCATGATTCCCGGAGAGAAAATCAGCATGAACGCATTCGGTCCCAGCCACTGTGAAATTTTCGTACGCAGAATAATAGAAATGTGATGAAGCACGAATCCCAGGGCGAAGAGTGCGGCTGAATACTTAAGCAAAGTCCAAAGCGTATTAAGCCCAAAAACGAGGGATGGATATGTGTTGGTCATGATGCCAATAGAATAAGATTTCTATTGAGTCGAGGCAAGATAGGTCAGAATTATCTGGCGAACCTGGTCCATGATAAAGGCCGCATCATCAGGACCGCCTTGATAGTTCATAGCTCCCATACTCATTTTAACTTCGGTAGGCCCCGCAGTGATAGTAAACGAGCCCAGCGAACATGACAGGGTCGATCCGGTGAATTTAGCCGCTTGGGGAGTCTGCACGCAGGACTTAACCATGTTTTCCCAGGATTTCCATTGCGGTGGTTGGGGGTATGCAGAGGCCGCAAGTTTTGGTACTTCGGGCATTTCAGCTTCTTTCGAATCCGTTTGTTGTTTCTGTTCGACGGCAGAGTCGATACTGTTTTGCAGGTCTGTGATCTGATTCATCACGCAAGTACCGGACGGCAACATTGCTTCATTTAAATTCGCACAATTAATATTAAATGAGCATTTCTTGCTGGCGGTATCAAAAGCTCCACCCAACTGCAGGCACAGTGTTTGTCCCGCAGAATCTGAAGTATCGCACGAAACTATTTTTTGATTCTTATCGATTAGAAAATGCAACGGTATATCAGTGAAAGTCTGATTCGAGCCAACGGACGTTTTTAGCTTTTGATAGCGAATTCGAATTTTTGCATCCAATGCCAACGGCGCGGTGGCAGAACTTTTATTGACTGTATAGGCTGCCCAATCAGCAGGTGCGGTCTCAATAGCAATTGTTGTAATCTTTAAGTCGCGTGTTCCCAGTATCTGATCTGCCTCGAGCAAGCTTTCGTCTGCTTGTCCCTTAATACTGCTCAAGTTGAGACGACCGTTTTGATCCAAGACGGCGTCGGTAAAATTCTTGTTACAAGAATTCCCATTTTGAAGTGCTGACTTTACCATGCCTTCGATCTTCATCTGACTGACTTTTGTAAGTGCGAGCGTGTTGAGATTGAAGGAATCGTTTAATGAAGTCATCAGCGATAATCCAAAGACCAACATGATAGTCGATAGGACCAGAACGCTGACCAGGATTGAACCATTCTCCGAGTTCACTAGAAACGTGTGTTTTGAAACAGTTTTCATGAGCGACCCTCACTGTTATTCTTTTCGGAAAGTGAACAATATTTCTAAATCAAACTTTGGTTGTTTCAGAAAAGAGAAATATGACGATGGGAAACATCAGTAGTAAATCGGGCTATACATTAATAGAAGTATTGGTGAGTTTGGCCCTCGTGGCGATTCTTGTCGGCGCACTGGGAGCGATCTTTCAGACATCCTTCAAAGGCGCAAACTTAGTAGAGATGCGCAACTCCGCTGCGAATTTGAATTTATCCTGGCAGCAAAGTTTAACGAATCCTGAAATCTGCGAAAAGAATTTTAAGAACATGAGCTTCAGCGAAACGGGCGGTACGTCGGCTGAAAAGTTTGTGGACTTATCTAACAAACCATTGCTGGCTCCAGGGATTAAATCGCCCGTAAATGATTTGTTGGTGCAAACAGTGCAAGCCAAAATTCGTGAAGAAGATTGGAAGCATTTCAAAGATGCGCAGTCGGGATTAGGTACCAATAACTATATTGCGAATATCGATATTCAAATTGAATTGGAAAGACAAAAAGAACAGATCTCCTCTAAATCAAACTCCTTGGCGGTTTCCGTTCCGGTCTATTTAAATGCCGCGGGTGTGGTGGTGGGATGTCTTTCGTCCCAGGCAGATATGGTGGCGAATGCCCAGCAGGTCGCTTGTGAACAACTGGGCGGCGTTTTTGATATCGAAACTTCACAATGTAATTTTAAACAAGACTGCGCCAGTATTCCTGCAAACTCGGCAGTCTCGAAAGAGTGCTTTGATAAATTAACAGCGGGACTTTCTGATCAGCTAAAAGACTTAAACAGTACTCCAACAGCGGCGGTCGTAAAGGGCCTGCAAGGTACAATCAAAGACTGTCTGGCGAACTCACAAGGCGCGGTGGTGGCCACTGATAAAACCACATGTCAGTTGGGCAGTACTAACTTTTCTGCGACACCGACGGAATTTTCGTACACTCAAGGTGCAACCAATTACACTTTATCAGATCCGGTTTTGGCGAAATACCTTTTCGAGCTTGTCATAAAATATCAAACCGATGGCTTGATGAAAATCACTGTGGGGGCAAAATGAGAATGAAGCATAACGGTTTCTCGATCATTGAACTGTTGGCTGCTATCGCCCTCGTGGCCTTAGTTACGTTAGGTCTTGCAACGGTACTTAAGATTTCCAAAGATTCCAATGCTCTGGCGGCTAATAAGCTGAGTGAATCAGATCTTATGAATAATACAATGGTCAGTATCTACACTCGAAAATCCTGTGATGCTTCCTTTAAAGGAAGAACCTTGGACGAGAAAGGGGTGCTGTTGGTGGATAATGTTCAAGACGGTAATGGTGCTGAGATCATCAAAAATGGTATGAAGTTAGAACAAGAAAAACACAGCGTAAAATCCCTGCGTTTGTTCGCGACAGAAGAAAGCTGGAAGGATTTTAAAGATCATACTTTCACTTCCCCTGACGAAGTGGTTCCCTTAAATGCGAATCTTGAAATCGTTTTTGACCGCCCTCACAAGGAACTAATCCACGAGACAAAATCGCAGACCATTTCATTTCCTATTTCAGTCAATCAGGCCGGTCTGATCAGTCAATGCAACGGTGGTGATGGCAATAACTATCAAGATGTACTAAAAAGTGCGTGCCTGGGGTTTGGCGGCCTCTTTGATGCTAAAACCGGCCAGTGCACCGCCTCCCAGGATTGCTCACAAGTTTCTGCCAACGCACCAGTCAGTCAAAAATGTGTCGCAGAAAAACTTAAATCTTTGAAAAGCCAACTTGCAGGAAAACCGAAATCCAGCTTCATGATAGGTTCGATCAAAGAATGCTTCGCAAGTCCTTATTCGCAGAAAAGTCGAACGGCTACGGGATTCAGTTGTGTTTCGGGCTCCTTTAACGCCAAGGCTGAAAACGGAGTTTTCACTTTTACCTATGGTTCGATGAATTACTCCGTCACGCAGGCCGACCAGTACAAACAAATCGTTGATACGGTCGCGACGTTTTAGGTCATTTGCTAAAAACCTGTTTTGCTTTCATCACGGCTGCGGCTGCTTTTTTAGAGCTGATACACGCTTTTCGCGCATACTCGTCAGCTTTTTGACCCAACTCCCAAATAGCTTGATTGATTTCTTGCATCGTCAGATTTTGCACTCTTTTAGTTTCATAGACGGCACTTGATTCGTATCTGTAAGCCATAACGTCCTCCAATTAGTACATTCTGGCCTGGGAGTGTTGAAGCACTGTTGAAGTTCTCAGCTTGAAGCATCACTTGGCGAGAAAATGACATAAATTTTAGCGCTCAAATCGGCTATATGCCGCTTCCTACAGCAGGTTTTTGAGGGATTTTTACTATTTGCGTCAATTGGGGTGAAAAAGGCAGACAATTTGACCTGTTCTCGCTTAGATAGGGGCCTTGATTTATGTGATTAAAAACCGTGGAGAACTGAGTACATGTCTAAAAAGACCACTGTAAAACCAGCTGCCAAAAAAACCGCTTCTGCAAAAGCAAAAGCGCCGGCAAAAGCTGCGACTAAATCCGCTGCGAAGTCTTCAAAAAAAGCTGCACCGAAAAAATCTGATTTCGGTGGTTTGTCTGAAGAACTTTTGTTGAGCATGCACGACCTGATGGTCAAATCCCGCGTTCTTGAAGAGCGTGTTATCAAAATCTACAAAGCCGGTGAAGGTTACTTCTGGATCGGTGGTCCGGGCGAGGAAGCTTTCGGAGTTCCATTGGGTTTACTAGCCCGTAAAGGTAAAGGCCTTGAGTACGACTGGTTCCATTTGCACTACCGTTGTACGCCAACGATGGTTGCGCTAGGTATGCCAATGATCGAAGCCGTTCGCTTGATGATGAATCGTGCGACAGATCCTTCCACAGGGGGGCGAAACTTCGCAGGTCACTATTGCTTCCCTCAGTGGAACGTGGCTCCTGTAACTTCTCCTATCGAAGTTCAATACCCAATCGCTTGCGGAACAGCGCACGCACAAAAACGCGCGGGTCACAAATCGATCTCGATCGTAACGGGTGGTGACGCAGGTACGGCAGAGGGCGAATTTGCAACATGCTTGGTATGGTCATCTCGTAAAGGTCAAGAATTGCCAGTATTGATCACTGTGCAAAACAATGGCTTTGGTATTTCCACTCCGTATGAAGGTCAACATGGCGAGACTCATATCGCGGACCGTGCGAAAGCTTTCAACATCCGCTCGCGCGTGATCGATGGAACTAATCCAGTTGAGACATACATAGCTTTGAAAGAAGAAATGGATTACATCCGCAAAACGGGTAAGCCGTCTTTCTTAGAAGTAAAAACGACACGCTTGTACGGTCACTCGTCTGCAGACGGTGCGAACCGTAAAACAGATCTGTTCGATCCGGTTTACAAGTTCCAAGAGAAATTGATCGCTGCTGGTATCTTGACTGAAAAGGCTGCGCAAAAAATTTGGGAGATCTACGAGGAAGAGGGCGTTAAAGCTCAAGAACAAGCTCGTGGTGAAGCAGGTCCTGCTGCAGAAACAGTGTGGGATCATGTGTTCGTGAATAATGAAAATGCTGATTGGAGAAAATTCTAATGGCAAGCGTAGCTCAAGCAATCAGAATGGCCCTTCACTACGGTGAAAAACACATGGGCGTTAAAGACATCTTCGGTCAGGACGTGGGCGCTCCACTGGGGGGCGTATTCACGGCGACTCAAGGGCTAAAAACAGCCTGGAACACTCCACTGGACGAGCGTGGTATCATCAGTATGGCGATGGGTATCGCGATGACAGGTGATAAGTGCGTGGCTGAAATCCAGTTCGCAGATTATATCTTCAACACGATCGATCTTTTGAAAATCGCCGGCAACACTTTGTGGTGCACAAACGGTCAAGTTCAATTGCCAATGGTTGTGATGACTCCGGTGGGAGCCGGGATCTTTGGTTCCGTTTACCACTCTCACTCTTTCGACGCTTGGGCATCTCGTTTGCCAGGTTGGAAGATTGTGATGCCTTCGAATCCTTTGGATGCTTACGGTTTGATGTTGGCAGCCATTGAAGATCCAAATCCGGTTCTTTATTTGAAATCTAAAGCATTGATGCGCCATAAAGGTGACGAGTTGATCCCTGGTGAACCAGAGGACGAAAAAACTTTGAAATCAATGATCGATAAGCCCGTACAAAACTCTCAAGGCTGGAAAGCTAAGTGGCCTGAGCTTGAGAAATACATCGTGCCAATTGGTAAAGGTAAAATTACTCACGCGGGCGAGCACATCACTGTAGTTACCTACAGCCGCATGGTGCACCTATGTGACGAAGTTGCTAAGAAATTGGCAGATGAAGGTATTTCGGTGGAAGTGATCGATTTGCGTTCGATCTATCCATACGACTGGCAGATGATTAAAGCCTCTGTTGAAAAAACAGGTCGTGTATTGTTCGTAAACGAAGACACTGAAGTAACGAACTTCGGTGAGCATTTGGCTTACAGAACAACTCAAGAGTGCTTCTATTCGTTGATGGCGCGTCCTCGCGTCCTTGCAGGTAAAAACTTGCCAGGTATCGGTTTGCATCCCAACCTAGAGAAAAATTCTGTTCCTCAACACCACGACATCGAAACAGCGATTCGTGAAATCGTTGCAGAGGTTCCGTAGTCATGTTGAAGGGAGTCGGTCACAGAAAAAAAGTTCGTCGTAAAGTTTCAAAGAAAACTGGAAAAACGCAGTTTGATAAATACGAACTGTACAGCAAAGCTGTGCAGTCGGCTGAAAACGATGTAGTTTTCATTCGCAATACTTACAAGGAGCTTAAGAAAAAAGCTCCGCGAATTTTCCGTGAAGACTTCTGCGGTACATTTGCGCTTTCAACAGAGTGGATTAAGCTGGATCCGAAACATCAGTCAATTGGCGTGGATTTGGATCCAGAGCCAATTGCTTACGGTAAAGCGCACTATCTGTCTAAGCTGAGACCTGAGCAGCAAAAACGTATGAAGGTTATCGAAGGCAACGTGATGGATCCTAGTCTGGAAAAGGCTGACATCATCGCTGCGATGAACTTTTCTTACTTCTGTTTTAAGCAAAGATGGATGCTGAAAAATTATTTTGCGAACGCTTACAAAACGTTGAGCAAAGACGGTATCTTCTTGCTGGATGTGTTCGGTGGCAGTCAATGCTACGACGCTATCGAAGACAGAATGAAGCACAAAGATTTCACTTACTACTGGGATCAGACAAACTTTGACCCTGTGACGAACAACGCTGTTTTTCATATTCACTTCCGTGTGGGTGGTAAGAAAATTGAACAGGTTTTTACATATGACTGGCGCTTGTGGAGTATTTCCGAAATTCGCGAGATCATGCATGAAGTGGGTTTTGCTAAAAGTCACGTTTACTGGGAAGGAACTGCAAAAGATGGTTCTGGTGACGGTAATTTCACGCGTGTCGACCACGGTGAGTCTTGCGAATCATGGATCGCTTATGTCGTTGCCGAGAAATAAGGTGTAGACAAATGAGTCCTGAGCTATAAACAAATAATGTTTTTGAATATTATGGTTTTAGCAGGATTCATGGCGGCCGCCTCACCCGAGGCCGGGCGATCTAAAATCCAAATATATACAGTCGAAACCCCGCCAACTGTTGTCAAAAAAGCGGATGGTGTGGATGGTCTTGGTGGCGAGTTTGGCAAACTGATCGCCGCCACTCTTAAAAAATCCGGAAAAGAAAAAGATTTCGAAGTCGTTTGGGTGCCCTGGAAAAGGGCTCTGTTGGAAGTCGAAAGAAATCCTCATGCGTTGTTTTTTCCGTTCACTCGTACTTTCGAGCGAGAATACAAATTCAATTGGATTGTCCACTTAGCAGATGTCGATTGCTGGTTGTATGCCGTCGACTCGAATATTCAAATCACAGATCTTAAGGATTTAAGAAAGTACCGTATCGGTGTTTTAAGTGGCAGCGCGCGTGAGCAAGAACTGTTGCGCTATACGGGGAAGAATTCCAAAGTTGAAGGCATGACCGAAGACCTTGGTAATTACCGAAAACTTCAGTCTGGAAGAATTGATATTTGGGCAACACATCCGACGGTTATGGCCGAAGCCCAAAAGAATTTTATTTCTCAGGGACAGTCGGTGCGAACGGTCCGATCTTTAAAAAAATTGTTTTCGCAGAGTCTATGGATGGCTGGGAATCGTGATATGCCGGACACATCTCGTAACTTGGTGCAGACTGTGTTCGGCTGGGGTGGAAAGCGCTCCATCAAGCCGCCGCCAATGACGAGTGGGGATTTTCTTGATGGAACTTTGCTTTAGTTAAAATCAGCTTTCATAAAGAGCGGCGACAATGTTACACCAATTTCCTGAAGCTTAGGCTCAGGGAATTGTGGACCACGGTGAATAACACATAAAACATGGGTGATATTTGCGCCAATGCTGCGCAAGTCTGCTGTTGATAGAACGACCTGACCACCTGTGGTGACCACGTCTTCTATCACCAAAACTTTTTTACCTTTTAAATCCAAACCTTCGGCGAATTGACGGGTGCCATAATCTTTCGCCTCTTTGCGAACAAAAGCACAAGGAATGCCCGTTTCGAGGGACAAGGCCGTGGCGATAGGGATGCCTCCCATTTCTAAACCTGCAAGTATCTCTGTGTCTGCAGGAATCAGCGGCACCATTTGTTTGGCAATTTCACGAAGCAAAGCAGGTTGTGCTTCAAAGCGGTATTTATCAAAGTATTCGTTGGAAATCTGACCGGAGCGAAGTTTAAATTCTCCGGTTAAGTGAGCGACGTCATAGATTTTTTTAGCGAGTTCCGCACGAGTCATATTTCCTCCGGTATTACTCCGGCTTTGTGGGAGTAATCTTGTGTTACCTTCGGAAGTTAACTTTGGATTTATTTAAGACTTTGTTCAAGCCAGTTTTTAAAAGAATCGTTGATTGATGCGACGGGGAGAGCCATCACACAGGGAACTTCATAGGGGTGGAGCTCTTTCACGCGGGATTCTAAATTTTTATTTGCGTCAGAGCTTTCAAGAGTTTTCAGGATCAGAATATACTCGGAGCTTGTCTCTATTTTTCCCTCCCACCAGTACATCGAACTTATTCCAGGAATGATATTCGCACAGGCAATAAGTTTTTCCTGCAAAAGAGTGCGAGCGATATTTTCAGCACTCTTTTGCTCGGGACAGGGAATGTAATAGATGATCATGGGGATTAGCTCTTACGCAGTTTTTGTTTGCGCAACTGCCATTGCTCTAAAGCGAACTTACGCATGTCTTCCACGGAATCAAGTTCGTCGACGATTTCCACACCTAAAAGTGTCTCAACAGCGTCTTCCAGACTTACCAGGCCGGCGACGATACCGTATTCATCAACAGCCAAGGCAATGTGCTCTTTTTCTTTGATAAAATAATCCAGGACTTGAGACACCGTCATACGTTCTGGAATAGAAGAGATCGGAGTGACCAGCTCGCCCACGACTTTTTCATGTTGGTCGTTGGAAAGAGCTTCGTGAATTTTATAACGATAAGTCATGCCCACGATATTATCCAGGCTTCCGTGATAAACCGGAATACGAGAAAAACGCAGAGGCTTGTACTTATTAAAAACCTCTTCGACTGTCAGGTCTTTTTCCAGGGCAAAGAACACAGATCTCGGAGTCATAATGTCAGACACATAAATCTTATCCAGCATCAAAAGATTTTTGATGATGTTGGATTCTTTGTTTTTCAAAGTCCCTTCTTCAACACCCATTTCGGCAGTCATCAGGATTTCTTCGCGAGTGACTTCCGGTTCTTCGTCACGACGCTGGAACATACGTCCCAAGTATTCGGACATTAGCACCAGGGGATAAAGGCAGATGATCATCAGCTGAATAGTGTACGCCGTGAAAGGAATCAAAGATTTCCAATGAGCCGCGCCAATGGATTTCGGGATGATTTCCGAGAGAACCAAAATGGCAAACGTCAAAATAAACGACGCAAAAGTCACCGCTTCAACGCCATAGATTGCCTGCACTTGATAGGCGATCGCCGCCGAACCCAAAGTGTGTGACAGCGTATTCAAAGTCAGGATCGCGGAAATCGGGCGGTCCAAGTTATCTTTTAGATGTTCCAAAAGCTTGGCACTGCGACGGTTTTCACGAACCAGGACTGCGATATATGCCGAAGTCGAAGTCAGCAGCGTGGCTTCCAACATCGAGCAAACGAATGAGATTGTTAAAGTAGATATAACTAAAAGGACAAGTAACGACATAGATGTTTAACTAATGTTGAGATTGAAAGGGAGAATTTGATTGGCCAAAGCCTGTGGTATTCCATTGCGATAATAATAGCATGCGCCTGAAGGATGCTGTCTATAACGCGCAGGGCTAGATTCCTCAGGTGTTCTTTATCACAGCTGAGGTGGGACTTTTGACCTCTTGACCCTATCCACTTAGACTTTTGTCATATACCAAGAGGAGTTTAGAATGTTTAAAGCACTTATATCCAGCATCGCTCTGATCCTGATGGCGGCCTCCGCATCGGCTGCCGTTAAAACTGAAAACGTCGATTATAAAGAAGGTAAAACTGAGCTTGAGGGTTTTTTAGCCTATGACGACTCTGTGACGACACCAAGACCTGCCGTGATGATCGTGCACCAATGGATGGGCTTATCTAATAACGAAAAAATGCGCGCGCAAATGTTGGCTGAAAAAGGCTACGTGGCTTTCGCGGTGGATATTTATGGTAAAGGCATTCGCCCCACCACCACGGAAGGCGCAGGACAGCTGGCAGGCCAATACAAAAATGATCGCAAACTTTATCGCGCCCGCGAGATGGCCGCGTTCAATTGGCTTAAGAAAAATAAAAAGGTCGATCCAAAACACATCGTTGTGATCGGATACTGTTTTGGCGGCATGGGAGCACTTGAGTTGGGGCGTGCAGGAGTTCCAGCGGCGGGCTTTGTAAGTTTCCATGGTGATCTTTCAAATCCAACTCCGAAAGATGCTAAGAATTTCAAAGCGCCGACATTGATTCTCCATGGAGCTATGGATAACTATGTAAATCCGCAAGTGATGCCGTTCCTAAAAGAAATGGACGAAAACAAAGTCGATTACCAATTCATCTCCTACTCCGGTGCAGTTCATGCCTTCACTCAAAAAGACGCGGGCAATGATCCCAGCAAAGGTGTCGCTTACAATGAAAAAGCCGATCACAGATCCTGGGATGTTTTCATGAATTTCCTGAATGAAGTGGCTCCGGTTAAATAGCTCACTCCAAATAAAAAGCCCCGGTTCATCACCGGGCTTTTTTTTAATCATTATTTTTCTTGGACACTGTAGGGTTCAACTGAACCTTCTGAACCATCTGCTGGAACAATGAATTTGCCCCATACGCAATATTGGCGGCCGCGCTTAAGGACTGGTGATTTTGCGGATTTTGTTAGTTCAAAAAGCAAAGTTCCCAAAATTCCTGGATTGCTAAGATATTGGTCATTGGCCGGATTTGAATAAGCGCGAGATTCCGCAACAAATTCGTTTTCGCTCACGGCAATTCCACAGGCCACAGCGTTGACGTGAGATGCCGCTGCTGCGAATGCTGAAGTACTGATAGTCATAGTTACTAAAGCGATAATTAGTGATTTCATTTCAGTCTCCTTATTTAGACTTTTTTATTATTCCGTGACGATGCTAGTGATTACACAAGATAAAGACTTTCTAGCTTGGTAAATTTCGACAGTATATGTTACTCCGCTTAACGGTGAGTAAACTTGGTAAGTCGCAGAGTTATAGGAACCTTTCGAAGAAATAACACGCAAAGGTTCACTTCTGTCGCTACCCCAGCTGGAATCATCGATAAAGCTTGCTGCTCTTAATGCATCCAAAGAACAAGCTGCTCGAGCCGGAGCAGGTACATATTGAGCCAAAGCAGCCGTTGAAGAAGACAAAATCGCCAATGTAACTAATGTTTTAAGAACCTTCATAAAAACTCCTTTAATAATTGTTTTTCGCTACTTGATGCATTGTGTTGTACCCTCAATTTCCCAAAATGGGAATTTTAAATTCACAATTTGGGAATAATTATGAACTTTATGTGAACTTGGTATAAAATGTTTAGGTATGGACAAAAAATCGACACAGCGACAGATCTATTCCGAATTGTTCCCACGTGAGCTCTCTAAAGCAGACAAGCGTCGCCTTGAGATATTAGAAGGCGCCATTAAGGCTTATGCAGCCATCAGCTATGAACACGTTAGCTTTGACGATGTGGCAACCCCAGCGAAAACCAGCCGCCGCCTGGTCAGTCACTATTTTCCAGACAAAGAAGCTCTCTTTGAAACGACGATGAAATTGATTCGCGGGCAGTATCAGGCGGCCGTTATTGCGGCCTTCTCTCAGAGTAATGATCCTGACGTGCAGTTCTCTGAATACGTTCGTGCTGCGGTGGCTTGGGCGCATGAACAACCCGTGGCTTTAAGAGCGTGGATCTTGTTCTTTATGGTGTCGTCGCAGCAGGATCGCTATCGCAAGCTTCACGAGAACCTGACGAACATTGGAGCGGATAGAATTGTATCCTTCATTCAGTTACAGATCTCCGCTGACAAGCGCGAGAAATTGAACCCTGAGGATTTGCGTTTCGCTGCCAAATCAGTGCAAAGAATTATCACCGGAGCCATCATCGAAATCTGTTCCGAAAGAGTGAAGTCAGAATACAAACAGGTTGAGCAAGACGCCGTTAGGGCGGCCAAAATGATCGTGGCAGGTGTTATCAAATAGTGCACTGAAGGGGCATGCCATTTGAACTCCATAAGAGGAGAAAACCACTTTTAACCAGGTGGGTTTTAAATCGAATTTGGAGGTTTTTACCAGTGGCATTGTTTAGCCTTTATACAGCTGTTAGACAATTCATAGGAACCCTGCTGGGGGTATCACTGGTGCTACTGTGGGGATCGTTCTCCCATGGGGCTGAAAGCTGTGGTCGAATCTTTGTCGACGCCACTGAGAACTCATCTGCATTTCCACCAAAATCTTGGACCGGCTATCTCAAGTCAATGCCAGTAGCTAAAACTCCTGTGCAGCCCATGGGCAGTATTCCTCGTGAGTTTGTACAAGCTCCACGTGAAGACAGTCGTCTCTACACCATGGGAAGTAAATATTTTGCGAAATCCAATCTTGGCCGTAACGATGAATTGCCTGGGTTTATTCAGGCAGATATTCAGGCCGAGGTAGCCGCGGCCAGTACTCGTTATGAATACATCTCTTCTCACTCGCCACAAGGGGGGCCGTACACCTTCCGCACAACCGAGTGGGGTGGCGGGTTTGAAGTTCCCGATCTGCCGCGCAGAAATGAATTTCCAAATCAAGCTACCTATTCCAAAGCTTTGCACAAGTATTTAGATCGAATCGTGGCCGTGATTAAATCTGGTAAAACTTATCCCGAGTACGACGCGATATTTGATAGCCGTCGTTTAGAATGGGACGCGAGCGATCGCGCGGAGATGAAGGCGGGCGTGAATTTAGCTCGGGGTCGTAGTTACACTAAAGAAAGTCGAGTCACTGAAGTTCCAGTGGAATCCGTATCAGGTACAAATCTGGGCCGAATTGCTTTTCGCGAAGAATATGATCGTGGAGACATGGTTGTGATCGTGGTCGGAACCAAATTCGCAAGCAAGGCTCAAGTTTCTTCGGCAGCGATTGCAAAAGGTAAAGAGTTGCAAAAAAGCTGGGTGATCGAGTTGATCTCAGAAATTTACCCGGAATACGTCGAACGCCGTCACTGGGGTGAATCGTTTATCAAGGCGGACTTCTCTGAAGTTCTGGAAACTTTAAACTCAACAGACTATGTTATGGTTCGGAAGAAAGACTCTGGCGAGTTGCTGGCGGCCATGGGGCTGAATCGCGCGTCTTATGGAAAAGCCCAGATCTTTAATGCTGACGCTGGCAAATGGGTTGAGTACACAGGTAAGTTTGGTTCGACGATCTTTAACGATTATCCCACAGCGCAATCGGATCGTATCGTAGATCCGTCCTTGATACGGGAGAATAAAGTTCCCCTATTGAAAATGGAAGCATACCTAGGTGAAGGTTTTAGAATGCCTCGTCCTGCACTTGTGGAAGGCATCACGATGCAACAAGTGGGACCTCGCGTGGTGAATGGTGAGTTCGTAGGAAGACAACCAGTTTATTTGAAGGCCGGAGAAATCTATGAGCCGGTGAAGTTCTTTATGGCAAAGAGCGCAGAGTTGCGTGCGAAGGCATTAAACGAAGTATTTGCTGAAACCATTCAAACTATGTTTCCAGAGAATCGCTCTTGCGACTTATCTGTTTGTGGGCAGGCACTTTATACCTTTAATCCTAAAACTGAAGGCTCGCGTCTGTATGCAAAACGTGGCATGGGTGTGTTGACTGAGTTTCCAAGTGCCGACAAAGATGGAGTTGATTGGCATGTGTTCGGTTCTAAAGTGGAAAGTTATCTGCAAAAGTATCATGAACCTTCTGCTGCGGATAAAGAAGAAGCGGGAAGTGCCGTGCAAAGAATCAATAACTCGCGTGAATTATCCGACCGGGTTCTAGAATTTATGAATGGTTTGGCCCGATAACAGTTAACATTTGAGAATTTCTGCAGCGTTTTTTTTTCCGTTCTAAAGATTCACTATATTTCATTAGTCCAAGTGTGTCCCCTGTGATAAGCAGGGGTTCTTAATTTGGAGGTTACGAATGAAAAATCTGGTTATGGCTTTGATGATGGCTGCGATCTTTGCTCCATTCACATCTGCATTCGCAGCTCAACCCGCAGAAGGTTGCGACCCAAGAGAAGAATCTTACGAGTGCAGCGGCAACGGTGATTCTTTTGATGGTGGCAACGGTCCTTATGAAGACGGCAGTCGTCAAGATAACGACGGTCAATATGATGGCGGCGGCTACGGTGGCGGGTATGATGAAGATGGCGGTTACTATGGTGGTAACGGTTACTAATTCCCGGACAGAATTAAAATAAAAAAGGCAGCTCATCGAGGCTGCCTTTTTTATTTGTGCTTTAAGAAATAATTAATCGCGAGAGTGGGGACGTTCGTCACGACGAGATTTCCTTTCGTCGATATAATCCATCACTAAAAGAGCCACCGCATTTTCCAAAGCACCCGAAGCGCGTTTGCCGGTGGAAGCTGCTTGCGACGGTTTTTCCTCAAAACCCAGACTCTTCATCCAAGTTTTGCTGCTTAATGAATAAATCAAAACGCCAATCGAAACCACAGTCAGGCACAGATAAACGATCATTCCACCAGAGACATGGAATTCTTCATTCTTGTCCAATTGTGAAGCGATCGAAGCGATAAACAGGGAAAGTCCCACGCAACCTAAAGCCAGGGAGCCAATGACTGCCACCAACAAAGTCGTCAACGAACGCACTCGCATGGCGAGTTGTTGCGAAAATGCTTCCGCCGGTTCTTTGATAAAGCCTTTGGCGTTACCTATTAGGAAAGACAAAAGAGGTAAGATAAATTTCATCATAACTAATCCTCCCTGCGATAAAGAAGACGGGCAATCATAAAGCCTGCAAGGGCTGCAATGCCCACCGCCATCCACGGATTTTCCTTTACGGAACTTTCCACAGAGTTTTTCATTTCCACCATCTCGGCTTTTTGTTCAGAAGAGATTTTGTCGGTGAGCGGGGACGCTGCACCCTTCAGCTCTTCCATAATCTGCTTTTTGATTTCTTCGATAAGTTGATCACGATCCATGATGTTTTCTCCACAGTTTCCATCGGCGTAAAACGAGACAAAGTTTAACTTTTCCAGACCATCGCCCAGACAACATTTTTTATCGTGTTATTATAATCAAACAAATGTTTATCTATAAAAAGGAGTCGCCTATGAAGTTTGTATTTGTATTTCTGATTCTCCTTGCTGGTTTAAAAGTGCACGCCGAGGAGTCTGCCTGGAAGATCGGTATTGGAGGCGGTTACAGCCCTAATTTTTTAGTGGCTTTGAAAAACGAAGAAACTCCAACTTCGGGAACGACGACCACCAGAAATTACGACATGGAGTACTCTGGAGCCTCGGGATTCAGTCTTCATATCTGGTACGCCCCGAAAAATTCCTGGGGAGCTATCAGCGGCCTGGAATACGGGGGCGTCAGGGAATTAAAAAAGCTGACCTATAATGGTATGAGCACGACCAGTTTTGGAGCGGCCTCTCAATACCAGCAGCATAATATTTATGGCGGTACTCTTTATCGGTGGGATTCCTTTTATATCCCCTTGGCGTTGAATTATGGCGCGGTGAATTTTAAACCGGCCTCCACCTTCCTGGGCAGTTACGAAGCTAAAGGCGGCATGGGAGCGATGCTGGGCGTGGGATGGTTTATCGGAGAGCATATAGTCATCGAATATGTTGGACGCTCTTCGACCACAGAACTTAACACGACGACCACCGCCGGCACCACCAAAGGCACCGGTACGATTGCCTCCGCGATGCTCACTTTGAAATTGATGTACTAGCAACGAGGATTGTATTCTTTAGTAGTTTAGAGTTTCCCAAAATGGAAGCATACCAAAGGTCAGATTTGCCCCGCCAAATATAACGATTTGCCCATCTAACATTTCCACTGATGAATGAGAGAAACGTGCTTCGCTCAGTGGAGTACCGAAACTCCACTGGTTGTTCGACGGATCATAAATTCTAACAGCTGATTCTGCGAGACTTTGCGAGATACTTTGATTGCCACCGATGATCGCCACTTTGCCATCAGGTAAAGCTTGGGAGGTCATTGCAACAAGTGGAACATCTAAGCTCGCAACTGATGTCCACGTGTCGGTATCGGGATTATAGATTTCAACGGCGTCAGAGGGATTTCCGGTACCACCGTCGGTTCCTCCCGCCACAAAAATAAGACCCGACTTCAATCGGGAGACGGTCGGAAATGTTCGACTGATAGGCGAAGTGGCAAGGGAAGTCCATGTGTCCGTGGTGGAGTTGTATTTCTTAGTTCCGAAAGCTCCTAAGAGTAAGAACTCGGAATCATTCAAAGGATAAACAACTTCAATCGCATCAGGCGAGGGGCGGTCTGCGAGTCTGCTCCAAGTTCCCGTCGTTGGATCATAGACATCGTTTTCCAAAGGATTTCCCAAGCTGTTCACTCCACCTGTTAATAGAAGGCGTCCATTAGGTAAAACAAAAGCGGAATGAAGGTAACGCGCCCTTGGCAGTGTAATAAGAGTGAAGGCATTGGTGGTGGGATCGTAAATTTCCCCCGTAGAAGATTCACCTGTCGTCATGTTTATGCCGCCAGCGATAAAAACTTTGCCAGATGGAAGTAAAGTCGCCGTGTGATAAGCACGTGACTCTGTCATATTGGGACCCGCGATCATCGTATTTGTGTCTGGATCGAAAATAACCGACGTCTCTGTTAGGACCGCGGCCTCCGCAAGACGTTGGCCCCCCGTGAAAAGGACCTTGCCACTTTTAAGCACGGTCGATGTATTTGCTCCTCGCCCTTGCAGCAAATACGTGTTGCTTATCCAAGAGACATTCAGTTGACCTTCTGTATAAGTTTCAGTCGTAGCGACAGTGTAATTGGGATCGACCCCACCGGCCATCAGAATTTTTCCATCCGGCAGTTTCACCAAGGTACCTAAAGAGTGCACATTCGTGAAGCTCACTTTATCGGCCGTGAAAGTGTTCGCAACAGGATCATAGATTTCGTTGCTGGCGGCGGGAGCTAAAGGAGAGACATTGCTAGTTGCGCCACCTGTTATTAAGATTTTTCCACTCGGCAAAGATATTGAATTGTGTGCGCGTCGACCAATGTTGAGATTGGGTCCCGCAGTCCACGCGTCGGTGTTAGGATCATAAATTTCGCTGCTGGCAAGAATTGTCTGAGAGGAGTCTATCCCGCCCCTGGAGAGCACCTTGCCTGAAGGAAGAAGTGCAACACTTGCTTGATAACGTCCCACGGATTGGGAGGCTTTTGCTGTAAATGAATTCGTTGTCGGATTGTAAAGTTGAACGACAGCTGAAGCAGAGTTCAGCGTGGTGGTCGTAAGACCACCCACGAGAAGAATTGTGTTATCATTCAAGGTCACGGCTGTGTGTTCTGAGACTGCAGTTAGCATATTGGGACCTGCAGTCCATTGATTGGTCGTAGGATCAAAAATCTCCGTTTTATTTGAAGGTGGAAAGATTCCTGTGTTTTCATTTCCGCCCATAATGATGACTCGACCGTCTGGTAGGAGACTGGCGCTATGGCCGATACGTCCCATTGCTATCGGAGGCCCTGCGGTCCATGAGTTCGAGGACGGGGTGTAGAAAAGCGTGGAAGTTATTCTTGTCATTGTTTCATCAACTCCACCGACAATCAGAAATCGTCCATCATTAAGACGGGTGGCCGTAGACCACATTCTCTTCATAGGCAGAGTCGGGCCCGCGCTCCATAACCCCGTGGCTGGATCGAAAATTTCACTGGAATCTAAATACGTAAATGCGGTGTTGGACGGATTGGAGAGCCCTCCAGCTACAAGAACTTTCCCGTTTGGTAGTGCGAGAGTTACATGGATAGCCCGATCAGTAGCCATGCTGCCTTCAAGTTTCCAAGAAAATTTGCTGATATCAATTTTTTCAAACATGTTAACGGGAGAGGAATTTCCGTCTCTGCCATTCAATAAATATAAGTAATCGCCAGAAGGATTTGCTGTGTGCAAAGTCCGCGGACCATTTCTTAGAGTGCCCAGTGAAGACCAAGTATTTGAGCCCGCATTGTAAATAAGGGAATCATCCAAAGCTGCGGAAGCACTGTTGTTAGAAAAGCCACCTGTGACGATCACCTGATTGTCCACGGCAGTTGCAGTATGCCCGTAGCGGGCGGTGGACAAACTTGTTCCAGACGAAAATGAACCGGGTGAAGAGGGATCAAAGATATTCACGAGTGGGGAAGGATTGCCAGTGCTCGCAATACCGCCGATTACGACCACTCGACCATCTTTTAAAAGTGAGGCGGTCAAATAAGCCCTACCTGTTGTTAAGGTAGGGGCAGCTCCCCAAGTCGGTGCGCCCATGGGATCATAAATTGCGGTCGTAGTTAAAACCACCGGTGGGTTTTGCCCGCCTACAAAAAATACTTTCCCGCTGTTCAATAAAACAGCGGCGTGATTCATGCGTGGCTCGGGTAAATTTGTTCCGGCTGAACTCCAAGAACTTGTTGCTGGATCATAAATCTCCATGGAGGCAGTGAAAGACCCTGCACTGGTGGCGCCGCCAGCAATCAAGACACGACCGTCTTGCAACAGTGTCGCGGAATGATCTGAACGCATCACGGTCATTGTGCCTGCAGAACTCCAAGTGTTCGTTGACGGATCAAAGAGTTCAGCCGTCGCATAGTAGGTCGATTGATCAGATCCACCAACCACCAAAATTTTACCATTACCAAGCAAAGTCGCTGTATGACGAGCGCGAGCCTGCGCAAGGGGTGCAGCATCGGTCCACCGAGAAGTCGTGGGGTCAAAAATCTCCACGCTCTTGAGGGCAGCAATGGATGAGTCTAATGAGACGCCACCAATTACCAAAATGCGACCATCTTGCAGAGTGGTTGCAGTATTGCGAACACGACGATTGCTGGGATAAAGGGATCGAGAGGCTTTGGAAGAATAAACTCCGGGTGCCGGCGTATCGACTGAAGGTAAAGTGATAAGCCCATCGTACAGGTTTGCATCGATGGTGCAACCCACGCAAAATGCCAAGAATATGAGTAGAGAAAGAAATCGTACAAAACCACTCACGTACATATGATTACTTATCGGAGTTTTGGATATTTTGTTGACCCAAACAACAGCTTTGGGAGCATCTCACTTTGAGATTTTCAGATTGTTGTTCGGGATATGTCCTCGAACTATTCCGAAACTGCCAACGTCGTGGACGGCATAGCCTCGCCCTGAGAAAATGAACGATTTTCGACCTAGTAATTTATTTTTTAGTTAGCCTTAACTTTATGAACAAGAAAGTTCTCACACTCATCGCACTGACGCTATCACTAGCAGCCTGTAACGGAGGCTTCGAAGCAGCCTCCGTATTAGGAATAGATTCCAGCCAGGGCGCCGGTGGCGGCAGCGTAACTTTACCAAGCGCGGGTAGCGACGGTTGCTACAACATGGATGCAAACACATGCCTGGTATTCAAAGCCACAAACACCCAACGCGCAGCCAACGGCCTAGCAGCCCTCGTATATTGCCAAGCCTGCACCGAAATGGCCTATGAACAATCCAAAGACATGAGCGACAAAAACTACCTAAGCCACGACCGCTCAAACGAAACCTTCGCCCAAAGATGCAAACGCTTCAACATCCAATCCGGCTGCGCAGAAAACATAGCCCAAGGCTACGCCCCAGAGAGTGTGGTAACAGGCTGGATGGTAAGCCCCGCCCACCGAGACAACATCCTAAGCCCAAATTATAAATCTCTAGGCATAGGCCTCTACAACGGCTACGCCACCCAAGTATTCTACACCAACACCAACCGCTAATCCGCTAAGCTTCGCCTTCGCTAAACAAAAGCGTGACGAACTCCCCAGGACGCCGAACGAGTCCCATTCTCCCAAAACCACAAATGCAGTTCGCACCGCGAACGCAGAACCAAAATCCCCGCAAACACCGGGGATTGTATTTTACCTTTTTACCGAAAAAGTCGTGCGAGGCGGGGACCATTGAAGAAGGCTGTGCGCAGTGCGGCCTCGGTGGCGCATGGATGCGCGAACCCGCCATAGGCGGGCACCGTTGAGCCTGGAAGGCGTGCCGCACGAAGAACAGCCTTCTTCAATGGGCACCGACTCGATCCCGATTCCCCGGGAAAAAGGCAAAAAAAAGCCCCGGTGTTTCCACCAGGGCTTTGAATCTCTAAGTAAGAGAAAGAACTACTTTTGCTCAGCTGCGCGCTTAGCTTGGTATTTCTTAACAAGCTCTTCTTGGATGTTACGAGGTACAGCAGCGTACTTCGCGAATTCCATAGAGAACTCACCTTTACCTTTAGTTGCAGAACGAAGGTCAGTTGAGTAACCGAACATTTCTGTCAATGGAACTTCCGCCTCGATAACACAGTTACCGTCGAATGCAGTTGTACCAACGATAGAACCACGGCGTTGGTTGATTTGACCAACCGCTGAACCTTGATATTCGTCTGGAACTACAGTTTCAAGCTTCATGATCGGCTCAAGAACTGTTGGTTTAGCTTGAGGATAAACTTCACGAAGAGCAGCCATCGCCGCAATTTTGAAGGCCATGTAAGAAGAGTCGACGTCATGGTATGCGCCGTCTTCCAACTGAACTTCAACACCAACGATCGGGAAGCCGATCAATGGACCTTTAACAGTTTGCTCTTTGAAACCCTCTTCAACAGCAGGGATAAATTCTTTAGGGATACGACCACCGACAACTTTGTTGTCGAATTTGAAGACTGCGCCGTCTTCTTGTGGAGGAAGAGGTAGGATTTTACCCACGATCTTCGCGTATTGACCAGAACCACCCGTTTGCTTTTTGTGAGTGTAATCGTAATCAGCTGCTGCAGAAATCGTCTCACGGTAAGCAACCTGAGGTTGACCAACGATAACTTCACAGTTGAATTCACGTTTCATACGCTCAACGTAGATTTCCAAGTGCAACTCACCCATACCAGAGATGATAGTCTCATTTGATTCCTCGTCACGAGCAACGCGGAAAGTAGGGTCTTCCTTACGGAATTTTTGCAACGCTTTAGAGAAGTTATTCGCAGCAGTTTTGTCCTTAGGAGCAACTGCCAAAGAGATAACTGCATCTGGAACGTGCATAGATTGCATAGATGCCTGGATTCTGTCGTCACAGAAAGTGTCACCAGAAGCACAGTCGATACCGAACAATGCTACGATGTCACCAGCGTAAGATACGTCGATATCTTCCATTTTGTCCGAGTGCATACGAACCAAGCGAGGAATCTTAACAGATTTCTTGTTCACTTGATTGATGATGAAATCACCTTTGCCCATTTTACCTTGGTAAACGCGCATGTATGTCAACTGACCGAATGGAGTTTCTTGAAGTTTGAACGCCAAAGCAACCAACGGTTTCGCTGGATCTGGGAACAAGTCAAATTTTTCTTCGTTCTTGTTAAGATCAAGAGCTTGCTCTTTTTTCTCGGCAGGAGACGGAAGGTAGTACGTAACTGCATCCATCAAACGTTGAACGCCCTTGTTCTTAAATGCGGAACCGCAAAGAACTGGAACTAGTTTCAAGCTGATAGTGCCTTTACGGATAGCTGCACGAATTTCTTCAGTCGTTGGTTCTTCTTCCATCAAGAATTTTTCTTCGATAGCAGAGTCAACGTCAGCCAATTTACCGATCATGATTTGACGGTATTTTTGAGCTGTTTCAACTAGATCTGGTGGGATCTCAGTAACGTTAACGTTTTCACCGTTATCGCCTTCGTTGATGTAAGCTTTCATGTCAGTCAAATCTACGTGACCTCTGTGTTGATCTTCCAAACCGATTGGGATTTGGATCATCACAGCGTTCAAGCGCAATTTTTCGATCAAAGCGTCAGTTACACGGTATGGGTTCGCACCTTGGCGATCCAATTTGTTAACGAATGCCAAACGAGGAACGTTGTAACGTTTCATTTGACGGTCAACAGTGATGGATTGAGATTGAACGCCGGCAACGCCGCAAAGAAGAAGGATCGCACCGTCAAGTACGCGAAGAGAACGTTCAACTTCAACTGTGAAGTCCACGTGCCCCGGTGTATCGATCAAATTGATAGTATAATCTTTCCAGTGAACTTGCGTCGCCGCAGACTGGATAGTGATACCTTTTTCTCTCTCAAGATCCATGGAATCCATTGTTGCACCAACACCGTCTTTACCACGAACTTCGTGGATGGCGTGGATACGGCCTCCATAGAACAAAATACGCTCAGAAGTCGTCGTTTTTCCCGAGTCGATGTGAGCCGAGATACCGATGTTTCTGACCATATCAATATTCCACTTTTTGGACATAATATTACCCTTCTTAATTGGTCGTTTAAGACTTAGTTACTAATTTGAAAGTACTCGAATTATCATCGATTACATATAGATGCAAATGATGGGGCCCAGAATATAACATTGACACGGCGCAACCTCAATGGCTCGGAACGTGCCTGTTTAGGCTGGGTTAGCGTAAGCTTGGTGGCATGATGGACCTCCACGATCTCCTGATTAGGAACTTCGAATTTAGCACTTTTCGCGGCGAACAAGAAGCGATTTTAGGCCGAGTATGGCAAGGCGAAAACCTCCTCGCGTTAATGCCCACGGGCATGGGAAAATCCCTTTGTTTTCAGTTCCCTGCGAAAATCCGAGAAGGCCTAGTAATCGTCATTTCTCCGTTGATCGCTTTGATGCAGGATCAAGTGTTTAAGGCCAAAGACCTTGGGATTTCGGCCACTTGTCTAAACTCCGCTTTAACGCGAGATGAGCGGGAAAGCCGTCAAGACCGGTTGGCTAAGGGCGATTATAAACTTCTTTATGTGACTCCCGAGCGTTTTCGCAAACCTGAATTTTTAAAAGCCATCGAAGGCCGTAAAATCCAACTTTTGGCGGTGGACGAAGCCCATTGTATTTCGCAGTGGGGGCATGACTTCCGCCCCGATTATTCCAGAGTGGGGGAGTTCAGAGCTTTGCTTGGAAACCCTCCGACACTGGCGTTAACGGCAACGGCCACACCGGAAGTTCAAAAAGATATTCTGACTAAATTAAATATTCCGGATGCCGAGATTATTTCGGCGGGCATTGAAAGACCGAACTTGGCTTTGCGAGTTCACGATTTATACGGCATTGACGATAAAATCCGCGCGATCGTGGGACTTCGTTATCAACAACCGGGCTCCGGTATCGTTTACTGCTCGCTGATTCAAACGTTGCGTAAAATTTCGGCAGAATTGAATCGCGCGGGAGTTCCGCATTTGGTTTACCACGGCGATCTTTCGCCGCAGGATCGCAAGCGCAATCAAAAAGCATTTATTAATGAAGATGCACCTTTGATGTTGGCGACTCCCGCATTTGGCTTGGGCATTGATAAACCCAATGTGCGCTTGTTGGTACATGCGGAAATTCCCAGTGCGCTCGAAAGTTATTTTCAGGAAGTCGGTCGCGCGGGTCGTGATGGGCAGGAATCTTTTTGTCATCTTTTGTATGATCAGGATGACGTCAGTATTCAAATGGAATTTTTGAAGTGGTCTCATCCAGAACCAGAATTCATTTCTAAAATATATGATCTGATCGAACAAAATCGCTTGCGTGTAAATCAGGAAAAATTTGATTTCCTAAGAGAACAAATGAATTTCCGCAACCGCCGCGATTTCCGTCCCGAGGCCGCCGTCAGTATTTTGGAACGTTGGGGTTGCCTGCAAAAATCCGATGATCCATTCCCATATCAATGTATTCAAGCTCCAACAGCCGAGCAGTTTGCAGCTGAAAATGGTCCGGTAATTTTGAAGGCACAAAATTCAAAATTGTTAGAAATGGTTCGGTGGGCCACTCAAGATAAAGAGTGTCGGATGAATTACATCTATCATTACTTCGGACACAAACACGAAATTCCGTGCGGCAAGTGCGACATCTGTGTAGATAATCAAAAATAGACGGGCCGCGCTTCTCGGCGTGTGTGAGGTCGTATAGATTAAGCCTTTGTGGATTTTTTAAGGAGGATCTATGTTGTTATCGTTCTCAAAAGCCCTCATCAGAGCAGCTGCTCTTTTCACCGCCCTGAATCTGCACGCTGCCGAAAAGTTGCCGCTCGATAGATTAAAACTTCCTCCGGGATTTGAAATTTCAGTGTGGGCAACGGTTCCCGATGCGCGTTCGATCGCCCAAGCGCCAGGCGGAAGATTTTTCGTCGGCAATCGCGCGAAAGACAAAGTTTATCTGGTCCAAAACGGCAAGGCTCAGGTTTTTGCTGATAAGCTCGATACCCCAAATGGTGTCGCCGTTAAAGATGGAAAGCTTTACGTTGCGGAAGTGCCGCGTATACTGGAATACGCAATTCCTGGGAAAATCAACGGACCACAAAAATTCATTCGTGAATTGCCGCAAAAGTTTCCAAAAGACACGCATCACGGTTGGAAGTTCATTCGCTTTGGTCCCGATGGCAAACTCTATGTTCCCGTGGGAGCTCCGTGCAACATCTGTGATTTGGGTACAGAGTACGGGCGCATTTACCGTGTGGACGTCAATGGAACTGGCAAAGATGTCGTGGCCGAAGGTGTGCGCAATACTGTGGGTTTTGATTGGGATCCGGTCAGCAAAGATTTATGGTTTACCGATAACGGTCGTGACTGGTACGGCGAAGATTCCCCGCCGGACGAGATCAATCATCTGACAAAAGTGGGGGAGCATTTTGGTTTCCCATTCTGTCATGGCAAAAACATTCAGGACAAAGAATTCGGCAAAGGTAAAGACTGCAAAACCTTTAAAGCTCCCGAGGCCGAACTGCGTGCTCACGTCGCCGCTTTGGGAATGCGTTTTTATAACGGGAAAATGTTTCCTTCCGAGTATCAAGGCGGTATCATTTACGCTGAACACGGTTCTTGGAATCGCACGATCCCTCAAGGTTATATGGTAGGCTTTGCTCAAGTGAAAGATGGCAAGATCACCAACGTAAAACCTTTGGTGGAAGGTTGGTTGCAAGCAGGTGGCGACGTATTTGGACGCCCGGTGGATGTCGAAGTTATGGAAGACGGTTCAGTCCTGATTTCTGACGACAAAGCAGGAGTGATCTATCGCCTGACGTATAAAGCAAAAGGAAAGTAAAGTTTGGCAAGGTTCCACTCATCAGTCGATTTTCCAGATCCGCGCGATACGATGGCCGAAGGAATTTTGGCCGTCGGTGGAAAATTAGATGTCGGAACCTTGTACACGGCTTATTCCAAAGGAATTTTTCCTTGGCCCCAGGTCGGCTTTCCGATGCTGTGGTTTTCTCCTGAAAAACGCGGGGTTTTAATTTTCAAAGAGTTTCACGTGCCTGAAAGTTTGGAACGCTTTCGTCGTAAAAATCCGCAGATCACCTATACGGTTAATAAAGATTTTGATCACGTCATGAGCGAGTGTGCGAATCAGATTCGGCCGGGGCAGGATGGCACTTGGATCTTACCGGTGATGAAACGTGCCTACCATGAATTCAATAAAGCCGGCTTCGGTTTGTCCATTGAAGTTCGCGAAAACAATATTTTGATCGGTGGCATTTACGGTGTCCTGGTAGAAGGTGTTTTTAGCGGTGAAAGTATGTTTTATAAAAAACCCAACGCTTCCAAATTAGCTCTGTGGTTTTTGGTTGAACATTTGACTCAGCTTGGACATGAGTGGATGGATGTGCAAATGGTCACGCCGGTGGTGGCGCAATTCGGGGGACGTTTGATTGATCGTGAAGATTACCTACGAATGCTGGAAGAGCGACATCTGGAAGTCGAATAGTCAGCCGACACAGTTATTCTAAAAATAATTGCGAATTATCAAAACAAACTGCCTGTGGTTGGTTTCCCTCACATTTTTGCGCAGAATGAGTGCAAAGCGATAAAATCAGGAGGAACTATGCGCACAGGACGTGTGATAGGATTGCTAGTCTTACTGTTTTGCATTTCGACGTGGATCACGATCTCCGAAGCCCAAGAAAATCTTGCCCGTTCCAAGTGCTCTTTGTTTCGAGCGGGGTGTTAGAGCGGTATGTCGCTTGAATCTTGACACGTTTCAGCGTAGGTTGGCTCCATGCCATTACTTAGTACCTATAAGCTCGAAAAATCATTCGCGGGAAAAACTCTATTTAAAAACGTCAGTCTGGGGATTGATGAAGGCGACCGCATTGGTTTAGTCGGACCGAATGGGGCTGGTAAATCTACGCTTCTAAAAATCATCGCAGGTCGTATGAAGCCTGACGGTGGTGAAGTCACCATGAACAAAGGTTTGACGATTGGTTACCTGGAACAAACGCCTTCCTTTGATCCTGGCGTTTCGATCCTGGATGCGATTATGGCGGACAACGATTACAACGAAGTGATCGGACCTGCTTATGAGTGGATGGCTCGTTTGGAGCTTTCTCAGTTCGGTGACACGTTCCTGGTGGAAGATCTTTCCGGTGGTTGGAGAAAACGCGTGGCTTTGGCTCGCGAACTTGTGCGCAATCCGCAGCTTTTGTTGCTGGATGAGCCGACGAATCACTTGGACGTAACAAGTATCATGTGGCTGGAAGAATTTTTGGCCAAAGCTCAATTTGCAACTTTGATTATCACCCATGACCGCTTGTTCTTACAGCGTGTGACGAACAAGATCTTTGATTTGGATCCTAAAAATCCGAACTATCTGTTTGTGACCTTGGGCGATTATTCGGCCTATGTGGAATCCAAAGAATTGATGATGGCGGGTCAAGAAGCCAAAGAATTGACGATGAAGAACACTCTTCGTCGTGAGACCGAGTGGCTACGTCGTGGGGCGAAGGCCCGTTTGACGAAGCAAAAAGCCCGTATCGATCGTGCCCACACATTGAAAGATGACGTGTCGGACTTGGTTTCGAAAAACGCCAACCGCACAGTAAAAATTGAATTTAAAGATGCCGATCGCAATCCTCAAAAGCTGATCGAGCTTTCTCATATCACCAAAGCTTATGATGACCGTCTGTTGTTTAAGGATTTTACTTACTTGATAAATCCAAAAACCCGCATGGCTTTGTTGGGGGATAACGGGAGTGGTAAGTCCACTTTGATTCGCATCATGCTTGGGCAAGAACAGCCGGACATGGGCGAGGTCAAGCGCGCCGAGAATTTGAAAGTCGCGTACTTTGAACAAAACCGCGAGACTTTGAATCCCCAGCAATCCGTTTTGAAAAATATCTGTCCTGATGGTGACTATGTTCACTATCAAGGTTCTTACGTCTATGCCCGCAGCTATTTGGAGCGCTTCCAATTCAATCGCCAACAAATGGATATGCCAGTCGAAAAACTGTCAGGTGGGGAGCAAGCCCGTCTGCGTATCGCTCAATTGATGTTGAATGAAGCGCAAGTTTTGATTCTGGATGAGCCAACGAATGACTTGGACGTGCAAACTCTGGCGGTATTGGAAGAATCTTTGCGCGAATTCAATGGTGCCGTGATTTTGGTAACCCATGACCGTTACTTTATGGATCAGGTGGCGAAAGACATCATCGCTCTTCATAAAAATCCAGATGGCAATATGACGATGGAACGTTTTGCCGGATTCCTGCAATGGGAAGAGTGGTTTGAGGATCTAAAAGAGATCGAAGCCACTAAAAAACAGGAAGAAAAGCAAGAGGCGAAAGCCGCTTCCGGGAAACCTAAAAAGCTAAGCTTCAAAGAAAAGTTCGAGCTGGAGAATATGGAAGCGACGATTGCGGGTCTTGAGGAAAAGCTTCAGACCGCGCAAACCCAAAGCATGCTTCCTGAAGTCGCTAGCAACGCCAAGAAGGTGCAAGAGCTTTACACCGAGATCGCGACTCTGCAAAAAGAGATCGAACGCCTCTACGACCGATGGTCGCAATTAGAAGGCAAATCCTAACAACTTGGTTCTCGGTACTGCGGTGAAGGCGACAAGCCAAAGCCTGCAGTTCCGCCGACACGCCGTCCGGGCTCAGCCGTGGCTCGCCTGCGGCGAGTGCGCGCCGTCGTGGCGCCCACGGAGGTCGGCTGCATGCAGGCTTTGGCTTGCCGCCTTCACCGCAGATCGGAATTTTGTCTTAGGATTTCGCTTCTAATTTTGCTGGGAGAATTTGGGAAAATAAAAAACCCAGCTTGTTGAGAGCTGGGTTTTTGTTTTTAGGCTTTAGATCTTTTCGATATTAGCGGGAAACGTTGGCGCATTTCGCTGGGTATGTTTTGCCGCGTTTGAAGTACATTTTGCCTTCAAAACCGAAGTTGTTGCTGGAGTACTCTGCAACATAGTCGCCGTCTGCAGAAAGAGTGCCTTTGAATACAGTCACATAGCCATTTGTTTGGCCCGTGTACTTACCGTCAAGGTTAAGGGCTGCAGGAACCAAGTCGTCGCGGTATTCGCCGCTAAGAGCCGCTCTTAAGAACTCGTCTGGGTCGTCATTTCTTAGGAATGTTCCAACCAAAGTGGGACGAGTTGTTTTGTCTTTTCCGACAACTTTCTCTTCGAACACGGACAAAGTCATTTTCGCTTTGTAGTTCGGAACACCTCTTTGAGTCATGTCCTTCGTTGTGATCACACAACCATAGTACATACCAGAGATCTTCGCGTATTTTTGGCGAAGACGGTCATAGTATTGTTCGTCAGAACCGTTGCCACCGTTCGATGAACCACCGATGACGAATTTCAAAGACATGCGACCGATGATGCCAGCTTTAGATACAACCACACCATTCATGATGCCGTCTTTAATAGTTGCCGTAATTGAATGAACGTCATCGTTATTGATATCTTTAGCAGGGTTCGTAATCGTCAGTGTTCCCAGTTCAGCAGTATAATTGGCTGACAAGCCAGTCATGGATGCAGATGACGGGGAGATACGAGTGTATACCGCTGTTTGAAGGTATTGGTTGATTGCGGAGCCATCGTCGTTCTTGGCGCCAGTTTCTACTGAAAGTCCAACCAGCTTAATTTCAATAACTTCAGTGGCACCGTTTTCACGGATCAAGTTTCCTTGGTAGGAACCTTCCACTTTGGAAAAGATCGCGGCAGCGCGAGCATTTTCTTCAGCTAGCTTTTTGTTTCTTTTGTTAGCGCTTGACTCGTCATTGTTGAACGCGCAAGCAGCCAGGCTTAATACGCTCAAAGTTAAAATAATTTTCTTCAACATAAAATCCCCTGCCTATTTCTTGTCTTCTGACGGCTGTTCGTCAGGAATAAGTTCGTCCCTTGCTGCTGCCCACTCATTTAGAGCGATGTGGTAGTTACCTACTGCAGTGATGTATTGAATCTCCGCTGTAAATGAGTTGTTCAGAGCAATGATCAAATTATTAATATCAGTTCTTCCTTGAGAGTAGGAACGGTTCAATTCCGTGACTGCTTTCTCGCGGAAGCCTTTTTGCTTCTCGGCGCTTTGGGCAATCGAGTAAGCCGCTTGAGCCTTACGCTCAGCTTGTGTGTTCGCGTCCACAACTTCCACCATTTGACGTTGCAAACGTGTTTGTTCCAGATCGCGATTCAATTTGTTGTAAACGATACGTTCGTTTTGGATGTCTGATCCAAAGTTGTAAGCAAATCTCAAACCGATGTAGTAATCAGGACGAGAGCCGCCAGTCACTTCAGAGTAAGAATCCTCCGATTTTTCACCCACGCCCGTCGTATAAGCTTTACCCACAACATTCAAAGTCGGGTAAGACAAAGACTTGGAAGCGGTTAAGCTTTCTTCTGCGGCAGAGACTTTCAATTTTTGCGAACGGATCGCACGCAAATCTTCAGTGGCTTTTGGAGGCAAGCTTGGCATAGCCGGAAGCGCGGCACTCATTTCAAATTTCACTTCAGATTTTGGATCTAGAGCTAGTGCCGTCAAAAGATTCTCAACAGAAGCTAGGTAATCTGTCGAAGTCAGCTTCACAGTTTGTTCGCGAGTTTCAAGTTCGGCTTGAGCTTGCGGCAAGTCTCCTGGGTTGGAGTAACCCAAAGAAGTTTTTCTGCGAACTGTCTCCACAAGTTTTTTATAGCGGTCACGAGCGCTGACGGCCTCTCTGAAGTTTTCCTGAGCGATATATGCCTGCCAGAATTGGCGAACAGCTTCCAACACCACGTTTTCTAAATCATTCGCACGAAGGATTTCGGAAGCTTGGTAGTTTTGTTCTGCTGCATTCACAGTCCCACGGTCAGCCACACCGAAGAAGTTACCCAAGATCGCTTGCTCAAGGATGATCCCTGCGCGATCCAAAGTTTGATTGCTCGGAGGAGGCGTTGCGATTGCTGAATCATAGTCTGCGTTTAGGGACAGGCGGTTTAGTTCAAGCGTTGCCAATGTTCCTGTCGTGAAAGGCTTTTGCAACGAGAACGTCGTGTTATAGCGCTCGATCTTGTTGTGTGGATCCAGCGTAGGTGATGTTAAAAGTTGCGCTTGCTTGTCCTGCTCGTAACCAGTGGCTGCATTAAGAAGCCAATCGTACCTAGCCAGAGTTTCAGCATAGGGAAGCTTAAATTGTTGATACTGAAGGTTTACTTCTTTGGTGCGGTAGCCTTGCTGTAAAGCCAACTCTGCCACTTTTTTCTGTGTCAGAGTGATGACTTTAGGCGCGGCAACAGGTTGTTGCGCCCAAGCAGTCGAAGTTGCACAAAGAAGAAGAATGATTTTTTTTACCATGACACTCTAGTTCCTAATTCAAAGTTGTCTTTTTCAAGAGCGATTTCCTGATTTTGATCACGCAATTCTCTTTGTGACCATTCAGTGAAAACCGACCATTTTTTTGTCAAACGGAAGTCTAACCCATAGTTCATCGCCAAGTAAGAAGCTTGTTTGGAGAAGTGCGCAAAATCGTTTGAAGAAGTTTGCGTGTAGTTCAAGTTTCCATATTGCGGAGTGAACGTTAGTGCCAACCAAGATACTTTCGCGTGGCTAATATTCAAAACCGGTCCAAGTGATGCCATCGTCGTGTTTAAACGTGCGTCATCAATTGTTGCGCCGGAAGGCAATGTTACCGCCGCATTTTGTGTCGCCATGGAAGCATCGAAACGAACGCCACCGCTGATCAAAATATTTTTTAGGTTCCATTCAGGTGTCATCACGCCGAATGTGAGGCCCGGCATAAATGTTTGATCATTTTGGCTCAAATCAAAAGTTCCTGCAGTTTCAGTTGTCACTGTTCCTTTAGCTTGGAATTGCTGAGCTGTGAAACCTGCGAAGTATTGCCAAGGACGTGTGACGATTTCTGGTTTTGGATCTTTCAAAACCAACATTCCAGTTGTCTGAGCATCGGATGCATATTTTTGAGCTGTACCTTTGGCAGAAGTTTCTGCAAGAGCAGCATCTCTTAGGGATGTGGAAGTCGCTTGCGACCAACCAATTGCGGAAACGAACGTTAGAGTAGCGAACAAGAATGAACTCGCGTAACGAGCAGTCGACATGAAAGCCTCCAGAAGTGGCACTATTGCCGAAAAGAAATAGTCCGCCAGACCAGTCATGTCAATCACTGATTAGCCACCTAAGTATTGCTTAGGTGGCCTTATGAAGGCTGAGTAAAATCAAAGTCTTGAGTTATCTTTTGTTGAAAGATGTTCATGGTTGGTTAGGATGTGCTGAGTTACACTGATCGAGTCTTTGTTCCAAGGAGAAGGAATGCGCATTTCGGATATATCCATTAAGAACCCAGTCTTCGCATGGATGTTAATGTTTGGATTGATGATTTTCGGTTTGATCTCGTTTTCAAGAATGGGTTTAAGCCAATTACCTGACGTGGATTTTCCCACAGTGTCGGTCAGCGTAACGTTGGATGGTGCGGCTCCAGAAGTAATGGAGACTCAGGTTGTTGACGTGATTGAAAGTGCTTTGATGGGTGTCGAAGGCGTCCAAAGTATCACTTCCAGCAGTAAAACTGGGTCTGCAACAATTACCGTAGAATTTAGTTTGGACCGCAATATCGATCTCGCTTTGCAAGATGTTCAGGCAAAAGTTTCAGGTGCGCAGCGATTACTTCCTGACAACGTCGATGCACCGACTATTTCAAAAACCAATCCCGATGACCAACCCATCTTGTGGTTGGCACTTACTTACGACAAGGGCGACCTTGAATTTTTAATGAAATACGCACGCGACTATTTGAAAGATCGTTTTACCACGGTGGATGGTGTGGGCGATATTTTCCTGGGTGGTTACACCGATCCAGTGCTTCGTGTATTCGTAAATACTAAAAAACTTCCTGGCTATAACATCGCAGTGAACGACGTGATCGATGCGATCAAGTCCGAGCACTCTGAAGTTCCCGGTGGTTACATTGAAACCAAGAAAAGCAATTTCAACGTGCGTACGATGGGTGAAGCAAAAACCATCGAAGAGTTTAAGAACATCGTGATCAGCCGTCGCGCAGGTTCTTTGATTCAAGATTCAACGAACATGGTGAAAATCGGCCAAGTGGCTGATGTCAGCATGGGTCTTGATAACATCACTCGTATTTCTCGCTTTAACGGCGAACCAGCATTGGGTTTGGGTATTCGTAAACAGCGTGGCACGAATGCGGTGGCCGTGGCCAAAGCGGTGAAGGCTAAGGCAGAAGAAATTCAGTCGCAATTGCCTGAAGGTATGAAAATTCATGTGAACTTTGACAGCACTCAGTTCATCGAAAAATCCGTGGGCGAGTTGACGCATCACTTGATCTTGGCCGTTGTTTTGACGTCTTTGGTTTGTTGGGCCTTCTTGGGTTCTTGGTCTGCTACGTTCAACGTTTTACTTTCTATTCCAACGTCCTTGTTGGGGGCCTTTATCGGTTTGTATTTCTTGGGTTACACTTTGAATACTTTCACGTTGCTAGGTTTGACTCTCGCGATCGGTATTGTCGTCGATGATGCCATCATGGTTCTTGAAAATATCTTTAGGTATAACGAAGAAGGGCACGGACAAATTGAATCCGCGATCCTGGGGGCTCGTGAGATCTCATTTGCCGCTATGGCAGCAACAGCAGCCGTCATCGCGATCTTCCTTCCGGTGGCCTTTATGAAGGGGATCATCGGTAAGTTCTTGATGCAATTCGGGGTGACGATTTCGATTGCCGTCTTCTTGTCCCTGGTTGAGTCTTTGACGATCACACCAATGCGTTGTGCTGGTTTTGTTCACCACGGCGAGCGTACAACTAAAATCGGTAAAGCGTTTGAAGCTTTCATGGATTCTTTGAAAGTGGGCTACGAAAGATGGTTGCGCAGAACCTTGCAAATGCGCTGGAAAGTCATCATTGGTTCATTAGTGTTCGTGGCCTTGTCGTTCATCTCGGTTAAATTCCTGGTGAAAGAAATGTCACCAGCGCAAGATCAAAGCATTTTCCTAGCGCGATTGATTTTACCGGTGGGAAGTTCTTTGGCTTACACGGATACACAAGTAAAACAAGCAGAGGAATGGTTGCGTGCTCGCCCTGAAGTAAAGCAAGTTTTTGCCAGTATCGGTGGTTTCGGTGGTGGTATTTCTGATGCCAACACCGCGATGATGTTTATCACGATGAAAGAATTCAAAGAGCGTCCGAAAGATCCAAAAACGGGTAAGCGCATGACCCAAACGGATTTCATGCAGGTGACTCGTGAAGCCTTTTCGAAAATCCCAGATGTGCGCCCGGTATTGATGGATATGTCACAACGTGGTTTCTCAAGCGGTCGTGGTTATCCGATTGAATTTACTGTCATGGGTTCTGACTGGGAAAAACTTGCGGGTTACTCGCAAAAAATCATGGATGAAATGACTAAGACTGGTTTAATGGTCGACGTCGATTCCAACTACCTTTTGGGTATGCCAGAAATCCAAGTGAAACCAGATCGCGTTTCAGCTGCTCAGCACGGTGTCAGTATTGCGGCTGTTGGTACAACAGTGAATGCTTTGATCGGGGGAGTGAAAGCCGGGGAGTATCCTGACGGTGGTCACCGCTACGACATCAAAGTAAAGTTGGATAACAAAGAAGACGCGATGGTCGAGATCAAAAAGTTGTTGATTGGAAACAACCGCGCGAACTTGGTTCCCATTTCTCGCGTGACAACGCAAGAGACGACCAAGGCATTGCAAAGTATCTCGCGTATGAATCGTCAACGTGCGATTACGATCACCGCAAACTTAAAAGCCGGAGCTTCTCAGCAAGCAGCGATGGACAAGATTTTAGAAATCGGTAAAAAGACTTTGGAGCCGGGTTACATGATCGAGCAACAAGGTTCTTCGAAAACGTTCAAAGAATCCATCCAAAGTTTCTTCTTGGCGTTCATCTTGGGTATCGTGATTGCCTACATGATCTTGGCTTCTCAGTTTAACTCGTTCATCGATCCCGCGACGATCTTGTTGGCGTTGCCACTGAGCTTCTCGGGTGCATTCTTTGCCCTGTTGTTAACAGGTCAGTCTTTGAACATGTACTCAGCGATCGGATTCTTGCTTTTGATGGGTATCGTGAAAAAGAACTCGATCTTGTTGGTTGAGTTCACGAACACGGTTCGTGATCGCGGTGCACTGAATGCCGACAACGCCTTATTGGAAGCATGTCCAATTCGTCTTCGTCCGATCCTGATGACATCGATCGCAACGATCGCCGCAGCCGTTCCTTCTGCGATGGCAACGGGTGCTGGTTCGGAAACAATGCGCCCGATGGCGTTGTGCTTGATCGGTGGGGTTTTGGTTTCCACGATTCTAACTTTATTCGTAGTACCAGCCGCGTATTCGATCTCTGATAGATTCAGAAAACGTGACAAAGTCCGAGAGCAAACAAAGCAAGCCTTCGCCGCCGTCGGCGACGCACACTAAAAATAAAGAAAAGCCCGGGAGACCGGGCTTTTTTTCTTTCATGCCCGAATTAACGCATCTTTACCTCCGCTGCGATTCCGCAACAAGTCACAAAGTCAGTGCGATACGAGGCAGTCATCAGCTGGAAAACATTTCATTGTTGACCGACGAACTCGTTTACAGATGAAATAAACCCATGTCTAACAATCGCTACTACTTCGACCATGAAACCGCTTATGTGCAAATTCGAAAAAATAATCACGTGGGTTGGCAGAAAAAGAATTTGGAAGACTTCAGATGTACAGAGACTGAAGTAATGCTAAATCCTGTTATTGCGAAATATTTTCCACAGACAAACGCGAAAACGGCCCTGGATTTAGGATGTGGAAGTGGGCCCACGGCGCATTTTTTTGATGAGTTAGGTTTCATCACTTCGGGAATTGATATCGCGCCTTCTGCCATTGAACTTGCAAATGAAATGTCCGCAAAATTCAATCGCAATATATCATTCGAAGTAGGGGACGTCGTAGACCTTGAACGTCAAGAAAAGTCATACGATCTTATTTACGATAGCCACTGCATGCATTGTATCGTTTTAGAAGAAGATAGAGATCGCACGTTTAAGGCGATCGCAAAATGCTTAAAACCAGGTGGTATCTTCATGTTGGATACAATGGTTCACCAAAAAGGCTCCGATTTTACTGGGGGGCTTCGCTATGATAATGATTATATTCTTTGGCACAAGACCACAAAAGGTGATCTTGCAGGAGTAACGGAATTCGAGGGGGAGCTATGGTGTCCTCAACGACGTATCTATCCGGCAGAGGTTATCCTTGTAGAGCTAAAAAATGCAGGTCTTATAATGAAGGAGCGCTTTGGCCCTAATGATCCGTACATGTTGCGAGCTGTGTGCACGGCGGTTGAATAGAAGATATCATCCAACATCTATATAAAAACGCGCTGACTAAAAATCAGCGCGTTTTGTTTTTAGACTTATGCGCTCCACATAACAGTGCGCATAGAAAGTGATCCCATTTCAAAACCCTCGAACGGATAGGATATTTTATCCTTTTCATCCGAAGCTCCAAAAGTGTAAAGCAACGGCCAGTAATGTTCGGGCGAGGGAACGGAGAGTTCCGCGGCGGATCCGAATTTTTCCATGTACTGAGCCAAGGTTTTTTCGTCACGTGAATCCAAAGCCTTTTTGATGCCGGCATCGAACTCTACCGCCCAATCGTATTTTGCGTTGGGATCGCGCCATTGAATGGTGCGCAGGTTGTGAACGATGTTGCCACTTCCAATGATCAGAACACCTTGCTCGCGCAAAGAACGCAAGTGACGGCCAAGCTCAATGTGTTTTTCCGGAGGAGCATTCACATCAAGGCTGAGTTGAAACACAGGAATATCCGCTTTCGGAAACATGTGTACCAACACCGACCAGGTTCCGTGATCAAGGCCCCATTTGTCGCTCAGCTCTGAACCCGGAATCAATTTTTGCGTGGCTTGCGCCAAGCTTAAAGGACCGCGGGCAGGGTACTGAACATCGAACAAGGCTTTCGGAAATCCATAAAAGTCATGGATTGTTTGTGGTGTCGCATTGTAAAGAACTTTCGTTCCTTCGGTTTCCCAGTGGGCCGACACCACAAGGATGGCCTGTGGGTGCGGCAAACTTTCACCCAATGCTGACAAAGCATCCGTGAATGGAGTCTTTGCCAAAGCATTCATTGGGGAACCGTGAGCAGCAAAAATCACAGGCATGCGTTTCATAAAATTAACCTTTCTTTTCAACCGGTTTGTTCGCCTCAACACGGATTGTAAGAGTGATTTCGTCACCTACAACCGGGCCGGCTTCAACCGCTTTACTCCAGCTTAGACCGTAATCTTGGCGATTGATTTTACCCGTCGCCGTGAATGCGATTTTGTGATTACCGAATGGATCGTTTACGTCACCCAGGTATTTCACAGCCAAAGTCACTTCTTTAGTTTTACCTTTCAAAGTCAAATCACCAATCAGTTTCAAGTCATCAGCCGTTCCGACAACTTTTTTAACGACGAAAGACATTTTAGGATTTTTCGCGACGTCGAAAAAGTCAGGACTCTTCAAGTGACCGTCACGGTCAGCATTGTCAGTATCCACACTGCTTACGTCGACATTCAAATTCGCTTTGGACTTCTCCAATTTCGGGTCGATTGTGATAGAGCCGTCAAATTTTGTAAAACGACCTTCAACAGTAGCGATCACCAAGTGGGGAACTTCAAAGCCAACTTTTGAATGGGCAGGGTCAATTGTGTAAGTTCCAGCTGGGATGGTTTTGGCAAAAGCAGCGGAACTAAGTAACGTAATAAAGGCAGCGGTCATTAATTTCATAGGGTTCTCCTCTTTTATTGTGTTTCGGACTTAATCAGTATCGGGCCGAAAGGAGTGTTGCGGTAGGAGACATATTCACGATATACTGTTGCATATATGGAACAATTAGATCTGAATCAAATCCGCACTTTCGTTAAACTTGTTCAAGCTGGAAGCTTTACCAAAGCGGCCGAGGTGCTGCATCAGCCCAAATCCCGAGTCAGTCGCAGATTAGCTGCCTTAGAAAGAGACCTGGGTATCCAGCTGGTCTATCGCACGACGAGACAATTTCAACTGACCGATGCGGGTCGAGCTTATTATGAGCGTTCTCGAGGTTTGGTAGAGGGTTTGGAAAGCTTGTCTGCAGAATTAAGTGAGGAAGTTGCAGATGTATCGGGCTGGCTTCGATTGACGGCGTCTGATGATCTGGGTGTGCTTTTGCTTCCAGATATCCTGGCAGACTTTGCAAAACAGCATCCTCGCGTTCGTTTTGAAATGCTTTTAAGCCAAGCCTATGTAGATCTGGTCAAAGAATCCATCGACGTCGCAGTTCGTATCGGTATTTTAAAAGACAGCAATCTGCGAGTTAAAAAAGTGGCGACTTTAAAAAGTGTCATGGTGGCAAGTCCCGGATTTTTAGAGCGCTATCGTCAAGCCGATGACTTGGAAAACCTAAGCACTCTGCCATTCCTGTCTTTAAATTCACAAAACAAACTGGAACTGTGGCGAACAGCTGACGGCAAGAAGATGACCGTGAAAGTGGATCCGGTATTTTCAGCCAACAATCCAAATATGATTGTGCAAATGGCCCTGCAGGGGCGAGGCATCGGCATGGTGCCGGAATTCATCGTGGCCGAGCATATTCGCTCGGGTCGATTGATTCACATGTATCGCAGTTTGCGTGGTCAGGAAATTCCGGTGAGTTTGGTTTCGCCTGAACAAAAAGAAATTCCGATGAAAACTAAAAAGTTCATCGATTTCGCGGCGAAAAGATTGAAAGAGAAGTTTGAAAGTTTCTAGTGGAGAAGTTTTCTAGAAGAAACGTGTAAAGAACGAAAACAAGTCTTCGTATTGGAATTTCAAAGCACCGAAAATAACCGCGCCCCAAAGAACGGCGATCACACCCATCATCATCAGTTGTGGGAAGTGTAGCAGGCTCATCGGGCCCGGTTGCTTATTCAGCATTTCATCGATTTGCCCGCGCTCTTGGTTTTCTTTAAAACGGCGGGCAAGACCTTGAGCTAAAACGATTCTTTGAGTCATCTCCATTTTATAGAAATGCACTCCCACCAAAGTTGTCGCATTCGAAATACTATCAAGACGAGTGACAATTCCATAGCAGGCCATCTGGCGCGAGCCCGGGGGAGTGAATTGAATTTTAACTACCTCACCCAGGATCGGGCACAGATCATCCGGCGCCGTAAACGCAAGACCCGTCAAAGATACATTTTTAATGGAAGTGCCTTCTTCCCAAGGAACTTGCTTGGGACCGGCTACGCGCACGATACTTTCATCTTCGGTCTGAAGAATGAAGCGGGGAGATCTACCGTGATAGCGTGCGAGTGATGTCATGTAAAACTATTCGGACAAAAAGCGGGGTCTCTTAACGAAAGGTCGGGAAAAATACTGTCTCAAAATGATCCTGAAACCTATTCGATTTAAAAATGCTTCCAGCCCTTAAAAGACTCGATCTCTTCCTTAGCATCACCATGAATTAAAAAGACTCCAGGGCTTTCAGTGAACTGGCCAACTTCTGTCCATTGCGGGAAAAGCCCACGATGTTCAGGAGAAAGAGTCATCAAAAGCTCATAGTCCTCACCACCCCAAAGCGCATATTCGTATGCCTTGGCTAAATGGGCCATGCGAATTGTTTCATCTTCCAAAGGAAATTGATCGGGGAATAAGTGAATTCCCACAGCCGATGTTGCTTGGCCATTGTTATAGGGTTTGTTTGCTAAAATCAAAGCGTCGTTCACCAAACCATCACTGCAATCCATCAAAGCGTGAATTTTATCAGCATACTTGCGAAGTTCTGGCAGCAAATCCAAGCGAGGCATGGGGCGCAGATGTCTTTCCACGGCTTGTGGAAAGTCATTGCGGCGATCTTCATGAAGTGCGCGCAATCCGGTTGTGGAAATTCCTAACGGACCGCTGGCTAATAAGATATCTCCAGGCTGAGTGCCATGTCGGGTAAGAGGTTTGTCGCAAGATCCATGCACGCTGACATCTATGATGACTCCGCGAGGAGAAGCGCACAAATCTCCGCCAGCGATTTCCATTCCAAAACGGTCTGCGAGCGTTGTCATACCCTGATAGAATTCGTCAAGCCAGGATTCGGTTATTTCTTTCGGCAAAGCTAACGACACTTGTGCAAAGTGCGGCTGTGCTCCCATCGCGGCAAGATCACTTAAGTTAACTGCCAAGGCTTTGTGTCCCAGATCAAATGCACAGGCGTAATCCAGACGGAAATGGACGTCTTCCACCATCATGTCCTGAGCAATCACCGAGAGGCCTGGGAAATTTTTAAAGACAAAGCCATCATCACCCAACGGCACCACCGTGTTGGGATTATGACGCTGGACCTTATTGCGAATCTGCTTAAGAACTTGCCATTCTTTGGGGGTATTTTGCACGTCGTTGTTCCTCTAGGAAGACATTGCCAAAAATAATGCTTTATTGTGAAATATACCTCCAGGGAGTCAAGGAGGATTCTTTGAACACACCGAAGGCGAAGTCGCCGACCAGAACGTCTAAGAAGAAAGCTGCTACTCGCAAGGTCAAAGTTGTCGAGCATCCATTGTCATCTGAAAGTTTATTCACCAGTCGCGAGATTGGGTGGTTGAATTTCAATCGCCGTGTTTTGACCGAAGCCGAAGACAGCAACAATCCTCTTTTGGAAAGAGTTAAGTTTCTAAGCATTTCCGGATCGAATCTGGATGAATTTTTCATGAAACGCGTGGGTGGTTTAAAACGCCACGTGGCTTACGGAGTTTCTCCAAAATCATCGGACGGTAAAACACCGATGGCTCAGCTTCAGGAGATTCGTGAAGTGGTTCAGCCCATGATCAAAGATCAAGGCAGCTGCTTTACGAAAACTTTGAAACCCGCGTTGGAAAATGAAGGCATTTTCCTTTTAAGTTGGAAAGATCTTTCTGAAAAGGAACGTGAAAGCGTAAAAAAGTATTATAGCAAGAATGTGTTCCCGGTTCTGACACCTCTGTCGGTGGATCCTGGGCATCCATTTCCATTCATTTCAAATCTTTCGGTTTCCTTGGGCGTGACTTTAAAACATCCCAACTCCGAGGAAAAACTTTTTGCCCGAGTCAAAGTTCCCAAAGTTTTACCACAATGGATTCGTGTCGACATTGACCCGAGCATCAATCGCTTCGTCAGTCTTCAGGAAGTGATCAAGGCAAATCTGTCGGATCTGTTTCCTTCCATGCAAGTGATTGATTCGATGGCTTTCCGTCTGACTCGCAATGCCGATTCAGATCAAGATCAAGAGGACGCTGAAGATCTATTGGAAGCAATCGAAGAAGAGCTTCGTCAGCGTCGTTTCGCCGAAGTCGTGCGCTTGGAGCACGGGCCAAATCCAGACATGTGGATGTTGAAGTTCTTGATGGAAGAGCTCGAGCTAAACGAGGAAGATATTTACGAACTTCCTGGTGAGCTTGATTATGCTGATTTGGGTATGATCGCGGATCTGCCACTTCCAAAATTGAAATTCGAACCGTACATTCCTGTTGTTTCTCCGGCGTTTGCGGAAGAAGGTACGGGGATTTTCAGTGCTATTCGTGCGAATGATCAGTTGATTCATAATCCATTTGAAAGTTTTTCTGCTTCGGTGGAAACGTTCATTCGTATTGCCAGCGAAGACCCCAAGGTCTTAGCGATTAAAATGACGTTGTACCGCACGGGTGATAACAGTCCCTTCATTCGTTCTTTGATTCGCGCAGCCGCTCAGGGCAAGCAGGTCGTGTGTCTGGTAGAGTTGAAAGCGCGCTTCGATGAAGAGCGTAATATCTATTGGGCCAATGAACTTGAAAACGCGGGTGTTCACGTCGTGTACGGAGTTGTGGGATTAAAAACTCATGCTAAGACCGCTTTGGTGGTTCGCCAGGAACAAGAAGGACTTCGTTGTTACGTTCATATCGGCACAGGTAATTACAATGTGGCGACTTCCAGATTCTATACGGATCTGGGATTGTTAACCGCGCGTGAGGAAATCACCAATGATGTGGTGGATTTCTTCCATTATCTGACTGGTATCAGCTTAAAAGGCAGTTATCAGCACCTGCTGATTGCACCTGTGAATATGCTCTCAACATTTAGAACTTTGATTGATCGTGAAGCCGCCCATGCGAAAGCCGGGAAGCCTGCCAACATCGTAGCTAAGTTTAATAACTTTGAAGAAAACGATATCGGTGCTGCTCTTTATTCTGCGTCTCAAAAAGGCGTGGACATCGAAATGATCGTCCGTGGTTTTTGCTGTCTTCGTCCCGGTGTTCCGGGGATGAGTGAGCGCATCAAAGTCATTTCCGTCATTGGTCGCTTTTTGGAGCACTCTCGTTTGTTTTATTTCAGGAATGGTAAGGAAGACCCCGTTGATGGGGATTTCTTCCTGGGTTCGGCGGACTGGATGTATCGTAATTTGCATGCACGCGTGGAAGCGATTGTGCCTGTGCTGGATCGCAGTCTTAAAGAAAAATTGTGGGAAATCCTGCAATTTTATCTGAAAGAAAACCGACAAGCGTGGTTGATGAACTCGGATGGCAGCTATACGAAGAAACCTTTTAAAGCAGATGAAATCGGCGTTCATCAAACTTTGATGCAATTGGCGAAAACACGGGGTAAACTGGTCGAAGATTCAACCGCGGAGTAAAATGGAAATCATCATCGTCCGTCACGCCCTTGCTGAAGAAAGGGAAGACTTTGCAAAAAAAGGATTGGGAGACCAGTTTCGTCCCCTGACTTTGAAGGGTCGTAAGCGCATGCAGAAAGTTTGCATGCGGATGAAGGACTTTATCAAAGACGTTGATGTGATCGTGACCAGTCCGTTTACTCGGGCCGCTCAAACCGCGCAGATTCTGTCTCAATTTTATCCTGGAAAAAAAGTGATCGAGATTCCTGAAATGGTTCCGCAAAGTCCTCCGCAGGCTCTGCTGAAATGGTTTCGCACTCAAGGTCGCAATCATAAAAAAATCATGATCGTGGGGCATGAGCCGCATTTAAGTGTCTTCGCAAGTTATATGTTAACGGGTAAGGCTGAGAGCTTTATTGATCTTAGAAAAAGCGGTGTCCTGTCGTTGGAGCTGGAATCTTTTGCTCAGGCAAGCGCCGGCGGAGCAGAGCTGATGTACTCCATCCCGCCGAAGATTTTCGATTAAAAACCGATTCAAAAACTATTCAAAATCATCAACGTCTAACTGACATTGATAGGCGCGTTCATTGTAGTTGAGCACGCACTGGATATTGTTTGCAGTTAGGTAGCGGCTTCCCGCAGCACCTTCGAAAGCAGCGAACGGAGCCAAAGCTTTAGCCAAAGCCAAAGAGTTTTGACGAGCTGTTTGGTCATTTTGTGTGTAGCACTCAACTGCACTCATCCATTCATCAGGACCATCAGCAGCTGAATAGCGGCAAGTTAAGTTAGATACATTAACCGTCATTGGGTTTGTGCCGTACTGATCGTCATCAATGTGTTTCACTGGGAAGCCAGCAGAGTAAAGTGCTTCCATAATAGAGCGAGCAGCGTCGCCTTGAACGGCAACAGTTTTTGCTTGAGCCAAGCTTGTGAAAGAAAGGAACAGACTCATAGAAAAAATAGCTAGTTTCATGTGATCTCCGATTCAAGTTAGTTAGTTTCGTTGAAAAGGGATCTATCGCGCTGAGCGACAAATGAAAATTAGATGTTTTGGAAGGTTATGTTCTAAATTTTGAAAGTCTTAAACCATCGACCAAATAAGGCCATCACGGAGGCCAACCGCGGGGATAACGATTTTTTCCACCTCTGCTTGGCGCATGATGGTTTCCACCAGCATGGAGGCGGGCATAATCACGTCGGCGCGGTCAGGTCGCAGCTCGAGTTTATCGATGCGGTCTTTAATCGACATGGCTTTCAGGCGAGCGATGATTTCTGCAAGTTCTGAAAGAGTTACAAATGTATTGGGAGTCTTTTTAAGTAAGCGAACTTTAAGCTCCGCCATGCACTCCAGGTTACCACCGGTCCCAATCGCGAAATCCACAGGATCATTCTCAGTGTTGGGATAAATGTGGGGTCCCAGGTCTGACAAAAACTCTCCCATTATAATACTTAAATGGCTTTCGTTCATGCGGCGTTTGCTTAAGTTTTCTAAAACCCGAACCGTACCCATCGGGAAAGACTTGGTTGCTAAAAGCTTGCCGCCTTTAGAAAAAGTCACCTCAACACTGCCGCCACCGATATCAATCAGCATGGTTTTTTTGCTATCCAATTGGACTTCTTTGCGGACGGCAAGATGGATCAGGCGGCCTTCTTCGGTGCCATCGATGATCTCGATATCGATTCCGGAAACTTTCTTAATGGTTTCCAGAAACTCTTTTTTATTCTTGGCTTCGCGGCAGGCGCTGGTCGCGACAGCACGGCATTTTTCGACTTTCAGCTTTGCGTTGGTTTCAGCAAAACGACGAAAGGTGGCTTTGGCGATTTCCATGGTTTCAGGAGTGATCGTGCCCGTCGTAAATACATCGTGCCCCAGGCGAACCGGAGCTCGCTGCTTTTTATTTACACGGATAAAGGGGGCTGTTTCATTGATATCAGCGACCATCATACGAATGGCGTTGGACCCGATATCGATGGCTGAAACTCGACGTGACACGGCTAAAGTTCTCCTTTGGCAATAGTATATAAAAATGCGAGCATCATAGACATGAAAAAATCATTTTTTATCACCTTGTTGAGTATTTTTGTTTGTGGGCAAGCTTGGGCTTTGACGGATATAGAAATTTCCGGGGAGGCTGACCTGAATGCCTTGGTTCATTTGCTGCCGACAGGCGAGGCGGGTGAGAGTGAATTTCGCGTTCCTTCGTTGCTTTTGAATTTCAGTGTGCCTTTGAAAGAGGGCAATCTTTTGTATGTCTCATTTGAAGGCGCACAAAAGCGCAGTGAAACTTCAGAAAGTTTCATGGTCAATACCCGTGAAGCCTACTTGGACTTAGTCAGCATTTTTGAAGGTGTATCTGCTCTGCGCATGGGTGTGGTGCCGCAACCGTGGTTGGAAGCTCAGTACGAAGACGTGAATTATCGTTTTTTGGGTGAAACTGCCTACGGTCTGACAGAAAAATGGAAGTACGAGACTTATTCGGACCTGGGGGCGGGTTTTATGTCTGAACTCCCTGGGGATTTGGGGGAGTGGTCTTTGTCAGTTGTAAACGGTGAAGGGCGCGATCAGGATTCAGCGGGACCTCACAAAGAGGGCGCGTTGTTCCTGCGTTTTACAAGCTGGAATCCGTTTGCCATCACATTGCAATACATCCACGGAACTTACGAACAATATGGGGATGAAGTTGCGGCGAAAGAACGTATTCAGGCCTCATTCCTTTACAAACCTGAAGACAGCAAAACTAAAATCGGCATCGAGCTTTTGGACACGCATGATCCGGCAGGGGCCATCACGGACGGCAAAATGGCCGACGGTGTCGATGTCGTAAGCTTGGCGGGGCAAGCAGTTCATGGATTTGGTGGCAGCGCCTTCACGATTTTCGGTGTGGGCCCTCAATCTGAAGTGATGCTTCGCTATGATTATTTGGACGCCGCGGTGGGAGAGCCTGATAAAAACCTTCAAACGGGAATCGTGTCTTTTGCTTACCAAGTCACTGAAGATGTAAAAACTGCTTTGGCTGTGGATCACACGTGGTATGCTGATAACTATGGAAAAGGCATCCGCGATGCCTCTAAAGTAGAGCTAGCCGCCCAAGTCCTATTCTAAGGGACCAGGGCGACTTCGTGATCTGTTAAGATTCTGTTAGTTTTGCTTTGAGAGCCGTGTTAAGCGGTGTCTTTTACTCTGAAAACCTTTATACAACCAACAAACGGGGAATACGTATGGAACGTGCCATCGACACTCAACTTGAAGACCTTAAGAAAATGATTTTGGTAATGGGTGGTCATGTTGAAAAAGCCCTCTCTCAAGTCACAGCCGCTTTGCTTTCCCGTGATGTGAATGCTTTTCAAGAAGTTCATGAAATCGAAAAGCGCATCAACGAAGATCACATTCGCGTTGATAATCACTGCATGCACATCCTGGCAAAACAAGGCCCGGTGGCAAAAGATCTTCGTTTGATTATCTCTGTTTTGAAAATCAACAACGACCTTGAGCGCATGGGTGACCAGACTGTGAATATCTCTTATTCCGGTAAAGATTATTTGGGTCGTAAACCCATCCAGGCGCAAACCGGTGATATTCAGAAAATGTCTGAAATCGCAGGTCGCATGGTGAAGGGTTCTTTGGATTGTTTTGTTCGTGGTGACGCTGTCGAAGCAAAAAACATTTTGCTGATGGATGATGAGATCGACACGTTGAAAAATAAAGTTTTCAACGACGCTATTAAACACATGAAAAGCAATCCAGACGACGTTGAAGCAAGCATGGATTTTATTTTGATCGCACGTAATTTGGAACGCCTGGGTGACCATGCGACTAATATTGCGGAAGACGTGATCTTCGCATTTACCGGGAAAGATGTTCGACATGGGGGCAAGTTTGGCTGAAAATTCAATTCAGGTGATGGTGGTTGAGGACGAACAAGAGATCCGCGAACTGATGGCTTTGCATTTGCTACGTCAAGGTTACCGCGTGACTGAATGTGCCTCTGCCGAAGAAGCCCTCGCTGAAATGAATGCCAAAAACTACCAATTATTCGTGTTGGATTGGATGCTTCCAGGACTTCACGGTGTCGACATCCTGGATCGTATTAAAGCTAAAAATCAAAACGCCTCTATTCTTATGGTGACAGCGAAAACCGAGCCTCAAGATATCGTTATGGGTCTTGAGCGCGGCGCTGACGACTATTTGACGAAACCTTTCAATCCTTCCGTTTTGATTGCGCGTGCAAAGGCATTGCTTCGTCGTGCAAGTCCTAAGGCTGACGAAGTCATCAAAGATGACAGCGAAATCAACATCCACGGTTTGAAAATGAATTTTAAAACCTACGAGATCTCTTATAAAAATGAGCCTCTGCATTTGACGCCGTCTGAATTCAAACTATTAGGTACATTGGTGCAAAATCATGGCGTGGTTTTGACTCGTGAAAAGCTGATTGAAAACATTCAGGGCGAGGGCATCAGTGTTGTTGGTCGTACGATTGACACTCACGTCTTTGGACTTCGTAAAAAATTAGGCGAATGGGGCGATCGCATTGAAACCATCCGTGGCGTGGGCTACCGGGTGAAAATGGAACAGGCATGATGAAGAGTTTCATCCGTTTTCCGTCACGTCTTTTCTGGAAGTTATTTTTCTTTCAAGTCGTTGTTTTTAATATCTTGGCCTTCGTTATTGCGGCTTCTTTGGATTCGCAACATCGCATGGCTGATTTCGTGTACACGGACTTCCTGCTGAACTTTTTCATGTTCAGTCTTTTGGTATCTTTGATCATCGCGTTCCGTTTTGTTCGTCCAATTCATAAAGTTATTTTGAAAGCTTTGCGTATTTCCAACAAGCGCGCTTATGGCGAGATCTTTTCGGCATCAGATGCCGATGATCTTTTGGATGACGATGCGGATGACCTGTCAGAGCTTGAAGTCGCTTTGGATAAAATCCATAAAAAGATGAAACGTCGTAAGGCGAACTTCCTGCAAGCGCAGGAGGAGTCCCAGGCTTTCATGAGTTCTGTGTCGGAAGGCTTGGTTAGCGTCAGCCTTGATGAAAAAATTCTTTATTTCAATTCTCAGTTTGCGGCGCAGTTTTTGAAAGGTCCGCAGCTTTCCACTGAAAATCTGCGCCTGAAAGATGCGATTCGCTCATCTGATGTTCTGGAAGGTTTTGCGACGACGATCAAAACAGGTAAGGGCACACGCTTCACAGTGAAATTGCCAACCCTGATCGACAACCAACCGCGCTTTTTCTCGGTATCGGTCAATCCGATCCGCAACGAGAAGACCCGCGAGGTTTACGGTATCGTGGGTATTTTCCATGATATCACGGAGCTGAAACGTGCCGAGCAAATCCGCATCGAATTCGTCGGTAATGCTTCTCACGAATTGCGCACACCACTGACATCAATCAAAGGTTATGTTGATACTTTGAAAGAAGACATCAACAACGGCCAAACGGAGCAGGCCGGTAAGTTCATCAATATCGTTTCTCGCAACATTGATCGCTTGATGGATTTGGTGAATGACTTGTTGTCGTTGACGTCCATGGAATCTTCAAATTCAGAATTGAAATTAGAATTGATTCATCCTCTGCAAATTTCAGAACACGTGGTTTCTGAAATGGCCGTCCTGGCCGCCGAAAAAAGCATCGCCATCCGTGTGGTGGGCGAAGTTCCTCCGTTCAAAGCGGATTCGCGTAAAGTGGAACAAGTCCTGCGCAACCTCGTATCAAACGCGGTGAAGTTCATTCCAAACAATAAGACTGTGCAAATCCGTTGGGAACGCGACATCAAAGAATACATTATCTTGCGCGTGATCGACGACGGCCCAGGTATCCCATCTGAACATTTGGATCGCTTGTTTGAACGCTTCTATCGCATCGATAAAGGTCGCACAAGAGACGCCGGTGGCACAGGTTTGGGCCTAGCGATTGTTAAGCACATCATGCAAAGCCACGGCGGCACCGTCGCGGTAAAATCCCAATTAGATGTAGGCACAGAGTTCATCTGCGCCTTCCCAATTAAGTAATAGCGCTGAAAAAGGCACAACTGCTGCGTTGTGGTTGGGGCTCCTGCCCCAACCCCTTCGGGCTGTCGCGTAGAAATCGCTTCCTGCGATTTCTATCGGTGCGAGTCCTCGCTTCGACGTGCCTGGGGCACGCCTGCGCTACGGTTCGCATCTCCGCCTTGCATTTGTACCTTTTTGAGCGCTCTTAACGGAGTATGGGTATGGGGGGCGGGGAATGTTTAAATATAGCCCTAAGGGGTGACCTTTCAAGAAACAAAAGTTTTAATTGCTCCGAGAAGATCGGGGCGATTGATCGGTTTAGTCAGGTGGGCGTCGCAGCCCGCGTCTAGGGACTTTTTTACTTCTTCGCGCAGGGCATGGGCGGTCAGTGCGATGATGGGCTTTTTATATCCTTGAGCTCTCAGAGTTCTGGTCGCTTGCAGGCCGTCCATTCCTGGCATTTGCACGTCCATCAAGATGATATCGTAATCATTTTCGGTCGCCATTTTCACAGCTTCAAAACCATCGTTGGCGTAAGAAACGATGAAATGTTTTGAGCGAAGATAAATTCCAATTAAAATTTGGTTATCCTTTAAATCCTCGGCCAACAAGACTTTGATAGTTTTCCCCTCAAAATCCGCCAAGCTCACAGGGGCTTGAGGTGCCAGCGCTTTGTTTGGCGCTGTTGCCTTGGCTTGCTCTTCGTCAGAAGAAGTTATGGTGAATAGGAAGGTGCTTCCGACGTCTTCCTTGCTTTCAAGAAGCGATAAGTTGCCGCCCAAAGCACGAGCAAAATGACGAGATAAAACCAATCCGAGTCCCGTGCCCCCGAATTTTCGGATGATGGAGGTGTCAGCCTGTCCGAAAGCTTGAAAGATCTGACGCTGACCTTCTTCGGAAATCCCGATACCAAAATCCTGCACCTCTGTAGAAATCAGAGTTTTACCTTCGAGTTTTTGGGAATAAATTCTGATTTTTATCGGACCTTTATTCGAAAACTTCACGGCATTTCCAATCAGATTCACAAGGATCTGACGCAAGCGCACGGGATCTGAGTAAATGTTGTCGGGCATCTGGCTGGTTTTTTCGACTTCGATTTTGATATGTTTTTTTAGTGCCATCAATGACAGTGAACTAACGACTTCGTTCACCAGCTCAGTATAAGACAACAAGCTTTTTTCAATGGGCATTTTGCCCGCTTCAAACTTTGTTAAATCAAGAATATCATCAATGATTCGCAGTAAAAGTTCACCATTCGCTTGGATGCGATTTAAGTATTCTTCTTGTTCCGTGGTTAGATCTTCGGAACTTAATAATTCTGCAAATCCTAAAATCGCATTCATAGGAGTGCGAATCTCATGGCTCATGTTTGCCAGGAAAGTCGTTTTAGCTTTTGTCGCTTCTTCGGCGATTTCTTTAGCTTTCTTCTCGCGGATCAGAGCTTGTTCCAGATCCGCAGTTCTTTCTTGAACCCGGGATTCTAATTCCGCCTGAGTTTTCAGAAGTTCATTTTCAATGGTCTTCAGGTCGGAAATATCCTGGGTCGTGCCGAATATTTTTACAACTTCACCTTGATCATCCAAAGCGACCTGAACACGGGTTTGAACGTATTTTGTCGTCCCATCGTTAAGGCGAATCACATGATCAAAATTATGCGGAGACTTGGTTGTAATGGCGCTCTCGAGGGCCGTTCTGATTTTTTCGCGGTTGACAGCGTCCGTATAGCTTAAAAGCAATTCAGCTGTGACGTGAGTGTTTTTATCAAGACCATAAATGTTATACATTTCTTCAGATATGCTGACCTCAGTGCCATGGATCGATCTTTCCCAGCTTCCCAGGTGGGCAAGTTCCTGCGCTTCTTTCAAAAGGATATCCCGGCTGTTGATGGCGTCTTTAGCTTCATTCGAACGACGAATCAGAACCCGGGCAAAGCCTGAGGCAATCAACGCTACAAGCAAAATCATGAACGTGGTGGCAGTCACAACATAAGCAACAGTCTGCGTTCCTAAAACCATTCCTTGGTGAGGGGGAAGTGGTTGTTCTTCGTGAATAAAGTCCGCGGCGAACATACCAACATAGTGCATACCGGAGACGGCGGCTCCCATTAAAAGACTTGAGAGAATATGCAATAGAGTCACTCGTTTTGTGGTTCTAAAAAGTAAAGAAACCCCAAGTGCTGCAAACGATGCAAAAGCCGCGATGAAGACAGAAAGGGCAACCAGATCCCAGTGCCATTCAATTCGCGCCGCCATCCGCATCGAGGCCATTCCAATATAGTGCATTCCGGAGATCGCCACGGCCATGGAGATTCCACCAAAGATCACACCCATAAGAGAAACTTGAACTCGACTGACGATATAGAACGCAACTAACGAAGCACCAATCGCAACGAATAGAGAAATAATCGAAAGAGGCAGATCATAGCCAATCGCTATTCCTGGCATTTGCATCGCGAGCATGCCGACGAAATGCATACTCCAAATTCCCAGGCCCATCGCAACGGCTCCGCCCAGTAACCAGAGGCGATTATTTTTTCCTAAAGATTCTTTTATGCGAAGTACAATGTTGAGGGCAACATAGGCGCCCACTGTCGCAATCAAAACCGACAAGGCTACAAGATCTTGATTATAAGTGTGGGACATTTTCATTCCCAATTCATATCCGCACAAATTTATACTCCAGAGCCGTGATGGATTCTAACGTAATGAAGGTCACGTAATTTGGCAAATATGATGTCAGAAGTTTAATGCAAGTGTGGCAATAAAAGTAAAAAGCCCCGTGTTTTGGCACGGGGCTTTTATTTGAATTTTCACAGGGACTAGTATTGTGGGGAACACTATCCTTGGAAATTTTGAATAATTAGTAGCGCTCGACTGCGAAGACTCCGCGGCAACCACGATCAACCCAGATGTAGTTTCCAGAAAGACCGAAAGTTCTGTTAGCGTCGCAACGAGTGTTGGAGATTTGTCTCGCCAAGTAAACTCTGCGGATACCGTATGGGTTCACGTAGCACGTGTTGTAGCGGTTGCCGTAAGATTCACAAGTAACATACTCAACGCTTGGTTGGTGCGGTGGAGGTGGTGGGTAACCAGGGCCTGGATGAGGGTAACCTGGGCCGCCATGACCGGGACCGCCGTGACCTGGAGGAGGATAACCTGGGCCCCCGTGACCTGGGCCGCCATGTCCTGGAGGATAGGGACGAGGGCGAGGGCCACCATGACCTGGGCCGTAATCAGGACGACCCCAACCTGGGCCGCCGCGACCGGGGCCGCGACCATCACCACGGCCGCCACCACGACCGTAAGCTGCTACGTCATCAGACATCATCGCCGCTTCGTCTTGGCTCATTTCAGATTCTTGGCTGTAAGCAGATTCTTCAGATTGATAACCATCAAAATCATTAGCGTGAGCAGTGTGTGCAAACGCGCAAAGTGCGATCAGGGATAGCATAAATTTATTCATGAACTTTTCCTTTGTTAGTGGTGTCGTTATGACGATTTCTTCGTTCCAGCAATCACTAATGCGAATAGCGTGCCTAACCAAATCGGAGTCATTTAGACACTTTTCCGATGACGCAGAGGGAAAAATGCCCTATAAAACGAACTCTATGCAAACCACACATCCTTTTTATCTGCATTTCCAAAAAGTTTATGGTGACCGTTGGTCCACACTTTTTGCGGCATTACAAAATTCTGAACAGCAAGTGGCACGCGTCAATAATCTTGGGAAGCAAGATGACACCGCAACTCGTTGGAAAAGTTTTGAAACAAAGGAACGGCTTCCGGGATGTTTTTGGATTCCTGCGGGCGAGGGCAGTCATCCTGAGCGTCGTTCTGATGAATTGCTGGATACCTATGTGATGGACCCGGCCAGTGTCATGGTGGCTCGCGCCCTGGATGCTCAGCCTGGTGATCGCCTGCTGGATATGTGTGCGGCTCCGGGTGGAAAAAGTTTGATCATGATTGAAGCCATTGCAGAAGAAGGCGAAATCTTTTGTAACGACCTTTCGCCAGAACGTCGCGAGCGTTTGAAAAAAGTTATTCAACAATATGTGCCCCGACAGGTGCGTGATCGTGTGTGGGTCACTGGTAAAGACGGTGTGCAATTCGGTTTGAAAGAGCCAAACAGTTTTGATCGCGTTTTGTTGGATGCTCCTTGTTCCGGTGAACGCCATATTTTGGAAAATCCCAAAGCCCAGGACGAATGGAGTCCACGTCGCACAGAGCATTTGGCAACTCGTCAGTATTCTTTGTTGAGTGCGGCGTTGTTGGCCGTAAAACCTGGCGGTCGCATCGTGTATTCAACTTGCTCTATCAGTCCTACCGAAAATGACGAAGTGATTCGCAAACTATTAAAAAAGAAAAAAGGCGAAGTTAAACTTTTGCCTGCAGAATTGGGCGTCGGTGGTGAAGCCACCGAATTCGGCGTAGCATACATGCCAGATCGGTGTGGTTTCGGCCCGCTGTATTTCGCCGTGGTTGAGAAGGTTGAGTAGTAGTACGCGGTAGCTGCGAGTTCTTCGGCCTTAGCAGTAGATACGGGCTAGTTCATGGAGAATATTTGCGGCATCTCATGTGCGTTGAATATTTCTCAAAAAATAGTTCCATCCGAGTTTACATTTCTCCCCAGTCGAATCCTTCGCCTGACAATACAAAAGCGAATTAACTACTTCTAGTTCCAAAGCTCTATGAGCTGTTCTTGAGTCAATCCCCGCAATCTCGATTTTGAATAGGGACGGCCCTTAGTCTCACACTCATTGAGCTGAATATAGTCTCGAACAATCCTGTACGCCCTGTAGCCTTTGACGACACGAGAAAATGGCCGATGCTTCCAGATTTTTTCTCCCTCATGTTTGGTGCTGAAGGTATCGGTCAATCTCTGCGCGAATTGCCCAGCCAACACTCTAAAAAAGCTCTGTAGCTGAGAACGTTTTCCTCCGCGCAAAAGAATATGGATGTGATCTTTTTGAACAGAGTGTTGCTCAACACTGACAAAGAATTTACGCGAATATTTTCTCAGTAGATTATTGATCAGAGAAAATGTCCGAGGACTGCGCAGTCCACCGTGAACCGCCGTTTTATTCACTTTAAAAACCAGGTGAATCGGTTCCTTACTGGAAAGCGGGCGCGCACCTCGGCCCTTTAGAGATTTCCGCAAAGATCCTCCATGACAGTGTCTATATTTCCAATGCGTATGCATTCCAGAAAAAGTTTGTTGTTTCAAAAGTATCTCCACATTCAAATATGCCGTGGGCTCGATTGTTCGAAGCTCACGAGCGGTCCCATGAGCTCAACCGTTCTGTCCTGATTCCTGACAGGGTATCGGTCATGCTTGGAATACGGTTGCAATTTTAAAGCAGTAATAAGGTGGAATGGGCGTGTTCTCCCGCACCGAGGTGTCCGGCGATTGGACGAGGAACCGTATTTTAGCGAAGTCTTTTTATATGACCGATACCCCAATAAACCCAAGAAACCTGAGTGATGACCGGTACCCAAATTTCGAAGGACTGACGGGGGAGTGGAGTGGAGTGGAGTGGAGTGGAGTTCAGGGGCGGATGGGTGTGAGGTGACCGGTACCCCGAAAACGATTGGTGTTAGTTGGGTAGAGAGGTGTCATGACCGATACCCCGAAATGGTGGGGCGTTGGGTTGGCCCAGGGCGGGAAAAATTAAAAAGCCAGGGGTGTGGGCCTGGCTTTGAAAAGTTAACTTGATAACGAAAAACTAATTGTCGTCGGCTTGGCGGAATTTGTGGCGGCGGTATTCTTCCAAAGTCAGGAAGCCGTAGGTTTTTTTGCGGTACATTTCGATCGCTTCTGCTTCGACGTCGGCCAAAACTTCTTCCATGTAGTCTAAAGGGATATTGCCCTGACCCATCAATTGCAAAGTGTAAAGTTGCACCACGCGATTGATAAAATCAGACGTTTTCTCACGCATGTACTTAGTTTCTTGAAGTTGAGTTTCGACGATCTTTAGCAAAGCATCATTTTTCATAAAGAAATTATCGGAACGCCATCTTGGAACCTAAGTACTAGTTGGAAATTTGGCCCAAAGGATGACACAATATTCAGGATGAAAGCCATAACCCAACAAGAACTGAACAACTTCGTGAATCACTTTGAGCAAGTTCTTAAAGGAGCCCAGTTGCAAGAGGTCCTGGCGAATGACCGGGGTCTGGCTTTATCGTTTCACAATCGCACACAGTTTTGGCTGATCCTGGACCTTGTTCCGAACACTCCCATGATGCTGGTTTTTGAAAATCACTGTCCATTTAAAAAAGGGCCAAAGCCAAAGCCACTGGGGCTTTTCCTAAATTCCAACGCTAAAAATCTTTACGTCCATGATTTCAAAGTACTGACAGAATATGGACGGGTTGCGGTGTTAACTTTAGCCAATACGACGCTTAAGTGTGAGCTCGAAATTCGCCTGATTCCCAAGCAATGCAACCTGATCGTGCGAGCCCAAGGCAAAACCATTGCGTGGGAAAAACCCCTCGATCTTAAAGAAGCCCCACCCGTAGAAAATCCTCCAGAGCCGCGAACTTTAGTGGAGCTACACGAAGAATGGCTTTCAGAGCAAAAGCACGACAAAAAACCATCGTTGGATCCTGTGGTGCAATGGGAAAAACAAAAGCAAAAAGACCTGGATAAAAAGCGCAAAGCTCTGGATGAAATTCAAAAGCAAATCAATGCCGAAAAGCATTTGGAATGGCAAGAAGCCGGAAATTTTCTGGTCGCGCATCGTACGCTCGAAGTTCCTGCTCATTTGGAGCCATTCGTTAATCGTCGCGAGTCCATCAATTGGAATATCGAAAATGCTTTCGCAAAATCCAAGCAGCTGGTGGCTAAAAAAGACGGTGCCCGGGAACGTTTGGAAGAGCTCATTGTTGAAATTGCGAAGTTAGAAAAATCCCAATACCGCGAAAAGCAATCCGTTAAGCCGGGCCTTGTGGATTTAATGCATAAGGCAGATGCCAGAGGCCGAAAGTTTACTTTGGACTCGGGGGCTTTAGCTTATTGTGGAAAGTCAGCTGCCGACAACTTGGCATTGTTACGACAAGCCAAGGCATGGGACTACTGGCTGCATTTAAAAGATTATCCTGGAGCGCACGCTATCATTCATCGTCAAAGAGATCAGGAGATTTCCCAAGCTGAAATCCAGGAAGTCGCCTCCTGGGTGGCAAGGGAATCTTTGTCGTCCAAATCCCTTATGGTGGGGCAAAAAGTCGCTGTGGTGATGGTGGAGTGTCGTTTTGTTCGTCCCATCAAGGGAGATAAACTGGGTCGCGTGACTTATCACTCGGAAAAGACCTTTCATTTTTCTTTGCGTCAATCTTGAGGAGTCTTGACTGAATCGTGGTGGAGTCTAAAATTTCACTATGATTCAAGTAAAAGATCTTACCAAAGATTACGGACCACGCAGAGCAATCGATCATCTGAACTTTTCAGTTAACAAAGGTGACGTTGTCGGCTTTTTGGGACCGAACGGTGCTGGAAAATCCACAACCATGAAAATCATCACGGGGTTTATGGCGCCAAGCCATGGCTCGGCCTCAGTCGCAGGTTTCGATGTTTTTGAAAATCCTATCGAAGTAAAAAAGCGTATCGGTTACCTGCCAGAAACTCCACCTGTGTATGGTGACATGTATGTGCGAGATTATCTGCGCTATGTGGCGGCCTTGAAGCAGGTTCCTAAAGATAAAATCGAAAAGTCTGTGGACCTGGCGATTGAAAAAACAAATTTGGGCGAAGTTCAAAAGCGTTTGATTCAACATTTGTCCAAGGGTTTCAAACAACGTGTGGGAATTGCCCAGGCCATCGTTTCTGATCCTGAAGTTCTGATTCTGGATGAGCCGACGGTGGGACTTGATCCCAAACAAGTGGCCGAGATCCGTGATTTGATCAAAGCCCTTCGTGGTCAGCATACGATTATTCTTTCGACTCACATCCTGCCTGAAGTTCAAGCGACCTGCGAAAAGATCATCATCATCAACAAAGGTAAAATCGTAGTTGAAGACAGCATTCAACACTTGGCTTCGATGGAGCAAGGGCAAAACCGCTTGCTTGTTCGTGTCGCCAAGGACGTTCCTGATATGAAGGCCGTACTCTCAGATATCCGTGAAGTGATATCGGTTCAAGAAGGCATTTCTCACAAAGAGTGGCGCATTGATGTGCGCGGTGGGGATGACATAGTGGCAGCAGTTTCTTCGCGCTTGGTGAATCAAGGCCTGGGGCTTTTGGAATTCAGCCCCAGCAAAATGGATTTGGAAGATGTCTTCTTAAAGCTCACTTACGGCCAAGAAAGAGGTGAGTCATGAACGGTTCAATGATCATCCTTAAAAAAGAATTGAAGGGTTTTTATTTCAATCCGACCTATTGGATCATCTGTTTTTTAGTCAGCTTGGTCTTTAGCTGGATTTATCCGTTGCAGCTTTACGGTTTCGCGCAGCTCTTGATGAACTACGTGGCGCAACAGGGAATTCCCGCAAATCAATTGAACATTCACTATGGGGTGTTCTTACGTCAGCTTTCTTATTTGAATCTAATATTGATCTTCGTGGTACCGGCTTTGACGATGAAGTTGTTTGCCGAAGAAAAAAAGCTTCGCACATTTGATTTGCTTCTGACATCACCAGTGACTTCTTTGCAGATCGTCCTGGGCAAGTATCTTGCAGCTCTTGGGGCCGTGGCGGGGATTGTATTCTTGGCTTTGACTTATCCGTTGGCGACGGCGGCGTTGGCAAAACTGAACTGGGGGCCCTTGCTGGTAGCCTTCCTGGGAATCTTTATCGTCGGCGGCGTTTACGCTGCGATGAATTTATTTTGCTCGGCTTTAACTGAAAACAGCTTGGTTGCTTACGTGATGTCAGTGATCTTGAATGTATCGATCTGGTTTATCGGAATCGGTGCTGAAGTCGTGGATAGTGAAGTTGCCCGTAAAATATTTGAACACGTTTCTTTAAGCACGCATTTATCGAGCCTGGTCGAAGGCACCATCCGTACCAATGGTTTGGTTTTCTTTGGCAGCTTGATTGTGTTGTTCTGCTTCCTGGCAGAGCGTGTGGTTGAATCTTCCCGTTGGAGATAGTGATGAGCAAGATTAGTAAAATTTCATTTCTAATGGCGGGGATCTCTTTGGTTTGTATGACCATCACTCGCTACCTTTTGGGCGAGTGGGTTCCTTTTTGCTGGTTATCCTTAGGGATGGCCGTTCTTTTCCTGGTTGCGGGGATTATTAAAGATCGCGCCTTTTTTAAAGAATTTCTGACGATGAAAACGACGAAAGAGGGCATGAGCATGGGAGTTTTAATTCTCCTGATGCTGGCAGTCCTGGCCGTGGTCAATTATATCGGTGTCAGACATTATCTGACTTTTGATTTCTCGACAGCGCAGTCAAACACCCTGGCCGAGCAATCAATCAAGCTGGTTAAAAATCTCGACGATGAATTAAAAGTTTATTTTTTCTATAAGAAGGGCGTTGAAGGAAACGAAGAAAACCGTCGCTCCTTCCGTGACCTGATCAAAAAGTACCAGGACATCAATCCGCGCATTCAATTGAATTTCGTTGAAGTGAACGAACAACCGGATTTGGCCAAGGATTTCGGTGTTGATAAAGGGAGCGGGACAGCTTTCTTGGAATACAAAGGCCGTCGCAACTTGCTGCAAAAAATTGACGAGCAGGAATTCACAAGTTCTTTGGTCAAAGTGACTCGCGAGAAAAACAAAACGATTTACTTTACGGTAGGTCACGGCGAAGCGAACCTTGATGAAGTCAAAGAAGGTTTGGGCCTTAATGCTCTTAAGGTGATGCTGGAGCGTAACCGCTACACCGTCAAACAGTTGCCATTGATCTCTGAGCCTAAAGTTCCAGCTGATGCCGATGTGATCGTAATTGCGGGACCGATTCAAAATTTCTTGGCTCATGAAGTGGAAGCTTTGGAAGGTTATTTGAAGAACGGTGGCAGCCTGTTCATTGCTCTGGAATCACAAAACCCTGCGAACCTGGATAAGCTGATCAGAAAAATGGGTATCGAACTTGGTAACAACTACGTCTTTAATATCGTGGATACGGTGATGGGCCAAGGAATCAATCAAGGCCCCGTGATGGGTTCGGTGTTTTCTCCACTGAATGAAATCACCAAAGCTTTTGGTCAAAGTGAAGTGACTTTGTTCCGTCATCCTCAAGCGCTTAAAAAAGTTGTCGAGCCCCCAGGAATGACTATTGATGAGTTAGTCAGAACAAGCCCAAAATCCATGGCTTTCAAATCCATGAATTTGAAAGAAGATGGTCCGGTGGGAAGCTTTGCTTTGGTTGATCAAGTCGTTGGCCAATGGGATTCAGACCCCCAAGCCAAAAAATTTGCAGCGATCATTGCTGGAGACGTGGATTTCATGACCAATCAAATGTTGTATCAAAATTTGAACCGCGATCTGGTTTTAAATTCCCTGGCGTCTTTAGCCAAAGAGGAAAACCTTATCAGTATTTCTCCTAAAGAACCGCAGGCGACGCAGTTGATTTTGACGGAAACCAAATTTGCAGTGTTCATTTTCGCCTTTTTAATTCCATTGCCTTTGCTGCTGTTGGGCGCGGGCATCACTCTTTATTCCAGAAGGAGAAGTGCGTGAAGAAGATCAAAGGTCGCGGCATATTGGTCATGTGTCTTTTGGTATTTGGTGGCTATGCCTTATACGATTTCCTTGCGCAAAAAAAAGCTGAGGAAGCGAAAACCGCAAGCGCTAAACTTTTCACAATGAACACCGACCAGATCGATGTTATCGAGATCTCAAAAAGTAACGGTGAATCCGTCATTTTAAAGCGCTCCGTCGAAGGTTGGAATCTTGAGCAGCCCCTAAAAGACAGTGCTGACGATGCTTCCGCAGATGATCTGATCAAGATGACGTCCTCTGAAAGAGTTTATGATGTGGTGAAGGAAGGCGAAGGAATTGATTGGAAGGCCTTCGGTCTTGAGCAGCCAGCAGGATCCGTGAAGTTCACGAACTCTGCGGGTCTATCCACAACCTTGCATATTTCCGGTAAAACAAATTTTGAAAACAATCCCTTTGCCCGTCGTGATAATGAAAATCGAGTCTTAGTGGTTAACAGCAGCTGGACGACTCGCCTGGAAAAACCCGTTGGTGAGTTTCGCGACCGTCGATTCCTGCGCCATAAAATGGCTTCGATTGAATACTTCCGCTTAAAAAATAAATCCGGCATTGTCGAAATCAATTTGAAAGAGGGCAAGTGGGTCGACGCGGGATCAAAAAAGGTGGAGCTTGATCAACAAAAAGTGCGTCAGCTTTTCCGTGATATAGCGGATGCTCGTGCTGCGAACTATATCGATGGCAAAATGCCGACGCTGAACCCGTTGTTCACCCTGAATTTAAAACTGGGCGAGCAAGCGTGGAAAGCGGAAGTCGGGCAAGCGACAGATAAAAGAATTTATGCCTCAGTTTCCGAACCGAAATTTCAAATGCTTATGGGACCAGGAGCTTTGGATAATTTGATTGATCTTAAAACTGAGGACTTGAAAGTAGGGGCCACTCCGAAGCAAGATAGTAAAGATCAAACCGGCGCTCAACTCGCCCATGAGAAAGACAACTTGTAATGCAGAAAATTATCGTTAAATCACCAACACGCGTGGATTTGGCAGGGGGCACTCTTGATTTGTGGCCCCTTTATTTATTCATCAATGGTGCATCCACTGTGAACGTTGCTATCGACGTTTACACGAACGTGGAACTGACTCCGCATGAAGACTCTACTATAGTCCTGGAATCTGCTGATTTGAAAGTTCGCAAAGCGTACTCTAATTTGGTGGAAGCTTTGGCCGATACAGATCCACAGATGATATTGTTGCAAACTCAGCTTCGCTATTGGATGCCGACCAAGGGGTTCAGTTTAAAAACTTCTTCGGAAAGCCCCGTAGGTGGCGGCCTGGGTGGTAGCTCCAGTTTGACGATTGGTTTGATGAAAGCTTTTGCGCAGTTCTGCAATAGGCCTTTCCGTGATGTTCACCATATGGTGCATTCAGCTCACAATATTGAAGCCGAAATTTTAAATACACCCACGGGTACGCAGGATTACTATCCCGCGGCTTCTGGCGGCTTGAATATCCTTCGTTATGGTTACGACGGAATTCAACAGGAAGTGATGGATGTTTCGAAAACTCCATTGGCTGAAAAATTCATGTTGATTTATACGGGGAAAGCTCATCATTCAGGATTAAATAATTTTGAAGTGATGAAAGATTCTGTCGCAAAAGATCCTGGCACGATTCAAGCATTGCGTGATCTGAAAGTGATTGCGATTGAAACCGAACATGCGGTCCGTAGCGGAAATTGGAATGAACTCGGAAATTTATTTAAACGTGAGTTTGAAGCCCGTGTGCGTTTGGCACCAGAATTTTCAAGTCCTGAGATCCGCCGTCTGTCTGAACTCTCTTTGCAGAATGGCGCAGAGGCTGTTAAGATTTGTGGAGCTGGGGGCGGTGGTTGCGTGCTGGTGTGGTGCCCTCCTGAGAATAAAAAAGGAGTCGCAGACGCATGCCAAAAAGCCGGGTTCCAAGTCATGGGCGCAAAGCCCGTAAACCCTCTGTAAAGAGTAAGGCCGTCAAAAAAAAGACGAGCAAGAAGGTTGCGAAAAAAACCGCAAAACCTCGCTCGTCTTTGATTAAAGCGACGCCTTTGGCTTCTGAAAATCATGCAGGTGATGTGCATCGTTTTGTCGGCGTTTCTTTGGGCGGTGGCAAAATGGATAAAGCCTGCGTCTCAGTTATCGAATATTATCCTAAGCACAATAAAGTTTTCCTGTCTCGCTTGGTTGAAAAAATCAAAAGCGACGAAGTGCACTCCGCGGACTTTAAAATTCATGAAATCATCGAACAGTATGGCAGCATTGATTTGCTGGCTTTCGATGTTCCCTTTCAGTTACCAAACACTCTAAGAAATCCCTGCTGCGGGGAGATTGAAACCTGCAATCATCAGCCGCATATCAAGTGGATGTGGGACTACACGCGCAAGCTGCATAAAAAGAAAAAGCCGCGCAAACTTTTTACGCCTTACACGCAACGTTGTGTGGAAATGTATCTGTCGACGGAAATCGAAGAGCCGTTCCATTTGCAACATGCGATGGGGGCGAACATGGCGCCGCTTCTGGCGCGCGCGATGTTTTTAAAACAGAAATTGAATATGAAGGTGATCGAGGTGTTTCCGAAGCTGTCGTTATGGCGCATCGGGCGTTCTCTTCATGTGATGAAAAGCCATCTTCTTTTTCACAAGCATGCAATTGGTGGAGATGAAAGTCGCCGCGCGATTCTGCACGCCCTGAGTACCCACAATATTGCGTTCGTATATGATCAGGACGTCAAATTAATGATCGAAAACAATCATGCTTTTGAGTCCTTCATATGTGCTCTGACGGCGTTCTTAAGCTTTAAGGGGCTGACAGAGCCACGTCCCGAGGGATTCCCGTCGAATGAAGACTGGGTGGAATTCCCCGTGTCATCCATCAAGTGGAACTCATTTTAAACTGTGCTATAGTCTTCTGGAATCAGGAGGCTGCACATGGCTGGCGATTTTCCTTATCTTCATGGGTTCAGCAAAGACGAACAAGAGCGATTGCGCAAACAAGCTCGCTTCGGTGAACACACTGTCTATCAAAATGTAAATTTATCCAGCGTCAGTCATCTTTTGGAAGTCGGTTGTGGAGTTGGTGCGCAAAGTGAAATCATTCTTCGGCGTTTTCCTGATCTGCATTTGACGGGAATTGATCTGAGCACCAATCAACTAAGCTCTGCACGTCATCGACTCGCAGCTTTGCCAGGTTTGGCGGGGCGTTTTGAGATGAAAGAGATGGATGCTACCAAGATGTCTTTTGGTGCGAACTCTTTCGATGGTGCTTTTCTTTGCTGGATTTTGGAACACGTGCCGGATCCAATTCGCACATTGTCAGAAGTACGACGCGTGCTTCGTCCGGGCTCTCCGGTTTATATTACCGAAGTTATGAATGCTTCCTTTTTTCTGGATCCCTATTCCCCGAATGTTTGGAAGTATTGGATGGCCTTCAATGAATATCAGCTGAAACAACATGGTGATCCGTTCGTTGGTGCAAAGCTTGGAAATTTCTTAATGCAGCTGGGATTTCATGATGTGCAAACCGAAGTGAAAACTTGGTTCCTGGACAATCGCCAGCCACAAGCGCGCAAAGACTGTGTCGAGTATTGGACAGAGTTGTTACTGAGTGCCAGTGATCAACTGGTGAAAGCTCACTGCGTTTCCAAAGAAGTCGTCGAAGGTATGAAAGAAGAAATGGCAACGGTCGCCAATGACCCAAATGCTGTTTTCTATTATAGCTTTGTTCAAGCTCACGCGCGAACATAGGCGGCGGAATGTCTGCGGGTGACTGGAAAGAAATGTACGGTGCGGCGGTTTCAGGGAATCTGGATTTGGTTCAATACCACATTAAGAATGGAGTGAGCCCGAATTATCAGCACCCTGAAATCATGTCGACAGCATTAGTTGCGAGTATTATCGGCGGACACCTGGATATTAGTTTGTATCTCTTGGAAAACGGCGCAGATCCAACTTTGATTTCAGAGTTTGATAATCTGACGCCGTTGCAGGCAGCGAAAATGTTTAAACGCCAAGAGCTGATTGAAATCATCACGAAAATGATTCCGAAGAAATCGCTGTGGCAAAGATTGTGTTTGATCATTAAGGTTTAAAGTCGTCTTTGCTAAGCCAGCCCTTGCGCCATACCCAAGCTAAAATTCCGATCGCGATAGTAACCATCGCGCCTAAGACCGTGTAATAGCCGTAATAGTGATCCAGTTCCGGCATATGTTTGAAATTCATTCCATAAACTCCCGCCAGGAAATTCAAAGGCAGGAAGAAAATCGAAACGACAGTCAAAATGCGCATGATTTCATTAGTTTTAAAGGAAGCCTCATTGGTTTTTTGTGACATCAAGGCCAGATGCAAATTCAAAAGACCGGTAATTTCTTCGACGACGTTATCGCTATCAAAAATCAGACGTCCCAAGGGGTCACGAACCACATCATAGTTCAGCGAATGAATGCGCGAGTGTTGTTGCAGGCTGTTGATCACAGTTTCGGTAAATTTAAAAATCTTTTTAAATCCGGAAGCGCGTCTTTTCACGTGATAGCCTTCACGCAAAATGCTTTTACGACGAAGGGCATAGATACGGCCTTCAATCGCATCCATTTTCGCGACCAGCTCATCCAGGGGGGCTTCAAAACTTTGAAAGGCTTTCACGAAAAGACGACTGATTAATTGAGACATGGTGATTTGCTCGAAGGGAACTTTATCTTTTTTCTCTTCGATGCATGGCAGGGGAGTACGGTGCAAAGTCAGTACATATTTTTTCCCGACAAAGAAAACCAATTTCGTTGAAAGCTCTTGAATAGTTCCCGCACCAGGTCGTGCGCGATTATCGAAGTGGCGCAAAATAATCATTGTGCAATGATCAAGATATTCCACTCGTGGCAAGTGTTCGGGATCCATGCAGGTGGCAATCGCTTGCATGGGAATTTCCAATTCCTCTGCGAGGTTTACGAAGTCTTCCTTTTTAGGGTCCTCGATGTCGATCCACTTATAATCTTGCCAGGCATGTTCAAAGCGTTTCATGATTTAAGTATGACGAAAACTAGAGGACTGCGCTTTAAAATTCTAAGCCTCGCTGCGTTGGCATTGGGCCTGTGCGGATGCCAGTCTTTTTTTTATTATCCAACTCAAGGCAGATACTACGATCCAGCTCGATTGAATTTGCAGTATGAAGATGTGCATTTCAAAACAGCCTCTGGAGATGACATTCACGGTTGGTACTTTGCAAGTCGACAAAAAGAAAGCAAAGGCACGATCCTGTTCTTTCATGGAAATGCTGAAAATCTAAGCTCTCACTTCATGATGTTCTATTGGCTGCCTAACGAGGGGTATAATTACTTCATTTTTGATTACCCGGGTTATGGTGAAAGTTCGGGCACTGCAACTCCAGAAAGTACGGTGGAGGCGGGAGTCGCTGCGGCTGCTTGGTTGAAAGCCAACCGAGAAACTCGCCCGTTGATTTTTTATGGGCAAAGCTTGGGTGGCATCGTCGCCATGCAGACAGCGATGAAAATCAAAGACCAGCATGCGATCCGTAACATCGTGGTCGATGGTAGCTTTTCTTCCTATCAGAAGATGGGAAAAAGGGTTTTAAGTCGATCCTATTGGACTTGGCTGTTTCAGCCGCTAAGTTATGTGCTGTTGAGTGATGCTCAATCTCCTGAGCCGATCGACCGCTTTCCACCCATTCCGCTGTTGATAATCCACGGCGAAAACGACCCGGTGATCGAAGTTGAAAGCTCCCGCGAAATGTACGAAGCGGCGCGTGATCCAAAGGAATTGTGGATTGTCCGCAATGGACATCATGGTGATCTTTTTGAGGTTAACAATCGTGAACTCCGTCAAAAGTTCCTCAATTATTTGCAATAGTAAATTAAGGTTTGATTCTTTTTACCATCCTTACTAAAAAGCCTACAAATTCGTAACCCCTAGAACCAATTCGGTGCCTTAAATGGCCGCCAAATGGTACACGACGGGGCAGTACTAGGTTCATTTTAGGGTTACGACAAATACAAAAAGGAGTTCCTATGAAGTGGGGTAGAATAGGCTTGGCAGTTATCACTGCTGTTCAGTGTAAGGTGGCTTTCGCAGCACCAGCACGTATCGACTCAGGTTTCTTTCCGATCGATATCAATACAACGACAACTTCTTCTGTAGATGATCTATTCCCAACTCAGCCACGTATTGGCGCGAACCCTGGTCAACCAGGCGGCATCGTTCCAGGTCCAATCCAAATTAATCCAGTTCCAGGTACTCCTGGCACTGGCCTTCCAACAGTTCCAGGCACTCCAGGACAACCAGGTCAACCGGGCACAGTTCCAGGTTTGCCAGGCACAGCTAACGGTACTGGCGGCAACGGCCTTCCAGTGATCGTTAAAGACTCTGTTGGTGTTGCTGAAGATTTCAAATGTAACCTGTTCACGAACTCTGAAGACAAAACTTACTCTGACATCTTGTCAGCGGTAAATGCGTTGAACCAAGCGGTAAGTTCTCCTTCTTGCGCTGGCAACCAAATCAATCAACAAGCGGTTATCGACAATAACAAGAAAATCACTGACGCTATCGAAAAGCTTCAACCTTTCTTGCATGCTGAAGAAGAAATCCCTAAAGAAAAAGTTCCAGAGATCACAGCTAACGTGGATATCGCTATCCGCGCAGCTTCCTCTTTGGCAGCTTCTTTCTCTAACACAGACCTAATGAACAAAAACTGCCGTCAACAAATGAACGGTGGTCAAGTGGCGTTGGCAATCAACGACATGATCAACGGTTTGACTCCCTATGCATTGATGGCAGCATCAATGACGGGTGGTACGGCAGCGATCCCATTCATCGTGGGTGGTCAAGTTTTGACAAGCGCTATCGGTTCTATGGAAAAAATCGTGAATGAAAACTCCACTAAGATCCAAGATCCATTGGTTCGCCGTGCGGTTCTTGAGAACACATGCCAATACATCCGTCTTGAGCAAAAATACCGTTTCTTGACTAAAGGTCGCGACGAGCAAGTTGCTAAGATCTCTAAAGAGATGTTGGTAGCTCGTAACTACTCTGTGAAATACTCTGGTGTTTCTAGAGACACTAATGCCTTGATGGTTCGTAAAAACGAATTGAGCCAGGCTGCTTTGGAGTTGAACACGACTCTAGCTGCTGCTTCTGCTCAATCTGAATTGGATAAAACTTTCGTTAAGAGCACAACTGCAGACGCAATGATCTGTGAGTTGGGTATCAACCTAGCGGCAGTTGCAACTGATTCTAACTCATACGTTGCTAAGCTTTTGGGTTCTGTGAACTACTCTTTGGCAACGACTGGTTACAGCGCGACGCCAATCACGAACACTTTGAAATCTGCTGGCAAAATCTATGTTCAAAATCTTCAATCAGTAACGGCTCGTAACAACGCTGCTCAATGCGCGATGACGACGAAGTACTTGCTTGAAGCAATGGACAAATCTGCAGTGGCTTCTAAAGATATCATGAAGCAAGCTCAAGCTGATTTGGATAAACAATTGAGACGTTCTCCTGAGTACAACCAAATCCAAGCTCGTCTTGCGACTTTGGCTGAAAAACAAGCTCAAGCAGCTCGTATCACAAACTCTTTGGATAACTTGCGCAAATACGCAAACAGCTTCTCTCAATCTGAAATCGATTCTGAAATGGCTCGTTTGAGAACTGGTTTGTTCGAGACTCGTTCTTTGGGTATCAGTTCTCCAGTTATGTCTTGGTTCAAATACACAACAGGCCTGCACAGAGCTTCTGTTAAGCAATTCAACGAAGGTCTTAGATCACTTCAAGACCGTGCGTTCCGCCTAACTGAATCTGGTAAAGCTGTTCAAGCTCCATACAACGGTGGTTACACAAACCGTGTTGACGATAAAGTTGCAGCTAAAATGCAAGCCGCTCTTCTTCGTGACCGTAATGCAGCGAACAACCTAGAGACTTTGGTTCCTGCGAACCTAGTTAAAGACTCTCGTGCATATGCTGATGCTTGCCGCGAAACTCAAGACGTTTGGAACCGTTGGGTTTCTGCGATTGATCACTTGGCAGCTATCGAATCATTCTGCTTGATGATCGATAACTACATCTATGACAACCGTTCTGAAGATCAAACGATTGTTCAAATGTGCCGTGGTGGCCAAGCTGCCCGTGGCGTTGGTAACAACCTTTCTGAGTTGGGCCGTATGAAATCTGAATTGCTAAGCGTTCATACAAACAACTGGGCTGCTCTTGTTAAGAAAAGAATCACAGCTTTGGGTTGCCAAACAGTGACGACGTTCTAATGTTCTGTCTATCATTCAGATAGCCTCAAAAAGACCGATCCTTAGGATCGGTCTTTTTGTTTGTGGTTCCGCGAATTTGGGCCCCTGTCTAACTCCTAAACACCCCCATACCCCCTATAATCGAATATAGCCGTATTTCCCGGAGCATAGTTCGTGCAACCAAGGGCATAGCTATGGGAAGACTACTATCGTCACTACTCATTATAGGTTTGATCGTTTCAGGGTGTTCGCCTCGCGGGAATAACATGCCGGTGGCCGTGCGTGATACAGCACCGACCCCAGCCGAGCCGCAGGTTCGCCAGGCGGGAGCCTACGAAGTCATCGAGGGTGCTACGCAACTTCAGGGTATGGATGTGGCCTTTGATAAGGGCACGCAAAAAGTGACTTTGACAGGTCAGCTTCAACTTAAAACTTTAGACTCTAAAAGAACCGTTCCTTTAAACGTTCAGTTGCAAGGTACGACGGACTCCCAAGGCTTCGCTATTATGAAACCAGTGGGTTCAGTCGGCGTGGCCGATCTGGAAATCGCTGCCAAAGCGACCTGCTTGGGCGTTGAAGGCGATTGCTCCAGTAATTTCGTGGATATCTATATCTCTTACGAAGACCGTATCTATCACCATCAGGTGGAGTCCGTAGAAGACACTATGTCTATGCCGGAAGAACCAAAAGACGCTGATGAAGCGGTGGAGCCAGCTCCAGGTGGCGGTTCTACAAATCAGAAACAAGATGATACTTTTGCGGATGAAGATCATGAAGAAGAAGAGCACGAGGAGCTTGATGTTGAAGAAGGCATGGGTTCATACGTGGGTGACGTTGAAAACGACATCGAGAAAGTTTTGGTGGTAAAACCGAAACCAAAAACACCGGCTGCGCCTAAAGTGGATACTCCGAAAAAAGACGAGCCTAAGAAAGACGATCCTAAAAAGGAAACACCGAAACAGGAGACTCCTCCGAAAAAGGATGCTCCAAGTAAGCCGGGTGTTCCACCTAAAAAGGATCAACCACCTAAAAAAGACGAACCGAAAAAAGATGAGCCTAAGAAGGAAACTCCAAAGGCTGACGACAAAGACAAAAATGACGATAAGGACGACGACAAAAAGGAAACTCCTGTCGTCGTTCCGGCTCCGCCCAAATTTGATTTGTTGGCCAAGCTGGATCAAGCGATCGGTCCTGTAAATTCAGGTCGTTTGGACAAAGCGACGGACATCTTGGGTTACCAAAAGGCATATCCTGAAACGAACTTCAAAGTTTTAAGACCAGAACGTGCCACACACTTTGGTACGATTGAAATGGCTTACTTGATTGCGAAGCTTGGTAAATACACGAAAGCCGTGGCTCCTGCTCACTTTCTGCGCCTGGGTGATATTTCCAGACAAAAAGGTGGGTCGCTTGGTAGTCACAAATCCCATACGAATGGATTGGATGCGGATATCGCTTATTACTTTAAAGCTGATAAAACGCTGACGGGCTTTTCTTCTGCCTTAAAGGGTAATCAACCGATCGGTGATTGGATGATGGCTCAGCAGTGGAAACTATTTAAGTACTCTGTGAGTTCTAAATTCGTGGATCGTATCTTTATCCATCCCACATTGAAAAAGTCTTTGTGCTCCTATGCTCAAAGTCAGGGAGAGATGAGCACGGATTTGGCAAAAGAGACTTTGCGTCGTCTGGTGCCTGAAGTAAATCACTACAATCATTTCCACATGCGTATTAAGTGCTCTAAAAGCCAGGTTCGCTGTCGCCAAATGGCAGATCCAAAGCCAGGAACGGGCTGCTAAGACTTGCCAAGATCTGCCATCCTCTGACAAAATGTCAGCATGGCAGATTGGCGTGAACTGAGCGAGATGAATGGCGACGTGGTGTTTTTTCGATATGTCTCTGAAGGCATGGAGAAGTCTCACGACGAAGTTTTCTTGTGGGATATCGATAAAACCTATCTTGATACGACGATCGATTCCTTATCGGGTCTGCTAACCACAGTTCTTGAACGTGCTTTGAATAAAAAGAACGTGCCTGGGACCAACACCTTGCTGCAATCGCTAAGTGAATATCGTAAAGCTCAAAAGGGCTATATGTATTTTCCGATTTACTTTATCACGGCTTCGCCGCCGCAGATGGAAGAAAGAATTTCGGAAAAGTTCGCTCTGGATAATATCCGTCCCTTTGGTTGTTTTTATAAAGACAATCTGGCAAATCTTCGTCCCGGTCGCTTTTGGCGACTGACGAAACAAGTGGGTTATAAGCTGCAAGCCCTGATGCAATTAAGAACTCGTCTGGCTGAAAATGTTCGCCAAATCTGTTGGGGCGATGACAGTGAAACCGATGCGATCATTTACAATCTGTATTCTGATATTTGTTCGCGTCGTTTGGGGCCGCATGATATTCGCATGACCCTGGAAAAGTTAAATGTGACCGGAGAGCAGGTTGATACGATTCTGGAGCTGCAAGCGCAGATTCCTGAAAACGATCCCGTGGAGAAAATCTATATCAATCTCGCGACCGATACCGATCCTGATTACTATTTAAAATTCGGGCGCAGAACAATGGCGACCTATAACACTTTTCAGGTGGCCCTGGATTTATACCAGGATAGCCGCATCAACTTGGAAGGCGTCTATGCCGTCGTTCAAGACATGATCTATAATTACAGCTATACTCCCGAAGAACTGATGAAAAGCTTTGATGAATTTATTCGTCGCGGAATCATCGGGCAAACGACCTATGAGTCCGCTCGTGCCTTTTTTATCGAAAAGGGTTTGTTGTATCCTTCGTACTCGCCAACCGTGGCTCCCTTAAAAGAGAAAACTGTTGTCGAAGGACGAGTGTACGAAATGGAAGGCATTCACGAGCCTTGGATCCCAGACCGCATCGATTACCTTCACGACTATCGTTAGGAATGTTCAGCATGGATAAGCGACTTGAAGTCAAAGAAGATGAAAATCTTAGATCTGTTCCTGTTGATCCGATTGGCTTACGTAAGTACGTGATCGACTTGTTGGGATCATTGGCGACGGCCTCCAGTCACGCCAAGCGTGTCAGCATTTTAGGCGAAGCCGGCGTGCACTTAAGATGTTTGGGTGACTTGAGCGAAGCCGAGCAGGTTCTGCGCGAAGCCCTGCGCATCGTGGAAGAAGAACAATTGGGGCTTCGCAAAGAAGTTCAGCAGAAAATCCGTTTAGCCCATGTGCTGCAATATAAAAAGCAATTCAAGTACAGTGACAAGCTTTTTAAGGAAGTTATCGAGGTTTGCAGAGTGAACGACAAAGCGAATGGGCTCCTGCATTTCGCTCTTCAACATGCTGGTAAAAACCTGTTCGATCAAAATAGATTCACGGAGGCCTTGGCACTGTTTGAAGAGGCCATGGAGTTAAGGCTTAAGCAGGAAGCTCCCGAAGACCAAATCAAGTCAACAGCGCAAGCTATCGCTAGAACCAAATCACTCCTGCAAAACTAGCGCTTTTCTCTGCAGCGCCAGCGAAGCTCGGTTATTCAAATTTCAGAGGAAAAACTGTCGAGATCGGATCGCCGGCAAAGGATTTAAACTCCACGCGGCGGATTGCTTCCGTCAGGCACTTTTTAAAAGGCACATCGCTGATGGTCGACGATGTCACAGTGGGATTGCTGACTTTGCCAGTACGCTCAATTGTAAAGCCCACAGAGGCTTGGCCTGAGACGCCTGGCGTTCTTTGCAATAACTGTGTGTAGCATTTAAAGAATGAGTTTCTGTGTGTGCGCAAAGTTTCTTGAATGAACTCGGACGTTAAGCCTTCGCCACCGGCTTTCTTGCCAGTGTAACCTTCAGTCGAAGGAGCCATGTCGGGAAGGTTCGGGGAGTTTGCTTGCTTACGATAATTTGTTTCGTAATCAGTTGCGGTCCAGCGAACACCATCACGAGAGATCATCACAGACCCATCGCGACCATAGGCCTCAACTTGCACATCACCACGTTTAATCAGAATCACTTGACGGTCGTACTCTTCATCAAGCGTTACCAGTGAGTTTTCCTGAATGCGAATGCGGTAAGCCGAATCAAAAGTCATCGTCGCATCACCATCGGGACCTGTTTCCACAGAATCCAAAGGATATAAAGACGCTGAACGAGTCAGGGCTTCTTTTTGAGTCATGTTTTTACGAAGGATAAAGGCTTTGCCCAGACTTAAATCAACGCGCGCAAGTGGGCGAGTGGCAACTTTTTGTTTTTCAGTGAGAGAGGAGACGACAAGAGAAAGAGCTACACTCAATACACCAAGTCCAATAAGAGAGGGAATCAACCAGTTGTTCTTCTTCGCCATAGGAAAACTATAGCGAAGAACTATGAACTAAGTAACTTTATTTTGCAGGAGCTGCAGCTGCTGGAGCCGCTGGGCTTGCTGCAGGTGCAGAAGCTGCCGGAGCTGTAAGATCTTGAGGCTTGTTAGCTTCAGAACCTGGAACCGGAGTTGATGCCGCAGTTGGAGCTGCTGTTTGTACCGGCGCCGCTGCTGCAGGCAAAGTATCAACAACAGATTTAGTTGCAGAAGAAGTGAATACTGACAAAGCCAGACAAGTTACTGCGAAAATCACAGCTGCCCAAACAGTCATTTTACCAGCCAAAGTTTGAGCGCCTGTTGCGCCCAAAAGGCTGTTTGAACCAGAGCTGCCGCCCATGCCCAATGCGCCGTTGCTTTTTGAATCTTGGATCAAAACAAGAACGATCAAAACTAGGGCAACGATGATATGGATAATTCCAACAAAAGTAGTCATTTCAAGTATCTCCCAAAGTCCCACAATATAGGGATAAAGGCTGGGCTTCGTCCACCAAAACTGCCTGTTTTGGGGTTAAATAACGCAAACAGTCATCCGTGGTTGTCTTTAAACCCAGCCCATTCATACTGAATGATATGAAAACAATTCTTCAGACCCTGAGTGTCCTGTCTTTGGCTTTTCTGGTTTCTTGTACTTCCAACGAAAAGGCCTTCAAAAACGCAGCCGAAGAAGCCGCGAAGGCCCAGTTCGCAACCACGGTCGAGGAAGAAGCCCGGGGTTACCTCACCCAATCCGATAGCTTCAAGAATGCCTACGTTAGTTACATGGTTAAGTTTGCGGAATTCTCGGCCGAGGAGGTCCGTATGAACGGTGAAAGTTCAGGTGTGACGACGGTTTTCATTACTTCTTATGCACCAGATGTTCGAAAAAAACTCTTAAGGGTTGCAAGCACGGTGAAGTCATCAGTCACTGGCCAGTTTAATTTTTCCAATGCCGTGCAATTGATTGCCAAGGAAACAGGTCTCCCTGGCGACCCGATGAAATACCCGTTCGTGACCCTAAATTTAAAAAAAGATGCGAAGGGCGATTGGATCGTTCTAAAATAAACAAAAAGGGGTGAGTGAATGCGATTCTCTTCAGTCTTGTTTGTGACAGCGACGCTGGTCGCTTTTCAAAGTAAAGCGGCAAATGTCTGCGTGAATAACATGGCTGATTTCGAGCAGCGCAAAACTCAGATGCCCGCGATGATGCAAAAGTTGCCGGTGATGTTCACTGTCGACAGTTTCGCTGTGACAGCCGGATTGAAAATTGCGCCTGCTGGCAACAAATTGCAACTGGAAGCGAACGTCAATGCCATCGGCAGCGGCGACGATTATCAGCAGGTCGTTTACATCAAAGAAGTCTGTATCATCGGTGATAAAGTCACCATGAAATTGGAAGCGGGAGCCAGCAAACGCAACGAACCTCCTCCGACAATTTCGCTGATTGATTCGGGCAGCGTGAAAATCAACAGCATCACTTTTAAAAAATCCACGGAAGCCCAATTTCGTTCTATCAGCAATAAAGTCAGCAAAGATCTTGGTGGTTCATCAGGTTCTGGCGGCGTGAAATAAGTGGGGGCAGGTATGAATAAAATGAATCTTATTTTTGCAGGACTTTTGTTTTCAAACTTTGCATTGGCAGCGACGACTCCCGCACCCCTCAGCTCTAAAGAAGACGTTATCTTTGCCAGTAAGAAAGATCAAAAAATGTTGGGTTTCGCGAATGCGGAATCTTTTCTAGGTTACTTTACTCGCACTGCTCAAACTGACAAAAATATGCGCCAGGCGGAGCTTTATGATTTGGCGACAATCAAAGAATTAAACATGGATGAAAAGCTTTGCAAAAAAGCTTTAAGTGAAATGTTCGGCCCTTTGGATGAGATCACTTTGAAGGCTCAAGATATCAAAATCTGGACATCTCACACCGGCAAAACTTGCGAGGCGGCGATGATGGACCCTTATCAACAGGCGATCATTCCGGAGCGCCGGGTGCTGGTGGGATTCGTGAAGGCCAAGCCTTATGCGGTGGTTTTTAAGCTCTCGCAAAAATCCACGGCAGAGCAGCAAACCAATATGCGTAGTTTTTGGGACAGCCTTCGCTAAAAGGCTGATTGCCGCCCCTTGTTGTAAGTCCTTTTGTTGACCCGGCTGCGCGAATATCTGACAAAACTAGGCATGTCTTTTCTGGTATTTGAGGGCCTTGATGGCTCCGGCAAAAGCTCACTGATGAAGGCTCTGGAAGCAGAGCTGCAAAAGCGTGGAATTCCCACTTACATGACTCGTGAACCGGGCGGCACTCCTTTGGGAGATGAAATCCGTCACATGATTTTGCGTAAAGAAGGTCCTGCACCAACCGCACGCACGGAATTGCTTTTGTATGAAGCCAGCCGCTCCCAACATGTGGATCAAGTGATTCGTCCGCAACTGCAAAAAGGGTCGTGGGTTTTGTGTGATCGTTTTTCTGCAAGCTCTGTCGCTTTCCAAAGCGGTGGTCGCGAAATTTCTGAAAACGAAGTGGTGATGTTGAATAATTTTGCAACGGGTGGTTTGAAAGCTCATCTGACAATTCTATTGGATCTGCCAGTGGAGGAGTCGCGCAAACGTCGTCAAGGACGTGGCGAGCAAAACGGTGAATCGGAAGACCGTATCGAATCAGAAGCCGACACATTCCATGAAAAAGTTCGTCAAAGCTTTTTGGCGCAGGCCCGTGCAGATAAGGCTTCCTGGTTGGTGTTAGATGCGAAAGAAACTCCAGCGGTGTTGTTTGAGCAATTGCTGAAAGCACTGACTGAGAAAAAGATTTTAACGTAAGGAACAAGCGTAAGTGGCAAGACTGCTGGATTTTGTCTTAGGACACCAGGATGTGATTAAAAAGATGGTGGATTCCTTCGAAGCAGGGAAGCCGGGCCAGACCTTTTTATTCGTGGGTCCTTCTGGTATTGGCAAAAAACTGACAGCAATTGGTTTGGCGCAAGCTTTGATGTGCCCACAAAGCCCCCGGGGCTGTGGTCGTTGTCCATCTTGTTTCCGTGTGGCGCAGAAAGATCATGCTCACGAGGGACTTCGTATTATTTCTCCTTCGGGCGCCAACATTAAAATCGAACAAGCTAAAGAAATTTTAGAATTCTTATCTTTGAAAAGTTTGGGCGGCAATCGCGTGATCATTATCGATCAGGCCCAGTTGCTGAATCCGCAAACGGCCAATGCTTTGCTAAAAACTTTGGAAGAGCCGCCAGATGGAACTTTCTTTTTCCTGATTGCTCCCAGTGTTGCGGGTATTATGCCGACGATTCGCTCTCGCTCGCGCATCGTGCAATTTAAACCACTGACGATGGAAGAGCTGGGTAAACGCGTGAAAGCGCCGACGTGGGCGTTACGTTCTGCAGGTGGCAGCTTTGAAAAGCTCGCGCAATTGCAAGACGGGCCGGAGTTGGAACTTCGTGAAAAATCCGTCGAGATTTTAAACGTGTTCATGCAAGACCCGAACTTCCTGTTGAACGAAATGTGGCGTGCGGAATTCAAAGATCGTCAGCAAGGCATTCGCCTGTTGTCGTACTGGGTTTCATTCTTTAGGGATGCCATCGTTTTGCAAGAGGGTGCTAAAGCTCAGATCACCAATCTGGATCAGGCCCCTTTGATTAAGACCTTGGCCGAACAGACTCGAGAAAGACTCCTTAAATTGATCCAAAAAGGCCTTCAGGCGGAACAAGCTTTGGGTGCTAACAGAGATTCTCAGCTCGTGATGGAAGAATACTTCATCACCAGCCAGGATTTGGTGTAGAATAAACCCATGACTGAATGGATTGATGTTCACTGCCACCTGAATATGCTCGAAGAGGGCGTCGAAGCGGCTATTCAAAATGCTAAGGCTGCCGGCGTTCGTAAAATCATCACAATTGGAACCGAGCTGAACGATCTGCCATTGGTTTTGGACCTGGCTCACAAATATGCGCCGGATGTGTATTGCACCTTGGGAATTCATCCCCACGACGGCAAAACTTATACTGATGAGGTCGGCAAATTCATTTTAGAAAATGCCAAGGATCCTGCGGTTGTGGCGATCGGTGAAATCGGTCTGGATTATTATTACGATCAATCTCCGCGCGATGAACAGCAGCATGCTTTCCGTGAGCAATTGAAAATCGCCAAAGCCACAGGCTTGCCCGTCGAGATTCACACACGCGATGCCGAAGAAGACACCATCAATATTCTGAAAGAATTCAACGGCGAAGTGACAGGAATCATTCACTGCTTTACTGGCACTTCGTGGTTGGCTGATGAGGCTTTGAAATTAGGCTTTAATATTTCTATCAGTGGTGTGGTGACGTTCAAAAATGCCGATGATTTGCGTAACACGGTTCGTGGCTTGCCACTGGACCGCATTCACGTTGAAACAGATGCTCCGTTCTTGGCACCCATTCCCATGCGTGGCAGAAAAAACACGGCTGCTTACGTCGTTCACACGGCAAAATTCGTGGCTGATCTAAAAGGTATTCCGGTCGAGCAATTGGCCGAGCAAACCAAGGCCAATGCTTTAAAAATGTTCCCGAAAATTCAGTGGTAAAGCGTTAGCAGTGCATGAGAATGTTCACGGTTCTTCCGATTGGATCGCGAACAAAGAATCGGCGCACTCCCCAGGGTTCATCTGTTAATGGATAGACAATTTTAAAACGCGCTTTTTTCATGCGTTTAAAGGCTTCATCCACATCGTCCACTTCAATGGAAAGGTCTGGAACGTCAGTTCCTGAGCCGCCTTGGCTGGCAAAGCTGATTTGTACGGACATCTTCGAGGAGTTTCCGTAAGTTTGAATCCAGCCATGGTCCATCATCAAATCCAGACCTAAAATATCTTGGTAGAATCTTTTGGCGGCAGAAGGCTTTTTAACTTCGAAATTTGCGACGATGCGTTTTACTTTCATGCCAAAATTAAAGCACGGAATTTTGGCTAATAAAACAGACATATTTTTAAGGATATTGTTCTAAGGCTTTTTTCTCTTCGCGTTTTAGCCAAGTGTAGTTTACCGCGACTTTTGCTGCTTGAGAAAACTCGAGGCAGGAATGCTGACCATTTTGCATCACTTTGCCGTATGTGGCAGAAGTCACGCCCACGATTTTAGTGACGCCATCTCGTGAGTAAAACTGGGGACCACCCGAATCTCCTTGGCAAACGTGGGATTGCGAAGCAGTTTGCAGAAGATAGAGATCATTCAGCTTGTTGTAGTCGTTGTCGACCTTAACAACTCCGCGATGTAAAGCACCGACGGAATCACGCAGGTTTTGACCAGCTCTGCCAGTGTAGTCTTTTGAGCGTCCGTAACCATAGACATAAAGAGTGTTACCCGCATAGTTTGCGTTCACATCAGAATCCAGTTTGGCAGGAACAAAGCCCGCAGGTGCTGTGCCTTCAAAAATAGCCAGTCCGATATCATAGTTATAACGACCGTTAGAGTTGTATTCCGGGTGTTGTTTGTAAAACAAACCTTTGCGAATCAATGCCGTGTCGGTCACGCCAATCTGGTTTGCGAAAACCACGCGAAAGCTTGTGAAGTCTGAAACGTGTTTTCGGTCAAAGCAGTGAGACGCGGTCAGCACAGTGCGCGGGCCGATCAAAGCCGCCGAGCAAAAGGTGCGTGCAAAACCCGTCGGTCCCAGAATTTCGATGAAAACCAAACTTTTTGCCGCATTGGTGTTGCGGGAAGTAACCTTCGTGCCATTGATAACCGCTGCTTGTTGATTGGCTTGTAAAATCGAAGCATCTTGATTTTGACATGCAGCAAGCGATGCGATGGAAAGCGCGATAAGTAGAGTTAGGTTTTTCATAGGGCGGAATTTATCCAACTCGCAAAACTTGGCAACACAATTCGAAAATAATGGTCTGGTCGACGCGAAGTGCTTGCAACGTTTTGGGTAAGAGTTTTATGTTGGAAATGTGGAACGTCTTTTATCTGTGCAGCACGGTGAAAAATTTAATACTTTTAGTCACTTGATCGGTGCCCTTATCGCCTTCGTAGGGGTGATGTTGCTGATGTATTTGGCCGTATCTCGACACGACATCCCACGCATAATTACATTTACGATATACGGATTCTCCACAGTTCTGATTTACATCATTTCGGTGCTGTATCATTCAGCACAAGGCGAGCAGAAGCGCATGTTTCAGCGCCTGGATTATATCGGTATCTATTTCAAGATTGCGGGCAATTACACTCCCTATATGATTCTTGCGATCAGCGGGATGGCGGGATATTCGATCTTGCTGGTGGTTTGGGCCCTGGCTTTGGTTGGTATTTATCTTGAGGTATTCAGGAGACCAAAGAGCGCCACTTTGCGCAATGTTTTGTACGTCACGATGAGTGCCACTGTGATACCGGTTTTAAGTCAACTCTACCATGCAGTTTCCCTGTGGGGATTCGCGTTGATCATGTTTGGTTTTTTGGCCTATGCCGTGGGATTCGTTTTCTTTTTGTTCGATGAGAAGATCAAACACGGTCATGGAATCTGGCATATGTTTGTTATTACGGGGAGTATGTGCCAGTACCTCTGCCTTTTGATGTACGTTGCCTAATGGTTTCCATTTAAATCCACCTGAAATTTTTCAAAATTTCCTTTCGCAGTGTTCGGAGCCAGTCTGGCCCCGAATTCGTTGGCACAAACTTTGGAATAGGACCTTTCCAAGTTTTAAATCCTTATCGAAAGGGAACCACATGAAAAGAAGACACTTGATCCTTGGCGCAGTTTTGATGACTACAATCGCGCAAACTTCCAACATCGCTCACGCGGGCGGTTTAGATAAGGGCGATATCGGCACTATCATTGGTGGCGTTATCGGCGGTGTCGCTGGTTCCAATGTTGGTAAAGGCAATGGCAAAACTGCAGCAACGATCATCGGTGCTATTGCTGGTTCTGTGATCGGTAATCAATTGGGCCAACAAATGGAAGAGAACGACCGTCGTGCTTATAACGAAGCTCAACGTCGCTCTTTGGAAGGCCGCATCGGTGACAACTGTGATTGGGACGGAGCTCGCAATGGCACCCGTTCAGGCGCTCGCGGATCTTTCAATTCAGTTCAAGAAGGTTACAACTCTCGCACGGGTGAATACTGCCGTGAATACGTCAGCGTGATCGAAACTCGCGGTCGTACTGAGCGCAATCAAGGGATCGCTTGCCGTCGTGACAACGGTTCTTGGTATGAGTCTCGTTCTTCTGAAGTTCAATGGGGTGGCCGCGGTGGCGGTCATCATGGGGGTGGTTACGGCCCAGGCCGTGGCGATGAAGATGGACACTATGGTCCTCGCCCGGGGCCAGGACCTCGTCCTATGCCGCCTCGTCCAGCTCCACCACGCCCAGCGCCGCCTTCACGCTATGACCGTGCAGATGTGCAAGTTTCCAGCATCACTCGCCGCACGGGTGGGGAGTGGGTTCGTTTGAGTCTTTCTTACCCTCAAGCGATCGACCAATTGGAAGTTCGTACTTTGACGGCGGGTGCTCGTATTCATGACGCAGTCGTATACATGCAAAGCGGTCAACGTCAGTCCCTTTACAGCCTGCTTAACCGTGGCACTTTGTACGCGGGGTACAGCGCGGTTTCAGAGAACTTCTTCCGTGGCGACCGTGTCGTAGCGATCGACGTTCGTTTGGAATCCATGGGCGGCTATGCTGACGTGCTTTTGACGGTGTACTCGTTGGACGGATACCCGAATATCAACGTGTCGCGCTTCTAGATACAATCGGCTCCAAAAAGCCAGTCGGGACAGGGTGTCTAGACTGGCTTTTTTGCGTTCTAAGGCCCATATTAGGTGGGTTTTAAAACAAGGAGCTATTCATGGCAAAACTTCGCATTGGTATTAATGGTTTTGGTCGTATCGGCCGCGTTTTCTTCAGAGCTGCGCACGAGCAATTCGACATCGTAGGTATTAACTCTTTGGATAGCATTGAAGGTAATGCGCATCTTTTGAAATATGACTCTGCTCACGGCACATTTGCCGGCGATGTTGGTCACGATAACGAAAACTTGATTGTTAACGGTAAAAAAATCCACGTTACAAAATTCCGCAACCCAGCTGAAGTTCCTTGGAAAGCTTGGGGCGTAGACGTTGTTGTTGAGTGCTCTGGCGCATTCAAAAACAAAGAAGACTTCATGAAACACATCGAAGGTGGTGCGAAACGCGTTTTGGTTTCTGGTCCTGCTGAAAAGGGTGCAGACATCACGATGGTTTACGGAATCAACCACGAAGCTTACGATCCATCAAAACACCACGTAGTTTCCAATGCATCTTGCACAACTAACTGCTTGGCGCCTCTTGCAAAAGTATTGAATGAAAAATTCGGTATCGAGCACGGGACTATGATGACGATCCACTCTTACACGAACGACCAAAAAATCCTGGATGCTCCTCACTCTGATATGCGCCGTGCACGTGCAGCAGCTGTGAGCATGATCCCAACAACAACTGGTGCTGCGAAAAACGTAGGTTTGGTATTGCCAGAGTTGAAAGGTAAAATCGACGGTATCTCCGTACGCGTTCCAACTCCGAACGTTTCTTTGGTGGATTTTACATTCACTGCAAAAGCTGACGTAACTAAAGAATCAGTGAACGAAGCTTTGATCGCTGCATCTAATGGCGCTTTGAAAGGCGTGTTGGCTTGTGAAAAGAACGAACTTGTTTCTGTTGATTTCAACGGTAACAAATATTCTTCCATCGTTGACCTTGCTTCCACTATGACTGTGGGTCCTCGCATGGTTAAAGTTCTTTCTTGGTACGACAACGAAACTGGTTTCTCGAACCGTATGGTTGACGTTCTTAAACACATGGCTGCGAAAGGTCTGTAATCAATGAGCGCAGGTCTTAAAGGCATTAAAACCGTTCGTGATTTCGCGTTGGAAGGCAAAGTTGTTTTCCTTCGCTTGGATCTGAACGTTCCCATGGAAGGTGGCAAGATCACGGATGAAAACCGTATCACGGCTTCTCTTCCAACAATTAAGTATTGCATGGAACACGGTGCGAAGATCGTTATGGCTTCGCACATGGGTCGTCCAAAAACGAAAGACGACAAAGAGTTCTCCTTGGAGCCCGTTGCAAAACGTCTTCAAGAGCACTTGAATGCAGAAGTGATCTTGGTTGAAGAACCAGATTCTGATGCTCCCGTTCACTTGCTGCCTTCTTTGAAAAAGAATCAGTTGATCCTTCTTGAGAACGTCCGTTTTGAAGAAGGTGAAACAAAAGACTCTATCGAGTTCGCGCAAAAAATCGCAAACTATGCAGAGATCTACATCAACGACGCGTTCGGTGCCTCTCACAGAGCTCATGCGACGATTCATGCACTGCCGTCTGTGATGAAAGAAAAAGGCATTGGATTCTTGATCGAAAAAGAAATCAATATGCTGGATTCTCTTTTGACGAATCCAAAACGCCCTTACATCGCCGTGATGGGTGGTGCAAAAGTTTCTGACAAAATGCCAGTGATCGAAAAGTTGATGGACATCGTTGATGGTTTCATCATCGGTGGTGCCATGGCATACACTTTCTTGAAAGCTCAAGGCGTGTCTGTTGGTAACTCTTTGGTGGAAACTGACAAAGTTCGCTATTGCAAAGAAATGATCGAGCGTATCGCAGCTCGTGACAAAACTATTTTGCTGCCAGTGGATCACGTGGCGACGAAAGCTTTTGGTGATGTGGCGAATGCTCACACGACGAAAGACGTTGTGATTCCAGATGGCGAAATGGCTTTGGACATCGGACCTCAAACGATCCGCAATTACTCTGCAGCTTTGAAAGAAGCAGGGACTATTTTCTGGAACGGTCCAATGGGCGTTTTCGAAAATCCAGCTTTCTCGAAAGGGACTTTCGGCGTGGCAAAAGCGATCGCTGAATCTAATGCGATTAAAATCGTTGGTGGCGGTGATTCTGCTGCAGCGGCAGAAATGTCTGGTTATGCGGCTCAGATGACTCACATCTCGACAGGTGGAGGTGCTTCTCTTGAATACCTTCAAGGAGATAAGTTGCCGGGTCTTGAGATTCTTCGCGTGAAGGCTCGTCCAGCAAGTAATTACGAATAGCAAAGGTCCGCTAGATCTTGAGTGTACTCTGCGTTGCTGCGTCGTCGGCGTACAGGAGTACGCCTTCCTCCTGGCGCCTCGATTACACTCAAGCTTTAGCGTACCTTTGAACAGGTTGCTGAGGCTGGGGATGGAGCCGGAGAGCGGCTTTGCCGCTGAAAAATGAGCCCCTTTGGGGCCATTTTTTTTCGGGGATTTCGAAAAGGTGCCTGCCGGTTTTTTGTAATGCATGCGGTTACCGATGCGGAGATGATTTGTTTTTTTGATGCGGGCAGCAACCGGAGCGGCAGTGGAAATTAGGCTGCTGTAATTTTTTAATTGGGGATTTTTTTATGAAAAAGATTTTTGCTGGGAATTGGAAGCTTTTTAAGACTCCTGCGGAGACTCGTTCTTTTTTGAATAAGTTCAAAGAGGTGATGGGTTCGGTTACTGGTGAGGTCGTGTTTTTTCCTTCGGCTATTTCTTTGGAAGCGGCTTGTGAGGCGGTAAAGGGGTCTGCGATCAAGATTGGTGTGCAGAATGCTTACACTCAGGCGCAAGGGGCTTTTACTGGGGAAAACTCGGCTCAGGTGGTGAAAGAGATCGGTGGGAATTATATTCTTATTGGTCACAGCGAACGTCGTTCTATCTTTGGTGAGACGGATGCATTGATCGCTGACAAAGTGGCTTACGTCCAGTCCTTGGGGCTTATTCCGATGCTTTGTATTGGTGAGACTTTGCAAGAGCGTGAGGCGACTCATACGTTCCGCGTGCTGGAAACTCAGTTGCTATTGGGGTTAGCTAAGGCTGATAAATCAAAGCCTGTTGTGGTGGCTTATGAACCTGTTTGGGCGATCGGTACTGGAAAGGTAGCGACACCTGAACAAGTGGCTGAAACTCACACGGATGTTCACAACATCCTGACAAAAATGGGATTCACAGCGCCGATACTTTACGGTGGCAGTGTGAAGCCAGATAATGCGGCTCAACTGATCAAGCAAGCTCACGTGAGTGGTTTCTTGGTGGGCGGAGCTTCTTTGGAAGTGGATTCTTTCCACAAGATCGCAACTGTATAGTCACTTCAAATTAGAGGGTCTAATTTGAAACTAAAAAAGCGCGCCTGCAAAGAGCGCGCTTTTTTTATCGCGTACTTTTATTCAGTACGCTTGTTTTCAGCTGAGGCCTGTGTTTTATCCGTTGCCTTCGTTGGCGGAACGAACAAAGTTTTGGATAGCTTTATGCAGTTCGTTCGCTTCTTTTGGGGGAAGCTTTTTCAGAGCGGCTTGATACTGCTCTTGACGTTTTTTAATCTTAGCCACGAGCGGTTTGTGCTGTTTGTCTTTAAACTCTGGAAGTTCATAGTTGAAAAGTTCCGAAACCATCTCCGTCGCGTAGCGAGTGGGATCTTTTTTATTCATGGCCGACACCACTTTTAAAATTTGCTCCAACAAAAGTTGATCTTCAGGAGATTCTTTAAAAGATTTAATAGCATCAGTCAGAATATCGAAGGCTTTGTCCTGATCCTTCTGAAGCTTCTTAGATTGCGGATCATTCTTTTTGAACTCGCCATCTGTGGGCAACGTCGCAATGATTTGCTCAGCTTTTTGCAAAGCCACCAAAGAATCATCCGCAGAGACAGCCGCTGCCTTCAAGCCGATCGAAGTAAAAATAAGAGTGAGAATCAATGCTTTCTTCATAACACCATTCCTACGGTTTAATCATAACACCGACGATTTTATACGGCTTTTTCCTTCTCTTAAAGTCTTTAGCTTTAGGAGATGATAAAAAACTACCGTCTGATCTGTCAGTTCTTCTGCCCAGGAAGTCACTCACGTAAGAGCCATCCGTCGACCAGTCGGTTTTAATTTGAATATCGCCAGACTGTCCTTTGTCAGAAGTTTCATAAATAATCACAGCGCCTTTAGGGGCGTCATCGGGTGATTTGATAATGCCCTTATAGGGTTCGTCCATCAGATTGATGAAACCCTGGGCTTTTAAGTCCTTTACGCCATTTTTAGCATGACCGCCCGGAGGACGGGACTTCACCAGTCCACTCGCCAACAAGGCATCTTTTACGTACGCATAACAGCGTCCCGTGGATCCAGGTTCGCGATTTCGAATCCCTGATTTGATGGCAGCAGCAGCTTTTGCGCTTTCAGAATACTTCATCACCTCTGGAAAGTTTGTCCAATCGAATCTCTCCATGGTGTAGGTGCGCTTTTTTAGTTTGGCCAGAGTTGCAGCCTTCTTTTTCTCAGCCGCTTCTTTTCCAAAGTCAGGAGATTTTGTTTCTTTTTTAGCTTCTGGTTTTTTAGCTCCAGCATCTTTGGGACGCTTCGCTACTTCGTCATCCAGAATCTTGTCAGCGACTGATTTCATCGCTTCATGATTCGCACTTGTGCCGCAAGAGTTATTCAACAAGCAGTTGTTACCAGTGCCAGCCTCGGTCTGACTGCGATCGCCACTTGGCATCGCCTCGTTCGGATCGATGCTCTTGTCATCTGCAGGAGTGGGAGTGGTTGGGGCGGGGATGCCTTCACCAGATTGACGGGCTTTTGCCGTCAACGCATTTTCGGGATTTTGCACTTCCATGTCTTTGGTATCACGGAAAGTAATCCACGGATTTTTCTTGTTATAATAAACCCAAACTTCATCACCTGGTTTCGCATTGGTTTTACCACTACCAACTTCTGTCAGACGGATTTTCACGCCGTAAGAACCTGGGGATTTCAGGCGTCGGGATTCAACCACCGTACCTTTAGTACCTTGGGTCACTGTCGTTTTGATGTTGTTGGCACTTTTAGAAAAGTCGGCGGAGGAGCGACCAAACAGATTTCCCGTCAATACGACTTCCTGAAGCTCTTCCGGAACTTGCGCGTACGCTGAACTCCAAACAAGCATCACAGCTGTCGTTAAATTTAGGAATCTAAGTCGGTTGATCAAATTGATACCCCTCCCTAGACTTTTCGGCGAGATAACCGAAATCATGAGTCCTTTTGAGTATTTCCGCTTAATATTTGATAAAAGTGCGACATAATATTTCTTGAGATTTCCAGGTTTAAGACGAAAAACTGAGTGATTACATATATTTGAGGTTAATTTTCCCGACGAATCCCCAGGGCATCACATCTGTGAAACCATCTTGCCCAGGCCTGGATTTTAGAAGAAAGTAGGCGAATCAACAGGAGTTCCCGTTCTATGCCCAATGAAATGCCCAACGTAATGAAGGTTACTTTCGAAGACATTCAGAAAGCACGTCAGGTTATTAAAGACATCATCAGTCCCACGGAGATGAGCCACTCGATCAGTGCCAGCAACCTGTTGAACAGCGAAGTTTATTTTAAATTCGAAAACACTCAGCGTACGGGCAGTTTCAAATTCCGTGGTGCTTACAATAAAATTTCAAACTTAAGCGCTGAAGAAAAAGCTCGCGGAGTCGTCGCAAGTTCTGCCGGAAATCACGCGCAAGGTGTGGCGCTGTCAGCACGTTTGGCGGGAGTGAAATCCACAATCGTGATGCCAGAGAATTGCTCGATCAGCAAAGCCACAGCGACTCGTTCCTATGGTGCGAACGTGGTGCTTAAAGGCGAAATTTACGACGAAGCTTACGAGTATGCCCAAAAGCTTGAAAAAGAAAATGGCTTCACCTTCGTACATCCTTATCAAGATCCCTATGTGATCGCCGGGCAAGGTACGATTGGTTTAGAGATCCTTGAAAAAGTTCCTGATCTGGATACTGTGATCGTTCCCATCGGTGGTGGCGGATTGATCAGTGGTGTGGCTTTGGCGGTGAAAACTATTAATCCCAAAGTGCGCGTGATCGGTGTGCAAAGCGATCGCTCTCCGGGAATGGCTTGTCTTTACAACAAACAAACTCAAGACCAAAAAAAGAAACGTGCTGCGACGATCGCAGATGGGATTGCGATTAAGAATCCATCGCAAGTGATCTACGACAGCTTCATTTCAAAATATGTCGATCAAGTCGTAACAGTAAGTGATGACGAAATTGCTGAAGCCATCGTGTTCCTGATGGAGCGTGCGAAAACTGTTGCTGAAGGTTCGGGAGCCGCAGCCATGGCGGCAGCCATGCATCGTGGTTTACAGTTGGGTAAAAAATGTTGCGTGATCATCAGCGGTGGCAACATCGATTTGAATATCGTCAGCAAAATCATCGATCGTGGTCAGGCTCTTCGCGGGAAACTTTGTGAGTTGTCTGTGATCGTGGATGACTTGCCAGGAAACTTAAGCAACCTGACTCAAGTGATTGCCAGTGAAAAAGCCAATGTTTTGGAAGTGCGACATGACCGTGTGTCTCAAGGTTTGTCTTTGCGAGAAACTCGTATTGATTTCGTGCTGGAAACTTCCAGCATCGAGCACGTGGAAAGAATCAAACGTGCCTTGGAGGCTAGCGGCGCTAAAATTATTTAGTCGCCGTTTCTAAAGCTTCTTGTTGTTCCCAGTCCGTCAAACCGTACTTAGCCAGAATGCGAGTGAGCTCGCCGTTCTGGCGCATCTCTGTGATCCCTTTAGTAAAGATCTTTGCGTAAATTTCTGATTTCTTATTGGCTGGTGAAAATGCGATGAAAAGTTTCGCATCATTTGCAACTTGAGAACTCACGGGTTTGTATTCGTCTTGGCTTAAACCCATGTTCGCTAAATTTGTTCGCAGTACTGTTTGATTTTCGATGAAAGCATCCAGGCGCTTGCTTTCGATCATTTTGATAATTTGATCTAAAGGATGCTCGCCCGAAATAGAAATAAAGATGTCTTTATTTTCCGAGACGATGCGATCCATGTCGCCACCATATGCATAACCATTGATGACACCGATTTTTTTACCCACTAAAGAAGCGCTGCCTTTGTAGGTCCATGTAGAGTCTTTTTTAACAAAGAAGAAATCCTGGCCATGTCCCAAAGTTTTAGTAGGGAATACAAAATCCGGGGCATCATTGTAGTTAGCACCGACAATCGCCGTGGCCTTGTTTCTGCGCGTTTCGCTGACGGCACGGGCCCAATTCACCATAGAGAAGTTTACTTTGTGGCCATTTTTTTCGAAAATTTTTGATACGACTTCGACCATGTAACCGGGGTCTTTTGAGCTGTCACAGACGTACGGACACCAGGCATCTGATCTGACCAAAATGGTGTCCGCCATCGTGACCGATGTACGGAATCCGATTGTGAGCATCATTGCAGCTATCAGCAGTTTCATTTCAAGAGCCCCTCTTAACTTACAGACTGCTAATTCGTTATCGTGTCTTTTCGCAAGTTGCCAACCCAAACTACCAAATTACGGAGATGTAACTAGTTAATGGCACAAAATTTGGAGTTTTTGCTCTCTGCAGAATGAGAGAGAAATTAACTGCAGATAGTGTTCCACGAAAGTGACTGAAAGTGTCAGTTGTCGACTCGTTGAACACACCACACTGGGATGTATTTATGAAACATAAGATCTGTTTGTCGGGCCTTTTGCTCCTTTCCATGGTTGCGTGTTCTGAGATCCAGAAGGTCGATGAAATGCACGATGCCACGGTGAAAATGAGTGACACCACTGAGGATATGAAAAAGAGCACCGGCGAGCTTAAGGATCAAACAGATGAGCTGTACGATGCTCTTCGCCAGGGGAATGCTTTGCAGCTCCGTCGCGAGGCTTATAACTCCGTTATGCAAGCGCCAACCCTGTTCAAAAAAATCTCGGAAGCAACAAAGTACTTTATGTCCTATGAAGTGCAGTTGTGGAATGGCCTGGGCCAAGACAAATCCTCTGCGAAGCGCGAGCTTTTAGAACAGCAAGCGACTCAAGAATTTTTTATGGAGATCGAAGAGCTCGCTCAACGCGATAACAGCATCGATCCTTTGGCGGAGCCGGATGCAACAGACATTACTTCCAAAGATAACATGACGGCTTCTTTCAATGCGATGGCCGTTGCCATGGATCGCACAAATCGCAAGCAAGTGGAGAACGTAGATCGCCTAGGTGAAACGCAAGTGGTCAGTATGTACAGCCTGATGGAAGAAGCTCTGCTGGCTCCGCGTGATATTCCTCAAAAAGGTTCTATACGCGAAGTACTGGCTCACGAGGAAAAAGCCATCCAGATTTTGCAGACTCGTTACAACATGTTCCCGTTGATGTTCATCGATATGGTTTCAAAGTTGGGCGACAAAAATCTGGTGATGCAGGCAAAGACTTTGTTGTTGGGTTGGGATCTGGATATGTCGGGTATGAATGCCACACAGGTGGAGTATCTTAAAACCGAAGTTCTGCAAAAAGGTATCGACGCCAAAAATCTTTTGATCAAGCTTGGAAAAACACCGAAAATGGATTCCAAGGTGAAACGTTTGATTGATAAAATGAAAGTGCAAAAGGGAGCCGCGAAGCTCAGCTTCACCGAAGCCCAAAATCAACAGATACTGATCAATATGCTTAAAGAAATTCGCCAATAAAAAAAAAAGGTCCCACTCGGGACCTTTTTTATTTTCTAGGATTTAAAAATCAACCTTACGAACGAAGTGGCAAGTGTAGCCATCTGGATTCTTCAGCAGATAATCCTGGTGATAGCCTTCGGCTGACCAAAACTCTGGAGCCTTGGCAACCACAGTGGCAGCTGGTTTTCCCCATGCGCCTGACTTATCCACGCGTGCAATCACTTTCGCAGCCGTTTCTTTTTGCTCCTCAGAGGTAAAGAAAATTTCGCTGCGATACTGCGTACCGATGTCGTTCCCTTGACGGTTTAATGTCGTGGGATCGTGAATTTTAAAGAAATAAAGCAAAAGGTTTTCAAACGAAAGTTGATCGGGATTGAATTCAACTTTCACAGTTTCTGCGTGGTTTGTCGTTCCTGTTTTGACGTCGTTGTAGGTCGCATTTTGAGTGTTGCCACCCATGTAACCCACTTCGGTTTTAAGAACGCCCGGAAGCTTGCGCAGCAGGTCCTCCATACCCCAAAAACATCCACCAGCTAAATATGTGACTTCTGTCTTCATGGAAACCTCCTGTGCTTAAAGCAATGCCTAACTATTCTACCACAGCCTTTGTTTCTGCGCGACCATAGCCTCCGCCCGTGCCTGAACACAGACTTAGGACCTCACCCTTAAGAATCTTTTGCTGGCCCAAGACCGGCAAATTCTTGGCTGTTTCGCCTTTCTCCAAAGTAACTTCAGAGACGTCACCATGAGAACAACTTTTCGGCAGGCGAGGACGATGCAAAGTCATATCTGTTAACCAAGAAACTTCGATATCTTCCAAAGCTTCCATCTTAAAGATCAAACCGCGACCGCCAGAGTACTTACCTTTGCCGCCCGTGGAATTTCTGCGATCCATGCGTTGCACGCGCACGGGAAAACGTCTTTCCAAAGTTTCAATCGAAAGGCCTTCGATGTGGGCGCTTTGACCATCGTGTTCGGCTGTTGCTCCTTGGCCACCTTCGATGCTGAGGTAAGCCCGGGAATCGCCATGATTCAACTGCAACATCACCGGAGTATAAGCGTTCAATGCTTTTTCATGCTTGCTATGTATGAAGGTCAAAGCCAGGTCGATAGCTGTTTGTACTGCAGCCACTCCGCAAGTCATGCCTTTCAATGTGGAAGCTGGGTACTTCGCCATCAACCAGCAGCCTGCAGGTTTCGTTACCTGCAAAACTGAAAAGGAACCGGAGTTTGCATAATTATTAAAGCCATAGAATTTGCTGATCGCATGGAAGCAAACACCATAGGTCGCGGATTCAGTCAGGTGCAAAGTTTTGGCCGCCGAGGTTCCACCAAAATCAATTACCACTTTACCGTCTTGAATTTCCAGACTCAGACGTAGCAATTCGCCGCTGTCCAAAACCACATCCACGCGAGTTTCACCGGAAGCTTTTTCAGAAATTCTTTGTACGGCCAACTTTTTAGAAAGCTTGACGTACTCTTCGATCAAATCGCCAGTAACGGAAAGTCCTGTACCCTCGATGGTATCATGAAGGCGTTGAGCACTGACGATCATTTCCGCACACTGGGACTTGATCCATTCTGTAAACTGAGGAGGGCAGGCCGGATGAGCACTCATTGCTCCCAAAATCACCTCATTTAACTGGCCTTTTTGGCGCAGCGGAGTTGGAGGAATACGTAAACCCTCTTCCTCAACACTTTTGACGATCTTGAGATATTTGCCCATCGGTCGGCGAGTGACCCACACTAGGTCCTCTGAAACAGCCATGATGAAAGTGATTTCATCCAAAGTCGTTCCACCGCTGTAAGGGTCATTCAAAAGCGCGATTTCGCCTTCGTTCAATTTCAAATACTTAGTAACGGTACGAGCTGCTTTAACCAGGGTGTCATAAGAAACGGGATTGTTCCCGCGCAACAACAAGACATCGCCTTCGTTGGTTAACAGAGCAGATTCACCTTGAAGAAAATCAGTAAGTAAAGAATGGAAAAGTTCGATTTGATAAGACATAAGCTAAACCTTTGCCTTCGTGCTGGATGTATTTGCGACAGCTTTGGTGCCGACAGCAATCACAGCGCGGGCCTCTGCAAAATCTTCGTTGTCGAAAGATGCATTTGGATCTTTTTTGAAACCATTAGCGAAAAGATCCGCCAACGGCCCCGTCACTTTGATTTTCTTATTCTGACGGTGCATCAGTGATTCCAACACGATTTTTTGCATGCCCAGACTTTGCAATTCTTTGATCACAGTCGCGGTTTCCAAATTGCGATCGTAGCTGGCTTTAATCAAGGTCAGAAGGCTGTTCTTAAACTTTTGAATTCCTGCGGGAATCATACGATCTTGCAGGCCATCCAACTTGTTCAATTTTGCATTCTCAGTCCAAAGATCCATCAAAGTTGGTTTTTGCCCGCGACCAAAACTCATCGGTCCTGGTTCCCAACCTTCCGTGCGTTGGTTGAAATCAAAATGTTTGAAATCATTAAGTTCCAAACCTTGAGTCGGTTGAACCACCAACTGACGGATTTTGAGACTTCTAGTTTCAACTTTACCCCAGGGACTTTCCCAGATTTCGCTCCAGGATTGTGGTGAGATCAAAACGAAATCTTCCAATCCTAAGTGCAAAACATCAGTTTTTGCATCCTGATATTGGAAACCCAAAGCACTGTAAGAGGCAAAAAGACTGCCCACGCGTTTGTGGTTTTCATTTTGGAAGACTTCGCCTTCAGCGCCGACAAAATAAATTTTGTCTTCACTCACAGAATCTTTCAAAGCTTCGACAAGATCTTTTTTTAAATCCTGGAACAGACTGGAAATCGTCGCATTCAGAGCATTTTTTCTCCAGCGAGTGACTTCGTCCTGATTTTCAGTTTTTTCGGGAATAAAGACTTCGATATTTTTGGATTGGAAAAATTCCTGCGCTTGCTTTTCGTGAGTAGAATTGATCGTCGCGTGCAAAAAGTGCAGACAAACTTTTTTGATTTTCATCATTTCCAGCTTTGCAGCGATGCCCTCAAGTTCTTCATTTGCGAGAGGCTGAATCACTTGGCCTGAAGCCTGGATTCTTTCGCGAACGGAAAAATGTAATTCTTCAGAAGTCAGGGCAGAACCCGAGCAGCCACGCAGCTCCAGCCAATTTTCAAAGCCCTCTGTTGTCACGTGAGCCACGGCGCCAGAAAGTTTGTAGTCCATGAGTCTTTCAGAAATTCTTAAGCTCACGAAAGTTTTCGCAATCACTTTATCCTTGTGAGCGGAAACGAATTGTTGAAGAGAATTTTTTAAATTCTCGCGGGACAGGTAGGCGCGTTTGGCAGCAATTGTTTTAGAACCATCCCACAGAATGTATTCTGCGAAGGATTCACCAACACTTACCCCGAACATGAAACTGTTTTGCATTTTTAAACGCTCTCTATTGAAATCGCACTAGAATGTGTTAAAGCTAGGCGATCAGATATAGCAAACAAGTCCCCATAAGAAAAGGATTGTTACGTGAAGATTTCTCCAGAAATTTTAAATCTTGTGCCTTATAAACCGGGTAAACCGATTGCAGAAACTCAACGTGAGTACGGTTTATCCCGAGTTTACAAGCTCGCCAGCAACGAAAATCCCCTTGGACCAAGCCCCAAAGCGATGGAGGCGGTAAAAAAGGCGCTGGAGCACCAAAATCTTTATCCAGATCCCTCACATTATGAGCTTTTGCAGACGATTTCTAAAGAGTGGGGCTTTCCTAAGCAGCAATTGGCGATCGGAAATGGCAGTGATGAGCTGATCGATCTGTTAACGCGCATTTTTTGCGAGCCAAAACAGGGAGTTTTGACTTCAGTGGCAGCTTTTAATGCTTATGAAGTGAGTGCGGGTGCCAATCGTGCAGCCCTTCACAAGGTGCCTTTGACGGAAGGATATTGCTTCGATTTGGAAGCCATTGCGGACTATTTCATGGCTCACCACCAGGAAAAGGACATTCGTCTTATTTTCGTTTCAAATCCGAATAATCCAACGGGGACCTATGCTTCTAAGGAGCAAGTTGAGAACTTCCTGGCTCGCCTTGGAAACCGTGACGATGTGATGATCGTGTTCGACGAGGCTTATAACGAATTCGTTCGTGCTGAAGACTATGCATCGGCGCAAAATTATATTAACAAATACAACAACCTGATCGTTTTACGCACCTTCTCAAAAATCTATGGCCTGGCGGGTTTCCGTGTCGGTGCTATGATTGCGCCGCCGACGGTGGTTGAGGTCTATAACCGCGTGCGCAAGCCTTTTAATGTCAACGATTTAGCGCAAGTCGCTGCAAATGCGGCTCTGCAGGATAAAGAATTCCTACAACGCTCACAGCAAATTTGCTGGAAAGGGCTTGATTACTTCTACAAGAAATTAGAAGAATTGGGCCTGCCGTACATTCATTCCCAAGGTAACTTCGTCATGTTTGACACACTTCGTGACGCAGTGAAAGTCAATGAAGCTTTGCTTCGTCGTGGGATCATCATGCGACCTGTTTTGAACTATGGTTTCAAAACTCATATGCGCTTGAGTGTCGGTTTGGAGCATGAAAATGAAGCGGCTATCGCAGCTTTGAAAGAAGTGCTGAAAGAAATTCCTGTCTTGGCTGGAACGCCGATTCCGACAGTTTAAAGAATTTTAGTTTCAAGGTGTAGATAGGATTTTGGAGTGGAAATGGGATTAGTAGTAACAATCGATGGACCTGCGGCATCTGGTAAATCTTCAGTTAGCCGTGAACTTGCCCGCCGTCTTGGCTGGAAATGGGTTTCTACAGGTGCCTTCTATCGTGGACTTGCCTATGCTGCCATTCAATTGAAAGTAAATCTTGATGACGTGAAAGCGTTGTCAGAGTTGACTCACAATCCTATCTGGAGCGTTCGTCTGGAACCAGATCGCACGCGCGTTTATTTCCAAAATGAAGATGTCACAGATGCTATTGCTCACGAAGACGTGGGTAACTTTGCTTCCAAAGTCAGTCATTACCCTGAAGTTCGTAAAGCTCTTTTGGATGCTCAACGTAACTGCAGCAAAGGTGAAGACGGTTTGGTGGCAGAGGGCCGCGATTGCGGTACTGTGGTATTCCCAACAGCCGAAGCGAAAGTTTATCTGACGGCTTCCAGCGCTCACAGAGCTGCTCGTCGTGCGAATGAGCTGGGTCTTGATGAGGGTGATATGGCGAAAGCTCAAAAGCAACGCGATCACCAGGACTCCACTCGTAAGGTGGCACCCATGGCTGTGCCCGCAGATGCATTTGAGTTGGATTCAACAGAGTTAGACCTGAATCAGGTCGTCGACAAAGTTGAAGCTTACGTCAAAACACGTATCTAAGTACGCCTCCTCGTCGCGATAGACGGTTTTAGGCCAGGCCCTGTGATTTCTTCACGGCGCTCTCACGAATTATCGTTCAAATCGAATAGGGTCGACTTAAAGGTCGGCCTAGCATTTGTACCTCTGGTGGCATTGATTGTCCTGGAGGCCGCATATGATGAAATCACTCTTATTACCTGTTTTGCTTTTAGCGAGCTCATGGGCCTATGCTGGCAAAGATGTCGTGGTCACCTGCAAAGGTTCTGTCAGCCCCTCTATGAAGCCACAAGAGACTTATACGGTAAATCTGACCGAGTTCGGGGATGTCGTCCTTGAAGGGCAAACCGCCAAATCGTCGCAGATCTACGTCAAAGTCGATTCTATTCACGTGATTCAAAAAAATGACGACTCTGGATTAAAGCTGGAAAGTACTAAACGTCAGATGGGTATGACTTTGTCTCGTCAGTCGATCGATATCGACTATAAAACGGGAAAAGGCCTGGCCCAGGACACATTGACTCTTAATGCGTCTGGCTCCAAGCCTCGTTCGATCTATCTTGCTTCTTGCACAAGATAATTATTTTTTAGTGAATACGCAGGTCCCAAGATCTTTTTGATCTTTCTTTTGATTGATCGTGATTGTTTGGGCTGTCACGATCACTGATTTTAACGAAGAATTCTTAATACTGCCTTTGCAGACTTCTTTATTAATTCGCGTCAGCTTCGTTGAAGTATCGTCATCTTCGCGAGTTGAGATCAAGTGATCTTCGCAGCTCGTATCGAAATCCGAAGGTTCTTTGAACTCCTTATTCGATAACGAAAATCTGTCCTTGCCGATCTTCAAATATTTATCAGTGATATCGCTTTTCTTAATTTCCAGCTCAGAGCAATACTCTTCATCACCGGAAGTCAGTTCGTACTTACCCAATGACAAAGTGGGAATACTTTCAGCGAGTGCAACAGATGAAAAAGAGATAACAGCAAGACTAAGAAGAGTAATTACTTTTGAAAACATAGTCTGAACCTTTCCATATGAGGCATCATTTGTCTCTGTACACGTTTACCACGAAGTGGGCCCCAGTAGCTACCAGGACTTGTTGCATTGCTGGAACCAACAAGATCTTTACGCATGATTGAAATCGCGCAACGAGCTTGTCCTTCGGCAGTCGAAACACTGCTGCACTCGGGACCACGTCCGTTTTCGCGGCGAACAGCGGCACTTTTCTCCATCGTCCAAAGGCCGATACCGATATCAGGATTTAGAATGCGAGTTCTACCGCTGCGATCAACATAAGTTTCACCGTGCTCCGTTGAAGCATTGCACGTCACATTTTCTTCCCGAGCGAGTGCTGTCCAGAACCATGTCCAAGCAAGCAATTTGTTCTGGTCACTTAGGGAATCAAAGCGTGGGCATAAAGATCCCAAAGCTTTAGAGCTTGTGAAGTCTTCTTTGTAACCAGGACGTGACATCAAGCTGATCATTTTTTGCCCCAAAGCGCCTGGGCGACCTTGAGTGTTCATGATTTTCATACAAGCATTAGGAATAGTTCTTTTAGGCAATGCTTTACCGCGAGAGCTATAGCGAGTTCTTTCTGGTGCAATCGTTGAACGTTGACCTTCGGTTGTTGGTGCCGCAGCAGCCACTGAACAACTTGTACAGTTAGACTTTTTAACAGCTTTATTAGCCTTATTGACAGCTTCCACTGCTTCAACCGTGCGGGCTGCTTTCTTTTTTGAACTTTCAGGATCTACAATGGCAGGCTTGTCGGCTTCAACGCGTGCTGCTTTCGCAGAGGAAACGCTGGAGGCCGAACGGGCTTGATTCCAGTTGCTTGGCATTTCTGCGAACAAGCTCAAATCTGAAGCGCCGTCTTTATGATAGACCCACATTTCTTCACCTTGGCTGCGACCATTTAATACTTTGATTTTAATACCAAATGATCCAGAGCGAAGTCTTTTGGTTTCAAGAATCTCACCACGAGTTCCACGCGTCAGTGTCGTAACTATATTGTTATCACCACGAGTGAATGATCCGGAGCTGCGACCGTTTAGCATACCTTTTAATTCTACATACTCTTCTTTGCCGGTAAAACCCGACAATAAAGAGATACATAGAGTCCCTGCTAAAATTCTTTTGTAAAGCTTAGTGATTTCCATAACCAAGAGGGAGTGCAAGGACCAGGCGCAGTTGGCATTGTGAAACTTCGAAGTGTTTTCAAAACGTTAACCCACAATGACCTCATCCCATTTGGTAACTGCTTTGGAGGAATCGGAGGATTGTCACCGGGGTGTCAACTCAGTGAGCACCCGCGGTTTTTCTCAAATTGAGACAGACAGATTTACTTAAGAGTTGGCAGAGTCTTCGCAATCCAGGGAAGAATCGATGTAGATAACATGCCGACGGCCTTGCCATGGCAGATATTGGATTCATAGCGATTAGACACATAGGAAGTCACGCCAATGACCTGCTTTTCACCATTCACTTCTACAAAGATAGGTCCACCAGAATCGCCTTGGCAAAGGCCGCCTTCGCTCTGTTCAATCGTCACACGGTCCGATGACACCGTGATGTCGTTTTTGAAGCTTTTTGTTTTTGAGCGAAGAGTCATCGAATCACTTTTTGATTCGGAAGTTTTTCCGAATCCTACCAGCGTGACGTCGTCAGAGCTCAGCTCGGCACCCGCATACAGCTCACTGATTACATAGTCAGATGGAATTTTGGATTTCAGGCGTACCAAACCCACATCGTTGTAAAAACCTGAATACGACTCCACGAAAGAGTGATCATACTCAAATGAACTTGCAACGATGCTGTCTCTGGAAGCTCTAAAGCCTGAGGAGCAGTTCATATCATTCGCAAAAACCGCAGCCATACGCACGTTGCCTTTTACACAATGAGCCGCTGTCAAAATTACGTCTTCTGTGATGGGTGTCCCCGTACAGACAGAGCTTTCTTCCTCGCCTTTTTCATTATAGCGAGATCCGATCAACATGACGACTTTCTTAGAAAGGGGATCCGATTTTGCGGTGACAGAACCACCCACAACGCCGGGCAAACATTGGCCCTCAAGTTTATCACGGGCTTCATTTGAAATAGTGCAGCCACTAAGAATGGCCAATCCAACAAAAAGATTTACGGAAGAGATAATTGTTTTTTTCATGGAATGAGCACTAAGCAATACGCGGGCCTTGTATAAAACGATACCTTCAAGATGAGACACTTCAGAGGACTCAAATATGACTAGATCTCAAACACCGGAGGAATTTAATTCAATCTGGTGACTCCAGAATGATGGCCTGTGAATTGCTATATTTGCTCGTATGATCAGAAGCTGGATTTTAAAACGATTCCTATGGGCAAAGGTTGTCGACGCGGTATTCACGTGCAGAGCGATAATCGGCTATGCTGTGCTCTTTGGGTTAATGGCTTCAGTCAGTCAGGCAGGTCCCCAGGATCCCTCTGATTATATCGCCATCAAAGGTGGCCTGGTCGATATCGCAGATGGCGCCTATATCGAAGGGTCGCAACGTCAGGGCGGAATCCAGCCTGACTATAAAATCGATTTGGAAAGTGCACCCCTAAAACAAATCATGGAAAAGGCTGCCAGCCTTCGTGAAATGAATTTGGAGTATTGGGATCGCGTGGGCATGGTGGTGGAAATCATTCGTGGCGAAGTCTTCTCCTATACCGACTATAAAAATCCCTACTATCGCAGACTTTTAAAAAAATACCGTCTGGCCAACGAAGACATTCCTTTAAGTGAGTACGCCTTATGCAGCGCGGGTGTGTGCCGCGAACATGCTTTGATTCTGCATTTTGCTTTAAAGGCCGCGGGCATCCAAAATGATTTCGCCTATGTGAGTGCGGCAAGAGTGCATGCTTTTCATCAGTACGTCGAAGACCACGCGGTGACGGTTGTAAAACTGAACGGGGTCGAGTGGGTTGTTGATGCTTATAATGAATTATTCAACGGCTATCGTTTAAAAGACTTGATGAAGATGGGTGGGCCTGATGTCAGAGCAGAGCGTGCGCCCATTGCGCAAGAAGTTTCGACTGTTCGCTTTTTCCGAAAAATTCATGACTTCCCGGTTGTCTATAATCCCAAAGCGGGTCTTTGTAAGTCAGTATTCAAATAAAAAGGCCATCCTGTCACAATGGCCCCTTAACTCTAATGATGTTGGGAACTGATCTGCTCACTTAAGCGGCCTTTGTTTCGGCCCGCAGTGATTTTAGATTCTGCCCCGAAAAACTCCAATAGATCGGCATTGAATTTTTCCGCGTGAGTTTGTGGAAGTCCATGGGGCGCGCCTTCGTAGACTTTAAGTTCTGCATTGGGTATGAACTTTACGGCCTCGATGCTGGAGGCAATAATTGGAACGATCTGATCATCGCTCCCGTGAATCAGTAAAGTAGGGATGTCCATTTTTTTTAGATCTTCGGTGAAATCCGTTTCGGAAAATTGCTCGATGCAATCATACTCCGCCTTGATTCCGCCCATCATTCCCTGCAGCCAAAAGGAATCACAGGTGCCATCCACCGTTTTATGCATCATTCGATTAAAGCCATAAAATTTTTTAGAAAGATCCATAAAAAACTGCGAGCGGTTGTCAGTCACACCCTTACGAATATCGTCGAAGACTTCAATAGGAAGCCCCTCAGGGTTCTGCGGCGTTTTTAACATCAGGGGAGGTACAGCTCCGACAAGTACAGCCTTTGCCACGCGAGTGGAGCCATGGCGTCCAATATAGCGTGCCACCTCGCCACCACCGGTGGAATGTCCCACCAGAATCAGCTCCTGCAAATCCAGGTGATCAATCAGCTCTGCCAAATCGTCAGCATATTGATCCATTGTATTGCCCTCAAAGGTCTGCGAAGATCGGCCATGCCCACGGCGATCATGCGCAATCACGCGATAGCCCTCGTTCAACAAAGCGAGCATTTGACCATCCCAGGCGTCGGCTGTCAGTGGCCAGCCGTGAGAGAAGAGAACCGGTTGTCCCTGGCCCCAATCTTTATAAAAAATTTTTGTGCCGTCGGAAACAGTGAAGAAAGAGGAACTCATAGAATATCCTTTCCCAAGGAGAACTGTTGTGAGTCACATCTCAAGGTTAACAGCAGGAATGAATAAGATCATGCAATTGGCGCGCGCCTGAGAAAATGCAGAAAGACCTCCTGTAAGAACGCAAAACCCTCTGGGCGATATGAAGTCATTCGTCTAGAAGCGCTCAGCAAGTAACAACGCCTTGGCAGCGACAGCGGTGGTGTAGGCGGAGGACCTCCACACGACCGGATAACGAGCTACAAAAGTCGCTGCAAAGTAAACCTCACCCGGCCAGTACACGAAGCCATTGCTGTCCTTGGTGCTCATACCGGCCAAAAAATCAGCTCCATCGCGGACCGCTTCACGATGCTGTGGATTTTCGGGATCCCCCAGTTGCGCCAAAGCACTTAACGCCCAGGCCGTGGACTGAATGCGATCAGGGCGGCTCAGGTATTTATTCTTCCAGCCGCCATTGCGTTTTTGTTTTTTTAAAAGAAACGCAATCAGGTTGTCGCGCGAAGGCTCCAGGCAACTTCCACCCTGGTGAATGATTTCCGCCATGGTGTAGGGCAGAACATAGCGACTGGGATAATACATTCCACAGTAAAAGAAATCTTTTTTGATCGCCATGCGGTTTAAGTGATTGCAGGCCGCCTGGTATCCCGGTCCATCGGTTCGTTTCGCCATGGTCAGCATTTTTAAAACATTCGCATTCACCACACAGTCCACATCATTACGATTGAATGGCACTCGAGTCCCATTATTTGGGCGAGCAAAAAGATTGCGCGGCATCTTGGGGTCCATGTCGTCCCAAAGCCAGGTCAAAAACGCGCCGGTATTTTTCTGTCCCTGGCCCGCGTTGTAGATGTGCGGCTTGCGATTCAGATCTCGTGCCCTGGAAAAAGCATCCATCACGGAATCTGGTAAGGGTTGATAACTGTGTTCGTCCCGATGAATTTTATGCAGGTACTGCAAAGTGGAATATGAAATCGAAGTCGTATCCGCATCTGGTGGAATGTTTGCGAAACCCTTAAAGCGGGGAGCAAGATACATGTAGCGCGGTTGGCGAACTTTCACCCCGCGGTAGGTTGTTGGCGGATAAAAATTAAAAAGCTGATCCCAATAATAATTTGAAAATCCCGCCACGGTTTTTTCAATCATCGGCGGAATGGCGTCGTACTCGGGAGCCAGAAAATAAATCTCCGCCAAAACATTGGCGACGGAGGCCGCGACAAAGGCGGTGGGCTCCTCATAGGGGTGATTAAATTTCCCAACACCGACATTCGAGGGCAGGTATGAAGTGACTCGCGCCACCCATTGGCCGGGGTCGTAACCCTCCTCCCCCGTGGTTTGATAGTGCTCAATAAACCGCAGGGCCGAGGAAATTTGGGTTCTATATTGGGGTCCTGCGAAACAATACGTTCCCGCCAAAGAAACTAACAAAAGAATATAAATCGCTCGCACCGGGCCTCCCAAGCTCTCAAATCAAATATGTTCGAGTTAGGAAGGGAAATCACGGGGTACGAATAGGCTTCTGTTAGCTTACAATTGTCACCACTTTGAAAAGGCTAACGAACCGCGCAAAACCTTTGACTTCCGCCCCCTTAGCTCGCTACACCATTGGTTCGCCAAAGAGCGAAGAAAGGTACGGGTAAGGTCCTCGAGGCTTTACTACGTGGAGGTATTTAAAAAACGATATGACAAAACAACTTAACAAGGCCGAACTTGAAAAACAGAAAGTGCTAGCTTTCTTGGATGCAGAAGATTCTAAAGTCGCTGCTAATCCTGGCATCTATGGTGCAAAAAAGTCTGACAAAGGCGAATTCGATTCTCTATTCGAAGCGTCCATGAAAGAGCAAGATTTCAAAGTTGGCGACGTTGTTACTGGTACAGTAGTAGAAGTTCAATCTGACTACGTTCTAGTGGACATCAACTACAAGTCTGAAGGTTTGATTGCTATCAATGAATTCCGTATTGTTGACGGCGTTCGTGAAGTAAAAGCTGGAGACAAAGTAGAAGTTCTTATCGACCGTATCGAAAACGAAAACGGTATGATCGTTCTTTCTAAAGATAAAGCAGACATGCTACGTGCATGGACTGATATCTCTAAAGCAGCAGAAAACGAAGAAGTTATCGAAGGTACTGTTGTTGCTAAAGTTAAAGGCGGCTTGAGCGTTGATATCGGCGTTAAAGCATTCTTGCCTGGATCTCAAATTGATCTACGTCCGGTTCGCAACATGGACGTTTACTTGGGCAAAAAGTTCAAATTCAAAGTTATCAAATTCAACAAAAAGCGTGGCAACATCGTTCTTTCTCGCCGTGCGCTTCTTGAAGAAGAACGCGACAGCTTGCGTTCACAAACTCTTGACACTATGGCAGAAGGTTCTGTTGTTACTGGTATCGTTAAAAATATCACTGACTACGGTGCGTTCATCGACCTTGGTGGCATGGACGGTTTGTTGCACATCACAGACATGTCATGGGGCCGTGTAAAACACCCTTCTGAAATGTTGAACGTTGGCGACGAAATCCAAGTTAAAGTTCTTAAATACGACAAAGAAAAAGAACGCGTATCTTTGGGCATGAAACAGTTGCACAACGATCCTTGGGAAACTGTTAAAGCTTCTTACCCAGCAGGCACTAAGCTTAAAGGTAAAGTTGTTTCTTTGGCAGAATACGGTGCATTCATTGAACTTGGCGAAGGCATTGAAGGCCTAATCCACGTTTCTGAAATGTCTTGGACTAAACGTGTAAAACACCCTTCTCAAATCGTTAACGTTGGTGACGAAGTAGAAGTAGTAGTTCTTGAAGTTGACACTGAAAACCGCCGCATTTCTTTGGGCATGAAACAGCTTCAACAAAATCCTTGGATTGAACTTAAAGAGTCTTACGCTCCAGGTACAATCATCGAAGGCGAAGTTAAATCTGTTACTGACTTCGGTATCTTCATCGGCATCGAAGAAGGTATTGACGGCCTAGTTCACATCTCTGACTTCTCTTGGACTAAACGTGTAAATCACCCAAGCGAAATGTTCGCTAAAGGTGCTAAAGTACGCGCAGTTGTTCTAGGTGTAGACATCGAGAACGAAAGATTCTCTTTGGGCATCAAACAACTTGAATCTGATCCTTGGGCTAACATCGAGAACAAATACGCTATCGGTACACAACACGACGTTAAAGTAACTAAAACAGCTGATTTTGGTGCTTTCGTTGAGCTTGAGTCTGATATCGAAGGTTTGATCCACATTTCTGAACTTACAACAGACAAAATCAACTCTGTTGAAGACTTCATTAAGCCAGGTCAATCTGTAAAAGCTGAAGTTATCTCTATCGACAAAGACGCTCGTAAGATCGGTTTGTCTGCTAAACTAGTTAAACTTCGTGAGTCAAAAGCTGACGTTGATGACTATGTTAAGAAAGCAACAGCAACTTCTAAATCAACTTTCGGTGACTTGTTCGCTGAACAGTTGAAAACTATGAAGACTGACGGCAAGCAATAGTCGAATAACACTCTGGCGTGAGCTGGAGTGTAGGAGGCTACTCCGGCGTGAGCCGGAGTGTATCAGACGCTTGGCGTAATTGACTGAAATGTCGAAAAAGGGGAGCCTACCAAGGTTCCCCTTTTTTTATTTCAGCAGGAGTCAGCAGCGTGGCGCAGAAGTCCGGTTTCTTCAAAAAACTTATCATCATTATTTTGGTTTTCATCGGTATCGGCGCAGTCCTTAAGGCCGGATCCGGTATGTTCGGTGAGCAAGAAAAAAAGCTAACTGCTAAGAACACGATCCTGCAACTTGAAATGAATGGCGTGATCCTGAACGGCAAACGTTTCCTGAAAAATCTAAAAAAATATTCTGACGACAATCGCGTGAAAGCGATCGTAATCAACATTAATTCTCCGGGGGGATCTGTGGGTCCTTCTCAAGAGATCTATCACCACATCAAGCAAGTTCGTGAAGAACTTAAAAAGCCCGTCGTCTGCGTGACAACGGGAGTGATGGCTTCCGGTGCTTACTATTCCGCTGTTGCCTGCGATAAGATCGTCGTGGCTCCAGGGGCGCTTGTGGGATCTATCGGTGTGATTATGGAATTCGCAAATCTTGAAAAGCTTTATGATTGGGCAAAGGTTTCTCGCTACTCCATCACATCTGGAAAATTTAAAGATTCCGGTGCTGAGTACCGCGGCATGCGCGCTGATGAAAAAGAGCTTTTCCAAAACATGATCAACGAAGTTTATGCGCAGTTCAAAGGAACGGTTGCGAAAGAACGTAAGCTAAAAGATGAAGTTGTATCTGAGTATGCGGATGGCCGTGTGTTCACAGGTGCCTTTGCCGTGAAAACGGGTTTTGCGGATCAAGAAGGTTTCTTGGATGACGCTATTAAGCTTGCAGCAGACATGGCGAAACTTGGTAAAGACTACGACGTCTTTGAAGTTCCTAAAAAGAAAATGAGCATCTTTGATTTCGGCGAAAAAGAATCGGAAGACGATATGAACTCCCTGGGTGACTATGCAGACCTTCTGAAAGGTAAAGCGGCGGTTGCTGCCGGCATTACCCCAGGCGTGAATGTTGAGGGCGCGGTGAAGTATTTGCTTCGTGCAAAATACTTGAACCAGCCTTTGTACATGATGCCAGGCTACTGGGAGTAGTTGATGGCAAAAAAGAAAGCGCTTAAAAAATCCTCCGTAAAAACGGCAGCACCGAAAAAATCGGCAGCCAAAAAATCAGCCACGAAGCCAAGCTCTTCCGCTGAAAAAGCTGCGATTTGTATCAATCAAAACGTTTGGCCTATGGAAAGAGACGTTCTTTTCCGTCCGGATCGTATGAAGTACGTGCGTAAGTTGATCAAACCTGAGGGTTGCGTTTTCTGTAATGCCGCGAAACACGAAGCTTCATTCGATACCTTGTGTGTCTACAAATCAAAACACTCAATGGTTGTTCTTAATAAGTTTCCTTACAACAGTGGTCATGTTCTGGTTTTGCCTCTTCGTCACTGCGGTGACTTGTTAAAACTCAGTGATGCCGAGTATGCGGACGTGCAAAACACGATTCGTCACACGATGGCAGCGATCAACTCGATTTATGATCCAGGTGGGATTAACCTGGGACTTAATCACGGGGCGGTGGCGGGTGCGGGGATTCCCGAGCATCTTCACTATCATATGATTCCGCGTTGGGCGGGGGATCTTAATTTCTTTCCTTTGATTGCTGAGACCAAGGTCTTGGTTGAAAGTCTCGAGCAGACCTATGAGAAGTTTTTGGAGTATTTTAAAAAGATATGAATAGAGGCGTAAGTTTTCAAACAGCTCCCATGACTCCTGCGGTGAAGTGGTTGCTGATCATCAATGTGGCGATTTGGTTCCTTCTGCAAGTAATGGTGGAGGGATTTGCTAAAATTCCTATTACGCCTTATTTGGCACTTTACCCTGGTAAAGTACTTTTCAATTTCGAGATTTGGCAGCTCTTTACATATATGTTCGTGCACTCTTTGCAAGTGACGCACATTCTGTTCAACATGCTGATGCTTTGGTTTTTTGGTGCCGAGCTTGAGCAGCGTTGGGGTACAAAGTTCTTCCTGACTTATTATTTCGCTTCGGGCATCGGTGCTGCGATTCTGTATTGCGTGGGTGTTTGGGGTTGGGCTTTGGCGACGGGTTCAGAGACGGGCTTGATCGTTCCAGTGGTGGGCGCTTCGGGTGCGATCTTTGGTCTTTTGCTGGCTCAAGGGATTATCTTTGGTGAGCGTATCGTTTACTTCTTTATGCTCTTCCCGATGAAGAACAAGTGGTTCGTGGCCTTGATGGGCTTGGTTCAATTTGCCTCCATGATGACATCTGGCGTCACTGGCGGGGAAGTGGCCTACCTAGCACATTTGGGCGGTATTGCAGCCGGTTTCATTACGTTGCAGATCAAAGCGTGGTTCGTACGCCAAGACTTCAAGAAAAAGGCTAAAAACAAGGGCCGAAACTTGAGATTGGTCGTAGATAACGAGAAGAAGAACGACAAACCTCCAAAGTATTGGAACTAGGAACCCGAAGGCCCTAAAGCCGCCGACTGCTTTGTTGTCGGGGTTGGGCCTCCCCTCCGACGTACGAGCAGTACGCCTCCGGTACGGCCCAACCCCTCCGCCGCGCATTCGGCGCCTTTAGACCCTTCTAGTGTCTTTGACTTCGTTCTGGGGAGGGATTTCAACTTTGGCTTTGGGGCTGGACAAGATTAGGGCAGTTGGATATAAAAGATGGCGATTATAAATTTCTAAAGGAGCATGCAATGTCTTTGGCTGAAGCTAACAAAAATCTTAAATGGGATACTAGAATGACTGAAGCTAAGGTTAACTCTGGTGAGCTTAAAAAGGATGAATTGCAAAAGCACCTTGAACAGCTTCCGGATCTTGCTCACAACGTTGAGAAATTCACAATCGACGGTAAATCTTCAACTTCTAACGAAGAATCTCACTAAGATTTTTCCGACAAGTTTGAATCTGAAAAGCAGCCCCTTAAGGCTGCTTTTTTTATTTCTTTTTGACCGACAAATCCGTGGTCACGCGGATAAATTCTTCCTGTTGCAGTCCTTGCAACAGTTTAAAGCCAAATAGAGCCACTTCGGCTCCGATCCGCTTGGCACAAAACGTGATAAAGCCCCTCTCAGCATAATAGTTTTTAATTCATTAAAGGATGTGCTTTATGAAATCACTTTCAGTATTAGTTATGGGTTGTTTGCTTTCAGTTGCTGCCGTGGCTGCTCCCGGCGATCGTATTGCGGAAAAGGCAGATCGTATTGCGATGGAGCTGCGTTACCGTGGTCACGAGTTGTCTCAATCTCAAAGAGAACAAATCAACAAGAGCTTGGATTCTATCCGTCGCGTTTTAGATGGCGATCTTGAAGGCCCAGGTGGCGGCGGTGATTCTCGTTATACTTGCGTATCTCGTGATAACGATGGCCGCGCTCCCTATACATTGGCAATCCGTGAAGGCATCAACGTGACTCGTTTGCAGATCACTTACGATACTTTGCCTGGCTGTGAACAAGCGATGAATTCAATCCGTTATATCGGCTACAAAGGTTTGATCTGTACTTCTCGTGACAATGACGGCCGCGAGCCGACTTTGCTCGCTATCTTGAACGGTGGTCAAGCTGCGCGCATTTCAAAAACTGTGATGAACAAAGCAGACTGCATGGAAACTTTGAGAACTCTAAGACCAGATCGCAATAACAATATCGTTATGTGTGTGTCCAGAGATGCAGACGGACGTAATCCGTATGTTGCGTTGAACTTGAATATGAACAACGGTTCTGTGCAAACAGGCACTGAGACATTCAATAATGTTGCTGATTGCAAAAAGTTTATCGGCCAGTAAGGCCGTGAATATGTCAGCCAATAAGGCTGTGAGAAATTGAAAAAAAAGCAGCCTCTCAAAGGGCTGCTTTTTTGTTTTTTAAAGACCGTAGTACTCAAAAACTCTTAAGGCGAGCTGGAATTCCGCTTCCAAATCCAAGGGATCAGAGGCGAGCTCAAAGACATCTTCCTTGGAAGGCTTGTGAATTTTCGCCAGCTTCTTTTGCGCTTCCTGCCAGTAACGTTCCTGCCACTGTGGATTGGTTACGCGAGTAAACAGCTCATTGATTTCCAAGCTGCGTGCGGTGGCGTCCTTGTTCATTTTCTTTTGTCCTGGGAAAACATAATCGACCACTTTGACGATGTCTTCGGGATTGACCAGTTCCAACGTACAATAAGTCGCGCACACCATCGCCAGCAAATACTTGCGATAGCTGGCAAGATCTTTGGTATGATAGGTGTGCTCTCCACCAGAGCGATAAATCACTTTCAGATCTTCGTAAATCGGAGAAAGTTTTTTGCCGAGTTCGTCCCCTAAAGCGAGATCCAGAACGACCACCAAGCTTTCCGCAAAATTCAAATAGCGGCGAAATCCTGTGGCGTCTTTCGGTGCTGGTGGCAGCAGGCGCCACAGCACGCGGTGGTTTTGTTCATGATACAGGGAGATTTCATTAAAGCGGCCCAAGGCTTCCAATTCCTTGTCAGGATCTGCCAGTTCTTCAGAGTGATCTCGGAACCACAAAAGTTCGGACCAGGACGGGGAGTATTGAATTACATCAGCAAACAAGTCTTGAGCGCTCAGGGAACGCATCGTCGAGCAGACTTTGGCTTCGAACACGCCGCCTAATTCCAAATACATTTCACGGCTGGCGCGATACAAGGCGCTTGAATGCAATAGCTGTGCATCCAAGGGGTATTCGTCCAAGGTGATCTTTTGAAATTTTTTGGAAGTTGGAAGATTTGAAAGGAGTTTTAAGTCTGCAAGAAAGTCTTGGACGTGCGAAGTCGCAACGGCGGAGGGCGATTTTTTCGTCATTTATCGCCCCTTAAGATTACTGAGTTTGCTGGATGTTGCCAGCTTGAGCTGTCATGGAGTTCTCGCGAGCAATCGCAGAAGTCACAGCTTTAGAATTAAACGGTGCCCATTCTTCGCGAATGATTTTATAAGTGTCGCCTGATTTCACCGCATAGATCGTTTTCACACCATAGTCGATATGCTTGTCAGATTCATAGCGTTGCAGCGTTTTCACCAACAATTGTTCGTTGTGAGCCACGATATAAGGTTGGGAAAGGTGAACTTTGATGAACTCGTATTGTTTTTTCAAGTTCGACTTGTGGGCTTTCCAAGATGTGAAGTTAAAACCTGGAGCTTTAAAGTCAGCATCATAGTAGCTCATATACTTATCGATATCTTGGGCTTCCCAAGATTGTCTCCAACCTTCGATGAAGCTGTTCAAAGCCACGCGGCGCTTTTCGTGCTCGTCTTTTTGAACATAGCTAACATGGTCGAAAATCAAGATCGGTGTTTCGTTCAATTTAACGTAGTCCGCAAGTTTTTTGATAACTTCATTACGAACAACCACACAACCACGAGAACCGCGAGTCAATGGCACAGTGTCGGGGATCGCATGAAGCCAGATGCCAGAACCTGTTTTGTTTTCGCGCTTATCGAATAGATTTGGATAGTTCGTTGTGAATGCTAAGCCACCATAAAGGTTGAATGGAATTTCTGGCTGAGTCAGGCGCTTTTCCAGGAAGTAGATGCCTTCAGGAGTTCTGGCATCGTCACGCTTAGTTTTATTGCCGCCGTTTTTACCGATATCAGCAGGGAACTCTTCAACTTTTTTGATTTGTTCGCCATTGCGTTCGAAAACAGACAATTTGCGTTTTTCTTTGTCGACCAAAAAAACGAATTTAGAGAAAGCCTCTGTCTCTGAGATCTGTAGCAGCGGTGCTGGCAGCAAATCGGTCGCCTCAAGTTGAGACGGTGCAGATGATACAGATTCCGCCTTCACAGGCAAACACGATAATAATATTAAGGATCCCGAGAGCAAAATTCTCATAATATATTATTTCGGAAGATTGGTGATTTTTGTCAAGCCTCAGAATGAAATTGTCTAAACGTTAGACGAAATATCGGAAATCCCTTAAGAAAATTTGAAGTCTCCACTGTTAAGACCTAGGACTGTTACACCGATAGCTTTAAGGAAGTGAGAGGTTTACATGGCAGAGAGTCAACAGGGACAAGCTCCAGCAAAACCCAAGAACACAGGTATGATTCTGCAAATCCTGTTTGCAGTGATCAATTTGGCAGTTATGGGTGGCGGCGCTTATATGGTATTTGCCTCGACTATAGGGTGGGAAAGCCCTGTTATCAGCGAGGAATCTGCTCAAAGGGAATTGGCGTCTACTGGGGAAACTGAATTGGCCCCAATGGTGTTCACTATGGACAAATTCACGGTGAATTTGGAAGGCGAACCCAAAAGAACGATCCGTCTGGAGGTGAATCTTCAGATGTTGGGTAAAGATGGTTTCGAAGAAGTCATGGAGCCGGAAAATCGCGCCAAGGCGCGTGATAAAATCGTTCGTATCCTGAATGAAGAGGGCTTTACTGACCTCGAAAGTATCCAAGGCAAATTGTTCCTTAAAGACAAGATCGCCATGGAAGTAAATGGCATCCTTCATAAGGGTGTCGTGAAGGACGTGTTTTTTTCTGACTTTGTCGTTCAATAATCTGCCTCTGCATATTTTCAAAAAAGGCTCTGAGAGATCGGGGCCTTTTTTTTTTCTATCCTGCCACAAAGGCCTGGCGGGCAAAGCCTTGGCGAAGGTCGGTGCTGTCTTAAGTCTTAAAGCACTGCAAATTGTTGTCATCCCGTTGCGACCAGCCCAAACTTAAATCGACAGAAATTACTCCAAGGAAAGAAGCAGTTATGAAACGGATTTCTACTTTGCTTGTGGCCGGGGCCTGTATTTTTACGAGCTCTGCACATGCCGTCGATCCCACTCCAATCCAACCCGCAAAACCAGAAGTCATTGGCGCTATCAAAGGATGGACAGGCAATGAAGGTTTAAAACTCAGTCTTCCGGTCACAAAGTTCCAATTGAAAAATGGACTGACGGTGTTGTTGGTGGAAGACCATTCAGTTCCGATGGTGAGTTATCACACATGGTACCGCGTGGGATCTCGTGATGAAACGCCGGGAGTAACGGGCGCAGCCCACATGCTTGAGCATATGATGTTCAAAGGTGCCAAGAAATACGATGGCAAAGCTTTCGATCGCATTTTTCATGAAAACGGTATTTCTAATAACGCCTTTACGACAAACGATTACACGGGTTTTTATCAAAATCTACCAAGCGACAAATTGGAGCTGGTGATGGATATGGAAGTTGATCGCATGAGTGCGTTGGCTTTAAAGCCGGAAGATCTGAAAAGTGAAAAACAAGTCGTGATGGAGGAGCGTCGTTGGCGCGTCGATAACAACCCGATGGGAGTTGTGCGTGAAACGATGATGGGCACGGTATTTAAAACCAATGCATATCACTGGCCAGTCATTGGTTATATGAAAGACATTGAAAAATACGACAGCGAAAAGCTGCGTTTCTTCTATAACACTTACTATGTACCGAACAACGCGATCCTGGTTTTGGTTGGTGACTTCGATACTCCTAAAGTTAAATCTTTGATCGAGAAATACTATGGTGCTTTAGAGTACCGGCCGCTTCCTCGCCGTGAATATCCCAAGGAAAGACCGCAGACGGTTCAACAAAACGCTGTGGTTCGTAAGGACGTGCAAAACAGTTCCTTTATCGTAGCTTTCCAAAGTCCGGCTCAAGGGGAGCCTGATATGTATGCGCTGGATTTAGCCGCAAATATTTTGGGGAATGGCACATCGTCTCGATTGTATAAACGCTTGGTTTATCAAAAACAAGTGGCGACTTCCACCTACGCCTTTAACTACGCAATGAAAGAAGCGGGAGTTTATGCAACAGGCGTGATGATGAAGCCAGGAGTGGATTACAAAGAATCCCTGGACATCATTTATAACGAACTTTGGAAAATCAGAAATACCAAAGTGTCTGACGTGGAATTACAAAAAGCCAAAACTCAAGTGATAAAAGAGTTGGTGGATAGTTTGAAAACCATGGATGGAAAAGCACGCGCTTTGGCCGTGAATGAAATCGTAACTGGCAGCTATGACAACCTTTTTAAAGACATGGAAAAATATCAGGCCGTGACGGCGGATGATATCAAACGTGTCAGCGAAAAATACACGAACCAAACTCAGCGCTCCATCATCGTTCTAGAGCCGAAACAGAAAAAAGGTGCCGCAAATGAATAAACTTGCTCAAACCCTGACTTTGCCAATCGTTTGTGTGGCTTTGGCTTCCTGTGCTGGTAAGAAATCAAAAACCGGTGGCTCTGAACAACCGGCGGCGGGATACTCTGCCCCTCGCAGTGCGGGATCTTTTAAACTAATGCCTTTTAAAGAAGTGGTTTTGGAAAACGGACTTAAAATCATTTATGTTCGTGACAACAGCCTGCCACGCTTAAGTTTGACGGTTTTATTTAAGACCGGAAATATGCAAGAACCGAAAGATCTGGCGGGCCTAAATGCCATGACGGCCTATCTATTGGAACAAGGCACGCAGACTCGTGATGCGATGAAGATCGCTGATGAGTTTGGTCAAATGGGTACATCTTTAGATGTCAGCCCCGGTTACGATGTGACGACAGTTTATGCGGATGCATTGACCAGCAACTCGACGCAATTGTTGCAGTTATTTTCTGATGTTCTGATGAATCCTGCATTCAAAGACATCGAGATCAATCGTCTGCGTTCGCAAATTCTGGCAAGCTTGCAAAAAAAGGTCGATAATCCGTCAGCCTTTGCTGATGAGCAAATGGATAAGTTCCTTTACGGTGATCACCCCTATGGCCGTGACACCAGTGGAACTCCAGAAGGTTTGCGCGCTCTTCGTAAGCAAGACATTATCAAACACTACCTGACTTTCTATCGTCCTAACAATGCGACGATGGCCGTTGTCGGTCAGTTCGACGATGAATTTGAAAAACAACTTCAAGAGGCTATGGGTAAGTGGACGAAGCGCACCATTCCTGCTTTGACGGCAGCCCCGGCTCCTGCCATTGATGATTTGAAAGTGAAACTAATCGTTAAAAAAGGTTTGCAGCAAACGCAAATCCGCATATCGCAAGTGGGAATTGAGCGTAAGGATAATGACTTTATTCCCCTGCGTATGGCGAATGAATCTTTGGGTGGAAGCTTTGGTAGCCGCTTGAATCAAAAAGTGCGCGATGACCTGGGTCTGACTTATTCAATCTATTCAGGTTTTGACGCACGAAAAGATCGTGGAAGTTTTGATATTTCGACATTCACGAAAAATGAAACTGCCGCCAAAGCCTTGGATGAGACTTTGAAAGTGGTGAAAGATTATGTGGAGAGTGGAGCCACAGAACAGGAAACCGTGGCTGCCCGCAACCAGTTGGTAGGACAGTTCCCCAGAGCCATCGAAACATCGGATCGACTGGCCTATAACCTTTTAGTCTTGGATTACTATAATATCTCTTATGACTATTTGACGGATTATATTTCCAACGTGAACAAACTTAAGCAAAAGGACACGAATGCCGCGATGAAACGCCACGTGGATCCGACAAAGTTTAAAGTTATTGTTTACGGAAATGATTCGATTATTCCGCAGTTTAAGGACTACAAGCCTGAAATCGTAAGAATGGCGAAATAACATCTCACCCAAATAAATGAGATAAAAAAAAGCCCACTCCGAAGAGTGGGCTTTTTTTTGTCGTTTTAAAGCTTTGAGCTATTTACGTTTATTTTTCTTAGAGCGGATAAAGATCACAGCTCCCAAAACTGCCAAAGCTAAGGCACCCAGTAGCATCAACATTTTATTGCTTTTGCCGCCCGTGCTTTGTTCCTGGTACATATCACCTGGCATACCTTGACCAGATCCGTAACCGAAAGTTTCGCTTCCAGGGCGTACTTGGCTTGGGTTGTTGCCATTGCCCAAGGTCGGAGATGCGATCACTTGCAAGCTTTGGATGGCTTTAAAGAAGTCTTGACTGTACTTCGTGTAATACTGTTTGTGAGCTGAGAACGTTACCAGAATCGCGATTTTGTTTTTGATCGTTGCCACATAGCGAGTGAAGTAGTTTGGAACTTCAGAATTCATGTGCAAGGAATCAACCCACATCTGGCTGTTGATGTTTTCTTGCTTACTTTTATAGACGACTTTTGAAACCGTTCCGCCACCACCCTTAAAGGTTACGGCAATCGGGGAGTCCAAATGTGCTTGATAAAGTGGGTAGCTGTCAGTGGGGCCCACTTCTTTCGCCGTCAAAATGATAATGGCTTCTTTGGACTCTTTGGTTTGCTCACTACGGCAAACCCATTCCGTTTGTTCCAGATTGCACTTCCACGTATCAGGAAGTTCAAAAGAGACATAAGCATTGCGGAAGACTTTTGCATTGGCGCTAAAACTGAGTAGAATAATGGCCAGCGGTGCTAACGAGCGAAACTTCATTCTGAAACCTCCAGATGCAGACGTTTGTAAGTATAATAACAAAAACCGCTGGGATCAAAGCGCAAAGGAGAAAATTGTCGTGAAGAACCTGTATCAGCTAACAACCTTTGTGACTGTGATCAGCGAAGGCAGTATGACTGCCGCGGCCGATAAGCTTTACCTTACTCAACCCGCAGTCAGTCAGCAAATTCGCAACCTGGAGGAAGATCTAGGTTGTGAGCTTTTGGTGCGCGGAGTTCGTCAAATTAAAGCCACTCCGCAGGGGGAAGTTCTTTACGACTATGCTAAAAAGATCATTCATTTGACTCAACAGGCAGAAGTTGCGATTAAGTCCATCGGCAATCAAATGAAAGGACAATTGCGCATTGGAACTCTGAATTCGATTGGTTTGCATTTGATGAGTCCTATTGTGGGGCGATTGATGCGTCACAATCCTGATCTGTCTTTGAAGATTGATTACGAATCTGGCGAAGACCTGATCAAGAATTTTAAAAAGTCTTTGTACGATGTGATCATCCTTCCAGATACCAAAACCGAATTCGCTGAAGAATTGGATGGCGTCGAACAAAAGTTCCTGGTGAAAGAGGAAATGTGGCTGGTTGGTTCTAACAAGGACGAAAAAATGCCACAGCAGATAACATCAAAAGATTTGGGCGAGTTCCCGGTGGTGGATTTCACTCAGGAATTTCCACGCTTTAACAGGATGCTGAAAGAAAAGATGGAGTCTTCCAAAGCCCACGCAATCTTTGAGTCCGCTAATGTAGGAACACTAAAGCGCGTGATCGAGGCCGGACTGGGTTGGGGCTTCTTGCCCGCTCACTCGATTAAAAAGCAAGTTCGTTCGGGCCGTTTGAATCGTGTGTATGTGAAAGATCTCGCCTATGAAATGGACCTTATGTTCTATTATAAAAAGAACTCCAGCAACAAGCCTTTGGTCGAGGTTTTCTATTCCACTTTAGCGGGACAAGAAAAAGCCTAGACTCCGCCGCCCTCTATAATTAATCGCATTTTTCCGAAAAGAAGAAAGATTCAAATCTTTTCGGAAGGTGCCAGTTTGAAGAAACATCATTCTATTCAACTTAAAATGTCCGTGCCGATTATCCTCATCGCAATTCTGGTTTTTACTGCGATGAACTATTTGGTCGCGCAAAACAGTCTTAGTACGGCTGAGCGCCAGGCAGTTGATAAGTCTACGGCGATTGCTAAAGCCTATGCCAACGAGATGCGTGTCGGCGTTGAGCAGGGTTTAGGTATCGCACGAACTCTTGCGCAACATTTGCAAGCTGCTAGAAAATTTAATCATACTGAGCGTGGTCCTTTGGAGCACTCCTTCCGTAACATCCTCGAATCCAACAAAGGATTAATTGGTGTTTGGACAGCATGGGAGCCGAACGCATGGGACGGCAAAGATGCAAGCTTCGTCAATAGCGAAGGTTCAGATAAAACCGGCCGCTTTATTCCGTATCTAAGTTACACCAATGGCAAAGCGACATTGGGACCTTTGGTTGATTACGAGAAAGCCGGTGCTGGGGATTACTATTTGGTTCCGAAAGCTCGTGGTAAAGAAACTATGGTGGAGCCGTACTTATATCCAATTGATGGCGTACAAGTGTTGATGACATCTGCGGTGGTTCCAATTTTCATTGACGGTAAAGTCGCAGGTGTTGCAGGTGTGGATTTGCCACTGAAAGATCTGCAACGTGACGCCGTTAAAATTAAACCGTTTGAAACTTCTTCTGCTTACTTGCTTACAACCAGCGGTAACTTCGTGGCTCATCCTGATGAAAAGATGCTGACGAAGGCTTCCAATTTTGCAGTTGCTCCAGAAAAATTCAAAGCTGCTTTTGCCAAGGGTGAAAGCTTGGTTGTGACGGGTCTGGATCCAGAATTGAATGAAGACTGCTTGTACGTGGTTTCTCCAATGACGATGGGGGCGACCGAAGCTCCGTGGTCTTTGGTAATTCGCACGCCGCTAAAAACGGTGATGGCAGATGCGCGTGCGATGATCTGGAATCAAGTGATGATCGCAGTGGCGGGAACTTTGATCTTGTTGGTCGCGGTTCTTTTAATTGCCCGTTATATTTCTAAAGCCGTAAGTGGCATCACAGATCGTCTTTCAAAAACCGGTGATCATGTGACGGAAGCTATTGAGCAATTGTCTTTAGCAGGACAAGGCCTTTCTCAGTCAGCCAGTGAATCCGCTGCTTCTTTGGAAGAAACAGTGGCGGCCCTGGAGGAAATGAGCTCGATGGTGCGCATGAATTCAGATAACGCCAAACAAGCAGCCCAGCTTTCGGCGCAGTCTTCTGAATCGGCGGGTCGCGGTGAGGTTGAAATGAGCTCCTTGATGCAATCAATGGATGATATTTCTAAATCATCTAAAGAGATCGAGGAAATTATTAACGTGATTGACGATATCGCTTTCCAAACGAATTTGTTGGCCTTGAATGCCGCGGTTGAGGCTGCGCGAGCAGGAGAACAAGGAAAAGGTTTTGCAGTCGTTGCAGAAGCCGTCCGTGCATTGGCACAAAGATCTGCGGTGGCCGCAAAAGACATCAACACCTTGATTAAATCCAATGTTTCGAAAATTGAAAACGGAACGCAGCAGGCGCATCGCTCTGGTGAAGTACTGAAAGGTATCGTCACATCAGTTAAGAAAGTTTCTGATTTGAATATGGAAATTTCGACAGCCAGTGAAGAGCAGGCGACGGGAATTCAGCAGATATCGAAAGCGATGAATCAGTTGGATGCTTCGGTACAGTCGAATGCGGCTTCTTCTGAGGAGATCGCGGGTACTTCGACAGATATCAGCAACCAGGCTAATATTATGAAGGGTGCTACGGACGAGATGAATGTCTTTGTTCATGGCGATCATCACAAGAAAGCGGCTTAGTTTGCGAAAATAGAAAATCGAAAATGGAAGTTTAGAGCGAGGGGTGGTCTCCTCGCTCTTTTTTATTTGCTTACTCTAAGCCGGGAGCTGGTGTTGGGCCTGGAGTGATAGTTTCAAGTTCCATATGAGTTTTTGTACCTTCAGTGACATTGGTGATTTCTTTTTTGATCAAACCAAATGGAACGTCGCCCATCCAAGTTTTGATAACACGACCATCATCAGCTGTCACAGTCATGCGGCAGGCGTTATAGGTACCAGTTGTTACAGTCACGTCTTCCATCGTACCGCCTTTTTCCACGCAGTTCGCCATCAACATGGCCCACTCATCGGGATTCCAAAGGCAGGAAGCCATATACTCTTCAGTGGTTGTCTGGTCACCTTTGGTCATATCAAATTTGACGGTCCATTTATGGGTGCCCATATCCCACTTAGTGACTTCTTTAGTGGCCATAAGCGGAGTACTAGTGCCATCTAATTTATCTTCCGCACCTTTCCAAGAAACCTTGTCGCCCACGGTAGGGTAGGCAAATGCAAAAGATGAAGAAAGTAGGACTGCCGCGGCTATCACTTTGGAAAACATAATGACCTCCTGTCATTGGGTTGTTGATCAAAACGGTCACAGCATCGCATAGCAGTTTTTAATTTTCCTTATGTATTCCCTCGGCCTTGCGATCAAACACCACCTATCAAAGACTTGAACTGTTAAGTCTTTGAACACCCTTGAAAATTCTGCATTGGCCCCCAGATTAATCCTCGTCAGCTGCTGTGAGTTTGCAATGAAATGGCCGTCAAATTGCATAGTTGGAGATGAATTTCCTGCGCGTTCCCTATAACGGAGGTCTTGGTGAAAACAAGTCTGTATTTAATGACTGCAGTTATGATTGCCGCGAGCACGGCCACGGCTTCTCGTAACATGAAAGACTCCGAGGGTGTTTACCGCCGTCGCACCGAGCCTCAGCAAGTAACGCTTTTAGAAAGTGGTATCGCCTCATTGAAAAAGCGTTTGGATATGATCGAAAATGCTAAGCAGTCGATTGAAATGGAATACTTCATTTATAGCATCGACTCAGCGGGCCGGTTGATTACAGATGCTCTGATTCGCAAAGCCCGTCAGGGCGTAAAAGTCCGTGTTATCGTCGATACTTCTTTGCCCATCTTTGAGTTAAATAAATACTATGCTTCCGTTTTGAAGGAAGCGGGAATTGAAGTTCATTACTACAATCCTGCAGTTTTAGTCCGCGTAGCGACGGTTCAATTCCGCAGCCATCGCAAGACTTTGATTGTCGATGGGATCGAAGGCATCACGGGCGGGCGCAATATTGCTGACGAATACTTTGATTTAAGTCCGGAATATAACTTCCTGGACACGGATATCGTAGTTAAAGGCTCTATCGTTAAAGACATGCGTACCAGCTTTGAAGAGTTCTGGAATGCTGACATTACAGAGGATGCACCTGTGGTTCGTGAGCCTCAACCGGAAGATTTCTATGGTATCACCAAAGAGACCATGAATGATGCCAATACACTTCACGATAAAGATGCGCGTATCAGCGTTAGCCGTTATCATGCTGATAAATACTACTATGATAAGGGAACTGCGAAGGCCGCGGCTTTTAAAGTTCTAACCGCGGAAGACCTTAGAATGCGCAGATACGTTGACACGATGGGTGCGCAACTCTTGGCAAGACAGGTGACGGGTATTTGTAACGATATGATTTTCGCTGCAGATTTTCCAGGGATGGGCGAGAAGACCCGCGTATTGCGTAAGCAACTTGCGGAGGAAGCAAGCCTTGCGCAAAAGAAAATTTATATCGAATCGCCTTACTTTGTGGTGAAAAAAGAAATCTCATCGATTTTGAACGATCTGATTCGTCGTAACATTGAAATCAATGTGGCTTCGAACAGTTTGTATTCAACGGATGCCTTTTATACTCAAGCGATCTTTGATACCCGCATTCGTCGTTGGACTGAATTGGGTGTGAATGTGTGGATGCATAAGGGTCACGTGAATCAAAACGTTTATCCGTTGATTCCTGAAGCCCGCTCTGCACGATGGGGAACGCATTCCAAGCGCGCCGTGATCGACGAGAAAACGATCATCGTCGGAACATTTAATATGGATCCGCGTTCAACCAACATCAACGCCGAGATGGCGCTGATCTGTCGCGACAATCCAAAGCTGGCGTTAGCCTTGCAAAATAATATTAAGGAGCATATCGCGTCTTCTGCAAAATTAAACCGCGCGGGTTTCAGAGAAGACGGGCAACCGATGCATGAAAATGTACCGGTCTCTAAGAAAGTCCTTTTCTGGATGACGCTGCCGTTGGCCAGCGTCCTGGATTTCCTGCTGTAGTTATCGATCAGGGCGGGCCGGCGCTGGGGCTGGTGTATTCGTTTGTACAGGAACCATACCGATTCCGTCGCCCATGGCCCCTTCGCCCATAATAATTCCGGTGTCATCATCACCGACAGAAAAGCCGCCGGAAATGACTTGTTCGCTCGGTTGCGTCTGTCTTTTAACTATGTTGACCAGAGCCTCGTTATAGGCTTTCTTTCCCTCAGCATTTTCATAGGGTTCTTTGGCTAACTCATTAGCTGCGACCTGGATCTGATTTTTTGCCTTGGAAAGTTCTTGCGCTCTGATGGCACGCCATTCAACCGTTGCCTTTGAATAATCTGAGAACGTGACTCGAACGTCTTGTTCGGTACGGTTTGGATCGTTACTCATTAATTTTTTCGTTATTTCCTCTTTTTTAGCAGATGCGGCCTGATAGGTTTTTGACTGCCCTTGAAGAATAGATTCTATTTTTGCATTTAAATCGCGAGAGGCTCGTCCCGATTCATAGTGCTCACGGCTTTTTGCGATTCCCTTAGCCGACATTTTCTCTCCAGCCACTCGCATACTGGGTGTGTTTGTGTCAGCGGACGGTTCGACCCAAGCGAAAGGAACCAACAAATCTCCCAAAACTCTTTGCAGTCCTCGAGTCCCCGCGACTAAAGCTGAAACCTCCGGATAATCCGGCCCTGGTGTACTTGATTTTTCGCTTAAATAATCGTTGGTCTTATTCAATTTGTTAAGAATCTCCGCTCGGGTCATTTTCTCCAGATCCCCCCACATAAGGTCTTCGGGGGCACCGACCCTTTTTAACAGGTTATTCAAGGAACTAAGATAGTCAGGATTTAACTCCATAAAATTTGCTTTAACAGTTTTGAAGTGAATCAGTCGAATCAAAGTATCGGGTGAAGGCAAGCGTCTGACTTCCTCGAATGGTCTGTTTTCCTCGAGTTCTAAACAGTGTCTGGCATCTTGAAGCTTGTTGTAAGCGGTACGCAACTCGCTAGCGCCCGTATTTGCCGGAGGATTTTCGCAATTTGGTTCTGCGTGGAGGTAGCACGTGTAAGTCGGGGTGACCGCTGCCAAGGCACCTTCACAGAGGTTTTTAGCATCGCGTAAGTTGAGCGCCAGTTTGTGACTTGCAAAGTTGTCCCCGACACAAATAGACGCATTTAAAAGATTTGTTCCATCGAGTCCATTCAGTGCTTTTTTAAGCTGGTTGGCATCTTTGATGGCAGTAAGGTTTTTTTCTTTGACCAAAACGTCGGTTAGGTATTGCCAGTTAGCTGGCTTGTCAGCAAGGGGGGCAATACCGTCATATCCCGCGATAAGCTCGACGTTGGGAAGCGTTTTTTTCCAGTTGGAGGAAAGACTTCCGATGTTAGCTGTATAGCAGCCCCATAACATCATGGAGCGAATGCCATCTCCCACAGGAGCCTGAGCGGCGAAAGCCGAAGCAATCGCTCTTTCGCTTAATTCGCCGTTATTACCGCCAAAATAACCATTGCCATCATGTCCTGAAACAACCAACGAAGTCAGCTTCGTGCCACTGTTTTTGATCTTTGCCAGCTCCGATTTCAGGGATGTAGCAGAAATCGAAGTTCTATACTTTTTTGCTTCTCTATTGGCTGCGAGCGCGTTTTTTCTCTCTATAGAGCAGTCGCTGGCACCTTTATCCTGGCACTTGCGGTAAATGTTCATCTTCTCATCCAAATTGATTTTGGCTTTTTGAAAGAGAACGGGATCTGTAGGTTGTGGTAGAACAATCAGTTTCTCACCCCGAGCTTTTGCAGCTTTCATCGCAGCATCAATTTCACGACCGCTGTCGTTCACATTTAAAAATAAAATATCCGCGTGTGCGGTGGTCGCGGAAAAGTAAAAAGTACCAATCGCCAGTGCTTTCCAGAGTTTCATTTTATTTACCCGTTTTTAAAAGAAGCTGTAGTTGCTGTAAAGCTGCGGGTGGAAGCTTTGGATATTTCGAGCGCAACACTTCGAACGAATTTTTAGAGGCACGCAGAACCAGAATATCTTTTTCCAGGTGATCCCAGCTTGCGACATAATTTGTAAGACCGGCGCGACCGAGAATAACGTCACGTTGACCCGGATTCAAAACCGCGGCCTCTTGTGAGGATCCATTTACCGGGCCATCAAGTTGGTCTTGCGGAAAATCTTCGGAATAAACGGTGTAGTTAAAAGTCTGACTGGGTTTTCTTTTCTCGTCTTTTTTCTTTTCAGTGGATTTCGCAAAAGCGGTGAGCGACAGAAGTGAGAGAATAGAAATACATATAGAGATACGACGCATAGAAAGTCCTCGCATATTGTTCAATATGTTTAGGATATCTATATATGAATGATTTCAAAATGTGTCCAGACAGCTCTCTAGACGATGGGCCGATCAATTCTCGGTCTCTAAAAGATGACGCTGTCTGGGAGACCTAGGCGGGCAGCAATAATACGAACGATCTCGCTGGCTGTTTCCTCAAGGGCGCGTTCGGTAACATTGAATACGGGCCAGCGGCGGTTCTGTTTAAAGATCTTTTCCGCGAATTCGATTTCTTTGGCGATGTGGGACATCGAAGCGTACTCGCCACCAGGATCCTGGCCGAATTTTTCCAAACGGCTCTTACGAATTCTTTGCAGTGATTCCATATCGATGATCAGTCCCACCACACGGCGCTGATCGACTTTAAACAATTCCTCTGGAAGAGGAGCATTCAAAACCAGTGGCACGTTGGCAACTTTCCAACCCTTATGGCTTAGGAAAATCGAAAGGGGAGTCTTGCTGGTACGGGAAATTCCGACCAACACGATGTCGGCTTTATCAAGCTCTGCAAATGTTTTACCGTCATCATGTTTAACAGTGTATTCGATCGCTTCGATGCGTTTGAAATAACGTTCATCCACGGCACGCAAAGCACCGACGTGAGATTCTGAATGCTCTCCAAAGAAAGTATCTAAAGTCGAAAGCAAAGGTCCCAGCAAGTCAAAGTGGGGAATCCCCTTGCTGGAAGCAAAATCACGGATCTTATTGCGCAAAGAAGGACTTGCCACAGTGTAAGCCAGCATCCCGCGGCGTTCGAAACATTCTTCGACCACGGCTTCGGCTTGGGTTTCTGTGCGCACGTTTTTACTGCGAATGATGTTGATGTCTTTATTGGAATACTGAACCAAAGCTGCGCGGATCATGGTCGCCGCGGTTTCCCCGGTACTGTCCGAAAGAATGTAGATCGTGTAGGGTTTTGCTTCAGTCGTCATGAAATCCTAGTCTGCAAAGCCGTTGATTAAAGCGCGACGAACACTGTCTGTGTGTGACTGCAACCAGATGTCCGGCAATGTCGAGAAAAGGATGAATGAAAAATCCGGAGTCACTTTGATCAACAAACACGTTGTCTTGTTTTCAGGATCCAAGTGTTGCAAGTTCGTTTTGCGTAAGATCGCAGAGGCATCTGTTTTCATCCATGCCATCAAATTTGCGTTTGGAATGCTCAAAGACGATTTTGCATTGTTTTTGAAAAGTTCCGAAACACCTTTGTGAAAGAAAGCCTGAGCTTTCCAGTCGCCATCGTGGTTTTCTAACAGGATACCTGCCTGAAATAACATCGCCAGGCGAGAGAACACCACGATCGCGCGATCGATGTGATCTTCCGGCAAACCTTGTGAAAGTCCACGAATCAACGCTTCATCACGGGAAGCTTCAAACTCGGTTTGCACGCGTTCACGCTCTTCGGATTGCGGATCGAAGTCGTTTTCCAGAAATGATTGAAGGCGTTTTTGAAAAGTGGAAATTTTAGAAACCAGAGCTTGTGATAGACGTTCCATGTGATGCAATCCTCTTACCTTCATTGTGAAGGCAGGTGAGAGGATTAATCAAGCACGACAGTAAAATCCTGATTGCTATGATGCTTCACCCAAGCTTGCTGAAAGCTCCCAGTACTTTGTCCAGGTGGCAGGAAAATGCGCAAAGTCGGTTGTTGCAAACCACTCCAAACGCGAAAAATTGATTCCGCCCAAGTTCCGACATTGTCATTCCAAGGCACAACCACCACCCACTTGTTGGGAAGCAGGGTCTCAGAGGCGATCATCATTGGAGCTGCCGCCGCCACCGGGCGATAGAATTTATTAAGTTCAGTTTCTTTGATCACGTCATTTAGGAATCCAGGCACATTGGCGCTGGTATGACGGGAGGATTTGCAAAGTTGAAAGTTCAAATACCAATCAAGCTTGCTGGTCCATTGTGATTTCCCAAGTTGCGGCACGACCCAAAGATCAGATCCCGGGTTCAAGGCGCCAGCTTGGGAAAGCACATTGACTGCCATTAGTGCACCTTGCTCACTTGATCCAACAAACCATTTACGAAGCTTGCAGAATCAGATGTGCCGTACTTTTTAGCGATTTCAACCGCTTCATTGATGGCGATGTTTTCTTTGATAGGATCCGCCGAGAATTTCATTTCCCAAACGGCGATACGCAAAATATTGCGATCGATCGTGGCCATACGCTCTACTTTCCAATGCGCGCTGGACGCTTGGATTTTAGAATCTACGGCGGCTTTGTTTTCCTGAACGCCTTTGATCAAAAGATCGGCGTAAGAGATCGTCTCAGCGTCGTAAGTTTCTTCGAATACATCCATGAAAGTGCGAACGCTGATAGTCGGCGTGAACTCAGTTTGGAACAGAATTTGGAGTGCGAGCTCCCGGGCTTGGCGTCTTGCTGTCAGTTTCATGATTTGGCTTTTTCTCGCTTTCAACAAAGTTCATCGCTGTAAGGCTTAATTGTGGATTACTTGCATCGACAAAATCAAGCAGTTCAGCGTCTTCAAGAGTCTCAACAAATTCCTGGACGTCTTTAAAGGTACGATAAACACTCGCGAAACGAACATAAGCCACGTCATCAAGCTGTTTCAGTTCCGCCATCACCTTTTTGCCCAAGAGGCGAGAGCTGACTTCGGATTCGCCACGATTGACGATCCAAGCTGCAATTCGCTCTACCACGGCATCAATTTGCGCGACACTGACAGGACGTTTTTGAGTCGCAGCGGATAGACCTTTCAGAATTTTTTCTTTGCTGAATGGTTCGCGGCGACCGTCTTTTTTAATAATGTAGGGAAGGGCGATCATGATTGTTTCAACTGTCGAGAAACGAGCTTTGCACTCAAGGCATTCGCGACGGCGACGGATGCTGCCATCTTTCTGCACTCGCGTATCTAAAACTCTGTCATCGGCATGGCCACAAAAAGGGCATTTCATAGTCTTTGGTCCCGTCCCAAAAGGTTAGCCGGAGATTAGGTATCGCCCCTCTCAGAGTCAATGCCGTCCAGTCTATTGACCATATGCATCATTTTGCGCTGCAATGAGTTCCGCTAAGGCCTCAAATTTGGCTATGATAATGGCTGAGAACGAGGTGACTTATGAAGAACGTTTTTTCCGTATTTTTGCCCCTATTGCTTCCTATCATGCTGATTGCTTCTAATGCCTCTGCCCAGCAACCGGTTGTGGGCCGTGATGCTGCATCGAAATATTTTCAAAAAGACAATCAGGACGACAACACCACATACGTTGGTGGAAACTCCCAAAGCAGTTTAAACGGTTCCAGTGACCATTACCTGGCAATTCACTATGCTCGCTATATGGCTTCGCAATCCTATGACTGGGGTAAAAACGGTCAACAGGACGACGTGGGTAAAAATAACTTCGGCGTAACCTATCGAGTAGGCGAGTGGTACAACTCCATGGATTTGAATATTCGTATGGAGTATTCGGATTACAATGTGTCTGACGAAAACACGAGCAAGATCTCCTTTTTACCAGTGATCACATTTCCTGATGCAAACTCTCGTTTCCCATTGTACTTCGGTGCGGGTGCGGGGTTGGGTATCTTTATGAAGCAAACAAACTCCAAGTCGGCACTGACTTTGGATTACCAATTGATCGCCGGTGCACGCTTTTTCAATGTCTTTGAAAACACTGGATTCTTCCTTGAGGCTGGGTTAAGAAATTCCCTGTTTTTGCTCTCTTCCGGGCAGATTAATGGAACCTTTTTAGCCGCTGGCTTGGTATTTACATTTTGAAAATTCACAGACATCTCGCAGAGGCCGTTGTTAATGGTTTAGAAGAAATCTTCGACCAAAACAAATACGCCGATAAAGTCATTCAATACAATCTAAAGGGACACTCCAAGTGGGGTTCCCGCGATCGCAAATTTTTTGCGGAAACTGTTTACGAAGTCGTCCGCTGGTACCGCTTGCTTGAGTTCATGGGACAAAGCGGGGACATGTGGCGTATCGTGGGTATTCAGTGGTTGCGAATGGGCTTTGATCTTCCTCCAGATTGGGAAGAGTTCGAAGGTTTGAATTACGATTTCATCAAAGCTCGCGAAAAAGAAGCCCAAGAAAGATTCCCGGTCGCACAATCCATTCCTGACTGGATGGATGCTCGCGGTCGTCAGGAATTGGGCGATGTCTGGGAAAAAGTAGTGAAGGCTTTGAACAAGCCCGCTGAAGTTTTCATGCGCGTAAATGCTTTGAAATTCACGCCTGACCAAGTGATCGAAGAGCTAAAAAAAGCCGAAATCGAAGCTTTGCCAGTTTCTCCGGATCTTCCTTATGCCTTGAAATTAAAAGAACGTCGCAACGTTTTCATCACGGAGGCTTTCCGTAAAGGCATGTTCGAAGTGCAAGACGCGGCTTCGCAAATGGTTGTGCCGATGCTTGACGTGCAACCGGGTCAACGTGTGGTTGATGCGTGTGCGGGTGCTGGTGGTAAATCACTGCACATCGCTTCGTTGATGAAAAACAAAGGCCGTATCATCTCTATGGATATCCACGAGTGGAAACTTCAAGAGTTAAAGGTGCGTGCGCGCCGTAACGGCATCGACATCATCGAAACTCGCGTGATTGATTCCAGCAAAGTGATCAAACGCCTGCATGGTGAAGCCGATCGCGTGTTATTGGATGTTCCTTGTTCAGGTATGGGCGTTTTGCGCCGTAATCCTGATTCCAAATGGAAGTTGAGCGAAGATGAAATCACTCGTCTGCAAACACTGCAGTATGAGTTGCTGACTTCTTATTCCAAAATGACGAAAAAAGGCGGGAAAATGGTTTACGCCACCTGCAGCCTGTTCCCTTCAGAAAACGAAAAACAAATCGCACGCTTTATGAGCGAACATGGCGAGGAGTGGTCATTGGAAAAAGAGATCCACCTTCGTCCAGACCGCGAAGGCTTCGACGGGTTTTACGCCGCTCTTCTTATAAAAAAATAGCTCGACCTTAATCGGGAGCATGGAAATTCCGATTAAGAGTGCTTAATAAATTTCAGTCAAGAACCTTCGATTCCGATCAGAATGATATGAAAACGTCCGCGTTTATTATCATTCTGATTCTGTTTGTGATGTCTCCGCGAGCGCGCGCTGAGTTCATGTTGGACGTTTCGGGTTCTTACATCTCTGAAAACACCAGCTCCACTGATGTTAAAGATGATGCGACAAAATACTATTACAATGTGACAGGCTATTTGCACCTTTCCAAAAAATGGTGGGCAGGTTGGAGTTATCTTGGCATCAGCATGTCAGGTAATTCGAACGCGACCGGCTCCACAGTTCCAACTTCTTATCAAACTTCAGATACCGGTCCCGCAGTTAAGTTTATTTTCGGCAAAGGCGATTCCTTCAGCTTGATTGCTAATTTCAATGTTCTGGCTAAAGGCACTTACAAGAACGTCGTGTCGAATAATAATGAAGCATGGCAAGGTACAAGTTATATGGTCGGCTTCAATGTGATGCCGGAAATTAAATCCGGATTCCGAATGGGGGTTGGACTTAATTACTATCACGCAGCTTATTCGAAGAAAACTGTCGATGGAACAGAGACGTCAGAATCAAATACGAAGACGTGGTTGTTTCCCACTCTCACTCTGAGCAAAGAGTGGTAATAAACTTCACTTGCTAAAGCGAAATCTCTTGATAGAAATGCTCCAACTTTGGGAGGTTTCTGTGATTCGTATCTTTGCAGTCCTAGCTCTTTCTGTTTTTTCGTCTCTTACTTTTGCACAATCAAATCAACGTGCAGAAGACTATTTCAAAATTAAAAATGTGATCGTTCGGGATGTGACCGAAGTTGCTTCTGAAGCTATGTTGCAATTGCAATCAGATTGCAGCACTCTTGCGGTGGCGGCAGGAACTTGGGATCTGTCGTCCATTGGTGAGGTCGTAAATATCGGAAAAACTGTGTGGGAGATTATTCAGGCGGGGAAACCAGTGACGAGCTCCAAGTTCGACACGGCCAATGCGTTGCCGTCAGGAGTGAAGTGCTGGACGGATTTGCAGGGGTGGAGTGGGCCTCAGTACAGAACCTATAATGTGCAATACAAAAACGGTTTCGATATGGTCGTCGTGGATTTCACTTATCGGGTTATGTATACCACGAACGGCACGGTGAAGGGCGTGGGTCGCTATATTACTAATGCGACGATTCTGCCGGCAGATCTGTCAGTGGCTTGGGGTTTTGAATTCAACGTTCAAGCCAATATACCGTCAGTCACAAATATCGGGACGACTCAAAATCCCATCGCAGCTATGCAAATGAATTTGCACTGGACACTGGATTCCACGGTCAGCCATCAGGAATCGACACAAAGTTATTTTGTAACAGGAGAAGGTGTTTTCGAGGCGTTGAACTAAAGACCTAGGGTCGTACGCATCAGAGTGCTGATTTTCATCGCAAAAGAGTTCACTGTGAAATACAGGTGTCCCGATTTCATTTCGCTGTCTCGGCGAATTGAATTGCTGATTCCCAGTTGAGTCAGCTCGCCCTGTTTGTTGTAGCAAAGAAAAGGGCCGCCGGAATCGCCCGACAACAGGGAAACCCCTTGCATCGTGGACTCAATGGCTGTGGCTGCCATTTCATCGACTCGTGGTTTGCTGTAACCTGGATCAGGCATGGTGCTTTCGAAAACATTATCAAAGCGATAAGCTTCCAGCGCGATTTGCACGAGCGGGACCCATGCTGAGAGCAACACTCCCGCCGTTCCGGATTTATTGATGCCGTATCCAGAAAGCAGGCAAGGGCGTTTAATATCGATTTCTGCGTCTGCGCCGATTTTCATCGGTGGGATAGAAAGTTTTCTATCGAGTTTAACCAAAGCTTGATCAAGCTCTGTGTCGACGCTGGCGAATTGACCCAAAGCTGTTTCTATAAAAGAAACATTTTGGACAACCAAGTTTCCTTTGCCCGTTTTTACCGTGACGATGTTTTGCGGATCAAATCCTTGATACCCGCAGCCCACTTCGACTTTTGCAGTAGGTCCGACCACGCAGTGGTTGGCGGTTAAGACCAGATCAGCGCGAATCAGTGAGCCGGTGCAGATGGAGTTTGTGCCTTGATCATAAATCATGATGCGGCAGATGTTATCGCCTTTGAAATCAACGAAGTTTCCTGGATTTGAGATGACGGCCCAGCTTGGCGCAGCCCAAAGGAGTGACGTGATGATGGCCCAGGAGAATGTCTTCATGGGCAGGGATTTACCGGAAGCAGGTTCCGAAGTCTAAAAGAAAAGCTTAATGCCTGATCGAATCCCGGTGCGTTCGGTATTTACTTCATCCGTTCCCCCGGGGGCTTTAATTTTCTGTTTCTCTCGGACCCATGAACCAAAGATTCTAAGCGCCTTAAAGTCGATAAAAACGCTCGCCTCGAACAAGTCTTCTTTAACGTCCCCTAGTTGATCATTGCTCACCGGCATGTAGTATCTGTACTTGCCATCTAAACCGAAATACTTGGTCAGGTACATTTGCAAATCCGCCTGAGCAAACTGCTGCGAAAGCTTGGTGACGGTGGTACCGGTCATGTCCCGCGTGCGCAGACCGTAAGAAAAGGTCAGACCGGTATTCTGTAAGGAATTTCCCAGCACCCTCAGATTAAAAAGCCCGGCAAGATCGGAATAGTTTTCGTTGGTATTGTTTGAATACTCAGCACCCACTCCCACAAATTGGGCATAGGCTGCTAACTCTCCATTGATCACTGAATGGGCGGAGTCAGCGACAGAGCCATCGCTAAGATGTTTGTCATACGACAGATATCCTCCACCCAGCATGAATTCATAGGGGGAGGGGCTGTTCAGGGAAAGCCATTGATCCATCATGCGATTTTTATCTTTGATGGCTAACCAATCCGTCAAAGACCAGCGGCCGGCCTCGCGTTTGGTGGCCCGTTGAGTCCAATCGAATCCGTTGCTCCACTTCGAAGCTGTTTGTGCCTCTGAATGGAGGGAAAACAAGATAATGCATGACAGAAGTAAATATGAAAATCTGGACATGCCTCCATTTTCTCGCTTTATTAGGACCGAGTCTAAAATTTTCCCTGTTGAGACACAGGATGAGACACAAATATGAGACGTAAAAACTGTCTCAAAGAAGGATGAACAGTGGTTCACGATTTTGATCCCTTTGCGTTAAGAATTTCTGGTGACTTCGGTGTGCGTTGGTATGGCCTCTCTTATATGATGGGCTTCATCTGTGCTTACTTGTTAATCAAATGGTTGGCACAACGCCAACGCGCAGGCCTGACTGCCCAAATGGTAGGCGATTTCATCACATATGCAGCGATCGGCACTTTGGTGGGCGGTCGTTTGGGTTACGTATTCTTTTATGGCCCTGATCTGATCTGGAAATTCAAATCCGCATTCCCTTTCTGGGGAGTGTTGGCTGTGAATGAGGGTGGCATGGCGAGTCATGGCGGCATGATCGGTATCGTGGTTGCTTGCTTGCTTTACGCAAGAAAGTACTCCGTGAATGCGACTTACCTTTTTGACTTGGTAGCGGTTGCGGGACCGGTGGGTGTTTTCTTTGGTCGTATCGCAAACTTCATCAATGGTGAGCTTGTGGGCCGTCCTTGTGATCCTTCATTCCCTTTGGCAGTGAAGTTTCCTCAAGACATCGAAATGTGGCCGTCTCAAGAGTTCAGCCGTTTGAATGATCTTGGCAATGTTGTTGATAAAATGGGAACAACTCGTGAGCAGTGGTTGGAACTTGTGGGGAAATTCCACATGGATCAAGGCGCGCGCGAGCAAGTCTACGCAACTTTGCACAAAATCATTCTAACGATTCAAGAAGGCAACACCGCAGTGAAAGCCGCGATCGAGCCGTTGTTAACTCCACGCTATCCGTCGCAATTGTTTGCAGCGGTGGGTGAGGGCTTGTTCTTGTTCCTGGTTCTTTTCTTGTTATGGAGAAAACCACGTAAACCAGGTTTCATCGCTTCAACATTCATCGTGTTATATGCTTGTGTGCGCATCGCTGATGAACACTTCCGTATGCCTGATGCCCAAATTGGTTTCCAATGGTTGGGTCTGACTCGCGGCCAATGGTTGAGTGTCGCGATGTTGGCGGTGGGCTTCGCGTTGATGTTCTTGTGGAGCAGATCTGGTTCGCTAAAAATCAGCGGCTGGGGACGTGGTCAAAGCATCCGTCTGAACCGCAAATAACCGCGAGGGAAGCGGTGAAAAAGGCCCGATTGCTTCGTTGTCGGCCTATCTCCTCGCTTCGACGTGCTTGGAGCACGCCTGTGCTGCGGGGATAACCCTGCGCCTTGCACTCGAACCTTTTTGACGGGAAGCGGTGAAAAAGGCCCGATTGCTTCGTTGTCAGGCTATCTCCTCGCTTCGACGTGCTTGGAGCACGCCTGCGCTGCGGGGATAGCCCTCCGCCTCGCACTCGAACCTTTTTGACCGCTTCTGTTTTGCGACGTTTTTTTGGGGATTCGTTTTTGATAGCCCACATCTTTCGGTGTGGGTTTTTTTATATCCATAACTCTATCAACTGTTCCTGGCTGAGACCGCGCAGTCTGGTCTTTGAATACGGTCTTCCTTGGGCTTCCCGCTCATTCAATTGAATATAGTCTTTGACGATTTTGTACGGCTTAAACCCCTTAATCACTCGCGAGAATGGGCGATACTTCCACACTTTTGCCCCTTCATTTTTCTGATTCGGGGTATCGGTCAACCTTTGTGCGAACTGGCCAGCCAGCACTCGTAAAAAGCTTTGCACGTTCGAACGTTTATTTCCTCTCACCAGCAAGTGGACGTGATCGGCTTGAACAGAAAGCTGCTCGATCTTCACGAAAAATTTGGCGGAGTATTTCTTCATCAGTCTATTGAATAATAAAAAATTCCGCGCATGACGGAGCCCACCTTTAACTGCTCCCTTATTAACTTTAAAAACTAGATGCATAGGATCTCGATGAGAAAGAGGTCTCGCACCGCGACCAAGTGCAGATTTTCGAAGAATCCCACCGTGGCAATAGCGATGCTTCCAGGGAATTTTTAAAGAAGCGAAGCTTTGTTGTTTCATCTGAGCCTTTCGATTTCAGAGGACGTGACCGATACCCATCGGGAATGTTTGTGGACGTTGCAAGATTGATTCTTCAGAGAGGTTGAACTCGTTGAAAAGCAGGTTCGTTGATGTCCGTATGTTGAATTATTTTATCCGGGTGTTCGTAGGGTATCGGTCACTCTTTGGTAACCATGCTTCTGAAGGATACTTGACCGATACCCCAAGATCTATTTTTGCGATGGTCATTCCGGCGGAAATTAGAGAGATAGTTAAGGAGAGGTATCGGTCGCCTTGTTGTCATCGAGCTGGCCTGCATGACCGATACCCCCGGGATCTTCTAAGTGTGTGGTGTTGACTGCATTGAGCGACAAAATATTTTGATGCGATGTTGACTGTGTCAGTGCGTGAACAAATTCAAAAACAAATTGAAGTGATTTTATGTGGGCGAGTTTTTTGGACTCGCTCTTTTTTGTGCGACGCGTGCGTATCGTGAACTTCTGGTGCCATTTTGGCTTGGCACGATTTCGGCATTGGGTCCCTCCTGCGTGAGGGGACTATGGCAAAATATCTTTCTTTAATTTTTTTCTCGCTAACATTTTTCGTTCTTCGGGCGACAGCATCTCCGACTGATTTCCCGGGGATGATTGCTGTTGGCAGCGACAGTGCGCAGGCTGTTGATATCGTCGGTCAACAGGGGCAAATTGTTTTGCCCGAAGATTTGACGCGCATGTTGAAATCAAATGTCGACATTTCAAAAATGAACCCGGCACCCTCTGATATTTGGCAAGACTCTTCCGTTAAGCCTTTAGATCTTAGCAATCACACATTGAATATTCCTGCGAATGCAGAAATGGAAATGGCCGGGAACACGCCTTCAGTTGTCGGTGAGTATCGCTTCATCGTTCACTTTCAAAACAATGGAGCTATTGAACAATACCAAGTGATGCTGGGTAAAAAAGCCCACAATCTTTTACTGCGCAAAGCCTTGTTGGAAAAATTGGGATACAAAGTTCAGCCAACGCAGTGGATGTCACGCCTGCGTGTGCGCTTGAATGGCCACGCCAGTCTTTTGGGGTTCTTGACGGACATTCAAAACAATACGGAGGGTGCTCCCAGTCGCTGGGTCGTGAATAACACCCAAGATCCCAATGTCGATTATGTAGATTTGCAAGATGTCGTGCTTTTGCCTGCGACTCAAACTTTTTACAGCCTTGAAACGGGAGCGATTCCTCCGTCGGTAATTCAGGGGCGCCGTGTGATGAATGCATTGTTGGTGCCTTACCAATTAGTAGACGTACCAGAAAGCTTGAACAGTTTTTCGTGGCTCGCAGGTCGTATCGTAAATCAATCTGTGTACTTGAATTACGAATGGGCTTCTTGGTTTAATCCCAGCTTTCAAGATGCGCAGTGGATTGTACGCCGTCTTTCTCGCCTGGGTTCCCATGACTGGAAAGAGATCGTTCAGGCAGCCAAACTTCCCAACGAAGTTTCCATGCTGCTTCATGAAAAATTAAAATCTCGTCGTAATGATCTGGTTAAACTATTTCAAATCCCTGCAGAGCCACTAACCATCATCAGTGCTGTTTCTTTAGTGCCAAACTTGGTCGAAGGAAAATTAAAGGCCTCAAACTGGCCAGGTTATGCATCACGTTTCTCTTTCGGTGATCCTGACAACCCACTGTCCACATCCGAAGTCACCGCGTTCTTAAAAGCCAAAGGCATCAGCTCCCTGATTGATTCAGCGATGTCTTATATGAACTCCTTTTTCAATAACAACAACGCCGTTCAAGGCAAAGTGAACCAACGTACTTTGGGTAACATCGTTGATCAAATGATCAGCGAAGCCACCACAGGGCAAAAGAAAAACATCCCGTTGGGTATGTATGCGATTCCTTCCTGGTCGGGACGCCTGTTGTTCTCTCGTGAAGTGGTGGTGGGAAGTTACATGGGCACTGACAACTTGGTGCAAATGGCTGACACCTTTGGTTTTCAAGTCACTCCAGGTTTTTTCATTGGTATTCAAGGTCTGAATGGTATCAGTGAAAGCGGTAACATCGGATTGCAATTGCAACGTTCTTACACTCATATCAAGCCTTTAAAAAGTATCAAGGCAGTTAATAAAACTCCTTACCGCAACGTGCTGGTTCCCTTCCTTAAGAAAAAATGGGCAGCCGAATTGGACGAACCCACGGCCGCGGATGGTTCCAGCAACTTGCAGGCGATTGCTGAGTCTTTGGATAAAGAGATGGGCGTGGGCGAATCCTTGCTGATTACAGACAGCGTGACAGGGCAAGCGGGCTTAAGCCTGACCTATCCAACATCACCTACTGTGCAATTCCAAACCGCCTTCAATGCGTCGCAAATGTTCCTGCACCGTATTCAGATCTACAAAAAAGACAAATACACATTCCAGATCTATAATGATCCAGGTCGCGTGACGAAGGGTTCTGTGGCCGTCGGCTTAACGTCCTATGGTGTGCCATTGGTGACATTAAGTGTGGGTGCTATGGCAGGACGGGTGAACACCAAGTTTTACACTCTGACAATTGGTTCTTCCGATGCAGCCGAGATGGAAAGAAATCTCGCACAATACGAAACGAATGTGCGTATCTTGCGTCAGATCTTTATGAGCAATTCACTTGAGATGTTGAATGTGGATCAAGATCCGACTTTGATCTCCCATGATTTTTCTGAAAGAGACGTAAACTTCGGATTCTTGTTCTATCAAACTCGCAAAATGACTTTGAAAGACCGCTTCCAGGTGGAGCTTCCATCCGGCAGCAAGACATCGGTGTTGTACCGTTCAACAGGTTTGCGCACGGGCAAAGATTATTATTCACTGGTGATGCAGACCCTGGCGGGATTCCTGCGCGATAAAACGGGCAGTGACAACGTGGTTCTGGACACCGGTGGCAGTGGAAATCCGGGTGACACGTTCATGGGGAGTGCTGTTTCCCGACTGGTCAGTTTCCAAGGAACACAAAAGGATAGCACTGACCCAAATGCTGGATTGGCCAGCGGCCCCGAGGCCGAGTTTGCCCAAGTCGTGCATCAGCACAAGGGTTGGAACATCTCCAAAGAGAAAGCTCTTAAAATCCTAAAAGAAATGAATGAAGACTTTGGCGTAAAGTTAATTGATGCGCAGGCATTGAACGACACGCGCAAGATTCTACTTTATTCGATCACATTAAGCATCAATGTCTATAAAACAGGGTTGCAAAAGCTTGCGACCATGCCGCGCGATCAAGTGGAAATGCTGATGAAGAATTCCATGTATGACCTGTGCAAAAATCCTTGGCCGAGTGGGGAGTGTGATCGTGCGCAAAAATCCCTGGATACACACTTCCGTCGTTATCTAAGATCGCAAAAAGAATATCTGGAAGTGAAGTCCACGAATGGTCCTTTGGCAGCAGAGCGTGCCCTGGCGATGGTGGATCTGGCAGAGACTTATTTCCCAGGGAAAAAGCTGGTCGCTGTGGTGGGTGAAGACAATATCTTTATCCAGGCTCGCATCCAGGGTTTCCGTGAAAACGATGAATTGGGCGATACACCACTGATGGGAAATACCATCGGGGTGGTGGGCGCTCGCGCCAGCAACGGTCCTTTGAACTTCATTCAACAAAATCTACAAATCTTAAATGGTGAGTTCTTTATCACCTGGTTGCTAAATCCACTTTAGGAGTCTGTCATGAATAAAACCATTTTTACTCTCGGCTTAATTCTGGCGACTTCTGCACAAGGGGCCTTAACGGCCGCCACGCGGGCGCCATTTAGCAATGACACTTTGACAAAATACCAATGGGCTTTGCAGGCGAGTGATCACCGTGTTCTTCGCGATGACACGGATATTCGCTCGCAAGAAGTTTCCGCCATTCCGGGGCGCAGTGCTGATGTTCAGGCAAGCCCCGATGGTTTTGCTTCTGTGATGAAGAAAAACATTGTCGTGGCTGTTCTCGATAGCGGTGTGGAAGTGCAGCATGCAGACCTGGCAGCCATTCTTTATCACAATGATAAAGAATGTCTTAACGGCGGAATTCCCTATAAACCGGAAGCCGATAAAGATGCAAACGGATATAAAGGCGACTGCATCGGTTGGAACTTCATGGTGCCGGCAGGAGCTCCGAATGAAAACAATCCTGATGATGATTTGGGACATGGAACTCATGTGGCGGGAATTATTGCCGCGCAAATTGGTAATAAAACCGGCGTTGCGGGAATCACGAACCGTGTGCGCATCTTGCCCCTGAAAGTGACGGGTGCTGCGGATGCCAATGCCGCGAACTCATCAATTTCTGCAAGTACGGCATTAACGTCTCGTGTGATCAAGGCCCTCAGATATGCGATCGAAAAGCGTGTCGATGTCATCAATATCAGTATGGGTTGGCCCGCGGCCACTGATTCGGCAGAGCTTCGCCAAACGTTTGCACAAGCACAACAGGCCGGGATCTTTATCGTTGCGGCCGCCGGAAATAACAATAACAACAGTTTTAATTTTCCCTGCTCTTATCCGGGTGTTCTGTGTGTGGCTGCGACGGGGATTGATAATACCTTAACCGGTTTTTCAAACTATGGTGGCCAAGTTGATATCAGTGCTCCAGGTGAGGAAATTCTAAGTACATACCCCAACGCAAAAGCTCCGATGAACTTTTCAGTGAAGGGGTATGAGCTTTTGAATGGAACAAGTCAGGCGGCGCCTTTTGTAAGTGCGGGCGTGGCAGTTCTTAAAGGAGCTTATCCTGGAATCAGTGCCGATGAAATCAAGGCTCGTCTTTTTTCGGCAGCTCAAGATCTGGAAAAAGGTAAATTCACTCTGTTTGGAACATTGAAAATTCAGTCAGCACTAAATATGTCTGCGCGCCCTGTGGTAGCGCCAGATTTTAAAGGTCTGTCGCGTGCCTTATTCAACGCTGGGGAAGGCGTGGTGCAAATCGCGTTACCGGTTAAGAACTATTGGCAGGCAGCTGATTCCGTCAGTGTGACTGTGCAATCGCTCTCTGCAAATTTTGCCCTGGAATCGGGTTCCTCTCAAACTTTGTCCTTAGCCAGCGGGGAGCAGAAAAACCTCGCACTCGTGGCCCGCATTCAAGATCAAAGTGCCAGCTCCAGTGTCAAAATTCGTGTGACCGTACAGACCTCTTTTGGTGCCCGCTCTTTTGTTCATGAATTTGAATTATCACGCAGTCTAAAAAATGACGCTGCGGTGATGCGTTTACCGATTCGCCTGCTGCCGGGAACTTCTGCTGCCGTCATCAAAACGACAATGACCGTCAATGATGTGGCAGGGATCTCTGATGCACCCGACTACTATTTCTGGGAAGCGAAAGAGGGGCAACTGCACCTTTCGATTCTGCAAATGAACGGCTCCTCCTATCAGCAAAGACACATCGAACTGCCTGCCGGGACAAAAAATATTTTAAATTTCATGAAAGTTCCCTTGGCGAATGGCATGCAGGGCTATTGGATTGGTACTATGGGCTTAGCGGCCGATGGCAAAACTAAAACCATGACTTATCTGTTGGTTTCTGAAGACCTGGTATCCCAGCGTCGTGTGATCACGTTTTCACCAGAGACGGTGGTCATGGATAAAGACGCCGTCACGAGCTTGCAGTTTGCGTTGCAAAATTCGAGCGGTCTGGTTCCGGTTTTCACAACAATCGGTAAAATTCCAAAAGCTGATGTCAATCCCGACGGATTTCAATTTGAAAACAACTCGCCCATGCGCCGGGTGTTTTATCTGAAAGCTGTTCAGGAGAAGGGTGCTTGGACATATCAAACACGCAACTTCGACAACTATCAATTCACCGACGGTGTCAGAGCCGCCTTGGGACTAAACTTTCAACAGGATTTGCGCCTGATCACAATGTTACCTCAATCAGTGAATAGTCTGGATCGCATTCGCTTGTTGTACGCATATGGCAGTCAGGATCTGAAACGTTTCGTGGTCGTGGAAACGCGCGGGGAGTGGTTGGATCAACATAAATTTGAACTGCGCCCGATGGACTATTCTTCCTCGATGATGGCCAGCGGAGTTGCAGCTCCGGTGACAGATTTGACGGACAATTTCGCTGTCAAAAATTCCGCAGTTTCCTTCGGTGTGTTTTTGACACCTATTAAAGCGCAGAATTTATTTTTTGATTTGAACGCACGTGTGCAAGGCGAATTCATTTTGCAGTCATCGACAACAAAAGATCTGTTGATCAGTTTGGTGCAAAGCTTCCGACGTGGTGCTGAGTATTTTACCTTTGCGCAAAGCAAAAGCAATTTGATCATGCAGGTTAACAATTCGAACGGCTCTGTGCGCCGCTATGAGAGCTCGATTCACCGTGCGACATGGCCTGGTATCAGCTCAACAGAACTTTTGTTCCCGGCAGTGGTGCAAAATGGATCGCGCTTAAGCCCTGCGATCTATGTCGATGCGACGCAAATGTATTCCAATCATATTTATTTCTGGACGGAAAGTGACGAGGGAAAACTTATCGCGCCAGCAAAATTAAACCTGGATATTCCCTCTGAATGTCGCGCACTCACTCCGCAAAAATTCACGGATTATAAAAATAAGAACTTTGCGGTGTTGATGTGCGGGGGCAGTACGAGTGCTGAGTTGCGCATCTTGCCATTAAGTCTATAAACGCGTTGCCTGTCCAGTGCACAGGAACAAAACGACACTGAAAAAGTTGGCAAAGGATTTGCAAAATATATTTGAATTGAATTGCGAACGGAATTTCAAAAAACACTGAACAACAAACGTAGAACCAAGTTCTACAGAAAAAAGGGGAACCACAAATGAATGCATCAAAAATTTTGAAAACGGCAATGAGTTTGGGATTGGTCACTGCAACAACAGTCGCAATCAGCGCTTGCGGTGGCGGCGGCGGTGGTGGCGGTTCTGTCAGCACGGGCAATGTTTATTACACACACGATGAATTGGCGCGTGAGTTCGTAAAAAGAGCTTACACGGATGCAGGTGTGAATTTGACTCTGGTGAAAAGCACGACGAACTCTGCAGGTTATATCGTTGTGGATTATCACGGTAACACACAAGCTGTGTTCATTGATGACTGGGCCGTGGGGCAAGACATCAGCAGCTATATCTACTCTCAAAAATGGTACGATGTTAACTACATCGGAAATGGTTACTATCAAGATGCTGCTGGTTACGTTTATGAAGAGACAGCGACTTCCAGCAAAGATTTGGCAAAAGTAACAGCCATGAAACAAGCAATGGATATCAATGAATCTGCAAAAGGTATTCAAGCCCAATTCGGTTTGAGCGCAGAACGTTCAACAACATTGGCTCGCTTGGCAGTTCAATTGAAAAACAATCCAAAATCCAGCATGACAGATGCGGACTACGATGCTTACACAAAAGAGATCATTGGTAGCTCATACGGCCAGTTGAAAGCCGCTATGGTTAAGCAATCTCAAGGTGACTACAGTGACGTCAATGCTTTGGTTGAAAAAGCGGCGCAAGCGAACGGCGTGGGCCCAGAGCAAGTCAGCCAAATTTTGATGTCTTTGATCGCTGGTAACTAAGCGATAGCGACGGGTATTCAGAAACTAAAAAGGACAGGTTTTTAAGCCTGTCCTTTTTTATTTTTAGATTTTAAAATCGAAAGTGGCAATTTCAGATCTAGGGATCGTACTTTGCTCTCCCGTCACAAAATTCTTAACTGTGACAGTTTTGCTGGTGACTTCGTTGCCACCTAAGATCAGCGCATAATGTGCACCTTTGTTATTGGCCTTTTGCATTTTCTTACCCATTTTGCCGGACAAGAAATTTTCAGCTTTAATACCGCGAGTGCGGATCTCGTGAGCCAGTTTGACGCTTTCGTCTTCACCTTGATCATCGGCGCCGATAACTGCGACCAAAACTTCTTTCTTAAGAGCTAATTCTTTCGGAGTCAGATCAGCCAAGCGGTCAATCCCTGCGGCCCAACCCACTCCCGGAGTGCGAGGTCCGCCCATGGTTTCAACCAAGCCATCATAACGTCCACCGGCCAAAACTGTGCCTTGTGCCCCTAGCTTATCTGTCGTGAATTCAAAAACGGTGTGGCAGTAGTAATCAAGGCCACGCACGATGAATGGATTCACCTTGTAAGGGATGCCCAGTTTTTCAATTCCTGAAATCACAGAAGCGAAAAACTTTTGTGAAGCTTCGTTTAAGTACTGTTGGAATTTTGGCGCATTCTCGCTCAACTTTTTGTCTCCTTCGTCTTTGGAGTCCAAAATACGCAGGGGGTTTTTTGCTAAACGAGTTTTACTGTCTGCAGACAATTGTTCATGATGAGCTGTAAAGTATTGCACCAGGGCTTCACGGTAGGCAGCACGACTTTCAGCGTCACCTAGTGTGTTCAATTCCAGAGTGCATTCTTCGGAAATGCCGATGCTTTTCAGGAGGTCCCAGGCAAAGGCGATGCACTCTACATCTGCATGAGGAGTGTCATAACCTAGACACTCTGCGCCTAATTGGAAGAATTGGCGATAACGACCTTTTTGTGGTCTCTCATAACGAAACATGGGGCCAGAATAATAGAATTTTAAAGGAAGATTTTGGCTCATGCCTTCTGAAATAAAAGCGCGAGCCACGCCCGCAGTCCCTTCGGGTCTTAAAGTGAGGCTTTCTCCGCCGCGATCTGTAAAATCATAAGTCTCTTTGCTTACAACGTCGGAAGTTTCGCCTAAAGTGCGATGAAATACGTCAGAAAATTCAAAAATGGGCGTTTCTATTTCGCCATAACCGTAAAGATTTGCTTTTTCATAGGCTGATTCTTCGACAAATCGAAAGACTCTGCTTTCCTCGGGAAGAAGATCACGCGTACCACGAACTCTTTGAATTTTTCCGCTCATAATTAGTACCTCTTGGTATCAGGTTTTTGGTTATAGCAGAGATGCTGGAGTCAAGCAAAGCTATTGCATTTAAGAGGGCAGAGGTCTTAAATTAGATCTATGAGGAATTGGCTTGTACCCGGTATTTTAATTCTAGCTGTCATCGCCACAGTCGCTACTTATCAGCGATTGAAAGAGGGCCCTGACCTCGGAGGTGCGACCGTCGATTGGCGCCTTTTGGGAGAGATGGATTATATTACTGGGAAAGGTACTCCGGAGCTAGATGCCTTGAATGAAAAACCGGTCAGAATTCCAGGCTTCATGGTACCACTGGAAGACGAGCAGCGCCAGGTCGTGGAATTTCTGTTGGTGCCAAGTTCTCAGGCGTGCATTCACGTACCCGCTCCGCCGCCGAATCAAATGGTCTATGTTAAAATGAAAAAGGGTGTGCCAGCAATGCAAGGCCCAATCTGGGTGTATGGCACTTTTAAACTCGTAACCAAGAAATCAATGTACGGTGACGCATCCTTCGAAATTACCGGTGAGGCGGTAGAGCCTTATAAATAGGCTCCTTCCAGACTCACCACATAAGGGGGTTTTATGTTCAAGGTGCTTTTGTTTTCAGTGTTGGCCTTGGCCGCACGCGAGCAAGGGGCTCACGCCCACGGTGTGGCGACGGTCGATGTCGCTTTTGATGGAAAAAATGGCAAAATTGAGTTCCATGCTCCTGCATCAAGTATTTATGGTTTTGAATACGAAGCGAAGTCTGCCAAAGACAAGGCCAATAAAGAGGCAGGTCTTAAGAAATTTAATGATAAAGTGAATGACTTGTTTCAGTTTGCAGCGGAAAACAAGTGTGAAGTAAAAATGGATTACAACGAAGTTGTCCAAAAGGACAAACATGCGGATGTGAACGCCATTTTTAATGTGACTTGTGAAACAGCACCGACTGGTACAGCGGTGACTTTTGGGGTCCAAAAAGTGTTTACTCGTGTGAAGACTGTGAAGGTCACAGTGATTACTGGGGAAACACAAAAGTCCCAGGAAATTAAGAAGAGCGGAGAACAGGTTGAGCTCTAGTGAAGCTTTGATTGAAATTCGTAACCTTGAGTACACTTATCCTGGCTATAATAAGCCGACGTTAGTGGTGCCCGAGTTCACGGTGCAAAAAGGCGAAGAACTCTTTTTGTATGGTCCCAGTGGGACGGGAAAAACAACTTTATTGGAATGTCTTTCGGGAGTTTTGGTTCCTACGAAAGGCAGTATCAAGATTTTGGGTCGTGATCTTACCACTATGAGTTCTGCAGAACGCGATGCTTTTCGCGCTGAACACATGGGTTATGTTTTTCAAAGTTTCAATTTGATTCCGTATCTTTCAGTTATTGAAAACATCGAATTGCCTTTGCATCTAAGTCCCGTTCGTAAATCGCGCCTTGGTAGCGTAGATACGGATATGGTGATCCGTGCTTTGTGCGGTAACTTGGGTATTGGTGATTTGTTGGATAAAAAAGTGACTGAGTTAAGCGTAGGACAGCAGCAGCGTGTTGCCGTCGCCCGTGCTCTGTTGGGGAAACCTGACTTGTTGCTGGCTGATGAGCCGACATCGGCACTAGATGCCGATCATCGCGAGAAGTTTTTGAAGCTGCTTTTCGACTTGTCTGAGCTTTATGGAACGACAGTGGTCTTTGTTTCTCACGATCGAGGCATTGAAAGCCTCTTTACGCGTTCGCTGTCGCTTGAATCAATTAACGGGACAGCACGATGATCTTCTTGAACCTGGCTATTAAATCTCTTAAGAACCGCGCCCTGGCGACGACTTTGACTGTGATCTCTATCGCCCTCAGCGTAGGTTTGCTTTTGTCAGTGGAGCGCGCACAAAGAGCCGCTCAAGAAGGTTTCACTCAAACTATTTCTAAAACTGATTTGATTGTGGGCGCTCGCAGTGGTCCGTTGCAGTTGATTCTGTACACGGTTTTCAATATGGGAAATGCGACTCACAATGTTTCGTATGAATCCTATCAAGAAATTCAAAAGCATCCGGCCGTTGAATGGACGATTCCATATTCGCTAGGGGATAGCCACCGTGGTTTTCGTGTGGTGGGCACGACGGCGGATTTCTTTAAGCATTATCATTATCGTGGTGATCAGCAGGTATCTTTGCATTCTGGACACGAGCTTCAGGATCTTTGGGATGTGGTGATTGGGGCTGAGGTTGCGCATAAGCTTGGTTATAAACTGGGTGACAGCGTAGTTATTGCTCACGGAGTCACCAAAGGCGAGGGCGTGGTTAAACACGACCGTCGTCCCTTTAAAGTCGCAGGTATTTTGAATAGCACGGGTACTCCGCTGGATCGTTCTGTTTATGTCAGTTTAGAAGGAATGGAAGCTCTTCATATGGACTGGCAAGACGGCGCTGTTCCATCAGCTGCGAAAGAAACGCCAGCCGCTGAGATTAAAAAAGAAAACATCAAAGTTCACAGTATCACAGCGTTTTTCGTGGGGGCTAAATCCCGCATCGAAACTTTGAAGCTGCAACGTGAAATCAATGAATTTAAAGCAGAGCCATTGCTTGCAATCATTCCGGGGGCGACTTTGAGTGAATTGTGGCAGGGACTTTCCTATGTGGAAAATGTTCTGCGTATTATTTCTTGGATGGTTTTGGCCGTGGGCTTTATGGGGATGTTGATTGCTCTGACGACGACATTGAACGAGCGCCGCCGCGAAATGGCGATCTTACGTGCCGTGGGAGCTGGATCGCAACAAATTCTGGGTCTTTTGGTTTTTGAATCCGCTCTTTTGACAGTTGTCGGAGTGGTCTCAGGGACTATTTTGTCCTTCGTCCTCGCTACGGCTTTGAAGCCATGGCTAGAGAATGAATTTGGTTTGTATTTAGATGGAGCAGCCATCACAAGTTCTGAACTTATCTATATCTTTGCAGCCGTTGCAGCTGGCATTCTGATCGGTCTTATCCCGGCGCTTCGTGCGCAAAAGCAGGCTTTAAAAGACGGCTTGAGCGTCCGCTTGTAGTGTACTGCCAGCCCTGTTTTTCTCTGCGTTGCTGCGTCGTCGCTGACGGCGCACTACTTCTTAACGATTACCTAACACAATCTTAACCCTGGGGAGATACCTCTTCGCCAGGGACTTTGTTAATTTTCTGATATCCATTTATCGGAGGATAATAATGAAGTTCTTGATCATGAGCGCTTTGGTTCTAAGCGCATTTGCCGCAAAAGCGGAAAGCCTAGTTAAAATTGACGGTTCCAGCACAGTATTTCCAATCACTGAAGCTGTATCTGAAGAATTCCAAACTGTTTCTAAAGGTGCGACGAAAGTGACTGTAGGCGTGTCTGGTACTGGTGGCGGTTTCAAAAAGTTCTGCCGTGCTGAAACAGATATTCAAAATGCATCTCGCCCTATCACGAAAGAAGAAATGGCGGCGTGCCGTGCTGCTAAAGTGACTTACTTTGAATTGCCAATCGCTTTCGACGCGATCGCCATCGTGGTAAATCCGAAAAACAACTGGGTGAGCGAAATCACGACTGAAGAATTGAAAAAAATGTGGGAACCCGCAGCTCAAGGCAAAATCATGACTTGGAAACAAGTAAATGCAAAATGGCCTGACGAAAAATTGACTCTTTTCGGGGCTTCTACTGACAACGGTACTTTTGACTACTTCACTGAAGCGATCATGGAAAAAGCCAAATCTTCTCGCGGTGACTACACAGCGTCTGTTGATCACAACACGCGTGTAACGGGTGTTAGCGGTAACAAAGGTGGCTTGGGTTACCTTCCGTATTCATACTACGTAACTAATAAAGACAAATTGAAATTGTTGGGCGTTGTTGGCGGTCCTAAATCTCCAATGAAAAACAAAGCGGTTCTTCCAGATGAAAAAACTGTGATCTCTGGCCAATACAATCCACTATCTCGTCCTATCTTTATCTACGTTTCTCAAGAAGCGATGAAAAAACCAGAAGTGAAACAATACGTGGAATTCTATTTGGACAAAGCTGCTGAAATGGCGAAGCAAGTTCAGTACATCCCTCTTCCAGCAAATGCTTATAAAACAGCGAAAGAGCATTTGACGAAAAAGAAAACAGGAACTGTTTTCGGCGGCGAAGCTAAAGTTGGTTTGACGATTGAACAAATCTTGAAACTTGAGACAACTCTGTAAGAGTCGTTTTAAAGATTCAGACCCTCCAAGGCTGCATTCGTAAGGATGCAGCCTTTTTTCTTTCTGTGTCATGTTGCGGGAGTGTGGGGCGGGATGCTACGCTTATCCCATAGTTTATTAAATGACTTGGGGGAAGTATGAAGTTCGTTAAAGTGACTAAGGCCCATGAGGTTTTGTATATCAACGCTGATCACATCCACTGGATGTCACAACATGAGCGAAACGAAGGCGGCGTAAAAGAGTCTTACACTCTGATTCGCTTCAGCCTTGATGTGCATGACAAGGTTGAAGTGAAAGAGACTGTGGAAGAAATCCTAAAGCAGCTTTAAAAATAAAAACGGCGACTCTGAGGTCGCCGTTTTTATTTTTGAATTAAGTCACAATTAAGAAGCTTTGATTTTCACTTTATCAGCTGATTCCGCTTCGTAATCGGAATACGGGGTTTTGACTTCGACGTATTTGTCTCCAGCTTTGTAGGCACGGACCTTATACATCTTGATCGCCTCAGAGCGGCCTTTGACTTCGGCAGCACCCGCAAGCTCGGTTTTAAAGGCATCACCCACTTGATCGATAACCGAATCAGTGACCAGAAGGTCAGCACCAAAGGCTTTCGTGGAAGCTTCGATACGAGAAGCCGTATTCACCGTATTGCCGATAACTGTGTACTCCATACGCTCGTCAGAACCGATGGTTCCCGAGATCGCAGGACCTGCATGCAAGCCCATACCGATATTGATCGGAGGCTGGCCTCGGGCAATGCGGGTTTCATTTAATTTGTCCAAGCCTCGGCGCATTTCCAAGCAGGCACGAACTGCATTGAATGCATCTTTTGGACCCGTTTTAGGAGCACCCCAAACCGCCATTATCGCATCCCCGATAAACTTATCGACGACACCACCGTGGGCATTGATGATTCCCACCATCACGCCAAAGTATTCATTCAGCATTTCTACGACTTCTTCAGGAGAACGTTTTTCAGAGAACGCCGTGAAACCACGGATATCCGAGAAGAAGACCACCACGTTTTTACTTTGACCGCCGACTCCGATGTCTTTACCGATCAAGTCCTCAGTCACCGCCGAGCCGTGGAACTTAGAGAATAAGCTTTTAACTTTATCGCGCTCTTTCAGACCCTCGGTCATGTGGTCGAACGCGGAAGCCAGGTCGCCCACTTCGTCGTGGGATTTCACATGTTCACGGGCTTTTACATCGAAATTACCTCTGGAAACCATGTTGATCAAACCCGCCAATTTTTCAATCGGGGAGGTTAGGGTCATAGAGAACAAGAAGATAAAGAAGATCGCCAGCGAGATTGCAGAACCAGCCACAAATATCGCTCGGCGTTTAACTTCGTTCGATACCTCCAGGATGGCAGCCTCAGATGTTTGCGAAATTACCATCGGCCCATAGGAAGTTTTAACAGACGCACCAAAGAAGTTAGACTGTGTTTCCGGGTCTACGAATTTCGTTTGATATTGCGGAGACTTGGTGTTCATCGCTTTTGTAACGAACGGGTAGGCTTTCAAGCTTAAACGAGAGATCGCTTTTTGTTCGTCTTTATGGGCAAGAACCTCACCTTGGCCATCAATCAGATATTGAGTGCGCTCGGAAAGATCCGTGAAAGGTTTTTGCAGGGGAGCCATCATCACGTCAGCCAAAACCACGTGAGTGATTTTCCCTTGAGCATCTTTCACCAACGGGATACCGATCGTGATCATCGCGGGAGCTTTTGGATAAGACGCATTCTTGATTTCGATGCTACCTTCAGCCAAGTTGCGCACCGGGAACTGTTGCCAAGCACGCAAGTTGACGAAATAAGATTCACCCAATAGGTAAGGCTTCAGAACATCTTCTTTTACTTTACGAGCCACGGACTCCACAGAGGAGCCATTCAGTTTCAATACTTCCAAAGCCACAAAGTTCTTGTCTTTAGTAAAGTTGAAATCCAAATCTTCCGCTGCTGCTGCACCCTTCATCAGCAGGGAACCATTCGTACGTGTTTTATCAATCAACGATGCGATGATGTTATCAACTTCCTTGGCTTTTGCCGAAGCAGACTCCAGATTGGCGATATCGACTTGCTCCGAGGCTTTTTTCTCGAAGTAGTTTGATGAAATCAGTGTGATCGCGCCGGTGGAGGCCACCAGAATCAGGATCGTCACTGTGATGAGTTTGGTTGAGATGGGTATTCTCATTAGAAACTCCATTCCGCGAAGAAGTTAAGATAATTGCCGACAACTACAGATTCATTGACATCGCCATCCAACGCAAAGTTCGTCGTCGAAGGGATGGCTTTATAGGACATACGGTCTTCGCGGCGTGCATAACCCATCAGTCCTGTGAATCGCTCACTAAATCTATAGCTGCCTAAAATTCCAAATTGAGTCGACATCGTTGGTGAAATGTCCTGGCCGTTGGGCGTCGATACTTTCATCACCGATGCATAAAGGTGGGCATTCAGTTGAATGCCCCATTTCGGGGTCAGCGAATACCAATACTCCACGCCACCATGCGGACCCACGGAGCTGATAGTTTGATTTTCTGAAGTGCCGGTAAATGGATCACCAATTGTTTCTGGAAGTTCTTTATAAAAAGCTCCCACTTGATAGCGAAGTTCTGCACGATCACCAACGGGTTGCTTATAAACGGCGTTCACCTCTGCTGCTGCAAAGGTACGAACTTGTCCACCGATTGTGAAGCCGCTCATGTCGATGATGGCCAAAAATCCCCAAGGAGACTTGCGACCATTCCAACCAACACCCACGCGGCCCGTACCACCGAAGGCATCATAGGCGACCTGAGAATTCTTTTCTGGGTTTGAACCCGAGAACTTCATGTCGGTGACTAGGTAACTTGCGATACCATACCAGCCATTGGTTTTTTCAATCGAGCGACGAACCAAAGCGGTGTATTCCGCGGCGGCCGAACGATCGCCTTCGCGAACGTCAAAAATAATTTTACTGGATGGGGAAGCCGGGCGCAGATCTGACTTGGCTTTCAAGATGATCTGGTATTTTCCACCTTCCCAAGAGGAATCAAATGGCAAAGAGTCTTCCGTATAGTTTTCATACGTTTTAACTTTTTCCCATTTTTTGGTCGTAGGATTCGCGCGCGCCACGATCACTTCGTAATCTTTGATATAGTCCGGGCGAGTCCATTTGATTTCGCGTACGAACATGGATTCTGGTTTTACAATCGCAGGGGCGGCCAGGGCTTTACCCATCACCGTAAACTGCGCTGTGGAAGTTGCATCACTTGCAATGCCTTCGGAGCTTTGCGCTGTGACTTTCCAAGTGTAAGAACTCGCAACCGGAACTGAAGTTTTAAACTTCGCTTCCTTCACGATTTCAGAAATTTTTGTTTTTCCATCATCGGACGTCAGTTCGAACGCGTATTGATCGGCGCCACCCACGGGATCCCATTTGAATTCCACATCTGTTTTTTCTTCGTCGTTTGAAGCGACAGATGATTTCGGAGCAGGGGACTTCATGTTGACGTTATCCAAGCCCACGTTGAATTCACTTGGGGCAGACCAGTCACCCGGAACTCCACGATAATCGCGCGCACGCAATTTCATCATGTATTTACCTGGCGTCAGGCGACCATTCCAGATGGAATCTGCAGTTTTGAAGCTAAAGGTTTTAGGCTTGCCGGTTTCGCCTTCTTTTTTCACCTGGGTCAATTCGATGTCATAAGATTTTGCACCTTCAATTTGCTCCCACTCAAAGTTCACCAGGCGACGATATGGCTCGGCCTTGGCGGTCACTCCGCAGATAAGAAGCATTGGTAAAAGAAGGGTGGCAAGTCTCTTCAGCATCAATTCACTTTAATCTTCTTTAAAGTAGGGGCCTTTAAGTTCGATTTATCCGGCACGATCAGTTTACGAACTGGTCCTGTTTCTCCAGCACGACCGTAAGTGTCTTGAGCCGAGATCATCACTTCATATTCACCCGGCAAAAGATTGCGGATGGCCGTGGATGTGTTCTTATATTTAGTGCGTTTCAATTCTTTGCCGTCTTTTTTGATCACGAGTTCGTAATCAGCAGCACCATCAATTTTATTCCACTCTAAAGTAGAGCGGCCATCCATTGAGGCTTGCAGCGGGCCTTCATTTGGAATGAATAGTGGAGCTTTCAGGATCGGCATCGGTGTGACCGTGATGGCTTGAGAAGTACCCGAGCCCACCACTTGACCGTCTTTATCCACGGCTTCGATCGATGCAATATAACGACCTGGTTTTGGAACTGCTGCCGTCAATTTGTTTTCTTTCACTTCCACGGGCTGAACATCAGCTGCCGTTTGAGTTTCATCATGCAGTCTTACGCGGTAAGCGCTGACATTTTGCATGTTCTCGGCACCCCAGGACATATTCACTTTCGGAGAATCCACAAAGTACTGAGTCATTTGCGATTCCGTCATCGTGAAGGCCAAAGGTTTTACCTCTGGTTTTGGAGCCGGGGTTGGCGCCGCAGCTTCAGCTGAAGCTTGCTTTAACATCTCTGTGAACTTCACAGAGAACTTCTGCATTTTACCCAGCACCGGTTTGTCTGAATCATTAAAGTAAGAAGTCATGCGCCAGTAATACGTGCCTTCTTGCAGGCCGGGCATTGTGTAGCTGTCTTCGCTTGTAAATGTTTTTGTGGCAATGGGTTGTGTCAGCTTAGCATCTGACCACACCTGCAAAGTCATCTGACGAGTGTCATCGCTTTTTTGCCATTTGAAAGTCATATCAAACGGATTGGTGTGAGCCGGAATTTCCACATCTGCTGTAGGGAAAGTCACAGTCGGGGCATATCTTGCCTGGATTTCTGTTCTATAAATAGGACTCTCGCCAAGGGACTCGCCATTCGCAGATTTCGCCACGAGTTTCCAATAGTGCTTACCAAATGGAAGCTTTGCCATAATGACAGAATCACCCGCAGGTGCTTTGGCCATTTCCCTCATCTCACGGCGATTGGTGCCGGTGAAAAGAGAGACTTGCGCATCTGCCGGAAAGCCTGACCATTTAATGGGAATCGGTTGCAAATCATCGGCATTCATAGCCACCGGTTTTTGCAAATTCGGACTGGTGATTTTCACACTATTTTTATCAAACTGCAAACCACTCGCACCCAAGGCCCCGAAACTTCCAGTTGAGATCTCCTGACTTTTACCGTCTTTCGATTTCACCGAAGCTTTACCTTCAAGGACCTGGACATCGACAGAGTTTCCACTTCCTTTAGAAAGAGAGGCGGATGCCTGACTCAAATCGACTTTACCATTCGCGGAATTAAGCACGAGTCCGGGAGCATTACCATCTTCGTTGCCAGCTTTCGCATTAACGAAAAGACTACCTTCCATCAAATCAAGTGCAATTTCGCCCTGGGATTTTTTGATAACGATCAATGACTCTGGTTCCAAATCCAAATAGCGATCTGAATCCGTAAATTGAATTCGCACTTCACCGCGATCAGAGGTGCGAATAGCTTCGCCATCGTAAAGTGGTTCACCGGAGTTCACGAGTTGCCACAGCAAGCGCGTTGCTGGTCGGCGTTGGATATCGTCGACAACTTTGCCGACGTAAGCCAGCGGTTTCTCATTGGTATGAGAGTTTTGCTGCTTATCCGTTGATTGATACCAAATCCACGTCAGCGCAAAAACAGATGACGAGCTTATCGCAGCGACAACTAATCTCTTTACTTGATTTTTCATCTGTTTCCTCCTCATACATTTATCGGAAAATTTCTCGATTTATTTGATGGTCCAAAAGACTTGGAATGTGACCGGAAAATGGTCTAGTATGTTACCTATGGATAATAACAAGAACTACATCACCCCCGAAGGTCTAGCGAAACTCCGCGACGAGTACCAGGCACTCATGCATGGCGAGCGTCCCAAGATTGTGGAGATCGTGCAGTGGGCAGCGAGCAATGGCGATCGTTCTGAAAATGCTGATTATCAGTATGGAAAAAAACGTCTGCGTGAAATTGATCGTCGTGTGCATTTTCTTACGAAAAGAATTGAAGATGCAGAGGTCGTGGACCCGAAATTGATGAAGGGCGATAAGGTTTTGTTCAGCGCCACAGTGACGTTGGTTAATGAAGATGGTGACGAGCTCACATATCAGATTGTCGGTGAAGATGAGTTTGATCCCAAGGTCGGAAAGATTTCGTGGAAGTCGCCGGTGGCGCGTGCTCTGCTGGGAAAGAAGCTCGGAGATGAGGTAAAACTCATCAAACCGTCTGGAGAAGTTTTCGTAACGATCGAGAATGTCGAGTATAAGTAAAAATTTCACTTTTTGTCATTAGGGTCACGAACAAGGCCCTAACAAAACCCTAAAGAAATAGCGTATTTATTGTCTTGTTTTTGTCCTAACAAATGATAACTTCGTTGCCGATTCAGAGGGGGATCACAATGAAGTTAACGACTCGTTTACTTTCAGTTCTTTTGTCAGTTGCCGCAATTTCAAGCCAAGCTCATGCATACTACCAAGCGTCCGGAAACGATTCTGCAATCGTAAGTGCGATGGAATCTCACAGACGTGTGGATTTCGTTGAAGGTTCAGATATGGAAGTTATCCAAGTGTTGCCTGACGACACAAATGGCAATCAACACCAAAAGTGGGTTGTGAGACTTTCAAATGGAAAAACAATGCAAGCCGTGTACAATTCAGACATGTGCCCGCGCGTTCCAGTACAAGTCGGTGATCGCGTCGCTATGGGCGGGATGTTCCTTTGGACAAACCAAGGTGGTTTGCTTCACTGGCTCCATCACGATCCACGCGGCAACCGTCCAGACGGTTATGTGCTGCTAAATGGAGTTTACTATTGCAAAGACTAGAGTTGATTTCATGTGAAGCTCCTTTCTGGGCCGATAGCGGTCACGGACAAACTTTATGGGGGCATTTCCTAAAATCACCTGAGTTAGAAAATCCTGGAATTAATTTTGAAGTCGATCTTCCTGATGGGGATCGACTTTTTTGTTATTACCATCCAGGTAACACGGATCTTGTGGTCAGCCTTTACCATGGTCTTTCTGGAGACATGCAAGCAGATTACATGCAACGAACGGCGATCCTTTGTCGGAAATTGGGTCACACGGTGGTTTTGGTCAATCACCGCGGAGCGGGCCCAGGACTGACAGCAGCAAGACATCCTTATCATTCCGGCCGAGCTGAGGATGTTTCTGAAGTTCTTAAAGTATTAAGAAAGAAATTCCCGAACAAAAAACAAATCGCCGTCGGTTACTCGATGAGCGGCTGCATTGTATTGGGGCTGGGTGGGGGATTTCGTGGTGATCACAAGCCTGATGGTATCATTACGGTCAATGCTCCATTGAACTTGGGCCGGGGGGCACGTTTGCTGGGAAGTGGATTCAATCGTATTTACGATGTTCGCTTTGTTCACAGGCTGCGCCAAAACATCGACATGAAGTATCGCTTTGGATTAATCGAGCAACCGTATCGTATTCCTATGTGGGCGACGATTCATGATTTAGACAGCATTTATACAGCGCCCGCATCGGGTTTCCGCGATCGCGAAGATTACTACGAAAGTTGTTCGGCCATTCACTATGTTCACAATATCGACGTGCCAACTTATATGCTAACCGCGGCTGATGATCCATTTGTGACGGTCCAAGATTATCGCGATGCCAATTTATCTAAAGACATTTCTTTGCATATCGAAGGGCGTGGTGGTCACCTGGGTTATATTTCTAAACATAAAACCCCGTTGGGAAGCCACCGTTGGCTTGATTACTATCTGCATGAAGCTTTGGGTAAGATGGCCCAAGAATTTACTGCCGGTTCGTAAAAATACTATCTCGGAATAAATTCAAACGTTCTTTCCATACATTATATGACTTGGATGATCTGCCGGAGTCATAAACGGGAATTTCGATAATACTCAATGTCTGCAAGCGCGCGCTTTGATGCAAAGCCGGGGTTAGATACCATCCACGAAGCTTTTGTAAAGGCAGCTCTGTGCGGATTTTTTCCCAAGCAGATTTTTTAATGGCAATAACCTCACATAATGGGTCTTGCAAAGAGTTGTTATATCTTTCGCGCAGGATATTGTTGAACAGGATTTCTGTTTTTGCGCGCGGTGATTCGCCACGCAGAAATGGATTTTCTTTTTTGCGATAACGATCGCCCCAGCACACGTCGACTTTGTCTTCAGCGACCAGATGTTGCCATAATTTGAAAACATCACCAAAAGGGGACGCCAGTTCCGAGTCTAATATCATCACAAAAGGTGCGCGCGCCAATTCCATACCTTGATAGAGGCTCAGTGCGCGTCCTTTCTTGCTCTCGTTTTTATGGACGCTTAGTGTTTCATTGGAGTTCGAATGCGCGGCCTGTAAATTAAGCACTGCAAAAGTTTTATCGGCGCCTTGCTCCACAAGGGCAATCAGCTCGTACTTCATAGGAAATTTTTGAAAGAACGTGCGCAGATCCTGAAGAAAAGAAGGGACAACGTCCGCATCTTTGTTCAGATATACCAGGAGAGAGCAGTGAGGGGTTGACTCTGAGGATTCCATCTTTACGATTAATACCAATGAAATCGATTCGCGTCACTCAAATCCAGAAATACATCATTTGGCTTGTCATTCTTCTTTTGACTGTGTTTAGCCGTTTTTATTTATTGACCAATAAGCCCTTGCATTTTGATGAAGGCATCAACGGCTGGTTCGTTTTGCAGATGAAAATCAATGGTTTCTATAAATACGACCCGACCAACTATCACGGTCCCCTGTATTTTTATCTTTTGCGGGCGTTCACCGCGATCTGGGGACACAGTGTTGAGATTCTGCGCGCTGTTCCAGCGGTGTTCTCTGTATTCAGTGTCATGCTTTTCAGCTTCGCCCTGATTCGTTCGCAAGCTGTGCGCTGGTCGATGTTATTCTTTCTGTTTTTCAGTCCCGCTTTTTTGTTTTATGGCCGTTCCGGCATTCATGAGATGCCCTTTGTGTTTTTCCAATTGCTGTTTGCTTTGGGGATGCTTCGTTGGACTGAAAAATTTGACGGAACATCTTTGGGGCTGCTTTTGACGGGTGTCGTGGGGATGGCCACATTAAAAGAAACTTTTGCCATCACCTTGGCATCGTGGGTGGTTGGATTGGTCTTTGCCGGCCCAGCAGTTATTCGTCAGTATTTTAATTTTGGAAAAATTAAAGCCGCATGGTCACATCGCTTAACCTATATGGTTGTGGTCTTGTTGATATCTTTTGTATTGTTGTTCACCGGATTCTTACGTAATTGGCCGGGTTTGTTTGATTTCATTAAGGCCTTTTTGCCGTGGATGAAAACCGGCGTGGGCGAGACAGGTCACAACAAAGAATTCCTTTATTGGGTGAAGGTCCTAGCCGATGCTGAGCCTTTGGTTCTGTTCGGTGTGGGAATGGCCTTCGTGGGACTTTTCACGAAAGATGCGCGCCTGCGTATGGTTTCAGCGTTTTCTTTGTTTCAACTGTTTGTTTATTCCTGGATTCCTTATAAGACTGTGTGGTGCATACTTTCTTTGGTGTGGGGCTTCTATTTTGTTCTGGCATTGTATGCTGAAAAAATTCTCGCGCGTCGTGACTGGCAGGGATATCTTTTCGGTTCAATCATCTTGGTCGGAACCTTGGGGAGCCTTCGCAGTGACTGGCGTTCGGTTTATTCACAGCCCATTGATTTAAATCATCCATATATTTATGTGAACTCGACTTATGAGATGAAGGATTTGCAGAATTTGATTTTGCAAGTGGCCAAGGATCATCCGAATCTTTTAACAGAGTCGGTGCAGATCGGCATGAAAGAGCAATGGCCATTCCCGTGGATTTACAGATCGTTCAAAACTCATTGGGATGTGTGCGCGGATCGCGCTGTTCCTGATGCTTGGCTTTATTACTGTGATACGGCTGGCGAAGCCAATGTGGAAAGCCAGCTCAAAGAGCAATTCATGAAAATACGTATCATGCTTCGTCAGCAGCGTGAATATTCCGTGGTGTATCTAAAGAAAAGTCTTTTCGGTGAGCTTTATACAGGAGCGTTTCAAGTTGTCGGTCCTGCGAAGGAGAAAGAGTAATGTCTGGAATGTCTCTGTTATTAAAACTTTTGGTCACGAGTGCAACAGCGGCTCCTGCGGCGCCGGCCTCTGTCGTTCGTAAAATCGATATCAATCGTGATCTTAAAGGCACGGGCTATGTGGACCTTTACGATATGGATGCAAAAAAAATCGCCAAGCTTCCAGCGCTGGCTCAGCTTAAGGGTCATGAAATCAACGGCCGTTGGAATGAGTGTTTGAACCTTTCACCTAAAGTATTTGCGGCACAGAAAGAACTTAAGGGTTGGGTCGGGCAAGTGTGGTTGCACTGCTTGGATAAAGCTCAGCAAAAGAAGACCAGCTCAGGTCAGGAAGATCGCGTTCTGACAGCGATCGCAAAATCCTGGGACCTTTTCGACGAGGGCCCTTGGTCTCAAGATCTTTGGAATATGTGGGTGAGTCAGGAACTAAGCTATCTTGATGCCCAGGCGAAACTTAAAAATCGTAAAATTGAATCCCGCATCGAAAAACTTTTGGATAATGGTTCCAAACTAAACCGCGAACAGAAATCTCAGTGTTATCAAATGCTGGGGGATTTTGCGTTGAATGCGAATGACTACGTTCAAGCGCAGTTCTTGTATGAAGAAGCGCAAAGTATGAAAGACTCAAAATATCTAACTGAAAAGTTAGAGTTTTTGGCCAAAGCCCGCAGTCAGTCTGCAAAAGCCGCTGTTCCGGTGCAAGTGGAAGCCATCGGTGAAGATGGAAAACTTGAAGAGCGTATTCGTCAGTCATTAAAACAAAACGATTTAATTCCAGCGTTGAAAGACACCATCAGTCTGTTGAATCAATACCCTGGTGGTCGCGCGGCTCGTCGTTTGAAAGACAAGCCTTTGGAAATTTATAACTCCATCAGCGATAAAATGGTTGCTGAAAAAGCCCTCGTGGAAATGTCTCATGCTGATGCTTCACGATTGTTGGAATGGGCGCAAAACCTGCACCGCAAAGGGGAATGGGCTTCCAGTCTGGAACTTGCGCAAAAGGCTTACGATAAAAATCCGCAATCACCATCCATCGTCAGTTCCTTGTGGGTGGCTTCTCGTTCCGCTCACTTTTTGGGCGAGTACGATAAAGCACTCGATCTTTATAATAAATTGATCGTCACGGCCAACGGATCGGATGAATCATCTGAAGCGTTGTTCCGCTCAAGCTTGATTTACTATCGCAAACAAGATTTCACGACGGCATCTGCACTGCTTGAGCGGTTGGTTCAGCAGGGCAAAGATCGCTATGATCTGAATGCACAGTACTGGTTGGTGCGATCGCTTCAACAATTTAGTAAAGACCGCGCCGATAAAGCCTCTCAGGCTCTGATCGAAAAGTATCCGTTTTCATATTATGGCTTGCGCTTGCGTGCAGAAAATCAAAATGGAAAATTAACTTGGCCAGAAGTAACTGATAAAAATCTGGCGCTGGCAAATTCCTTTTATCTTGCTGGAAACCAGAAAAAATCATGGGACCGTTTTGTTGCTTTGTCGCATGCAGGGTGGGTGAGTGAAGCGCAAACAGAACTTTCTGATCTGCCTCCGATGAAAGATCCGACATTGAAAGTGGCGTTGGCAGAAAAGCTTGCGGAGCGCGGGCAGTATTTTACAGCTATTCGTTTCGTGAATGATGCCCTGGAAAATGATCCGCGTTTGCGTCAGGAAAAATTCTTGAAAATAGGTTATCCAGAAGTCTTCACCAGTCTTTATAGGAAAGAATCAGATCGCTATGGTATCGATGTGATTCTGCTGCGAAGCCTGACTCGTCAAGAGAGTGGTTTTAATATGAAGGCGATTTCCACGTCAAATGCGTTGGGCTTGATGCAAATGATTCCTCCGACAGCGCAAGACACTGCGAAACGTTTGGGAATGAAAGTGGAAGTGCCAGAAGATATGTTCCGACCCGAAGTGAATATTCCCATGGGTTCGTTCTATGTTTCCCAGATGTTGGGCCAGTTCTCGCAAAGTGTGCCATTTGCGCTCGCAGCATATAACGCAGGACCCTATCGTTTGAAAAAATGGATTGAAGCACGTCCAGAGGTTTCATCTGCGATGACAAATCCAGGTTCTTCTCCAGAGGCGGAGATCTGGGTGGATGAGTTGCCGTGGAATGAGACGAGCTTCTATGTGAAAGCTATTCTAAGAAATACTCTGCTTTATCAGACTATTGGTAAGGAGTCCTACGCCGTTCCGCCAATCATTTGGCAAGACTTGCTTACTAAAAAGGCAAAATAAGTACGTTGTTTTATTGTAAAACTCCTTCGACTTTTGTAGCCTGAAACCTGTTCGGAGGACTCATGAGGAGACTAGTTACATTAAGTATAGTCCTGGGCCTACTTTCGGGTTGCGTTCATAAGGAATTGAATGCGAATGGCGAAAAGGCAACAGGGAACGCGGGCAACGAGCCTGCTTCTGAAATCAAAGACATCGGCTCGTTCCGTTTGTCTGATCCTGAGGGTCCCAAGGTCGTAGACCAAGAGTTGGATGTTATCCCTACAGAAATCAATCCTTTGGTTGAAAAATGGATCACGTATTTCCAAGGCCGCGGTCGCGAGCACATGGAAAGATATTTGGCGCGTTCTTCACGCTATGAAAAGCTGATGAAAAAGGTGTTGCGTGACAACGGTTTGCCTGAAGATATTTTCTATATCGCATTGATCGAATCAGGTTTCAGTTCACAAGCAACGTCACACGCAGCAGCCGTTGGATACTGGCAGTTCATTCGTGGGACGGGTAAACGTTATGGTTTGGAAATCAATCCATTCGTCGATGAACGTCGTGACCCCGTGTTCGCGACTCAAGCAGCAGCAGAATACTTCAAAGGTCTTTATTCCGTATTCGGTTCTTGGTATTTGGCAATGGCTTCCTACAACGTGGGTGAAAACCGCGTAAAACGCGAAGTGATGAATCACTACACGCGTGATTTCTGGGAACTTGCCCGCAAAAACCGCCTTCCTAAAGAAACCATCAACTATGTACCGAAATTCATCGCTGCCAAGTTGATCGCAAAAGATCCAGCAAAATACGGTTTCGAAGATATCGATTATCTTCCACCGATCGAGTTTGATCACATCACGGTAAAACAACCAGTGAACATGCGCCAAATGGCCGAAAAGCTAAACTTGAACTACGAGGACTTCAAAGCGTTGAATCCTAAGTTCAAAGGTGAAGTGGCGATTCTTAAAGGCAGCGAGTTGATCCTTCGTATCCCACCGGGCACGACTGAGACGGCAACTGTGGCTGCAACGGAATCTTTCGTAACTGACGTGAAATTTATCGCTGACAGCGGTGACACGCAAACTTACAAAATCCGTAAAGGTGATAACTTGAAATCTATCGCTCGTAAGTACAGAACTTCTGTAGCTTACCTTCGCGATCTAAATGATTTGCCAAGAAAATCACGTTTGACAGTGGGTCGCACGATCTACGTTCCAGATCGCACACCGCTTCGTGATCGTTCAGACCGCAAAAACAACAGCACTGTAGCTGCGAAAGCCAACGCAAAACCAGCTCCAGAAAAATCAGTTGAAACTGCGGCTGCAGAATTAATAGGTGGCCGTTTCTATGTAGTTCAATCAGGTGACTCTTTGTTCTCTATCGCGCAAAGATACTCAACTAGCGTTGCGGAACTTCAAAAAGCCAACAACATCAAACGCAAAAGCAAATTGAAGTTGGGCATGAAACTTAAAATTCCAGGCGGAGACAACAGCAGCTCTGCCCGGGAGGTAGCCAAAAGCAAGGTACACGTAGTCCGTAAGGGCGACAACCTGACTGACATCGCTGCCAAATACAACGTGTCGGTGAGCCAGCTAAAACAAAACAACAAAAAGCTTCGCAACCCAGCAAGCTTGATGGTCGGAACAAGAATCCACATCCCCGTAGCTGAGAATAACTAAGCTAAAAAAGTAAAAACCCACTCGAGAGAGTGGGTTTTTTTATAGCGATTAGAGATCGTCACTCTGATCTAATTCCTCATCGAATGACGTCACATTGAGTTCGGCTTGTTGTTGGCTTTCGCAACGGTTCGCATATTCCTGCGCTCGTAAATCAAGAGCACAGCCTTTGTTTAATTCATTGCTGCGAAGAGCGTCGCAATAATCAACCAGGGTTTTGAAGCCGTGAGCTCCGGTGTTGCAGCCGTTATATTCGAATTCGTAGATGAGTGAGGGGTCGACTTTCTTTCCTGAAGAGGAAGGCTGGCAGGCAGATAGGAAGCCTACAGCGGATGCAAGGATGGCTAGTGTCGTTTTTGATTTGATGGGATTCATGGTTTCTCCATTCGGTTGAGGTTGCCGGGCCGAATTGCAGCCATGATGCCAGTCTAAATCCGCCATAAAATCGATATCACACTAAAGATTCCGAGGGCGTGGAATAGGAGCAGCCTTGGAATCCGGAACTTAAGAATAAGGACCCTAGTCTCTGCGTGTTTCAGCATATATTCGATCTGGGGTTGGCCCTCCGGATGCAATGTCCGGTCTCCATCAAGGAGATCACTATGAAATCAAAGACACTTAGACACCTTTTCTTATCCTTTCTTTTGTTAACTGCCGCAAGTTCGGTTGGATGTTCCGGTAACAACGCTGCTGATGAAGATAAGCCCAAATTATATATGGTGGGAGAAGAGCTGCATCTGACTCGAGCAGAAGCCTACGCTGCAATTTCGATGGATCTTCTTTCCACTCGAGGTTTTCATGGCATGGCGTTCCTTAGAGGAAGCCTCCATAATGTTCAGTTTCTAGAACCAAAAGTGCAAGAGGTAGAACTCCGCGGGGCTTCTTGGTACGAAATCAATACGACAATGCCAGGATGCCCAGCAAGCTCCGCTGGCTTCGGGAATCTGGGCTCAGATAACACCTACGACATTTCGATAAGATTTGACGGCAAGCCCGGCACGAATGAATCATGCAGATATGTGATCGATGCTTTTGTCAGTCCTGTAAGAATCAAAATAGGTCCAACACCAGTCACACTAACAGACGGCAGAAAAGCCGTCGCCGACAGTGTTATTCTGTACATCAACTACAGAGATTCAGACTTGAATTAGTCTGCATTTTGCCAGCCCCTCTTGGTTACCACCCTTAAGAAAAATAAACTAAGAGGGGAGGGTGCAAGAATGACAATCTACACAGTAGGCTACGAAGGCTGCGACATCGACGAATTCGTAGAAGGCCTCAAAAAGAATAAAATAAAAAGAATCATAGATATCCGTAGAAACCCAGTAAGCCGAAAAAAAGGTTTCTCTAAAAACAAACTAGCCGCCGAACTAAAAGAAGCAGGCATCGAATACACCTACCTAGGAAAAGAACTAGGCGTCCCCTCAGCCTGGAGAAAAGCCGCCAAAGAACACCTCATCACCCGCAAAAAAATGTTCAACGACTACAAATCCAAAATCCTACCCAAACACCCCAAAGAAGTAGAAGAAGTCATATCTCTATCAAAACAAAGAGGCCGCTCAGCCTTACTCTGCTACGAAAACGAAGCCACCGACTGCCACCGCCACTACCTAACCGAAAAAATAAAAAAACAACACCCAACCACCAAAGTCGTAGACATAAACGTCCTCCCAAAACAAAAGTCATTGGGCCTAGCAAGACACTAAAACTCAATATGGAAAAGGTTTGGTTGAAAGAACCGACCGAAGGAACAAACACCGAAGTAAGCCGAGACCCTTTTTTTCTTTCTTCTCTTCTTTTGAAGTCCAAAAACTAAGCAGTCGAACGCCCAGATTGATGGGTAGGCGTACTTGCATAAAAGTCGACCTCCGTCGGCGCATGGATGCGCGAACCGCCAAGGGCGGCGACGGTGAGCCACGATGGCGTGTCGACGTTATGCAAGTACGCCTACCCAGCAAGCTGGGTGAACCGAGAACTAAGTTTTAAGGATTTAAAAGAAGAGAAGAAAGAAAAAAAAGTGCCTAGGAATAATCATCATTGATAGCTCCTAGGCGAGGGGAATGAAACCAATCCTTTGTAATAAAAAGACCTTCCATTTTGCACACCTCTAAGTTCCCTTAGGTACTCTGTGACCTTTGGCAGCTGGCTGGCAGTGAAGCCCCTGTAGCTTTGCGCCCTATGGTTTCCCATAGTTTGCCTTGAGGCAAAGGAAGGATCTAAATCCTAACGAGTATAACCCTAGGAACCTCCTTTGAGTTATCTATAGAATCTGACCGAACCTTTTGCGGTAGTAATCCTGGTGACGCCTCGTCACTTCGGTGCTTCATCATGATGGTCGTGGATACGAAACTTCATCACTGTCCTCCTTTAGCTGGCCCTTAAGCATTCACCCGAACAAGTCGAGTCTAACAGGCCCCTCGGTTTCAACATTTACAGAATAGCTCGATTTTCTTTTTCGACAAAGTGATGGTCATCATTTTCTCAAAACAGTTCGAGATTCGTCTCACGTCGAGAAATCTTGAGTAAAAGCCCCTCGATAAATTGATTGAAAGCACAGAATTCGGCGATTGCTTGCGCTTAAAAAAATATCAGCAAGACTGAAAAAGAAAACAAAAAGGAGATTATAAGAATGAAAGTTGCCCTTTTATGCAGCAGTTATTTATTGTTTGCTGTCTCCTTTGCCTTCGCGAGTATCGAACCTGCCGTGATTTACGATGGCTCGCAAATACCCACGATAGAGATCTATCAGATGGAGAAATTAAAAAAGGATCTTCGCGAGCAATTGCAATTCGTGGATTTTGGGAAAGTGAAGCAACGACATACCAAAATTAAATTTGTTAAGTTTAAGAATAACACCAATCATGTTGTAACTTGTCGGGGAGCGACTTTCACCGGTGAGGGTTTCGGTTACACCGTGGAGAATTTTGCTGTTGAGCCGGGTGAAACAACAGCGATGAAAGTTTCATTTTACGCGAATCCCGCATCGGCCGTGGGGCATAAAACCGGCAAGCTGGAGATCCGCTATGCCCATGAAGAACCGGGGGAAGAAGATCTTTTTAATATTCAGATGAAGGCGCAGGTTTATAGATAGATTGGCAATATGAATAAAGACGCCGATGAAATCGGCATCTTTATTCAAGCAAGAGTGTGGCTGTCTTCAAGACGAGTTAGTAACAAACTCTGCCGTAATAATACCAACCATAGCTATAGCAATAACAGTTGTAACCGATTGGCGCCCATTGGTTCAGATAACACCAACCATAATTGGTGCAACATTTATTGCCCCAATAGTATTTGGCATCGCCTTCATCAAGTTTCGCCATATCCAATTGTTCCTGTTCTGCTGTCGTACTCATCAGGCCTGCGGCTTGCGTTTCAATAGGGAAAAGGGGACGTCCTGAAGGCAGCTGTGACTGCGGAGCCGCGATCGCAGCGGAAGAGAATGCAAGGGCCAGAGTAAGGGTGGCTAATACCTTTCTCATAAAATCCTCCTAATTTAAGTTCACAGAAATCACTTTCCGCAAACGGTTCCAGGATAAATTTGACCGGCATAACTGCAGTAACATTCGCTGCCAATAGGGAAGTCACCCCAACCACATGATGGAGCAGGCCTCACGGGGCAGCACACGCTCATAGCGTACACGTCATCACTATCGATCTCGGGATCAAGTGCAGATGAAGAATACAACGGTGTTTGATTTTGAAGAGGGAAACGAAGAGTTCCCTGAGTCGAAGCATGGATCGACTTTGAAAAAATCAATCCTATAATGAGTACGAGACAAAACGCTTTCATGATTGCCTCTGAAGTTATAACGGCCACGAATCTATTTTCGCCCAGCTAATCACCACTCACAAGATACTGTGTTGCGGAACATAACCGGGACGGACCCATGGCCGAGTCGTTCTATTACAGAACTAGCGGCAAACGTGACCAGAGATGGTGTTGTTGCCACCGTTAGTGCATTTGCATGGAGTGCCCACGTTGAAGTAGTTGTTCAATTCACAGAAACCGCCGCCATGGCTTTGGAAGCAGCAATATTTACCTTGAGTCGCCCATTGAGTTTCGCCAGCGGCTTGCTCAGCAGTTGTAGCGTAAACTTCAGATTGAACAGAAACTGGAAGAATAGGCATTGCAGTTTCAGCTTGTGCAGAAACGCAGAAACCCAAAGCGATCAAAGTAGCAGCGAAGAATTTTTTCATGAGATCCCCCTCAATATGGTTTTTCGTTATTCAACAAACAATCCAGAGTGATGGCAAGTTGTAAAACTTCAATGAAGGGGATTTGTGATCGTTAAATCTATGGCAACATCTCACGCAGTTTGTCAGCGATCGCCATGAAAGCCTGTGCCTCTGCGCCGTTGCTGTTTGCTTCGACGATCGGAATACCTGCTTCACATGCCAAGCCTACAGAGGGATTAAATGGAATTTCCCCAAGCTTTGCAATACCTTTTTGTGCCGCGTAAGAGTCGATCTCGCCCTTCGGGAAAAGCTGCATTTTTTCGCCATTCACTGGGTTGACCATATAGGCCATGTTTTCAACCATACCCAGCAAAGGTACGTTTACGCGTTGAAACATATCGACTGCTTTTTTGACATCAATCAACGCAACGTTCTGCGGAGTGGATACTAAAACGGCGCCGGCCACTGGAACTTTTTGTGCCAGAGTCAGTTGGATGTCTCCCGTGCCTGGAGGCAGATCGACAACCAAGTAATCCAATTCGCCCCAATTCACATCGCGCAGGAACTGATCCATCGCTTTGAACAACATCGGGCCACGCCAGATAACGGCCGAACCTTCCTCGATCAAAAAGCCAATACTCATCAGTTTGATGCCGTAACGGTTGATCGGCTCAAGTTGGTTCGTTTCGGGGTTGATGTTTGGTTTTTGAGCAAGAGAGCCCAACATACGAGGAATGCTCGGACCATACACGTCAGCATCAAGTAAACCAACTTTTGATTTGCGCCCCAAGGCCATTGCGAGGTTGGTCGCAACGGTGCTTTTACCAACTCCACCCTTACCCGAGCTTACTGCGATAATATGTTTCACTCCGGGAATAGCGTTTTGTTTTTCGAAAGGATTTGGTGCTGCCATGGTCAGGGACTCCTTGCTAATTTTAAGCTGACAACGAATAATAGACTTTACATGAATAGCCAAGATTTTTTGACGTTGAACCTTGTGGGAGCAGGGGCCTTCGTTGTCTGGTACCTTTTATCTAGAGGTGGGGAGAAAACTCCTACGCGCCTGGACATGAAAGCAAAGGACAGCGCGCCGCCGCTCATCGAGCCCGAACAGCCAACTTCTGCCAAAGAGGTGGGACCTGTGGCGGCTACGCGCGCAGCTGTTCATCCGGATTTGCAAGGGGTAAGACCCAAAAATCTAAATGTGATCTTTAGCTATAATTCTCATACTTGGGATGCTTACGAAGTTTTGGGAGTGCCGGCAGGGGCGTCGATCAAGACGGTTACCGAAGCCTATCAGACTCAGATCCGTCGTTGCGACAAAGGATCCATCGAGTTTTTCGAAACGGCTTACAACGCTATTCTTAATAAAAAATAAGATCAAATTTGGTTGAATATTATCTGGCGTAAAGGCAGCTCACGCCACGACCGCGCACGATGTGCTCCCACTGAAATCTAAGGCGATCGGGATTTAAAAACACTAAATCCTGGCTGAGTGGCAAGATCTGAGGGCCCAGGTGGGCTACTTCAGTTCTGCGAATGTATTCGTCTTCAGTTTTAGAGGCAGTCGAAACCTTCCCGAAGTCATTGCGGGAAAACCGTGGGCCTTTGTCGATGTGGCAAAAGCGAACTGTGTCGAGGTCCGTGTCTTTCAGGCGTGGATTTAAAGTAAAGCCGCCACACTGTTCAATCAGAGTGATTGTGGTCGGGCAGCCGTCAGCTCCGCCGATCAGGGTGTAAGACCCTTCGCGGCCATCCCAGAGGTGTGGAGTTGTCGATGCGAAGTCGCTGGTCATCTCAGAGCTATATTTTAGGAAAGTCAGTCCCAACATGAGACAGCACAAAAAGATTTTCATTCTTCGCACTCCCGTTTGCAGAATGTAGAAGCAAGGGGCGTGCGCAGGTGCAGGGGGCTATATCGGAGTTGGCAAGGACATTCTCAAGTTGATGCGGCTAAGGGATTTTGCAGTGCCGAGGATGGGCACACAGTCCTAGTGTGCTTGAGCGGATTGGGGTTCTTTATATTCCGGCATTAGTTTTCCGCGATGGCACATATAGCATGTGGCTGTCGGGCCTTTTTTACCGTCGAAACCGTTTTCCTTTAGCATTTGAGTCAGCTTCATGTGTTCTTTGCCGACCTTGAAGCTTTTTTTGCTGTTGTCAGTGAAGTTTTGAACGTTATGACATTCAGTGCAGGTGACGCCAAGTTCACGGGAGATCGTGACCATCTCTTCACGAATATTTTCTTCTTTTTTAACGAATTTAGGTACGGACTCTGCCGAGGTGATTGAACCCACGAAAAACAGAACTGAAAGAAGACTGAAAATCATGAAATTGCGCTGCATAAAACTAGGATCACCCAGGACCAGGTCCCAGATCAAGAAAGACCCTGATTTGTTGACTGTATCTGGACCCAAGTGTAACTTCGTGACCTAGCACAAGGCAGTCCTGCCTTGAGTCCAAAACAAACTAGCAACTCCGAAGCCATCGGAGGGGAAAGTAGAGCCTTCATGAGCACTCCTGAAATCAGACCACTTACCGATTTAGCAACCTTGGTCAGCCTTAGCAAACGTCGTGGATTTGTCTTCCAATCATCCGAGATCTACGGTGGTCTTGGTAGCTGCTGGGACTATGGTCCTCTGGGCTCTTTGATGAAACTAAACGTGAAACGCGCATGGTGGAATGCCATGACTCGCAGACCCGACATTGTGGGTCTTGACGCGGCTATTTTGATGCATCCCCAAGTTTGGAAAGCTTCTGGTCACGTGGATGGTTTCTCGGATCCATTGGTGGACTGTAAAGATTGTAAAACACGTTTCCGCGCTGACAACACCGAGTCTTACCTTAAAGACGGAAAGTGCCCGAACTGTGGCAGCAAAAACTTGTCTGAAGAGCGCAATTTCAATTTGATGTTTAAAACTCACATGGGTCCTTTGGAGGATTCTGCGAGTGTCGTTTACTTGCGTCCTGAAACAGCTCAAGGTCACTTTGTGAATTTCTTGAACTGCCAACAATCTTCTCGTTACAAAGTACCATTTGGTATCGCGGCAATCGGTAAGTCGTTCCGTAACGAAATCACTCCAGGAAACTTTATTTTCCGTACCCGTGAATTCGAACAAATGGAAATGCAATATTTCGTAAAACCAGGAACTGACGAAAAATTCTTTGAAGAATGGAAAGAGCGTCGTTTGGCGTTCTATTCCAAATACGGAATCAAAAAAGAAAACTTGAAAGTTCACGTTCACGAGAAGCTTGCGCACTATGCTCGCGCGGCTGTTGACGTGGAATACAAATTCCCAATGGGTTTCTCCGAACTTGAGGGTATCCATAACCGTTCTGATTTCGATTTGACTCAACACATGAAGTTCTCGGGTAAAAATCTTGAGTACTTCGACGAAGCGAACAAAGAAAAATTCATCCCCTTCGTTATTGAAACGGCAGTGGGTTGTGATCGCTTGTTCCTGGCATTCATGTGCGATGCTTACCGTGAAGAAGTGACGAAGGACGAAGCAGGCAAAGAAGACGTGCGCGTGGTGATGGGTCTTCACCCAGAAATCGCTCCGTTCAAAGTTGCGATCTTGCCGTTGTCCAAAAAAGAAGAGCTGACTTCGATCGCGGATAAACTTCGTGATCAATTGGCTGAAGACTTTGATGTGACATACGACGAAGCGGCTTCCATCGGTAAACGCTACCGTCGTCAAGACGAGATCGGGACTCCGTTCTGCGTGACGATCGACTTTGATACAATCAACGACCAGGCGGTTACAGTTCGTCACCGCGATACAATGGTTCAAGAGCGTATCCCAATGTCACAATTGAACGCCTACGTTGCTGGAAAAATTAAAAATTTCTAAAAGGTGCCAGGTCCTATTTCTGGGAGCTGCGCATAAGAAAGGGAGCTGTTGAAGCTTCCTTTTTTATTTTGAAAACGACGACCTATCGCTGATGACGCAGCGTGCTTTCGTTGAGGATGGCGTACGTTTTTCAAAGTTAACTCAATGATGTCCATTCTGGGGGCTAAAAAGGTGACACCACCGGGCTATTTTGATAGCTGGAGCTCTGTTTATTGAAAAGGGAGTTCCATGAAAAACCTTCTGATTGCCGCTTTGGTGATTTTCAATCTTTCTCATGCTTGGGCAGAAGAGTCCGATTTGCCAATTCCAGGTGATGATGGCTCGGGTCCGGTGCAACCACTTCCAGAACCTCCTGCTGAACAACCCCAAGATCCAACTCCTTGGCCAAATCCGGAGCAACCGCGACCTCCACAGCAACCGCAGGAACCAACTCAGCCGGTGCCTCGTCCTCCATCAAATGGTGGCCCGGGTGTAGACAGTGACGATCAATTTACGATCGGTGATCGCGCATTGGCAGTTCTTGACGGCATGTACATCACCGGAACTATCGCAGGTATTTCTCGTGACGGAAAAATCATCACAGTTCGTAACGAATTCAACGGTCAATTCTCTTCCGTCAAAGCGAAGTACGTTGGCGTATGGCTGAACTGCAACAACAAAGGTCACTGTGTTGGTGCAAAAGGCATGTACGAATTCAACCGCGGCCGTAACTACAACCCGGTGGAAATCCAAGGCGTGTACTCCAATGGTTACATGGTTGTTAGAGAAGAATTGTCAGGCCGAACTTATGTGGCGTCGACGAAAGAAGTTTTGCGTGCAACGAATTGTGATCGCAAAACACGTATCTGCAAAGATGAAATGGTTCTGACAGAACCCGTGAATGGTGCTCCGTTTTTCGAAACGCGTGTGGCGGAAGTTTACGAAGGCGGCGTTTACCTTATCAATGCTTTGTACAACGGAAAAGACATTCGCAAAAATGGCGATTTGGTAAGACAGACAACTTGCTATCGCAGTTTGTGTGTCGGTCAGCAGGTTTACATGGGCACGATCGTTCGTGCTTACGACAACGGCTTCTTTGCTATTCAAGACCCTTATTCTGGTAATTTGACTTTGCGCCCTTACCGCGAGATTCGCTAAAAGAGGCCGCGTAATTTCACAAGACACGGCGTCGCTTAAAGGAGCCGTGTTTTATGAAAACAGCATTGTTCGTCTTCTTGGTTTTATTCGGTTTCACGACAACTTCCTGGGCACAGCTTCAAGACTTGCCGAATCCTGGGGATGAATTTCCTCAACCCCTGCCTCCGGATCCGAACGATCCAACACCTCAGCCAAAACCACCAGCACCCAAGCCGCCATCGACACCAGCGCCTGCGCCAGGACGAATTACTATTGGGGATTTCGTTTTATCGGGACCTTTTAAAGGCGGCCGCTACATCACAGGAATCGTCGTCAAGGTTTCGACTGACGGGCGCACGGTGTGGGTCAGAGACGATGATGACTACCAGGTCTATCAGCGCGAAGCCCGCTATATTTCAAAACGCATGAACAAAGGACCCCGCGATATCTGGCCGGGTGATAAAGTTTTAGTGGGACCGTTTAGAAATCAAACTTATACCGAAGGTGTCGTCAGAGCGGTGTATGAGCGGGGGCTTTTCATCGTGCAGGAAAACTTTGATGGCGGAAGCTATGTTCGTGATCAAACTTTAGTGGCGAAGCGAATTCCGTGTTATCGAAATCTGTGTGCTGAAGATAATGTGTGGGTGGGTGCAAGATCGGGAATCATTCGTTCTGCTTTTGATTCAGGGAAGTTCACCGTGATGGATATGGTGGATCGGAAATTATATTTGCGCGACTATAGCGATCTTAAAAAGAAATAAAAAAAGGGAGCTTTATCAGCTCCCTTTTTTTATGGTTTATAGAAATAAATCTGCACATCAAAGACGGAACGATATAACAGTCCGATCAATTCGTCGCCGGGCTTGTGTTCGCATTTAAGAGCGACTTTTCTGGCGATGACTTCATCATAGGGAAGAGCACAGGAGTTGTTTTCCAGGTACAGTGCTTTGGAACCTTCAAACGAAAGTTCAGCTTCGCAAAGTCCTGTGCCCTCTAGGGGTTTGATGTCGACAATTTCTGCAACCACTTTCGCATCTAACTGTTTGCAAACCACAGTTTCTGCAAGAGCTGAAGAAGCGGCGAAAAATGCGAAAAGAGATAAAACCACCTTCATGCAATCACCAATCTAGTAAAGAGAAACTTTGTTGCTGCCAGCTGGGTGATTCAGGATGCCGTCAACTTGGGAGCCAACAGCGTGATTGCACTCAAGCTCAACGATACCAACTTGGCTTCTAAGCAAAGGGCATGAATAGCTTGGCTCGAAATAGCTAAAAGAAATTTGCGCTACGCAAAGGTCGCCCTGTGTAGTTTGGATGGCAGTCACACGGCCGATAACCTGTGCTTGTTCGATAGAACAGTCATCAGCAGCAAAAGCAGAAGTGGTAGCTAACAAAGTCAAAATAACAGCGAAAACTTTCATAGGAATCTCCTTAAAATCGTTAAAACAGATGCCGCAGTTTTAACATAGCGAGGCGAAGTTCCCGGTATGGAAACCCCAGGCCTGTAAAACCTTGAAAAGGTGTTCAGAAAATTGTCACCTAAGTGCTGGTTTTTCTTTGAGATTACGGAACCCCGTGGATCGAGCCCAGGCTCTAATATTGTGAGGGGCGAAGTGTCGAAATATTTCATTGATTCTAAGGGTTTAGCTTGGTCTTATGCTAGGTGTTTCAGACACATTTAAGAGTATTTTAGACAAGCTGGAAGGGAAACTTATGAACCAGAACGTCACGGTTGAAAAACCAACTAACAAAACGACTATTCCGCAGAAGTTCGTTTATTTCTTCGCTGCCGGGGATTCTGAAGGCAACGCGGGAATGAAAAACATCTTGGGTGGTAAAGGTGCAAACCTTGCCGAAATGACTTCTCTAGGAATTCCAGTTCCTCCGGGATTCACAATCTCGACTGAGATCTGCACGCACTTCTATGAAGAAGGTGGCAAGCTTCCAGAATGGGTTCGTCCAAAAGTAATTGAAGCCATGCAAAAAGTGGAAACGAAAATCGGTAAAAAATTTGGTGATGTGAACAATCCACTTTTGGTTTCTGTTCGCTCCGGTGCTCGTGCTTCCATGCCAGGGATGATGGATACCATCTTGAACTTGGGTTTGAACGATCAAACAGTTGAGGGCTTGGCTAAGTCTTCTAACAATCCACGCTTTGCCTGGGATTCTTATCGCCGTTTCATCCAAATGTACTCTGATGTTGTGATGGGGATGAACTCGTCACTTCTTGAAGTGACGATGGAAGACATGAAGGAAGACAAACACTACAAACTTGATACTGAAATGACAGTGGACGATTTGAAGTTGTTGGTTAAAAAGTTCAAAGAACTTGTGCACCAAATGACAGGTCAGTCTTTCCCGTCTGATCCTTGGGAGCAATTGTGGGGTTCGGTCTCTGCAGTATTCCGCTCTTGGAACACTCCTCGCGCGATCACTTACCGTGAACTTCACAGCATTCCAGCTGCTTGGGGTACGGCAGTTAATATTCAATCCATGGTTTTTGGTAACATGGGTGATGACTCTGCAACGGGGGTGGCGTTCACTCGCAACCCTTCCACAGGTGATAAAGCGTTCTATGGTGAGTTCTTGATCAATGCACAAGGTGAAGACGTTGTGGCGGGTATCAGAACTCCGCAGCCAATTACGAAAATTGCGGCGGCGGCATCTGGCGTTCAGTCTTTGGAAGAAGCGCTTCCCCAAGCTTACCAACAGCTTGTGGATATTTATAAAAAACTAGAAGGTCACTACCGCGATATGCAGGATATCGAATTCACGATCGAGCGCTCTACGTTGTGGATGCTGCAAACTCGTAACGGTAAACGTACAGCCGCGGCAGCTTTGAAAATTGCTTGCGATATGATCGATGAAAAGTTGATCACAGAAGACGAAGCACTTCTTCGTTTGGATCCTTCTTCTTTGGATCAGCTTCTGCATCCAACGTTGGATCCCAAAGCGCAAAAAACCCTGTTGGCTAAAGGTCTTCCGGCATCTCCAGGCGGCGTGAACGGTCAAATCGTATTCACTTCCGAAGAAGCTGTTGAATGGAAAGAGCAAGGCAAAAAAGTTATCCTGGTTCGCGTGGAAACTTCTCCGGAAGACATCGCAGGCATGGTGGCAGCACAAGGTATCTTCACAACTCGTGGAGGTATGACATCTCATGCTGCGGTTGTCGCTCGTGGTATGGGTAAATGCTGCGTAGCTGGTTGTGGTGAAGTTGAAGTCGACTACCGCACGGAAACTATGAAAGTGAAAGGCTACGTTCTTAAAAAGGGCGATGTGATCACTTTGGATGGTTCCACAGGTGAAGTCTTCTTGGGCGAAGTTAAAACGATTGAACCTAAATTGGATCAATACTTCGAACGCATCATGAAAATCGCGGATCGCACGCGTAAGTTGAAAGTGCGTACGAATGCCGATACTCCGAAAGATGCGCAAACTGCTAAAAACTTTGGTGCAGAAGGTATCGGTCTTTGCCGTACAGAGCACATGTTCTTTGGTGCAGACCGTATCGATGCCGTTCGTGAAATGATCATCGCTGATAACAAAATGGACCGTGAAAAGGCTTTGTCGAAGTTGTTGCCGATGCAACGTGATGACTTCTATCAATTGTTCAAAATCATGGACGGCTTACCAGTAACGATCCGTTTGTTGGATCCACCTCTTCATGAGTTCGTTCCTCACACGGATGAGGAAACTAAAGAGTTGGCTGCACGCATCGGTACTGACTTTGATCGTCTTCGTTCCAAAGTAAAAGCTTTACACGAATTCAATCCAATGTTGGGTCACCGTGGTTGCCGTTTGGCGATCACTTATCCTGAAATCTATATCATGCAAGTTCGCGCTATCGCAGAAGCAGCGTGCATGATTATGAAGGAAGGTTTGAAGCTTTCAGCTCCTGAAATCATGATTCCACTGGTGGCGACTGACAAAGAGTTGGACATGCTTCGTGGTCAGGCGGAAAAAGAAGTTAAAAAAGTTCTGAACGAAAAGAACATGAAGTTTGATTATGCCATCGGTACTATGATCGAGCTGCCTCGTGCGGCTTTGACGGCGGATGCGATCGCTGAACATGCAGACTTCTTTAGCTTCGGTACGAACGATTTGACTCAAACGACTTTGGGCCTTTCTCGTGATGATTCCGGCCGCTTCTTGGGTTCTTACGTTTCTAACGGCATCTTGCCTAAAGATCCGTTCCAATCAATCGACCAGGTGGGCGTAGGCTCCTTGGTGAAAATGGGTGTGGATTTAGGGCGTCGTATGAAGCCGGCTTTGAAAATCGGTGTCTGCGGTGAGCACGGTGGTGATCCGGAATCTATCGAGTTCTTCCACAAAGTGGGACTTGATTACGTTTCTTGTTCTCCGTTCCGTGTACCCATTGCAAGGCTTGCTGCTGCCAGAGCAGCGCTTCTGACAAAGAAGCTGCATTCTTAACAATCGTAAGGGAGCCTTAGGGGCTCCCTTTTTTATTTCCCCACTATGTAGGGCTGCAGACGGCCTCTCAATTGCTTTTCCTAAAACAAAAGATCTTGATAACTTCTTTTCATGTTTAAAATTTGCGTCGCTTTTTTTGTTGGGATTCTGACTTACACGTCTTCATCTTCTGCAGTGGTAAAGTGTGAGCGCGCTTTCCGCGTGGGGGTGATTCAGAATGAGCCTCTATATTTTTTGGAACAAAGTGAAGCACGTGGATCGATGTTGGATACGGTGGAGGAACTTCGGAAACGCACGGGCTGTACTTTCGAAGTTTTAGAAATGTCGCGACCCACGCTGGTGGAGCGGATGAAAAATTCCAGCGTGGATATCACCGTGCTTTCCATTAAAACTCCCACGATGGATAAAGTCGGTCATTTTATTCAAATGTTTCGCAGTTACCGTGCGGTCACTCTTTCGCCTGATTTACAAAAAAAGAAATACGATCTTGATAAAGCTTTGGCGGATAAATCGGTTATTTTTGGAAGCTTCATCGGCACTCAAGGATACTTTCTGGAGCAAGAGTTAACTCAGTTGCGGGAACAGGGGCGGATCAGGCAATTTCCAGATTATGCGACAGTGTTTCAAGCGTTGAAGCGGGGGCAGGTCAAAGTCTTTGTTGGTTCCGTATCGATCTCAGATTATTTTTTACAGAAATATCGAATGCGGGATTTTGGCTTGCAGATCGATCGCAAGGTCCTCACCGGCGTGGGAACTTACTATTCGAAAAAACGCATCAGCGACGCTGATGTTAAGATGCTCGAAACAGCGCTGGTGGGAATGGTACGTGATGGAACATTAGCTAAAATTTATGCTAAATACTCCTCTGCTCTCGTCATCCAAAACGCGATTGTTCCTAACGATTAATATTTGATTGTCCAGTTGGGAAAACGTGAGAACAGCCGATAACGGCTTTATGCGTTTTTTCCTGGCTCTCCTTCTGGTACTTTCGATTTCTCCATTGGCTTTGGCCGATGAGGAGCCGTCTCCCCCATTATGGGAGTGGGGCTTAGGTCTGGGATATATACGCTATGCTGACTATCCGTCATCAGATGAGTATTCCGATCTGATGCTTCCATTTCCGACCTTTCAATATCGTGGCGAGTACTTGCGTGCGGACGATCGCGAAGGGGGCCGGGCTTATCTCTTTAAATCTGATGCGTGGTCTTTGGAGTTTTCTGGAGGGGGACGATTGCCTCTGGATTCATCCAAGAATTTGGCCCGTGAAGGCATGGAGAATTTGCCCTTGGTGCTAGACGGCGGCCCGCAGCTGGTTTGGTCAAGTGGGGGAACGTGGGAGTTTCAATTAGCTCCCTTTCTTTCGGCCGCAGCTTACGGCACGTATATCCGTCAGAATGGAATGCGCTTTAAAGCTCAAGTTATCTACCGCTGGGAAAGTTATGCGCGGGGACCTTTTTCCTCGCCCATTTATATTTCCGGTACCACGGCGCTGGAAATGAACGCCGCCAGCCAAGAGTACATGCAAACTTACTTTGAAGTGGATCCGATGTTTGCGACGGCTTCTCGCGCGGCTTACAATGCCCGGGCGGGCTTTTTAAATAACAATCTTTCTTACTATCAAAGATTTTCTTCCGGTCGTTTTTCACTCTATATTGGCGCATCGGTTTCGGACTATACGTGGTCTGCGAATCGCTCAAGCCCCCTCCATCGATCAGATTTGAATGTCGGCTATGGGGTGGGGATGATTTATCAGTTTGGTGAGTCTGCACGCCCATCGGTCGCGCCCGAAGACACTCAAGGTGTGATCAACCGCTACAGACAGCAGCGGCATGAACGTCTCATTCCTATCGATTAATCAATTACACTGGCGAGTCGCGGAAGCATTGTCTCGTTGAGCCAGTTGTTGGCAGGACGCTGGAATCTGTTTTCCCGTCGCAATGCCCAGTTGCAAGGCGCGATACAGCAGGGTTGAATGCGGATCCGAGGTGTCGCGGCTGTTCAAGGGATAAAGATTATCCATCAAGGCACAAGCCATATTACCTGTGGGAATCTGATATCTGGCTGCGAGATTCTGACTGACCTTCGCAGAGAATAGGTCTGCGAAATCTTCATTAGTGAAATTGTCCGATGCCTGTTTCTGTTGTAGGCAGGACTTTGTTGCGTCAGCCATATTGCTGTAAGCATAAACCGAGTGACCGATCTCGTGGGCAACAATCGAGGCGCCCAATTCAGGATATCTGACGCTGTACCAGCTCACCATCACGTAACCATAAGACACGGCGTTTTTGTCAGAAATTTTTTCGTCTGGGATTTTTGGGCAAAGGTTTTCCTCTTTGGAATAGTCGGCAAACATCGTCATGATCAGCGCCTTGGCATACAAAGATTGGGAATCAAGCTGTTCAAGTCCATCGGTGTCTTCCTGGATGCTTGCTGCTTTGGAGCGCAGGGCATTTAACCAAGAGGTGCTATTTTTATCTGAAGTGGGTGGATACATAAATTGGATCGCCTTCACTTTTTCATAAGCCGGATCTTGAGTGCTAATCATTGAGAGGGCCGATTCACGAGTTTGCTCTGCCAAGGATTTAAACTTTTCCAATTGTTCTGTTTGGGGATACAGATTGATCGATTGAAAATAGCGATCCGAGCAATTGTCCCTTAGATCCGTTTGCATGCGTTTAGTATGTTCCGTCTGCAGTTTCTTTTTCGAATAGATTTTGTAGAGTTGCTCTGAAGTTAAAGGAGAAGATTTCATTAGCTCCGTAATAACGGCCTTGCCTTCGCCAAACAGAAAATGTTCAAGTCGGTGTATAGACAGGGAGTACTCTGAAAGCTCCTCCATCTCATCCAGATCCAGGGCTTGAGAGGCTTTGATTTTTTCCGTAATATTCGCGTCCAGGGAATTCGCGCCTCCGATAATTTTGGTCAGACGCGGAAGATTTTTCTCAATAAAGTCCAATTCCATTTTGGCCGCTTCGATTAATGAAAGCTTTGGATGCATTTGTTGCAGATACGACCATTTGCCCATGTGTTGATAAATGTAGAAGGCTTTTTGGAAATCGACTTGGGAAAATTTGCCGTTCCAATAAAGGGACATCAATGGAATTTTGTCAGAATTTTGAAGGGCATTTAATGTCTGGAGAATTCTCAGTTGATCTTCGCTTAGATTGATATTGGCAAATTCATTTTCTTTCGCCTCAAGCTGACTGAGCCATTTTGCAGAGTTCGCTTTGCGTGAGTTGTAATAGCTCACCAAGGCCGGTTGAATGTAGTCCGCATAATATTTTTTTTGGGCCACTGTGGGGGTGGATGCTGCTTGAGTTGTTTTAATAAGGCTTGGGTATTTTTGAAATTCAGTGCTGCAAAGTTCTGTGGTGCACGCGTACTCAAGGGGATAGCTGTTTTTAAAACTCTCGCTGAAGCGACCGTTCGCTGTAAGTCCACGGCTTTCGCCGTTAGCGGGGTCCGTTGCAGGTCGATTTTGATCGGCAATCGCTGCGGGGCTCAAGCTCTCGGGACTTTTCGAGGAAGTGTCACGACAGGCAACCAATGAAGTGGCTAAGGCTAGAGTAATTGCTGTAAGAGTCGTGAAATGTCTCATTATGAGATTCTCCCGAATTTAGTTATACACCTGTCAATGTGCTGACATTGAAACCATCACTTATTGGATGTGGTTTCCGAATTTCGAACACGCTCAATATCAATGCGATGATGATGCCGAAAAACTAAACAGTGCCGTGTGTTATGGTTCGACAAATAAAGTTACGGATGTTTAATGACGAACTTATGAAAACGGGAAGTCTTAAGTCGCAGACATACAGAGATTTTATTTTCGAAGAATTCAAGAAGAGAAAGACTAAAAACTCCTCTTACTCGATGCGTGCGTTCGCTCGTGATTTGGACCTGAATGCCTCTCGTTTGAGCGAAATTATGAATGGTAAAGTAGGTTTGTCAGATCTTAAGGGCGCAGAGATGGCAGGGCGTTTTGGCCTCAGTGGTAAAGATCGCGAATACTTCTTGGACCTAATTCGTGCGGAGCATTCGCGGAGTTCAATTGCTAAGAAAGAAGCTCGCGAGCGCGTTCGCATGTACCTGCTTGACGAACGCACTTTGACAGATTCTGAAGTTCACGCCGTCGTGGATTGGCGGAACCTGGCTTTGCTTGAACTTTTGGCGGTTCCAGAAATCGAAACTTCGGCATCATCCTTTGCGAAACGCCTGGGGCTTCCCGTATCTGAAGTTGAAGAGGTCGTCGCACAACTGGTGGCGAGCAAGATGTTGGACACGACCGGGGAACGCTGGCAAGCGCTGGAAGGCGACTTCACAACCTCTGCAGATGTGTCTTCCCATGCGATTCAAAATTTCCATCATCAGATGTTAAAGCGCGCGGATCGCGCCATCCAGAATGATGCCGTTGAGGAGCGCGAATTTTCATCGGTGATCTTTGCAATGAGTGCAGAGCAGATGAAATATGCCAAAGACCGACTACGTGAATTCCGTCGTGCTTTGGTTCGTGATCTGGAAGCGATTCCCGGTAAAGAAAAAGTCTTTAGTTTGTCCATGCAGTTGTTTGAGCTCAAAGGAGATGCAGAATGAAAATTCTAATCGGCGTTTGTGTTTTATTATTTTCTGTAAACATCTTTGCCGCGAAAGAAGTGCAAAATGGTGGGGGTGGGACTTCTCAAGATGGTTCTTACCAAACTTTTGGTTCTGCGCGCATTTCTGTGGATAAAGATCCCTTGGGTTTCTATGCGGTTCCAGGATTAAGTCTGTTGACGGATCGTATTTTACGAATGCCGTTGCCTGAGAATGTAAAAGGGGAATTGTTGGCGGCCATCACGCCGTCACTTGCACGAAACTATCACCAAATCAGCTCTGACAAATTTGATCCGGATGCACGTCGCAATCTGGTTGCGATTTATGCAAAGCTTTTGAACGTTTCATCAGATAACGTGGTGATCTTTGCCGTCACTGAGCCAAAAACGAAAAAGACAATGCTTTTGCCAGAGTTCTTTCGCTTGAACGAAATTGAACAAGCGGCAATTCTTTTTCACGAGGCTCTGTGGTTGGTGAATCCTAGCGCGACCTACGAGCAAATCATTGATATCGAACAAGCCGCTCAAGCTCATTTTCAGGAGCCCGCAAGTAAGACCCATCTACTTAGAGTTTTATATGCTTTGGGTGTTTTTGTTCACCAGCCCATGCTGCCTCTGGTTCCGGCCATCATCCTTCAGTATCGTCCTGATTCAATTCTTGATGAAGACTGGTCGCCAGTGATTATTCCAATGGATGATTTCTTTGGTGGCTTTGAGGAATTGGATCGATTCTTGTGCAAAAAAAACCCAAAGATGAATTGTTCTGAACCCTTTCCTTATAAAATTGACTTGCGCGACGTGATCCGCGTGAGGGCTGCGCAAAATCCCGAAAACCTTTTCTATCTGGCCTTCAGCGATTATCTTCAGGATGTGCATCAGATTAATGTGAACATTATGGATAACGTCAGAGGTTCGACGCCATATCACGAGTACTACCACAGGATGTTCTTGGAAGTAGATGTGCAGGCTCCTAAAACTTTAAGCTTCACCTTAATCGATCATCAGGGACGCAGAGTTGGTGATCTTTACTTTTTTAATTAGTGAAGAAAGTACGTCACCAAAATCGTCAGAGTTAATGTTGTTATCACAATCTTAAATGCGGCTTCTTTAGAGATTTTTTCTTTCGGATAAATTTCAGATTTTTTGTATTGCATAGATGCCTCCTGATGCGCAGATCATAAAACTCCGGGAATCAAAGAGGCGTAAAATGCCTCTGAAGCCTCATCAAAAATAAATCAAAAGCAGAAATTTAGCGCTGCGCATATAATGCGGAGCGCTTTTTCGTTAAAGGACTCGCGATATTTCTGCTTAACTTTTCAGCGTTTATAATTCTTTTGGCAAGCCACAGTTGACATAGGTCTCTCCAGACTGGAGAGTTAAATGGCCTTTGGTCTAGGTTGTTGGCAAATCACCTTCTTCTTCGTTGATCGGTCGTTGCAGTACAATGTACAGCTTCCTCCCTCTCGCCTCGAATAAGCTGATTTGCCAACAACCTAGCTAGACCTTGGGCTTGTATATTTTGAGTAACTCATGTGACTCAAGAGGGGAATATACCTTGAGAATTAAAAAGATTGAACTCATTGGTTTTAAATCGTTCAAAGATCGCACGGTGATCCATTTCGATTCTGGTATTACAGGTATCGTTGGACCAAATGGTTGCGGTAAATCCAATATCGTAGATGCCCTAATGTGGGTTATGGGTGACCAGTCTGCGAAAGATCTTCGTGCATCGCAAATGACTGACGTTATCTTCGGTGGTGCTGAAGGCTACGCGCCCCTAGGTATGTGTGAAGTGTCATTGACGCTTGAAAATGATGGCGGCGCATTCCCAGTTAAATACATCAAACACTCTGAGATCATGGTGACTCGTCGTCTTCACAGAAACGGTGAGGGTGAGTACTTCATCAATAAAGAACCAGCTCGTTTGAAGGACTTGCAAGAGATCTTCATGGATACGGGTGCGGGCTCTAAAGGTTTCTCTATCATCGCTCAAGGTATGATCGGTAAGATCATCACTTCGAAACCGGAAGACCGTCGTATGCTTATCGAAGAAGCTGCGGGTATCACGAAGTTCAAAGCTCGTAAAAAAGAATCTCAACGTAAATTGATTCAAACAGATCAAAACTTGCTTCGTTTGCAAGACATCGTGGGCGAGTTGAAACGTCAAATCGATTCTTTGCAAAGACAAGCACAACGTGCAGAACGTTACCGCAACATCAAAAACCAAATCGAAGATTTGGATTTGTGGATTTCTACAGCTCAATACGTGGAGTTGGCTCGCGCGGCTGAGGAAGCTCAAGCAATCTTCAATGAAGCGCAAAGCATGGAAATCGAAGGCGACGCCAATCTTTCGACTCTTCAAGGTCAATTGGAAGTTTTGAAACTGCAAATCCTTGAAAAAGAGAAAATGGCTGAAGAGCACCAGACTGTTTACTTCGACAAACAAGGCACTGTTCAAAAGAAAGAGATGGAGATTCAAGAACTTCGTTTCGAAATCGAACAAGCCCGTCGTAATGAACAAATGACTGGGACAATCCTGCAAGAGCAACAAGCTCGTCAGGAATTGCTAGCTCGTGACAAAGCGACTTTGGAAGCTCAAGTAACAGAGCTTAAAGAAGAAGCGGAAACACTGACTGCGACTTTTAACGAAAAAAATGACATCTTCCAAAACTTCAACTCCCGTATTGGGACTGTTGATGAAGATTTGACGACGAAACGCCGCGAATTGTTCGCAGTGGGTCAGTCGGAGTCTTCATTGGATGCGCGTGTGAACTCTTTGTCAGCACAGATCGCTGATTTGAGCGAGCGCCAGGATAACGAACAACAAGTTTTGAACGAACTTCGTGAAAAACAGGTTGAGTTCGAAAGCCGTCGCAAAAAAGTGACGAACGATCTTGATAAAGAACGCCAAATGCAATTGGACTTGGCTTCTGACGTTGATTCTTTCGAAGCTAATAAAAAGATCCTGACCGAGTCAGCGGCCGAGAAAAAATTGGAAGTGGAATCATTCAAAGACTCTTTGAATGAAGTGGCTTCTCGTTTGTACGGTCTTGAAAACTTGCAAAACAACTTCGAGGGTTTCCAAGAAGGTGTGAAACAAGTGATGTTGTGGCAAAAAACTCGCTCCCAAGAGTTGATGGCTGATGGTTCAGTGGTTACTCACTTCCAACCGGTTTCTGAAGTTGTTGAAGTTCCGGCTGAGTATGAAGTGGCAATGGAAGCGGCATTGGGCTCGCGCCTGCAAATGCTTTTGTCTTCTGATGCGAACATCGCCGTAGACGCTGTTTCTCATTTGAAGGAACAAAAATCCGGTCGTTCCAGCTTCATGTCCGCAAGCGATCAAAATGTGGCTTTCAACCGTTCTGAATCTCCAATTGGTCAAGAAGGCGTTCAAGCTATCTTGAAAGATGTGGTGCAGGCGGCGGATAAGTTCAAAAACGCTGTTACTTATATGTTGGACGGTGTAGCGATCGTTGATTCTATCCGTACGGCTTTGAATCTTCGTGCGACTTACACGGGCTGGACATTTGTTACTCTTGATGGTGACACTTTGACTGCTGACGGTGTTTTGACAGGTGGTTCCTCTGAATCTGCGGATTCTGGAATGCTTAAACGTCGCCGTGAGATCAAAGAATTGTCTGAGAAAAAAGACGAATACGCCGGCAAACTTCAATTGGCGCAAATGGCTCTTAAAAAAGTTGAAGAGCAATTGGCGAACGTATTGAACGATTTCGAAGGCGCTCAAAAACGCAAAATTGACCAAGAAATCAAAGTTACTGAATTCAGAAAAGACCTTGAACGCGCCGAGAACGAAGTTCAAAACGCGCAAGCTGCGGTTGAACGCCAAGAACGCGAAGTCAAAAAATTGTCTGAACAGTTAGAGGTTCAAGAGCAAAAAATGGAAGAGTTGAACGAGGCTTTGATCGAAGCTCGCGAGAAGAAAGTTCTTCTTGAAGGCGAAGTAGAAGCTTTGAACTCAGAATTGAACTCAGTTCGCCTGGGCTTTGACGGTCTGCAAGCGGAAGTAACTGATCTTCAAGTAAGATCGGCTTCTAAAACTCAGGAATACACCGGTGTTTTGAGACAGCTTGAGATGGTTTCCAAATCTTTGTCGGACCTTGATGCTCAACTCGCTCGTATGAGTGAAGAGGCTGAAGGCTACAACTCTCAAATGACTGAGAGCCAAGTGACTTTGGAAGAAAAGAAAATCGAATTTGAACGTCTTTTGGATGAAGTTGAGCAATTGAAACTTCAAGCGGCTCGCACGAAGGACGAATACGAAGTGATGTCTGAGACAATCCGCGCGATCGAAGAGGAAGCAAGTGCTTCTCAACGTCTTCGCAACGAAAGACAACACAAAATGAACGACTCTCAATTGAAGCTTGAACAAGCTAAAATGAAAGAGCAGTACTTGGTGGATTCAATCCGTGAACGTTACATGTTGAACCTTCCTGATGTTATTGAAAAATACATTAATAAAGAAGGCGACTTCATGGAAGCTGATGCTCAATTGAAAGATCTTCGCGAGAAATTGGCGAAAATCGGCGAAGTGAACTTGTCAGCAATCGAAGAGTACGAAGAAACAGCCACTCGTTATGAGTTCCTGACGAAACAACATGCAGATTTGACAGAAGCGAAAGAGCAACTTCGTAAAGTTATCGATCGTATCAACAGAATCTGTTCTAAACGTTTCAAAGAGACCTTTGACTTGGTTAATGAGCGTTTCACTCGTGTATTCCCAGTCCTATTCGGTGGTGGTGAAGCGTGGTTGGAGCTGGTTGAAGAAACTGAGAAAAATGAAGCGGGTATCGAAATCATCGCTCGCCCTCCAGGCAAGAAAACACAAAACGTGTCTTTGATGTCCGGTGGTGAGAAAGCTTTGACTGCGGTAGCTCTAGTATTCTCGATCTTCCTGGTGAAACCATCACCATACTGCTTGCTGGATGAGGTTGATGCGCCACTTGATGACGCCAACGTATTCCGTTTCAACGACTTGGTTCGCGAGATGGCAAAACGCTCTCAAATCATCGTTGTTACCCATAACAAGCACACGATGGAAGTTGCTAAGAAACTTTACGGCGTAACTATGCAAGAGCGTGGTGTATCGACGATGGTTTCTGTAGCTTTGAACGACATCAAATAGTCTTTTAAGATTCCAAACACTAAAATCCCAGGTGCCAAACACCTGGGATTTTTTTTGGCTAAATAAAGATGCCGCCGGAGGCTTCGATTCTTTGTGCGTTCACCCAGCCCATGTCGTCTTGAACCAGGCTTGCGACAAGTTTGCCGATATCATCCGCTTCGCCGACGCGACCCAAAGCTGTTTGTGATGACAGCATGGCGTTCATCTCTTTATTGTCGCGCACACGTCCTCCGCCGAAGTCTGTGGCGATCGGTCCAGGGGCAACAACATTGGCTGTGATTCGGCGAGGGCCTAATTCTTTTGCTAAATATCGAGTCCAGGTTTCCACGGCTCCTTTCATAGCACCGTAAGCAGAGGAGCCCGGAACCGAGAAGCGAGCCAGGCCACTGGAGACATTGACGATGCGTCCGCCATCATTCATCAGCGGTAAAAGTTTTTGGGTCAGGAAGTAGGGACCTTTAAAGTGAATATTAGAAAGTTGATCGAAAGTTTCTTCGGTCATTTCTGTGAAAGCGACGTAGGCGCCAGTTCCGGCATTGTTCACTAAATAATCAAAATGATCCGCCGAGAACTTTGTTTTTAGTAGATCTTTGATCGCACCTGAAAAAGCTGCGAAGTTTTTAGAGTTGCCCACATCCAATTGAAGAGCGGCGGCTTTGCCACCTTTCTTTTCGATTTCAGAAACAACTTTATCGGCGTCCTCTTTCTGGCTGTTGTAAGTCAGGATGACGCCGATCCCTTTGTCTGCCATATGAAGAGCTGAGCTTTTACCAAGTCCGCGGCTGCCGCCGGTGATGAGTGCGATTTTCATTTTAGAACTCCTTGTGATGCCTCTAATTTAGCCTGTTCATAAAACCGAATAAATAGGCTATTATTAAAAACACTGTTCAAGATTTACGAACAATCCCAGAGGGGCCTATGGATCGTATCGAAAATATGCAGATCTTCATGAAAGTGGCTGAATTAGGCAGTTTTACCGGTGCTTCGGAGCATTTAAGCCTGCCGAAAGCGACAGTTTCGAATGCTGTCCAACAACTTGAAAACAGTCTGGGGGCAAGACTCTTTCATCGAACGACGCGAAAAGTCCAACTGACTCAGGATGGGATGACGTTCTTTGAACGTTGTCGAGATCTGCTATCCGACGTCGATGAAGTCGAAAGTATGTTTCGCACAGACTCCTCGCAAGTGAAGGGAAGAATTCGTGTGGATATGGGAGCGGTTATGGCTCGCAATGTGGTGATTCCGCGATTACCTGAATTCCTTAAAAAATATCCTGATATTCAAATTGAACTCAGCTGCTCCGATCGCCGCGTGGATTTGGTACGTGAGGGTTTTGATTGTGTCGTCCGTGTGGGAAATTTGACGGACTCAGGCCTAATTGCTCGTCCCATTGGAAAATTCACGATCACCAATTATGCGAGCAGTGCTTACTTGGAAAAGTACGGTCGTCCGCGCAAACTTGAAGACCTGCAGAATCATTTTTTAATTCACTATGTACAAACCTGGGGTGGAAAGCCCGATGGCTTCGAATATTTTGACGGCGAAAAGTATCGAACACTGCCGATGAAATCAAAAATCGCCGTGAATAACGTGGATTCATACACGGCCGCTTGCTTGGCTGGCTTAGGGATTATTCAAGCTCCCTCGACAGGAAAGGGGGACTACTTAAGTAAAAACAAACTTGAAGAAATCCTTCCCAAGCTACGAGCGGAACCCATGCCAGTTTCTATCATCTATCCTCACCGAAGAAACGTCGCCAAGCGTGTCCTAGTTTTTATGGATTTGCTTGAGACTCTTCTTAAGGACTACGTAGAGTAAAAAACGCAGAGCATATTCTGGGAGCGTAGTTTGGGTCTTAGTTGCCCACTGCGCAGCCGTGCAGTAAATTTAAGAAAAAACTGTGGGGGTTTTCAATATGGTGGCGGCGTTTACGTTCGTGGCGATGATGTTCATTTCTGTTTCTGCATTCTGTTCTTATAAAAAAGCCGTTCATGGTGATGTGACGATGAAGCTCAATGAATCCACTGCGCAAGTGAATTTGGAAGAATCCAAAGCCGCAGTTAAACTTGGACAGCGTCTGGCGGTGTTTCGTGAAGAATGCAAAGGTGGCAGATTTTCTGTTTGCACCAAAGACCGCGTTGGCTTTGCTCAAGTTTCGAAAATTCACGACAAGAAGTATGCAGAAGTGACGATGGATAAAAACGTTTATTTCGACGCAGGTTATGTTGTCGAAAGCGAAAAATAAACTGCCAGCAATTTAATTTCATTGCCTTGCTAGTGGGGACGGTCCAGATCGGATTGTCATTCTAGCTCGTCGGTTGCTTCCCCAGGGGAGCGTCCCTTAATCTGATTCAGCATCAATATGTCGGAACGAGGTGGGATTGTTTTCCTGGATTATTATCTCCAATTTAATTTTCGGATCCAGTTTTGCTGTGGCTGCAAATTCTCCCAAAGAAGTTCTGCTTATGACGTTTGAGCTTCCTCCTTTCGCCAAGGAAAGTCTTCCTGATGGTGGTGCTGCTGTGGCAGCGTTTAAGGAACTTTATCGTAAAGAAGGATACAATCTTAAAGTCTCCTTTGCTCCGGTAATCCGCGCCAAAAAGCAGGCGGCAGAACGTGCTGATGTCGACGGCTATTTTCCGGCTGTGTCTGAGAATATTCAGAAGAATTTTATATTATCGCGAACAGTGCACGTCAGTACCTGGGGGGTGGCGGAAAGAGCCGATCGTCCTGTGATTTGGAGAGACGTTTCCGACCTTAAGAAATACCGTATCGGCAATGTCGTTGGGTATGATTTAGCGGCCGTATTGTGGCCGCTTCAAAAAGAGAAAGCTCTCGACATCGAAGAAGCGGCCAGTGATGAGCTGAATCTTTTAAAGTTAGCCAAAGGCCGTTTGGATTTAGTATTTATTGATAGCGCTGTTTTTAACAGGCTTATGCAAACGAACGAACAGTTGAAGGGAATCAAAAAGAAGTTGCAGTTCAACCCCAAGCCCTTGCAAGTCTATCAGTATGGAGTGGCATTCAAAAATTCACCCAACGGCAAAGAAGCACTCAGAATTTTCAATGCATCCTTCACTGAAGCTGGATACAATAGTGCAGTGGAAAGTTATCTTCATAAAAACAAGGCTTTTCTGCCATGATGACTTTTTTGGTCATCAGTTCTACCGTTGTGCCTTTTAGTTATGGCTGGATAACTTATAGTAAACGCGAAATAGTCTTTGGATTCACAAATTCGAATGATACCATTTTAGTATCTACATTTGAGATATTTAAAAAGGACGTTCTTCGGTGGAACTGAATTATCTTCGCGCCTTCTTTGAAGTGGCTAAATCTGGAAAGTTTTCCGAAGCAGCAGCACGACTGAACATCAGTCAAAGTGCTTTGAGCCGTTCTGTTTCTTTGCTCGAAGAGCAAGAAGGCGTGGTTTTATTCGATCGCTCTAAAAGTGGCGTGGAGCTAACCGCCAAAGGTCATCAAGTCTTCCATCTGTGCGAAGAACTTTTTCGTACTGAAAAGGCGATTGAAAACCTGTGTCGTGAGGTTCAGGAAAAGTGCGAAGGTCCTTTGCGTTTCGCAGCTACTGACAACGTGATCAATGATTATTTGGTTGAACCCTTGCACACGTTTCGTCGTAAGTACCCTAAAGTCATTCCAAGTATCATGTCAGGTCCTCCTGATGATATTATTGATTCTTTGATTCACACTGAAAATGAATTTGCTCTGTTATTTGCAAAGGTTGCGATTCCCAATATCGAGTATCGTCGTCTGACATCTGAATTCATGTCTTTAGTTTGTAAACCGCAACTGTGGAAAGAATGTAAGTCTTCGAATAACGAGAAAACTTTGCGTAAAGTTTTGGAAAACTACGGCTATCTCTGCTCGATCGGGGCGCTACTGGAAACACGTCCTAAGCGTGTGATCATGGAACTGTTTGGCGAAGCTCCTCAGATTGGTTTGGAAACCAACAGTCAAGAAGCGCAAAAGCGTTTTTGTCTGGCTGGCGAAGGCTTGGCATATTTGACTCGTTCCATGGTTGAAAAGGAAATTGCGAACGGGGATCTTTTCGAAGTTCCGGTCGAGCATCCTCATGAATTCAACTTGTGGTTGGCGATTAAAAAAGGTCGTCAATTAAGTTTGGCTGCGCGTAAGTTCATCGAGCATTTCACTGAAGAAGTAGGCCAATAATTATTGATATCCGCTTCCCCACGTAATCCAGCAATCGTATGTTGATCCGTTATAAATCGTAATAATATTGTACATCGTGCCAGTGCTGGCGGTAGTCGCGGCATTTGCCGGTCTAAATTTGCTCGTGTTGCAACCAGTGAAAGTATATGTTCGGGAAGTGGTATCGCTTACAAGCAACGTATAGTTGCCACCATGAACCATGTTCGAGAGCGTAATTGCAGATCCTCCCACAGCCGTAAGAGTTATTGTATTTGATGTTGCAAGATTCACTGATGCTCCAGCCACAGAGGTCGGAGTGCTGACGATGGTGCCTGTAACTTCAAGTTTTGCGTTGGCACTTGGGGATGCGGTATTAATACCCACACGTCCTGCAAAGTAGTTGCGATCACTAGCGCCGTTTTGATAAATACCGTAACTATTTGTCGTGCCACCCATTGAATCCAGGTAAACCCCATAACCATTCGTCAACGTGCTTGTGCCAGAAATATTCGTGCTGACATAAAGCCCGCGGAACGTATCAGTCGTGCCAGAAGTTGAACTATTCAGGTGGGAGTATACGCCATTGACCGATGTCATATTACCCGATGCGAATTTGCTGACCAGGGCTTCGATAGCATTTGCATTTCCAACTATGCCAGTTCCACCTTGTTCAACCAATCCTGCAACACCCGTTAAAGTAGCACCATTCAATCTTGTATTGCTGTTGTAATTTGCAACAGTCCCCTGACTTCCATAATAAGTGGCCGAGGAGGCTGCCGTCGGATCGGCGGTTGCGTAAAAGAAATTGGTGTAAAGTTGTCCGGAGTTTCCTGTAAGCGAAGTGCTTATATGAAGTTTGGCAGTCGGGGATACAGTCCCAACACCCACAGAACCTGTAGCGCTAATAAAAAGCTGCGTGGTATTGTTCGTTTCTAAAGAAAGAGAGTTGGCATCGTTAGTACCAAGTGTTGCGGCCGACCCAAAAGAATTACCACCATTTACATAAACACCGGTTGCCCCCGTAATCGGCAGATCCGCAGAGGCAATTGTTCTAAATGTGGGATTGCCCGCTGAACCATTTGGAGCGGCAAGGAATGTATTTTGTGTTTGGGAGCCAAAGCCAGAAGGAGTAAGGCTGACAACCTGACAAGCCCATCCGGAAACAGTCCAAGTAGCAACGTGGCCTGCGGTACTGCAACCGAAGTCGAAGAATTTTCCTGTCGAATCCTTTAGAACCATATTTGTAGTTGCGGCATTCACTCCCGTGAAATTCATGTTTGAACCCAAGATAGTTCCTGACGCGATTTTTCCAGTCGTTACTGCGGCAGAGGTGATTGTAGGATTTGGATATGTTCCAGTTAGATCACCCCCTGCGGTGGCGCCGGATTGCATGGCGCCTGTGATCCGAGAGTCATTTCCAGCAGCGAAGGTCGTCGCAGTTGTTCCCTGAAGACTTGCAATTGTGACGTCGGTCGGAGTCGCCGCGGAACCTGTGATATTACCTTTCAAAGTATTTGCCGCCATGTTCGCCATTTTTGCGTTCGTGACAGCACTATTCGCGATGGTTGCCGCAGTAGAACCAGGACCTGCAGCAGTCACATCGCCAGTAAGGGCTGTTATGTAATTCCCAGCCGCTTGTTTAGCGGCGAAGGCATCGTAATCTGTTTTACTTAAAAGACCCGCCGTAACACTTGCGGCAGAAGCCATCGGAATATTCAAGGTATGAGCCGAGCCCGCAGAAGACCAAGTCGGAGCAGTTCCAGTGGTGCCGGGAGTTGCGAATGTTTGAGTCGTCGTGGCTAAACCGTTCAAAGATACAACAGCGCCGCCCACAGCGCCGACAACTTTAATGCCAGAGCCATCCCAGTACTTAACAACATTCGAAGTCGTATTGAACCAAGTTTTACCTTTATCAGAAGCGCCCCAGCCAGTGGTTAGGGTCCCTTCACCAGCATCATTGTAATTGCCAAGACCCAATGAGCCCGTCATAACATCACCGGCTTTATTCACTGGTGTATAAGTCAAAGCTGTTGTGATATCACCGGCAGCTAAGTTTGCGCCTGTAGTTACGCGACCTTTTGTATCCACAGTTACTTTCGTATATGTGCCAGCAGAAACAACGTTCGCCAAAGTTAAGGCGCCGGCGTTTGAAATCGTTGCATCTCCAGACATAGTTGCTGCAGTAGCAGTCCCAGCAACACCTACCCAAATTTTACCATCAGCAAGTGTCGGTAAAAGAGGAGTCGGAGCTTGGCACGCAAATCCTGAAGCAGTCCAGGTCGGTACATCGCCGGCCGTGGAGCACGTAAAGTTCATGAACTTACCTGTGGAATCTTTCAAAACCATTCCAGTTGTGGCTGCGTTAGCACCGGTGAAGTCCATATCAGCAGAGTTGATCGTACCATCCGCAATTTTAGAGCTCGTTACAGCATTTGCCGCAATAGTTGCAGCAACAGAGCCCGGACCCGCAGCCGTTACATCACCAGTCAGCGCAGTCACGTAGTTGCCCGCAGCTTGTTTGGCAGCGAAAGCATCGTAATCTGTTTTACTCAAAAGACCCGCAGTCACACTTGATGCAGAAGCCATTGGAATATTCAAAGTATGTGCTGAACCTGAAGATGACCACGCTGGAGCCGTCCCTGAAGTGCCAGGTGTTGCGAATGTTTGTGTCGTCGTTGATAATCCATTCAAAGATACAACGGCCGCGCCAACTGCGCCGACAACTTTAATGCCGGAGCCATCCCAGTACTTAACAACATTCGAAGTCGTATTGAACCAAGTTTTACCTTTATCAGAAGCGCCCCAGCCAGTGGTTAGGGTCCCTTCTCCAGCGTCGTTGTAATTTCCAAGACCCAAAGATCCTGTCATCACGTCGCCCGCTTTATTTACCGGAGTGTAAGTCAAAGCTGTTGTGATATCACCAGCAGTCAAGTTTGCACCCGTCGTTACGCGACCTTTTGTATCGACAGTTACTTTCGTATAAGTGCCTGCAGAAACCACGTTCGCCAGTGTCAATGCACCTGCATTTGAAAGTGTCGCATCACCACTCATCGTAACTGCGGTCGCTGCATTGGCGTTATCACCAACCCACATTTTACCATCACCCAGTGAAGGTATCAGGGGAGTGGGGGCCGCACACGACCAACCTGTTACAGACCAAGTGGCTACGTGACCAGCTGTAGAACAACCGAAGTTTGCAAACTTACCAGATGAATCTTTAATAACTAAATTCGCAGTGCCAGCGTTGACACCTGTAAAGTCCATATCTGCGCCAACAACAGTACCGTCAGCGATTTTAGAGCTGGTTACTGAATTGGCAGAGATCGTTGCAGCAGCAGAGCCCGGACCAGATGCCGTCACATCACCGGTTAGTGCAGTGACATAATTCCCAGCCGCTTGCTTACCCGCGAAAGAATCATAATCAGTTTTACTGATTAGACCTGCGGTCACGCCCGCAGCAGAAGCCATTGGGATATTCAATGTGTGAGCATTGGAAGCTGAAGACCATGCGGGGGTCGTTCCCGAAGTACCTGGCGTTGCGAAAGTTTGCGCGGAGCCTGATTCACCATTTAGTGAAGTCAAACCAGCACCGGAAACACCTAAAGCTTGTGCCGCAGAACCATCCCAGTATTTTACTTGATTAGTTGAAGTATTGAACCAAGTTTTACCTTTGTCAGCAGCAGTCCAGCCGGTAATCAGTGTTGCTTCCGTGGCATTCGTAAAAATACCAAGACCCAAAGAACCAGTCATCACATCACCAGCTTTATTCACTGGAGTGTAAGTCAAAGCGGTTGTGATATCACCAGCTGCTAAGTTAGCGCCCGTTGTGACGCGACCTTTAGCATCGATAGTCACTTTCGTGTAAGTGCCTGCAGTAGCAACAGTCGCGAGAGTCAATGCACCCACATTCGAAAGAGTGGCATCTCCGGACATTGTAACGGCTGTTGCAGTTCCAGTAACACCGACCCACATTTTGCCATCAGCAAGAGAAGGGAGTAGTGGTGACGGAGTTTGACACGAAAAACCTGAAGCAGTCCACGTCGGCACGTCGCCCGCAGTGGAACATGTAAAGTTCACGAACTTCCCGGTGGAATCTTTTAAAACCATTCCAGTGGTGCCGCTGTTAGCTCCCGTGAAATCCATGTTGGAACCCAGGATTGTAGCGCTCGCAATTTTTGCAGAGGTCACAGCACCTGAAGCAATTATTGGATTTGGATAATTGCCAGTAAGATCACCACCTGCCGTAGAACCCGATTGCATGGCGCCCGTGATACGAGAATCATTCCCGGCGGCAAATGTCGTTCCGGAAGTCCCCTGCAGACTCGCAATCGGTATATCCGCCGGTGCGGCCGCAGAACCCGTGATATTACCTTTTAAAGTATTGGCTGCCATATTGGCCATCTTTGCATTTGTCACTGCGCTATTCGCAATTGTTGCCGCTGCAGAGCCGGGGCCTGTTGCTGTTACATCTCCAGTGAGACCTGTCAGAGCAGCCCCTGTGGATCCTACCGCCACGGCGGCAGTACCATTCCAGTATTTTAATTCATTCGTCGTAGAGTTAAACCAGATTTTTCCTTTATCCGCTGCCACCAAACTTGGATCAGAAGAGTTGTTTGAAACATGCAAACTCTTATTCGGAGACATCGTCATAAAGCCGATGTTTGTGATGTTGTTAGAGTTCATGTCTATGGTGCCGTTCATCGTGCCACCCGCAAGTGGCAACTTGGTAGTATCCGTTGTGGAAGGTGCTTGGCAGCCCCATCCCACAGAAGTCCACGTTGCTGTGTGGCCCACAGTCGAACAGGCGAATTCAGCAAAATTACCGACGGAGTCTTTAACAACGAGGCCCGATGTGGCTGTATTTGTGCCGGTGAAATTCATATCTGCAGAAGTGATGCTGCCATCAGCAATCTTGGCGCTGGTCACAGCATTGTTTGCGATTGTTGGATTTGGATAGCTCCCGGTCAGGTCCCCTCCGGCGGTGCCACTTGGAGCAATACCGGAGATTGTCGTGTTTGTAACACTGGTAATACGACCTTGGGCATCCACCGTCACTACGGGAACTTGAGTCGCAGAACCATAGGAGCTCGCTGTGACGCCGGTGTTATTCAATGACACCGTCACATTTCCGGAGGTTCCACCTCCTGTGAGCCCTGTGCCAGCAGTGACCCCGGTTATAGTTCCAGCACCAGCACTCGCAAGTGTTGAACAAGCAAATTTGGATTGAGCTCCATCCCATGTCAGAAAATTTCCTGCGGTACCACAGGCTCCTGGGACATCGGCTTTTAGCATAAAGTCGTTCGCGACGTGAGAGCCTAATTTATATGCAGTGAAAGAATAGCCCGCGTAAGGGACGGCTCTGATCTTGTTGTCAGGAGTGACCGCATTCCAACCGGAACCATCATAGAATGCCACACGCAGTAAGCGACCATCAGCCGGAGTTGCGACATAAGGGGCTGCCATGGAAGGAGAGCAAGTATATGTATTGCCAGCACTGGGGCTGCAGGTTCCGCATTGATAGCTGCTGGAGTTATTAAAGATGTCTATGACGGTCGATGCAGGACTAGATATATATTGAACGCTGCCAGTTCCAATCGGTACATCAAAGATACCGTTGGAGTTTGTCATATCAACACCATTAAATTGTTCTTGGTAAATCACGCACTGTCCATCGGGAGATGTGATCTTAAAAAGGAAACTTGCGTGCGCGTATTCAAAGGGTTGGCCGCTCGCGGTTAGAATTCGTCCTTGATAGGTCAGGGAGGTTGCGCTCGCCAATGCTACTGACGAAGTTGCGAGCGTGAAGCAAAGCATCCCAATAAGTAGCATGGTTTTTTTAAAGTTGAACGATCCCATGCTCAATGTATCGACTGTACCCTTAGCGTACTTGATGCATCAAATGCGATACCGGCTTGCGATTCCGTTCCGAAATCGGCAGCGAAAAAAGAACACCGCAGAATTGTCTGATATTAGGTCGGGAAGGTTAAGAAAATGAAAAGGAGCCCCGTGGGCTCCTTTGTTTATGTGCGGTGATAGTACTTTTCCGTCCAGTAGCCACGTTTGCAGTACTTCGCATATTTGCCGAAGTGATGACGACCACCTTGCCAGCCATAATGTTCGCGATGGTGACGACCACCACGGCGTGGGTTGATCACGATATTCAAAATCGCGATCAGCGCAAAAAGCCCTGCGACATGCCAGTAAGGAACATCCAGATATTGCGCTGGAAGTTGGGGAGCATAAATGGGCGCCAAATAGTTCCAGATAAAGTAAAAGGGGATGGCCCAGAAAAGTGCGCTAAAAAGTCTGAATATTTTCATTTTAAATTCCTTAATTCTTAATCACGGGTTTGAAGGCCTGAATGAAAGCTTCGTTACCGTCAATTTCTACGTCAGATAAATCAATCTTTTGAATCTTAGCACCTTTGATCGTGACATTACGGATGGTGACGTCACTCAAATTGCAGTCCGTGAACTTCACTTGATCGAAATTGCATTGGTTGAACTGCACATCGTGCATGCCTTTTTTGCTCAGAGACCATGTATCATCATTGATGAAAATCACTTCGTTCAAAGTGGAAGTCTTAAAGCTCACGTCCTCCATCGAGCCGGCTTTGATCAGGCAGTTTTGCAGGGTGGAGTCGACAAAATGCATATCCTTTAAAGAGGCTCCTTCGATAGCCATCTTTTCAATTTTAGATCCGTCCAGGCTGATGTCCTGAAGATTTACGCCGGTTAGGCTGGAACCCAAAATGGATGAGCCACCCGCGAGTTTCATGTCACGCAGTACAGCCCCATTGAATTCGCTGTCGATGATGCGACTTTCGCTATTTAAAGTGATATCGCTGACTTTGCAGCCGTGGAAGTGAACATCGATCATTTCACTGTTGGCAATTTCGATATCCGCGAAAGAGCTGCCAGCAAGGCCCATTTTGGAAACCTGGGAATCGCTAAGTTCGACATCTTCCACTTTACTTGCATCAATGCGGTTTTCATTCATTTTAGATCTTTGCAAAAGCACGTCTTTAAATGAAGAAACGGTGATGGAGTTTCCTTTGAATTCTGAATTAGGACCTGAGGGGGCTTCGAACTTGGACATGGTGATGGAATTGCCATCATCATTTTCCTCGCCAAAGCCACCGAAGGCTTCATTCATTTTGCGATGGATTTTATCATGAATAAAAGAGGCGAAGTGAGGACCCGCACCGCGGAAATCGCGTGGACCATCGGCCCACGGGCCACGACGACGACCGTCGCGATCACGATGATGATGAGGCCCACCACGTCCACCGCGAAAGCGGCTACGCAGGTCTTCTTCATCTCTTTGTTCGCGACGAGTTTCTTCCTGGCGAGAATCCTCTCTTGAAGAAGGCTCAGTGGAGCCCTCCGCTTGAGCTTTCTTCATCAACTCATCAATAAGGGCCGTCGCCTGATCATCAGTGAGCGCGCCACTTTTAGTCATGTCTAGAATTCGTTTAATTTGTTCTTTCATTATTTGGAGCCTTTCTTGATCAAGCTCATGGCTTGATCGAAGTTGATCTCGCCCTTTTCCAGGCGAGTAAGAACTTCCTCGGTCGAGAAAGTTTTAGGGGTTTCTTCCGTCGCACGCTGTTCAAGCTCACCAGTCAGTTTGTTTTTCAACTGTGTAAGACGAGTGCGAATCGTCGGATAGCTCAGACCCAAAGCTGGTTCCATATCGCGGATTCTTCCCTCGCACTGAATAAAGATGCGCAGGAAGTGAAGGTCTTCTGCTGGCAGAGTCGCGAACTCGTTTAGCTGAAATGGTCCTTCGACACGGATATGGCAGTGACCGCAAGACAGGACCGTAGGGCTCAAAAGGCCTTGGCAAGCGGGGCATTGAAGATTTGAATCGATTTTGCTCATATTCAAGTTTATACGCCTTTTGATTTAAAATATCAATACTGATTTTAAAATATTAAAAATTTAAGGCAAAACAGAATGATAACGGCAACTTAGCAAATTCCTTTCATCCGGAGCTGGACAAGCTAAACAGCTTTCGCTAGGCTTAGTGCATCTCACAAAAGAGAGGAGGCAACCATGTTCTTATTTGATCAAAGTTCATCGCAAGGCCTTCTCCTGTCCCAGTTCTAGCAGTCGTAACAAAACCCAGTTCGATTATTAGCATTTAAAAATTAGATTTCAGGTTCCCATAGGAACAGTTACGGATTCGTTCATGAATTTTTTTAGACGTTTATTATTCAGTCAGGCTTCACCGTTAGTGAAGCTGGCTAAAACCAAATACCTTGAGGAAAGCGACTTGCTGCCTTTGCCGGGACACTTGCATCCAAAAAATGCCGGAGCTCAGGGGAAGGCACTGATGTGGGATTCGCCTCGTGCGCTCTTGTTCTCTTCAGTTGTCGCTCTTCGCAAATACACTTACCCCGCGTATGCTTGGTATTTTATGTCTTCGTTGTTTGCTCTGTTTTCTCCGGTCCTGGTGAATCGCTTCATCGGATTGGTGTCAGCTGGACTAACTCAAGAGACTTTGGTGCCAGCCATGGTTTATGGCGTGCTTTTGGGCTTTTGCGGATTTATCTCGGGCCTGGCGATGCAGCACTATTTCTTTAACTCTCTGCAAGCCCATCAAGTGATGATGAATTTGATGAATGAAAGAATTTTTCTGCACAGCTTAAACTTAAGTCAAAGTGCCAGACAAAAAAATCAGGTTGGTGACATCGTCAACTACATGAGTTCTGACAGCGAGAACGTTGCTGATTTTAACTCGGTGGTGGGTGACTGGTTCTCGAATGTGATGTTGATCATCGGAGTGGTGACGATGCTGTTCTATTATATAGGATGGTCGGCGTTTGCTGCTTTAGCCGTGCTTTTGACTTTAGCTCCTTTAACAAATTATGTGGCTAAGAAGTTCACACATCTGGATGAAGAGATGATGCTTCACCGTGACCGTCGCGTGACGTTGATGACGCAAGCGATGAACGCGATTCGTGTGGTGAAGTTTTTCGCTTGGGAAAAAAGTGTTGCGAAAGAAGTGACCGAGGTTCGCGAGAAGGAGCTTTTAGCCCGCCGTCGTATGGCCAAAGCAGAAGTCGTTTCCAGCGTAGGTTACCTGGGAGTCTCTTCGATTGTGTTATTCGTGGCCTTAGCGATGCATGCTTGGCGTGGTGAAACATTAAATGCCGCTTTGATCTTTACCTGTATTTCTTTGTTCGGTCTGTTGGAAGGTCCTTTCGGGGATATTTCACGCATGATTTCACGGACGACGAATGCCTTCGTCGGCGCACGACGTTTGCTAGCGTACTTCCAAGCGTCGCAAGTGTCTTTGGAACTTAATGAGCGAGTTGATGCAAGGCAAGCCGTAGGTATTAGCTTTGATCACTTGAATGTGCGACACGAGGGAGCAGCGGCCAATGTTTTGTCAGACGTTTCAGTGGAAATTCCCGCCGGTTCTTCCCTGGCCATTGTCGGTGCCGTCGGGACGGGGAAAAGTACACTGCTATTGAGTGTCTTGGGGGAGCTAGCTCCCACCCAAGGTCACATCCGCTTTATTCCTGAATCTCAAGGACGCCCTCGCATGGCTTACGTTCCCCAGGAAGCCTACATTGTGAATGGTTCTTTGTTGGAAAATTTGAAATTTGGGGAGGAAGCCACCGACAGTGATATTGAAAAGTCATTGTATTTAAGCTGTCTGCAAAGAGATTTGCAGGAATGGTCAGGTGGTCTGCGTACGGAAATTGGTGAAAAAGGTGTGAATCTTTCTGGCGGCCAAAAGCAGCGTTTGGCATTGGCGCGGGCATTTTTGCGCAAACCTCAAGTCGTGCTCTTGGATGATCCTTTGTCTGCAGTAGATGGAAGTACCGAAGACTTACTGTGTGAGCGATTGCTTTTCGGTGAGTGGAAAAACACCACTCGTATCGTGGCGACACATCGCTTGGAGCATTTAAAGAGCTTTGACCAGATCCTTTTTGTTCAAGAAGGAAAAGTCGCCGCCGTCGGAACCTATGAGGAACTTTTGAAGACCTCAGTGTCTTTCAAAAGTTTCTATCAAGAGCATGCAAAATCTCAAGGCGAAGGCAGTGAACACGAAAAGGCCGCGCATGAAGCCGCTGCGGCAATGACTGTTGTGAAAACAGATGCCACTCGTGTGACTGAAGATGAAGATCGCGAAGTGGGTGCAGTGAAAAGCACCGTCTATTGGGATTACGTCAGCTCTTTAGGTGGCGACAATAGGAAATGGAAGCCGTGGATTCTGGCGCTTTTAGGAGTGGGGACGGTTTCTGCGAGCCTTTTTCCATTGGCGCAGAAATCGTGGCTTTCTTATTTCACCGATCATCAGTCGGTGATGACGCCTCTGTTTGCGATTGGCATATATGGACTGCTAGGTATCGTGGTTTTGGGTGGCAGTTTAATGAATCACTTGTTCTGGCTGGATCGTGGGATCAAGGCAGGTAAAGACATGCATAACAAAATGCTAGCCAGTGTTTTGCGCGCGCCGATTCGCTTTTTTGACTCGACTCCGGTGGGACGCATTCTGCAAAGATTTTCCCGCGACGTGGAGTCCGTGGATATTTACCTGCAGTGGAGTTTCGACTCGGCTCTTCATTGTGCCATGCAAGTGGTGATTTCGATTTTATTAATCGTCACGTTGATGCCGGCGATGATTGTCGTCATTGTTCCAGTGATGATGATCTACTATGTCGCACAAAGAGACTATCGTCGCCCTGCGCGCGAAGCAAAGCGCATGGACAGTGTGGCGCGCTCGCCGCGATTCGCCCATTTCAAAGAGAGCTTGCAGGGGCTGGTGGTGATCCGCAGCTTTAATAAAACGAATTGGTTTGCAGAAAACTTTTATCAAAAGCTCGCTCACAGCAATCGCATGTTTTATTCGCACTATGTGATCAATCGTTGGTTTTCGTCACGAATTCCTATGATCGGCGGAATGATTTCCATGGCCACAGCTATCGGAGTCAGTCTGTCGGCGTATTATCGCGTGATTGATGCTGGTACTGCGGGCCTGGTGACGCTGTATTCATTGTCCTTCTGGGGATACTTGAATTGGGGTGTGCGTGTGTTCTCTGATATGGAATCGCGCATGACATCGATTGAGCGCTTAAAGTATTTTTCAAATCTTCCTGCTGAAATTTCTGTAATGCGTGCTCCGCTGGAACCCGTTCGTGAAACGTGGCCGGAAAAAGGCGCCATCAAAGTGGAAGGGTTGAAAGCTCGCTATGCGGCTCACCTGCCGCTGGTCTTAAAAGGTATTTCCTTTGAGGTAGCCCCCGGCAGTCGTGTGGGTATTATCGGGCGTACAGGTTCTGGAAAGAGCACGTTCTTCCAATCTCTATTCCGCTTTATCGAAGCCGAAGAGGGTTCGATCCAAATCGACGGAATCGATATTGCCACGGTGGAGCTTGAAAAATTGCGTCGCAGTCTTGCGATCATTCCGCAGGATCCGACTTTGTTTATGGGTACGATTCGTAGCAATCTTGATCGCTATGAGGAATACACGGACGAGGAGGTCATCCGCGCTCTTCAGCATGCATCGATGTGGGATTTCGTGCAGACGATGCCATTGCAGTTGCAAGCAATTGTGAGCGAAGGTGGGGCGAACCTAAGCCAAGGGCAAAGACAGCTTTTGTGTTTGGCTAGAGCACTCTTAACCGAAGCGAAAGTCATCGTAATGGATGAAGCAACCGCAAGCGTCGACGTGCAGACGGATGCCCTCGTGCAAAAGGTGATTCGCACCTCATTTAAGGGAGTGACGATGCTCATCATCGCCCATCGCTTGGGCACAGTCGCCGACTGCGATCAAATTGTTGAAATCGCCGCGGGTGAAGTGAAGTCGGTAAGAAAACCTTCCGAGCTCAGCAAAGAAGAAATCGAAGAAAGTATTGTCTAAGAAAAAGGCTCCCGAGAGGGGGCCTTTTTTATGGAGTCAGAGGGGGTGGGGTTTCCCTGCGGCGTCACCTGTTTACCTTATGTACACCCAAGGTCTCTTCAATTGAGCCCTAATCGTTTTTAGAGTGGTGAACTTCTTGCTTCTTAGGTTCCCGATATGAAAAGTTCGATCACAATCTCCAAAATTCTTTTGGCCTCGTTGGCATTTCTGACAGTCAGTCAGGCTCATGCCGTTAAGTACATGTGCACTCATGTCTTTGAAACCAAGTATGACAGCGATGCGAACTTAGCTCCGCAGTCTGAAGCCTATGCGAAATTTATCGCGCAACATGTGAATTCCAAAAAGGTTTTGGACGCTATGGCTCGCTATCAAAAGCTTATGGGCTTTGAGACCATTGATCAAAAGTCGCAATCTTTGGATTTAGTAAAAGTTCGTTTTGCAAAGCTTAGCCCCGAACAAAAGCGCGAAATGATGCAGCTGGTGTTTGAGAACTATAACGATGTGAAGCTTTTAAAGTATTCAAAAGACGGCCCAGTAAAGTTCTTTAAGCGCCATTTGGATGTGATGGTTTCTGAATATTCTAATGTGCGTACATGGTTCAAATACATGATGGTCGAGCGCCAGGCCCCACTTGAGAAAACCTTCGACCTTTATTTTAAACACATCTCTGAATTAACAGATTCGCCGATCGCCATCGAAGGTGCGGACGTGTTGCTAACAGCCATGCGTTTGCAGGAAAAATTTCTGGTACAAGGAAAAGGGCAGGCGCCGATCGTTCTTTACGGCAGTTTCGTGAATGGCAAAGCCTATGAAAAAACCAGCGATCTTGATTTCGCAGTGATGGACGCAAAACTTGAAACTGCGATCCGTGAAACAGATACTTTGAAGCTTTTGGAAGAGTTCCGCTTTTCCGACGCCCAAGCGCACGTGATCAAACCAAAAGATGCTTTGGGTTTAGGCTACTTGAATCCAGTGGTTGTGATCGTGAAAGAAAAATACATCGAAGTTCGAGTCTATGGCAGCGGCCCTGAAAAAGCCCACCAAAAAGGCCAAATCCCTTTCGACGTCTATTACTTCTAATTCATAGAATTCAAAACAGACAAAGCTCCACAAGGTGTCCGATTCCCTGTGGAGCTTTGCATGTCTTAGGCCTGCTCCCCACGGTTAATAGAGTTCAGGCCTACAACTGATTAAACGGTCAAAAAGATTCAACCGCGAGGTGGAGGCACTTCCCGCAGCGGAGGCGTACTTACCAGTATTTCGGAGCGAGGAAAGCACCGACAACGAAGTGGGTGGATCTTTTTCACCGTATAATAAAAAGAAAAAGCCCGCTCCGGAGGAAGGGAGCGAGCTTTCAGGACAGGTCTACTTCACGTATTCAATCAGTGCTTCGTCAGCAAAGCGGACCTTTTTAAGATTTTGAAATGAATCTTCAGAGTGACGGTATCCCAATGTTACGGTAGCAACAGATTTCCATCCGGTGCCTTCGAGCTTTAGGATGCGGTCATAATCTGAAGCACTGAAGCCTTCCATCGGAGTGGCATCAATTTTCAGAAGGGCTGCAGTTTCCAGTAAAAAACCCATGGCGATATAGGCTTGGCGTTGAGACCAAACTCTGATTTTTTCCTCCGGGGCTTTGACCAGATTATTAATTAACATGTCTTTTAAACCCTGCAGAGACTCCAAGCTCGCACCGCGAACTTCAGCAATGCGCTCCAGGTACTTTTGTACAAAAGCCTCATCCATCACGTCTTTATATAAGAAGACGATTTGATGGCTGGCATCTGTGATCTGCGTTTGTCCCCATGAAACAGGTTTTAACTCTTCACGGACCTTAGGGTTTTCGATTACCAGGAATTTCCAAGGTTGCACTCCATAAGAAGAGGGGGCGAGTTTTAAGGATTCCAACAATGTATTGAAGTCCTTATCAGAGATTTTTTTAGTCGGGTCGAACTTTTTAACTGCATAACGCCACTCAAGAGCTTCTTGGATTTGATTATTTGCCATTTCTGGGACTCCTTTTAAATGTAACCGATACAAGCACAATATGAACCCGATTGGCTTTAAATGCAACAGTAAAACGCACATTTAAACTGACTATTCCTCAAATGATTGAAAATAGGGGTGTTTTGGAGGCAAAAAATGCTTCTCGTTGTTTAATTTTGCGTCATGGGCTATAATGATCCCATGCTTGATCAAAGATTTTCTGTATCAGTTCATATCATGACGGTTCTTAGTTACCACCAAGGTGAGCTCATGACCTCTGAAGTATTGGCATCAAGCATTCGTACAAATCCCACGGTCATTCGTCGTTTGCTTGCAAAACTTGTGGAAGCTGGTTTGGTTGAAAGCTTTAAGGGCAAAGCAGGTGGAGTGCGTTTGAATCAACAGCGCAAAGATATCACTCTTAAAGATATCTACATGGCCGTATCAGGCAAACCTTTGTTGAATACGCCAGATAAAGAGCCACTGAAGCAATGTGCAGTTTCCTGCGCGATGAAAAAAATCATGTGCGATGTGACTGCAGGTCTCGAGAATCACTCGATGGCTTACCTGAGTAAAATCAAACTCGCTGAGCTCACACAAAAAGTTTAAGTCCCGGTGAGTGAATCAAAAGAACAACAAGAAATCGAAAGACTTCATGAGCAGGCTTGCTCAGAGGGAAAACTTTTTTATATCGATCCTAAAACGGGCTATCAAGTCTTCACCGAACTGAACCACTTAAAGCGTGGTCATTGCTGTAACTCCGGTTGCAGACATTGCCCTTACAAAAGAGAAAAGACACATAATAAATAGTGATACCTGATACACATCAGGGGCTTTGCAAAATACAAATTCGCTCCAGAAACTTACACCTGTGAGAAAATGTTCAAGGAAACGCGCATAAACTGTTGAAACGAATGAACTGTTGGCAGTCTCATGTCTCCTAGACTAACGTGAATAAACATTAAACGAAATTTCGAACATTCGTGTCCTAGACTCAGTTGGTGGAATACAAATTGACGTTTTTAACTCAATAAAGGTCGGGATTTCCATAAATGATACACCCACTCGGATTTAGTCCCTGCTAAGCTTTTAGCTGCAGTGGGGTGTGTTTGTTATGTCGTTTAATTATGAAAAACACAAGGGTGGCCATTCTGAGGATAGCTTCTGGACATCGTATTCAGACTTATTCTTAGGACTTAGTACGATCTTTCTACTTCTATATGTCGTAGCAAGTTTAAGAACCGGAACTGACGCTCTTAGAGGACAAATTGAAAATCAAAAGCTTACGATGCAAGTCGAAGAGCTTCAGCATCAACTCAATATGTATGAGTCGGTGAAGAACGACTATTTGGCAAACCAGGCGCCGAAGGACGAAGCGCAGGAATACCAGGAGTTGATGGATAAGCTCACGCTTCTTCAAGAAGACGCCAAGTCTGAAAAGGACAAGTTGGTGCAGCAAGCTTTGGAAAACGATAAAAAAGCCAAAGCACTTAATAAATATCAACAGATGGTTCGTAACGTGATGAATGCCAATAAAATGGCCAAAGCGAAAATCATCAATCGCGATGACTTGATTAAAGATCAAGACGTCACAATCGATGATCAAGAAAATCAAATTACAGATTTGAACAAAGATATCGCCCAAAAGAAGCAGTTGATTGCCCAGGGTGAGCAGCAAATTGCTGCGACGGAAGACAAGTTGCAAAAGCGTGTTGCTGAGTTGAAGTGGGCATACAAAGCCAACAAATTGAACAAAGCAAAGTTTGAAAAACAAATGGCGCAGGCAAAAGCTGATGCGAATTCTCACATTGCTCGTTTGAGCAATGCGAACGCTCAATATAATGCTCAGTTACAGGAAGCCAACGCTCAATTAGGTCAAACACAAAGCGATCTTAATAAAACTAAAGGTTTGCTGGCTCAGAAAGAGGGCGAAGCCCGTGGCCTTCAAGGTCAGTTGGGTGAAGTTAAAGGCAAATTGGGTGCCGTTAATAGCGAACTTATGAATACCAAAGGGGCTTTGGCGCAAACAAGTGGACAACTTGAAGCTGCCAAAGGTGAACTGGGTCAAGCAAAAGGCCAGTTGGGACATCTTCAAGGGCAAGTGGGTAATCTTAAAGGTGAGCTTGGAAACTTGAAGGGCAAACTTGGCGAAACAGAAGGTCAGTTGGCGCAAGCACGTGCAGAAATTGAAGCGCGTAAATCCGTGGCTAATGAAATCAGCAAAGGATTCGCCAAGGCGGGTATCAAAGCTGAAATTGATGGTCAAACCGGGGACGTCGTTTTGGATTTCGGTCAACAATACTTCGATAACGACTCTGATAGATTGAAGCGTGAGATGAAAGGTGTGATCGAAAAGGCCATGCCGATTTACTCACGTTCTTTGTTCGGCAATCCGAAAATCTCCGACAAAGTGTCTGCAGTGGAGATCGTGGGATTCGCGTCTCCGACTTATCAAGGTCGTTTCATCGACCCTAAGAGTAATAATCCGGCAGACAAAGAAGCATTGAAATATAATATGGACCTTTCGTACCGTCGTGCGAAGTCGATCTTTAACTATATGTTGGATGATCAGAACGTAAAGTTCGATCATCAAAAGCAGTTGATGTCGTTAATGAAGGTCTCAGGACGAAGCTTCCTGGAAGTCATGAAAGTTCAGAACCGTGGCGTTGCTACGGCGGCTGAATTCTGTAAGCAAAATGACTGTAAAAAAGCTCAGCGGGTTATCATCCGCTTCTCAATGGATCAAAAGAAATAAAAGGGGTGGGACGTGAATAAGGCTGCTATAGCTCAATATTTTATCCTGGGGCTGCCATATGCGATGGCCGCGGTATTCGTGCTGGGATTGTTTTTCCGTTCGGTGATTTACTTTACGGTACGTCGTCATGAATGGTTTGCCATTGAATTTGAAAAACGTGTGAATCGTTATATGCACGCAGAAGTTCCAGGCAAAGTGAAAGACGTTTCTTTCTATGTGCTTTCAAAACGCATGTTAGAGAGAACTTATTATGAAATCTTTGAAGTACGTGATCGTATGAAACGTCGTAAGCCGGATTCAGTGATGGCTATCAGCGATCGTATTTTCTTGATCCGCCAGGGGTGTGCTTGGTTGGTAAAAGATATTTTGAAGCAATTGAAGTTCTTGAAGTGGACTGAAGAGACGCCAAAGTTGATCAACATCACAAAAGCGACCTTCCAGCACAATCCATGCTTCAATCGTATTTTTGGTATCTTACCAATGTCCAGTACGAACGACCTTATTAGCCTTCTTCCGGGTCTTTTTGTTATCGGCGGTATCCTCGGGACTTTCATCGGGATTGCCGGTGGTCTACAGGAGCTCGGTACGATGAACATGCAGGACCTTGAGGGAACTAAAAACATCATGGACCGCTTCCTTCACGAGATTTCCTTCGCAATGGGGACTTCTATCGCAGGTATCGTGTTCTCATTGGCATCTCATATCTCAAATACGATGTTCAACCCAGACCGTTCATATGTTTCTATGGTAGATCGCTTCGAAAGTGCCCTTGATCAATTGTGGTATCGTGCCGATAACAATAATTATCCGGATCACGAAAAACCATTTGATGAACACCGAGATGCTGTTGAGGCTTTGGCTGAAGATGCTCTAAACAACGAGATCAACAAAGCACCATCAGTCGCGCGGGGGGCTTAGTCCTAAGAAAAAGGGGACTCAGCCAGGAGCTAGGCGAGTTTGACAAAGTTTACGGTAACCATCCACAGGAAGGATCAAGCAATCACCAAAGAGGTGATGAAGGATTCCTTTACCATTGGTAGATCCTTGGATTGTGACCTGTCTTTAAATGACACCCACGTCAGCCGTGTGCATCTAGTCGTCAGTCGCCGTTGGAATCAAATCTTTATCGAAGATAAGAACTCCTCCAACGGCACCTTCTTAAACGGCAATAAAATGGTTCAAGGTACACCCGTTAATATCACGAGCAGCGATAAGCTGCAGCTGGGGCGTTCTGAATTCATTCTAGTATTCGATCTCGAAACCGATGAAGTCGCAGCCCCCATGCCCGAACTCGAACCTGAACCAGAACCGGTTCCGGCGCAAGATGTTCCAGTGGCGCGTAAACAAGAGGCGAATCCTTTATCGCCGTCTTTGTCTGTACCCAAGATTCCGAAAAAGTTAGATTACGAAGAAAAGACCGGTCACGAAGATACGATCGCAATGCCGGCACCAAGTCAGGCTCCTTTCCAAGCAGAAAAGATTCTCCACGATGCCAAACGTGCAGCTGCACAAATCGTATTGGAAGGGGAGAAGCAGGCTGAAAAGCGCACTCAGGCCATTTATCAAAAAGCCCGTGATGCCCAGGCTCAAGCTGAAATCTTTCACCAAACTCGAATCGCAGAGGCACATAAAGAAGCTGATGCGATTTTGGCGGACTACCAACGTCAAGGCCATCAGCTTTTGCATGATGCCCGTAATATGGCGCAAGAACTTCGTGAAGAAGTTGACGTGTATGTACAATCACTTCGTCAAAAGGCAAAAGCCGACGCCGAGGACATAATCTCTGAGGCCACCTTGGCGGCAGAGAAGATGAAGACGGAAGCTTTAGAGCAAGCTCGTCAAACCGCGCAGAATGAAAATGCGGCGACGATTAAAGACGCTAAAGATGAAGCTGTTCGCATCATCGAATTTGCCCGTATGCAAGCGCAGCAAACCCATGATCAACTGGTTACGGTTAAAGAAGATCTTTTGAAAAATTCCAGCGCCCTTGCGGTGATCAAAGAGGATTTAGAAACGGCCCGTACCGCGTTGGCGAAAACTTTGGCGGATACCACAGAACTTAAACAGACTTCTGAAGCTGAATACGAGCGCAGAAAACAAGCGGCGGAGGTAGAATACCTTTCCCGTAAAGAAGCGGCAGAGCGTGAGTTCACTGAACTGCGTGAAAAATCCACGGCTGAACTGCGTAAGCTTGAAGAAAATATCGATATTGACCGTCAGACCTTGGATTCTTTGAAGTCCTCGATTGATGATCACACGAAACGCAGTGCTGCCACAGAGGAAGCTCTTAAAAAACTTCAACACAAACAGGCCAACCTGCAGATTGAAATTTCCGACGTGGAAAACAAGAAAAATCACTTGTTCAAAGAATTCGATGCACAGAAGATTTTCTTGAATGAAAAATTAGAAAAAGAAAAATCCCAAATGGCTCGCAGTGAAGAGGAGCGTTTGGAAGAAATGCGTCTGGAAATGTCCCAGCGCCTGGCGAAAATGGAACAGGACCTCGTAGAAGATGTCATGAACAAGAAAGCCAGCATGATCCGCGACATCCATATTGCCGTGGAAAAAGAAGTCGTTCAGCTGGTGGAAGTGAACGAATGGAATAAGATCAAACAAAAAGTCCAAGACCAAATTCAGGAAGCTGTGGAAGGTCGTGTGTCGTCGATTTCTCAAAGCTCTGCGACTCAGGCAAAACCTGCGGATATCGTTAAAAAACGTAAGAACGAAAAAGTCCGTTGGGCTTCGATGGGTCTGGCGGCTGGTATCGTGATCGTTTTCGCTGGAGAGATTGCTTTGGACCGTGTTCGTAAGGATTCAAATCCAATGGGCACTAGGGCCCAACAGGAAGCTGCCGCTCGCGCAGCGGATTTAGAGCGCCGTCGTTTCAATCCTCCGCAAGTGGACGAGATGAAGGATTCCTATACGGATGCTGTGATTTACACGCGTAATTTTACGGCGACCTATGGGGATAATGAATTCCAGCAGAAGTTCTACAAAGCGGCTTCCCAGTACTTGCTAAAAACATGGCGAATCGATGAAGACAAATCCCTTCAGGTCTTGGCGGCTGCCAATGCGACAGTGAAGGAGCTTCAAGAGCGTCGTAATAAAATTCATCCAGACTTTATCAAAGACGGCATCGATAAAATGCGCGCCTTTGAAAAAGAAAATGTCACTCGTATGAAAGACATCTTGGGCTCAGAAGTTCGTTTGGAATCGTTCAAACGTTTTGAGAAGAACTTTTATAAAGAGCAGTACGATCTTCGCGCAATGGCGCAGCAGTAATTCAATTCATTGAGCGATACCTGGCAAAGCATTCCTGCAAACATTTTATTGCCACAGTCTGGAAACAGCCACAATGACGGGGCCCCACAAGGTTAACAGAATATTGCCGATCGCATAGGGAAGCGTAAAGGAAAGAGCTAAGATTTTGCTTTCGGAAGCGTCTTGTAGGGCATTCAGCGAGGGCATCGCGGTTTGGGCGCCACCTAAGGATGCTAAAGTCAGTGCCGGATTTTGTTTAAGGATATAGTGACCCATTAAGAATCCCAGAATAGGGCCAACTAAAGTGCTAATGGCTCCTGCGAAAAGAATTTTTGCCACCATCATAACTCCACCAGCTTTAATTGCATCCACGGCATTGGGACCCGCTTTTAAACCCACGACTGCGATAAAAACGATCAATCCGATGTCGATCAAAAGTTTCTGTGCGGGTTCAGGAATCCGGCCGACCTTAGGAAATCGTCGTTGCGCCCAACCAGCTATTAAACCGACAACCAAAATCGAACCACTGGAACCCAAGCCCAATGGGATGTCTCCGACATGAAAAGATAACAGTCCCAGCACCGTGCCCAAGCACACGCAGAATGCCAAGAAAGCTAAGTCGGACTTATGAGGATCCGATTCAGCAAAACCGATGATTTTGGTCGCACGATCCAAGTTTTCTGTGGAGCCCATCAGATATAGGATGTCTCCGTGATGCAATTCCAATTTTGGAAGTAGAGGCATTTCGGTGGGACCGCGCAGAATTTTTTTAAGGAAGAGTCCCCGACCTTGTTTGGCGACTTCAGAAAGTGTTTTACCGACGATTTCTTTGTTTGCGACAAAGATTTGTCGCTCAGAGTGATCGACGGAAAGCATTTCGTTGCTGTCGATTTCGGGACCGATTTTTTCAACTCCTTGAATGAAACCGGGGCGCCATCCGGCAATGGTAATGATGTCTCCCAGATTTAAAATCAATTCAGGTGCGACGGTCTGCAGATTTCCGCCGCGTTGAACTTTCTCAATATAAACTCGGTTGGCGACAAACTGGGTTTCGATATCTTTGACGGATTTTCCTATAAAGTCCGTCGAAGTCACCACATAGGCGCGCAGGGTTTCTTTATTGGCGATCTTAAAGAAACTCTCACTGTCATCCGAGCTGCCTGTGCGCATGGCCTCTTCCAGATCAGCACTTTCCTTTTTTAAATCAATTTTAAAAATAGCGGGCAGGATCACCACCAATAATAGAATCAAACCAATATCACCGAAAACATAAGTCATGGCATCAGCGACGGGAACGTTCGATGACAGACGATCTTTTTCAGCCGGTCCAATATTCAATTCATGAATGGCACTGATCCCGGTACCGAGTGCCGCGGACTGAGTCAAACTTCCCGAGAGAAGTCCTGCAGAGGTTCCCGTATCAAAACGCATTGCCCACGCACAGCCAATGACGGCTAAAAGTCCACCGATATTCACCGTAACCGAGATGATAATTTGCGGCAGGGCAGATTTTTTAAGACTGGAAAAGAACTGCGGGCCGACTGAGTAACCGATCGCAAATAAAAACAGATCAAAGAAAGCCCAGCGAACCACTTCGGGAATGTCAGGGACATAGGCCACGCCAACAACGAGTCCCGTAAGCAGAGTTCCGACGACGGAACCCAAGGAGAAATGACCGATTTTAATTTTACCGATCAAGTGCCCAATGAACATCGAAAAGAAGATCGTGATCTCCGGATGGTCATGAATTAGCTGTGGTATGTCCATAGCTAAATTCTAGATAGTTTGTAGGGGGCTGGCCAAACTCGCGGGGTAGGGCTGTCGAAAAGCAGCCTAAGCTGCTTTTCGACTTTCGGCTCTATGACCAGGAACGCCTTGGGCTCTACGACCTAAGACGATGATGTTTAAATGGGCCACGTCATTTTCCACGTCTGTGGCTTGGTTTTGAATCTCTGTCGATGTGCTGGCAATTTGCTCGGCCGACGCAGCATTGTTTTGCGACGATTGATCCAGGTCAGACATCGCCTTATTTATTTGTTGCAAACCAGTTGCTTGTTGAGAGCTGGCTTCGGCAATTTCGGTGTTGATGTCGGCAACCTTTTTAACTGAATTTACGATCTCGCTCAGCACCACTCCGGATTTATCTGCGATCTGGGTTCCTGAATCGATTTTATGAACGCTTTCTTTGATCAGGTTAGAAATTTCTTTTGCTGCAGAGGCGGATCTTTGTGCCAGACCCCGAACAGCGTCAGCAACGACAGCGAATCCTTTACCTTGTTCTCCGGCGCGCGCGGCTTCAACAGCAGCATTTAACGCCAAAAGATTTGTCTGGAAGGCGATATCGTCAATAACAGTTGTAATTTCCTCGATGCGTTTTGAGGATTGCGAGATGTCCTTCATCGAGGTGATCAGAAGTTGCACTTCCTTTTCGCCACGCTCTGCAGACTGATATGATATTTGGGAAAGTTGTGCTGCCTGGCGGGCATTGTTTGAGTTCATCTGAACCATCGAGTTCATTTCCTCAAGGGAGGCCACAGTTTCTTCCAGCGAGGCGGCAGCAGAGGTTGCCGAGTGAGACAAAGTCACACCAGCTTTAGAAAGCTGCTCAATGGATTCGCGCACCTGTTGACCAGTTTTAGTCAGATCGGTCGATACCGAAGAAACTTGTTTTACTATATATTCCGACATTAAAAACGTTATCAGAAATAAAATGGCCGTCGAAATAATGGACGTCCAAATGTTCGCGCTCTTTAGTTCGGCATAATCTTTCGTTGTCTTCACACTTTGTTCGTGGCCGTAGTTATTATAATACCCAACAACTTTATCGCAGTAGGCTGCAATCATTGTTCCGATTTCCAGATAGCGGTGATCCATCGTATAGGTGGCAGCGGCTAAAGACTCTGGCGTTCCTTTTTTTATGTTTTCCGCTATGCTCTTAAAGACTTGATCGTACTCCGGAAGCACGGATTGGATTTTTGGGTACTCTTCTTTTTCAAATCCCACCATGGGGACTTTTGCATAAGACGAAAAGTTTTTTACCAGAATATTGTATTCGGCTGTGGCCTTTTCAATTCCTGCCATACGGGCTTTTTCATCCGCGGCATGAACGATGGAAGACCAGAACCATTGACGTGAGGCATTTCGCGCCTTTCGTATTTCAGCCATGGTTTCAATGGTTGGAAGAACGTTTATAGTCAGTTCAGAAATCGATGCGTTCATGCGTTCGGCGCGATTCAAGCTAAGATAGGCCTGAACCACAGAGCCGAAGACCGGCAGTATCGCCAGGAAAAGCAATTTGCCGCGGATCCCAGACCAAAACTTTCTAAACATGGTGTCCTCCAATGTGAGGAACTCATCGGTGTGGAGTCAGAGACGGTTGATAAAACATGGCCTCTTTTTAACAAATACTTAACAAAACTAGGCCATGGTCGGCTTCCTAGTTGCGCTGCAATGCATTAGAAAGTAACGCTCAGGGCTAAGGGCTAGATGGGTTCACTCCGCCTGAAATGTGAGTTAGAAAAACGGCACTTATTCTAAGGAGAAGAAATGTCACCAGGACATGAACAACAAATTGAAGTTCTCTTCGGCATTGCCGCCGTTCTTTTCACGGTCATCTTTGGAGTGATTTTCTTTAGTTTCTGGAAGCGCGTGCGTTCCGAACAAAAAGCTGAAGCTAAAACGGAAGCGCTTACTCACGAAGTAAAACGTGAAATGCCGACGATGGCAGTTGAAGAACCTGTTCTGGCTCACTTGGATTCTACGGGTCAGATCGTGTCTGATTTGCCAGCTGTCGATTTGGCTGATGCTCTTAAAAAAACGGAAGAAAATCTTTTCGGTCGCATTCGCAATCTGTTTAAATCGGGTGATGCGAATCAGCACCTCGATGATATCGAAGAAATTCTTTATACCAGCGATTTGGGCCCGGTGACGGTGCAACGTCTGATGGGTGCTTTGCATGAAAAGCTTTCCCGCAAAGAACGCGCGGATTACGACACAGTTCGTGATTCTCTGAAGGAAGAAATCAAAAACATTTTTGCTGCTTCTCATTCAGCGGCTCCGACGACAGGTATCTTGTCTAAGATTCAATTCGCAACCAGTGGTCCAACGGTTTTGATGATCGTGGGTGTGAATGGTGCGGGTAAAACGACTTCCATTGGTAAAATCTCGGCGCAATTGGCGGCAGAGGGCAAAAAAGTTTTGGTGGCTGCGGGCGATACATTCCGTGCGGCCGCTGGAGGTCAGTTGAAAGTTTGGACAGACCGTGCGCAAGTGGAAATCTACTCGCCAGAAGGTGTGACAGATCCAAGTGCCGTGGCCTTCGATGCAGTTGCCAAAGGTAAAGCGCAAAACTATGACGTGGTGATCGTGGATACCGCAGGTCGTTTGCATACGCAGGCGAATTTGATGGAAGAGATCAAAAAAATGAAACGTGTGATGACGAAGGTTATTCCAGAAGCACCTCACGAGACATTGATCGTTCTGGATGCGAACTCGGGTCAAAATGCGTTGATGCAAGCCAAAGAGTTCCATAAATCTTTGGAGCTAACAGGTGCCGTATTGACGAAAATGGACGGCACCGCAAAAGGTGGCGTCGCTGTCGGCCTTGCTCAAGAATTGCAGATTCCAATTAAGTTGATTGGTGTCGGCGAGCGTATTCAGGATTTGCGCACGTTCTCGGCACAGGAGTTCGTGGACTCTTTATTCCAAGCCCACGTCTGATTTGATCGAGTCTGACATTCTTTGAATTTCGTCAGACTCGTAAATGAATTGTCCCTGATTAAAATTCAAAGCCGCCAGAGCCATTGCCTTTGCAACATCTTTTGCAGCAATGGCTTTGTATTTTTTAAGCGACCCAATCAATAAAGCATTCATCACCGGACTTAGTTTTTGTGCGAGTACTTCGCCGGTACGGTGTTCTTTGCGCTCTCCCAATAGCAGGGACGGGCGGAAGATTTCAATCTGCGGGATATTGAGCTTACGAAGATCGCGCTCCATTTCGCCTTTTACGCGGTTATAAAACACCGAAGATTCAGCATTCGCTCCCATGGCAGAGATCACCAGAAACTTTTGCGCTTGGGCTTTCTCGGCGATTTTTGCGAAATCCATCACATAGTCATAATCTACTTTGCGGAAGGCATCCTGTGATCCCGCCACTTTAATGGTGGTTCCCAGGCAGCAAATGAACGTATGAGCCTTAAGAGAGGCTGCAGACGTCGCCAGTTTATCAAAGTCTAAAACAATGTTTTCGATTTTCGCTGGAAAGCGACCCAAAGGCTTGCGGGTCAAAACTGTGACGTGGCCTACGTGTTCAATACTCCCCAAAAGCAAAAGGAGCTCGTTACCTACGAGCCCCGTTGCGCCTGTCATGCAAATGTCAGTGGGAAAATTCATCTTAGTAGATGATGTTGGGCGGGAAGTGGTAGCCAGTTGCTTTCAAGCTTTCAGGAACTGAAGTTCTGAAATCAAGAAGTCCGCTGACTTTAACTTTACCTTTAACTGCCTGCGCATTTGGATGCTGGTAATCGATGAAACGACCCTCATCCACCAGGAAGTAACCACGGAAGTTTGTTGGTTCTTTAGATTTACCAGAGTCAATACGGTAACGGTCCCCGGATTTACCAGAGCTCGCTGAATTTTTATAGTTCAACTGAGCTGCCGTTGGATAGCGGTCCACCATGTAGCTACCTTGTTCAAGGAAGTTTTGACCTTGGATCACTGGGATGTTTTTTGTGATGATGTTTGTCGCGTCAGCACTTAAGCCACCAGATTTTTGCGCACCATCAGTCAACAGAATGTAATCCCAACGTGCTGGGTTGTTATAAACGTCTTTGTAACGGCTTAGTGGAATCACTGTGTCGTCAGAAAGGATTGTTTGGCGCTCACGAGTCGATTCACGAGCATAAACACGGTAAATGTCTGTGCCCACAGGCAAGATTTCACGAAGGTAAGCGATCGCGCGATTTTCCAAGCGAGTGCAACCATGAGAACCCGGGTTTGAGAACATGTTCATGAAGAAACCACGAGTGATGTCGATAGCGTCAGAGCCGTCTACACCCCAACCAATAGTTCCGTGCATCCATTGGCTGTTCACACCGTTCACATCGTCAGAAGGTGAAAGCTTCGCCGCATACCAACCAAAAGCACCGTAAACAGTGTCTTTGCCATTTTGCTTCGTCAACCATTTGCGAGAACCGATCACGCGAGACGAGTTGGAAGAGATTGGTTTAGGAATAGATTTAAGATCCTGACCCGCAGTGTACCAGCTTGGGTAAGTTTGCATGCCGTCAGAGTAGAATTTAACCCATGAAGAGATGCGCGCGTGGCCCAACCAGGTCATGTAGGCATAACGATCTGATTTTGTACCTTCTTCGTTGCGGCCCACAACCATATCAGTTTCCATTACAAGTTTGTGAGGGCAGCCTGGGTAAGTTACGCAACGCTCGTAAACACGAGTTTTCTCGGTCGCTACGTTCTGAATCACAAAGTACTTCAAAACCGGAGCTTCATAAACTTTGTCAGACAAGTAGTCTTTCGAAACGAACAATTGAGGCGCGACGTCGCTTGGAACAGATTTCGATTTGATCAATTTGATTTGAACAAGGGGAGTGCCTTCGCCCAAAGCATTTACCAAAACGACTTCGTCATTCATGGAAAGTTGACCCACGATATTGTCAGAAGACGATGTATTGTTGGAGCTGCGAAGATTCAAGTTATCAGCAGCGATGAAATAAGTTTTTCCAACAACCAATTGGTTTTTCGCCACGGCCATAATTTGCGCCTGTGCGAAAGATTGTGATGCTGTAAATGCATTCAGCGTCAAAGTGGCAACTAGCATGCAGAATGCTGTGTTCACACGACTTTTACCAATAAACTTCATCATGGATTGTTCCCCCGAGATCAATTGCATAAATTACAAAATCGAGTCGTCGTATATCACAAAGTGGATTGTGGGCGACTAAAAAATTCGAATTTGTAAAAGTGCCCCGCGGCACGAACTGGAGGTTTCATGAAATGGATTTTGGGCCTTGGTGCGATGTTTTTTATGTCTGCGATGAGTCAAGCGCAGTGGAGTCCTTACGCTACCCGGGATTGGAGAGTAACGAAAACTCAGTGGTCAACACAGGACGAAGAGGGATTCTCGAACTTTATCGCGCGCATAGGTGCTGCCGTCGAGAATCGCCAGTGTGACACCGTCAAAGGATGTCTGACTAGTAATGCAAATCCGTACTATTCTTCGGACCCCTCAGGTCTCGCGTACTATGCGGATTGCGCGGATCTTCCATATTATCTGCGCTCTTATTACGCGTGGAAAAATGCGTTGCCGATGTCTGTTGCAAGCAGAGTCAACGCTCGCCCTGTGGCGGGAAATAACGGTGACATTCGGTACACACCTTTTGGAAATTACGTGACGGGGCGTTTCGATGTGGTTGCGGGAAATGGTCGAAATCGTAAAGCCTTTATCTATAACATTGAAGATTTCGATTATGGATTTGGGATTTTGGCCTCGCGCTATCCAAATGCAGTTTCATTGTTGAACGGAACCATCACGAATACGACTTTGTCGGCGACGTTTCGTATGATGGGAACCGAGGACGGTAATATGTTCTCTGATTTCTATCCGGTGAAGCTGACTCGGTTCAGTATTCGCCCAGGTACTGTTATCTATGATCCAAATGGTCACGTGGCGGTCGTTTATAAAGTGACGACGGACGGGCAGATTTATTATATCGATTCCCATCCTGACAATACTTTGACATCGGGCATGTACAATCCAAAATTCGAGCGCAGCAATCCTTATCAAGGTGCTGGCTTTAAAAATTTCCGTCCTTTGACTTTGACGGGGGCAAAAAAAGATTCCAGCGGAGCCTATATCGGTGGACGAGTGTTGGGAGCTAAGAACAACACATTGCCATACTACAGCTTAGAGCAATTCTATGGAAACCGTCCTGATCCTGATGGACAGTGGTCAAAGGGGCAATTCATCTATAATGGTCGCGCGGTGGATTACTATGAATACCTGCGGATCATGCTGGCGAACGGTGAATTGCGTATCGATCCGTTGCAAGACATGCAAAGCATGGTGGCTGACCTGTGCGTGAATTTAAAAGATCGTGTGCAAGCGGTCGACGTGGCTTTGCGTTCGGGCGTGCAAAATAAACCTCATCCGGACCGTCTTCCACAAAATATTTTCGGTACAACAGGGGAGTGGGAACAGTTCGCTTCGCCATCCCGTGATGCGCGCCTGAAAGTTTCGTTCATGAACTTGCTCGCACAAACTCGCAGCATGGTTCAACGCTATCAGGTGGGTGATCCAACGATCGTGTATCGCGGAAATAATCTGCGAGGCGATTTGCTAGCGATTTACAATCGCGATGCAGGTGCATGTCAGTTCTCATATACAAACAGTCGCGGCCAAGCTGTGACCATGAATTTAGAACAAGCTCGCCAAAGAGTCTTCGACATGAGCTTCGACCCCTACCACTGCGCAGAGTTGCGCTGGGGAGCTAAATCATCGTCAGAGTTAGCATCCTGCCCCGACAACCAAAACAAACGCGCCTGGTACAACGCCGAACGCTGGCTGCGCAATCAGTACGAGCGTACTTACGACACCCGCATGGATTACTCGCTGGGCGAGTTAACCGGTCCAAAACCAGGAGTCGGCATCGCCAATCCCCCTGACGTGGACATCGTTCGTTTCTTACAAACGGGCACTCGTCGTCTATCCGCGTACTAAGTTCTTATTCACTGCCGCAGACGTAATAACCCTGCGGCAGACTATTTTTAAACGACGCACTTCCGCCAAGTTTTGCGTTTTCCGCAATCACCCTTTCTTCTGTCTGTCTGTCTGTCTGTCTCTATGACGAATATTTGACACCGTTCTCTTTTCTGTATTTGAGCCTATTGTGACCAGCACAAAGTATCTGCAAATTCTCCAACTGATGATTGCCTCCAGCCCAACGACTTTGCTTGTGATCGACTTGTGGAAGCCATTTGCTTTCGCAACGTCGGCCAGTATCCGGATCAATATATTGGCAGCACTGCTGCTGATGTCTTAATTGCTTTACATTCTTAAGTGCCGGTGTCTTTCTTGCCGCCACGGTGGCGGTAGAAATGCCATCAGAAGTAGAGCTTTTCCGGTTTTGGTTTTTAAACCCCGTTTTCTGACGGATGACCTTTTCCGAAAGGTATGCCAAAAACTGACCCAAATCCTGGGTCGTCACCGCATGCGACAAAAGCTCCTGGGCGTATTTGATTTTTTCAAAAGCTTCTTTGGAAAGTGTAAACTCAACTCGAACACTTTCATCAGCCTGAACTTTTTGTTGAGCAGACTGCACCACAGGCAATTCAAAAAATGCTGCCACTTTAAATTGAGATTCCGAATGGCTCTTTCCGCAAAGATCTTCAAATACCTGAAGTTTTTGTTCTGCAGTGACTTTGACGGATTGATTTTTTAAGATTTCGCGCGCAGCTCTTTGCACCAAGGAAATTTGATTAAATTTCAATTCACCACTTTGTATCTTGTCAGCGACAGCAGGAATTTCGCGAATCAAGCGGGTCGCATCGATGCGGCGTTGTGCGCTTCCTTCAGAATATCCGATGCCCTTTACTAAATAGTCAAAAAGGCTGCCAAATCCCAGCTCCAAATAAGTTTTGCGAGAATCAATTTCTTTAATCGTTAAAAGCACTTCATGCAAAAGATGTCGCTCTCGCTGAGCCAAAGTTTTAATTCTTTCATCAAGCTCAATCTCACTAAGAAACTTCAAATTCACACAAACCTCCCGAATTTGAAAGCAACATACCACAAGGTTTTTCAAAGCATTTTCAGCGGCGTAAACAACACGGCGCGAATTCTCTCATAAAACGCGTTGGAGGCTCTTCCTCGAGATAAAACTAAAAAATCATTTATTAGAAAATTCAAACACCATTCGAGACACAAGGGGAATCGTAGAGATTCAAATTTTCCGTCAATAATTTATTTAAAATTGACGCATTAATCTTTGGAAATAGATCCGGAAATTCATAGTCACAATTAGCAGAATTTTCTAGCAAATTGAAGTAGCGCGAGAACAGCAATTTGAGAGCACGATCACGGTGAGAAATAAGAGGATGATTGTGACTGGATTAGGATGAGGATTACCGCGAAAAAACGCGATGAATTGTCGACGCATTTTTTTTGAAGCGAGTGATATTTTACCGCCACGGTGGCGGTAAACAAGGATTCTATCTGAGGAATATGCCGACGCGCCGGGAAGGGTCAAGCCCCACGTCTCAGAATGAGACAGTCACGTCAGGTGTCACTGGCTGACAGTATTTGTTACCTCCGGCCATATGCGAGCCCATAGCGAATATAACCCCGCTCGGGTGGCACAGAAGTTGGAAGTTACTGATATGAGTGAGGTTCCTATGAAAATGAAAGATTTTATCAGCAGCAACGAAGTCCTACTGATCATCATCGGCATCTTTTTGCTGTTTCCGTTGTTCAGTAATGCACAAGCGCTGGTGCCTGACGCTCAATCCTCACAGATGACCCGATTGATTCAGGATGCTGTCAGCAATCCGGCAGCCGCGAACTATCAGGTTTTGTTGAATACAAAGAAATTGAATGAGTTTTATAGTTTCGTAAAAATTGACAAAGACACCAAGCAAAGAATGAATGAGCCTTATCAGCCGGTGTGGATCGATATGAATTCGCTTCAGCCTAATGCTAAGGGTGTGGCTCTTAGAAAATTGCTACAGGAAGCGCCTGCTCATGGTCTTTGGGATGTCTATTGGGCTCATGTCTGGGACCCGATTTTTGAGGGTAGCAATGTGAGCGTGCAGGAGTTGGCTGAGCTTGATGTTAAAATGTCGGAGGCTTATTTAAGATATGCCCATCACATCTACAAAGGCAGATTTAACCCAAAGGAATTTGATCCAAATATCGAAATGGCCCAAGTTGAAATGAAGGACTTTATGTTGCGATTGAAATTGGTCGCCAGAGGTCCCGCAAAACTGCTCATTGAAGAAACTGAGAAACTTCACCCAGTTATTCCCGAATATCGACATTTGAAATTGGCGTTGGCAAATCTTCGAGGTCTTGCAAATAAATCCTGGAAGGTCATCAAGCCTGCGGGGAAAGAGCTTTCAAAAGGGATTCAGGACGCTGCCGTTGCTGATGTTAAGGAAAGATTGAGTCAACTGGGTTACCGTATTTCGAATCAGTCCCCGGTGTTTGATGATGAGCTTGATAAAAACCTTAGAGCGTTTCAATTGAACAGCGGTTTGAAAGTCGATGGAAAAATCGGCGCGAACTTTTCGAAGGTGTTGAATCACTTAAATGTGCCACTGGAGCAAAGAATCAAACAGATTGAACTGAATATGGAAAGATACCGCTGGATTCCACGCAAAATGGATACACGTTATATTTTCGTGAATGTCGCCATGACAAAGTTCAATTTACGCGATGATAGTCTTTGGTCAGAAAAAGAGAAAAAATGGGCTCCGGAAGCCGTGAAATTGCAATTCAGGACAATCAATGGCCGTGATGTTAGAAAAACTCCTTTAATGATTCGTAGAATCTCTCGTGTCGAGTTTAATCCGACCTGGACGGTGCCTTCATCGATCGCTATCAAGGATAAGCTTCCGATTCTTCAAAAGGATCCGACTTACCTGGATAAGCACAAAATGTATTTGCTGCAGGCAGAATACAAGAACGGTAAAATCGTAAATTACGTCCCTGCTCAAAATCCTGATTGGACTAAAATTACCGAAGTGGACTTGCAAAGTGCCCGCTATATTATCGTGCAAAAACAAGGTTACGATAATGCCTTGGGCGTGGTTAAGTTCCCACTGGATGGAAACAGCTTTAGCATTTACCTGCATGATACAAATGAAAGAGATCTATTTAATGATGAGAACCGCCATGCGAGTTCTGGTTGCGTAAGACTGCAAAGACCCTTGGATCTTGCTGCTTACTTACTAAAAGATAAACCTGGATACTCCATGGACGAAATTCTGAAAATCGTACCGTCACAGACAGAGTCTGAGTCTCGCGCAACGAAAGTCGTTTCACTTGCGAAACCGATCACAGTGTATTTGCACTATTTGACTGTTTTCGCCAAGAGTAACGGAGAAGTAGGTTTCGCTGATGATGATTACGGTCAGGATCCCATCTTGCTGGACGCCTTAAACAGCCCGGCGAACAACTCAAGTTTTTAATCCGACCTCACCGGAATGAAATAAAATTGGCTCAAAACAAATTCTATGCTTCGATAAAGGGATGAAAAGCTTCGTCCCTTTTATTTTTCTCGCACCGTTGGTCGCCAGCGCTCAGCCGAATACTAAAATGCCGCCTCCAACCGCGACGCCGGTTTCGGTGTCGTACGAAAATGTGCTGAAGTGTTTCCCAGAACTTAAAGATGACAGTTTGGCGTTCAAAGTTAATTTGACGAAGCTTAAGGAGCTGGCGGATGAGAAGTTCGTGACGGTTCGCTCGCAGTTGCGTCAAAGAAAAGTGAACTATCTGGATGCGGACAAACAAGAGTTTAATCTGATCTTAAAAAATGAAACCACCTCGATCAAAAAGCCAAAGATTGAGCTGACGGTTCAAAAGGTGCAGGCAGATGGGGTGCTTACAGATATAGCACTCACGAAAAATCAACGCACCAACCCTAAGCAGGAGATTATCAACGGTTTCCTCTTAAACTCCACGATCAGAAGTGACATCTACTCCTATCTTGACACGAAGCTAAATGGAGTGAGCTCTACTTACAAACGCAATTTCCACGAGGTGACGGAGTTCAATCTCGAGGGGTCGGCGCGAAAGCGCAGCCTGTCTTGCAGTAGCGAGTCTGAGCTGGGGATTATTTGCACTTGCACTAAGAAATAATTGGTTGAATACCGCTTCTCGTTACAGCTATACTTTTTAGTGTTGTTCTAGGATTTTTCTAGAGTTTTAAAAGGTTTAGCCCATTAGCGATTGAAAGAGGAGACACGGTGACTGCTGAGAAAAAGAACTTTAATTTCCTCATTGCAGGAGTCCCGTACAAACTTAGATCCTCACACGACGATGCCACAGTTCAGGAACTCGTCGACTTTGTTAATAACAAAATGAATCAAGCAATGGCCGTTACGAAAAACGGTTCCTTCCAGAATGCCGCTGTGTTGACAGCGATGAATCTCGCGGAAGAACTCATCCTTTTGAAAAGAAAAGCGCAGCGTGAACTCGATAAGCTCGAGGAAAAAACGATGCAGCTATCTTTGGAACTTGAAAACTCCAAGAACAACAAGGTTTTGAACAACTAACTTTGATGTAACTCTCTTGGAGTGCCCATGCCCTCTTGGAGCTCTAAACAGGAATGTCGTTCCTTTTATAAATCTCTTTGCGCCCAAGAGTTTGCGCAAGGTCTTGTTCAAAACCAGCAGCAGTTGAATGTATTTCTGCAGGACTTTATGTCTAAGCAGAACGGATGTTGGGGTGCCTATCGCGCCCTCGCTCAAGAAGCCAGCGTGGATGAGATTTTTCAAATCCACGATATCGACTGGGCGTTTCCCCGTACAAAAGGAAACGAACTTGAGTTTTGTTTTGCATCAGGTTTCAGCCAGGGCGCCTTTGGCGTTTTGGAGCCTGATCCCAACTCCGCTATCATAGATCTCAATGGCATTCACGGCCTGCTGATTCCCGGATTAGTTTTTAATAAGAATGGCAACCGCCTTGGTAAGGGCAAAGGTTTTTATGACAAAACCCTTGCTCACTTTAAAGGAATCAAGGTGGGGGTTTGTTTTGATTTTCAAATTTCAGAACAGACACTACCCATGGAAGCCCACGACGAAAAGATGGATTACATCATCACGGAGTCGGGTTTGATCGTTTGCCAGCAGTACGAGCTTCACTAGAGCTTGAGGAGAAAAGGAAGAAATGGAAATTTTAATCACAGCCATTATCTGTTTAATTTTGGGCGGTGTCGCTGTTTTCATGGTGAAACGCATTCAGGACAATAACAGCAAAAAATCTGCACGCGTTGAGGCAGAGCGAATCGTTAACAAAGCCAAGTCTGAAGCAGCGAAACTAAAAAAAGACGCTGAGACTCGTGCGAAGGATTTTGAAGGTCGCGCCCGTAAGAATGTGGAAGCTGACATTCATAAGCAAAATTCCACGTTGAAAAACAAAGAAGCTCAATTGGATCGCCGTTTGAAAGAAATCGAACAGCAATTCAAACAAAAAATGGAAGAAAATGAGCGTTATTTGAACACGATGAAAGACCGCGAAGAAAAAATCGCGATCTCTGAAAACCGTATCAAAGAACTTGAGAAAAAAGGCGAATCTCAAATTGGCGAACTAAAACAGAAATTGGAATCCGTTGCGGGTATGTCCCAGGACGAAGCTAAACGTCAATTGTTGGCTGCCATTGAAGACGAAGCGAAAATCGAAGCTTCTAAAAAAATCACCCAAATCGAAGAGCAAGCTCAAAAAGAATCTGAAGTTAAAGCAAAGCGTATCTTGGCAACAGCGTTGTCGCGTTTTGCATCGGAGTTCACTTCCGAAAGAACTGTCAGCGTTTTGGCACTTCCCAACGACGAGATGAAAGGTAAAATCATCGGTCGTGAAGGACGTAACATCAGAACTTTGGAAGCTCACTGTGGTGTGGACTTAATCGTCGACGATACTCCGGAAGCCGTGGTTATCTCTGGTTTCGATCCAGTTCGCCGTGAGCTAGCTCGCAGAACGATCGAGAAATTGATGGAAGACGGCCGTGTGCATCCAGCGCGTATTGAAGAAGTCGTTGAAAAACAACGTAACGAATTGATGAAAGCCATCAAAGAAGAGGGTGAGCGCCACGTGTTGGAGCTGGGTATTCCCAACATGCACCCAGAATTGATTAAAATCATTGGCGGTTTGAAATACCGTAATTACCAAGGTCAAAATGCTTTGAACCAAGCACTTGAAGTTGCCAACATCGCGGGCTTGCTTGCAGGAGAGTTGGGCGTGAGTGTGAAACTCGCACGACGTGCGGGTCTTTTGCACAATATCGGTAAAGCTATCGATCACACTGCAGAAGGCAGCTATGCACTTGTTGGTGCGGAAGCCGCTAAAAAATATTCTGAATCTGAAGACGTATGTCACGCGATCCGCGCTCATGATGAAGAGGAAAAACCTCATTCTATCCTGGCTTGGATTGTTCACGCGGCTTACATCTTGTCTAGCGCGCGCCCTGGTGCTCGTCGTCCGCAGATGGATTCCTTTATCCACCGTTTGGAAGACCTTGAATCCATCGGTAACAGCTTTGATGGCGTCTTGAAAACTTTGGCTCTTCAAGCCGGTAAAGACGTTCGCGTCTTGGTTGAATCTGCAAAAGTAACTGATGACCAGGCCGTGATGTTATCTCGCGATATCGCTCGTAAGATCGAACGCGAAGTTCCTCAGGCTGGCCAAATCAAAGTGACAGTTGTTCGTGAGACTCGCAGTGTGGAGCACGCAAGATAATGAGTTTTTTGGATCCTAAAGAACAGTTAGAGAGAATTAAATTCGGCGTTGCTGAGTTTATTAATGACGAAGAGATGCTTAAGAAATTGAAGCGCTCTAAGGAAACGAACACTCCGCTTCGTATCAAGCTGGGGGCGGATCCGACTCGTCCAGATATTCATATCGGTCATACTGTTGTTATCAATAAACTTAAAACGTTCCAGGATCTGGGCCATCATATTATTTTCTTGATTGGTGATTTCACGGCGACGATTGGTGACCCGACAGGGAAGAGCTCAACTCGTCCGGTTCTTTCACGTGACGAGATCGAGGAAAACGGTCGTACGTATGCGAAGCAGATCTTTAAAATCCTAGATCCGAACAAAACCGAAATCGTGTACAACTCGTCTTGGATTGGCAAGATGACCCCGGGGGAGTTCATAAAAATGGCGGCACAATATACTGTGGCGCAAATGCTTGAGCGTGACGATTTTACGAAGCGTTATCGCGCTGGCACTCCGATTGCGATTCATGAGTTCTTGTATCCATTGACTCAAGGTTATGACTCTGTGGCTTTGAAAGCTGACGTGGAGCTGGGGGGTACGGATCAAAAGTTCAATCTTTTGGTCGGTCGCTCGATGCAATCTGCTTATGGCCAAGAACCACAATGTATCCTGACTATGCCGATCCTGGAAGGGGTTGATGGCGTTAACAAAATGTCCAAGTCTTTGGATAACTATATATCTGTAGTCGATACTCCGAAAGACATGTTCGGTAAGACGATGAAGATTTCAGATGATCTGATGTACCGTTGGTATGAACTACTGACGGACATTACGGCTGCGGAACTTGAACAGTTAAGACAAGATGTTGCCAGCAAAAAGAAACATCCACGCACTGTGAAAGTGGAGTTGGCAAAATTCATCATCAAACGTTTCCACTCGGCTGAGGCAGCTCAGGCCGCGGAAGACGAATTCAACCGTATCTTTGTCGACAAGGGTTTGCCTGACGATATTCCAACGGTTGAGATCAGCAAAAATGATATTCCGGCTGAGGGCCTAGGCGTCGCTCAGTTGTTAGTTAAGTTGAACTTTGCGGCCTCGAACAGTGAAGGCAATCGTATGGTTCAAGGTGGCGCCGTGCAAATCGACGGTCAAAAAGTCACCGATGGTAAAATGAAACTGCAGCCGGCAATGATCGACGGCAAAGTCGTGAAGGGCAGCAAGACTAAATTCGCGAAAGTGAAATTGGTCTAAAGGTACGCCGTACCTTTTGGGGATGCGGTGTGTTTAGCAAAAGGTGCCTGGCACCATTGAGGATTCGAGTATGAAAATTAAATTTCTTCCGCAAAATATTGAAGTCGAAGGTACTCCAGATAAGTCCCTTTTGCAGATTGCGACGGAAAATCATCTTGAGATCCGCTCTATCTGTAAGGGTGTTCCGAGCTGTGCGGAATGCCGTGTGCGTATCAAAGAGGGCGACAACAATGTGCTGCCGCCGGGTAAAGCGGAATTGAGCCTGATCGGAACCAGCTACTTTATCGACGGCCGTCGTTTAAGCTGCCAGGTTCGTTGCTTCGGTGACGTAACTGTGGATTTGACGGAACAAGTTGAGCGCGCAGAAAATCAAACTAAGAAAATCAGAGGCTTCCGTACCAGCAAACAAATGGAATCCAAAGCAGTGAACGACACGATGTTGTTGGATGCAAAAGTGGAAGAGGCCGCCGCGAATGCGCAAAATGTTTCTGCTTCCGCAGGTGGCGACTTAGCAGCTGAAAAATCGCAAGAAGAGGCGCAAGCTCCGCAACAGGCGAAACAACAGCAACCTAATCAACAACGTCAGCAGAATCGCCCGCAACAAAATCAGAACCAACAAAAACAAAAGCAACACCAACACCAAAAACAAGGTGGTGGTCAGCAGCAAAAGGGTCAACAGCAGGCGAAACAGGGTGGTGGTCAAAACCAACCTAAGCAGCAGCACAATCAGCAAAAGCCAAAACAAGGTGGCGGTCAGAACCAAAATCAGAACCGCCAACACAATCAGGCAAAGCAGAATCCTAATCAAGGACAGCAGCAATCTCGCCCGCAAAATCAGAATCAGCAAAAGCAGCAAAACCAACAGCAAGCGAACAAACCCAAACCTCAGTAGTTCAACTTCTGGGGTCGAGTTTCTTCACCATTTGGTAACTAACTGGGATTTGGTCCAGTTGCATGACTTTTGATGGAAGCCGATAAGATTCTAGAATGTCTCACAAGATTACTTTCAGAGAACGCGGGCAAGGGCCTATCCTTATTCTTCTTCATGGTTATGGAGGAAGCGTTCATCATTGGGAGACGGTGGCCTCTCAACTGGAATCTCAATATCGCGTAATCATCCCAAATTTAAGTCATGTCTATATGAGCAGTGATAAGCTGCTTTTCACCGTACAGGTGGAAGTACTGGCGCGATTCATTCAGGAGCATTTCCCGAATGAGCGCGTGCATCTGGCTGGTTTAAGTTACGGGGGCGCTTTAAGCTGGGGACTGGCTACTCAGCATCCGCACTTGGTGCATAAGATGGCTTTGATCAATCCTATGGTCACAGATCCGGTGAAAAACTTTTTGCCTAAAGAGCTAAGATTTTTTTTCTCGATTCCTTTGAGTCTGAAAAGTATCTATCTGATGCTTTCCACACCTATGGGAGCGAGTTTCCTAAAACGAGCCGCACAGATTTTCAGAGACGAAAGATCCGAAGGGGCTGTGTCTGTCGAGCACCTCAAAGGACGTAAGCTGCAATTTGTAGCTCACATGATTCATCATTTCTCCTGGATCCTGCGCTCTGAGGACTGGCAGTTTTGGAATAAGAAACTTTTCAAGTATCGCGGGGACTGCCGTTTAATTTTTGACGAAAGTGATCTGCTGTTTAATCAAGATGCTTACAAAAAGTTCGCTCAGCATTTGGGTTGTGAAGACATGATTGTTTTGCAAGGGGCAGGGCACTTGGCGATTAAATCTCAACCGGAAGTCGTTGCTCAGCATTTAGGTGAATTCTTGCATGTCGCAGCTCCCTTTGAAAGAGCCGCGAAATAGTTAAGCCTTCTCGCGAGATGGCGTTTGATTCGGAAATGCCCGCTGATATCTTTCGGAAATATCCTCTGCCAAGACGGTTTTATTGTCGCTGATCAACAGACGAATGAATGTTTCATAGGATTCAGCATCCATACGATTTTGTGCTGCCATCTTGCGACCCTGATCGATAACTTTGGAAAGCGGCAATGTTTTACAGTTAAACAGGAAGTAAAGATTTTCATATTCTTTACTGCCTACTTTGCTGGAAGGAAACTGCTGTAAAAAGCGTGCCGCCTGATTGACAGCCTGAGCATCTCCACGCAATAAGACCTTCACAATTTTACTGATATATTCAGAATCCGCTCCCACTACCTGAACACCCAATTCAAAACACTCCACCGCTTTGGTAAGGGCTTTGTTATTTAAGTTCGAGCGACCGGCAGTGAACAGTGCAGCTGAAAAAACATGGCGAAGTTCTGGAGTTTTATGATCCAGCTGCGCAAAAAGTTGGAAGTAGTGAGGCACTTCATCCAACTTCCCCGAGAAAACAGCAGAAATGAAAAGCTGTCCCAAACGCTTAGGTCCGATCGGATAGTTTTCAATGATGGTATTCGCCACCGTATAGGCGTTGGCGAAATCTTTTTGCTCATAGAAAGTATCGAATTTACCGGTTAAGCAACGATAGTGAAGTGGTTGCAAAGTTAAGCCCTTCGCAAACTCATCCGTGGCGAACTGATATTCGGTTTCTTTGAATTTCGTATAACCCAGATAATAGTGTGCAAGTGTGGGCTTTTCCTGATGTTGTAGGGCTACCGAGAACTTGTGTTCAGCGTCTTTCAATTGGCCATCCAAAAGAGCCTGTTTGCCTTCGCGAATCGCTTTGATGTAATCGCTGGGATTCAACTTGCGATCAATCAGTTGGCGCAGGCGATTTGCGAGCATGCCGCTTTGGAAAGGCTTTACGATATAGTCGTCGACTAGTTCTTCTGCAGCTTCCGCAATGGAAGAGCTGGAGTTATTGTGAGTCATGATGATCGAAATATTATTAGGACTGTTTGCCGTATGCATGGTCACAAGTTCCAAACCAAATTTGGCATCGACTTGAAATTCTGTGATCAAAAGTTGCGGCTTGGTATCCGTGAGAAATTCCACAGCGCCGACATAACGTTTCGTTGTAAAAATATTTTCTTGAAGCAAGCCGATCTCTAGAAGTGCCGCAGTAATAAGATTGGTATACGACGGAGAGCTGTCGACGATAAGTGCTGTCAGATTTTTCATTTAATCAAGCTCCCGCATGGCTCTGAACAACATGTCGGTGTTCAATTGCGATTGCATGTTAGCGTTAAGGAAATTCTCCCAAAGGCCTTTTTCAAAACGATGAAGTTCAACAGTGTACTTGGAGTGTTTACCTGAATCTAAAGCTTCGCATCGAGTGACTTTACCCGTGGCTAAAAAATCGTGAGAACCGCCGTCGAAATAAAATTTGCCTTCCAGATGTACGATAGTTCCCAGTCCGCAAATACGGGGAGAAGCTTCAAAAGTAAAAGACTTCTCAGCGTACTCCAGAATTTCCAAAGGTCGAGCCTTTAGATTTTTGATCAACTCAAATTCCGTAGTGAGATTTTGTAAGCTGTGAATTTCTAAAAAGTTTTTAGCCATGGATCTATGATAATCCCGGACGGCGAAGAAACCTATTTTGCCATTGGGCAGGTGGAACAGTTCTAGACGTAGAAAGTGCCGGTCACATTTTTCCTGCTACAAATGTAGGTCTAAAAAATGGCGGCACAGTAATGAATGACCCCGTTTCCAACGGACACGATGGAGTCATTGTGAGTATATTAAACGTTAAAGCTGGAACCGCAACCACAGTGTTTCGTGGCGTTGGGGTTGTTGAAGACAAAACCTTTGCCATTCAAACCCCCAGAAAAATCCAAAGTCATACCCAAGATGTACAACATGGAGTTCGCATCCACAGCGATTTTTTGGCCGTTGGATTCAAAGATCTTGTCACCATCACGAGGAGTTGTATCGAAATCCATTTTATAAGAGAGGCCTGAGCAACCCCCTTTTTTCACTTCCACGCGCAAAAATGCAGCTTCGTCTTTGCCATCATCTTTTTTAAGAGCCGCTAGTTTCGTTGCCGCTTCTGGGGAAATGTTAATCATGGGGTTCTCCTCGGGATAAATTCTCAGCCAGTCTACCACAAAGCCCGTAAGCAGGGGAGGGTCAATTCCATCCCCCGTATGAGTGAGCTAAAATACTGAAAATATTATATATTTTACGTTGGGATGGCGCCGTGAAGGATCTCGACAGCACGGTGGATGTCGTTTTCAGAGGTCCAGCGTCCCAGGGAAATGCGGAACGTGCAGCGAGCATCCTCTGCCGACATTCCGATGCCTTTCAGGACATGGCTGATGCTAACCGAACCGGAGCTGCAGGCTGACCCCGTGCTGATTCCCAATTTTTGAATTTTAGGCGCCAATGATTCCACCGTGATTCCGGGTAACGTCACATTTAGATTGATGGGGGAACGTTCTGTCGGATGTCCATTCAAGCGAATGCCTGGAGTCGCTGCTTGCAGCTTCGACCAAAGCAAATTGCGAAGAGACGTCATGCGAGCAGTTTCTGCTTCCAGATTATTTTTGCAAATTTCAGAAGCGACGCCCAAGCCAACAATGGCCGGAACATTCAAAGTCCCAGAGCGAAGGCCTTTTTCCTGACCACCACCGTAGATCAAAGGATTGATTTCAACCTTTGGATCTTTACCACGGATGTAAAGAGCCGCTGAGCCTTTGGGGCCATACATTTTGTGAGCGGAGAACGACATCAAGTCGATACCCATCTCGGTTACATTCACTGGCACTTTGCCAATCGCTTGTGTCGCATCAGTGTGGAAAAGAATTTGTTTTTCTTTGCAAAGCTTTGCAACTTCAACCACCGGGTTGAGGCTGCCGATTTCGTTATTCACCCAAATCAAGCTAACAAGTTTTGTGTGAGGTTTGAGCGCTTGGCGAAGAGTTTTCATTTCGATCTGGCCGTATTGATTCACCGGAAGGAAATCAACTTCGACACCTTGCTTTTCCACCGCCATCATCGCCTTAACGATAGAACTGTGTTCGACATTACTCGTGATAAAATGAATGGGCTGGTTTGGATTCGTTTCGCGAAGTTTCGCCAACAGACCGAAAATCACCCAGTTGTTGGATTCTGTTGCGCTCGCTGTGAAAGTCAGCTCAGAGGACTTAGCGCCGATCAACGACGCCACTTGCATACGGGCCTTTTGCACGCCGTTTTCTGCAGTCCAACCCCAATGATGGGAGGCGCTTGATGGATTTCCAAAGTACTCTTTGAAATACGGTTCCATCGCGGCAAAAACCTGAGGGTCTACCGGTGTTGTGGCGTTGTAATCCAAATAGAGTCCTTTATCGGACGCTGTCTGAGCGGCTGAGCTAGCCTGAGTAGTGCTTTCCATGGCAGTAGCTAATAACGGCCACAAAGCGGGGTCAAGAGGATTCCCTAAGAGGCCAAAGGTTTCTTAATATCTTCTGCCTCTTTTTCGAGCTGCTGCTGGTACTCGTCGATTTTATCGTTCAAATAGTTCTGCGCTCGGTACTTATCCAGATTTTGAAGTTCCATGCGTAAGACGTGAAGATGGGTGATGCCTTGATTTACCAGCCGAGTTTTTTGTTCTGAAAGAAACACTCCGCCCTCTGGAGTATAAAGCACATAGCGGTTGTTGCGCGGCAAATGAACGTAAAGGTTGAAATCAACCGGGACATCGGTGCGCATTTCGTGGATTTTGACGGCTGCCATTTCTTCATCAGGTGAAGCCGAAATTTCCGCTTTAAGATCGGAGCGGGGAAAGAAGGCCATCGCAACTTCGTTGCCCTTGTGCACTGATTTTCTTAAAAACTCAGCGTGCTCTACAGCCCAGGCTGCGAAAGGCACTTGTTTGATTTTGATCGGCATGGTTTCGTTGTGTTCCAAGTTTTCTCCGTTTTCAGATAGAAACTTAAACAGACGAGTGCGGATTTTTTCAACGAAGTGAATATCAATCGTCAGATGTTCTGCCATCGCCGCAACCAGATAGCCCGAAAAGCGACCGGACTCGACAAGAATGCAAGCGACGTTGGTGGCAATGCCCACGTTGCGCTTTTTTTCCGTGATCACGCAGGCTTTGTCCATCGCCTCTCGAGTTCCTTTTAAGATCAGCGAGCCTGGATCTTTTGCGACTTCATCAGCGGTCTCTTTCAAGACATGTTGTTTTTTATTTTTACCATCAGCATCTACGGGAGCCCACATGGTGTCGGACTTTTTTCTGGCAGAGTAGGAAGCTTCGCCCCCGTCACCATAGGGATCATAGTTTGGATCGTTCGGATCCAAGGTGTCGGATGCGGCGGCACTTCCATTTGCACCCATGAAGCCGGGCGCGTGCGGATTTGCTGCCGAACCGCCGTTTGCAGAAGGGCTGCTGTTGTGATTAAAGTCGCTTCCAAAACCGCCGTTCATTCCGTGAGCACTGGGATTCATTCCATTACCATTGGCTAAACCATTGCTGCCATGGGGATCAGAGAAATTTGGATCCATGCGGTTTGCGCCATTTGTGCCGAAACTATTGGGATTGAATTCGTTGCCACTTGCTCCATCGTTAAAACCGCCAAAACCCTTTTGTGCTGCATTGCCACCGGCGCTGTTCATTCCGTTTTGGTGGCCACCCATGAAACCATGTGCACCGACTTGTGCGTCTTGGTCACTATCACTCGTAAAACCATTCATTCCATTTTGATCTGCGCCACTATCGATAGCATTTGCATTCGGATCTTGAGAGGTGGGAGGAATATACCCAGCCATGCCGGGCTGAACGGCTGTCATAGTTCCATCTGCGGCTGTGCCTTGTGCAAAGCCTGCAGGCGGGCCGCTGGTTGCACTGCTATCAAGTGCACCCAGCAAATTTGCCAAAAAGTTTTGTGTGGAAGTCGCCGAAGCTTCGCCGCCTGCTTCACCACCACGGATCGCGATGACACCTGAACTATTTCCGCCATTGCCATCCCAGGATCTGTTGGCTGCCGCCGCTTGGGGGTTGGCAATTTGATCTTTGTTATACTTATTCACCATCCGCTCAACGGCAGGACCTGTGATCGGATGGTAAATAGCGTATCCAGAATTGCAGTCGTTGAGAATTTTAACAGACGAGGGAGTAGAGTGTTCAGCGAAAGCAATCACACAAACCGGAAATGCCTGACTCAAAACTTTCGGAAGATTTCTGACTTTCTTATTTGGATGGTCTATACTGACCATGACGAATTGTGGTTGGTTTTGCACCAGATATACCATCGCCTCTTTGAGGTTGTGCGTGCTTTTGATTTCCCATTCGCGGTTTTTCAAAAATCCCTCAACAGGGCCCAAACTTTGTGGATGAGACTTGATGATCAGCAGTTTGCGCTTTTCGGTCTTTTGGTCCATGTCACGTTCCTGTTAAAAAATTGTGAGGTATTATTCTTAACGGCGACTCCAAACGAAATAAACAGTAGTTCCCTAATATTTACGCTCTCCATTGCAAAGAGTTAATCAATTTCAGGAGGGCTTAGTAGGTCTGTTCGATAGCCAGACCAGACGTAGGTAGGGGTGTCTTATTCCAGATTCTCTTCATAGGGAACTCTCTTACAATATCCCTATGAAGAAACAAACTTTGCATAGCACTAGCTTCTTTGTTCCTCCCGGAAAAAATCCTGAAAACATGTTCAAGTGGAAAAAGATCAACTGCGAAATCAAGAATCGTAAGGGCGAGATATTTTTTGAAATGAAGAATGTGGAGGCGCCAGAAGGTTGGTCACAACTTGCGGTAGAAATTGCTGCCAGCAAATATTTTCGTAAATCGGGTGTGCCGCGCACTCAACATGAAAAATCTGTTCGTCAATTAGTTAACCGTGTGGTTTCGGCAATCGCGGGCTCCGCTCTAAAACAAGGCGGGTATTTCAAAAATAAAAAAGAAGCCGATATTTTTAAGAATGAATTGAAATACATTTTGCTTTCCCAACGAGCAGCTTTCAACAGCCCGGTATGGTTTAATGCGGGATTGTTTGAGGCTTATAAAATCAATTCACCCAGCGAGCATTATGCTTGGGACGCGAAAAAGAAATCCATTCAGCCGACCCAAAATGCTTATGAAAGACCGCAGTGTTCGGCATGCTTCATTCAAAGCGTCGATGACTCCATTGACGGAATTTTTGAACTCGCAAAAAACGAAGCACGTTTGTTTAAATATGGTTCCGGTACCGGCAGTAACTTTTCCACTTTGCGCAGTAAATACGAAGCATTGAATTCCGGGGGCCACAGCTCAGGTCTGATTTCCTTTTTGGAAGTTTTAGATCGCGGCGCAGGCGCCATCAAATCGGGTGGTACTACTCGCAGAGCTGCTAAAATGGTTGTCGTTGATATCGATCATCCTGAAGTTTTGGATTTCATTGAATGGAAAATGAAAGAAGAGAATAAGGCGAAGCTTTTGATTGAAGCGGGGCTCAGCGCAGATTTCGAAGGCGAAGCCTACAAGACGGTGTCTGGTCAAAACGCCAACAATTCAGTTCGCGTGACCGATCAATTCATGAAGGCCGTGCAGAATGAAAAGCCCTGGAAACTTCTGGCGCGAGTCAGTGGTAAAGTGGTTCGTGAAGTTCCTTCCGCTGACGTGTGGAAGAAAATCAACCACGCCGCGTGGATGTGTGCGGATCCAGGGATTCAGTTTCACGATACAATCAATCAGTGGCACACTTGTCCTAACAGTGCAGAGATTCGTTCCAGCAATCCGTGTTCGGAGTATATGTTCCTGGATGATTCGGCCTGCAATCTGGCTTCTATCAATCTGGTTAAATTCTTAAACGCCGACGGAAGTTTTGATTTTGAATCTTTCATTCACACGGCGCGAACTTTATTCGTGGCTCAGGAAGTCTTGGTCGACTATTCCAGCTACCCAACGGAAAAGATCGCGCAGAACTCCCATGATTACCGTCCTCTGGGTTTGGGTTTTGCGAATCTGGGAAGTCTGCTGATGAGAAAAGGCATTCCCTATGACAGTAAAGAGGGCCGCGCCTGGGCCGGGGCAATCAGCTCACTGATGACGGGAGTAGCCTATTTGACCAGTGCCGAGATGGCGCGGGCTCAAGGAGCTTTCCCTGGTTTTAAAAAAAATCGTGCGCCGATGATACAAGTCATGAAGATGCACGAAAAAGCCTTGAACGCGATTTCTTGGAAAGATCTTCCAGAGGGACTCGACAATGCCGCCCGGAATTTATGGAAGGCCGTAGTATACAATGGCAGCAAATTTGGATTCCGAAATGCTCAAGCAACTGTGGTGGCGCCAACTGGAACCATTGGCTTATTAATGGATTGTGATACCACCGGTATCGAACCCGATTTTTCATTGATCAAACTTAAAAAACTGGTCGGCGGCGGAGAGATTCAGATAGTAAATCAATCTGTGACTCCCGCATTGCGAGTCCTGGATTACGACGACACGCAAATTGAAACCATCGTGAAGTATATCTCCGAGCATAATACGCTTGAGGGCTGCCCTGAATTTAAGCAGGAGCATTTGCCAGTCTTTGACTGTGCCAATGCGGCCCCTGGTGGCCGAGTTCTATCGCCTGAAAGTCATGTGACGATGATGGCTGCTGTGCAGCCATTTATAAGCGGTGCCATTTCAAAAACTGTCAACTTGCCGAACTCAGCCAGCGAGGAAGATATCAGTCGCATTTATTTCCTAGCCTGGGAGTTGGGTGTAAAAGCTGTGGCGATCTATCGCGACGGCAGCAAGTTGAGCCAGCCTTTAAATACCAAGAAAAAACACACGGCGGCCTCTGAGGGAACGCCTTCAAAGTTTACTGTGAAGTGTCCAGAGTGTGGCAGTGACACAGTGCTGACGAGTGGTTGCTATCGTTGTCCCAATTGCGGGACGACGGTGGGCTGCGCTTGATTCACTCTGGCTAGTTGATTCAGGACGTCAGGCACCCAGATCCTTGCTCTTCCAGAGGGGATTGAGTAAACCTTAGAGTTCCATTTTACGGAGAAGTTATGAGTAAAAAAGATATTTTTGGTGATGATATTGAGACAGGGAAATCTTTTGAAGATTTCGAGTCTATGTTTGCGCAATCTGAAGCTGGCGGCTTCAAAACGCGCGTAAGCGTTGGTGATAAGATCAATGGCGAAATTCTTTCGATTGGTAAAGAAGAGTCCTTCGTATCTACCGGCACTCCTGTTGATGGTATGATTTTCACTCGTGACCTTTTGGATGAAAACAAAGAAGTGAAATATCACGTGGGTGATATGATCGAATGTGTTGTCATTTCCGTAAAAGGTGGCGAAGTTCGTTTGGCTAAAAAAGGCGCGATGGGCGCAACCACAGATACTTTGGAAGACGCTTACGATATGGAGCTTCCGGTAACTGGAACTGTGACTGAAGTTGTTAACGGCGGTTTGCGTGTGAACGTTCAGGGTAAAACTGCTTTCTGCCCCATCTCTCAAATTGATTCTCGTTTCGTAACAGATGCTTCTGAGTACGTTGGTAAGAAATTTGATTTCTTGATCACTCAATTCGACAAACGCAACGTCGTGGTTTCTCGTCGTAAACTTTTGGATATGCAAAAAGTTGAAAACGAAGGTGCCTTTATGCAAAAGGTTCAAGTGGGCGCGATCCTTGAGGGTCGTATCACTCGTTTGGAAAAATTCGGTGCTTTCGTTGAGCTTGAAGCTGGTGTTGAAGGTTTGATCCACTTGTCTGAGCTGACTTGGTCACGCGTGCACAGCCCTCAAGAAGTTGTGTCGGCTGGTCAAACAGTGACAGTAAAACTTTTGAAAATGGAAGAAGTTGACGGCAAATTGAAACTCTCTTTGTCGATGAAGCAAGCGGACGGCGACGGCAATCCTTGGAATTCTGTTCCCGCAAAATTCCCGGTGGGCACTATTGTTAACGGAAAAGTTGAGAAAAAAGAAACTTACGGTTTGTTCGTAAATATCGCTCCGGGTGTAACGGGTCTTTTGCCAAAATCAAAATGGCGTGACCACGTTGACGGCGCTCAGTTCGAAAACAAAAAACGCGGTGACGATATCGCGGTTCAAATCGACGAAATCAAATTCGAAGAAAAGAAAATCTCGTTAGGTGTTCCTGGTGCGGGTGAAGACCACTCATGGAGAACTCACCAGCCAGCTTCTGGTTCTGGCTTTGGCTCTTTAGGCGACGCTTTGAAGGGGTTGACGATCAAACCAAAGAAGTAGGAAAGCTTTGAAAAAGGGCCCGCTTGCTAAAGCGCGCCTGCGCTGCGGGGATAGCCCTTCGCCTCACATTCGAACCATCTTGATCAAAGGTACGTACTTACTTTCTCCTTATATTTCTAGGCCTCTGTTGCAAGACAGGGGCTTTTTTTATTTTCCTGCAGGTCATTCCTGAGGTATATCAACAATTTACCCGGGTTTAATTAATATTACCCGGGTGATATTGCTTTTTGAATATAACCCGGGTAATATTAATTCCATCAACCGCATTGAAAGGTTCAAGATGGAATCCACGTCTGTATCACCGGGGGTCTCAAAGGCCAGCACTTTAAAGTTTACGACTCAGCAAAAGATTGTTGTGGGGCTTTTAGCTTTTCTGCAATTCACAATCATTCTGGATTTTATGATTCTGTCTCCGCTAGGGGCAGTGTTGATGCCAGCTTTGAATATCACAGCCGCACAGTTTGGTACCGTGGTGTCAGCCTATGCAATCAGTGCGGCGATCTCGGGACTTTTGGCAGCGGGCTTTGCCGATAAATTTGACCGTAAAAAATTGCTGATGTTCTTTTATGTCGGATTTATTGCAGGGACTTTGTTCTGTGGGCTTGCTCCCAACTATCATGCGCTTTTAGCAGCCCGAATCGTCACGGGACTTTTTGGGGGAGTGATTGGCTCCATTGTCTTGGCCATCACCACAGATATCTTTCCGTTACACCAACGCGGGCGAGTGATGGGACTTTTGCAAACTTCGTTTGCTGCCAGTCAGATTTTGGGTTTACCAGCAGGTTTGTTTTTATCCAATCACTGGGGATGGCATGCGCCGTTTTTGATGATCGTTGCGGCAAGTGCGATCGCCGGAATTTTTATCTGGATCCATATGCCAGCAGTGACGGAGCACTTGGCTTTGCAGTCTGATAAGAAAGCTTTTGTGCATTTGCTCCATACGGTGCAAAAGCCCCGTTATTTGCTGGCGTTTGTGACCACTGCGATTCTTTCCATCGGTGGCTTTATGCTGATGCCTTTTGCGAGCGCCTTTACGGTTCATAATATGGGAATCGATTATGGCAGCTTGCCAATGATTTATCTGGTGACGGGATTTGCTTCTATCCTGATTGGTCCCTTGGTTGGTAAAATCAGCGATACCATTGGCGGCTATAACACCTTTATCTTTGGCAGTTTGGTCAGTATCGTGATGGTTTTGATTTATACGCATTTGGGTATTACGCCATTGCCGGTCGTGATGCTGGTGAACTCGTTGATGTTCGTGGGGATCTTTTCGCGCATGATCCCGTCTCAAACACTGATGTCTGCGATTCCTGAGGTCGCCAGTCGCGGTTCGTTCATGTCGGTGAGTGCCTCCCTGCAACAAATGGCAGGTGGCCTTGGAGCTATTATCGCTGGTGTGATCGTTGTCCAAGACAGCACGGGCGCACTGGTTCACTACGATATTATCGGCTATGTGATGACGGGCTTGTCCGTGACAGCTTTGATTTTGATGTACTTCATTGATCGCGATGTAAAAGAGATTTTACGCGCGGAAGCATAGGAGTTTGAATATGGAACCAAGAATGGATCGTACTTGCACAGCGTTTGCTGGGACTAAGATGGTGGCTTCCGGTGACGTGCTTCAAGTCGCTTTGAAAGTAAAAAAATATTTAAAAGACGATGGTAAAGAAAACGTTCTGATCTTTGATGATATCACCAGCGCCCCCGTGGAATTGGATTTGCGTGGGACCGTGGAAGCGGTGACTAAAAGGTTCGAATCTTTAGTGGAACCGGAAGATAAAAAAGCCGGCCCGGGGCGTCCCAAACTTGGTGTTGTCTCAAAGGAAGTAACACTGCTTCCGCAACACTGGGAATGGTTGGCGTTACAGCCGGGTGGAGCATCAGTGACCTTGCGTAAACTGATTGAAGAGGCGAAAAAGAAAAACTTCGCCAAAGATCAAATCCGTCAGGCACAGGATGCTGTTTACAAATTCATGCACGCGATGGCCGGGGATCTGCCGAATTACGAAGAAGCCCTGCGCGCGATGTACGCCTACGATACTAAAAAGTTTAAAAAGATGATCGCCGATTGGCCCAAGGACATTCAAGAACATATTCTGAAAGTCGGCCGCGAAGCCCTGGCCAACGTGAAATAAAAAAAAGGTGCCAGGTCCTGTTTCTGGAAACGCCGCTTACAGAAACAAGACCTGGCACCTTTTAAAGGTGGCGGAGCCAGAATATCATGGCGGCTTCTGCGAAGTACTGCGCGCGCCGTTCTTTCATGGGCATCGCTTTATAAGGAGCGACGATAATATCCGAAGACTTTTTGTTCCCGCGCTCGACACTTACGAAAACGGAGTGTTCGTCTTTTGGTAGCACAATCAAACGGATGTCCGCTTCTGGATCGATGTTGTGACTTGAGAAACTCCAAATCTTTTCCGTCATAAAATTTCGCATGACGGGCATCAGGCGGTTCATCAAAAACTGGCCCGTTGCAGAGTCTTGAATACTGAGAGATGTATAGCTTTTCAAAGCTAAAGACAGCATCAATGGAACATCTTGTTGGTCACGAGTGACCGTGATGTCGCGTAAAGCTTCCGTCACGTTTTCGACGTGAATGCGCATTTTTTCTTCTTGGGATTTAAAGTAGGACATCTTTACTTCCACATAGGGAAGATGAACGCGGTAACCTTTTTCTACATTCACATTGGCCAAGGCCTGCTCAACCAAAGTTGCTACATCTGATTCTCCCATGCCGATGGTGTCCCAGTGGCGGGTGATATAGGGATCCATACCTTCAACAGATTTTTCCAACCACGCAGCGATTTCACTATTCCATACCGATTCAATTTCCCGGGGAGGGCCAGGTAAAACGAAAATCTTTTTGCCTTTCGCCTCGACGAAAAAAGCATTGGCGGTGCCCTCGTTGTTTTTAAGGACTCGCGCGCCTTCAGGAAAATAACACTGCTGTCTTTGAATATCTTTAACGACGTAACCACGGGGCTCGAGGCGCTCTTTAATGTGCTGCCAAGAAGACTCATCCCACTTCAGTGAAAGACCCGTCCACTCGGAAATGACCTCGCGAGTGAAATCATCAGACGTGGGACCTAAGCCACCTGTTATGAACATCAAATCAGAGTACTGACCACAATAATCCAAAGATTCAAAAATGAGTTTTCTATCATCTGGAATAACAAGGTGAAGTTTTGTCGTTAAACCCAAAGCCTTTAATTTCTCCGAAATCCAGGCTGCATTTTTATTCACAATTTGGCCGTCAACCAATTCTGTTCCGATTCCTAAAACTGAGGCGATCATATGTCTCTCCTTCGCGGGCACGCCCTCAAGGTTAGGCCTCTGGCGGGGACTCGTCCAGATTCTTCCCGCAAGTGGCCGAAAATTGCTATTATTGCATGGCGTTAGTGGCGCTATACCTTGCGGATCTCACGGGGTTTTTCTAGATTCGCAACTCTATATATGTAGGAGCTACCATGTCCTTTAATTGGAAAGAATTTGATCTTTACAATCCCACGCCTGAGCACAGTATGTTGCGTGAAACTGTCAACGCTTTCACGCAAGCTGAAGTCGAACCTCAAGCTCATGAGCACGATCGTTCTGAAAAATTCAACTTAGCACTTTTCAAAAAAGTGGGTGAACTGGGTCTTTTAGGAATCACAGTTCCAGAACAATTCGGCGGTGCGGGTATGGACCCAACAGCTGCGGTCATTGTTCATGAAGAGCTTTCCGCATCGGATCCAGGTTTTGCTTTGGCCTATCTTGCGCACTCGATGCTTTGTGTGAATAACATCGCGGTGAATGGCAGTGACGAGCAGCGCCTTCGTGTCCTTCCAAAACTTTGCTCTGGGGAGTGGGTTGGATCTATGTCGATGTCAGAGCCTGCTATCGGGACGGATGTTCTGGGTATGCAAACTCGCGCCGTTAAAAAAGGCAACGAGTGGGTTTTGAATGGTCGCAAAATGTGGATCACAAACGGCACGATTGATGAAAACAATACGCCTTGTGATTTAACTCTGGTGTACGCGAAGACGGGTGAAAAACACGGTCGCGCGATGATCTCTACATTCTTGGTGGAAAAAGATCACAAGGGTTTCGAAGTCGGTCAAAAAATTAAAGACAAGTTGGGTATGCGCGGATCGAACACGGCAGAACTTGTATTCCAAGACTGCCACGTTCCTGAATCGGCCCTTATCGGTCATGAAGGTGATTCGATGCTGCATATGATGCGCAATCTTGAAATCGAGCGCCTTACTTTGGCGGCGATGAGCTTGGGTATTGCTCGCAGATCTATCGAGATCATGAATCGCTATGCAACTGAGCGTGAAGCGTTCGGTAAATCTTTGAACCACTTTGGTCAAATGCAGCGCTATATCGCTGACAGCTACGCTGAATACAAATCGGCTCGCGCCTATGTGTACGAGACGGCTCGCCGCATGGATTTGAACAAAGAGGGCAACCGCTTGGATTCAGACGGTGTAAAACTGGTGGCAACAACAATGGCGAAAAACGTGGCAGACCGTGCGATCCAGGTTTTGGGTGGTTACGGTTATGTGGGTGAGTATGTTGTTGAAAGATTGTGGAGAGATGCGAAGTTGTTAGAAATTGGTGGCGGTACTTTGGAAGCCCACCAAAAAAATATCACTCGTGATTTGTCTAAAAATCCTGAATCTCTTTACAAGTAGTCGTTCATGTTTCCTTATGGGTCTGATATCGAGATAAATGCTAATTTAAAAATCAATTATCAAGTGGTTCTGGAAAAACTGGGGCCGCTTTTGACAGATGACCGTCGATTAAAAATTGATCGCGTGGTCGCGCAAAGAAATTTCGATACAGCCGTCGTTTTGGAAAGCATTTATGACCGTGGGAATATTTCTGCCGTTATGAGATCAGCTGAAGGCTTGGGCTTTGGCAATTTTCACGTCATCGAAACTCAGGAAAAATTTAAAGAATCTGCTCGTGTCACTCAAGGAGCTGACAAGTGGGTGGAAGTCAAAAAATGGCAGAACACCACGGACTGTGTAAAGAACCTGAAAAGTCAGGGCTACAAAATTTACGTCACTCATTTAGATGCGCGTTCAAAGCCTCTTCATGAAGTTGATTTCTCTGGAAAAGCTGCTTTGGTATTGGGTAACGAAAAAAATGGCGTGAGCCCTGAAATGGTCGCCGCCGCTGACGAATGTATTATCATCCCGATGACGGGCTTTGTTCAAAGCTTCAATATCTCTGTTGCAGGAGCTTTAAGTCTGTACCATATTTCTCAAGATCGCATGAAACGTGGAGGCTCCAATGCTTCCCTAAGCCATCAGGAGCAAGACATTCTGCGCGCTTATTACTATTTGCGCACACAGGACTCAGGATTCCAATATCTTGAAGAACTTTTTGCAAGAGGACAGATTAAAGCATAATATTTTCTCATATGGAGGACGTATGAGAAAATGGATCTTTCTTTTGCCTTTCGTGATCGCCGCCTGTGCAGAGAAAAATGTCACGTCAGAACCTACCAATACGCCCGTGGCAGCGAACCAACCGGAATCAGCTGACCCAAAAAGCAAACTTCCCTTCTTTATGACAAAACCCACTCGCACCGAACCAGTGGAGTTGGTTTTCGATACGAAATACGATGTTCGTAAACCTGTGAATTATCGAAAAAATGACAGTCTTAGTATGTCGGGCAGTGCGAGTTTTGCTCCGCCAGCTTTAAAAGAGATCGCGAAACCCGCGAAAAAGAAAAAAGCGCAGCTTTATGTCTTTGACCTGCGCCAGGAATCCCATGGTTTGATAAATGATAAGCCAGTAACCTGGCAGGCGGACCGCGATTGGGCGAACGCTGACTTGGGTCATGAGGATGTCATTCAGCGCGAGCGCCGTCTGTTGGGCGATTTAAGAGTCGGTGAGCAAATTGCTGGTGTGGAGATCAAAAGCATTGAAACTGAAGAAAGCCTGGTCCGCAGCGCGGGTCATCAGTATTTGCGCTTGACGGTGACGGATCATGTTCGTCCCACTGATAACGAAGTCGACCTGTTTATCCAAGCGGTTCGTGATCTGCCGGCAAATAACTGGGTGCACTTTCATTGCCGCGCGGGCAAAGGACGTACGACCACTTTTATGGTGATGTATGATATGCTTCATAACGCGCAAAAGGATTCACTTGAAACCATCATCGAACGCAATACCAAGCTGAGTGATGATTATGATGTGATGACGATTCCAGCGGAAACCGACTGGAAATATCTTTATCAAAAAGAGCGTGCTGCTTTCGTGCAGGAATTTTACAAATATGCGAAGGCCAACCCTAAAGGGGCGGGTCAGTTTTGGTCTAACTGGGGTAAGAAATAATGATGAAGGTTTTAGGGCTTTGTTTGCTGGTTTTAACACTGAGCTCTTGTGCGACTCTTAAGAAAACATTTTGTGATTGCGAGCCCGAGCTGGATTTGCCACCCGAATGTAAACCCCGTGTGATTATTAAAAAAGTTCCGGGCGAGCCGACCTCAGCCAAGCCACAAGTGAAAACGGGTGGCGGTATCGTAGTTCAGCAAGCTGATTTGGACTTGGGCGATAAGATGGCACGCGCGATGGATGCCTATTTGTTCGCCAATGAACCAGGGGATTTCCTGAGTCTGTGTAAGGATGAACGCTTTGATTGTTTCGTTGATGATATGCGCTTTCCGAAAGATCGCAAAAGAGTAAAGCGTAAGGTTCCTGCATTCTTGAGTGGCTCTAAAATGGGCCTTCAGGATGAAAAGCGCATTCATATAAAATACAATTTCTATCCATAAAAAAAGGAGCCGAGAAGGCTCCTTTTTTTATTTCAGGTCTCAGTGAGAACTCGCTTCGCTCCGATTGTCCTTGCTGTCACTCTTGACCAGGGTTTTCACGCTCTCCTCGTTGGAATCTCCCTGTTGCATGAGGAAGGGTCTTGCCCCCATAGAGAAAGTAATCCCTTCTTCATCAAACCTACGCAGCATTTTTAACATCAAGGTTTGCTGCGAATCGAAGTATTTATTAAAGTCCGGATCTTTCACCCAAAAAACGATTTCGTACTTCAAAGAGGCTTCGTCAAAATTCATCAAATGACAGCGATCAAAGCGAAGCAGGGAATCTTCATCCACAAACTGTTTCACCCACTTTGGAATCTCTTCCAGTTTGGCCGTGTCAGTTAAATAACCGATGTTAAAGTTCATCACCGCTCGGCGCTCCCACATGCGCTTAAAGTTTTTAACCCGGCTTTCTAAAAGATCTTTGTTAGAGAAAATGAGCTCTTCGCCGGATAGACTGCGCAGGCGGGTGGTTTTGATGCCGATGGTTTCAACTGTACCCATGTCACCTTTGGACACGATAAAGTCGCCGACCACAAAAGGTTTATCCAACAGAATGGAAAGAGAGGCAAAAAGATCACCCAGAATATTTTGCGCCGCCAATGCCACAGCAATACCACCGACTCCCAGGCCTGCAATCAGAGCTGCAATGTCGACACCTAAATTACTTAAACCGACTAAGACCAATGATATAAGGAAGAGTCCCTGAATGCCTGAAGCAATCAGGCGGATGGCTGAAGCAGATTCCCTATCGGTCTTCATTCTTTTTTTGACGACGTCGTCTCTCCATAAGTGGATACATCGAAGGCCCCACAGAGCAATCTGCAGCGAAGAAGCCAACACGAAAAGGAGCAAGACGATTTTTTTGCCATTGGTCGCTTGAGTGCTTTGAACCAGGGGATGCAAAATCCAAAAGAAAAGCACCAAGGCCTTGGTAGCCCCAAGACACTGCAAGACGATATCGTCCCAAATACCCTGATATTTCGTGATGTACTTAACCAGGCGCGCTTCTGCAAATTTCAAAATGGCTTTTATGACGATGGCACCGACCAGGGCGATACCCAGCATCAGAAGCCAACCAAAACCAGTTCCGCGATTCATTTCATCAACCAGTGAGTATTCAATGAGGGCGAGCATGTGTGCTCCTTGCATCAGGTTTGTTGGGATTTAGCAAGTTCAGGATTTCTTGATGGAAAGTTGTGACGTCTTCTTGTTGATCCAGACGGAAGTTTGCGGCCGAGCGGTCCGCGCCCACTCTAATACTGACGCCTTTGTCGCCAACTGCTTTGAACATGTCTTCATCGGTCCGGACATCATGTCTCTGCACAGTTCACTCCTAGAAAAGGTTCAACAACGTTTCAAACCTTGAATCCAGTTGTGCTAATTTGCAACTTAAGACTGCTTCATTTTAAAAATGAAAGACGTATGTTAAGAAAACGCAAAAGGTACTCTGCGCAATTTATTTTAGTTTTTGCGAAGGATGATGGATTTCATCAAAGGTTCCTGATCCGGCAATTCAAAATCAATTCCTTGGGAGGGAGCAGGCAGAATCTTGAACGAGAATTCTCTTTTAAGTTTTTCCAAGCGCAAATGCAGATCGCCACTTGTCCACTTTTCATAGTTAGTACAGAACAACAACAAGCCATTTTTTTCCAGGCAGTACATAGCATTGATTAAAAGTTCATCAAAGTTTTTACTAATGGAAAAAACACCGTTCTTGGAGCGACCAAAAGACGGTGGGTCGCAAATGATTAAACCGAATTTTCTTTTACGTCGAACAGTCCCTTTCAGGAACAAGATGCAGTCACTATTCCAGAATTCATATTTTTCATGTTCTGGATCAAGTCCGTTAAGGATGAAATTGCGCTTGCTCCAATCCAGGAAATTTGAAGAGACGTCAACCGTGCAAACTTCCTCTGCTCCTGCCATGGCTGAAACGACACTAAAGCCGCTGGTATAAGAGAAAAGATTTAAAACGCGACGGTCCTGGGCGTGCTCACTGACCCACAGGCGATTTTCACGTTGATCCAAAAACAAACCAGGGGAAAGCCCCGTGTCACTGCGAAGTTCGTACTTCACATTGTTTTCTTTGGCGACCCAGCTTGTTTGGGTCTGACCGATCGTCCACAAAAGCTCCGCATTGGGATCGTCACCGCGGTTGAGCATTTTTCGAATCAGGATTTTCTTTTTTAGTTTTTTCGAGATGCGCTCAAAGCGCAAAAGATCCGGTACAGACGGGTCCTCTTCTTTGTACCAATACACCCAAAGGTATTCACCATATTGATCGATACGGTAGGTATCGAGCTCGCGATGAGACAGGCGCAAACATTCGTCTTTCAGTTCCGTGAATTTGTACAGACGCTCGCGACGTTGAAACGCCTCTGCCAAAATCAGATCTTCCTCGTGCTCGTTTAATTCGCCATCTTTGGCCCATACGGGAAGGTCTGTTTCGAACTTAATGGGTTCTCCACGCAAAGTGAACTCCAAAGAGTGGGAGTGCAAGCACAGTCGATAAAAACGACTGCCACCGTGTTCACTATCACCCAAAATCGGAATGCCCTTGGCCTCGGCGTGCAGGCGAATCTGGTGCGGTTTTCCGGTGTGAGGAATGGCTTCCCATAGTTGAAAGCGCCCTAAAGCTTTGATCCATCGGAATGTAGTTTTGGAATTAGGGTCTTTATCTTTGGTGCTAACGAATTTATTTTTTTCTTTTTCGATGTGGGATTGATAAGTGAATTCTAACGAACCTGCCGGCTTGTCAGTTAAAAAAAGATATTTCTTACTTACCAAATGTTGTTCGAAGAGGCGGGAGATTTCCGCCGCGTCCTCGGAAGTTTTAGCAAAACACAGAGCGCCAGAGGTCGCTTTATCCAGGCGGTGCACGACGAATAGTTTGCGATCCAACTCTTCTTCGTACACTTCGACGCAACCACGTTGTCCATGCTCTGGAGTGTGCGTGTTTAGGCCGGCAATCTTGTCAACGAAGATGCAACCGGTTGTCTCGGTGTAGCGAAGCTTAATCGTGCGTGTCATTCGACCAATATAGACTGGTTTTCATTGAGCGTCACTGAGAGATTCGATAGAAATGGACATGGAGGTTTTTCTCATGAAACGTATGTCTAAAGTTCTTTTGATGTCTCTGGTATTGCCATTTCTAGCGGGATGCGGGATTCAAAGTATTCCTCAATCCAAAAATGCGACGGAAGCTTCCTTGGCAGAGGTATCAAATCAATACAAACGTCGAGCTGATCTGATTCCAAACTTGGTGAACGTTGTAAAAGGTTACGCGAAACACGAGGAAACCACTTTGACTCAAGTGGTGGAAGCTCGCGCAAAAGCAACTTCAATGCAGATCGATCCATCCAAAGTGACACCTCAACAATTGGCGGAATATCAAAAAGCGCAAAGTGGTTTGTCCCAAGCTTTGGGTCGTTTGATGGTGGTGACGGAAAATTATCCGAACTTGAAAGCGGATCAGAATTTCCGTGATCTTCAAGCTCAACTTGAGGGCACAGAAAATCGTATTACAATTGCTCGCCAACGTTATATTGAATCGATCAATCAATTTAATAATCTGGTAACTGTTCCGCCAACAAGCTGGACAAACTCTGTGATGTATCATTTCGAAAAGATGCCTCAGTGGGATATGTCCGCTGATGAAAAGGCAACAGCTGAGAAAGCTCCAGAAGTTAAATTCTAATGCGTATTCTATCTTGGCTTTTGCTGCCCATTCTTTTGGTGGCGAGCTTTCAAGCTCGCGCTGAATTCAAGGTTCCTGCCTTGCAGGGACCTGTCATGGACGAAGTGGGTGTGATCCCACGTTCGATGCGCCAGGATCTGACGCAGCTCCTGTTTGATTTCAACAAACGTGGCAAAGCGCAGATCCAAGTTTTGGTGATCAACAGCCTTGAAGGCGAGCCGATTGAACAAGCTTCTATTAAAATCACCGACCAGTGGAAGTTGGGCGATGCTAAAAAAGACAACGGCGTTCTATTCCTAATTGCTCTGCAAGATCGCAAAATGCGCATCGAAGTCGGGCAAGGACTTGAGGGAGCGATTCCCGATGTCTATGCGAAACGAATCATCGCCGATGTTGTCACTCCTTATTTCCGCAAACAAAGATATGCCGATGGAATCTATGCCGGTGTCGCGCAGATCATGGCTTTGGCTGACAAGGAATTTGCTGACGAAAAAGGTATGACCACCGAGGATCGTTCTGACGACAAAGGTGGTGGTATTCCCATTGGCGTTATCATTCTTCTTTTAATCATCATTTCTATTCTGGGCAGATTCGGGGGCGGCCGTGGTCGTTACTTGGGTGGTCGTGGTGGATATGGTGGCGGCACATTCGGCGGTGGAGGCTGGGGTGGTGGCAGTGGTGGCGGTTGGTCCGGAGGCGGCGGTGGTTTCAGTGGCGGCGGCTCTTCGGGTTCTTGGTAGCACGCTGCCCGGAAAGCTTTTTCCGCGTTGCTGCGTCGTCGCAGTACAATGTGCAGCTTCCTCCTTGCGCCTTGAAAAATCTTTCCTGACAGCGCGCTACTAGTGTGCGCGTGATCGGAGTAATTAAAATGGCTTGGATTGATAAATATCTTTCAGATAAAGAAATTGAACAAATCTCCCAAACGGTTCATCGAGTTGAAGAACACACCGATGGTGAGATTGTACCCGTTATCGTCAAGAGCTCTTCTTCGGTGGGGCATGTTCCGATGACGTTAACTCTTCTTTTGCTTTTGGTTTTGGTGATCGCGGAATTGCCTTTTGCAGATTTGCTGTGGGTGACTCCATGGGTCTACATCTGGCCATTTTTGGTTGTTGGCATCTATTACATCTCTTTTGCCTTGGCGAAGATGCCGTTTATTCAAAAAATCTTTGTTCCCGAGCGTGACGAGGTGGATCAGGTGCATCAGCGTGCTCACTTGGAGTTTTACCTCAATAAAATTCATCGCACCAATCAGGGGACGGGGATTTTGATTTTTGTCTCGGTGATGGAGCGAAAAGCGGTGATTCTGGCTGATGAGGGGATTAACGGAAAACTTCCTCCAGAAACTTGGAATCAAGTTCTGGCAAAATTGGGTGAGCAACTGAACAAGGGCGACTGGGCCGCTGGATTTAATGAGGCCATCGAGGCCTGTGGTAGGCATTTGCACCAGCATTTCCCTCACACTGACGGTGGGCATAATCAGTTGAAAAATCACTTGGTCATTCGTTAAGAATTGAGCAGCTGTGTCAGTAAAAAAGGGGTGCAACCCCTTTGAACCCCGGTTTATAGTTTTCGTTTACGGGGTTTAGGGCATGGCTAAGGAATTGGTGCTGCAAGGGCATCTTAAAGTTAAAGACTTATCTGATTTTGTATTTCAGCGAGAGCTTTTTTCGAAAATTTCTGTCGCTGAAAACCTACATAAAAAAATCGAATATTCATTTAAATCCTTAAAGACCCTGATCGATAAGGGCGTACCTATTTACGGAGTGACGACTGGCTTTGGCGAAAACTCCACGCACTATGTGCAAAGTGATCACGCGGATCAGTTGCAAAAAAATCTGATCAATTATCTAAGCTGTGGCCAAGGTCGCACGATTCCCACTGAGGCCTCCCGTGCCATGTTTTTGGTGCGTTTAAATTCTTTGGCTCAAGGTGTTTCTGCGGTCAGCCCCGAACTTATCGCCAGAATGTGTCTGCTTTTAGAAAATGATGTCTTGCCGGTGGTGCCCTGCGAGGGTTCATTAGGTGCCAGTGGAGATTTAGTGCCACTAGCTTATCTCGGACAAACAGTTCAAGGTATCGGCGAAGTTTTCCACAAGGGCCAACGCACATCTGCTGAAAACGTTCTTAAGAAATTGAATCTGCCTGTTTACAAATTGAAACCCAAAGAAGGTTTGGCAATTGTGAACGGAACTTCCACGATGGCCGGAATGGTGCTTTATAATCTGAAGCTTACTGATTTTATCGTCGAGCTTTGTGAAGTCGCAGCTGCGTGGCAATGTTTGATCTTGGGGGGACGCAAGGAAGCCTTTGGAGCCTTCATCAATGAGGTTGCCAAAACCAATCCTGGGCAAGGTGAGAGTGCTCGAAATATCCGTGAGCTTTTGGATGCAGAAAATTACCGTCCTGCTCGCGGCCAGGATGTTGCGGTGGCTAAAAATAAAACATCTGAATTCATTCAAGACCCGTATTCCATGCGTTGTGTGCCACAGATCCTGGGCCCGATTCGTGAGAATTTGAAACACTCCTGGACAAGCCTTGAGCACGAAATCAATTCGGTGACAGATAATCCCGTCGTAAATTTTGAAGGCGGCTTGGAGATGGGCGGAAATTTCTATGGCGGGTATTTATGCCAAGCCATGGATTTCGTGAAAATAAATCTGGCCCACATTGCAGATTTGGCAGACCGTCAGGTGTTGATGTTGGTGAGTGATAAATTCAATCGCGGCTTGTCTGCGAATTTGATCGATACCAAATCAATTCCGGCAAATGAACAGCATATGCACCATGGACTGAAAGGTCTGCACCAAACAGTGGGTGCCATCACCAGTGAAGTCATTCAACGTTCCATTCCCAGTGGAATTTTCTCGCGCTCGTCTGAATCCCATAACCAGGACAAAGTTTCTTTGGGCATGAGTGCTTCAATGACGTGTTTGGATATGCTTGAAGGCGTTTACAAAATTCTGGCGATGCAGTTGGTTTGTCTGGCTCAAGCCTTGGATTTAAAAGACATCAAACTTCAAAGTGAAAAGTCTCAAAAGGTTTACTCGATGGTGCGAAGCCAGGTGAGCTTTGTGAATTATGATCGCAGTCTGGGACAAGAAATCTTAAATCTGACTCAAACCATGCAACAACAGGCATTGAGGAAATAATGATTCATCTGTGGCGGGGAACTCATCATCAGGAATTGCCAGGTCTTTTAAAAAGGTTTTGGGAGTCTGGTGAGCTTGTGATTATGGTTCCTCCTTACCACCGGGATTTTCAATTTCTACAAATGTTTCCGGAATTTCAACTTCATGGTGAGTGGCCCGAGGATATCAAAAAGCTGACTCAACAAACTCCGCGCGTTCTGACTGATTCCGAAACGAAAATCATCGCATCGGCGGTTTTGGGAGTCTTCACTTCGGGAACTACCAGCGGCGTGAATCGGCTGGTTTTATATTCTAAAGAAAACGTCACAACTTCGCTTTCGGCCATTCGTGAGTTGTACGATACAAAGCGCATTCAAAAGGTGTTCTCTTATCCTCAACCAACTCACACATTCGGTTTGGTTCTGGGTTATATGCAGGCCGTTTTAAATAATGCGCAAATCATATTCTCTGAAGGTGCGTACTCCCGACAAACTCATCAACTGTGGCTTGAACAAGTCGACGCCAACACTTTGACGCTAGGAACGCCCACGCATTTCGTGGATCTGATTCAATTCGTAAAAAAACAACACATCATCCCAAATAAATCCTATACTTCAATTATTGGCGGAGCGATGGCCACTTGCGATTTGTGGCAGCAAATGCGCTCGATTTTAAATATCGAACAACCCAGTATCGGATATGGCGCAACGGAAGCTTCTCCGGGCGTGACTCATTTGCCGCCAGGAGTTCCACCACAAGAAGACGGGGATATCGGCTATGTCCTTTCGGGTGTCAGTGTCAAGGTTCAGGAAGAAGGCATTTACTTCGAGGGCTCTAATGCCTGTGCCGGTATTTTTGAAAACGGTGAGCTTAAGCACGCCGGACAAATTCTGTTGAAAGATTCATTAAAGCCTCATTCAGAGAGTGGGAAAACTCGTTACACTTTTAACGGTCGCACTGATTTGGTCGTGAATCGTGGTGGATTGAAGCTTCCCATGGAAGTGCTGGAAGGAAAAATCGCTTCGCACTTTTTCTGCCGATGTATGGCGGTGTCTTTGTTCGATGAGCGTTTAGGTGAAGACATTGGCTTTATCATTCAAGGTGATGTTTCAGATAAAGAAACACTTAAATCTCAAATCGCGGAACTGGTAGCAGAATCCGTTGGCATTAAACCCGCTCTTTCGAATATTATTTTTTCAGATATTCCGCTGAATGCGAATTTTAAGTTCGATCGTGTTGAGGGTATCAAAAAAGTTTTACGCGAACGCGCGTGGGGCGATTCAATGTCCGTGCAACACATGAAATACTTGCTGCCTCATAAGGGTGGAGCGGTGTGGATTGATGATGTGACGGAATTTAAAAAAGGTCAAGGTGTGGGCCAAGTGACGTTGCAAGCTCAAGGGCGTTACTTTTCTGACGGTAAAGTTCGCGAAAGCTCCTGCATCGAGTGGATCGCACAAACCTACGGTTACAGTGTGATTGCCAATGATATTTTGGGAATTGAACCGGCCTATAAGGGGCGTGTGACGTTTATTGCCGAAGTTAAAAATGCGCAGTTTGATTTCATTGATGTCGATCACAAACCGGGCGACATGATTCGTATTGAAACCACCTGTACTCACGATTTCGGGCCACTTAAAGTTGTGAACGGAAAAGTGTTTAACGACAAAAAGCTTCTTGCTCAGGTGGGGCTCAAATTATATTGTGGGCAATAATAAAGAGGTGGATTTTGAAACTACTTAAGATTTTTACAGCAGCAATTATCGCAATGTCTTTCTCCCTTGCTCACGCTCAAGAAGAAGTGAGCACGAGCTCGGCGAAAGTTCCAGTAGCGACTGGCAAGTACGTAACGGGTGGCGTTCTGGCTTCTACTTTGGGTTTTGGTATCGGTCATGGTGTTCAAGGTCGTTACGCTGATAAAGGTTGGATCTTCACGGCAACGGAGTCTGCGGGCCTTGCGATGTTAATTGCCGGGGCAAACACTTGCAAAGAAGAAACAGATGCCTACGGTTACAAAGAAACTAAATGCAGCAACGGTGGTTTGGCGGTTGTTGGATTTGGTGTTTTGTTAGGTTTCCACATTTGGGAAATCGTTGATGCTTGGGCGGGAGCAACTCCAGTGGATAGCGGTGTGAAAGCTTACATCCTGCCGGATCCCAAAGCACCTGGTATCGGATTGGCATATAGTTTCTAATAATTACTTTGCAGAGAAGGCTTCGAATTCAATTTCGCGGCCTTCATTCTGAAGTTTTGCAGGGCTGGCAAAAACCCACGCGGTTTTTCCGGCCTTTGCCATTTCTTGGGCTTCTTGTTTTGCAAACTCAATGGTCGCAGCCCCTTTATTCAGACAATAAACTTTTCCGCTAAAACCCAACATTTGAAAAATCACCGCGGCACAAATATTCGGTAGAGTAAAAACGAACTTGGCGGGACTCGATGCTCCTGTAGAAACAAAATCAAAATCCGCGACATTCGAGGCTTCTGGTAGCGCCAGGAAAATGACATCAGGATGAGTCTCGTCTTTCAAGTTTTCCCATTGATAAAGCGCTTCGCAAAATGCATAACCCACTTCATCCAGTTGATACCAGCGATCAATTTTCGCACTCCAGGCAGGTTCGGAGTTGTTTTTTAAATCAACGACGAGCTTCATTGATTATCTCCTCGGAACTGATAGCGCAGGCCGCGTGAACTCCGCCAAAGCCCAATGATGTGACAAGAATTTGGCGGAAGCGGCGATATTTCTCGATATCGCTATTTGCTGTCAGATAATTTCCCTCAAAACCCGGCTCTTTAGCTGTCGTGTTTTGAATGCGAAAAGCTTTTTGAGTTTTTAAAATTTCACAGGCCGCAATGACATCAATCAAACCACTCGCACCCAACGTGTGGCCGATGCTCCATTTTGTGTTGGTAATAGGTGTTTCTTTGAGGTCAATAGAGTTCAAAAACTGCAATAGAGCTTTCTCCTCTGCGGAGTCATTAAACTTGGTTCCCGTGCCATGAGCGATCACGAGATCTGGATGAAGTTCCGTTTGAGTGTTTACTTTCTCGATTGCCCGCAAAAGCCCCTGTCCATTCAACGAGGGACGAGTGATAGAAGACCCTTCAGTATCACTAGCAACGCCGATAATTTTTAAATCTTTAGGTGATTTTCTTTCTTTAGAAAGTAAAAGCATGGCCATGGCTTCGCCCAATTGTAAACCTTCACGGTCACCTGAAAAAGGACGGTTTCCCGAAGTCGAAATAACTTTCAAAGATTGAAATCCCTTGTAAATGAACGGTCCGATCAGGTCGCCTGCGATGATCAGTGCATATTCGGCGCGGTCCGAGGCGAAAAGATCTTGAGCATATTCCAAGGCGACGTGGCTTGATGCGCAGGCGTTGCTGACGTTACAGTGAAGTGTCCATTCAAGTTCCCCCATGGCTTCGGTGAACTCCTGGTAGATATCTGTGAACGGATCCTGCAGTTCACGGATGTTCTCACTTGTGGCTTCCCAGATAAAATCCTCGATACAACCTTTAGTGGAAGCAAAGATCAAGGCTGCGCGGCTTTTCGAGATGTCACCGTGTGCATTTTGGGAAAGGCCTTCGCGCACCGACAACGTGAGTTGCTTAAACGCATTTACGAATATATTTTTGTACGTCTGAGTTTTTTCTGGTTTCTGTTCCAGATAACACACGCGCCCGCCGCTTTCGACCGGGACGGAGCAGTCTTTCCCAGAATAGAGAGCTGACATCAGGGCGCGAGTGCCGAATCCCGCTGCTGTGGTGCATGAATAATTTTGAATGTACACAGGGATTCCTCCGGGTGTATTTTCTCACCTATGATTGACTTGGCCAAGGAACTTTCAGGGACATATACGATTCGCACAAAAAGTGACGAAGCGCTTGAAGTGGAGATAAAACCTTCTCCCGCCTGGCCTTATTTTTCCGGACACTTTCCGCAAATGCCCGTTCTTCCCGCTGTGGCCATGATCGATATCAGTCAGCACTTTGTTCAAGAGATGATGCAGTCGAAAAATCTGCTGAGTAACATCTCAAGCTTTAGAATTAAAAATCCCGTGGCGCCGAATGATAAAGTCTTGGTGAAAATTCAAAAAGAATTGAAAGATCAGGCGGGTGTCCCTGCAGATACGTACCACGTGTCGTGGGTGAGCTGCGAGGGTGATAAACCCTTGGCGGATATTAGTTTACAGTTTCTTGAACTGTAAGTTCGCTCACCAATTGATAGATATCGCCTAAGTTTTTGATTTTCATAAAGTCTACGTTCTGTGGGTTTTTGCCGGTTTCTTGTTCCAACAAAATAAACATATCCACGAAATCCAAGCTGTCCAATTGCAGGTCTTCTTTAAGATTCGCTGTGGGAACCAATGCATCTTTAGGCACTTCAAATTTTTCATGAAGAATGTTGTTAACGATGTCTACGACTTGCGTGCTGTACTGGTTCACTGACTCACTCCGTGCTGTTTAAATTTTCTTAATAACAAAACTTGTATTGATGCCACCGAAAGCAAAGTTATTGCTAAGGGTGATGTTGGCATTCACTTTGCGATTTGCTTGCAAGTGCATGACCGTGTCGCATTCAGGGGCGACTTCTTGCAGGTTGCGGGTGCCAATCAAAAGACCTTCATTCATCATCTGCATGCTGGCGATTAATTCGCCCACTCCGCACGCCGCCATCGAATGACCAAAGTGACCTTTCAAAGAACTCACTGGAACTTGTTTTCCGAACAGATTGCCAATAGCAATTGCTTCAGCCGCATCACCTTGCATTGTTCCTGTTGCATGGGCGCTGACATACTCAACTTGATCCTTGGTGATTCCAGAACGCTCTAAAGCGGCTGTCATTACATGGTGCATTTGCACTTCGTTGCTTTGACTCATGTGTGAGCTTTCGCAACGGTAAGCGCCGCCTAAGAATTCAGCCAAAGGTTTGGCGCCACGTTTAGCAACACTGCGCTCGCTTTCCAGGATAACAATCGAAGCGCCTTCAGACACAATCAGACCATCACGTTTTTTATCAAACGGACGAGGCGTGGCCGAAGGTGAGTCGTGATATCCACGAGAGGCTGCATAGACAGAATCAAAAACGGCGACACTGAGGTAGTGAAGCTCATCCGCGCCACCACAAATAGCGATGTCGTAAAGACCCGCTTTGATAAGTTCCCAGCCCAGGATCACGGCTTGAGCTGAAGTAGCGCAAGCACTGCTCGGGGAAATCACGGCACCATTGAATCCCAATGCTACAGCCACATTGGATGCAACAGAGTGATTCATGACTTTAAAGAAGGCCGTTCCGGATTGTCCCTGCACGCCATTGTTTTCAGAAATCTTTTGAAAGTATTCTTCAAGGCCGATGGGGCTGCCCGTGGTTGAACCCACGGATAACAATGATTTTGAAAAATCCATTTCTTGAACGGAAAGACCGGCTTCCGTTAAAGCTTGCTGAGTAGCGAGAGCTGTCATCTCTGACATGGGTGACATAGTTCTGCGAACTGTGCGAGGCAGAGTGCGATTATCATAGGGAGCTGCAGGAGCCGCCAGACGGCAATTCAAGCCATTAAGATTATTCCACGCAGGAATGGGACGAACGGCGCTTTTACCTTCGATCAGAGAGCCGAACATTTCTTTTGTGCTGTTGCCCAGAGAGGAAATCACTCCTGTGCCGGTAACGTAAACCTTCAATCAAAACTCCAAAATACGAATGAAAAATAATCGTATAATAACGATTTCAGTTAAACAACATAACTTCATGCGTTAGCGATAGAAAGCTATGCTGGTACGCATTTGAGGATGGTGTGATTCAAGCGAATGAAGGGGTGTTCTTCGACGATTTTCATCTCTGCTTTTTCAATGAGTTTATAAAACTCTTCGCTGCGGTACATGCGGCTATTTCCATTCGCCATCACCGTGAAGTACAGCGACGTCATATCCAGGCAAAACCGAGCTGTATTGAATTTTTGATTGTCAGTGAAAGTCTCCATAATATACAGACTGCCGCCGGTACCCAGTGCTTGACGTGCTTTTTTCAAAATCATCACCACTTCTTCGTCTGAAAAACAGCTGAGAAGCTGACTCATCCAGATGACGTCATGACCCTGTGGTAGTGCTGCATCTTTTTTCAAAAGATCAGTTACATGGTAATGAACGCGTTCTGCCACTTGATTGCTGGCCGCGTTGGCCTTAGCCATTTCAATTTGTCCCGGGTGATCGGCGATTGTGACAGTCACATCGCTGTCAAACTTTGTACACGCCACAGCGAATTTTCCGGTATTTCCACCGACGTCCAAAATTTTCTTTGGCATATCTTTAAAGACAATAGGAAGAGCGCGAGGAAAGCTGTCGCTGCTAAAGAAATGGTCAAACTCAAACCAGCTTTGCTGAACTTTTTCCGGAAGGCTGGAAAGACCTTCATAAAGCGTTGACCAATTTCCGAACACCTTAAGGCCTGACGGAGTGTTCGTCTCCAAGGCGTCTTTTAGATTGAACAGTCCTTGATAACAAACGTCCTGGGAGAAGTTCATATTCACTCGCGTGATAGCGTCTTTTTCCAAGAACATTCCTGTTTGTGTGATCGTCCAGATTCTATTTTTCTCTAACACGATCCCAGAGCTTTCGCCCGCATCCAGCAAAACATTCAAGCTGTAACGGCTGAGGTTGATTTTCTCCAGCATCTTATCGGCTGAAAGCCCCTCAGGATTTTCACAAAGAAGATTCAAGATTCCAAAGTCACGCAAGCAGACAGCCGTCTGAAAAACAAAGGGCGCCATCGCAATAAACTGCGCCATGAATTTGGCATCCTGGGGAAGCAATTCCTTAGCTGCTGGCGTTGTTACGGGAGTGACTTGCATGCAAAACCTCTTCTTGTAAAACCGGGTCTGATAAACACGCACAACGATATCCCTGTCTCTGGATATCTTGCAAATATTTGCGCAGGGTTTTCAAAAATAATTCCTGGCGACCAGTGTTTTGTCGGTCATGCAGCAAGATAATATCGCCGGGTTGCAAGAGCTTGAGGTTTGCTTGAGCTTTGTCTTCGGTGAACTCGTGAGCAGTGTCAAAAAATCGATGACTCCACAAGACCAACGGGCATTGCAGCTGTTCCGCGGCTTTAACTAAAGGAGGAGTGATGACGCCTGCGGGGGGACGAAAAGCCTTATGGGGCTGACCGGATTGGTGATTCAAATCCGCCAGGGAATTTTCAATCCAATTTTTGACGTAAGCAGTGCTGCGAAAATAGTTGCTGTAAGCGTGATCCAGCGAGTGCGTAAAAAGCCCGTGACCTTCGCTTACAATACGTTTCAAAATTTCGGGATGCTTGCGAGCCTCGTAGCCAATGACGAAGAAACTTGCCTTGGCATCCAACTCTTTTAACAGATCTAAAACCTGGGGAGTGAGATCTTCGCTGGGGCCGTCATCGAACGTCAGATAGATTTCATTCTTTGCAGAGTGAATGCGTCTGACAATCAGTGAACTTTTGCGAAAGAAAAACATCTAGGCCCTTGCGTATAGATAGCTGGTCGCTTCATTTAAGTGTTCACCCAAAAAGGGGAACTTCTCCAGATAGTGTTCAGTGAGTGCATCCGGAACGCAATCAACAATGGAGATAAGGACATAGGGTGTCAGAGTCAGAAGATTTTTACCCATTTCATGGGCGGCGTTTACGGTTTCCCGGTCGCAGCTGACAGTCATGCATGGACCGGTCAATCCTAACTGAATACTTGCAAAACCCAATGTGGAATTATGCAGGCTGTTCTGGAAAAGAATCGGACGGGGAGTTTTGGTTTCGTGATAGGTATTTAAGAATTCCAAGGTCGAATTCACTTCACCAAAATGAGTTGCCACCACGAATGATATATCAGATTTGGAAACTCCCTTGGGCAGAGTCTTTAAAACTTTTTCCGCCGTCAAAGTCGTCAGAGCCATGTTCAGCGTCGCACGACGATAGGATGGATCCAAAGAATCCATATCAACGTCAGCTGTGCGCAAAGTATTTTCAGCTAAAAGCTTCATCCTTGCGCCTCCGCAGAATAAACGACAGCGGCATTGATTCCGCCAAAACCCAAACTGTTTTTCAGAAAGTGCGAATACTTGTGATTCACGGTCTTTTTGGGGATTTGCAGATAAATATTTTCATCGGCATTCTCAAAATAAGCTGTCGGAAGAATCTGTTGTTTCTTCATAGCCATGAGGCCCAGCACAGATTCCAAAGCTCCGGATGCCCCTAAAGTATGCCCGTGACTGGATTTGGTCGAAGTCACAAAGGGATTCTGTGGAAAGACCTGATTAATGGCTTTTGCTTCGGCCAGGTCATTGGCCGGAGATCCCGTTCCATGAGAGTAAATCCATGCAATGTCGGAAGCTGAAAGCTTTGCATTTTGCAGCGCCATTTGAATCGCACGCTGTGATCCCATTCCTTCAGGGTGAGGAGACGTCGGATGGTGAGCATCCGTTGAAAGACCAACACCGCTGACAAAGCCCCAGGCCTTGTCAGAACGAAGATCCCCGTGCTCCAGACACAGAAAAGCACTGCCTTCACCCAGATTAATTCCGGTCCGGGTTTTATCAAAGGGCTTGGCATTTTCTTTTGAAAGCAGGCGTAAGGATCCAAAACCAATTCGTGTAAGATCACTTTGAATTTCAGTGCCACCAACCACGCAGCGTTTCACTTTGCCTGTGCGAATCCAAAGAGTCGCCATGGCAATGGCTTGCAAAGACGCTGTGCAGGAGGATGTGATCAATGAAGCAGGTCCGTTGATTCCGAAAAACTCGGCCAGCCGCAAAGCGGGTGTGCCTAAGGATTGATTGGCCACGCTGGTTTTAATTTTTTCTAAGTCGTAGCCATTCTTTTTATAAAACGGCAAATGCTTTTCCCACTGATCAATCTGTGATGTTGTGGAGGCGAAAATAAATCCCGTCGCTTTGAGGTCTTCCTGGCTCCATTCAGAATCTTGCAGGGCTGCGCGCAGGCTGTGAACATTCAGTAAAGAACAACGACTGTCATGAAATTCTGCAGGGACATTTTTGGAAATTTCCTGCCACTGTAAATCAGAAAGAGTGGCCAGTCCCGAATCAAGAATGGCGGAAGAGCCTTGGCTGATGGAGGCAAAGATTTCTTCTTTGTTCACTCCGTTAGCGCAGGTAGCTCCCAGTCCGACAACCTTGATGGATTTCATGTTATTGGCTTTGCTTGGTTTCAATAAATTCGACGATGGAACCGATATTGCGGAAATGCTGAGCGTAGGATTCAGATTCGTTGAGTTTGATTCCAAAACTTGTTTCGAAATTCACGATCAGCTCCAAAATATCGATGGAATCCAGGTTCAAACCGCCTTGAGTGATCGCTGTTGTCGCATTGACGCTGGATTTGTCGATGTGTTTCAAATTCAATGTTGTGAAGATGATATCGATGACCTTGGAAGTTAAATCATTTCGAACTTGTTCTTTTTCCATAGGCGAGATGATATATCAAATTGCTTCCAATTCAACTCGTTTGGAGTTTTTTATGAGAGTCCGTCCACAAATTCTAATTATTCTAGTTTCCTTTGTCGTTGCTCAGATTTGCCTTGCTGCAACGCAAGACGCGGAAGCCTTGAAGGATCTGAAGTTGGCGGAGTTTACGAAACTCAGTGGACAGTTTAAGCAGTCCAAAAGTTTGAAAGAGCTGGATGTCGAAATCAAAACCGAAGGGAACTTCCAGGTTTTACGCCCAACCCCGGAAACCTCGGTGTTTCACTGGAATATTGAAAAACCCAAGCCCTCGAATATTTGTATCGATGGCGTGGGCATCGTCGTGGACTCGGGAACTCCGCTAAAAAGAAAAAATTTGAAATTTTCAGAGGTCGGACGTGAGGCCGGTGATCAGATCGCAAGTTTGTTAAAAATTATTACCATGAATCAGTCGCGAATTGCGGAAGAATTCAATATACAAAAGCAAGGCGGCTTGTTCCTGCTGACGCCGAAGAAGTCTGCTCAGGCCTTTTTTGAATCGTCCACATTGGAAATTGATAAAGCGGGTTTGGTTAAGAAAGTTTTGATTTTGGAAAAATCCAAAGATGAAATTCGCATTGAATTTCTAGGCATGAAAAAGCAGAGCACTGCAATCGCGAAAGATGAAACATGCGCTCGCTAAAGTTTGTTTCTTTGGGGTTGTCTTTGCTGACAGTCTTCTTCCTTTCTTCCGCTCAGGCTAAAATCGATGATTCGGTGGATATTTTTTTTCCACAAAGTCTTAAGTATCTGCAGTACTCGCAAACTGAGTTTCCAGTTTTCTGGTGGAATTTTCTAGTTATCAACCCGCAGGGCGGGAAGGCTGACTTTGAAAAAGCGCAGTCGTTGTGTACGGAGCTTCAAAAGTTCCAAGGTAAAAGTGTCAAAAGATTGATCTGCGGTGACGACCTGGGTGGATTTATTGGCACTTTGGAGGAGTGGTCCAAGGATCTGGTATTGCGCGAAAACTTCCACGCCACAGCCGCATCACCCAAACACTATGAAGACGCCATTCAGAGCGCGATGGCAGAATTAAGCTTCATAAGCTCCGATAAAAAAGATTTCTTTAATCTCAAGCGCATGGACCCGACGGATCAATGGCAGATTTATCTGCAAAAAAGTCAGGCCATGACTCCAGCAGCCTTTACCCGTGAACAGGGATTCTTGCTAGAGCCAAAAACTCAGCGCCTGGTGATTCCTTTGCAATTTGCAGTTCAACCTAAAATGACCAACGTTCAAGATCTGATGGAAGATCTTAAGAAATTTGAGAATGTTCATTTGGTCGGTGCTCATGGGGCATCTTATTCCAACGAGAAACAAGTTCACCAAGACATGGAAATTGTCTCGTGGGTGGGGGTCGCTGTTCTTGTGGGCTTTATTGCCTTCCTGGTTTTAAAGGGCCGCGTGGGGGCTTTGCTTTTATTTCCTCCGGTTGCCATCGCCATGTTTTTGGCAGGCTGGGTGACAGAACTTTTTTATGGCAGCATTCATGGTTTGACCCTGGCGTTCGGTTCAGGAATCGTGGGACTTGCCGTTGATTATGGATTGCACGGAGCTTTCAATCAGGAATCAAAGCAAACCTGGAAATCAAATCTTGTCGGATTTTTGACGACGTTGGTGGGGTTGGGAATTTTAGCCTTTAGCGGAATTCCACTGATTCGTCAGATGATGGTATTTGGAACGCTGGGTATTTTATTTGGCTTCGTGATTTTTTTCCTGCTATGCAAGTACCTTCCAAAGTATTTCACTTTGAAACCTATCGATTGGTATTTTCCAGATTTCCGAGGCAGCGGTCTTGTTATCGCTCTTTTGATTGTTTTGGGAATCGTCGGTTCATTCCGCGTGGATTTAAGTTTTGATCTGCGTAAATTCAACTATCAGTTGCCGGGGGATCAAAACGCGACAAACTGGTTCTTCTCTCAAGGTGCTCAGCGTGAAACCTATTTGCTTTTGCACGATGAAAAGGATCTTTATCTTAAGACCGATGAAGAACGGACATGGAGTGCGGCTAATAAAGTTTCCTATGTTGGGTTAGGTGAATATCTGCCGCCGATAGAGTCGCAAAAGGCGAATATTGAATCCTGGCAAGAGGGTGGTTGTCATCACCTTCGTAAGCGTCTTTCCGTCAGTGAGTTGAAAGTCTTTGCGCCATTCATGGAAAATATTTGTGCTGACGACCATAAAGTTTTGCAGTTCGCAGATTTGGCGCGAAAAGACTATTTGAATCACTTGGTGGGACGTGGGCAGTTTATTTCCGTGTTTTTTGGCGAGACAGAGGAGCAAAAAAACCTGATTAAGGAAAAATTCCCAGAGGCTCACTCGTTGGTGGATTCCATCAAGGGTTTTTCTGATTCATTGGAAAGCGACTTAAAATGGATGATTCCAGTGGCGCTTTTGCTTTCGACGATTGTGTTATTTGTATACTACCGAAATTTCTATTGGGTGGTAGCGGCTTACATTCCGTTTTTAAGTGGCTTGGGTTTGTTTTATATCGCGAATTTCTTTAAAGGCGGTTCCCTGGATTTGATTTCAGTTCTGGGGCTTTTGATGGTCTTTGGATTTAGTATCGATTACGGTGTATTCGTGACAGACTTCTATGCCTTTAAACAGCCGGAAGAAGAATACAATATCATTCAATCAGTTTTAGGATTGGCCGCGATGACCAATGTTATCGGGTTTTTCCCGATGGTCTTTGCCAAGCATCCGATCCTGCATCAATTGGGTTTCGCCCTTTTCTTTGGAACAGTGGGGACTTATTTCGGAACACGCTGGGGACTTAAAAAGTTCTTATTGATGGAGCAAAGACATATGAAGAGGTCGAAAAAATGAGAACGTTGATTTTTCTGCCTTTTTTATTTTTGATTGCCTGTGCGAGTAAGCAAGTCGTGCCCAGTGGGCAGGGGCAGTTACTTTTCCCAGATGGACGCTACTCCCAAGACGTGGAAGTGGAAGTTTCAGTCGCGAAACCTGTTCAGAACTTTGATTTCAGCTGTATCGTTCAAAAAAAGCCCTCTGAAACGCTATTTTACGGATATAACTCCTTTGGCTTTTCGCTTTTTAAGATCAAAGAAGTCGAAGGTCAGCCCATTCAAGCCGAAAGCACGATTGAGCAAATCAACCAGCACAAAGATTTTTTCATCAAGATTTTTAAATTGGTTAAAACCATCGTGAACCTTAAAAAAGACGATCCACGTATCCAGGGTGATCAAGCCGATATCGATCAAGACGGTATTAAAGCCCACGTGACATTTTCAGGATATGACTCCCTGGGTATTCCACTTAATATGCTGGTGGAAACCAAGGGGCAATACGAAGTTAAAATTAAAACGACTTCTTACAAGTTTATGACGGAAACAGACCGCCATTAACGCTGATGGTGTGACCATTCACGTAAGTGGCATCTTTGGAGCACAGGAACGAAACGACTCCAGCCACTTCGTCAGGATTTCCAAAACGTCCCATGGGAATTTGTTTCTTCAGCATTTCCAGGTGGGGAATGCTCGTAATCATCTCCGTTTCGATTAGACCAGGTGCCACACCATTCACGCGAATTCCACGTGGGCCCAATTCAGCGGCCATGGTTTTAGTCATGGCGATCAAGCCCGCTTTGCTTGCTGCATAGTTGACCTGACCTGCATTGCCGGTTTGTCCCGCCAATGAAGAGATATTCACGATGCAGCCAGCGCGTTTCAGCAAAAGTTTTTTTGCACAGATTTTAGAAATATAGAAGGGACCAAAAAGATTCGTTTTCACGACTTTTTCAAAGGCGTCGTTGGACATCAATGCAGACATACCATCGATATGCATCCCAGCGTTATTAACCAGTGTATGAACGTCCACGTCTTTTAAGGCGGCTTCAACTTGCTCGGCATCAGCCATATCAAATTGCAAAAGGCTGCTTTCCGGAGAGTGCTTCTTTACTTCAGTCAACGTTTCTTCTGCACCTTTGAGATTGGAGTTGTAATGCACGCGGAGGTTGAATCCGTCCTGTGCCAGGCGAATGGCGATGGCGCGACCAATTCCTGAAGAAGCTCCGGTGACAAGTGCAATTTTTGACATCTCAAGAAATCCTATGCTAGGGTGATTTTCATGCCGAACACTGTCAGTTATAGGTTTCATAGAATATTCTGGTCAATTTATTTTGCCCTGACGATTGGCGTGATCGGTATCCTGTTCGGCTATGTGCTCACGTTTGCAATTTATCTTGTGGCGGCATTGTTCACCCCTTGGCGATGGGCTTCGGATCGGATTCGCTATGCAGGCGAATACGTACAGTGTTTGGCGATTCGCTTTTTGCTTAAGATTCAGCCGTGGCTTCGTTGCGAAACCAACTTGCACGAAATTGTCGGTTTTTATGATCGCTATAAGACTCGCAAAATTATCTTCGTCGCAAATCATCGCTCCAACCTGGATACTTTTTTGTTGATCTCTTACATACCTGGGCTGCGTGGTCTTGCGAAACATTCCCTTTTTTATAATATCTTCTTTGCGCCCTTCATGCTGGTGGCTGGATTTATCCCAGTTGAAAAGGGCAGCCCGAACTCCTTGATGGTGGGATTAAAGCTTTTGCGTGATCGCTTGTTGCTGCGCAATCGTTCGGTGCTTATATTTCCCGAGACCACTCGTTGTGATAAAGGATTCCCTTCGGTGAACAAGTTTGGTTCCGCATTTTTTTCTTTGGCTATTGAAAGTCAGGCGCTGGTGGTGCCTCTTTCCATTCAAGGCACGGACCAGGTGATGGGGCGCGGGGATTTATTTATTCATCCTTTTCAACCGGTCAAAATCAATTTGCTTCCCGCTGTGGATGCGAGCCAATACCGTGATGCTGTTCACCTGCGTGACAGTGTTTGGGGCCAGGTAAAGGCGGCATTGTAGTATGAATTGCAGATTTGTTGTGGGGATTCCCGTTTACAATAATCCGAATACCGTGGTCAGCGTGATCGAGCGCTGTCTGGCGGAATGTGATTTTCCTGTTCTGATTATTGACGATGGCTCTGATGTTCCAGTGGAAAACCTTTTTAAAAGAAAATACCCTGACAGTCATCCCCGAGTCAGTTTCGTTCGTCATCCACAAAATCAAGGAAAGGGCGTCGCCCTCCAAACGGGGTTCAGAGAAACTCTTCGCCGTGGATTCTCGCACTTTATTGCGATTGATGCCGATGATCAGCACGATCCTAAGGATATGTCTTTGCTGGTGCAGTCAGCGCGCGAAAACCCGTGGGCTTTGATTGTCGGTGATCGCGACATGCAAGTGGAGAATGTGCCGGGATCCAGCACCTTCGGTAAGAAGTTTTCTAATTTTTGGGTGCGTTATCAAACCGATGTGGGGGTGGCTGACTCCCAAAGTGGTTACCGAATTTATCCACTGTTCTTTTTGCAGAACATGAAATTTTTCTGCACCAGATACGATTTTGAAATTGAAGTTCTGACTCGGCTGATTTGGCGAAGTGTCGAGATCAAAAATGTTAAGATTTCAGTGAAATATTTTCCTCCGGAAAAAAGAGTCAGCCATTTTCATAAAATCAAAGACAACACACGTATCGCGATCCTGAATACGGTGCTGACAGTCGCAGCGATGATGCGCGAACAGACTTCTCCTTTTCGCAGTTCATTGGCATTTGCCGTGGGTGTATTCATTGGTGCGACACCTTTGTATGGACTGCACACGGGGATTGCGGGGCTGTTCAGTTTCGTTTTCCGCTTGAACTTCGTTTACATGTGGGTTGGAACTAATATTTCGCTCCCCCCATTCATTCCATTCCTGGTTTGGGCTTCTAAGGCCATCGGTGAAGGTGTCATCGGTAAACATGATGACTCAGCTGCAGGATTTTTGACGGCTTGGGGACTGGGTTCCGTCGTTTTGGGATTGGGCCTAGGCGTGATCGCGTTCGTTGCCATGTACATGCTAAAAACGGTCGGGCGTGAGAAAGCAAATACCAAGGGGTGGTCTGGGAAGAATAAGAATGCGACCGGTATTATGATCATGCGCTTAATGCTAAAGACCCTGGGACTGCGCTTTGCTTATTTCTTTTTAAATTTTGTAGTTTTCTACTATTACCTTTTCGCTCGTAAAACCCGTTTGTATTTCAATGAGTATTGGAAAGTTGTGCGCCCCCAATACAGCTGGTGGCAGCGCCAAAGAAAGATTTTTGCGCAATTGATGGTTTTCGCTCAGACGTTGGTGGATCGTGCCATTCAGCGTGAAAGCCAGGAGCTTATCTTTGGGTATGAACTGGATGAAAGTGTTCAGGCCTTTGTGCGAAACGTTGAAACAAGTCCGAACGGACTGGTGGCAGTTGCGAGCCACGTCGGTGGGTGGGAACTTGCGATGACTTTCTTTGCAGGATTGCCTTCAGAAAAAAAGATGCTCGCCGTGATGCATGGAATTCCCGGACAGTACACTCATCAATCTTCTCAAAGCAGTAAGGCTGAAGTTGTATTTTTCAATCTTTCAGAAAACACGATTTTGAAGGTCAAAGATCATTTGAACGAGGGACACTTCGTCGGGATGATGGGGGACCGTCCGGTTAGTCGCAGTCTGGATTTGCGTTTATTCTTTGGCAAGCTGGCTGCTTTTGATACGACGCCCATGCGCGTAGCTTTAGCAAGTCAGGCCGAGATCTATTTTGTGTTTGCATTTAAGTCGGAAGATTTGAAGTACAAGGTTTATACATTTAAATCAGATTCTGTGGCGCATTTGCCAAAAGATGAGCAGGTTGGAAACCTGCTCACTCAATACGTGTTACGCCTGGAAGAAGTCATGAATCAGTACCCGGAACAATGGTTCAATTTCTTTAATTTCTTCTCGGACGCTCCAAAAATTCGTTCTTAGTACGATTTTACTTTTAAATCCCCAGAACCGGATTTCGCTTCAACAGAAAATTTAGCATCTTTGTTGGAGCCGAATTCGTTTTCCATGTGACCTGTGTATGCAGTTAATTTTGCATTGATCTGACTGCCCTTAGGAAGAAGGAGCGTGGAATTTCCACTGCCATTTTTGAATTCCAATTTTCCTTTTTGTGGCAAGGATGAATATTGCAAGGTCACATTGCCGCTACCAGTTTTAAATTCAGTGTCTCCCGTGATGCCTTTGATTTCAGTCGTAGCAGCTCCAGTTTTTCCTTCAACACTGTCAAAGCTGCCATCCGCTATAAAGGAACCTGCACCCATTTTAAAGCTCAGGTGTCCTTGAGTGCCTTTGATGGAAACTTTTCCGGTCCCAACTTCCAAATCCAATTTTACCATTTTAGGAACTTTGATATCCATATCGACTTGGCAATCAGCTTTGCCCTTGCGTTTTACTTCGATGGATAGTTTTGTACCTGAGCGTTCAGCGTTTACTTTGCACATGTCAGGCATTGTGTTTTTCGTGATTGTCACGATGGATTTTGAACCGTCGGCAGCGTTGATGGTCACTTCACCATTGTAGTTTTCAACGGAAACCTTCGTCAGTCCATTGGCATCGAAATCACGCGAGTCTGCGGCGTGCACGCCTTGAGCCACCAGGCACGCGGCGATAATCAAAATCTTGTTCATAAGTTCTCCTTGTGAACTCAATCTGTCACAAGGAGAGATTGAGCGGGATTATTTTTTCTTAATTTTAAATTCGATCTGACGCTTGATCTTTTTACCCAGGTTTTCGCGATTCACGACGAATGTCAAAGTCCACTCTTTGGCGTCTGATTTGTCCAAAGTGATTTCCTGGGACTCTTCACTCCAGTTCGTCGTGTTTTTAGTTTTGTCTGTTGTCAGAGTATGCTTATCGTCTTCCTCTTCGTATTTGTCTGAAGCTGAAAGCCAGATATCACTTTTCACAATGGCATCTGTTTCCGATTTGAACACGAATCCCACAGAGGGGCCTTTACCTTTGGGATTTGTATCGGGATTTGCCGCACCAATAGTCACAGATTTAAGCTTGCAGTCCAATTGGAAAGTTTGACCAGCGCAACCCGTGATTTCATATTTACCGTAATCAGATTTAAAAGGTGGGGATGGCATCTTGCCTTCATCAGCATGTGCAATAACAGAAATAGCAGAAAGCGCAAGTACGGACAAAAGTGATTTCATCATAGACTCCTTATCCTTTTATGATGAGGAGTCTTGGTGAGTGTGTCAATTGCCCTTAGAATCCATCTTTCTTAAGATTCAAAAAGTCGATCCCTGGAAGTGGCATATCCAGCAAAAGATACTCAATCACGTCATCAATCGCTGTATCCGCCGTTACTGACAAAGACATTCTCTTGTTAAGGTAGGCGCCCTCGAAAGAATATGTTTTGTCTTCGTTCTTTTTGATATCAAGATCGATCCAGTAACCGTTCATGTAACCTTTAAGGTAGTAACCCATTTTTGTAGGAATGATGTAAAGATCGGCCAATTCATTTTTATAGAAACCCGTGGCACGGCCTTCTTTTTCATTTTGCGGAACATCGATACGCAAAGACGGGCGGTGGTCTTTGAAAACTCCCGCAAACCAGTGAGTACCGTTGTTTGTGTGATCCACTTTCAAGTCAACCGCGCGGCCATCAAGTTGGCCTTTGAATAGCGTTGTTGTGGGAGCATAAGAAATTGCCAAAGCAGACTTGCCATCAGCAGAAGTGATTTGGACGTTGTTCGCTTCAGTTTGGATCGCCAAAACTTTTTGCGCTGAACCGGTCGTCAAATTCCAAGTTTGTTGTTTTTCGTCGCCACGAATTTCCCAGTTAACTGAATCAGTGCCCCAAGTGCCATGCACGTTGATAGAAGATGCCTGAGCTGCAACGCCGGCGAAAGTCATGAAAGCCACGATAGAAACCAATTTTCTCATATATGCTCCTTAAATTATTAAGACATATAAGAGCTATTTGGATTCAACAATGGGGTCAATCGAAAGAGGTCGGGATGAAATGCTGCAAGGCAATTGATAGCTTTAGCTCGGCGAAAAAAATGGTGCGGCTGGAGAGATTCGAACTCCCGACCCCCTGGTTCGAAGCCAGGTGCTCTATCCAGCTGAACTACAGCCGCACATCCACCGCAAGACTACCCATGATGCCTAATGTAAATCAAATGATACCGTAATGCGCCGCCGCGTCTTAATGGTAAAAAAAAGCCCCCGCGTTCGCAGGGGCTTTTCAGATTTTAAGTTTTTAAACCTTACTAGGGGCAAGAGAAGTGAATGGTGTCCAAGGCACTTTGCAATACTTCCCGTAGCGGTTGCATATCTGCCACCTGGGGAATTTTTTCTGGAGGACAGCTTTTTTCAATCGAAATGATCACTTCGTAATGAGCCTTCGCAGTCCCGCGAGCCACTGTACACATACTATTGGTACGAAGCTCAGCACCATATTTGTCCATCATTTTGTTACCCAGCGCCCCCAAAGCTGCTTCGGTACAAGCAACACGCTCACCTTTAATAGCTCTTAAGAAATCAGCAGGAGGAGGTGTGACAGGACCTAGAGCGCCAACTGACGAAGAAGAATTTCCGCCACCAGATGAGGACCCAGAGTTTTTGCCGGAATTGTTGTCAGATTTACCAGCATATGGATTTTTTGGAAGTGACGACTTCATTTCATTGTACATCTGAACATGAAGATCGCATTCCTTTTTATATTTACGGCAGCCGTCATAGTCGGGCGTTACGCCCACACCAGTTGCAGAAAGGAAAACAGGTTTCGCTACACCGTTTTTGATTTCCATAACAAATGGATGATTTTTACCGGCAGAATAGCGCATAAAATAGGACGTGGATGAATTCATCTCAAACATCAGACCATATCCTTCAGCCTTGTTGCCGACGCATTTGCCTTTCCACGCGACGCCTTCTGGTTCGGGTGTGCCCTGTTCATGGAAGGGCCATCTGAATTCACAACCATCCGGTCTGACCATTTCGACGCCATAGTCGTAAACAGTCGCATTTGCCTGAATAGTGCAAGCTAAGATGAAAAAAGAAATAAGAAGTTTCATGAAATCTCCTGATTAATAAAATAACGAAGCAGTTTTATCACAAAACCACTCCGTCTTATCCATTACAGGAGCTCAATGAGTACTCACGGGAAATTTATTTAGAGGTGTCAGCTTTTCAGACAGTTTTCCTATGTTTCGGGCAGAGGAATGATGTCGGGCTCGCCTGGGACCTGAGGAAATTCTAAGCTTGCCCATTTCGCTTTGGCGACTTCGATCTTCTCTTTGGAGGAGGAAACAAAATTCCAATAAATATGGCGAGGCTCTGGGAGGGGGGTGCCTCCCAAAACAATAAACTGACAATCTTCGGCAGCAAACACATGTAAGGCCGAGCCCTGGTTTAAGACCACAAAATCATCCGGCGGAATGACCTTTTCGCCGACTTTAAGGCTGCCTTTCAAAATATAAAACGCCAGTTCGTCACCCTTTGGATTAAAGTAAAATTCTTTGTCCTTTTTCAAGTGAACATCCATGAAGAACAGATCTGAAAAAACTTCGACGGGGGAGGCGTGGTCCAAAGCTGCGCCAGCAATCATCAGGACATCCGCATCTTTCACTTTAAAGCGGGGGATGGTGGATTTGGGATGATGGTTGAAGCTTGGCTTGCGATCTTCTTCAGCCAGTGGCAGTGCCACCCAAAATTGCAGCAAGTGCAAACGGTGAGGAATGTCTTTCAAATGAGCCGGCGTGGTTTCGGAATGGGATATTCCTTCCCCCGCTGTCATCCAATTCACATCTCCGGGATTGAGTAATTGTTTGTTCCCGAGGCTATCGTGGTGCAGAACTTGTCCCTCTAAAAGATAACTCAATGTTGAAAGCCCAATGTGGGGATGAGGACGCACGTGAATTCCCTGCTGGGGAGCGAATTCTGTTGCGGGAAAATAATCGAAAAAGATAAACGGTCCGACCATGCGCTTCTTAGCGTAGGGAATCATGCGATGCACTTCAGAACCGCCACCCAATGAAAGTAGACGCGGAGGAATCTCCATTAGAATGCTGTTTTCAGTGACGCTCATATAATGCCCCTTTTCTGTGCGGTAAAAGCATGCTATCCTTGATCAATTCATCTGACGATAGAAAAGTTAAGGATAAGAATGAAAACAAAAAAGGAAATTGTAGACAACTGGCTGCCTCGCTACACAGGCGTCCCTTTGAATGAGTTCGGCCACTATATTTTGCTTACGAACTTTGGCAATTACGTAAAAATGTTTGCAGAAAAATTCAATGTTCCGGTCCAAGGTTTGGATCGCCCAATGCAAAGTGCGACGGCGGAAAATATCACGATCCTTAATTTCGGCATGGGTTCGGCGCTGGCTGCTACTTGTATGGATCTTCTCTCTGCCATCAATCCTAAGGCCGTTTTGTTCTTGGGTAAATGCGGTGGTCTTAAAAAGAAAAATCAATTAGGTGACTTTATTTTGCCGATCGCTGCGATTCGCGGCGAGGGAACAAGTAATGAATACCTTCCTGCTGAAATCCCGGCTTTGCCATCTTTCCGTATGCAGCGTGCAGTTTCCTCGATGATTGCGAAACACAACTGCGATTATTGGACGGGCACAGTTTACACGACAAACCGTCGCGTTTGGGAACATGATGAGCAGTTCAAAGAGTACCTAACTAAAACCCGCGCGATGGCCGTGGATATGGAAACAGCGACGATCTTCGTGACCGGTTTTGTAAACGAAATCCCGCGTGGAGCTTTGTTGTTGGTATCTGATAACCCGATGATTCCTGACGGTGTAAAAACCGAGGAAAGCGACAAGAAAGTAACGACGAACTTCGTCGATAAACACTTGAACATCGGGATCGATGCTCTTCGTGAACTAAGAGATTCAGGCGAATCTGTTAAGCATTTACGCTTCGATTAGTCTTTGCCCGCTGTTTTCTGACAATCCATCCTTTCAGTGATTGAAAGGGACGCTGGTTTTTTATTTTCTTGTGAGAATAGGAGGCCAGCGCCATGAAATGGATTGTACTTGTTCTGACTGTTTTTTCCCTGTCTTACTCCCACGCCGAAGAAGATCTGCCGATGCCACTGCCGGATGAGCCAGGTCATGAGCAGCCAACCCCGCATCCTCGTCCGCAACCTCCTCCTTATCCTGCACCAGAAGACCCACAGCCTCCGCAATACCCTCAACCACCCCAAGGGGAATCACGGGATTACAGTTTAGGAGCCGGGGATACAGGACGCTTTAAAGAGCGCACCTTTACTTTTTACCCAAACAGCTCCTGGAGACGTGTTACACGAGTAGGACTCACGGGAACGCGCAATAATGTGAAAATTAAATCTGTCGATATTATGTATGCCGACTACCCAGACACACGTTTTGAGTACAATTTAGTCGGTGAACTAGTGGCCGGATCATCCCGCAATGCCTATTTAGAAGGACGTCCGATCTCTGCAATTCGCATCACTGCGACCAATAAATACTTCTGGAAAAAAACCGGTGGTTTCAGAGTAGATGTGACAGCTTATAAATAGTTTTTGCTTGCAAAATAGGCACGCAGGGTCGACGAAAAAATCCGAAGATAGATTCGGCTTTGTAGAGACGATCCTGTGATTTTCACCTTTTTTCACGCAATTAACATATTGTGTCATCGTGAAAGTTGCGATATAACTCATCCCACTTTCAATCAGTGTTTTAAAAGATATGTACTGTACTTGGTACTTGGGGGAGGCTCGCTTTGATCAATCCAGGCAATAACATGGCCGAAGAAATTGATTCTGATTTGGATTCTGACCTTGATGAGAAGAATACCAAAAAAACGTCAGCATTCGATATCGACGTAGACGAAGAATCAGAAGCTGCAGTATTAGCGGGACTTTCTGACAACCTTCTTGGTGAAGGTGAAGAAGATGACTTGAACCTTGATGATGTTGAAAACATCCTTGAGCTTCCAGACACAGGTTTCCCAAAATTTACGCTAGCGAAAAATAAAGCTCGCTTCTTGCGTATGGTGAGCTGGTACCGTGGTAAAGAAGAGTGGATCGAAGTTGCTCCATTGTCTGGCGTAACGAAACTTTTCAAGACACAAACTAAAGAGCTAGAAGGCATCCGTTCTTCTAAACTTGATTACGAAATGGAACTTGAGACTGGAACTTTGACTCCTTCTCAAAGATCTTACCGCCGCGACGAACTTAAAATGTGCCGCGTGCAAGAAAAAATGGCTGTTCACTTGATCTCTAAACTTCAAGTGAAAATCAAATCCGGCCGCAGATAATCGAGAATCAAAATCGAGAATCGAAAATAGAAAAAGACCGCTCACAAGGCGGTCTTTTTTTTTGCCTTTTTTCCGGCCTTAAAACTGTCTAATAGTTTGTCGGCGAGATCGGTAAAAGCTTCCTGCTTTTTGGGGGCATGTCGTCTCAACTCCTTTATAGGCCTGCTGGTCTTTAAAAATCTGGCCCGGATTTCGCTTAAGTGAATTTATCATTTTTTACTTGGAGTTGTTTGCGTGAAGATGTGGATGCTGCTTCCTCTTGTTGCTTTGGTGGCCTGTTCTAATAAGAACTCGGGTCCTTCGCCGGAAATGCAAGGGGAGAAAATCATCAATGGTCAGACGGCAGCGTTCGATGGTGATTTATCGCGATCGACTGTGGCGTTGGTTATGGTGGATGCAGATCGTACGAAGTCTTTTTGTACGGGTACCTTGGTGTCGAAAGACCTGGTGGTGACGGCAGCTCATTGTGTGGATCCTTTGTTGTCGGGATATCAGGTTCAAGTATCTTTCGGCTCTGAAACTTATTCTTCCAAGAATGAAGGCGAACTTCGGGAAATCGAAAGAGCTTATACGTATGACATGGTTTATCCGCCGCATGGGATGGCCGATGCCATGCGCTCAATTAATGAATTAAAAGATGTGGCTTTGATTAAACTTGTAACTCAGGCCCCAAAGTGGGCAGTTCCTGTTCCTATATTGGGATCAGAGTCTTCGTTGGCGGCAGATCAGGAATTGTTGATCGCGGGTTTTGGTCGTACACAAGAGGACTCATCCGCTATGTCCAAATTCTTGCAATGGACGAACGTGAATATTGTGAAAGTTGAAGATCGTCGTATTGAAGTGGATCAAACCAAAGGCACAGGAGCTTGTTGGGGAGATTCCGGCGGGCCTGCTTATTTAAAAACGGATAAAGGCTTGGTTGTCGTGGGTGCTACCAGTGGGGCCGCCTACGGTGATCAGGATTGCCACCATCATGTGGTGTATGCTTCTCTTCCGGGGTTTCGTGATTTTCTGGTGAAAGTTGCGGAAGTTCTGGGTGGCGAAGCTTTGGTATTTACGGAATAAAAATTTAAAAAGGAACTTTTATGAAAAAACTAGTTTTGATTCCGCTGCTGGCACTGGCTGCCTGCACAAAGAATAATCCCGAAGTAGCAAATGTCGGTGAGGCGAAAAAAGCCGGCATTATCAATGGCTATGATGTTTCTGCAAATGAAGCTTATGCCGCGTCTACAGTAGGTTTGGTTGCGCAAACGCGTGATGGTTCGATTGCGGCTTATTGCACGGGCACATTGATTTCCAACGATCTGGTTGTAACGGCGGCTCACTGTGCTGACGTATTTGAAAGAGCACCGACGAAAATTCTGTTTGGTGCGACTCTTCCTTCGGATTGGAACGATTCACGTTTAGTGGAAATTGAAGAAGCCATCAGTCACCGTGATTTCGGTATGAATGAGCGCACTCAGCGCACGATCAATGACGTTGCCGTGGTGAAATTGTTAGGCGGCGCTCCTCAAGGTTACACTCCGGTTCCTATCTGGGATGATGGACATGCTTTGAAGCCAGGTCATGCCATGACTTTGGTTGGCTGGGGACGTATGTCTGAAACGAAAACTATCAAGACCACTGTTTTGCAAAAAACCGAGGTGGAGTTCGTGCAAATCCGTGACCTTGATATCGTCGTAAATCAAACCCGTGGAACTGGCGCATGTAACGGAGATTCTGGCGGTCCTGCTTATCTTGAAACTTCTATGGGCTTGATTTTAGCGGGAGCGACTCGTGGCCCTGAGACTGGATATGTTGATTGCCATAGCTACGGCAATTATACACTCCTTGTTAACTATAAAGACTTCTTGAATTATGCAGCGGAAACAATGCAAGGTGAGTATCCGCAATTCGTAAGCCCTTAGGCTCACGAACTTAAACACGGTGAGGAATGCTTTGAGATCATTGTCGTTAATTATAGCGTTGATCCTGACAGCAGCTTGTTCCAGACAAGCTCCGCATCTCTATTCCTCTGGAGACATCAACTCTCAAGATTCCATTATCGGCGGCGAAGCTGTGAAATCCACGGACTTCGCTCGATCGGCAACCGTTGCCGTGTATACGACGGGCCGTCGTGGTTTAGAATTTCTCTGCACAGGCACTTTGATTTCTAAAAATCTGGTGGTGACCGCTGCGCACTGTATGCAGTCGGTTTATACAATTGTGTATGTGAGCTTCGGAGACGAACTTCCTAAATCCAGTTTGTCGATGACTCGGGTGGAAGAATATATTTCTCATCCAGATTATGGGAATGTTCAAAAGCCCGGAGAAGACGCGGAACTTTATTGGACAACGGAACACGATATTGCTCTTCTAAAATTAAGTACTAATGCACCGATGGGCTATACTCCCGTCGCGATTCATGCGGATACCGATAAAATCCCTCCGCAAAGTAAATTGTTATTGGCAGGTTTTGGAACGACCAATGACGAAAAGGGCACTGCAGCTCTTTCAATGAATCAAGTCGAAGTGACTTTGGATTCTTTGGTGGATGATTATCTGGTGATCGATCAGTCTCAGTACAAGGGTGCTTGCTTCGGTGATTCCGGTGGCCCTGCGTATTTGCAAACGGCGCAAGGGTGGGTGGTTGTCGGAGCGACTCATGCGGCACGCCCGGGCTATTTTGATTGCCATCACAAGAGTGATTACACGAGTCTTTCTAAATACAGCGCCTTTATTCAGAGCATGGCTGCTGAATTAAGGGCTGAAGCCCCAGTATTTTTAATGCCTGTTGAGGCGTTAAAACGTCCAGTGCGTCCGCCTATCGCGATCCAGTAACGACCATTTTTACGTCAAAATTCACAAATTTTAATGCAACTGGTATTTTCATACCCGTCAAAAGTCTAGTGATTTGGCGCCGTTAAAGTGTCTCAAAAAAAAATTGCAACTAGCCCTAAATTCTCACGATGAAACGCCGATAGGTACAAAGTGAGTCAAATATGATTGCAAATTGTTTCAAATAGGGAGGACAAGAATGTCACGCACAGTAATGATCGTGGTGAGCGATAACCAGGAAACCGTAGAAAACGCAAAGAAGTACTGGGAGCAGCACGATGTGACAGTTCAGGCTTATTCTTCAGCTCAATGGAGAGAAGGTCTTGATAATGCATTTTTCAGACAACAGCTTTCAGCTGGTGTTCCGGCTTTGATCTCTGGCAACAGTCCAGTGACTACTGATAACTCAGGTCACGGTAATTTGATCCAGTTCCCAACGCCAACTGCAGCATCTACTAACGTTCAAAAGATGGAAGAGATGGAAGCACACGCAATTGAGAACGCTATCGCTCAATACAAAGGCAACCTGACTGAAGCTGCTAAAGCTTTGGGTATCGGTCGCGCGACTTTGTATCGCAAAGTTAAGCAATATCACATTGACCCTTCTGCAGCTCGCAAGAAAAAAACAGTGGTTGCCGCTTAATTTTCGAAGGTCTTCGGCAATGGAAGTTGCTTAATGGACAATGGAAAATTGGAAAAATGGATTCCGTAAGGAGTCCATTTTTTCGTCAAGGATGAAATGTTAAATAGAATCGCCGCCGTATTTTTAACTCTGGGATTTGCTTACGCAGCTTTCCAGCTGACGATGAATCAATCGTTTGTGAATCCGTATCCTGTGGTGTGCGACTTGGTTCTGGATAAAATTTATCTCCCGAACAAGGAGATTTCCCAGTGGCATCGACAATGTATGCAACGCAGTCAGATGGTCACTCCTTACACCAAAAAGAATCTTATTCTTCGTGATATCAATAATACGCTGAGCACCCTGCAGGTCTCTCACTTGGAAATCTATGATGCCCCGGAAGTTCGCGGTATCTGGAAAGGTGAAGTCAAAGAGACGGGGCTCAGTGGAGAGTTCGTGGATAGCGAACTTGTTGTTTTTAAAGTTTTCCCCCAGTCGCCAGCTGAGAGATTGGGTTTTAAAAAAGGTGATGTCATTGTCACCATCAATGGAGAACAACCAAGTTCTTGGGCGATGGAGTCCGAAGCGGGCGACTATCAGGTTCACCGTGGCAATGATGAATTCACATTGAAACTTCATCCTGGAGTCGTGAAGCGTGACGAGAACATGCAGATCACCAAGGTCTCAGATAAGATGGCACTTTTAGAAGTTCCATCTTTCCGCGCGGAGTTTTTCAAAGATGAAAAAATAAAACCGATCGCCGATGAACTTAAAAAGTATCGCTCGGTGGTCATCGACTTAAGAAACAACGCCGGCGGTAATTTTGTGGCAGGCTTAAGATTTTTGTCGATGTTTATCTGTGAACCCACTCTGGTGGGAAGGCTCGAAAAACCGAAGTCGAATTTAGGCAAAGCCGAGATGCCGGATATTTTGAATGACGAAAAACAGCTTGAGATTTTAGAGAAAAGCCGTGAAGTAAACTTAAGAACATTCCGCTCGCCAAATTGTTATACCGGTAGTTTGAAAGTCTTAGTGGACGGCAGAACGTCATCGGTTGCGGAGATGGTGGGCCAAGCACTTAAAGAGTACAAAGGGGCACCACTTCGCGGGGCTCCTTCGCGCGGTCAACTTTTGGTGGGCGTGTGGTATCCAATGGATGAATTGGCGCCTGGAGTGCAGATTTCTATTCCGGAAGCGCTGTACATCAGTGGTAAAGGTCATCGTATCGAAGGGCATGGTGTGCAGTTAGATAAAGTACTCTATTATAATCTGCCGCAAATGCAGGCTGGCATTGATTCCTGGGTAAAATCTTACCAGGACTAGAGTCTTAACAGTGAGGCTGGACCTGATTTTTGTGACTCGATATGAGACGATCATTGTGAGACGTCAAACAAGTTTTGTGCGTTTGTTTAATCGGTTATCGGTCATACTGAGTCTAAGTGAATTAAAGTACCGCCCAAGCGGCACGCCCTTCGCAGGGTAGCCTTTGAATGATATGCAAACCAGCGTTGCTGGTTAAAGTTACTTGCGATGGAGAACAGAAACATGGGGAATGCAAAAGTGATAGAGTTTCCTAAAGACAAATCTTTCCGTAAAAGATTCCAGGACAAAGTCCAGGAGCAAAAAGCTGTCCTAGTACTATCTATCGCCTCAGTGGCCTTGATGACTGTCTTCGTAAACCAATGGTTGGTCGATAATTCTGAAACAGCATTAGGTGCTCGTGGTAACCGTGGTATTGCCAGCTTCGAACCGGGTGTGTTTGCACGCGACGTAAAGTGGGAACACGAAATCGCTAAAAAACTTTCCTCTGAAAAAACATCTTTCGTTGCGGCCTTGGCGGAAAAGCCCACTTTGCGCGATGATTTGATTTTTGGTTATCTGGAGGGCAAATACGGCATGAAGATCTCTCAAGGTAAAATTGAGAGTCTGGAATTCATCGATGCTCAAGCCGGCGAGAAAGCCCTTTCTATCAGCAACAAAGCCAATTTCCTGACGAAGTATGCCGATGCATTCGGTTTGGAATATTCAGAAGTAAGTCCGGTTCAGACCGCTGACGCCTCTGAGCAAGTCTTCAACCTCATTGACGACTCCAAGACTATCGTAGGCAAAGCGCACTTTGGAATCGACTCTGAAGGGCGCGTTCACTCTCTGAGATTTACTCAATAATTCCTTTAGTCCTTTCTGTCCCAGGCCGATACGTTCTGTATGCTATTTCCAGATCTATCGGCTCCAGAAATCAATAATTCCAAACAGTTCAAGCAAGAGCCGGCGATCGCATTTGTTATGGATCGTTTCCTTGCCCTCGTTCTGGATTTTTTGATCTTTTCACCAGTCATCAGTCTTTTGGTGTCGGGCCTGGTTCGTCAGGCAAAAACATTCTTTTTGCTGAACTCCCGTTCCGAAGAGGGGATTGTGGCGGCGTTGATGATCCTGGCGGTGTCTGCCGTAGCAGTGGTTTTGTTGCAAGCAGCCTTTCTTTATTTAATTCAGGCGACACCTGGACAGTTCTTTTTGCAAATGCGAGTGGTGTCGTATCCACAACAGCAAACACGCCTGACATTTTCTCAGTGCCTAGTGCGCTCTGTAATGTGGTGTGCTTCCTTTGCGATGTTCGCGATTCCATTTTTAGGAATTATCGCTCATCCCTTACGTCGTGCTTTCCACGAAAAAGCTTCTGATACCATGGTGATCACCTTAAAAAGCAGACATGATCGCGGTCCAGCTCCGCATGAGCAGCGTTTGATCACATCATGGATGCAATTAAGTTTTGCTATGCTCGCCTTGGTTGGTTTTTTAGGTCTGATGAAGAGTTATCACGGATTGACAGCGGGTGAGTTTCAAGTGGCCGCTAACAACAGTGATGCCGCTTGCAAAGAAATCAAAGATAAAGATTTGATGGGGACTCAACGCCTGGATGCTGCTTTGTCTTTGTTTTTGCTGAAAGAGATTTCCGCTGATTGCTTGCACAAAGAAGCTGAACTGTCCTTGTGGGGAGATCCGGTGAACTCGCAGGCGATGGCGTACTTTGCCAAGTTCTTGCTGAGTGAAGGAGCGGATCGTGTGGATTACCTTAAGAAAGTCTGTGAAGAAAGAACCTCCACGGGCTGCGTGCTGGCGCAATATCTGGATCATCCCGAAGACGTGCAACTGAGTGATGCCTCTGAAAAACTTTGGGTCACTCAGGTTTTAGAAGCGGATCAGCGCTACAATCAACGCGATTACGAGGGCAGTCTTGAATTGATCGAGGATCTGCAATCTGTAACTGCTTTAAGACAGGCCATGGATAAAAAATATGTCCGTTCGATCTGGGCTTTGCAAAAGTCCATGGGGCAGAAAAAGGGCGGCCGTGTTCCTGCGAGTGTTAATGGTGGAAAACTTTGGATTGAAGACTTTAAGGAAAAGTACGGTGTTCAATGATCGTACCTTGTCCTGAAGATCTCAGACAGTTTCAGCGCTTTCCTTTAACGCTCACTCTTGCGGCGTTGAATGTATTTATTTTTATTTTGATCTTTAGTGGCGCCAGTAATGACCTTTCCAACAATCGCCTTTTTGATTTAGAAGGCATGACTCTGACGGGACGCCTTTATTACCAACACCTGCAAAATCTGCCTCCAGAAACCTTGGCTGAAACTCCGCAATGGGTTCAACAGGTAAGTACTTCTAACAGTGAACAACTGGCGATTTTAGGGGCCTATGCACTTCGTGATTCCCAGTTCCTACAGGACGGAGAGCTTCGCTCTTACAAGGGTGATCAGGTGCAGATCGCGACTTGGAAAGAAGACTTTAAAAAATTCCGCACGGATTATAAAAAGCAGCTGTTATTTCGCTTTGGTTTAAGTTCTGTTGAAAAAGGTCCTCTGTCCTGGGTGACCTATCAATTCTCACACTCCAATTGGATGCATTTGTTTTCCAATTTACTGTTTCTGGTAGTCATGGGTGCTGCCGTTGAAGGCTTGGCGGGCAGTGCTGCGCTTTTGGTGGTCTATCTTGTTGGGGGCTTTGCAGGTGGCTTGGGTTTCTTGCTGTCACAAGGGCAAGGGGTTGTCCCAATGGTTGGGGCAAGTGCTTCTGTGAGTGCGCTCCTGGCGTTTTACTGTGTGGCTCAGGCCAAGGCTCGTGTTCGTTATGTGTACTTTATCACTCCTTTGCCAGAGCACTATGGTGCGATTTTTTTACCGACTCTTTTGATTATCCCTCTCTTTTTAATTACTGATCTGGCTAATCTTTGGTCAGCTCCGGAAGGTTTAGGAACGGGAGTGGCATACGCGGCTCATTTGGGCGGCAGTCTTTTCGGTATCTTAGGTGGCTTTGCCTACCGACAAGGGGTCCTTTCCAGGGGCTCTTCCTTAACACAACCCTGACCGGGAATTTCTTATAGCCCCATTGACATATGTGCACTGATCCAGCAAAAGTGGTCAGCGACAGAGGCTGAAAAATCACCCCCTTTACCGAATGGTGGACCCGAATGAAGCTAACCCAGCTCATTAAGTCAGTGATTGTGTTTTCCACATTGTTTTTCGTTGGTGCTGCTTATGCGGCTCAAACGTCCCAAGCGATTCCATATTATGGGGTTGAGTTCTATCAAGATCTGGCTTCTGGTAAAACCGATGCAGATCTGATCTACAGAATTAAATCAGTCCTTCGCAGCTATCACATCCCTCAGGATAGTGACTACGATATGATCGTATCTGATTGCCAAGCGGCTAAGGGCTGTTACGCACACACGAAAATCGGGTACAACGGTGCTCGCGTTTGGTTGATGGGCAAATTCTATTTGGCTTACGATCAAAACTCTCACACTTATTCAGTTAAAGACTTTTACTGCGATAACTATAAAACTCGCGCAGATTTCCGCAGTAGAGGTGCACCGGCTCCGGGTTCCATCCCTGACAACACAGTGGTGAACGTAGAGCACACATGGCCACAAAGCTTGTTCAGCCGTCGTTTCGATAAAGACACGCAAAAATCTGACCTTCACCATTTGTTCCCGACGGATTCTCAATTGAACTCGATCCGTGGCAACCAGTGGTTTGGTGAAGTGAAGTCCGACACGCAAACTTTGAAATGTACGGCTTCGCGTTTCGGTATTGGTGATGGCGACCGTGACGAGATTTTCGAACCACCTCAAAGCCATAAGGGTCACGTAGCTCGCGCCTTGTTCTACTTCTCTCTTCGCTACGACCTTCCGATTCCACCAGATGAAGAAGCCATTCTTCGCAAATGGAACCGCGAAAATCCGCCAGACGATGAAGAGCTAGATCGCAACAACAAGATCTTTGAAGCTCAGTTCAACAGAAACCCGTTCGTGGATTATCCAACGTTGGTCGATAGTATCAGCGACTTCTAGTTCTGAACGGACTTAAAAATAAAGAAGCTCACCCAAAAGGTGGGCTTTTTTTATTGGGGCGGCGGGAGCCATTCTTGGTGGGTTAAGATTCCGATTCTGGGGATGACTTGCAGATCTTTTAATAAATCCAGTGATACATAATTCTTCGGCGCGTGCTTTGCTTTTTCGAGGATGGCGGTGAAGGGGCGGAAGTCCCAAAACTTTTGCGCGTTCTTTTGGTTGCGGTTTGCACCGGTCAGTTTGAGAGCGATGGCTCCGGTTAGGGATCTGATGAACGGGGTGTAGCTGTCCTTGCTGTGCAATCGGATTGTCAGTTGCAGGTGGTTGCCGCCGTTCGCGAAGGCTTCGATTTTGATTTTATATTTACGGGCAAACTGTCGGCACAGGGATTCGACCTGCTTCCAATTTTTAAACTTTCGAAAACTGAGGGAACCCTTGGCTTGGCTTGATCGCAAAACCAGATGAAGTGGTTTTGTCGTGCTCAATGGTCGCCCGCAACGATAACGCGCTTTTTTAAACAGCGTGCCGCCGTGGGCTTGGGTCGATTGCAATCTGGGGTCTTCGAAAAGCGATCTTTGCATGAACGATGGTATATTAAGGTACTTCAAGCATGGCAACTAAGTTGTTGGAAAGACTATTAAATAATTTGATTTTAGGAAGCTGTGAGTAAAGTTTTACTTCAAGAGTTAAGAGGGTGGTTTTGGGTTGATGATTGGGTCGAAAAAATGCTGGAAAAAGTGCGGTCTTAAAAAATCTTAAAAAAAGTGGCATAACACGCTTGCAATGTGTACCACAACAATGTCTAATTATTTCTACGGGAGGGGTGATACCAAGGAAGGTACTCGGGTGCATGATGTGCTCACCTCTATTTTTATACGAGATTATAAAGGCCGGAACTGATGTTCCGGCCTTTTTCTTTTTAAGCCCCACTATTCCACGAATTTCCTTCTCACATCCTCTTTGAGGGAACGCTATTGAATAAGCTTAATCTTTTGCAAGGTGACCACAGGCCCCACTGTGGGTATTTCTGCTCAACGAAACTTTGTGGAGGATCAGTCCAATGAGACTTTTGGCAATCGGTTTGGTGTTGTTTGGTATCGGTTCTGGAGCTATGGCTGCGGGCTTAAATTGCAAAAATGAAGCAGCAGGTCACGCTCTGACCCAGATGATCGGGGAGATCGTTAAGGCCGACAAGAACGTTTCTTTGTATAAATTTAAGGCAGACCGCCCAACAACGGATGATGCTATTGAATTGGCAAACGGCGATGTTAAGGAGACCTACGCGGTAACGGTATTCCTCTATAAAGGAACGACTGATCAGGATATCGAGCTTCCGCTCAGCCGCACGGTCCGTGTTGATATTTTGAATACTAAAGCGGGTGCTTGCCAGCTTCACAAAACCTATCGCTCCAGCGGCGAATAGGGGCCTTGAAAATCCTTAGGATTTAAAAATAAAAAACCCGCTTTTTACAGCGGGTTTTTTATTGGTTAGTTGGATAGTCCCAAGTGCCAGTTACCGTAGGAATCAAGGACTGGCGTGTCCTTGTGTGGCTTTTGGCCATCATTCAGCCACAGCAATGCTTCGGAAATCAGCTCATAATCTTTAACATACGTGGGAGTATGAATCGCAAAACCAAAAAATGATTTGGAAAAGTCGATGCTGTCATCTTTGTTGGCTTCTGTTCTAAAACAATTAAGTTTTTGAGCTAGCTTGTTGCTGAAGTCTTCAACGGAAATTTCCGGTGATTCTTTGATGATGTTCTCAATAAGTTGCAGTTGTCTCGGTGTGAACTTCGTGCAGTATTGCCAGTTGGAGCCGACTCTTTTCTTATTGATGATTTTGGCCAAGCGATTCATTTCAGTTACCAAATCGGCCTTAAACTCTTTCGGAGTAACAGAAGCGTGGGCTTGGAAGCCGATCAAAAGTGATGTCAGTAGGATAAGCTTTTTCATAATTTAACCTCGTGCCAAGTGATGCTGTCTAAGAGCTTTTCTTTGCCGTCTATAGGGCGGTGAGTGAGATCTCTTAGGGTTGCGCGAACCAGTTCAATATCCATCCAGAAAGCTTTGGTATTCGTTAGGATGCCCCAGCCTTCGCGCTTGAGCTGTGGGAAAGCGATCGGGTAGCATTTAAGCTCATCCGACAGTTTCGTCAAAAACTCTTCTGTGGTTTGTTCAGAATTTTCACGAACGATACTTTTAATCGTTTGAATCTGAGTGTTACTTAGACCCGTACAATAGGGTCTTTTTTGAACGGCGATACGATCCTGATTGGTAAATACCAGGCGACGGTTCATTTGTGCTACGAAGCTGTCCACGAACTCATCTGCCGACACCGATGCGTTGGCTTGGGATCCCAGAATCATGGTAAAAGCTAAAAGTAAAAGGTGCTTCATAAAAGAGGTCCTCTTTCCAATGGAATACATCGTTTTAAGTGATCTATAGGGGTTCGTAAAGAGGGGCCCCGGAAGTCTGAAGGATTTGCAGACGGTGTATCGAAAATTGTCAGGCTGCAGCCCCCGAGAAAATAATCTGAGGTGAAATACGTCAATTCGTTCTCCGACGAACTCAAAGGCGCCCCCGTCGATCTGAGCCAAAGCCATTGAGGGAGCTCTGGCAAATATAAAGCTTAGGTAGATTTCACAACACGTGGTAGGTTGCCCTTAGTTACTGCTAATTTCGAGTCCATGTTCATTCTGTTCATTCCTCCAAAGTAGCGCTCGTGCCTTTAGGAGGTATTAAATGAGTAAAAAACTATACGTCGGTAATCTTCCATATTCTGCAAACGATCAGTCTTTGGCTGATGCTTTCGCTGAATGCGGAAATGTTGAATCTGCAAAAGTAATCGTAGATCGTGAAACAGGTCGCAGCAAAGGTTTCGCCTTTGTTGAAATGTCCACTGCTGAGGAAGCTGCTGAATCTATCAAACGCTTCAACGGTGCTGAGCTTGACGGTCGCGCAGTGTCTGTGATGATTGCAAAACCTCAAGAGCCTCGCACTGGTGGCGGCGGTGGATCTCGTGGGGGTTACAACAACTCTCGCCGTTCTTACTAAGCCATATTCAAATTTGATTTGATTTTAAAACCGGCCTTTCTAGGTCGGTTTTTTCTTTTTCAGACAGGAGTTCCATGAATGTTCAGGTTGTCTCTTTTAATTGTCTTCTTAAGAATAAACTAGGTCAGTTGATCAGCTCCACTTTCAATCGCGAAGTTTTGGTTTCTGTTTCCGCGCCAAATCAACCTCTCGTTGGTCTTTCAAAGGGCCTGCAAAATTTGAAAAAAGGCGAAAAACGAACCATCGCGGTTTCTGCTGAGGAAGCTTACGGCTTCTATGATCCTAAAAAAGTGATTTTGTTTCCGCGCACAAAGTTGCCAAAAACTTTGCGTGTCGGAGAAACCGTTTCCATCACCGGTAAAAGTGGAACGATTCGAACTTATATTGTATTGCAGTTTCATGACGGCATGGTCAGCCTGGATGGAAACCATCCCTTGGCGGGGCAAGATCTGATTTTTGAAATCGAAGCGACCGAGGCCAGAGAGGCAACTCCTGAGGAAATCGACGAATCAGTGAACGTCGTTTCCGGTCAGCTGCTGCATTAATCAAATTAGAACTTAGGCTTACAGGACAGAGTTCCCGAAAGTTTCATGACGGGTGTTCCGTCGTCGCGATAGTCGTCGATCTTGTTGATTTTAGCCTTGAATGACTTGTGCCCGGCAAGGTCCTTGGCTGGAAGCAGAACGTAGGCACCGCCAGCTAATTCAATCCAATTAATCGCAACACCTTGTTCCGTCGGGAAAGTGTTAATCAAGGCAACGCTTGACCATATGAACGCAGTCGTAATTGTTACTGTGCCTGCGTACTTGTCGCCATGGCCATCATTATCCACATCGACCCAACGAACAGAAACAGTGTCGCCACCAATCAGACGTTTCGAGCAATCATAAGTACGGACCGCAGCGCCGCCATCCAATACAAAGTAGCTTAAAGAGTTATTGGAATCTTCTAGTCCCATGAACGACAAATATTGATGAAGCACGATGAGTTGTTTAGAAACCAGCGTGTTTTCAGTGCTCTTCCAAAGTTTGCGAGATATCTGCAGAAGTTGTTTGTCAGGGAATCTTTTAACGCCTTCTTTGCCAAGGTTTGAGTCAGTGAATTCCACTTTGGTTTTTTGAACTGTCTCTAAAAACTGAGCACCCGTCACTGGGAACCCTTTTAAAGTTTCAACTTTAACGGCTAAGTCGCGGCCCATGGATGTGAACTCCGCAGCGTAACCAGAACCACCACCGCTGTCCCAGCCGCCTTCAATAATTCGCGCTTGAGAGATGCTGGCAAGAAGAAGAACAGTTGAAAGTATTAAAACTAGATTCTTCATGATTACTCCTTAACTTTCGTGGCGAAGCAAGAAATGGTCATAAAGTGCCGAGGAATTAAAACTCCATTGGCATCGAAGTTATTCAGTTCAAAGATTTCCAGGTCGAAGTTTCCTTCTTCAGTGGACTGCTTAAGAGTTATGCGGGCATGCAGTGAACGGTTTTTATACTGCCAAGACATTCCAATACCCCATTTTTCAATGCCTTCCAATTTTCCTTTGAAGATGTCGGACCATCTAAAGTTGACGGAGGTGATTGCCAAAGGTTCTGAAGATTGTGGAGCGCGGGACGTTCCTTTGCCAGAGGTCATATCAAAGCCACCGCTTTTAAGTGCGCTGGTAGCACCATAGTTATTGAAGTTCAAATAGTACGGCTGTCCTTCAATTTCATAGTCGCAAGTGGTCACAGAAGTCAGGCGGCCACCCTTAATCAGGTATTGCGACCAAGAGTATTTGGAATCATCAACTTTAAGAATTCCCAGATATTCGTGGATTGCTAACTGCGTGCGGTTGTCCATAGTCCAACGATATCGAAACCAGCGATTCCAATTCACGCGAATCAACTTTTTGGCAGGGTAGTTAAGAGCATCGACTTCGATTCCTTGCGGAGAAATCAATTTGTTTTCAGTGAATTCGATCGTCGTTGTTTTTACGACCTCAAGAAACTGGGCTTCGTTGACCGGAAAGCCAGGAACGATACCTGCGAGTTTAGCCGCAGATTTGCCGATGTCTGTGAATTCTTCGATGTATTCGGCGGCACTGCCGCGTGTGATGATGTCTGTGGCGTGGGATTGGCTAGAGACTGACAGCGCTAAAAAAACTAGAAATTGAATTGATAGTTTCATTGAAAATCCCCTTGGGCATTGGAATAGCAATTTGAGAAAGAAAATCCAAGGAATGTTCTGTAAATATTCAGATGAATATTTACGTTTGTGTAAAGAGTTCAGGAGGGAAATTCTCTATGGAACGGCGCTTTACTAAAATAGCAATTAAATATTTACCCAAATGTAAATTCGTGGAACTTTGAAATGGTGAGGTTTGACCATGAACAAGCTGCAAATTTGGCAATTTAATGACTACCGCGACTATCTAAAAGCATTCGTGCAATACCAACCCAACGGGGGGCGGGGGCAGGCTAGAAAGATTTCAAACTCACTGGGGATTCACACAACTTTGTTCAGCCAGATCTTGAACGGACATCGTGATTTAACTCTGGAACAAGCTTCTTTGTTTTGTGATTACGACAATATGAGTGAAGTCGAGAGTGATCTGTTCTTGAACATGGTTTCCTTAAGCCGTGCTGGAAATGAAAGTTTGCGCAAAAAACTTAAAAAGCAAATTGAAGAGCAAAAGGCCTCGTTCAGCGAAGTTCGTAAACGTATTGGAGCCGTTAGTAAGAAACTGACGACTTATGAACAGTCTGTTTTTTATTCCAGCTGGAAATACAGTGCGATTCGTATGTTAGCATCCTTAGAAAAAGTTCCTGATCTTAATGAAATGGCGCAGATGTTGGGGCTTTCTCGTCAACGGTTGACCGAAATGGTCGACTTTATGTTGGAGAAAGGTCTTTTGATCGAAGAAAAAGGCCGCGTGAAGATGGGACATGCGAAAACTCATGTGGATGCGAAATCTCAGTGGGCGACTCGTCACCATACCAACTGGCGCACTCGCAATCTGACTCGTTTGGAAGTCATTGCTGATCATGAAATCTGTTTCACTGTTCCATTTAGTTGTACGAAAGAGGACTATAAGAAAATTCGTGAGGTCTTTTTGCAAGCGATCGAGCAGGCATCAAAGATTGTCAGTGCGAGCGACGGAGAAGAGACCCATGTGTTGTGCATGGATCTCTTTGACATGATCTAAGGATTACTGAACTTTACCTACTTCCAGGACTTGATGTTTCATTGGGACGCGCAATGTATGCTTGCCTGACCCTAGAGTGACATCGATATTTGAATAAAGAGTGGGGAAGGTTTTCAGAATATCTAGTTTTGGATTTTCCGCTTTGATTTCTTCATATGCATGGAATTTCATGTTCATCCCTGTGGCTTTCATCAGCATATTCATCGTGAATAAGCCCATTTTTCCAAACTTCGTTTGTTTTGCTTGAACGGTTGTTTTGCCGACTTGGTACTGAATGATTTTGCCCTTTTCATTCGCCTGAGAGCTAGATTCCGTTACGCCACCTTTTTCCAACTCAATACGATTTTCAACTGTATTTGCGTTATTTGCGGCCCCTTTGTAGGCGGCGCTGTTGTTGAAGTTGATGCGCTGACCTTGGGTGTCCCAGCTCGAGAATACTTCGCCGGATGTTAAATGAGCCAAAATATAAGTTGGATCAGAATACTCTCCAGATTTTGTCGATTTCGTTTGAACTCGAAATAGTCCAAGAGATCCATTCACTGATCCTGTTTCGATTTTTGCGTATTCCATATCATCACCACCAACTGAATCAAGGAGGATCATGTAGCTTGTCATCGCCACGGTTGGTAATTCGCGGGTGGCATTCATGTATGATTTAACGGGGATGCTGTGATTTTCTGCCAACTTCACAAGTGTTGCTTGTTGGTCTCTGGCCACGGGCTGATCAATGAAACAGGCGATCATTGTCGGAAGAAGGCGGTGATACTCGCCTTTAACACACGAAAGTGAGTCGAATGCATCTTTGGTAATTTCCAAAACGCTTGCTGATTTGGCAAGGATTGATTCCATGTCGAACATGCTTTGTACCAGAACTAGGCCGCGATCGTGGGCTTCCATTCCAACTTTGTATTGTGCTTTACCGACGGCATCACGAATGGGTTTCCCCGCACCAAAGATGACACCTTGATGTGTTGTGCGATAAAAGTTCAAAGCAAAGAAATCAGCCATGCCTTCGTGAATTCCGGAAAAATCGTTTCCAGGAACACGACCCATGGAATCATGAATCACTAAGTGTGAAAGTTCATGAGCCATGACAATCGGGTCTAGAGCTGTATCCAAGAAATTGTATTTACCCAACAATCCGAATAACACTGCGACAGTTTTACTTGGGACGAAATTAAGGGAGTTATCAGTATCGTCAAAGAATGCGTTGTTGTTCATTTCGCCATTTTGCAAAAGCTGCGTAATTTTGCGATCTGAACGTACTTTGATTTGTTTTTGAAAGTTTGGTCTGTACCCTAGTTCTGCAAATTTATCCCATGCAAAATTCAAGTGGTAAAACAAGTTCACTTGACGGAATTGTTCAGAAGTTACGGGATAGATAAACTCAACAACATTGCCATTGATTTTGCTTGGTTTCGCTGTTGGCTTTTCACCTTTATCGCCAGGACATTGCTCCTGACAGATGATGAAGTTTTGATTTTGCAGGGCGGGTGAGGGCAATGAACCCGAGGATTGAACTTTGATTTCACGCACTGTTGTCACGCTTTCAAGTCCGACTTCGGTCAGTTTTTTTCCAACTAAGGAGTTGTATTTAGTTTCATCGATGACTTTAAGACGGTAAGTCCACTCGGCGGCCTGAGCCTGAGTGACCAAACCAAACGTTGCCAGAACAAGTAATAGTGGTTTCATGGTATTTCTCCTGATTTTTAAGTTATTTGATAAAGACCAAAGCTTGTTCATTAGAAACGAAGGCGCCTGTTTTCATGTCGATTCCAAAGAAGCACGTATTGTCTGAAAGCTTTTCGTCGATCATGCAGACAATGTTTTTACCATTCACAAAGTCGCCATCCTTTGTCGCTTGAGACATCGAATTCATCAGGGTGATCGCTTCTTGGCCCGAGACCACAGCAAAGGCGATATTTTCGATAATAAGTCCTGACACGTGCAGAGCATTCGGAATCGAAGCAATCATGTCTGCGGCAAGCCCTGTGCATTTTGCTGCAGATTTGCCTGCGCCATCGGTTTTATTGCAGGCAACGAATCCGCCTGACGGGGCGCCTTGTTTTACGGGAAGCGAGTCCACACGAGTAGGATCGTTCATTTGGTCAAAGAGGGCGGCGGCAAGGTCGCCTTCCAGCGTGATCACAGAACCAGCTTCAGGGATGTTAAAGACTTTCATAGTGCCATCGATAATCGTGATGTCAGAGTCGTCCTGAGCAAGAGCTGTTTGTGTGCAAATAATGAGAGACAGAGCTGCAAGTAACTTTTTCATATTTTCCCCTTTGGAAGTGTTTTTAATTTCGTGAACCATCGTTCGAAAATGGTTTTATCCAAAAGGGGTGGGGGGAGATAGGGCAATGATTACTAATAAACTAAAGTAATCTTTACTAAAATGTAAATGATGAAGGCAAAAAAAAGGCCGATCATTTCAGATCGGCCAGGGAAACCTAAGAAATATTAAGTGTTTATTCGCCTTCAGCGGGTGCGAAGCCACGGCGAAGGGTGTTTTCTGTGATAGCGGCTGGTTCCATGTATTGCTTGATGTAATCAGGGCCGCCGGTTTTAGAACCGATGCCTGACATTTTAAAGCCACCGAATGGATGACGGTCCACCATCGCGCCTGTGATGCCGCGGTTGATGTACAGGTTGCCCACTTCGAATTCTTCTTTTACACGAGCGATGTTAGCAGGGGATCTAGAGAACATACCACCTGTCAGAGCGTACTCTGTGCTGTTGGCGATTTCGATCGCTTGATCCAAGTTTTTCGCTTTGATCACGGCTACAACCGGTCCAAAGATTTCTTGTTGAGCTAATTTTGCGTCGCCTGGAACGTCACCGAAGATTGTTGGTGGAACGTAAAAACCATTATTGGGTGCAACACCCTTGAACAATAGTTTGTTCGTTTTTTCGCCTTCAGCGATAGTGTGCATGATACGCTCATAAGCTTCCTGGTCCACAACCGGGCCCATGTAAGCTTTTGGATTTTCCGCAGACTTTACCTCGATAGAGCGGGCAGCTTCAACCAAGCGTTCTGTGAAACGATCGTAAACTTCTTCAAGTACGATCACGCGGCTGGCCGCTGAACATTTTTGTCCAGAGAAACCAAACGCCGAGTAAAGAACTCCGTCGACTGCTTCATCAAGGTCCGCATCGTTATCGATGATGACAGCGTTCTTACCGCCCATTTCGATAATGCATCTCTTGACGTGCTGTTGGCCGGATTGAACCATTGAAGCTCTGTTCAAGATATGAAGGCCCACAGCTTTTGAACCCGTGAAGGCGATTGTCGTCGTGAATTTGTGGTTCACGATGTATTCGCCCACTTCTTCACCCAAACCTGGCAAGAAGTTCACAACACCTGCGGGGAAGCCAGCCTCAACGATCATTTTCATCAAGCCCCAAGCAACCACTGAAGATTGCTCTGCGGGTTTCATCACCACAGTATTTCCTGTCACAGCCGCAGCCGTCACCATGCCGGCCATGATCGCTAGCGGGAAGTTCCAGGGAGCGATGACTGCCGTCACACCACGTGATTTATAGATGTAGTGAGAAAGTTCGCCTGGCAAGCCACCCACGCGAAGTGGTTTTTGAAGGTTGCGCATGTCGCGTGCGTAGTATCGACAGAAGTCGATCGCTTCGCCCACGTCACCATCAGCTTCCGCCCATGGTTTACCAACTTCCAAAACTTGCTCTGCGATCAATTTGAAACGATCGCGTTGCATAAGATCTGCAAGTTTATCAACCAAAGCCGCACGTTGCTCTGCCGGAACATTTTTCCAAGTTTTGTAAGCGGTTTGGGCCGCTTGCATGGCTTGTTCAGCTTGCTCGATAGTGGCCATGTGGATTTTACCGACAACTTGCGAACTTTCAGAAGGGTTCACGCGATCAAAGATCTTTGCAGAGGTTTGTTCTTTGTTGTTGATCATCACGGGCACAGTTACGGGAAGTGATGCGCGTAAAGTCGCGATGGATTTTTCCATTTTTTCGCGGTCGGCTTTAACAGCGAAATCCAAAAGCGGTTCGTTATAGAACTTGCCTGGCTTTTTCGGGAGAGTCGCTGAAGTTGGAGTCAAACCACTTGCAGGATCTTTCAAAAGTTCCGCGGTGGTTTTGTTATCAGCGAATTTTCCACGCAACCATGATTCGTTGGAAGAGTTTTCAAGCAAGCGGCGAACGAGATACGCCATACCTGGAATCAATTCTCCCACCGGAGCGTATTCACGCATGCGGTAGCCCATCTCGACGATGGTTTTTTTGATTGGCTCGGCCATTCCGTAAAGCATTTGGAATTCCAAAGCTTCTTTAGGAATATTTAATTGCTCAGCGTAAATCATACAAGCGGCGATTGTTCTTACGTTGTGAGACGCAAAAGCCGGGCGGATGTATTTGATGTTTTCCAGGAAGTACTTTGCGCACACTTCATAGTTCGCATCAGATTCAGCTTTGTTGGTGTAGACCGGAACCGGCCAGCCACGCTGTTCCGCTTCGATTGTTTCGTAATCCCAGTAAGCGCCCTTAACCAGGCGGACCCAGAATGGAGTGCCACGTTTTTTTGCGAAGTCCGTCAGCATTTTGACGTCTTCGAAAGAATCACGCAGATATGCCTGGATCACGATTCCAAAGGATTTGTAGTTTTTGAATTCGTCTTCATTGATAAGCTCTGTGTACGCTTCCAATGTCAGGTGCTTAACGGAGTATTGCTCCATATCCAAATTGATGAAGACACCTTTTTGCATACCCAGACGGAAAATAGGGCGCATGCGATCTTTTAGGATTTTTTTAGATTCATCCCAAGCAGAGTCTTTGATTTGCGAATACAGTGCCGTCATCTTTACAGACACGTTCACTTTTGGAATTGCACCTTCATGATCGCGATCGATTTGAGGAATTTCGTCCCATTTTTCAGCGTCTTTTGCGAGCCACTCGATAAGCTCGATGCATTTGTTCGAGTATTCTTGCGCCTCTTTTTCAGACAAGATTGCCTCGCCCAAAATATCGACCGTGAAAGTCATTTTGTTTTTGCGCGCTTTTTTCAAGACTGGCAAAGCTTCATCTGGATTTTCACCCGTGATGAACATTTGCGCCATACCGACAACGTTTTTCTTAATCGCGCCAGCCATCAAGCCCGGAGCCAACGAGCCCAAGCCAAGGCCCACGTTGAAGACTGGAGGAAGTTTTCCGCCGTCTTCAGCAAAGTATTCTTTCAAGTGACGAGCCACTTCGTCGCCCGAGTTGATAGAAGGAAGCACGTCCACGAAACGGAACATGTTGGTTTTGAATTTTTCATTTTTCATACTCCATTCCATGATGGAGCCGTACCAGAAATCTTTGGAGAAGATGGAAGCCTTGGATTGGCCTTCCATGCGTTTCATGATCTCTTCGCCACGAGTGACGATCTTCGATTGGATATCGTTCATAACTAAGCCTTTGTGTGCGAGCGAAAAGGGCCCGCAATTCTTCAATATGATTGCGTGGAATATTCGCTCTACAGGCTTAGATTTTCAAGGAAATTAGATGGAGCGGGCGCGCGCTATTTAACGGTCCATTTGTGAGTGATTTTCCCCACAATTTCCGCCACCAAGACATCGCCAGGTTTCACGGGCCCAACTCCTGCGGGGGTTCCAGTTAAAAGCAGGTCTCCCGCCACAACAGGGAAGTGTTGACGCACATAGTCTATCTGCTCTTCATAGGAGAAAATCATAAGCGACGTATTGCCGTTTTGGCGAAGCTCGCCGTTGACCATCAGTTTGATGTCGATTTTCCGAAGCTCATCCAAATCTCCCACGGGGAAGAACTTTGAAATCGGACAAGCTTCAGTAAAACTTTTTGCCAAGGTCCAAGGTTGGCCTTTGGCTTTTAGCTTCGATTGTAAGGTGCGTTCGGTTAAATCCAAAGCCACACAGGCTGCGGAGATCTGCAAGTTTTCATCAAATTGCAAAGCGATCTCCACTTCGTGATGAACATCCGTCGCCCATTTCGGCAGATGTATTTCCGAGTGAGCTACGGTCGCACAGCTGCCAGCTTTCAAAAATACTAATGGCTCCGTTGGAACCTCGTTACCCAATTCTTTCGCGTGTTCGACATAGTTGCGACCGATGGCCCAGATATTTTGAATCATGTGGAAACCTTTTTCAGTTCAAGAAATTTAAACATTCCGTCTGTGGAAATTTCAAAACCCACGCACTGACAAGGTATCCAGTGGCTAAAGCGGTCGTCTGACAAATCCGTTTCGCTGGGGATGACCGACATGGCTTCAATGACCCAGTCATAGTGCGAGCACATGTAAATCACATCATTTTCCGCTTCCGTTGCCTTTTCCAAAAGGTTGGAAATACGTCGACGGAAGATCTGCAAGGACTCATCGCTTTGTTGTTCCAAAAGAGCTTCCTGGTCTACCAAGGGCAACTTAAGTTGTTCTGATAGAGGACGAAAGGTGCTGTGAGTCCGTTTTCGTGGGGAAACCCAAAGCTGAGTGGGTTTTGGCATTTCATTTTTAAGGACTAAATCCAAAAGAGTCGACGCCTGACCATGGCCCTCGGGAGTCAGGTCGGGATCTCCAGAGAAATCCATGGCTTTTTGGGCGTGGCGAAAGATATAAATCTTCATAATACGGCTCTGCTATTGAAGCTTGAATTTATAGTGACGCTTTGTTAGTTTCGGCTGTTATTTTCTATCTATTTTGGGAGTTTGTCATGGGTAAAGAACGTGTTCACCGCTTTGTCTCCAAAGATCTGACAGTGCGTATCGCTGCAGTCAATGCAACGGAAGTTGTTCGACACATGCAGGATCTACAAGATACCTATCCTTTGGCGACAGTAGCAGTTGGCCGCGGTATGGTGGGAGCCTTGTTGATGGCATCACACTTGAAGGATGGGCAACAGGTCGGTCTTTTGTTCCGTGGGAATGGTCCTTTGAGCAGCGTCTATGCAGAGGCAAGCTATGAAGGTCATGTGCGTGGTTACACACCAAATCCACACTACCAACCTGAAAATTACGACAATGGCTTGAGCCTAAAAAAAGCGATCGGTATCGGTCTTTTGACAGTGGCTCGCCACCAACCATTCCAAAAACAACCCTTCCAGGGAACCGTGGAACTGGTGAGCAGTGAAATCGGCGACGACATCGCTCACTATTTACACCAATCCCATCAAATTCGTTCTTTGGTTTCTTTGGGCGTGTACCTGGATCAAAACGGAAAAGTCCAATCCGCAGGTGGAGTCATGATTGAAGTGATGCCAGGAGTGGAAGAAGACATGGTTGAAAAAATCATTTCTAATTACGAATCGAAAAAACCGAATATCTCGAAAATGTTGAACGAAGGTGCGACTTGTGTCGACCTGGTAGCTCCCTTCATGGAAGGCATTCCTTACGAAGAAGTTGAGCATGACTATACTGTTGAATACTCTTGTCCATGCACGAAGGCTCGCGTGATCCGCGCGCTGGAAGCGATGGGGGAGGCAGAACTTCAAGACATGCTGGATAAAAAAGAAGAAGTCCACGTGACTTGCCAAGTGTGCGGCAAACCTTACGACGTTTCACTCGAAGAAGTGCAGGATCTAAAAAATTTGTTACATCGTGAATCGATGAACTAAAAAAAGGGAGCTCGAAAAGCTCCCTTTTTTATTTGTATCACTCTGAGACAACTCGTTTTGAGGCGTCATTCGATAAATGTCACTTGTTGATAGTTTTGGCGTCCAAACGCGCGGTGGTGGGCGGCGGGGTGGAGCAGTCTTTGCTTTGTTTAGGGGTATGATAAGACCATCCTTAAACCTTATTAAACGCAGCTCTTGGCCCTGGATGTCGGCATTTATGGCGGCCATCCTGGCGATCTCTGTTCTTAGCTTCGTGGTTGAGGTCCGCCGTGCGCAAGGTGCGGTTGCCCAGTATTTTGCGATCTGGGAAGAGGACATTGCAAAGTCTTTGCTGGTAAAGCAAGATTCCACTTTGCTGGATAAAATCCTGGGTCAGCTTAAAGAAGTTCACAGCTCGGTCGCGCAGGTTTCTGTGAAACCACGTGATGGAATGTGTGCTTTTGAAAATGACATTCCAATCACTTTGTTCTCGTTGCCAGCGGGACAGGTGCAAGTTTGTTATTCCAGTGCGGATCTGGCTTTAAAAACAGTTTCTTCGCCGATTTTTTTGATTGGTATCTTTTTAGGTTTGGTCTTTGTTTCCTTCGGTTCAAGACGTGAACTTTTGAACCGTCTGCAAGAGCAAAAACTGCAATCAGAGTTGGATCGCAATAAGGAAATTTCTGAAATCTCCCGTCAAGTGGCGCACGATATTCGGGGGCCGTTGATGGCACTTACGACTTTAACTCAACTTTCTCACGAAATGAGTAATGAAAAGAAAGAACTTCTGGGACTTGCAGTGGGTCGCATTCGTGGGATCGCTGAAGATCTTTTGCAGCGTGGCCGTGCAATGAAGCAAGAGGAGCAATCTCCAGCACAGGTTGCGAATACCAAAAAAGTGGTCAATGGCGCTGACGTGATTCAGGTCGCAGACCGTATTTTAAAAGAATTTAAATTTTCTTATCCAAATATCGAGTTCACTTGGCATCAACACGTGAAAGCTGAAAAGTTGATTGTGCCTTTAGATGAGATCAAGTTGCTGCGAGTTCTGGGAAATATTTTGAATAACTCGGTTGAGGCGGCTCCAGAATCTGAAGCGAGCGTCAGTATTTCCTTGCTTGATCGCGATCAAAACTGGCTTTTACAAATCATGGATAATGGCAGCGGTATTCCTGAAGATATTCTTCCGCAATTAATGGAAGAAGGAAAAAGCTTCGGTAAGGAAAACGGCAATGGTCTGGGGCTGTTTGATGCTCGCAAAGCTTTGCAGGCGGTTGGTGGTGATTTGCAGCTTCGTTCTCGTGTGGGAGTGGGCACTCAAGTGATCATGATCATTCCCAAAATCACTGCCCACACGACAGAAAAAATCTCTTAGTTTTCGATTTTAATTCCTAAAACATTTTCGATAGTTTTATCATAAATATCTTTTTTCTTTTGCCCGGCACCTGCCGGGTCTTTTTTGCGAGCAATCGCAAGATCCACGGTGAAGGCTCTAAAAAGATCTGATTCCTTTTCTGTGTAAGCGACATTGAAATGATATTCGCGGTCTTTGCAGTAAGCCGTCATCGCCACGGGCGCTTCCAATTTTTTGGCAGCAGTCAGTTGAATTTCTGACACGTTCAGAGTGGTGATTTTTGTTTCCAGCACTGAATCAGGGACCGCTTCTACGTTTTCGATGGCACATGGAAACGTAATCACGAGTGGCGCTTTTTCACGAATGCCCAAAGTTCCGGAGATGAGCATTGCCTCTGGCGAAGTCTGAGGGATTTCCATCTTCGTGATCAGCAAACCCCAAGGATTTTCTAAAGTTCGTTCCGTATCTTCAATCGCTAAATCCACAGCCACGTAGAGCTGATTTACTTTTCCCTGTTGTTCGCTGATTTTGCAACGAGAGCAGGGCGCGGTACTGATTGCCGCCCGTATTCGTTAACGACAGCAGCAAGCTTCGTTGGTTCAAAGACTTGCTTTGAATTTTATCACGCAGGCGCTGCACTTCTTGGATGCGTTTTTCGCGCAAATTTTGCGACATCAAGAAAGTCAAAGACGTCTGAGATTGCCAGAAATTATTAGAGTCATAGGTAAAATAGCGATCCAGGTACTGGCGCATGAAAGTGACTTTTTCCATCTCGCTCAGCTGGAAATTTTGCGGGCGGTCTTTGTCAGCCCCCGACATGTCCGTGGTGATCGCAATCACCCTGGGATTTGATCTTAATTGCCAGTAAAGAACACTCACGACGGAGGCCCATAAAAAACTTGCTGCAAATAAGATCTGCCAAAGGTGTTTTTTCATTAGTCGTTTTTCTCAAGTGGCAGGATTTCAATCATCTGGTCGCGGTGGTATTTTTTGTTCGGCCCCTCATCCACCCACTGATCAATTTTGTATAATTTGATTTTGGCTTTGCCGCTTTGGAAATACTTTTTATCCGCGGCGCCTTTGGTTTCTTTTAACAAAGTGGCAGTGCCGCTTTGAAAGAAATCCAGCTGCGCTTTCATTTTTTCGTTTTCTAAACGAACCATGTCCATATCGGTTTTATCATTGAAATAGAAATTTGCGGCCACTGCGGCAACCACACCGACTATACCACCCCAATACATCGCATGAAGCTCGGCTCTTTCATCTTCTGGAGCTGTTGACGCTCCAATCACAGCACCCACACCCACTCCGGCCAGAGTGGTCGCTAAACGGCTTTTTTGATTGGTCGCACAGGCAGAAAGAAGGGAGCACACGCACAGTAGTAAAATCGATTTTTTCATGCCTTAATGCTAAGGATGTTTAGTCCAAGTGTTAAGTAAAAAAAAAAGCCTCTTAAGTTTTTCCTTAAGAGGCGGGCTAGTCAAATTGAGTAGGGTGCGACTACAGTTTTTGAATAATCGCATCAGTAAAGGACTGAGTCGTGCCTTTACCACCCAAATCGCCTGTGCGGGCGTTGATATCAGACAATGCTGTAATCAATGCTTTCATAATAGAGTCGGCTTTTCCGTGCTCGCCAATATGTTGAAGCATCATCACTGCCGATTGCAAAAGCGCTGTGGGATTGGCTTTGTTTTGTCCTGCGATATCAGGTGCCGAACCGTGAACGGCTTCAAAGATCGCTGCTTTTTCACCGATGTTTGCGCCAGGGACAACACCCAAACCACCAACAAGACCTGCGCACAAATCAGACAAGATATCGCCATACAAGTTTTCAGTAACGATCACATCAAACTGTTGTGGGCGAGTTACCAGCTGCATGCAGGCGTTATCTACGATCACGTCTTTCGTTGCGATATTTGGATACTGCCAGCCGACCTCTTGTGCGACTTTCAAGAACAAGCCGTCAGACATTTTCATGATGTTCGCTTTGTGCACGATGGCGACTTGTTTGCGACCGGTTTTCTGAGCTAAGTCATACGCGTAACGTGCGATTCTCTCAGAACCACGACGAGTGATGCGTTTGATAGACTCCGCCGTGTTTTCATCAACCATGCGCTCGATACCAGCGTAAAGATCTTCGGTGTTTTCGCGCACAATCGTCAAATTCACGTCAGAGCATACGCATTGAACTCCCGGAAGTGAGCGAACAGGTCTGACATTAGCGTAAAGATCGAATTTCTGTCTCATTGTCACGTTGATGGATTTGTGACCGCCCCCCACTGGCGTTGTTGTCGGGCCTTTGATTGCCAAGCGAGTTTTATTGATGGAATCCACTGTATTTTGAGGAAGAAGGTCGCCTAACTTTGCTAGGGCGATTTCACCGGCTTGATGCTCTTCATATTCGAAGGGTGCATGCACGTGTTTCAGAACACGGATTACTTGGGTCATAATTTCGGGGCCAATACCATCGCCTGGGATCACAGTTAGTTTCATCATAGTTTGCCTTTCAGAATGCTCATTTTTACCAAGGTTGGGCTCAAACCTCAATATATTGGTTTTAAAACTCCCCATTTGCGGCGGGAGAGTGGCAAAAACTTAGACACCTAAATTGTCAATAAATACGTATATTTAGCAACGTTTTGGAGTGGTGACTGTGTCGTTAACAGCCGAGTGCCCGTCTCACGGGCAGAATGCCAAAAAGCGTAATTATTTAAAAAGTATGGAATTTCAGCGAGTTAGTGATGTCCCGCGGATGGAACAGGGTGGTCCTTTCTTTGTAATAGGTAACGACAGGAGGACACGCTCATGTGGAAGTGGATTGGCGTTGCATCGCTAGTTGTTATGGCTTTGACCTTAGAAGCCTGTGCGCCGAAATCTCAGGACAGCTGTGGTTTCGTACAGAATGCCTATGGTGAGCGCGTGTCGTGGAAGGCCGATGTGCCGGTGACGATGTATCTTCACGAGTCTGTTCCAGAACAATACGTGGCAGCGATTGTTAGTGCAGCCCAAACGTGGGAGCGCAACTCCGGTCGTCGATTATTTAATATCGTCACATCTCCTCGTATTACCGGTCCTAATAAGCCCATTCAAGACGGTAAAAACGTGATCTATTTCATGGATACGTGGGAAAACGACAAGCTTTCAGAGCAAGCTCGTACAACTGTTTTGTGGAACGGTGACCAAATCAAAGAAACTGACATTCGCGTTAATACGAAATTCACGTTCTATTGGAATCAGGGCAAATCCAACTCTGCTGTAAATATTGAGGCATTAGTGCTTCACGAAATGGGGCATGTTTTGGGTCTCAAACATAATGATCAAGGTGCTTCAGTGATGGCGACTTACCTGAAAAACGGTGACGACCGCACGGAGCTTGCCTCCCAGGATACAGTGGATCTGAAGTGCGAGTACTAGTGACTCGGCTTGTAAAAGTTTTATGTAAGTTTATTTAAGTTGAGAAGTCTTTTTTTAGAAATAGACTTTTATGTCGGCGCCTCAAAAGGCGCGCAGAATCAGGAGTTCACGATGAGAGTAGTAAATAAAAATGAAACAGTAAAAGTTGAAGAAAACACAGTTGCTGAATCATTCATGGACTCTTTTGTTTCTTCTGAACCCATTGCTCACACGAGCTACCACGAACTTTCGGACAAGCCTGTTCAAGAAGTCGATGCCATTGCTCAATTGCACTCTAATCTTGAAATGCTTTACGATATCCAAACAAGATTTAGTTTCGTTATGCGCGAAGTGCGTTATCTTTTGAAGGCCTAAACGTCATTTAATTGAGCCTGACAAAATAGTTACAAGTTTTTCATTACCTTCAAACACATGTTAGATGACATATAAGAAATTTTCGCATTTGATGTTCTTCAGAGGAGAACTCCATGCAGGATATGATTAAGTCAACATGTGCACACGTATGTATCCCGACTGGCGGAATTCATCCTATCGTTTCGCGCCAGTTCCAAAAATGGGGTCTTACGAAAACCGAAGGTGACATCGGTCTGTTGCTGCTTAAGGGTCTCAGTCTGCGAGCTATTGCTCAAACTCGTGGAACATCAGAGACTACCGTCAGACAACAAGCATTGATTCTATACAAGAAAGCATCCGTAGAGGGACGTCATCAGTTAGCGGCTTACTTTCTTGAAGATCTTCTGAATCCTTGCCAAGTGCCTAAGTTCGAGCTGTCATAAGGGGACCATCCGGTCCCTTTTTTTTTGCTAATAATTTGATTAGGCTTTGCGGCTAAAGCCGGTAGCTGAACCTTTTGGGATTGTGTAAACCACGAAGTCGCCATCACGCTCGCGGGTCATGCCCTCGGCGATAATGGGCTTGTCGAAATTGAATTCCTCACGGAAGGTTTGAAAGCTGCTGGAGCTTACGGCTTTGGATTCGTCTTCAACTTTGTCTTTGAATGCACGTTGACCAGCCACGATGGCTTTGTCTTTTTGAATGTTCACGCGAACAGCATCTTTTTCATGTTCAGGCACGAATGCTCTTAGAACATAAAAGTTTGAGGATTCTTGGAGTACGCTGCCACGGTTTTCAACTTTATAAAAGGGATCGTTTTCTTTTGTTTGGTATTTGCCGGCTTCCTTTACGAATTCTGCACGGGTAGCAGCTAGTTCCTTAGCATACATTTCTTCCTGGATACTTAAGGACTCGCGGTTTGCGGCATTATTTTTAACGTATGTGCTTTGGAAATGGTCGTGCTGATTTTTAAGCTCTTTTTCGTAAGCCTTTTTGTTTTGCATAACACGCTGGCTGTACTGACTATTCAGATTCTTTTCTTTGCTGTCCCATTGCTGCTGATTTTTTTCATAGCGTTTTTCAGCATCGGCATCAGAACGGGCTAATTTCTTTTCTTGAACTTGTTGTTGAGCAGCGATTTTGCCTTCGCCACGCTCCCGAACTTCGGCGAATTCTTTTTCTTGTTTTACGCGTAGATTTTCCTGAACATTTTTACCACGTTCAACTTCATTGCTGATGGCTTTTTCATTGGAAGTACGTTGATTCTCAAGACGTTTCTCGGCAAACGAATTGATCTCTTTCATATCCTTGTTGTAGCGCTCTTTGGCATTTTGCACATCTGCGGCAGATTTTTCACGAATCGCGCCGATCTGATTTTGCGCATAGTCTTCGGTTTCTTTGATTTTTTTGCCGGAGTCCTCTTGAACTGTCGCCAGCTGTTGCTGGCGTTTGTCGCGGGTCTCGTTCAATTTTTCATCGTAAGATTTTTGCAGGTTCGCTGTACGTGTGTTGTAGTTTTCGGAAAGCTGACGGCGCTGCTCGACAGATTCATCGACCATTTCTCTTTGGCGTTGTCGGATGTGGTTGATCGCAGCTTCGTTGCTTTCACGCACATTTTCTTTTTTCTCAGCGTAATGGCCGCGCAGTTCTTCCAACTGATCATCATTTTCTTTGCTAATCTGTTTTTTCTTACGATTGAACTCCGTCTGAAGTTCATTCAGCTCGGCCTGTTGAGATTTACGCGTAGAATTGTCGATAGATGACATATCTACTAGTGTATCAAAAAGAGGCAATCCGATTAAGGTGCTGGACTCTCGGAAGAGGGAATCTGGCCTTTCGGGTTGGGGCAGTGGGGAGTCATTCCACCAGTCCTGCCATAACAACGCCAGGTATCGATGTAAGTGACTTCTTCATCAGCAGCGACGGGATAGAAATAACGATATTGAACGGGGTCCAGGGTGCTTTCAACCAGACGAAAGCCTTGGTCGGCGGCGGCAGCTCCCGTCGATGCACGCTTGCTGATCTTTAAAACGAAAACGCGGTACTCAGCATGACTGAGTACCGGAGCCAGGAAAATAAAGAAAGCCGATAAGAGACGTCGATATTTCACAATACCCCTTATCGGCTTTGCGGTGGGAAAACATTATGGAGTGGGAATTTCGAAATTAGCGCATCCAATGCACATTGCTTTCGACGTTCGTGCATCCTGCATAAGCGGCGAATTTAATTTAAGAGCCGTCGTGGTACTTAGTTTCATAACGACAGAATAGCATTGGAATTCCGCGTTGCATTATTTTTCGATTTCGATGTCGAATTAGGACTCTAAGAAATCGACAGAAATTTCAAGATCTCAAAAATCGCCAAAAATGTTTGGAAAAGTGGAAAGGTATTAAACACTTTCGCTCGAAAAAGTGTCAGATGTGAGGGGGATGCCATGGCTTTAAGCAAAAGCAATGCGGCTCCGTTACTGCGGAGCTAAAAAAAATCCGTTTTTTTGAAACGGATTTTAGTGGGAGTGTTCGTGATTGGCGCGGACCGTATTTTCGACAATGTGAAAATACGCTCTGACAAGCATCTGGTAACTTTCTGAGTCCAAGGCTTGCAAGTACGCCATCTTCTCGAAATAGGTTTTCTTCGCGATGAGTTCCGTCATCACGTCTTGGACCTTTTTCATTTTGTCGAAGCTGTAGAAGTCTTTGTCGTCCGTGACTTCTTTAAGAACATTCGCGATGGTCGTGTTATCGAACAATACGTGAACACCCATTGCGGAATGAGAGAGAAGAGCTTCCATACGTTCAAGACTAGTTTCTTCTAAATTAGCCAAGATCGCCTCCTTGCGCCTTGATAGGACCAAATTTCACAGCTCAACATATTTTCGATGGTGAGGAAGAAATCTAAGAGTTGCAAGAGGAAAAAATCGGGGTCATGACGGGCCTTGTCGTGTCAGATTTTTTTCCTGTTGTTGCGAGGCAAGATTTCTCTCAATAATAGGCAATAAGGAGCCACGATGGCCAAAGCAAAAACTCGTCCTGTAAAAGCCAAATCTATCACTGAAAAAGAGTACATTGTCGTTGATGAAAAAGCCGGTCTAATCTTTGAAACCGAACAAGATCTTTATGGTTACTTTGAAACGATGATCAAAAAGTTTCAGGATGAGTATCAATCTTATCGAACTCCTGATGACTTCTCTGACGAAGATCAAATGTCCCGCGAAAATTATTTGGAGTCCACATTGGATGACCCAGATGAAGTTTGGATGGATAACTCGGCTTCCGATGATTACGCGGTTTATTATTTCATCCGTGAGTTCGAAGAGGGTGCGACGGCCTTTAAATACATCGCCATCGGTTATATGGCGGAAGAGGAAGAATACCCAACCTTCGTATTCATGCATTTCCCAACCCGTGACTCCCACGTTTGGCATCAGTATCAAAAGCAAGAAATGGTGTATGACCGTGGTTATGCTGAAGCTTCTGAAGGCGCGATCGAAGGCGATGCGATGCTAGAGGGCGATCCTTTGGCGGTGGGGCTTTACCAGGCGATGATGAAAGTGCGTACGGATAAAGACATTCCTCAGGAAAAGTTTCAAGAATTTGCGGAGCTTCGTGAAGAAACAATTGAAACCGCCGATGAAATCTGGAGAAAAACAGATACCGAAGGTCATGTTCTGGTGAGCTTTATCAAAGAATTCCCAGATCATGAGACTAAAGATCTGGTTTATGTTGCTGTTACTCAAGAAGATGAAGAAACCAATGTTCACTCGTTGTTATTCTCATTCCCGACCAACGATGAAGCCTTGGTGGATCGCTATCGCCAAGGTGAAAACTTACAGGCTGAAGAAGTAAGCCAGGAGTCTTCGCACTAACCAATGATTTGGCCTTATATCATCCTGTCCTATATTAGTTTATTCGTGTTTGGTCTGAGCGATAATGTGCGCGGACCTTTATTTCCGGAGATTATGAAAGAATTTGCAGTGAACGATTCCATGGGATCATGGATGTTTGCTTTAAGTTCTATCTCCGGTTTTCTTTCCAGCTATCTTGCCAGGCATTTGCTGCGACGTTTTGATCGCTTAACGGTGTTAAGGGGCGGGGCGATTGCTTTGATCATCTCTTTGGTGGGGCTGGCGACGGCACCACATTTTTATGTGTTCCTGGTGTTTTCCCTCTTTTTCGGTATGAGTTTGGGGATCGTGGGTTTGATTCCCAATGTCCTGGTTTCTTTGGGATCCAGCGAAGAACGTAAGCAGCAGCTTTTATCCGGTCTGCATGCGATGTACGGGGTGGCAAGTTTTTGTTCTCCTTTGATTGCAGCCTCTGTTGAATATTTGACCGGGAGCTGGCGCTGGACATTTGGCAGCATTACAATCGTGCCGCTGATTCTGTTGATTTATACTTGTCACGGCAGCCACGATAACTTGCATCAAAAAGCAGAGTTCGTTCCAGAGAATCATAAACTCAACAAAGCCCGCAACTTTAAGCCGCAGATGTTTTTGGCCTTGATGGTGAGTTTCTGTGTCTGTGCCGAGATCATGATTTCGTCGCGTTTAGCACTCTTCATGCGCAGAACCGCGAACTATGATATGGAGCACTCAAGTCTTTATGTGACGTACTTCTTTGTCGGCATGCTAACGGGAAGATCTTTGTTCGCCTTGATTAAGCTTCCAATCAGTCTGCGTGCGCAGCTTTCGATTTCTTTGGTGTTGACGGCTCTTTGCACTTTTGGCGGCGTTTATCTTCATCCGGTCTTTTTACCCATTGCAGGTTTCACGGTCGCGCCATTTTACCCTTTGGCGATCACTTGGATTTCGACAAAGTTTCCAACGGATCTTGATTCCGCAGTTTCCTATATGATGGCAACGGATTCAATGATGCTGGTCGGAATGCATTTGATGGTGGGACACTTTACCGATAACAACGGTATTGCCTTTGCGATGCTCTTGGGGCCGATCTATTGTTTCTTGTCGTTTCTTCTTGTTAATAGCTACGAGTATTTCTTTGAGCGCCATCAGCCTCAGGATGATTCCAACATCGCCTAAAAAGGAAAACGCCAACCTAGGGGGGGACCAGGTTGGCGTCTGTTTTTGGGGGTAAATTCAGGACTGCTTCAAAATTAGAAGCAATAGTTTTGTGCCATGCTTTGGAACTGAGAAGTCGTGTATCCAGTGCTTCTGTAAGAATAGAATGGGTGAAGCTGTTGCAACACACCAGCGCGAGCAGCGCCAGATGATTCAACTGCGTAAGCATTTGGGTTTGCAGAGAACAGTGGCAGAAGTCCATTGATCTCGTTCACTGATTTGTTAGTCGAAGAATTGTAAACTGAAACTTTCAAGGCATCAAACTCACCATTCGTATCTTTAAGGTTCGCAAGAATGATCACGCGTCCAAAGAAAGAAGTAGGGGAAGAGTAACCCATTGATAGGGCCATCGAAGAGATATCAGTCCATTTAATGGAAGTACCCCAGTTCGTAAGAAACTTTTTAGTTTGAGAATCATAAAGAGCTACTGGAACCGCAGAAGAATCCAAATAAGTAGAACCATTTGAATTAGCCAACCACTTCCAAAAAGCGATATAAGAAGTACCAGAAGAAAAATCCGTCGGTAGAGCCGTCAGCTTCAACCAAACCAGATCCATACGGTAAGAGTTCCCTTCAGTATAAGCCATCTGACGTACCGCCAAATTAGTCCCTGAAGTAGAGTTACAAACAGCAAGAGCCTTAGAATCCGACTCAGACACAGAAGAAATAACACCACGGCTAGCCAAATCCGTCGATTGTGCACCAGATGACCCACACGCCGTCATAAGCGCCGCACCTGCAACCAACATAGTAACCATCATATATTTTTTCAGAGTAGTGATCGTTTTCATAAAGCCCCCTTGCACACTGTTCACAAGACTATAGAGCAACATGAATGCCATATTTCACAATGAAACAACAAAATTACCCAAACAAATCCAACCACTTACAACTGCATTTTCCCTCTGAAAAACACAATCTCAATCCAATACGCCAAACATGCCCAGAAACGGCAGACACCAACGGTCCCCATCTCAAAGTGAAGCAAATTGAAAATCCAAAAACCAGTTTTGTTAATTGAATGAATCTTCAATCGAAGCCAATTCTCTGTGACAGGTTTCTTATTGGCACGCTCGTATCAATCCGAATCACCAGCGTCGAGATTGGGTAATCCCCACATGCAGCGACCTCCGTCGGCGCAGGATGCGCGAACCCGCCAAAGGCGGGCGACGGTGAGGCAAGGATGCCGTGTCGCGGAATGTGGGGATTACCCAAACTCGTCGCGGGTCGAACCGAACTGAACTACGACGGAGAAAAAAAGAAACCCCAACCACTATGGTTGGGGTTTTAGGGAAAATCCGTTTTATTAATAAAACGTGTTTTAAGAGTATTTCAATTACAGTGCGCAACGGTAGTCGGCTGAGTATGAACCGTTTGGCAATGAAGAAGTGAAGGTAACAATTTTACCGCTCACTGAGTAACCCGTAGTGATCGCAACACCCGATGAATTTTTCAACACGAAGTCGATTTTACCATCATTGTCAGAGTCAATTGGATTACAGCTTAAAGAAATCGATCTTGCCAAAGACACTGCGGCATTACCAGCGTTAGACAAGATGGAAGTATAGTCTGAAGCACACACTGAACCCAGCACTCCTCCAGTCATATTAGCTAGTGAAGAAGTGATCGGAGCATACGAAGCAGTCGAGCAAGAAGAGTCTGAAGGAGCTTTTACGATAGAGTCCACCATCATAACTTTTTCAGAACCAAATTTCGCCTGAACCATGCTAATCAAGTTGGATGGTTGAGACTTTTTAGTATCAGCAGAGCTTGAAGGGCAGTTACCGTTACTGCATTCGTCTTCGTCTGAGATAATAATCACAACTAGATTGGAATCTTTACGGAAGAAGGCCGCATTTTCAGAGCGCTCCATAGATCTATAGATGTTGTTGATAGGGCGTTCGTCACCACTACCATTCGCACCCAATTTGATAGCGTCGGCAAGTGCAGCTTGAGCTGCCGTGTCCGTCGTGTCGCCTTTTTTAAGGAATGAGCGATTCAACATGGGACGGAATTGTCCGTCACCCCAAGGTTGGTTCGCACCACTGGAATCAACTGTATTGACGCGAGGATCTGTCGTCGTCAAAGCGACTTGCCAGCTTAGACCTGACACCAGATTCATGAAGCCATTGATTTTAGAAGACATATTCGCTTGTTCTTCAAGCATGGAAGGAGAGTTGTCGACAACGAATAAGATATCGATGTTCGCGTTCTCCTTAATATCGAAGTTTTGTGACAAACCTCGAGAAGGGATAATTGAGTCCGTTGCATCAGAAGTAGACGATGCGGAAGTGGACTGTGAAAAACTCATGTCTTGTGGAGCACATGCGGATAAAGCAGCTAGTGAGAGAATCGAGATGATTGCATTTGTCTTTTTCATATTAACCCCTATGCGAGGGTCTATTGCATCGGATGTGCCAACCCGAGAGGGCCTAAAATCGTCGCCGGTGTATACGTGAGTAACACTGTAAAAAGAGTAGTTAACATTTCCAACAATTCTCATTTTATGAGGTCAATGAAACGTACTTTCTCGAGACGGGACTTCTGTTTTCACTAGGAATTTCAAGAGGGAACCGTCGAACACTTAACATAAGAAAGAAAAATACGATGGATTCTGTCTCAGACTGAATCAGCATCGTATTTTTTCTTTCGGGCAAATGTTTACAACTGGATTTTTCTGAAATTAATTGATTACTTTGTTTGCGCTTTTTTCAGGTCATCATCACTTACTAGGGACCAAGTCTTCCCACTGTTCTCCGAACGCATCAGAGCGTTGTTAAGGTACGGGGAAATAAATTCCGGTTGTCCCTTAGCGTCTTTCACCAGATACGGTGGGTACGGTCGCATGTTGCTGTACTCAACATATATATTGTCTTTGCGATCCATCGACATCACCTGGTACCAGTGAGTGTATTCGGGAGCATTTGGATACACGAGCACGCGAGCTTTGTTCCACTGAAAGGAATTCGACTTTCTGTCAAACTTACCATTTTGATAAACGAGGGCGCCGAAGTATTCAAAATCGAAAATGTTCTTATCATGCATCCACTGGCGATAAACAGTGTGAACCGTATCATCTGCACCTATCATCATGGAGATATAAGTTTGGCTGCCACCAGTCCAAAGCGGCGAACTGTAGTTGGATTTGTAACCTGTGTCTGCAGTGTTCATCGGTTCTTCTTTGCTCCACTCCAAGACAGAGTCGGGCTTTAAAGAATATGCCGAAGTAAAGTGAGAACCATGCCCCCCGGAAACGACGATCAAATTTCCATCCCAAGTACGAACAATTCCAGGTTGGTTGTGAGTATCATTTACCGGCCAGGATTTTAAAACAGCTTTCTTAGTGACCCTTTTGGTTTTCAGGTCGTATTCCGCAACCCAGATCTCGGAATAAGGTCTGTTGTTTTGGTCAGGTTTAGGAATGATCGGATTACCCTTTTGATCAAGTTTAGGCACGAAGTCGCGATTGGCTTCAAGCCACGTGACAAAATATTTTGAACCGGAACGAATGATCTTAGGTGAAGAGCCGCTACGATAGCCGATCTCTTGAGCGCTAAGACTTAGGAGTACGGGCTTTTCAGCAACGAGTTTTCCCTGGGAGTTTTTAGAAATAGGCTGAAGATAAAGTTTCCCCACCGTCCCAAGCCAAGAGTATGTTTTCTCAAAGCCCGGTAATTTGCCGTCGCTTAAAAAGTAAAGCATCGCTGGCGGTCGACTTAACGGGGCACGGTTGTAAGGGCGTTCCAAATCATAAAGTTGCGGCAGGGGACAGTTGTTTGTTCCAAGGACTCTGAAAACACAAGCAGTGTCTTTCGTTCCTACTAGTGGCAACGCTGCCCAGTTCAAACCCTGATCATCAGAATACATCATCACATAGGACGTATCTTTATTAAACACTGTGGTTTTCAAGCGAAGCACGGTGTACATGCGATCGGAGTTGTCGAAGACCGCCATTTTCGGGTCCCACAAAATATCCTGAACAGAGTTTAAAATAATATCCTGGGCTTTTTGATCATAGAACGGAAGCAGCTGACTTGCCATGAAAGGAAAGTGAGTCCACGAGCCATCGCGAAGAGTTTGGAAGCCATTGGCAACAGGGACTGTCTGTTGGCGATCATTATAACGGAAGTAAGGACGGTTTTTAGAGTCAAAGCTAGGCGAGGAGACAGCATAGCTGGGATGCCATTTGAAGTCCTGGCGCTCATGATAAGGAGCGATGAAGTCCGTTGCTTCTTTGAGTGACCTCATAGGTTTTTTTTCAAGCTTATCTGGGCTTGGGAAAGCTCTTAATTTAAGAGTTTCGAATTCAATCCTGCTAGAGCTTGCAAGATCTTCGCTGACGGTTTTTCTGGGAGAGAAATCAGAGTACTTCTTACCCGAGAAATATCCAATGACAAGGGCCACGCCAATACTGGCAACTGTGTATCTTGCTTTACTCACGTTCATATCCTGTATTTGGAGTCATATCAGAATATTTTGAACGATTTTCGAGCAGAAATCCCCCTCAAAAAGCTTTGAGGGGGTCTAGTTATTATTCGTTAGTTGTGGCCGGTTCGATCAGCCGAACAGTTAAATTGTAGACCGAATCACTCTCAGAAGGAGTTTCCAGATCTTTCGCTAACTGCTCTTGGAAGGTTTTAATCTTCTCTAGAGCGTGAGCATACTGTTCGCGTTTGATCTGGATGGCGATATGAGCGCCTTCAGATAAACCGCTGAGATCCCGAGTTTCGATGGTTCCCATCAACTCAGTTCGAGCCTTGACTCGACGTAGAGCCATCTCTTTCATCACAGCGCTACGCGCGTGTTCAGAGAGTGCTAAGTCGATAAAATACTCCTTTTCTGGTTGTGAAAGATTCAGTCTCTCCGCCAGATTAATTGCCCTAGCCTCGGAAAGTCCCATTTTACGATTCAGTATTTCACTGAGTCGTGAGCTGGGCATTTCCAGATCTCTGGCAAATGCTCTGAGCGAATAAGACGGATTCTTTTTTTGACGTCTTTCGAGTTCGCGTAAGATAAAGTCCCGATAGTTGTGCATGACTACCTAGCCTTTGGTTAGAATTTCCCCTAAAAACCATTTTGCGAGTTTCCAGGAAAAATCTCCAATTTATTTTTTGGTCCGTTTTCTCTTGATACGACCACTTGATTTTCAAGAAGTCAGTGCTCGTGAGAGTGAAAATACCGTGTGACCGTTTAGACAGCTGTCATTTTCCTAGTCACCCTGAGCCGGCACTTTAAGATGCTTAGGACTCTTCGTCCCTCTCAAAAATCGGAGAATACGGGGAAGCATGTCCTCGTTTCCACCATATATGCTGAGATTTTAGCTCCTCCCACGAACTGAAGAGATAGTGGTAGCGCACAAAGCGCAGTAACTTTGGTGATTTACCGTTGAATGGATCATGCTTCAAAAGTTCCTGCACGTCGGGGCTTTCATCAAACAAGCGAGTCACCAGATTTTGCAGCCACAGATTCTCATTAAAACTTTCCAGAGCTGCGAACCACATTTGCCAATCCAGGCGCGGTTGAAAAGGCGCAATCACCGTCGGGCGGTGGGAGAGCTTTGTGGGCTTATGCTTAAATTCATACTCAAGCCAAGTGTGCCCATCATCACTGCCTTCAAGAACGATCTCGGGGCGAGTTTTTGTCATCACCGCAAAAAGACCATAGGGATTCGTGATTCTAAAGGGAAAAAGAAAGCGCATCCACGGCAGCATGAAATCCAAAGACTTGCTGGATTCAAAAACGGTCTTATAAATCCAAAACAGGTTTCCCGGAAGAAGAACAACCAAAGCCACCACGGCGAATTCAGTGGAAACTCCGACGGGTAATATCCATGAGGTGCTTTCAAATATCCAGAAGGGGTCGGCGATAACGGAGGCACACAGGCCCAGAGTCAGTAAATTAAAGAATGCAAAGTTTCCAGTTAAAATAATCAGAACTTGCAGCCAAATTAACAGGCAGGCCGCGATAAAGCTAACGGGGCCTGGAACAAAAATAAAAAATGGCACGATGAGTTCGATAAAAAACAAGAGCAGACAACTGAACTTTTGAAAGCTTAGCGGTGCCTTTTCTAAAAACCAGGCGATTGGATTGGGCAGGGGTTGAGTCCAATAGTGAAATCTTAAGGCAGTGCAGTTCTTCCAGTCAGGATCTTTGTTCGCAAGTTTCACGACTCCCGAAGAAAACATCAGTTTAAACAGTAACACCCAAACTAAGCCCATCACCATGGGATGGATTTCATAAGCAGCAAAAGGTCGCCACTCGAAAGTGAAAGGCGCAAAAAATAAGGCGATGACCCCTAACTCCAAAAGAAGGTTGTCCCACTGATAGGACAAGAACACCTGCCCACAGCTGCAAAACGAAAGATAAAGCAGCCAGCAAAGAAGCAGCATCCAGGTTTGGCTAAATCCCAAAAATGCCAGGGTCGAAGCGAGCATTCCAATCAGGCAGGCCGCTTTTAATGTGAAGTCTCCAGAGGCAAACCAAAAAAAAGAAGGGAAGTGACGAAAGCGCGAAGCACCCAATTCTTTATCCAGAATATTTAAAAGATGGTCGATGGAAAGAATCCCGCGGGAACCAAAGAGACCCAGGACTTGAACGGATAAAGAAAGAAACGCAACAAAGTAAGTCAGTGCGAGGGCCTTACTTACCACCCAACTTGCAATAAGGTAGTGATTCACAAGACCCTCCTCAGAAATTAAGATTCACCGATTTCTGCCCAAGTGATACCATCGCCCCCATTTTCCGGTGAGCCTGCTTTCCACTTTTTGACATAAACGGAGCGGGACAAGTAAGTACGTACCGCTTTTTTTAATGCTTCAGTGCCATGACCATGAATGATCTTTAAACGATCTTCGCGGGTGGTAGCTGCTTTATCCAGAGCCACCTCAAGTTCTTGCAACGCTTCTTCCACAGTTTTCCCTCGTAAATCCAGGGTGCGATCGTCATCCGCCATAGATACGGAGAATCCGCTGGATCCTTTGCGTACCAATTGCGAAGTAGGGTTTTGAGGCTTGCCGGGCAGACGTAGATTTTGCCAATTCACCTGCAAACGCACGGAACCGGATAAAATCATCAAGTCACCTTTATTGTTCGGCGCACTTTGTACGATACCGTCTTGATTCAACGTCGGAACAAAAACTTTTGAGCCCGGTGGGAATTTTTTTGCAAATTCCTCTGCCGTCTGCGGAGCTCCGGCTTGAATGATCGGTTTCGCCTTTACGATTTCAGGAAGCTGATACTTGATTTCTTGCAGAGCTGCATGACGTTTGAATGTTTCCGCCACCTTCGCCTGAGCAATAGCTTCTTCAACTTTGCGTTCTGCCTTTTTAACAGTGCGCTGAAGCCATTCGTCTTTGTCTTTGTTGAACTGACTAAGCAGGCCTTCGTACTTGTTCTTGGTTTCAACGGCTTTTTTGGTTTCTTTGCGTAAATGTTCCTGAAGAATCGCGATATCGCTTTTCAGTTGCTCGATTTGTTCCAAGCCTTCTAGGCGGGCACGAGTGGCAGGAGCTAATACGTCCATCGCTCTTTGAACAATTGATTGTGCAACGCCCACGCGTTTTGCGGTTTGAATTGCCAGAGAATCCCCTGGAATACCTGCCAAGAATCCATAAGTCGGGCGGCCCGTTTTTGGATCGTACTCCATGCTTCCGTTAAGGACGCGACTTTCCTCATCCCAACCGGCTTTTAATGGGCCTAAGTGAGAAGTAATAACTGCGAACACGTTATTGGCCGAGAATTCTTCAATGAAGGCCCGGGCAAGAGCACTTCCTTCTTCCGGATCAGTGGATCCGCAGATCTCGTCAATCAGAATCAGGTTTTGGTGGCCCTTGACGGAAGCTGCTTTTCCTAAAATTTTTAAATGCGCTGCGAATGTTGAAAGCTCCTCGTCAACACTTTGACTGTCACCGATGCCGATCAAAACATCTTTAAAGAATGGAATGCGTGAAGTTTCACTCGCACAAATCGGAAGTCCACAGCGAGCCATTTGGGCGGCAAGGCCAATGGACTTCAGAAGCACAGTTTTACCGCCGGCATTGGGGCCGCTTAAAAGCAGAATGCTTTTTTTGCCATCAAAAAGAACTGTGTTAGAGACAACGTTTTTTCCACTCAATTGCAAAAGAGGATGGCGAACTTCGATCAGTTCCATCGTGTCAGTGGAAAACTCAATCGGGTGACCATTGATTTGATTTGTGAACTGCGCTTGCGAGAAGCGGATGTCACCTTCTTCCATCAAAACGCGGGTGCTTTCAATGTCAGTCGATTGAGAGGATAGATAGTGAGACAGTTCGGTTAGAAGTCTTTCGATCTCATCTTCAATCTCGGCTTCCACTTGGCGTAAGCGATTGTTGGTCGGAATAACTTTTTCGGGCTCAACGAAAACCGTTTGCTTACTTTGGGAGGATCCATGGATCACTCCCGGAAGTTTGCTTTGCATTCCCGCGCGAACCGGAAGAACCCAGCGGCCATCACGAGTTGTAACGAATTTATCTTGGATCACGGTTTCCATCTGGTGATCTTTCACCAGACGATCTAAGGTGCTTTGCACTTCACGTGCGAGACGCTCTTTTTCTTTAAAAAGATTATAAAGTTTTTCACTCGCATCGGATCGAATCTCTCCGCCGGGTGTCAGGATCTGGTCGATCGCTGAAAGCGGTTCTTCCGCATCCATCAAACTATCATGAATCTTTTTAGCCCACGTGTTTTCCACAGGAGCCAATGCTTCTTTCAAAGCCAAGGCTTCCATGCAGAAGTTTCGCACGTCTTTGATTTCTAAAGTTTTTAGAACGGCCTTCTTTTTTAAACGCGCGATCCATGCCGAGTACAAATCCAAACTTTGCATGTAAGGGCGAACGCCCTGATTTAAAACTTCTGTCGCATCGGCAATTTCTTGAAAGCTCACGTAAGCTTCTTCAGCGGAGTTGAGCGGTTTCATGTCAGAAACGGCTTCGCGTCCCACTTCGCTTGTGGCGTGTGATTTAATTTTCTCTAAAATTTCTGTCCAATCAAGGACGGCGAGATCTTGCATGAAGGACTCCAGTTAGAACAATGCCGAATAGCGCGAACAAAAGAACGATCCAATCCAAGTGGCCCCATTTCACATAGGCCGTCAGCGGAGCATCTTTCAGATATTTTACAGTAAACTGCCCCGACCATTCTTCATGAATAGGAGAAGTTTGTTGAAGGTCACCGTTGGCCCAAATCACCGTGCTGATTCCCGTGTTGGTGGAGCGAATCAAGGGGCGACGGGTCTCGATCGCTCGAGCCAAAGTCATATACATGTGTTGCTTGGGTTCAAAAGTCTTTCCGAACCAAGAATCGTTAGTCACGTTGACCAGGATGTCAGAATTTTCTTCTGCCAGGCCGCGGGAGAATTTTGCATCCAATCCTTCGTAACAAATTTGACCACCCAAATGAATGCTTTCAGTTGTGCGATTCCACGCAAGGGCCCGTGGGCCGCTGCCTCGGCCGAAGTTTGAAATGAACGGAAGCCATTTTAATAAAATCGGAAACTTTTCGCTGAAAGGCAGGTATTCCCCAAAAGCTAAAAGATTTGTTTTCAAGTAAGGTGCATCCAGGTTGTTACCTTTGGCATCTATCAGGAATAAAGCATTGAATGTCGCTTCGTCGCGGTGAGGATCTAAAACGGGACTGCGCGAATAAGCACCCGCGAGGATCGGGCGATCAAGGCCCGTCATTGCACTCGCAAGAATTTGTGTGTGCTTACGGGCTAACAGTCGTTGATCCAAATAATCCGGGAACGCGGTTTCGGGCCATACGAAAAGATCCGTGTCTGGAAATTTCGCAAACGCTTCCATCGTCATCGACGTGAACTTACGGGTGATGAATTCCTGAGCACCACGGCCTTGCTCGGCCTGAATTTTTTCCGAATTGCCAATGTTGGCTTGGATCAGAGTTGTTTTGAACTCGCGATCAAAGTGATCCCATGGAGCTTTGTGAAAACTGCCGCCAGCGACCAGCAAAACCAAAATCAGCACCAATGCCACCGTTTGCACGAGGCCTTGGCGTTTTTGACGGAAGCTTATCCAGATCGACGCCACCCAGGCGTTGGCTAGCAGAATCAGAGCGGAAAGTCCCGCAAAGCCAATCACATCGGCCCATTGGTAAGCCGGGATCTGGGCGCCGATCAAAGTGTACCCTAAGTGCCAATCAAAGATGACCGGCCAAATGCGCTCGAGTAAGGCATGTAGCAAGGCAATCGAGAATAATGCTTGGGTTCTGGAAAATTGGAATTTTCGTTGTAACCAAACTCCCGCCACTGCTGCTGCGGGAATGTAGAGATGCATGAAAGCACAAAAAAGCAGCAATGCCGAATAGGAAATAATCCAAGGCATAGCTCCGAATTCGTGTGCAGTGTAGGCAATCCAGTGAAAACCAATGGCAGAAAGCACAAATTGCGTCAGCCATCCACTCCAGAAGGTGCGTTTCAGAGAGAGTGAATTGTTGTCGGTGACAGAAATCCAGAGGGGAACATAGCAGAAAAGCAAAGCCCAAGGAGGAAAGGGAATGTAGCTTGTTCCAACCAAAATTCCCGAGAGTAATGCCCAACGTAAATCGAAGGCTTTATGCTTGAATAATTGAACGGCTTTCTTCATCATGGTATTAGTAACACAAAGAGTGAGTGAGTCCACGTGAAATTGAAAGTTCGATGCCCATCATGCGCTAAGTTGTACGAAGTTGCGAGTGAAGATATTCACACGGAGACTCCGGTATTTCAGTGCATCTCTTGCGACAATCGTTTCGGTTTCGACTATCCACCCATCGATGCCAGCAACGTGCTGACGTTTATGGTGGAAACTCCGGGGAAAGATCAGTCCAACGCACAGCAAAACCAAAGAGTGACAGCAGAAGAGTTGCTGGCTTCCTTCAAGGAAGAAACGGTGAGTGCTGTCGTTGAACCCACGGCAGAGCAGGTGCAAAGCCAGGAAATGAAATCCTGTCCAAAATGTGGCGCTTTGAACGGTCGTCGTGCGCAGGAGTGCTACTCTTGTCACGTGCTGTTTGAGCGTTTGGAAGGTCTTCCTCAAGATTCTAGTTTGCGTGCCCAGCCAAGTTTGGTGCGCAAATGGAAAAACGTTTTAGAAAATTTCGAAGACATGAATCTTCATGAGTCCTTCATCAAAAGTTGTGGGGAGCTTGATGCTTTCCGTTTTGCGATGATGAAGTACGAAGAGATCAAAGCCGCTCAAGGTGGTGATGCTCTTTGTGATCAGATGATCGCGCGTATCAACAGCATGATGATGGTGGGGATCTCGCAAAAGTCGACGATGAAAGTTGAAAACCCGGCTCACGCCGATCGTCCAAAGTGGATGAAGTGGGTTTACATCGGTCCGTTTGCTTTAAGTGGTCTTTTGATTCTGTGGGGAATGTTAAGCCTTGGACACCGCAATCTTGTCGGTGTGGGCGTGGCCCTATCGTGTATGGCGGTCGGCCTGATCGTAATGATCCGCGGTCGACTCTCGCTTTCTGATTTCATGGATTAAAAACAAAAAAGGCAGTCTTTGGACTGCCTTTTTTTATTTCTTCGGTGCCGACAGGGCGGCGTGGAATTCTCTATGGAATCTCTCGATATCTTTTATATTTAGATTGTTTTTCTTAATCGCATGTTGATTCTCTTTTAAGAATCGAGCTGGATTACCCACGTAAGTCTTTGTTGGTTCGATCAGGCTTTTTTTCGTAATCACAGTTCCCATGCCGATCATACTGTAGTGTCCGACAAAACTATATTGGTGAATTGATACATTGAGCCCGATATTAGCGCCTTCAAAAATAGTGCAGTGGCCGCCCATGGCAGCATTCCCCGAAAGTGTAACGTTATCTCCAACGATACAATCGTGAGCAACATAACTGGCGTGCAGCAAGCTGACGTTGTTACCGATGATAGTATTTCTAATCGTTCCGGAATTCACGGTGGCGTATTCGCGAATAATACAGTTATCGCCGACTTCAACAGACTTGAACGTTCCGTGCCAAAAATCTTTGTGTTCAGGAGGAGTTCCGATAGAGCAGTGAGCCTCAAGTCTATTGTTGTTCCCAATAATAACGTCTTTGCCAATAATGCAAAATGGCCCAATAAAATTACCCTCACCTAGCACAGCGCTTTCGTCGATGATTGCAGTCGGATGAATTTGATTGGCGTGTTTAACGTTTCTGAGGCTTGAAATAGACAAATTGTGCTCCCTCATAAAGTTTCTCAAAATACTGACTTTTTGCAAAGAAGCTAGCTTGGTTCTTTGGGGATGCGAGGCAAAAGTCTGGATCCAAGTTAGTTCTTTGGATCTCTGTTTCAAGCTTTTTGACCCAAACGGATAGATTTTCATTTAGGAGGTCCTGTATAAGCATTCCCTGGGAGCCGTTAATTCCTCCGTTGTAAAAGTTATTTAGCCATGATGATTTCAGGTTGAGAGAGTAGATATCAAAGCTCGTGAGAACTCCATTGAATGCAGCCAAAGAGAGAAAGCTGTTTTTATCTTGTGCGGGAATTTTGTAAGTAGTTCTATCTATGCATTTTCCAGCAAGATTTTTTTGAATTTCGATAGAAGCATTTTTTGCTCGTAAATAATCTAGGTTTTGAAAATTTCCGGAATTGGAGACAAAGGGCTGGATATCATAGTGTGAAGAAGATACTTCGTAAACTAGAGCGAATGCGATGGCAGCGAGGACGAGTTTTCTTAAAAATGTAAGTCGAATTGGAACTGTTAGTAAAAGGTATGGCAGCAGTAAATACGAAAAGCCGGTTAGCTTTACAGCATAGTAGCTCGGATTTGAAAATTTCATGGTCCCTAGATATAGGCTGAGAGAATAAACGGCGAAAGCACCGGCTAGAATCGCGGCGTTACGATTCCAATTCCATATTCCTGAAATGAAAAAAATTATGAACGCTAAGGTTGTAAAGTAGACAGAAGCTGAAGTCAGAGTGGGGCCACTGAGGTTTGCTCTTTTAAATGGTACGACTGCCAAGATTAGGAGAATTCCAAATAAGATCGGTCTGAACGAACGACATCTTTTGGAAAACAAAGCGACAGGGATGAACCAAAGCAAAAAGTCGGGGTAGCAGAATATGGCGAACGAAATTAAAACCAATGCAGATCTTCTTTTTTGTAGTGTGAACAGATAGACGGCCAATGAAATTAGAGCATGAGAGAAAAGTTGTGAGTAATAGGCTGCATCGACTGCTGTGAGAAAATATTTTATGAAAAGGAGGACGGTTAATATGCTTAGCGCGAATGGAATCAAGATGTCTTTGCGATTAATATTGTCTATTGCGATAAATAGAAAGATCAAAAGTATTGTTAGGAGGCTTAAATCCATTATTAGCCCGTAGGCGCCGGGAAGCGGGATGCCCATGAATTCCAAAAACTTGGCGGTAATGTGAAATCCGAGGAGCCCGTGGTAGATAGGTAAGTACTTAGAGACCGAGTGAAGGGATTCGGTCTTGTCTGAAAGTGATGGGAATAAATCTAAATTATCGATGTGCGCGTTGATATTAAGGTGAACGCTATAGTCGCCGCCAGTGGTTGAAACACCGGATGTCGAGCCCAAGTAACGAGACGGAAATATAATTGCGAAAATAATCAAGCTGCCCAGTATCAGGCAATACTTCAGCTTTTTCATTTTTTCAGTTTTAGCCGTAAGAGAATTAGTGGTTTCGCCATTGACCACCAATCGATGATGGGACGTATTTTACTTTGTCGATCTTTTGCAAGGTGAGAATATTTAATCGTTACCGGCACTTCGATGATGCGCAATCCGGGGGTATTGCAAGCCCAGTAGTGAATATAGTATTCCATCTCGTAACGCGAAAGCCAGGGTTGGTGAATGTCACATGAGCCATCAAACAGAAAACTGATTTTGTAACATCTGAAGCCGCATGTAATATCCGAAAATTTGCGCCAGAGGAGTGAAGTGCAGATCGCAGAAAAAACAGGAATAGATAGTTTACGAAAATGAGTCAGGCCAGGAGAACTACCGCCGGCAATAAATCTACTTCCGGTTACATAATCTGCTGTACCATCGATAATTGGTTTTACCAGATGGGGAATTTCTTTCGCCACCATTTTTCCATTTGATGACATTATAAGAACAGCTTCGTATCCATTGTCTCTGGCGAAAACGATTCCACTCCGAATGGCAGAGCCTACGCCTTCATTCTTTTCGTGTTTCAATACCTTAAAACCCAAACTTTTAGCGATAAGTGGGGATGAATCTGATGAGCCATCGTCAACAACTACTGTATCAGTTTGCGACCAATACGATTGAATTGTCGTCAGAAATGAACCAATTTCTTGTGCTTGGTTGTAGTTCACTACCACCAATAAAATAGAACTCTGCGATAAATTCATAATAGAATTATTGCAGATTTGCTAAAAGTTCTCTATTGCCAATTGGTAGAGAGACTAAGGTCGAGTTGTTAGAAGTTTTCCCCGTCATTTGTTTTGGTACCGACACGACTTGGTTTTGGTTTATTCCCAATTGCATTAAGAAGGGAGCGACCAAAGCGGCTGACGTCGTTTACTGCAGCCCCTGCTGGAGCTTCGTTAGGATCACCACCCATTTTTTGCATGCTATCCACGTTGACCGTGACCACTCCTGAAGCTGATACACCTTGATCCAGAATTGTTAGAGCCTTGTAGAGGTTTAACTGACGGGATGTACGAGTTTTAGATGCCAACTGTGTTTGTGCATCGCCGGTTGCCAGGATATATTTTTTAACTTCAACGGCAGTTGAAGCGCCTTGTTTGTTTGCCATCACTAGGACAGCAGCGCCAGTTACGAAGGCTGTGGCCTGAGAGGTACCGGTCATGTAACCGTAGGAGTTCCCTGGTAAGCAAGACAAGATGTTTTGTCCTGGAGCTGCGATATCCACAGTCTCAACACCATAGTTCGAAGAATTCAGAACTTGAACGGATGGGTCGTAAGCCGTTACCGAGATGATATTGCTAAGCTTATAATCTGCAGGGTAGTAGTGATGTTGGTCAGAGTTTGAGCGCTCATTGCCAGCCGCTGCGACAAAGAGTATGCCGGCTTTTTCCGCTTCTTGAACGGCATCATGCTCTTCTTGAGAAAACTCCGTACCACCGCCAGAGTAATTGATGATCTTAGCGCCCATTTTTACGGCGTACTTGATCGCTGCCACTGTGTTTTTCAAGTTATCAGTATTGGGTACTTTTGGATCATAGTACTTTAATACCATGATGCTCACTTCTGGAGCGATCCCCGTGATACCTTTACCATTACCGGCTTCAGCACCAATGATCCCTGCGATATGAGTTCCATGGCCGTGATTGTCGTCGAGCTTGTTGTTGTTAGAAACAAAGTTCCACCCATGAACGTCATCGACAAAGCCATTGCCGTCGTCATCGATGCCATTGGTGGCTTTGTTGCGGCCTTGAGCGTCTTTGCCAGTTTCTCCAGGATTTAACCAAAGATTTTTATCCAAGTCTTCGTGGTGTTCATCGATGCCGGTGTCGATGACTGCGACTACGATATCTTTACTTCCACGAGTCACAGACCAAGCGCGAGCAGCATCAGATTTTTTTAAACCCCAAGCTTGGCTGATTGCGGGATCATTGAATAAGGCACTGGGTTCATCTTCGACTTTATCTGTTTGCGAAGTGATTTTAGAGGTCTCAAAAAGGCGACCCTCTTTGTTGAATTTACTGGAGCTTTGGGAGCGCGACGGGGAGGATGTATCTGAGAAATATAAGTATGCACCCAGACCGCCAAAGAAGATCACGCCGACAGCACCTGATGCTAACAACCACTTGCGAGAAAACATGAAGATTCCCCTTTCTCCATTGGGCTTATCGGCAGAATCCAGTCGAGGTGTAGTAGAAAGCGCCGCCTCAAAGTGAGACAATTAAAGGTGAGTCCAGCTCGACCGATGAGGTGAATATGAAATACTCATTATTGTTGATGCTTTGTGGTTTTATGGGTGCCTGCTCTTACCAGCCCGGTGGCGGCAGTGGTTCGGCTGACTTTGGCAGCTTAAGCAGTGACGTGACTTACCACGATCGTCAGGATGGTCTAGTCACTTTAAACGGTCAGTCCTTATCTATATATAACAAGATATTTCTGAAAGCTGATGGCAGCCAGTTCACTTTTCAATCCGTGCAGATCGTAAACGGCGTGCCTACGCTGTGTGAAATGACGGGGACTTGGGAAGCTGAAGCCGGCGATGAAACTTCATCTCAAGAAAATGAACTTGTTGCAATTGTGACGGGCGGAACGGTTTCACCTAAAACAGTTCGATTTCCTCTGCGCCAATTGGATTCGACGACATTGCGTTTGCAATTAACTTCAGGGGATTCTACGGTTACGGATTTGACGAATCAAGATATCGCTCCGATCGAAGTGCCTGATGTGAGTTCAGCAGGAACTTCGACGGATTGCGATTGGCCTTAAATATTAAGTCTACTTTTTTAGACTTAGTAGCTCTTCAGGAAACTTCACAGCTGTTTGACTGTGAAGTAAGCGATCATAAAACACGTAATTTCTCATAGTTAGTTTGATATAAGCTCGAGTCTCCTCGTAAGGAACCTCTTCAATAAATTCAACAGAATCGTCCCGGTAGCGAGTTTTTAACCAACCTCGTATAGCGGAGTCATTGGCATTATAACCGGAAACCGCCAGAATATATTGATTATTGTACTTCTTCATCAAAGTCTTAAGTTCAAATGCCCCAAGCGGAATATTGATCTCGGGCTTGTAAAGATCCAAAGCTTCTTTATATTCCAACTTGTAAGTTGCAGCTAAATTTTTAGATACACTTGGCAGTAACTGCATCAAACCAAAAGCATCAACCGGGCTGCGAGCTTCAGGATTGAATGCTGATTCCTGACGAATGATCGCATAGATAAACTCTTGCGGGATGCCGCTTTTTTGAGAGGCACCAGCTACGATTTCGCGATAGGGTTGAGGGAACAATAAGTCTGGATGATCATTAAGCAAGCGGTCTTTAACTTCCGGTTGCAAAGAACCTAAAGTTGAAAACAGAGGCAAGTAAAGACCTGCACGGGCATAGGCTGAAAACATCGTCAGCCAAGTTTTTTCAGAAGTAATGCCGGCTTTTTTAAGATCATCGGACGCTTGATTTAAAGCTTTTTCAGCAAATGGCTTTTCGTTAACCGCGATCAACCATTCAATCTGCAAGCGAAGGCGGCCTTGAAGTTCATCTAATCCCAAAATGCTGGCACTTGCAGATTCTTGTGCGTTGCCTTTGATGGCAGGGTATTCGCGATTGAGTTCGCGGTAAGCCATCATCCCGTAATAGCCCAATGGATCTTCTTTAATAAGGCTTTCAAGTTCTGCTGTGGATTCGGTAGCTTTGTTGGAATTTTTTAAAGCCCGGCCCAACCAAAACTTAGCGCGCATTTTATCAGAGGGGTCTTTAACGGTGTCACGCATCTGCTGCAGACTTGTTGCGGCCTCTTCAAAGCGTTGCAGTTTATAATAGTTCCAGGATTTCAACCATGCCAGTTTGTCGCGAAGTCCCGCTTGGCTGATAGGTTGTTTATAACTTTCTTCATAGAATTCCAAAGCCTTTTCAAAATGACCTTTTTCCTCTTCGATACGTCCTTGGATAAAGTAGACTTCATCCATCGGATAAATGCCGCGAAGCTGACGATTGGCTTCGGTCAAAGTTTTTACTGCCATCGATGTTTGATCTTCGGTCCATAATGTTCGGGCAAGTAGGACCAGGGCATCGTGATAGCGGGCCAAAGCTCTGCGATCTTTTTTATTCTCGCGATATTGCTTTTTCGTAGTATTCACAAGTTCAGAAGTCGCATTGATGTATTCTTGGCGACGTTGCGCAACCTTGTAAGTCATGCGGACGTTTTTGGTCGCCTGGAACTTGTCGTCAGTTGATGCTTCTTTGGAAGACAGAATCTTTTTATACACTCCCAGGGCTTCATCGAAATCGCGATTAAACCTAAAATCCATGGCCACAGCACTTAACTCTTTAAACGGAGGTGCCGGGTTTAGGCGGGGAGAAGTTTTGTATAGCTGGGATTGAACTTCAGCCACGTATTCTTGTGACGCAAGTTTCTTGGCGGCTGCCAAGGCTTTTTGAAGATAATCTTCTTTTTTCTTTTTGTTGCTTTCAACGCTGGCATTTGCCAAGTAAGCATCCAGATCATCTTTCAGATCCGGTGTCTCCAAAGATTCTTTAAGTTTGATATCTGCGAATAAATCCGCATACCAAGGATTGATACTCTCCGGAAGCGTATTTAATTTTTCATCAACCGGGCAGACTTCATAGGCGCGAAGCAAAGCCAAATCCTTGATCGGAAATTCCTGATGATTTGAAAGCTCTTTATAATTTGCGCAGGAAATTTTCGGCGCAGAAGTTTTCTTTTCTGCCGCCTCAAGATACAGGCGAACCCATTCAGGGTTGTCTTGCGGTATCAATCTTTTTTCAAGGCGTGTGTCTTGGCGCGAGGTGGTCGCGCAACCCATAAGAACTGAAAGAAATGAGAGGGCAATAAATAAACGAGGCATGAAATAAGCTTAAGCCCGTTCATGCCTCGTAAGCAAAGAAATTGAAAATTACAGACGACCGCCGCGTTGAAGCACTTCGATACGAACTTCAAGCGGTGGGTGAGTCATCATAAGTCCAGCCAAGCCGCCTTTATCGCGGTTGGAGATCATCAGCGTCGCTGTTTGACCTTCCTCTGGTGGAATTGGCAGATCATACACTGTGCGCAATTTTTCAAGGGCTGCAATCATATTCTCGCGTGACGAAAATTTCGCCCCGCCGGCATCTGCGCGGAATTCTCTTTTACGAGAGAAGTAGTTTACAACAAATGATCCCAGCAACGTAAAGGCGATGTCACCAATGATAACAACGGCAAAGTGAACAATGCCACGTAGTTTTTCATCGACGTTTGAAGCGACGATGTTCGCCAAAATACGAGAGAAGAACATAGCGAACGCATTCACGATACCTTGGATCAAGGTCATAGTAACCATGTCGCCGTTCGCGATATGTGCCACTTCGTGAGCTAGAACGCCTTCAAGTTCTTTTTCATTCATTCTTTGCAAAAGACCTGTAGAAACCGCCACCAAAGAGTTGGATTTAGAAGGACCGGTTGCAAAGGCGTTGATATCTGCTGATTCATAAATACCAACTTCAGGCATTTTTGGAAGCTGTGCGCGACGAGCGATATCATGAACTGTGTTTACCAAGTGACGAAGTTGTGGATTTTGGTTGTTGGGTTCAATGATTTGAACGCCATGAAACATCTTTGCCATCCATTTGGACATCATCAAAGATATAAAAGCCCCACCCATACCCCAGACAGCACAGAAAACCATCATGTAGGGGATGTAGTTGTTCAGTTTGTTCAGCCCGAATACGCTGCTGATAATAGACCAGACGATCCCGATGGTAACCATCACCATCAAGTTGGTCAGAATGAATAAACCGATACGTTTAAAAAAAGACATTTTTTAACTCCTTTAAGAGACACCTTAATTTTGATATCTCTCCAGGGATTGTCAATATGCGCACCTCTTCAAATCTGTTAAGAAGAGGTGCTAAAGCGACTACGTTGTAACTGGCTGTTTTTGATTTTTTTGACCCTGTCCACCATTGGGTGTGGTGCTAAATTGGAACCGCAAAATGTCCTTGTCGAGCTCCACATTGACACGTCCACCATCCATTAAGCGGCCGAAAAGAAGTTCATCAACCAAAGCTTTTTTCAGATGTTCGTCGACTGTTCTTGCCAGAGGCCGAGCACCATAAACTTTGTCGAAACCTTTTTTCATCAACCATTTGATCACATCTTGAGTGACATTCATTTCCACTTTTTTCTGTAGAAGAACCATTTTCAGTTCATCCACAAATTTCTGAGTGATTTTTAGAACCATTTCGTCAGAAAGATCACGGAAAGAAACCACCGCATCCAGGCGATTGATGAACTCAGGGGCAAAAGTCTTTTTAATTGCATCCATCGAAAGAAGGCTGCGATTTTCTTCAACTAAGCCTATGGTTCCACGCGCTGTTTCTGCAGCACCGGCATTGGATGTCATTACGATGATGGCGTTCTTAAAGTCAGCAACACGGCCATTGCTGTCAGTCAGGCGCCCGGCGTCCATCACTTGCAGCAAGATATTGTTGATGTCTGGATGAGCTTTTTCGATCTCATCAAGCAAAAGAACGCAGTAGGGGTGTTTGCTCACGGCTTCCGTAAGTAAACCACCTTCTTCGTATCCCACGTATCCCGGAGGTGCGCCCACCAAGCGAGAGACCGCATGTTTTTCCATGTACTCACTCATATCAAAGCGTTCAAAATGAACCCCCATGATCTGGGCAAGCTGACGACAGACTTCGGTTTTACCAACGCCAGTAGGGCCGGTGAAAAGGAAGCTGCCGATAGGTTTGTTCGGACGACCCAATCCGCTGCGAGCAAACTTAATGCTGGCAACTAAGCGGTCGATGGCGTCGTCTTGACCAAAGATAAGGGCTTTGATTTTTTTATCCAAATCACGCAATTGAGTTTTCTCAGTGGAAGAAATCGTCGCAATCGGAAGCCCCGTCATTTTAGCGATTGTTTCTTCGATCTCACCCGTATCAATGCTGATCTCTTGAGTGGTGTTATCTTTCAAGCGGAAGTGAGCTCCGGCTTCGTCCAAAACGTCGATCGCTTTGTCGGGGAGGAGTTTTCCGTGAATATGTTTTTGGGATAGCTCAACAGCCGCTCGTAAGGCTGCATCTGAATACTTCACATGATGGAAGTCTTCGTAAGATTTACGAAGGCCCGTCAGGATGCGAATGCAATCTTCGTTCGTAGGCTCGTTGATGTCGATTTTTTGAAAACGACGGTTCAGGGCGCGATCTTTTTCAAAATACTGACGGTACTCTTGATGGGTCGTCGAACCAATGCAACTGATCTCGCCATTCGCAAGGGCGGGTTTCAATAGATTGGATGCATCCATTGAGCCACCGCTGGTGGCGCCGGCTCCAACAATCGTATGAATTTCATCAATAAAAAGAATCGTATGAGGACGTTTGGCGATTTCTTTTACAACCGCTTTTAGGCGACCTTCAAAATCTCCTCTGAACTTAGTACCAGCCAGCAACCCACCAAGGTCCAAAGAATAGATCACTGCAGATTTCAATTTTTCTGGAACTTCTCCGGCCACTATCTTTTGAGCCAGACCTTCGGCAACGGCAGTTTTACCGACTCCCGGTTCGCCGATTAGCAGGGGATTGTTTTTAGTGCGACGGCAAAGAACTTGGACCGCGCGTTCGATCACATCTTCGCGACCAATAAGGGGATCTAATTTTCCCGCTTTTGCTTTTTCATTCAAGTTTACACAGAAGCTCTCAAGGGGAGAGCCGCGGCCTTCCTCGAATGATTCTTGATTGTATTCCGATGAGCGAGGAGCCGCCGATGGAGGAACATCATGGTCTTTTCCATCTTTTGTGATGCCGTGAGAAACATAATTAATGATATCGAATTGAGTTAGCCCCTGGCGAGCGAGGGCGAAAGTCGCATGACTGTCTTGTTCATAGAACAAAGATATCAAAAGACTGCCTTCGCTGATTTGATTACGACCCGCGCTTTTCATTTGAATAGCAGCTCGTTGAATCAAACGGTGGCAGGCTAGAGTAAACTCTGGATTCCAGGAATCAAATCCACCGTACGAACCTAGTTGTTCATCCGTAATTTGTGGGATACCCACTTTTAAATGTTCGCGTAGATCCTGGCGAAGGCGTTGCACGTTGACCGCACAAGCTTCCAGAATTTCCACCATGACTGGGGACTCTGAAAGAACCAACAGGATGTGTTCAAGGGTTACGAACTCGTGGCGATTGCGTTTTGCGAGTTCTGTGGCTTCAGCTAACTTGCGTTCAAGCTCGCGGCTCATCATGGTTCCTCCTCCAGTGTGCTCTTAAGGGGATTCTGATTAAGTTGGGCGAATTGATTTACTTGCATCACTTTCATCTCAGCTATTTCTAGACTATAGACTCCTGCGACACCAGCGCCTTTCTTATGTACATCTAACATGATTTTCGTCGCTTCTTCCTCTGATTTTGCGAAGAACCGACGCAATACAAGAACGACAAAGTCCATAGGAGTGTAGTCGTCGTTCAGTAGAATCACTTTATACATCTTCGGAGTGTCTAGTTTTGGGACGAGCTGGACCCCAGCTTCTCCCTCCGGAGATGAATATGGATAGTTCCCGTTTTTATTTCCGTTATCATTTGCCATATGGATCTATTCTACCTCTTGTCTCAGAATGGGCACGATTTTGATGATGGCAAGTCCAGGGGAGAATAAAAAGCTAGAGCAAAGTCTCGTCTCATTTTCGCTCACAACTCATGGTGTATCAGAAAACAAAATTCCGTTTCCATGAAGTCACTTTGGTTAAGAGGACTTGATTTCAAGGTTCAGCTTTGACACACTTATGTCGATAAGCAATAGGTCAGTTAAAACGTTTCATAAAAATAAAAAGACTAATGGAGGTCTTAAGTGAAAAGAACTACTAGAACGTCCCAAGCGGGCTTCTCGCTCGTAGAGTTGATGGTCGTTGTGGCGATCATCGGTGTGTTGGCTGCGATCGCAGTACCAGCAGTTAACAAATACATCGCGAAAGCGCGTCAAACAGAAGCAAAAACGAACTTGGCTTCGTTGTATACTTCCGAAAAAGCATTCTATGCTGAGTATACTTCTTACGATCCTCGTTTCGGAGCTATCGGTTACTCTCCTGAAGGTCAATTACGCTACAACGTAGGCTTTGAAAGTAACGTGGCTGTTGCTACTGCTGCAAACGGTTTCAACACTCCTGCAGCAAGTATTGCGGCATTCTCCAAGACACAAACATATTGTGGTGCTAACGGTGCAATGACTCGTGGATGTACGATGCTAAATGGTGCAAATGGTTCTGCGGTTACAGCAACTTTGCCAAGTACTTCGTTAACTCAGACAGCGTTCACTGCAGCAGCTCTTGCTCGTATTCACTCAACAGCTACTGTTGATGATACTTGGACAATGGACGATTCTAAAAGAATGGTTAATACAGTTAACGGTATTCCATAGGACTTAGATTTGACGGCATTCAATAGTTTTTCGATTAAACTATCAAAGATCCCGAGCATTTTGCTTGGGATTTTTGCATTAATGCTTATAGTTGTTTCACAAAATAGTAAATTTTCTTCCAGTCATGTCTCGAAAGCTAAATTTATTGCGCCTCCGCCTGCTATAGAACGCTTCGCTTTTGGGTTTCAAGAAATCATCGCCGATATGATGTGGATACGAGCAATTCAAGATATGGATTATTGCGATACCCTAGCCGGCACCGTTAGTGGCGTATCAATTTGCGTAAGTAATTCCTGGCTTTACAAAATGATCGATGCCATTACAAACTTATCTCCCAGTTTTAGGGCGCCGTATGCTGTAGGTTCTTTGGCTCTGACAATCTTGATTACTGATGTAGACGGCGCGACGAAGATTTTCGAAAAAGCCGTTTCAAAATTTCCGACCGATTGGCCGATTCTTTATCGCGCGGCATATCATTATATGTATGAGGTTAAAGATAACAAGCGCGCTGCAGATTTATTGATAGAGGCAGCGAAGCATGGAGCTCCTGCTTGGACACGATCGTTGGCAGGGCGCCTGTACTCGGATTCTGGCAACCTTGATCTTGCAGAAAACTTATTGAAAGATATGCGAGAGAGTAATCAGGATGAGAGTTTGGTTAAAAGGCTTGAAGATAAAATCAAGAGCATGAAAACCAAAAAAATGGATAAATAGGGTATAGCGGCAGATTTAAGCCGTTATCTCTCTTCAAAAAAGTCAATATGTGGCTATAAAGTTCATTTATTTTCACAAGGCGTTTGACGAATCCCGATGAATCACCATATTTTTAATCATTAAAAATTGCGCGTAATGTTAATGGTGGAACCCGCATGGCTCGAAGAGACTTTTACGAAATTCTAGGCGTTGAAAAAGGCGCTGATCAAGACACTATCAAAAAAGCTTATCGCAAGATGGCGATGCAGTACCATCCTGATAAAAATCCCGGCAATAAAGAAGCTGAGGAAAAGTTTAAAGAAGCAGCTGGCGCATACGAGGTTTTGAGCGATACACAAAAACGCGCTCAGTACGATCGTTTCGGTCACGATGCTTTTACCAGCCGTGGCGGTGGTGGCGGTGGCTTCCAGGATGCAGAAGACATCTTCTCGCACTTTGGGGACATCTTTGGAGACTTGTTTGGTGGCGGGGGCGGACCTCGTCAACAACGCCGCAATCGTAACGAGCCACGTCGTGGTTCAGATCTTCGCTATGTCACAGAGATTCAACTTAAAGACGTGATCTCGGGCCTTGAAAAGGAAATCGAATTCGATACCGACGAAAACTGCAAAACATGCAATGGCTCTGGTGCTGAAAAAGGGTCCCATCCGGAAACCTGCCACACTTGTGGTGGTTCTGGTCAAGTTGTGCGTTCTCAGGGATTCTTTGCGATGGCTTCCACTTGTCCAACTTGTCATGGGCAAGGGACTGTGGTGAAAAATCCATGTAAGCCATGTAAAGGTAAAGGCCGCACATCAGTTCATAAGAAGATTCGCCTGAACATTCCTCCTGGTGTCGACACAGGCACGCGTCTTCGTGTCGCAACTGAGGGTGAGGGCGGATACATGGGTGGACAGCCTGGTGACCTTTACGTTGAGATTCGCGTGAAACCTCATAGCAAGTTCGAACGTCGGGGAGATGATCTGATCGGTGATCTTTCCGTACCATATGTGCAAATGTTGTTGGGTGGTGAAGTCGAAGTTCCAACAGTCACTGGTAAAGCGACTGTGGAAATTCCTCGTGGTTGTGAAAACGGCGACAACGTAAAACTTTCGGGTGAGGGTTTGCCATCACTCAGAGGAAACCGTCGCGGTGACATTTACTATCATGTGAGTGTTGAATTTCCGGATAAACTGACTAAAGAAGAAGAAAAACATCTGCGCGAAATCGCCAAAGAAAACGGCTTAAAAGTCAGCGCGGCTGGGAAAAAACTTTTCGGGTAAAACTTAAAACGGTTCTTGCGGATACATCTCTCCGCAAGAATCAATGCTTTTCTTTCGAAGGAGATTTCATCTCCTTCAAGTCTCCATAAACATCTTCAAAGTGTGGCACCACGCGGCCGCCGTCGGATTCGAAGCGAATTTCGGCGCGGCGGATTTCGTCGACGGCATGGAACTGTTGATCTTCTTCGGCGAGGGCGGCTTCGAAGCGGGATTCCGCGTCTTCATGCTCCAGATGATATTTATCGGCGAGTAAATCAATCACCGCATGTTCGTCGCCTTGAGTGGCATCTAATTCCTCGTCGGAAATTTCATCCCAGCGACGGTGGACCATGGCTTTGACAACTTCCCAGTTCTCGTTTGCAAAAGGTGTGGTTTGCATAGGTCACCCCCTGTTTCCAATTTTACTCCAATTGATCGCTTAATCGTTTTGTTTTTACTCACAATCTAAATAAAAATTATTCTTATTCTTCTGGGCGAAGACAGAGAACTGCTCGCACCTTCGTCTTGAAAAATACTCCACTGACGAAAAATAGGCCTATGATGAAATCACATCGGAACGGAGGCATTTATGGCAACCCGTGACACAAACTCAAAACAACAATCAAGTTCGAGTAGCAATCGCGGTGCAAGCAGCACACGAGACAGCTCCTTTAACGTTGATAAAAAAGCAGGAACTAGCAGTCGAGATGTCAACTCAGGCTCTAGTTCACGCAAAGGTACTTCCAATCTGAGCTCTTCTAGAAAATCTGGGAGCAGTATGATGGAAGACGAAGAAGAGTAGTATAAATTTTCGAAACTGCGCCGTTCGCTTCTGAATAGAAGATAAAAGCAGTTTCGCCGAGAGGGCTAATTCCAGAATTTTAGGACTTGCGCCCTCTCGGAGCATTTTTAATAGGCTGATTTCTTATCGTCTTTCGCTTTTTCTTCTTTGCTGGCAAATGGCTTTTTAGCTTTCTTATTTGTCGGAGCAGGTCCTACACGGTTTTTACCAATTTCCGAATCCATCTTTTTTTGTGATTGATCCATCGGCTCAACTTGATCTGGCTTCACTTCATTTTTATCTTCATGGTGGTCCGCAAATGCAAAAATAGGACTGCAAAACATAATCAACACCAATAAATACTTCATAAATTCCTCCCGGGTTCATTTTGTCTCAGTTAACCCACTGAGCAAAGAAGATGAGGTAGGATGTTGTTGTTTTACAGCTGACAGTGCCTGCGATCATTGCGATGATAAACCCGGTCACGGAGATTTGTATGAAACATATTGCAGTTATTATTCTGATGATATTTTTAGGCGGTTGCAGCTATCTGCAAAATCGATATGCGCAAAAACCCGAGATCGATCTGGCGGAGATTCACTTTCAGGATACAACAGCTCTTTCGACAACAATGGTTTTCGTATTGAGTGTTAAAAATCCCAATAAAATTGACCTGAATGTCGAGGAGATGACTTACGAAATTCAGCTCGACGGAAAAGAATTCGCGAAAGCGCGCTCCGACAAGAAAACAAAAATTCCAGCAGGTGAAACAGCCAAGGTGGAAGTACCTCTGCCAGTGAACTTTTTAAAAGCCATCGGCGGAATCACGAAAGTTCTGGGCGGCGAGGACGTGGGCTATCAAATCGAGGGGAGTGCCAAGGTCTCAGGTTTCACCATTCCCTTTAATGAAAAAGGCCAATTCAACATGAGCGGCCTTAAGAAATAACGTTCCTGCACTGGCAACTGTTCAAAGTCTCGACACTCGAGGTTTAATTACAAGGTGTACTCAGTGTAAAGTGAGCCTGACTCCGAGGAGTGATATAGAAGGGCGATGATGGCTTTTTCTGTGCTTTTGCTCAGCTTATGTATTCTTGTGGCCCCGGTCCTTTCCTGGGCGGGCGCAAAAGACATACGTCCTTGTATGACCGAACATATTCGTGAAGCCATGGCCTTGAATAAAGAGCGCAAACCTTTGTATATGAAGCTCTCTCAAGGCAAGTCGAAACCTGTTTCAGATAAATTGATTTGGCTCGAGCGCAAGCTGATGGTGGCTGTTCCCTTTGCTGATGCTTGGGCAGCTCCTTATCAGGCGGTGGGTATTCCAATCATCTGTCAGGATCTGATCGAGATGTCTAAAACGCCGAAGTTTCAATCTAGAAATTCGGAAGGCATCGATTCTTTGCATAACTATCGCAAGCCTAATATCACAGCGATTAAATCTCACTTGTTGGAGCTCTTTAAAGCCAAAGCCTATATGTCACTTGCCGAATATGCAGATAGCCAGATCAAGGATCTAGAGCAGGCGCCCCGTTATAACTGCATGGTCCGACATATTCTGGAATCTATTCGTCGCATGGCTGCTTTGACGCCCGTTCACGAGCGAAAAGCACTAGCGAAAAACATGCTCTCGACCGAGATGCTTTCGCGCACAGTTTTAAGAACTCACATTATACTTTTAAAGGATTTTGCAGAGATCGACGAGCTCGCGGCGCCTTTGCAGGCGAACGCGTTGCCGATTCTTTGTCAGGATGTTCCGTATATTCCTTGGCCTTAGCTTTAAGCTTTTTTGACGAATTCAGACTTTAAATTCATCGCGCCAAAGCCATCGATTTTGCAAGCGATGTCGTGACCGTCACCGCCGTCTTGTAAACGGATGTTCTTAACTTTCGTTCCCACTTTAACGACGGACGAAGATCCTTTGATCTTAAGATCTTTTACTACGACAACAGTGTCGCCATCCTGAAGGATGTTTCCGTTGGCGTCTTTGTAAACCTTAATACCAGATTCCTCAGAGTCAGCAGCACCCGCGGAAGCTGCATGAGCGCTCCACTCGTGTGCGCACTCTGGGCAAACCCAAAGGTTGCCATCTTCATAAATATTTTCCGAACCACATTGAGGACATTTGTTTTCGCTGCTCATGAAAAACAATGTGAAACATAATGCCTTGATATTCAACACTTAATTCTTTCACCATTGTAAATTTGGCGCGTCGATCGGCCCTTGCGATTTCACAGTCACGTCGCTAGCTTCATAAACAAAGGAGATTTAGTATGAAGTCTATTCTGGTTTTACTAGCGACATTAGGAGCATCCCTTAATGTTCAGGCAGGTTCTATCGTTTTGGAAACGAACAATCACTTGTATCCGATCCCAGCTCGCGGGACCAGCTGCACGGCTATGAATGCCGGTCGTGAACACGATCTATCGGCTCCTCATGTGAGTATTTCTGAGTTGTACGTAACCAATAATACGGACCAAAATTTCTATCCCACTCGCCTGACTTTTAGAACCGGGGATACGGGATATACTTGCACATATACCGGCCAAGTTCTGCGCGATTTGGGGTTGGATGAAAATATCCTCCCGGGGCAGAGAGCTCAGACATTCTGCAATATGAAATGTGGCGCCGTTCCGTTTGGGCAAATGGCTAAAGATGGATATTTGACTGTTTATGGGCACACCAGCGATGGACAGGTAGTAAGCGCCACAGCCGAAATCCAAGTAATGAACTAAAAATATTGGCGTACTCTGCGTTGCTACGTCGTCGGCGTACGGTGTACGCCTTCCTCCTGGCGCCTTGATTACGCCAATATTTTCAAGCTATCCCATTTCTGGGCGATGTTGGCGAATGAATATTTTCAAGATTGTTGCGTCCATTCTTATAAAATAGTAGGGTTCACCGCGACTTACTTGAAGTGCGGTGGATTATGTCTCAGGAAAAAATGATGTATGAATTGATTGGCGGGGAGCCGGTGGTAAGAAAGATTTGCCAGCGCTTTTACGAGATCATGGATACGATGCCGGAAGTGAAGGCGATTCGTGATATGCATCCTGAAAACCTTCGCGGCTCTGAAGAAAAACTTTTTATGTTTTTATCGGGATGGTTGGGCGGGCCTAGTTTGTTCCAGGAACGTTTTGGTCACCCTCGTTTGCGCATGCGCCACTTTCCTTTTGCTATCGGAAAATCTGAACGTGATCAATGGATGCTTTGCATGGTTCATGCGTTTGAAGATGTGGGGATTGAGGAGCCCATGAGAAGTGATCTTTTGCATTCCCTTTTGAATCTGGCTGATCATATGAGAAATCAGCCAGAACCTGGTGCCAAAGAAGAATAGGCTTTACTCAGTCGCTCTTTGGGGGAGCACCGTGAAGTATTTTTTTTGGATATAGTAAACCGGAGCGCCGGCCATGATGATCACCAAGCCCCACATGCTTTCCTGAGGGCTTGTCCAAAGCGTGTTAATCAATAACAGCACAGCCAATATCAAGAACACCACTGGCACCACGGGATATCCCCAAGTTTTGTAAGAGCGGGGAGCATCAGGCATTGTTTTTCTGAATTTGAAAACAGAAGCCGTCACCAAAGCATAGAAAATCCACGAAGCAAAAACCACATAGTCCGTCAGCTGATCGAAAGACCCAGACATCGCCAGGATTACCGAGAACACCGCTTGCACCAGAATCGCCACGTAAGGTGATTCTGTTTTAGGGTGAAGCTTCGCCATAGAGGTCGCAAACAAACCATCTTTCGCCATCGCATAAGGCACACGGGCGTTCGTTAAGATCGAAGCATTCATAGCACCAATCGCCGAGAACATCATCGCGATACCTAAGAACAGCACTCCAGCGGGACCCATAAAGCTTTGTGCTACTTTCGCCGCCACGGGAAGAGCTTGAGGGTTTACTTTAGAATTTGCCGTCAGTACTTCGTTAAAAGGCAAAGCATAAAAATAGCAGTAGTGAATCAAGGCATACAGTCCCAGGATCACTAAAACTCCCAAGCCTAATCCCCAAGGGATGTTGCGCGAGGGGTTTTTAATTTCACCGGCCACCATCGGCATATTGTTCCAGCCATCGTAAGCCCATAGCGCCGCTAGCAATGCGGCACCAAAAGCACTGAAACCCGGGAAGGCGGTGCCCGACGCCATCAAGTTTTCTTGGGTGCCTGATTTAGACAGGAATATCACGCCACCGATAATAAAGACCAGCATCGCGACTTTTAAGAAAGTCATAACCGATGCCAGGCGGCCGTTCAGTTGTACGTTCAAACAATTCAAGCAGGAGAACACGATGATCAAGATGACGGCAAAGCCCTTTTGACCACCCATCCAATCAAGGTTCAAGATGGGTGCTGCAAAGGTTGCGGTTCCCACCGCATAGGCTGCGATTGTGCCGGGAGCGCTGACCCAGAATCTTTGCCAGCCGTAAAGGTAGGCGGGCATTTCCCCGAAAGCTTCTTTCAAATACACGTATTCGCCACCTGCGCGTGGAAAAAGAATTCCGATCTCAGCGTAAGTCAAAGCCCCCGCCAAAGACAGCAGGCCTGCCACGACATAGGCGATGAGAACCCACATGGAATTTCCCAGATATTGGGACATGATTGCAGCTTTAAGAAAGACCCCTGTTCCCAGAATCGTTCCGATGACCAGAGATAACACGGGAATAAAGCCAAGTGTTCGGGTCATTTCGGAATTTTGGTTCATCAGGGTGCCTTTCAAATATTGAATTTAGTTGCGAGGTGCAAGCGAACTTGCGCTAAGGCACGATGATAGTCCTCGTGATCCTTGATAACTCGGTGAGCGTGTTCTTTCGAAGGCTCGACAAACATATTGTGCATAGGACGGACTTGAAGATCAAACTGTTTGCGCACTCCTTCTGGAGTGCGGCCACGCTCTTCAACATCGCGTTGCAAGCGGCGTTCAAAGCGAATGAACTCGGGGGTATCAAAGTAGATGGCTTCGTCTAACTCTGCACGCACTTCTGGTGAGTGAAGAATTAAGATGCCATCAACTAAAACGATTCTTGTTGGTTCTTTGGACTCAGTTTCGACTTTGCGAGTGTGAGTGACAAAGTCATAAAGAGGAACGGAAAGAGTTTTACCCTGTTTGAGGGTACGAAGGCCCGCTGCCAAAAGAGCAAAATCTAAACTTTCTGGATGATCGAAATTTACAGAGCCACCGTCCCCATCAAAGCGCGCGGATTGGTCATGGTAATAGTTGTCCTGATACAGGATTGAACAATGATCTTTTCCCAAGAGGTTTTGAAGTTCACGGGCAAAATAGGTTTTGCCCGAGCCACTGCCGCCAGCCACTCCGATGATATGAGGTCGTTGCCACTGTGTATTCATGAGTACCTACTTGGTTTGAAAGAGCCTGTCTCCCGCGTCGCCTAAGCCTGGGACGAGATAGCCGGCTTCATTCATCTCTGTTTCTATATCTAGAGTCAACACTTCTACATCAGGGTGAAAATGATGGATCTTTTCAAGGCCCTGTTCACTTGCCAGAATCGATAAAACTTTGATACGGCCGACTCCATAGTTTTTTAGGCGGTCAATGGCCGCGATAATGGTGTCTGCCGTAGCAATCAACGGGTCACACAGAAGCACTTCTTTGCCTAGAACTTCCTGAGGCATTTTAAAGTAGTACTCCACCGTATTATTGATGAATTTATCTCGGTAAATACCAATAAAGCCGGTGCTGGCAAAAGGGATCATGCTTAAAGCGGCATCCAGCATTCCGTTCCCGGCTCTCATCACTGAAACTACAATGGGAGGGTTGCTGATACGATAAGCCGTCGCCGTTGCAATTGGAGTGTCGATATGGATTTTTTCCATATGAACCCAGTCTTTCATGGCTTCATAAACTAAAATCTTGGTGACCTCTTTCACCATTTCACGAAACTCGTGAGAGTAGGTATTGCGATCGCGTAAATACCCAAGCTTATGGCGCAGAAGGGGATGATTGATAACTTTGGTGCGTGCGTGCATTTGAAAAACCTCGATTTAAAAATTTAAAATACAGTCCCGTCACTTTGAATTTTCAAAGGAGGGGAGCCATCGGGACGAAGCCCTTTGGCAGCTTTGCGGCCCGCCCACCAAGTGCCGCCCTCAAGGACTTTTGCTAAAGGGAAATCCGCTGGATTCTTATGCAGTTCTTTCTGAACAGCCTGACCGATACGATCAAGGAGACTGACCGTTAATCCGCGCCATTCCACGATAATTTCAGAATCAGGGGAGTGAGAGACCTCAGCAAGTTTAGGATCTTTCAAAGAAATCAATCCACGATCTAAAAGCAGGCCGCCGTTACGATACTCCGCAAGACCCGTTAGTTGATCAACGTCCGTTAGTTCAAATCCAGCTTCCATCAAGGGCTCCATCAATGAGTAAGTCATCCACTGAGAAAGCTTGTGGAAGCAAGCAAGGCCCCCTGGAATTTTGTCATAGTGCCAAGTGTCTCCCAGATTCACGCCATCTACTTGCAAGCGGCCGGGCCAAATATCTCCCAAGCCATCCAGAACTGCGCGAAGCAACTGAGGACCTGTGATCTTCATGCCGTATTTCGTTTTTAGATAATCAACCATGCTCCCAGGACGACCCAGTGGGAAAATATTCTTTTTCTCGGCGACTGTACGCCCCAGATTTTGAATCAGTTGCAGGCGTCCCTCGACACCCACGAGTGGATTTCTTTCCGTAACCTGAAAGATTTTGCTTAAAGCTTCGCGGCTTAATGTTTGTAAGCCCAAGTCAGTAGCTTGCAACGGTTCGTCCAGATCATCGGAAAGATAACCAATGATGAATAAATAGAAACTGGCGATTCCCAGCCCCTCTGAGCGCTGGAAGATCTTTCCCGTGCTTTCCTCTTTAAATGACCAAATGTTGCCCGCACCCGCATCCAACAACACCGAAGGAATAACGAGATCAAGTTTGATACGCGCTTGTTCTAAGGGATCTAGATGTTGGATGCGCTTTTTCAACCACAACGTGCGATCCACATTTCCTGCCCGGAAGTGCCCCCACCGAGAGTGAAACGGAATATTTAGTTCCGGATAGTTTTCGCGAATCACCTGCAGAACATAATCCACAACTGCAGGCATTTTTTCCGGATGGTAGCGAAAGTGGGTTTGATCTTTGATGGTTAAATCCAATATTTTTTCGGCACAGTGGCGAACTGCTTGCGGGGAAAGCAAGAAATTCACGTCGATAGCTTGATCATTAGTATTGCTCATCGATCCCCCTTCCTTGAACCATAGCCAGCTCCTGGGCTGTTTTCTGAGCGCCGGGATTAAAATATCCGGCCGCCTTTTTTGCTTCCATTTCGACCTGCGCGTCGGCAGGAATTAAATTGTCAGGAATAGAAATGCGGTTCACTACCGTGATGCCGCTTTTCACGATGGCATCGTATTTCATATTGCTCATCGAGTGCAGATTGTGAATTTTCGTAATTCCAAAGAAATTCAAAATGTCTGGCATCAACTCTTGGAATCGCGCGTCCTCAACCCCGGCGACACACTCGGTGCGATGGAAGTAGGTCGCTGCGGAATCTCCTCCGGCTTGACGTTTACGAGCATTGTACACCAGGAATTTCGTGACCTCACCGAGGGCGCGGCCTTCTTTGCGGTAGTATGCAATAAGTCCCACGCCTCCGCGTTGAGCGGTGCGAACAGCATCTTCGATGCCATAAATCAAATAAGGGCGGCAGGTACAGATATCTGAACCAAACACATCTGATCCGTTACATTCGTCATGCACACGACAAGTGAGCTCGATTTCAGGATTTGCCAGGTCTGCGGTTTCACCAAAAATATAAACTGTGGTGGAGCCGATCGGTGGCAGCATCACTTTCAAATCTGGGCGAGTGACAAGTTCCGGGAACATGCCGCCTGTTTCCTGGAAAAGAATTTTTCTAAGATCGCCTTCCTCAACGCCTAATCTTTTTGCGATCCCGGGCAAGTACCACACGGGTTCAATTGCCACTTTCGTGACCTTGATGTCGCGTGTTTCAGTGATAATTTTACCGTCAATTTTTAGACGGCCTTTGTCGATCGCTTCGTTAATTTCAGGAATTTGCAAGCGAGCCTGAGTCACCGCAATTGTGGGGCGCACATCATAGCCACAGGCATATGCTTCCTTAAAATGCATCGGCACGTCAAAACCCCAGGGATCCAGCGACACGATTTTGTCAGGATCCTGCCACGACGGAAAAGGACCGATTTTCACCGGGCTTTGCGTGTTGTTTAAATCCGGGCGGTGGGAAGTGGAATAACGTTTTTGCGCAATCGAAAGCGCACGGTAAACTGTGTAACTTCCGCTATGAGTTCCGATGGCATTTCTTTTTTTTGTATCCGTCAAAGAACCGATGATGGGCCCGCGTTCCATCGGAGTTGTGGCACCCCAATGGATCGGTAAGCTTTCTTTGAAAACGTGACTCGAGTGCGAGGTAAGTACGACGTGAGGTGATCTTTTAGGTTCGTGCATATTATGACATCCAATTATTGTCGTGTTGTTGGTCCCATTTGACGGTGACTTTTTTTAGGTTTGACCAGAAATCTAAAGAAGAAACGCCCGTGATATCGCCGTGACCAAATTTGGATTCCTGAATTCCTCCGAATGAAAATGGCTCGCGCGGTACCGGAACCCCGACATTTACGCCCACCATTCCTGTGGATGCCATCGAAATGACTTTTTCAGCCAAAGCCCCAGAAGAAGTGAATACGGAGCAAGCATTGCCCATTTTTGATGAGTTTTCGATGCCCATCGCTTCAGAAATATCTTTGCAGCGAATGATACAAAGAACCGGGCCAAAAAGTTCCAGCTTCGCAATATCTTGATCAGGAGAAACATGATCTAAAATTGTCGGTCCCATCCAGTTGCCATTTTCCTGCCCCAGGGGAGGAACGGCGTTTCGGCCATCCAATAAAATTTTAGCGCCCTCTTGAACAGCTTTTTGAATTTGCTGATTTAAGAATTTTATCTGGGATTTATTAATCAAAGCTCCCATATCTTTACCGAGCTCTAAAGAGCGGGCGCGTTCCAGAATTTTTTGAATATGAATTTCCACATCACCGACCGCCAATAAGACAGCTGCAGCCATACAGCGTTGACCTGCACAGCCAGTAAAGGAATCAGAAATTCCCGGGCCTGCAATTTCAGGTTGAGCATCGGGTAAAAGAACGATGTGGTTTTTTGCTCCACCCAGGGCAAGAACACGTTTTCCCAGTTGAGTGCCGCGCTGATAAACCTGGCGCGCCACGGGGGTGGATCCCACAAATGCAATAGCTTGGATATCTGGATCGTCGATCAAGGCTTGTGAAGTTTCAATACCACCTTGCAGAACTTGAAAAACTCCCTCAGGCAGTCCGGCTTCAGACATGGCTTCCGCAATCTTTAAAGAGGTCAGAGGGGTTTTTTCAGAAGGTTTCCAGATATAGGCATTTCCTAAAGCCAGCGCCGTGGGAATTGTCCAGAACGGAACCATCGCAGGAAAGTTAAAGGGAGTGATGCTGGCTACAACGCCCAGAGCTTGTCTGCGGTATTCACAAGTCACTCCGCGAGAGACTTCAAGTTTGCCACCAATATCCAGATTTTGCAGAGACGTCGCAAACTCCAAAACTTCGATGCCTTTTAAAAGCCCGGCTTTACCCTCAAGAAAAGTTTTACCGGATTCAGAGCTTTTCAGATGTGCGATTTCATCAAGGTCGCGCAATAAAACCTGTCTCAAGTTAAAGAGAACTTTGCTGCGCTCCTTGATTGGCGTCGCAGCCCATTTTTTTTGTGCAATGACTGCGGCCTGCACGGCGTGCTGAACATCGTCTTTTGTAGAGTGATGGACTTCGCCGATCAATGCCCCATTGTGAGGGGAATGGATGTTTTGTTTAAATCCGTTACCTGCTTTGAAATGACCAGAAATAAAGTTCAAAACCGGAATCGGCTGAAGAGGAATCTTAACGCTCATAATACTCTCTTGGCTTTTATTACTTAACTTTTAAAAACCAGAATGTATTGATAAACGGTAAGATTGATCAAATTAAGAAAATTTCATGAGCAACTAGAAATGCTCGCCGTTTTCATAGTAGCTGTTTTTGGCTAGTGGTACGAAGACAACTGCGATGTCATCTTGTGGACACAGCTTCTTAATTTTCTCTGTGATGATCTTGGCACTTTTATCTTGGATTTCTTGCGAGCGTTGGAACCACAAAACTTCAACGAAGGGGTAAGCTCCACCGCGGTTGCCTTTTGAAAAGTACTGAGTCTGAACGAGTTCAAAGGAAAAATTATCTTCAGAAGTTTCGATGGATTGGGCCAGATCTTTAACCAGAGATCGGCTGAGTTCTGAGATGTGTTCTTCTTTCATTCCGCGAAATCGTAAGTGAGGCATGGCTATGTGTTCCTTATTGCCGTCATTCTACTCGAGGATATATCAAAGTGGGACAATAAAATTAGAATCCCTCGACATAGTCAGAGAATTCTTCAGCCCCGGGTTGAAACACCCGAATATGTTCGGGTTACAAAACTTTTGGAGGATTTTCATGAATGTACGTATTTGGAAAGGTCGCAGCTATCGGTTTAAGACATTGGCTTTGCTTGTCGCTGCCATTATTCCTCTTTGGGCGATCGTTCTGTTTTATTTGATGCCACTGGTGCGCGACAATATGTATGAAGATCGTCGCGTGATGTTACGCAATACTGTGGATCTTGCGTCGAATACGATCGAACAGTACTACAAACTTTTTGAAGAAAAAAAGTTGACCGAAGATGAAGCGAAGGCTCAAGCTTTGGCGGCCATTTCTAAATTCCGTTATTCCGGCAAAGAGTACTTTTGGGTGAATGACTTTCAACCAAACGTTCTGATGCATCCGATTAAGCCTGAACTTAACGGTAAAGACGTGGGGGAAATGGCGGACCCGAATGGCGTACATTTGTTTCGTGAGTTTGCGTTGATGGCACAGACTCCGGCGGCAGAGGGGTTTGTCAGTTATATGTGGCCTAAGCCAGGTTCGCCAAAGCCAGAGCCTAAAATCAGTTTCGTTCGTCAGTTCAAACCGTGGAAATGGGTTGTTGGTACGGGTGTATATGTCGATGACGTGGAAACTTTGGTACACACTTTTCGCATGAAAGTGATGATTGGCTTTGGGATGGCGTCGCTTTTGGCCTTTGCTCTGTTTGCAACGTTCTCAAATCAGTTGATGAAATTTCTGTCGCGCACAGTACTCGACACCAGTGATGCGTCTAAGCAGGTGAAGGAAGCATCGAACATGCTTTCCAGTGCGGGACAAAATGTGGCCCAGGGTTCGGTGGAGTCCGCTGCAAAAATCGAAGACACACTGGGTGCCGTAAGAAACCTTAATGAAGTCGTCGGGGCAAATCAGGAACGCGCAAATCAGGCTGCTGGCCTGGCTCAGAAATCTGAAGAGGGCGCGGCGACAGGAGCCGATGAGATTCGTCGTTTGATGGAATCCATCAATGCCATGTCTAAGATCTCAAATGAAATCGCCTCGGCGATGGATATTATCGATGACATCGCCTTTCAAACGAATTTGCTGGCATTAAATGCGGCAGTGGAGGCCGCTCGTGCAGGAGAGCAGGGGCGTGGATTCGCAGTCGTGGCCGATGCCGTTCGCAGTCTTTCCCTGAAATCAGCAGAGGCTGCCAAGGAAGTTAAATTGGTTGTGACTAATAACGTAAATCAAACCAAGATCTCATTGGACCTCGCGGTGAAAAGCGATCAAGTGCTCAGCCAGATTGTTTCTTCGGTGAAGAAGGTGAGTGTACTCAATCAGGAGATCGCGGCGACGACTCGTGATCAAACTGATGGCATTCAATCAATTTATAAGTCCATGGAAGTATTAGAGCGTCAAACGCAAGCATTCTCGGCTGCTGCCGAGGAAACCGCTGCGACTTCTGAAGAGATGTCAGCCCAAGCAAGTAATCTTGAGTTGATGGTGAATAATATTGCGGTTGAAGTTGTAGGTAAAAAAGCTGCTTAAAAGCTCGAGCCCGGCATTTTCAAGAATTCCAGTTCCTCGCGGGTCGATTCCCTTCCCAAGATCTCATTGCGGTAAGGGTATCGGCCAAAGCGATCAATGATGCTCTTATGAGCCAACTCAAACTCTAAATTATTTTCTAAGCCCTGTTGCGAGAAAAGACGCATGGCTTCGTGGTGAATCGCTTCTGATTCACTATGCATGTACGGTAAATAGATAAAGGCACGTTCTTGAAGTTTTAGTTTTTGATCATCCCCTGAGGCCACGGCTGTTTGAGCCAGAGCGAGAGCCAAAGTATCATTCTTAAAAGCTCGCGGAGTATCGCGGAACATATTGCGGGAAAATTGATCCAGGATAATGATTTCTGCCAGACGGCCGCGAGGATTTTTTCTCCACAAGTACAGCTCACAGTTTTCCGCCTTGGCATAAATGTCGGAAAAACGCTGACGGATCAGACTGTCAAAATCTTGATCCTTTGCAAACCACAGGCGGGGTTCTGTTTCTTCAAACCAAAATTTCAAAATTTCTAAAGCTGTTGTGTCCATGACTTACAATATACAAAACATGCTTGAAATTGACACCTGTGATGTCAATTCTCATCAAAATGTTGCAACCAGACTTAGTGTTGTGGTGCCTTGATAGCTGGATCCCTGATAGGGATTTTCCATATGGCGCATGATATAGGCGGTGCGAATCGCAAATTTTGAGTTGATCAAATTGGTCAAGGCGAACTCATAACTCATCAGATCTTCATTCGCATAAGTTAAGTTGAATAGATATTCTAGTCCACCGTCAAGAGACCAAGTCTTGTCGAATCGCCACGTAGCTCCTGAAGCAAAGCGCGCTTTGTTCTCATAGACATCTCCTTGGCGTACGATATTGGTGTCACTGTGTAGGTAACCCAGTTCAGCCCACCAAAAAACAGTGGAGTCTTTATGAATCGCATACTGATACCCCAGGCCTTCGTTATTGCGCTGAACATACCCAATAAACGGATCGGCTTCAGAATAATAGTCCAAGTAGACGCGAGAAGCGGGGATGAACTCATTTTCGTATCTTGCACCGGCAGTCCAATGCAGGGCCGAGTCAACTCCTTCAGTGGATGAATTCAAAAAGTCGCCTGCAACTTTCAAGGTATTTCGGCCAAAATCATACTGAACGTCTAAATTGGAGTTGAGGCTTTGAGTGTTGTTCTTACCACGGACTGCCAAAACCCCAGCATCCAGTTCGATATGTAACGGAAGTGGGGCGGGGTTCGGAGTTGTATTGTGCATTCCGATCAGTGAGGCGAGGGCAATGAGTAGCAAAACCATAGCTCTCCCTAAAAGCGATAAGCAAAATTAAATGTGGTGGTGTCACGGTTTGGACTGTGACCGATTTCCATGACGACGGACCAAAATTCGCTCAGCTCCCAATTCACTCCGCCGACAGCATTCCAATTATCGAGTGGTGTTTCTTTCAGGGAATAGCGCACCGGCACGTCTCTGCCGATAGAAGTTCCTGATAATGGTAAAGTGTAGGTGCCGCTTAAAGTGACATCGGAATTAAAGTAGTTCATACCGAGGTAAACACCGAACTTGCCGTGAGTCTCAGTTTTAATGTTGTAACCAATACGGGGAGTGATGTTGATCGCGCGAGGGTTGGTGTCTGACACGTTCACGTCGCTTTCAACATAGGTCGCAGGCATAGCAAAGAACCAGTCTTTGTATCCACCCGCCAGAATAATTCCGATACCCAAGCTGTAACCGTGAAAGTTAATAGGTGCGATGGCATTGATATATCCCTGGCAAAATGCTGGGGGACTGCCAACGTCACAGGGATTCCCTGGCAGCACCATATTATAAATGTCCTTATAAGCAATATTCAAAGGCACATTGCCATCCCCATGAATATATCCCAGGATCCCAAATAGATTTAAGAATGGAAAAAGCCACGCATCGAGTTTCAATTGCCAAGTGGTATTGTTCACTTGCGTATTGTTAAAATTAATAAAGTCGACCGGTGTTAAATCGGCCGCCCCATCGAAGGCCACTTTTAGGTTTTCAATATTGAACCCTTGTGAAAGCTGCGCGTAAATCAAACTCAACCCATAGGGACGGGGGAGGTTAAAGCCTTTATCAATCACCCGCTGGGCAAAAATGGGGAGGCTCCACTCCCACTCGCGATGTGCTGCTTCGGAATCTGTCTCTTTTTGCGTAAAGTTCGGATAAGGCTTTCCTTCAAGGTGTGTCCGGGGACTTAAAATTTGTTCTTCAGCAGAGTTGGCGAAGGAACCAAAGAGACACGAAAGAATAATAAAAATATGAAAATGTTTAAGATGTTTCACATAGTGAGTTCAAGGAAAAGCTCGAAAATCGTCAATAGTTCCTGCGTGAATACATAGTGTCTGTTGACTCTGAAACGGGCAGTTTGAATAGATGCGTGGATTGAAGTTAGTTGCCGTATTTGAAGCTGCCAAAGGAGGAGTCGTTGTCCTCCTGGGAATTGGCGTCGCGAATGTCCATCATATAGCGCATCACTTAGGACTCGAAAACAGCTCCTACTACACATCGGTTTTTATCGAAATTTTTAACAACTTAAATGATCGAGATCTTTGGGAGCTGGTGGTGCTGGCCATGTTATATTCGGTGATTCGTTTTATTGAGGCCTATGGATTGTGTAAGGAAAGATCCTGGGCCGAGTGGTTGGCGATTTTTTCTGGGGGAATTTATCTGCCGTTTGAGATAATCAAAATAGCCGAAGGTTATGCGTGGTGGAAAGTTGTCATCACAGCTGTAAATATCATGATCGTCGGCTATTTGATTTCAATTAAACTGCGAAAGAATACGATTAAAGCAGTGACTCACAAATCAGCATTTCACTTTTAACTTCGCCATTACCTAACGGAATTTGCAAGACCGCTTGCAGAGGGTGTTGCTCTGAGGTTGTGGATGCAGCGTGCTCGATGGCTAATTTTATACCAGAACCCTCAAAGATCACGGGCTGGCGATCGCCATTTTTTTCAACTCGTTCAGAAACTTCAAAGTAAGCTCTGCGAATACCCCCGAACCAGGCTTGTTCGATTTCGATATGATTCAGGCCGGAAACTTTGTCCTGCAAAACGATCAGAGCCAAAGTATTGTCGGTGATGAACTCTTTGGATTGGCAGCGGTAGTTGGGCTGTAAAATATTAAGTTCGATGGCTTGTGAAAGGGGTGAAAAAAATAGAACTGCGAAGAAAATTTTAAAACATGATTTCATAAGGTGCTCCGGATTCTCATAAGAAAGTTTGGATGGAGATCGGAGTATAGGGAAGTTGTAAGGTTTAGCGCAAATTTCAGATTGGAAAGGTTGTCATTTGAAAGTGCAGGAACAGACACGGCCGACCCGGTAAAGGGTCAGCCAAAGTTTTTAAGGTGAGGGAAACCCGCTGACTTTGTTCGTGCCAGCTGAGGTCTTAGTTATACCACTGACCGTTGTAGCCTTGTGGATAACATGCCCATTGAGATCCGTTCGAGCGGTAACCGTAGTAAGCGACACCGTTTTGGCCTCTGTACTGAGTGCAACCTTGTTCAGGCAAGCAAGTCCCGTTCACAGATACATAACCTGACATACCGTTGCATGTTGGTGAGCCAGAAGTTGTAGTCCCATTAGAGTAAGTACCTTGGATACATTGGTTCGTCGCTTGGTTATAACCATAGTCTGCGCTTAAACCATTTTGAGTACATACAGCTGTTGGCAAGCAAGAGTTCGTTTGAGTAACCCAAACAGAACCAGCAGCACAAGAGTTGTAAGTGCCATTGGAAGTGGAAGCACCATTGCTATTGCTCTTAGAGCAGTTCGCGAGAAATAAGGTCATTCCTGTCAGCAAAATCGTAAGCAAATATTTCGTTTTCATATAATCCCTCTTTAGTTAAAAAAAACGTCTCACCTAGGTACTACTCAAGGTCCATGCCATCCCGTGCCATGTGCTAACTCGCTTAAAATCGTTTAAAACGTATCAACATGGGGCATCGAATTAAAACGACGAAAAACGTTAGACAGTCGTCAGTGTGTCCAATTCCACAATTCTGCAACATTTGGGGGATAAAGTTTCTATAACAAACCTGCTCGGGGAGAAGAGTATGTCTGAAGAAATGCAGCTCCATATATTATTCAGTAAGTTAACGATCGATTTTGAGACGGCGTTGGAAGAGTTTTTTCAAGAATACAAACTGACGACTACACGTTTTGTGATTTTGAACCTTCTATATAATAGTCCGGAAGGGATGACTCCAACCGAGACAGCGAAGGCTGTGGGAGTAACGAACGCGACGATTTCGGCGATCATTTCAAATCTCAAGCAAGCCGGCTGGATCCAACCCCAACAAAATGCGGGGGACAGTCGTTCCTATCGCATCGTTTTAACGGAAACAGGACTCGAACTTATGAAGAAAGTCCTGCCGGTATACAACGAGAACATCAGTCGCTTGTGGTCCCAGTTTAATAGCGATGAGAAACGCAATTTAGGGAACCTAATGACCCGTATGAGCCAGCTGGTCGGGGTCATGAGCAAGAATATATAGTGATGTAATCTGAGAAAAGTGCCGATAAGTCCACTATGAAAAAGGGCCTTATCATCATTGGTATTGCAGTATTAGCGGCCTTCCTATTTCGGGAGGGTCAACGCGAAGGCATCAGCACTTTGGGTAAGTCCACAGTGAAGGCCAATGAAGCCCAATCTGAGCGCTTGTCAGAGATGGATCACTCGATCAATACGTCCACGGGCGCATCGGCAAAAACGGAAACTACGCAACCAGCCCCAACATCGGCAGTTGCAAATCCGGAACCTCCACGTCAAATGCAAGCGCGCGAAAGAGTCGCCAGAGACGAGCATACGAACTCTCGTCCAGCCCCTTTACGCCCCGATGTGGGAGTCCTGAAAGAAAATCTTTTGTTCCGATCCAATTCCACGGCTTGGAAAGTATGGACCGGAGTCCGTGCGGTTCCCACCGCTGATTATGCGGGATATGAGGGAGATGTGGTGGGTCGCTACGGTGGCTATGTCATCGTGAAAGACGGGCGCATGGACGGGGACGACGCTAATTTTGAAAAGAAAAACCCTTTGGTGCTTTTTGATGAGCGTATGGGGAATGTCGGGATTGTCCCAGGTCGTGTGATGCTGACCTTAAAAGACAATGCGACCTTATCTAAAATTCAAAAAGAATACGGTCTCAAAGTGATGGACCGTTTCGATCATTTGCATTTGTATTTCGTAACTCCGGCCACTTCTAATTTTGACCTTGGAAAATTCGTTAACGTTCTTAAAAGAGATCCGCGTGTCGCTAAAGCGGAACTGGAAATCGTGAGTCGCAACTATGTTAAAAACTAAAAAGTTTTTAACAGTCTTGTTGCTCGCTTTCGGTGGTACATCGCTGACGATGATGCTCGCGAATTGCAACGGCAGTGGTTTTGAAATTGCCGATTCTTGCTTTAATGATGGTGGCGATCCTTTATTTGGTTATGCTTGGTTCCTAGCTAATTGTGGTCAGGCGGGAGTTTCTAAGTCCGGCGGTACTGCCGGTGTTGATATGAATCTGCGTGCCACCTGGAGTGCGGGAATCTTGGGAGAGGGTATCAAGGTCCGTGTTTCTGACGATGGCTTGGAAAACACTCATGAAGATTTGACGGGAAACTTCCAAACTTCTGTCGCAAGATCTCGCGATTACTATTTGGGTGCTATGGGATCGTCCTATGTGACGACGACGGCTCCTCCTCATGATAAGACCACGGCTCCAACTTCCTATGACAACCACGGGACTTCTGTTGCCGGGATTATCGCGGCTGTGGGTGGAAATGGCGTGGGTTCTCGCGGTGTGGCTCCTAAGGCTGCTTTAAGTGCAGCGAACCTGCTTTCTGCGATGGTCACTCAAGACACGGCAAAGGTTTTGAATCAGGCCACGGGGACTGACTTTGATATTTTGAATATGAGTTGGGGATATGATCAGTACAAAATTACGGATCCGACTCCTTCTTACGAAGCGCAGTTAAAAACGGCCGTTACATCTTATCGTAGTGGTAAAGGTGCAATCTTGGTTAAAGCTGCCGGGAACGAGTTTGAAACTTATTGCAACGGTCAAAGCACAAGCAGCACATGTATCGGGAATTCAAATTTTGACGGTGATAACACCAATCCTTATCAAATTGTGGTTGCTGCGTTAAATGCCAAAGGTGTTTCTTCAAGTTATTCATCACCAGGTGCTGACATCTGGATTTCGGGATTTGGCGGGGAGTTTGGGTATGCCGCTCCCGCAATGATAACGACGGATCGCTCTGGCTGTTCTGCAGGGTGGTCTCAGTCGAGTATTTCAACTTATGTGCCCTTTGAAAAAGGCAGTTCACCAAATTCTCAATGTAATTATACCGCGACCTTTAATGGAACCTCGTCTGCGGCTCCCACTATTTCTGGTGCAGTGGCATTGATGCTTTCTGCAAATTCAAATCTCACGTGGAGGGATGTGAAATACATCCTGGCTAAAACCGCCGTGCCGATGGACTACGTGACCACGGGAACTATTCCTCATCCTTTAGGCACATCGGTTCCGACGGGATATTCCTGGGAGCTTCCATGGAAAACGAATAGTGCCGGATTTAAATTCCACAACTGGTACGGCTTCGGAAAAGTCGATGTGGATGCCGCCGTTGCTATGGCAAAAAGCTACACCAGCAGTTTTGGTACATACACTGAACCGGGCTATACTTCGACCGGAACTATCAGCATTCCCATCGGCGACGGCAGCTTAGCCGGTGCCGCCTACTCGCAAATCAGTATTGCCAATGGTTCTGGTTTGAAAATCGAAAGCGTCAGAGTCAAAGTCAGCATCACTCATAACGATATTTCGCAATTAGCTCTGGAGTTAACATCTCCATCCGGCATGCGAAGCATCCTTGTCAACATGCACAACTCTCTGACCAACGTCCACGACTACGCCGACGACGTTTTCTTAACCAACGCCTTCTACCAAGAACGCAGCGAAGGCATCTGGACGCTGAAAGTAATCGACGGCCGCACCGACGCCGTTAGCGGTACACTCACTTCGTGGTCTATCGACTTCACAGGTGCACCTTAAAGACGAAAATTGAAGCGACCGAGCATCTGCCTTGGTCTCGTCAGTCGTCTGCTAAGCCCAAGTCAGCCACTCGGCCGCTTCAATTTTTGTTTTCAATTACATTCGGAATTAAGAATTTAGAAAAAAAAAGATCCAACCCGTGAAGGCTGGATCTTTGGAAGCTAGGAAGATACTTAATTTTTGAAGCGATTCTAATTACTGAACACCTCCAACCTCTTCTGGAGGTCTTTCACCGCGTGGGCCACCGCCTGGGCGACCGAAGTGAGTTGGTGGTTCGAAACCTTTTGATTTCAAACATGCATCCAATGCTGTTTTTTGTTCTTCAGTTGGAGCCGTCGGTCTTTTGCCTGGTTCTGGTTTTTCCATTCCAACAGAATCGGCGCAGGCTCTGAATGCTTCGCGCTGTTCTTGGCTAGGACCGCCGCTTTGAGCGAAGGCGATCGAAGCTGTGTGTAAAGAAATAATTGAAGCGGCAGTCATCAGAATTTGCTTGGAAATTTTCATTTGGAACTCCTTTTTTAATATTTAAAAGTAGGGGGCTGATCGAGTCCCTCGACTCGGGCCCCATGAGTTAATCCTAGGCAGGAAATGTTGAAGGACCATGGAGATGAAGGTTTTTTATAATTGGTCTGGCGAAGAGTCTCATTGTGAGACGGTTTCTCCGAGGGGGATTCTGGAAACAGCTGAGTTAGTTGCTGAAATGTCTCGGGAATTGACTCTTTTTAGTAAGGATTTTCCCAATTTTAGCCGATGCAGTAAATGCGGTACGGGGGAGTGAATTATGAAGACTATTAAAAAAGTATTGGTTGCAGGCGGCACTGTTGTAGCTTTGGCGCTGGTTACAGTGAGCTTTCAAAACTGCTCGCAAGGAAATACTGAAGATGGCTCCAGCACAGTTGCAGCGGATGGCTACACTGGTGATATTTACTACCCATCAAATGGCAGCCCAGTGGTTTTATCTGCGGGTCAAAACATCACTTTGAAAATTTCAAAGCCAGCTAACGTTAGTGATCTATCCAATTACTATTGGGTTCTATATGATCGAACGGCGACGGCTTCTTATATTGGTTACATCACTCAAAGCGGTTCTTATTTCTACGTATCTTTGCAAGTACGTGGTGATTTGACGACGCAAAAAGATCTACGCATCTATTTGTTCAATCACCAAACGTCTACTTACCTTGATGGTAACGGTATTAAGATCAGTTTGCGTCCTGCAGTTAGCAATCCGTATTCAAATGACTACGTGACGGAAGTTTGTAATCTGAAGCAGAACTCAGCTCCGACGTTTACTTTGAATAAGGCTTCGGCGTCTTCTAGCGCTTTGTATATCTTCGATAACGGTGCGGGCATTGGTAACCTTACTTGCACAATCGGTGGCGTAGCTTACAGCTGCTTGAACGCATCTGCATGGCCAAGCAACTGGGCGTCAGCGACGTTCTCTGTGACAGCTTACAACCGTTGCGGTGTCGCTCGTTCACAAAGTTTCTAGTTTGAGTTTATATTGATTGGATTATCGAAACCCATGCTCTTGCGAGTGTGGGTTTTTTGTTTTTGGGTGGGCAGGAATTTACCCGCGCTACCCGGAAAAGCTGTGTCATGTGTTAATCGTAATTGAAAAGTGTTTGACGTGGTTTTCTTGTCTCTAAATTGCACTTGGGTCGGCTTAGATTTGCTAGTCAAGATCCATCACAAGCGGTTCATTTTCTCTTCTTATATCTGATCCTGAAGTGTTTCATGCGTTCCTCGAATGCAATCGCCGAGCGCTTTTGAAATACTGAAGTCGCGCAAAATCGCGCTTTAAAAATCCATGCTATAAGGTTTCTAACTTAGATGTGACATGCATTTCGGAGGAAACCATGGACTTAACTTTATTGCCTAATACCGAACTATTAAACCGTGTTGAAAAGCTTGCACGCACCGAACGCAAGATCACTCATTTGATTTTATGGCATATTGTGGAAGTTGAATCTCGTCGTCTGTTTTTGGATTTGGGATATACGTCGTTATTCAAATATATGACATCTCATTTGCATTACTCCGAAGATGCAGCTTACCGTCGCATTCAGGCGGCAAGATTGCTTAAGAAAGTCCCGCAGGTCGACAAAGCTATTGAGAACGGTTCATTGAATCTGACACAGCTTCAAAATGTTCAAAAGTGTTTAAATGTTGAAATCGCAAGTGGAAATAAGATTTCGGTTGAGCGAACGGAGGCTTTGCTGGAACAAATCCAGAATAAATCCAGCGTGGAGACATACAAGATTTTAGCCGTGGAATTCAATCAGCCAGTTCAAGAACACGAAACTTTAAAACCGCAACGTGATGACTCAACCCGAATGCAGATTACTTTGACGGAAGATCAGATGAAGGAACTTCAGCACGCAAAAGATCTACTGTCCCATGTTCTTCCAAATCCGTCTTGGGCAGATTTGATTTCGTACCTCGCGAAAGCAGAAATCAAAAAACGGCTCGGAAAGGAAAAGTCAGAATCTTTGATTGATTCTGAAAAGAACCAAGAGGAGAAGGCTGTTGCAACGGCTAACGAGAAAGTAAGGCTGGGCAAAGATAAGTCCGATAGTGAGAACAGCATCTTTGCAGTTGGTGAAAAGGTTGTTGCTGATAACGGGGCAAAGAATCGCATGCACTCGCGTAAACAACTGAAGGTAACATCACGACGTATGCTTTTAGTTAAAGCAAAGCACCATTGCGAATTTGTCCATGAAAACGGGGAGCGTTGTCAAAGCAAGTATCAACTGCAAGTGGATCATAAAGTTCCACTTGCTTTGGGAGGTGGTAATGACGTGGAAAACTTTAGAATTTTGTGTCGCACGCACAATCTTTCGGAAGCTCGTCGCATGGGAATTTCTAGGCATTGAAGTTGTGAATGTGTGCCAGATAGAAGCTAGGATCGTAATGATGTTTTGGTGTTTCTGGGGAAGTTGAAGTAGGTATTTGACGCGGGATTTCTGGGTAGAGCGGTTTTACTGGCGCTGAGGTTGGTAAAAAGGCGAGCAAAGATTAGTTGTATGTTGCGATGAATATTCTAGCCCACTTCACTAGAGGAAGTGGGTGTAATTTCAATTTTGGACTAAGTTAGGTTCTGAGAAATTTAGCGGCCTGTTCCTGAGATCACGGAACCCGTGGATGTTGTTGTCGAACCTAGGATTGGCACAACACCAGGAATTGTTGTACTTGTCGTCGCATAGGGAGATGTGTACACGTTTCCGTAGTTGTAACCGGAAAGTGACGTGTTCAGGTAGCTGCTTGGCAACGAGTAGCTTGTTCCGTATGTCGTGCCGTAGTTAGAGCCCGTGATCACTCCGCCGGGCAAAGTTGTTGTATTCGTCAAACCTATTGGTGAAATGAAGCTGTTTGAACCAGCCCCATATCCACTGTAAACACCCGTCGCGGATTGCATGGCGCTTAAGTTATAATTCATCTGCGCGATTTGCTGCTGCAAAGCGTACATCGACGCATACTGAGAGTTCATGCCGTAAGCGTTGGCACCGTACATCGTGTTTAAACCGTTCGCGCCGTATCCAGACATTCCATACATCGAGTAGGGATTCATCGTATTCCCGTACATCGAACCGTTCATGCCGTTCATTCCGTACATTGAGTTCACGCCATTCATAGCGTATGGATTCATGGAGTTCATACCGTTCATTCCATACATAGAATTTCCCGCACCATACATTCCATTCATGCCCATCATTCCGTTCATACCATTCATCCCGTACATCGAACTCCCATACCCAGAATTCCCAAACGGCGAGCCCATGCCCATGTAAATCCCACCGCTCATGCCAGTCATTCCATTCATGCTCGATGGATAACCAAACACGTTGCTACCGGAAGAACCCATCATCCCGTACATGCCGTTCATACCCGTCATGCCGCCAGTCATTTGACCGCCGCAACCGAAACCACCTTGGCCCGAGGAATTATTATTCATCATCCCGTAAAGACCTTGAGCAATGTACGGATAACCGTAACTCATCACCGAAGGCGTTTGAGTCGGGTAGCCCAAGTTCGCATTATTCTCGGTCACCATTTGATTCGTTTTGTAACCGGCATACATCGCACCAGCACCCAAAACAACATTTGAGACCAAGTTCGCCGTATTTGAAGACGTGTCTTGATAGTTATAAGAGTTGCTCTTAGCCATACACTCAATACAAACCGAACCCTCAGCGTTGGAATTTTGACGAGCCTCTTTCAGATCTTCTTGAGCCATTTCCAGCTTCCGAGTCAAGCTTTCTATATCACCTTGAAGTCGAGCAGACTTTTGCGCATTCGTACGAAGGGAGCTGATCGCAGATTTGCACGAGGAAGCGGCCCCACGTGAGCTGTCAGCGCGGAATTTTGCATTGTCGCAAACCGCTGTGAAGACCGCGCCATTCGAGCGAGCATCGCAGTAGCTTTGCCATTCTTGTAAAGAGAAAGCCTGAACTTCAAGCATATTTGAGTTGCCACCGTGAGCCACAGCAGGTGACGACTTACGAGATCCAGCAATTTCGCCACCGGCCTTGAAATCACTCGGAGGTTCGGACCCGTCAAAACCCTCCGGTGGAGGAGCGGGACGTTGACGTGAGGAAGAGGCACTTTGCGGTGCGCGTACGGATCCTTCGTCAGATATTTCAGACCCATCATCCGAAGAGTTAAAATTCACATACTCAGAACAGCGACGGGCACTCTCCATATGCGCGATCATAAAGTCGGCGTAGTCCTCAGAGATATTCTTTTTTATATCGGACTTAGATCGCTCGGCTTCACGATCGTATTTTTTCTTTTCGCTTTTCTTTTCAGAGATCTCTTGTTTGAGCTCGCTGATGGTTTCTTTAGCTTCTTGAACCTCGTCGGATTCAACTGCTGCCTGGGCAGGACGTTGTTGGTAGGCGCAGTTTTGATTGCCACCCCAATAACCTGTGCCCATCAGGGAAGTATTCATCATCTGCGCCCGTGATGGTAGAGCTATGAAAGTGATTGCTGCTGTGATCAGTAACCTTGAAAACATAATGCCCGCCTTTTCTATATATAAAAGGTAACGGGCAAGTGTTTAATGATTGTGGACTATGCTTTAGGGAGCCAAAATGAGACACGTCCACCAAGAACCGAGTGGTTAGAACTGTCAGTGATAATGTTCTCGGCTTTAAGTTCGCCTCCATGAAGCTGGAGGATTTCTCTCATAATCACAGAACCGATCCCGACTGAGATACGTTTGCCAGACGAACCATCTGTCAGACTGCGACTCGCTTTTTTATGACCGAATTCTTTCAGCGAAGTATCGCTAAACCCCGGGCCGTCATCGCTGATGGAAAGCTGCAGCTTCGGTCCGCCATTAGAAATGCTGATTTGAATTTTAGACTTCGCAAAGGACGAAGAGTTTTCAAAGGCATTTCTAAGCAGGCGATCAATCAATTTCGAAGATCCCATGAACTGAGCCTTGGAAGCATCGATCGTGCAGTCGATATTAAATGCCAAATTAGGATAGCGGTTCTTAAACACCGTGACTTGATCCTGCACGCGTTCCAAGAGATTAATCTCCTCAGTTCCAGCAGAGTACTTGGGCTCGGTTATCTGGGCCAAGAATAACAAGTCTTCAACCAATTTCCCAAAGTATTCCACTTCAGAAAAACAAAGTGACACGATCTCTTGACGCTTTTCCGCCGACAAGCGAGTTTCCCCAACTTGCAAAGTCTCCAGGAAAGTTTGCAAAGAGGCCAGCGGCGTGCGCAGATCATGTGCCAAATCCTGTAAGAGCTGGCGACGAGCCTGGTCCGCTTTGCGCAAGCTTTCAACCATGCTCTCAATATCGCCGGCCATCTGATTAAACGCATTTACCAAGGGGGCAAGCTCCTCGAATTTTTTCGAAGGCAAACGCGCTGCTAAATTGCCATGACGAAGCTCGCCTAAAACATTGAAGGCTTCTTGTGCCCTTTCGCGATATCTCGAGAACTGATAAACCAAGGCAATACCCACAGAAACCAATGTAAAGATAATCAAAAATCCGACAGTGATAAAAAGCGGATTGCGACGATCCACGAAGGATCCGCCGGGACCACTAGGGCCTCCAGGGGGAGGACCCATTTGTCCCGGGGGACCTCCGGGGCCACCGCAGGGGCGCGGTCCACACATAGCTCCGCCGGGAGGAGGAGGCATGCCTGGTCCACCACCAAATGGAGGAGGATTAAATCTGTGGACGAAATACACTCCAGCAAATTTGGTTTTTGAAACTTCAATTTTTGGAGGACCAAATTCCATTTCGCCGAAGCGAACGGCTTTGTCTTGAGCCAAAGAGCTTACTTCCGCGTCACTCAAAGCACGCGGCAAGACGGGGGCTCCGTCGATCAAGCTTTTGCCAGCAGCATCGATCAATTCAAAGCGAAGAAAGTTATCAGACGTGTTGCTGGCTTGGAATTTTTGAAAGGCCACAATCGGATCGCTGTCCAATTGCTCATATAAATTTCTAAACAGATAGTTCGGTGGTTTCACATAGCGAACCTGGGCTGGCCGGTCCAAATAGGAAACCAACCACGCCGAACCAAACGCCATGAAGATAAAGACGATAATGATCGAAACAAAGATAAAATAGTTTCGACGAAATAAGGAACGTACGATCATGACGATTTCTCCAGTCGGTAACCCTGTCCATAGACGGAGTTAATTTTGACCGTGGTAACACCATTTTTTGTAAGTTTTGAACGAACGTGACTGATATGCGAATCGACGGTTCTATCAAACAGTTCTTCTCCAGAGGAAAGGCTCGAAATGAGTTTTTCACGAGAAATGATAGTCTCCGGATTTTCAAAAAATACTCGCAGGATTTCAAATTCTCGACGGTTCAAAGTCACCATGGAGGTTTCGGTTTTCAGAACCTGTTGATTTTTAATCAACGTTAAGCCGGCAAAGCGCAAAAGATCCAGCGTCGGCTTACGATCATTCAGCTGGTTTTTGATGCGGGCTAAAATTTCTTTTTGTCCAAAGGGTTTACGAATGTAATCGTTGGCACCATGTTCGAATCCTCTCACCACACTTTCCTCGTCCGTACGGGCCGTCAGAAACATGATGGGAGTATTGATGCTCTCATTGCGCAGCCATTCGCAGAATTCGTAACCATTTCCATCAGGAAGGTTCACATCGAGCAAAAATAGATCAATCCCGGATTGAGTTTTAAATATTTCCCGCCCCGCAGCCAAAGTTTTCGCCCAATGAACTTGGAATTGTTCCAACTCCAATTGCATCTGGATTGCTTTGCCTAAAATTGGATCGTCTTCGAGGAGGAGTATTTGTGTCGCCATAAACCTTAAGGTATCAAAATAGATCCTTATCCTTAAGTTTCATTTTCAAACATAAATGTGGAGGGAATATGGAGCTGGACGAAAGTCTCAGAATGGGACAACATATAGTAGAAAAAACTACGGGCTCTCCCTCAGGAAAGCCCTCGTCACAATTCAAGTAATTGTTGCCGACTTATTTCAAGTCTTCCAGGCAACGCATCGCTGGATCACGTTGTTCTGGAGTTAGGATATCAAAGAAAACTTTCAGGTGGAAATCACCCATTAGTTTTCCCATGGCTGTTACCTTAGCACCCACATTTGCTTGGGAAGCAATAGCGTCCTCACGAGTTGAAGTCGAGCTTGAGAACACACGTTTCATATCACGGTACGCCATTTTTACGTCGCGACGAAGTGGTCTTTTTGCAGCCGTGAAGTCAAGGAAAGCATTTTTTAAAGCAGTTTGTTGTTCCGCCGTTAGATCAACTTGTTTACAAGAATCAGGTGCATCGGCTTTTGCGTATACGATGGAGTCAGCCATCGCCACTGTTAATTCTGCCTGATCTGCTTGAGCAATGACTGGAGTCACGAAGGCCGCGATAACAGCTAGTTGAGTAAATCTTTTCATCATTTGAATCCTCCTATGGTTGTTGGAGTCTCGATTCAAATAAACTTCCTTGAAAAAGAAAAGTTGAACTCGTTCACTTTGTCGAATTGAATAATAGCCAACCGAGTTATCATGTATATGAACATTTCGTGGAGTATCACCGAATAGTTTTCACATTTGCGGTGGGGAACAGTAGGACCAGAAAATATTCTGTTGTTGCGGACAAACGATTTTGAAGCAACAATTTCTTGTGTAGTATGTAGGAGTTTTTGTGACAGTCGAACAACAATTGAATGAAGCACGTCAACGAATCGGATCAATTATGGCGACAGTGGTGAAAGAAATGACTTCGTGTACGGATAAAGTGGAAGTCACTTTTTCCTGCGGAGAAAAAACCACGATTTATAAAGTTGATCTCCCTCAGGAATACCGCGGCAAGCTCATCGGTGCGCAAGGTAAAAACATCTCATCCCTTAGAAACATTCTGGGTGCCATGGCGGGAAATCACGGATTCCGTGCGATCATCGAACTTGTCGTTTAAAAATTTCAACGAATAATATTGAAAAAGACAAAAGGCACCTAAGCAAGGTGCCTTTTGCGTTTAAAAAAGCAGCGCCACTAGGAGAGATGACTGCGAATCATCCAGGCTGCTTTTTCGTGGAAGGTGATCAAGTCCTCATACAGTGTCACAGCACTCGTCTCCTCTTCTTGTTCCGCTGTTTCCAGACGGGCTTTGTAGAGTTCTGCAAGAGTGGTGTGGTCGGCTGTTAAAATATCGATCATTTTTGTCGAACTGAGTTTTTCATCAGTGCACTCTTCCACATCAGACAATTTTTTAAAGGCTTGAAAGCTTCCAGGAGCTGGGGATTTCAAGGCGCGCAGAATTTCTGCGGAGCGATCCACAAACTCCGAGATGTCTTCGTATTGTTCTTCAAACAATTTATGCAAAGAGAAGAACAAAGGTCCTTCCACATTCCAGTGGAAGTTTTGGGTTTTAAGTTGCAAAAAATATTCATCGGCCAAAGTTTTTTTCATTTCTTCAATGGTGCCAGACTGTGCGGCAGTCTGTGTGCTTTTCGCAGAAGCTTTATTGAAAGTATGCACGGTTGGGTTGGCTGTTGATTCTTTTTGAGCTGCGTATTTCATAGTTTCCTCCTAGGGCAAGTATCTAATGACAGACACAGGATAGGCGCACTTGAAGGAAATGAATAATCTTCTTTTGTTATGAAATGTATAGGCTATTTCTATATGTCATAAAGCACGGACTAACTTCTGTGCCCCAAAGGATTGTCCACTTTGAATTGAGACTTCGAACGGGTCAAAGGCATGTCTTTAGGAAGCGCAGAAAGAATGGTGTCTGTGAGCGCCGTTAGCAGTGCTTTGCGCTGAAAATGAGGTCCATGGAGAACGCTGACTTCTCTAGTGGGAACGGGCACGGAGAACGGTTTAAGACGTTTCTTATCCTCCACATCGTCGGCGGCCAAAAGAGGTAACAAAGTGAAACCGTCACCTTGGTCGACCAATTTCTTTAAAGTTTCTAAGCTTCCACCCTCAAAAGAAAAGTTCGCGGAGCTATTCAAATTTTTTCTGTTCTTGCACAGGCCTAAACTTTGCTCCCGGAAGCAGTGGCCTTCGCTAAGCAATAACATTTCATTTAATGACAGATCTGATTCATCGACATGTTTTTTCTGTAACAAAGAATGTCCAGGCGAAAAGTAAGCGACGAAGGGCTCATAAAACAAAGCTTTCTGGGAGATATTGAGATCATCGATGGGCGTCACCGCGATTCCTAAATCCAGGGAGTTATTGCGAATTTTATCTACAATAGCTTGAGTCTCCAACTCGTCGATTACCAAGTGAACCCTCGGGAATTTTTTCATAAATTGATTCAGAAACAGTGGGAGTAGATATGGTGCCAAAGTAGGTATGATGCCGATTCGCAAAGTTCCACTGATCGCACCTTTGTTTTCATCGACGATTTCGCGAAGGTGCTGTGAGCTTTGCACGACCAGGCGTGCTTGTTTTAACACCAACTCACCAATCTGGGTGGGGCGAACAGGCTGCCTTGTTCTGTCAAACAGGATTACGTTGAGTTCATCTTCGAGCTTTTGAATCTGCATGCTAAGTGTAGGTTGTGTAACGTGACACTGAGAAGCTGCTTGGCTAAAACTTCCCGTGTCTCCAACCGCCAGAATGTATTCCAGTTGAGTGAGTGTCATGAATTCATCGTGCCTCTGGGGATTTTATCGTGCAAGGGAAATAAGGATTTCAAGATGGAACAATATCAGGATTTGCTTCTGAAAAAATCTCTCCCGCTGTCAGAACAAGTTGTGGAGGCTTACTACCGTTATCCACGTCACTTGTTTGTGCCTGAGTACACCCTTCAGGAAGCCTACGAAGACACACCTCTCTTGCTCTACAAAAGGGGCGCTTTTGTTTCCACCATTTCGCAACCCAGTTTCGTGATGCGAATTTTGGATATGTTGCAACTTGCACCTGGGCACAAAGTTTTTGAACTAGGCGCGGGCTCAGGTTGGAACACAGCTTTGATGTCTTATATCGTGGGACCGCAGGGAAAAGTTGTGAGCTCTGAAATCATCCCCGAAGTTGCAGACCGCGCGCGTGGGATTCTGGATCAAATGCGCATCACCAATGCCAAAGTATTCACCGGCGATGGTTTTGAGGGCTATGGACCGGAAGCTCCTTTCGATCGTATCATTTTTACGGCCGGCTCTTCTGAAATGCCAGATAAGATTTTTGCGCAATTGAAAGAAGACGGATTGATGGTGTTCGTGAAAAAAGAGGACAAGAAAGCCGATATGCTTCAGCTGATTAAAAAGTCCCACGGAGAGCAGCAAATTTTAAATTCTATTCCTTGTTCATTTGTGACCGTGAATCGCGAGTCGGAGTCCCGCCTGCAAGACGGGACTCCTTAAGTTATGGTTTCGGTAGTACATCGGGACGGGGACTTGGCTTTTTAGGTGAAAGCTCCATCGTGCGTTCTTCCTTTGCGGCCTTCGGAGTTTGCTCCTCCTCCTCTGGTTCATCGTAAAGATGATAGTGGGAAGCGATTTCAGCAAATCGTTCGCTGGCCTCCTCGATTCTCATTCCAACTTTTCTTTCCAATAAATCCACGATGGAATGACTGTTTCCGTAAGTGCTGTCTAGATCGTTCTCCGTCAGCTCATGCCATCTTTCCATCAGCTCTTTTTTCAAGTCCTGCCAAGCATGGCCCGGTAGATGTGTCATAAACTACTCCTGGATTTTAGGTTCAATCACAAGGTCAATACGTCTGTTTTGTGCGCGTCCCGCAGCCGTGTTGTTGTTGCTGATAGGGCGCTCTTCACCCAAGCCAACAGCGTCAACCTGACTGGAAGATGCGCCATTTGCGATCAGTTGTTTTTGAACCGTTTTGGCACGGGCTTCAGAGATTCTCATGTTTGCTTCTGTCGCACCTGTTGAGTCTGTATGACCTTGCACTTCGATTTTTGCTGTTGGCACGTCATTCAAAGCAGTTTCCACTTTTTGCAACAACGCTTTATTTTTCGGAGTCAGATTAGCCTTGCCACTAGCAAAATTCAGTCCTTTAAGGCGAACCATGACTTTACCATCTTGCGTGAAGACTTCAGCTTCATTCGGGCGAAGTTCTTTACGAAGCTTGTCAGCTGTGTCCGCCAAGGCTTGTTGACGAGCAAGTTCAGCCTCCTGTTGTTTCGCTGCTTCCAATTGTTTTTCAGCTGCCGTCAACTCACGGGCCTGTGCTTTGGTTTCTTTATGCAGGCTGGTGATCATTTTTTGTTGTCGCTCGTTTTGCAAAACCAACGCTTCCGAGTTACCCGCATTTACTTTGCTCATCACTTCGGCCAAATGTTCTGCTTCACGATTCGCATCTTCTGAGATTTTCGCGATAGCAGCGGTGTTACGTGGATCTTGACCAATAAAATTTAGGGACTGATTGTATTTTGCTTGTGCTAAAGCCAAAGACTTCGGCGCTTTTTCAACGGCTTTGTCTTTTTCAGCTTCATCAATAGTCATTTTAGCACGACCCAAGTATTGCTTCGCCACGGAATCACGTTCGATCGTGCGGTAAGAAGCAACCAGGTCGGCTCCTTTTTTATCCGCTGCCGTTAAACTGCCATTTTCCACATCTTTAGTGATGTTTTGCAGTTTGCTTTCCAGTTTCTTCCACTCTTTAGGATACATCTGCGGAGCATTGGCCTTGATGGCGCCCGTACGCGCGTCTGTGATTTCACCTAAAGATTTTTTAGAGATATCAGATTTGTTTTCGCCTTGTTGCAACCATGCACGAGAATAGGCGACTTGTTCCAGAATTTTTTCGGTCGGTTTTTTCTTAGCTTGATATTCTTTGGCCTTGTTTAAAGTTTTTTCCGCGTCTTTGAAGTTATCAGGAGAAAGAACATTCATTTGTTTTGCTCGAGCATCGTTCAACATCTCTTCCGTACGAGCAATTTCCGTCGTCGGATTCGCAGTCGTAGGAATAGAAACCACGTTCGGCGGAGTGCTTGCACAGCCAATAAAACCTGCTGCAAATGCCGAAGCCAAAATCACCTTATTAAATCGGGACAGCATAAATCCTCCTATCAGTTTGAGCCTTTGGTAAAACTGATCTTAGGCTAAACCTCGGAGTTCCGCGCAAACAAGGAAAACGAATTTTCTATCTAAAAGCTCTGACTATACACAAGGCACCCGACACTAAGTCAGATCACATTTCTTGCTTGTTAGAAATTTTGTTCGCGCGCCACTCAAGGCAGGACCGCTCGAGCGGATCGGAGGTGTTTATCCTGACTAATGAAATGGAGATTATTCCTCTGCAGACTTTGATAGGAGAAGTTCGCGGTTTTTTATTTGGATTGTTCTTCCAGAGGATTGGTCGATGATGCCTTCTTTTTCGAAAGTAGCTAGAGTTCGAATGACGGTCTCAGGAGTTGTGCCGGCCCATTGGGCAATTTCTTTTCGGGTCCAATTTTGTTGGGGGAAGTTTTGTTGCAGGAATAACAAGGCGTCTGCGATTCTCGCCGCCGCATCTTTGTCCATTTGACCGGTCCATTTGGATTCGGCTAAACGCAGGTCACGCGACAGGAATTCCAGGAATTGCATGGCCGCTTCAGGGTGATCGCGGAAAAGGGCTAAGATTTCGTTTTTAGAGACAAAAGAAAGCACCGATTCTTCGACGGCGATCGCGGTGGCGTAATAGTTTTCTCCTGCGAATAAAGCGCGGTAGCCAACCAATCCTTCGGGGCCGATCAGTCTTAATGTGTGAGCGGCACCACTGGCAGAGGTTGAATCGAGTTTGATCAATCCTTCGTGGACTTTATAGAGTCCTTGGGGTTCGCCGCCGGCTTCGAATATGACTTGGCCTGCTTTGAAGCGTCGTAGGGTCTGGGCTTTATCGAGAAGTTCCTTAAGTTGCATACCTAAGAGATTACCAAATAGTTTTCAGTTGGCGAATGATTTTTACCGAGGGCTTGATCTAAAAGCACGCTGTCGGTCGGATGTTGGAAGTGTGGGGTGTTCAGGCGTTGGGCGGCTGCAAATTCCAGCGCTGAAAAATTCCAGGCCTCTAAAACTTGACGGTAGCATTCGGCAAAGAGCTTTTCTGAAGTGACCGGTAGGGCCTGTTTCATATCAGCATCGTGCTGACGTTTAAAGTATCCTAGCAAAACCGCCTTCAAAGTCTTAAGTAAATGCAGCGGAACGGAGTTCATATCCGACATCAGATAGTGGAATTCCTTGCGAAAGACGTCGTCGATGAAAAGCATGTGTTGAATCGCAGGTAGCTTCAATACTTCAAGTAACTTCTGACAAAAATGAACCTGAGCCTGAGCACGTAACGGATCGTTAAAGAAGTGATCCGCATGGACGAGGTCATGTACAATAAATCCCAGAACATCGCGGCCCTCTTCGACAAAGGAATGAATCTCTTCGGGCTTTAGCAACATGCTCACGCAACGTTGTCCTTGAGCTTGCATCAGCAACACCTCATCGGCGGTCGGCAAATGAGTCAAAAGATTCAAGGGGTACAATCCTATTTTCCAGGCACTCAAGCTTTTTTGAACTGAAAATGGAATCGAACGCCAGCTGTGGCCCGTAAAGGTCATCACAAAGTCGTCGTCGGTTTCCAAGGGACGCAAACTTTTTGCTGTTTTCAATTCTTCCGGTAAAGTTTGGCGCAGCGTTGAAACAATCAGGTTTCCACTCACTCCACGGGAATGACTCTGTGGCAGAGGAAGATTGTGCAAGCCCCCTAAGAAATCCGTGGGCCTGCGTAGAAAAGTGAAGGTCAGTAAATAGGCGCCCACCATTTCCACGTCACTGATTCTTTGCGACTTCCACATTTGCACGAAAGGCATCAACGAGCGCGCCGCTTGAGCAGAGTGATTTTCCAAAAATGTTTCGTCAAGCAAACGATGACGGAAGCGTCCAACGCGTAACATAATGCCTCTTTCTAGGCTGCAAGGGATCTGACAGAACTCTAACAATAATAATGTTGCTTTAGTACTTTGGTCCTTCTTTAATGGTTATATACGCCAAATAATACAAGACAAGGATGTCTTGTGAATAAGAGGGGCATGAGATGAAGAAGCTTCTAGTCGGAGCGCTTGTATCGATCTGTGCGGTGAGTGTACATGCAAGGGAAGATCTGCTCGCTGATGTGAGTGGAAACAACCAGCGATTCAGTGAGTATTACACGGTCACGACGTTGCCTTCTTTCTCTGCGACTCCCACAAATACCTCTGTTGACCCTTTGCAAACTATCCAAGACATTTTTGACGCTGCTGCTCCATCGGTTGAGATTAAAGCCGCCGTTATTTCGCTTTTGCATTTCGATCATCACAACGAAGACTTCGGAAATGTAGGACAGGCTTATAATCGCAAGCAGCATTTCGGAACTTGGATACGTCCCAGTGCAGATCATACCTGCTTGAATACGCGCGGCCTGGTTTTAGTTCGCGATTCCAAAGTTCCAGTGACCTACAATACCGCAGGTTGCACTGTTCGCAGTGGCGAGTGGGATGAACCGTACACAGGCGCGACCGTTAATGATGCCGCAGATATTCAAATCGATCATTTTGTTCCTTTGAAAAATGCCTATGTCAGTGGTGCGCACAAATGGAACTATGCTAAACGTTGCCTTTACGCGAACTTCTTAGGAAACAATTTCCATCTTATTTCCACAGACGGACATGAAAACATGTCTAAGAGTGATAGCTCTCCAGAGGGTTACATGCCGCCAAACCAAGCTTACCGCTGTCAGTACTTGCAACAATGGTTGAAAGTAAAATTGATCTGGGATTTGGGACTGACACCGCCAGAAAAATTGGCCGTGGAATCATTAATCCAGCAAAATGGCTGTGATCTGAATATGTTCCAATACTCTGTCGGCGAGTTGCAGGCACAAAAACAGTTTATGGCTGACAACTATAACCTTTGCCACTAGTGTTCCGCTAAATAAGTTTTCTCCGCGTTGCTGCCTCGTCGCTGTACACTTGTACAGCTTCCTTCTTGCGCCTTGATAAAACTTATTTATCGGCACACTAGGGGTTTTGATGTTTTATCAAGATAGAGTTTTAGGGATGTTGTGGGGCCTTCATGCGGGAGATTCTCTTGGAGCTCCTTGGGAATTTTTGCCGCCACAGCCCGCTTGGAATACCAAAACGGAAATCGTTGGCGGAGGCAAATTTAACTGGGCACCCGGTGAAGCAACTGATGATACGGACTTGATGTTGGGTGTTTTACGCGCACTTCAAAACGCTCAAGAAATTTCCTTCGACATTTTAAAATCTGAAATGCTGGCTTGGTTTGCCAGCAATCCCCCTGATATTGGCACTACGACGATCAAAGGTTTGCAGAATCTGAAAGACGGCAAAGCTTTGCGTGAATGTGGATTTGTGAATAACGAATTTCAAGGCAATGGCTCGATCATGCGTGTGGCTCCGCTGGCATTGCTGACTGAAGATGCCGTGGGAGTTTACGGCAGTGAAAAAACTCAAGGTCTTCATGAGATCATGATCACGCAAACGAAAATGACCCATGGTCATCAACACTGTGTGGATACAGATTTGATTTTCATTCCCACCGTGAAAGCGGCACTGGCGGGAAAAATCAAACAAGAAATTTTCGGCGTTGCCTTAACAGAAGCGGAAAAAATCAGTCCCTTTATTTATCAAAAGTTAAAAGCGATTCCTGAGACTCCTTGGGATAATCTGTCCACATCTGGTTTCTGCGTCGACACACTTTGTGCGGGGCTGTGGGCCTTCTTGAAGTACGACAATCTGGAAGACGCTTTGGTGTCTGTGGTAAATCGCGGGGATGATTCTGATTCCTGCGGAGCCGTGGCAGGTGTTTTGTGTGGAGCTTTCTATGGCTCGCAAGCCATTCCGGCTCGTTGGTTGGAAAAGTTGGAATTCAAAAATGAAATCCAGCAACTTGTGAGCAGTTTTTTTAGACACGCTTAATATTCTGTGAGTAGAATCTACTCATGACATATACGACACTTGAGCTCCTTGGTACTTTGTTCTTTGCGGTTGCGGTTATTCACACATTCATGGTGGGAAAAATCCTGCACTGGTCGCATCATTTTCCAAAAGACTCCCTGATGCGTGGGGTTTTACATCTTTTGGGCGAAATCGAAGTCGTGTTTGCAATTTGGGCCAGTCTGTTCATGGCAGTATATATTGCTTTGGAAGGATGGACTTCGGCGCTCACCTACCAAAATTCATTGGATTTCACCGAGCCGTTTTTTATTTTCGCGATCATGGTTGTTTGTTCCACTCGTCCTGTATTGACCGTAGCAAGGCATGGGATTCTGGCGGTGAGCAGTGGTGTACAGAAAATCTTTAAGACACCAGCTATTTCCACGGACCTTGCGGTCGTTATGATTTTAGGCCCGTTGGCTGGCAGTTTTATTACAGAGCCTGCTGCCATGACGGTGACAGCTTTTATGTTGAATGCGATGTTGCAGAAAGAAACTAATAAGCTGATTTATGCTTTAATCGCAGTTTTGTTCGTGAATGTTTCCATCGGCGGTGCCTTGACGCCTTTCGCAGCACCACCGATCTTGATGGTCGCATCTAAATGGGGTTGGGATTTTACTTTCGTTGCAACTCACCTTGGATGGAAGGCCGCTATCGCGGTGATTATCAATGCTATTGGTCTGGTTTTGATTTTCAGAAATGAATTTAAAGAGGGTTGCATCACTTTGAAAGAAGTGGAAGCGCGCCTCGCAAGATCTCAGGCCTCTATCCCATGGCAAGTCATTTTGATTCATCTTTTATTCCTCGCTGGAATCGTCATCACGGGTCACCACCGTAATGCTTTCTTGGGAATTTTCCTTCTCTTCTTAGGTGTCGCATCAGTGACGATTCGGTATCAGGATTCTTTACGCTTAAAAGAAAGTCTTTTGGTTTCTTTGTTCCTGGGCGGGATCATTCAGTTCGGTTCTTTCCAGAAATGGTGGCTCGCTCCACTGTTGAGCAAAATGAATGACGCTGTTTTATTCAAAGGTGCCGCACTTTTGACAGCAATCACAGACAATGCAGCGTTGACGTATTTGGGATCTCAAGTTGACCTTTCTGATTCCAGTAAATACGCGTTGGTAGCTGGAGCTTTAGCGGGTGGGGGATTAACTATCATTGCCAACGCACCAAACGCTGCGGGATATTCGGTCCTGAGTCACAAATTCCCTGGCGGAATTAAGCCACTGAACTTGCTCATTGCTGCTCTTGCGCCAACAGCCGTAGCAATCATTTGTCTATGGATTCTATAATTCAGGAATAAAAAAAGGTACGGACTTACTTTCTCCCAAAGGTACAGGCTTACTTCATGTAATTCCTGATTTTTCGGGAGAAAGTAAGTCCGTACCTTTTTGTTCGGAGTTCGCAGGCGCCTTTTGGGCATAAAAAAAGGGAACCCGAAGGTTCCCTTTTAACTAAGAGCAAAAAAGCTCGAAGTACTCAAACTAGTGAGCAGCTTCTTCTTTTTTTACTTCTTCTTTAGCAGCTTTTTTGCCGTGTTTTTTAGCAGCTTTTTTGTCAGCTTTAGCTTCAGTTTTTGCAGCTGGAGCAGCTTCAGTTGTAGTTGCAGCAGCAGGAGCTGTAGTAGCAGCAGCTGGAGCAGCTTCGTTAGCTTGAGCAACAACACCAGCGAATACAACAGACAATACTAGAGATACCAATTTCATAAAACCTCCAAGTGGTTCTTAATGTTTTCCTTAATCGGAAACATGATCAGCGTAGCAAAGGGAGTTAAAACCATGATTAAAAACAGATTAAATGTTTTTAATTTCGAATGAAAATATCGCGCCGTTTCTCTCATTGTTGCCAGCACTAAGCTTTGCTTCGTGCAGATTCGCGATCTTTTGTGCGATTGCTAGACCTAAGCCGAATCCTTTGACGCGATTTTCAACGGCCGCTCCGCGAGAAAAGCGTTCAAAGATGAAAGGTAATTTATCATCAGGAATTCCTGGACCATTATCTTGGACAAAGAGTTGGCTGACATCATCTTTCCAAACCAGCGTGATGGTAACCACTTCGTTGTTGGGAGAGTATTTGATCGCATTTTCAATGATATTAAAAACTAAATTTTCCAGCAGATCTTTATCGCCACGAACGGATTTGCGATCAGCTTTGGACTCATTGTTAATGTTGAATTTAAGTTTGATGCCTTTGGAGTTTGCAAGCTTTTCACAGCGGGTGAGGGCTTCAAAAACCAATTCTTCCAGGGAAATTTCCTGCAGACTCAACGCACCCAAGCCCGCATCCGCACGAGCCAAAAGCAACATTTCTTGAACGATATTGGCAAGGCTGTCGACTTCTTGCAAAGCACTGCGAGTGTATTGATCCACGTCAATTTGCTTTTGCGATTTTAAAAGCTCAATTTCCTGGCGCATGATCGTTAGAGGCGTCAGAAGCTGATGGGAAGCATCGGCAACGAATCGTTCCTGGGATTGAAAGGCCTGTTCAATACGATCCAGCATTTCATTTAAAGTTAAAGCAAGTTTTTTAATTTCATCATTCGCTGCCGGAATCGGAACGCGACTGGACAGCTCGCTGGCTTTGATTTTTTTAGCGATGTCGATCATATGGTTCACCGGCGCCAACGCGCGTGCAGAAAGGAACAAACCACCCAAAGTCGCGAATAACAGGACGATGGGAATACCAACTTCTAAAAGAGTTAGACGTTTGCTGATCTGTGTTTCCAACAAGGTCATCGGCACGGCAATTTGCAGTAACAGCTGCGGTTTTGCGACGTTATCCAAAGGAAAAGAAATCAGACGATACGAATCGGCTTCGGCTGAAGGGATATTGTGAATGTGTTCGATCGTGCGATAGGTGGCTTCTTCACCAGCCCAAATGCGTTCGAAATCTTTTTTATAGGGAGGATTGAACTCGCCGAAATTTCCCACGCGGGCCAGAACCGCTCCCGAGCTGTGACGAACTTGAATCAACGCCGTTCCCAAGGGGAACGGCAGGATTTTACCATGGTCCAAGCGCAAAGGTGGAAAGTTCAAATCGCCTTTAACCCCAATTTCAACCCCCTCCGAAACATCGACGGAATAGTTGAAAAGAGCATCGTCGAAATCCTGCTGAAGGTTATCGATCGACATTTTAAAGATAAACATATTGAACAGGATTGTCGTGGCTCCAAAGAACACCACGAAAATCAAAGAAAGGCGCACCCGCAGACTTAAGTTTGCAAAAAACTTACGGAGACTCTTTAAGAACATAGCCAGTCCCTACCACGGTGTGAATGAGTCTTTTGTTGAAGGGGGCATCGACTTTTTTGCGCAAAAGATTGATATACACATCGATTACGTTGGATTCGGAATCAAAGTGAATATCCCAGACGTGCTCCGCTATTGAGACACGGCCCAAAGGACGTTCCGGATTGCGCATGAAGTATTCCAAGAGCGCAAACTCTTTCGTGGTCAGGGAAATTTCCTGGCCGGATCTGCGCACTTTGCGCTGCAAAAGATCCAACTCCAGGTCGGCATATTTTAAAATATTAGTGATGGCAGCTCCACCATTGGTTGAGCCTTTGCGACGAAGTAAGGCGCGAACGCGGGCATGAAGCTCATCAAAGGAGTAGGGCTTGGTCAGATAGTCATCGGCGCCGGCATCCAGGCCGTTGACTTTATCTTTGGTTGTCGAAAGAGCGGTGACCATCAGAATGGGACCCGCGTATCCGTCGCGACGAAGATGTCGGGCTGTATCGATACCGTTTTGATCGGGCAGCATGACATCCAAAATCACCAAGTCATAATCGCCTTGAGCCATGTAGGACTCCGCCGACGTACCGCTTTCCGCGATGTCGACGGCATATCCAACTTCGTTCAATCCCTTTTTCAGGAAGTTAGCCATTTTAACTTGATCTTCAACGACAAGAATTCGCATGAGAGAAAAAGTCTCACTTGTCCTCTGGGATGGCAAGTAAGGGTAATGCTAGATGTCAGGAATTTCACCGGGATCGTATTGGCTCTTCTTTTTGTAACCTGAACCCGAGCCGGAACTGGAAGCTCCTTTTTCCACACTCAGAATTCTTTTCTCCGAGTCTGCTGTAACCGCCACTGGCGGACCGCCTGGTTTCTCGGAGTCCTGCAATGTTTTTAACACCGTTGCATAGCCAGAAATTTTGCGTGGCAAAGTGTAAGCTCCGCGGGCTTCATCCGAATCAAAGAACACTTCCACTTCGTCAGAAATATCCCGAACCACGCGCACTTTCGCCGAGAAAGCTTTGGGCTTTTCCTCAGAGGGTTCTGCTTCATAAATATTGGTGTTGGGTTTCTTGATTTTGGACTGTGCATAGGATGGATTTGCTAAACTGAACAGTAAAAGCAGGCTGAGCATAATATGAGTTCCTTTAGTCTTATTGTGCAGGGATTTGTCCTTTTGAGGCAATCAGACATGACGAATTTCTCAGGTTGGGACGGGCGCTTGACAGGCCCTCTTTTAAATCTAGTCAGGGGAGTCAAATATCTGTATTTTCCCAAGTTTTTTCGAAGTTAAGAATCATAAATCGTAAGAAACGCTTGCTGATTTACGCAACGCAGAGCACACTTTTGTAATGGGTCATGCAAGGCCATAATTTCATTGGAAAGTCGGAGTGTAGATTAGATGGTTCATGTGTTGTTCGTAGATGACGAACCAGCACTCCTGGATTTGTTTAAACAGGAGATGTCGCAGAATAATTCTGCGCTGAACTTCAATTTTCATCTCGCAGCAAATGCCCAAGAATGTATCAAGCAGCTACAAGATTTCGGCAGTTCACCAGTGCTATTGGTGATCTCCAAAGTCACCGCTCCCGATATGGACGAGCTTGCTTTACTTAAAGTCGTTCAAAAAAAGTTTCCCCGTGTAAAAATTTATATCTGCACCGAGATGAGTGCACCATACTCCCGCAAAGGGAACGAAGATCAGGGATCACTGCGTTTCATCGCCAAACCCGTAAATTTCAAAACCCTGTACGGCGCAATATCTGAAGACTTCCTAAATCCACTCTAACTGCGCGCTTATTGTGCTGCCAAACTTACATTATCGAAAGAACGCGCGTGTCAGCGCGCATCATCTGTTTGAAATTCTCGTAAATCAGCGCAAGATATGTGGTCTGTGAAAATAAACAACCTTGAATGGGGAGATAGAATGAATAAGTTAGTACTTGGAGGCCTTGTTGTTGCACTTGCTGCATCTACTGCCTGCACTAGAAAAGTAAAGTTGGACACTGATATCAAAAAAGCGTCATACGCTATTGGTCAACAAATCGGTGGCAACTTGAAACAACAAAACATCGATTTCGATTCTGACGCTTTGGCGCAGGCTTTGAAAGATGCTTCTGCTGGCAAAAACGAAATGACTAAAGAAGACATGCAAGCAGCGATGATGAAACTTCAAGAAATGGCGATGAAAAAACAGCAGGAAGCTGCTGAAACAAACGCTAAAGCTGGTAAAGACTATCTTGAGAAGAACAAAACTGCAGCCGGTGTAAAAACAACTGCATCTGGTCTTCAGTACATCATCGAAAAAGAAGGCACGGGCGCTCAACCTAAAAAAGAAGACGTAGTAAAAGTACACTACAAAGGTACTTTGACGAACGGCGAACAATTCGATTCTTCATACGACCGTGGTCAACCAGCTGAATTCCCAGTTGGTGGCGTAATTCCAGGTTGGACAGAAGCTCTTCAATTGATGAAAGTTGGCTCTAAAGCTAAACTTTTCATCCCACCAGAACTTGCTTACGGTCCTTCAGGCCGCCCAGGTATCCCACCAAATTCAGTTCTAGTTTTCGAAGTTGAATTGATGGATATCGTTAAAGCTGAAAAACCGGCTGCAAAAGCAAAAAAATAGTAACGATGTTTGATCTAACTATGGACCCTTATCTTCATTTTGATCGCCTTCTTAAGGAGGCGATCGAAAAACAAATCCCAGAAGCAAATGCGATGTCAGTTGCGACTGTGGATGATAGGGGCATTCCCTCTGTGAGAATTGTCTATTTGAAGGACAGGACTCCAGAGGGTTTTGTTTTTTTTGGGAACTACCATAGCCACAAGGGCCTTGATATCGAGGACAACCCGAATGTGTGCTTGAATTTTTATTGGCCGGCAATCTGGCAACAAGTGCGCGTGACGGGAATGGCTGTAAAGGTAAATCCCGAAGAAAGCGATGCTTACTGGAAAACTCGCGCTCGCTTAAGTCAAATCGGCGCTTGGGCTTCTAATCAAAGCGAAGAAATCCCAGACTATGGTCATCTCGCCCGTCGTGTGCAAGAGTATGAAAAACAGTTTGAAGGACAACCGGTGCCTCGTCCACCTCATTGGGGCGGGTGGTTGGTGATTCCAACTGAAATCGAATTCTGGTTCGGCCACAATGGTCGTTTGCATGAACGATTCATATATCAACGTACTGAAGAAGGCACGTGGAAGACCTTCATGCGCTCTCCATGAGCGACTTAAATAACACTAAAGAATCTTTAGCCAATCACATCTTGCCAACCTCGGCGAATCTGCTGGGAATTTGTTTTCTTATTTTTTCCATGGCGCATTTTATGGATAAAGCAGAAGCAACCGTTCTGGATGAGTGCACGGCGGTGACGATTGTGGTTTTCTTGATTTCATGTGTTTGCTCTTATGCGAGTCTGCGTTCGGCAAAGTATCGTGCTTTGGAGAAAATCGCAGACCTTGCCTTTATGGCAGGCCTTCTGATCCTGGCCGGAGTGGCCGTATTTATCGCGATTAAAGTCGTGGCTTAGCTGCCAAATCATTACTCCCTATTAACCTTTGTTTATCTAATCGTTTCAGTCTGAGATTTCAACTGGACTCCACCCCCGATATTTGGAAAAGTCATTCTTTCGCCCTGTGAAATGGCATAAAATGTTTTGCGGGGGAATACATGATCCGGTCGCTTTCATTGCTAGCCGTCTGTGTTTTGAATTTCACATCGCAAGTGGTGTGGGCCGATGCGTTTTGTGCTCCCGAAGATCGCCTGAAAGCACCTCATGAAATCGTTGAAAAATTTCGCAGTGGTGGAGAGTTCGGTCGAGTCACTTTGTTCGAAGAAAACTTCAAAGATCAAAATATCGAAACTTTAAAAACGGGGAATGTAAACTTCCTGCATGGCAGTTGGGATAGTTTGAATATCAAGCACAGTGAATTTACCCGTGCTTATTTTACGGACTATCGCTTTAACGACGTGAATCTTTCCCACGTCGACTTGCGTGGCGCGCACTTTAGACAATCCGTTTTAAAAGACGTGCGCTTTACAGATGTCGATGCCCGCGCCATACAAATGGACAGTGTCACCTTGGAAAATGTCCATTGGGACGGGGTGAAGTTGAAAGGTGCGAGCATTATTTTCTCCAAGTTTAAAAATTGTAAGTTTGAAAATATCGATTGGAACAAAGTTGTTCTGGTCGGCACCACATTTGAAAACTGCACAGGCGCACCAACGAAACAACAATCCGGGACCTACCAGGCAAGTAAATGATTTTGAACTATCTTAACCGCCAAATCGAAGAAATTCAGCAAAGCCGTGTTTTGCGCATCTATGGATTTTTTCTGGTGGTCGTTCATTTCCTGACTTTCTATTTTTGGAATCACAACGTGGCTTTTGATTTTTACATGAACAGTGCGCCGTCACCGTTGTGCTGGTCTTTTATGGAAGACTGCTCCTTCTGGAGATTTCCTAATAGAACCGCTGCGATGGTGTCTTTATGGGCCTACTTAGGTTTGGCCATTGCTATTTTCGTACTGATGTTGAAGGGGCGAGCACGGATCGCTTATTTTGGACTGATCGCACTGTTCCTGGTGAAGTATGGGTTCTTGCTGATCGATTATCGTTTGATGGGGAACTATCACTACATGCCGTTCATCATCGGTATCGTTTATCTATTTTTTCCTCGTAAAGAAATTTTCATAAAAGTTCTGATCGTGACTTTCTATTGCGCGGCCGGTTTGCTGAAGCTGCGCAATTTGGAATGGATGACCGGTGGAGCAATTTATGATGTTGGCACTTGGCCCTCGTGGCTGGTGGTCATTGCCTGCTCGGCGGTTATTTATCTGGAAGTCGGCTTAAGCTGGTTCTTGCTGGGGCGTCGTTCCTGGATGGCCTGGACAGTTTTCGGTTTTTTTATTTTATTCCATGCCTCGTCTTGGTATTGGGTCGGCTATTATTATCCGACGACAATGTCATGCTTGCTTCCGATCTTTCCTTTGAGCTGGATTTGGGGAGAAGCTTCCAGCAAGGCTCAAGTTAAAAATCAAGAAACGCACTGGGCCCTGGTCACTGTGGTTCTTCTTTTCTGGGCGGCCCAGTTTTATCCGTTGCTCTTAAGTAAAGATGCTGCCGTTACCGGCGAAGGCCGTGTTCTTTCTTTAAATATGTATGACGCTCGTGTGGAGTGTGATCACATCATGATCGCCGAATACAAAGATCGCTATGAGGAATTTGCTTCGGGTCTTCAGCCTTCAGCTATGCGTATTCGCTGCGAACCGTATCTGTATTTTTCTAGAGCGAAAGCGGCCTGCGAGTCCTTAAAAGACCAGCCGGATTTTAAAAATGTCCGTTTAAGTTTGATGGTGCGTCGTCAGACCGATGCGGAGTTTAAAGAAATTGTGAATATCAAAGATTTCTGTACCGGAAATTATCAGTTCAATTCTTTCGGGCGAAACGAGTGGATCCAATGGTAAAATCACGGCGCGCTCTTATTCAGTGGACTCTCTTCGCAGCTTTTACGATCTGCTTTGGCGGCTTCGTACTATTGAATTTGCCTACTCTGTCCAAACAAAGTTCTTCGATCTATCACGATGGCAGCCCGTCACGCACTTATCACATGGTTCCGCAACTTACTTCAGGTGTCAGCAACGAGGTTCTAACCGATCAAGATGTGACCTGGATGTACCGGGGCAATGTTTATCGCCAGGGATTCTCGAACGAGGTTTTAAAGAACTATCAAAACATGAAAGTTCAATGGTCCTCTGAGGAAATCAATTATTCCGTTCATCGCGCCAGCAAAGCGACACCTGCGGTGGATGATTCAGGGATTTACGTTGGTGGCGATGACGGTTGGTTTTATGCGTTTGAGCCGGATGGAAGGGTACGCTGGAAGTTCTTCACTTCACGAACGGACAACGGAATTCACGGCTCTGCGATCCTGATCAAGGACCGCGTTTGCTTTGGTTCTTACAATGGTTTCTTTTATTGTCTGAAAAAATCAAATGGCGAGCCGATTTGGATTATTCGTTTGGCCGAGGCCATGGGATCGTCGCCGACATTTTTTGAAAACGATTTCTTTGTTTCTATCGAAACCTCCGATGTGAATGGTTATATCGCGCGCCTCAACGGAACGACGGGTGAAATCAAATGGCAAAGCCCGTGGGTGGGAGAGCAAATTCATTCCAGCGTGACTTTGGATCCTGAACATCGTCGTGTTTTTGTGGGCGCAAACAACGGTCGCATGTTTGCTTTTCACATGGATACCGGTGCCTTGCTATGGACGGGTGATGCGGGGGGCGCGATGAAGGGAACTGCAACTATTGCTGACGGGAAATTATTTTTCTCTTCGTGGGGTTCTCGATTTGAGGCGGTGGACTTGACAACTTTGAAACCTGTTTGGCAGGTGAAAATTCCCGGAGTGAGTCAGTCTTCGCCTGCAATCGTTCCTGGTAGTTCTCTCATTGGGATTAACTATCATGGTGAAAAATCGGGCTTTGTTGTTTACAATATGGGTACGGGTAAAGTCTTGTGGTCACACGAGATTTTCGACTCCAAAGCTCTCAATCTTCAGAGCGCAACGGCTGTTCGTGTTTCCGAAAACGAATGGGCATTTTTGCAGATGTGCGAAATGAATCAGTTGTGCTTGATGCGTGCCCAGGACGGCAAGGTTTTAAAAACATGGACAGTTAAAGGTTTTATGACGGGCGCTCCGACGGTTTATAAAAACAATATTTTTATAAACATGGAGTATGGAAGTGTGATTCGCCTGTCAGCGAATTAATCTTCGAAATCAATCCGGGGGGATTGTGTTCAAGAACGTGCAAACTAAAAAGTTGAATAACAAGGGGATGACTCTTGTTGAGCTTATGGTGGTGATTGGTCTCGTAAGCGTTGGCGGCTATTTGTTTGCGACTCAGATGTACCAAATGACCCAACAATTGGAAATGGTAAAAAATCGCGCCGAGCTGGAAGAGCTTAAAGGCAATGTGCGCATTCTGGCCCTAAACCGTGTGGCGGTGAACTACAGTGCCACTCTTCCTGAAAATGCCGGAATCAAAGATTGTATTTTAGGAACTGCGAAATGTGTGAACGGAACGACAGTGGATTTTTCCCTGGCTCTACCGAACAGCAAGCCAGTCGCTTCGGCAAATTCTTTTTATACTTATAAAGGAACCGCTTGTGCTCCCTGGAGTGCCCAATGTCCCTTCAAAGTTTCTGCCGTTGCAAAAGCTGTTTGCAACCGTGGCGCTGCTCAATGCATTTATGCGGGTGGAGTTTACTTGGTTACGAAGATCGAAATTTTCCCCGGCATTGCTAATAAGGTGGCGACCTACGGACTTCGTGAAGTCATTGAGACATCTTTGTTGCCGCTGACAGGATCGCAAGAAGGAAATAAAAGTCTTAAGAACCTCACTTGTCCCTCTGGCCAGTTGATGCGCGGTGTGGATTTAGTGAATAACAAAGCGATTTGCGCTTAGAGAAAGCTTATGAAGTGTTTTAAAGTCTTTTCCATTTTGACTGTTTTTGCGCTGTTCACGTCCGTGAGCCACGCATTAATTGTTAATGGTAAAGGCTTTCAACAACGAGGCTTCCGTTTTCAGCAAACGGGCAATATCGTGGATTTGCTGCCAACGGGTAAATTATCTGAAGTCGCTGTCTTAGGCAAAAAGCAAATCCTTTCAATTTTGCTTCAGCGCCCACTGCGTGCCCAGCTTTCAGATCATTTCTTAACTTCAGGTGTATTACGTTCTGCTCCTTCTAACTTTTCGGGTGCGGTGGAGTTGTACGTGATTTCTCAAGAGTTCGGCAAAAATGCCAAATTGATCATGGCCCCGATGGGGTCACAGGTTGTATTGCCGGAATTCTACGTTTTAAGAAGTGAATCTCTAGGTGCTTTCGAAGTTAAAAACGGCGCCATTCAACCCTTTAAAGACATGGGTGATGGCGAGTTCATGTATCTGTTCCAACAGGGTTATGATGGCTTTAAAGCAATTTCCAAGCAGTTTTCGTTAAAGGACAGAGTTCCGCAGAATATGGGATCCATCAAAGTGGAATTTCGTTTGATGCTAACTTCAAGCTTAAGCAAACCAGGCTGGATTGCTCTTAATTCCGCAGACGGACAAGAAGTGGTTCGCTTTTATGTCCCGATGGCTGCGAAATCAGGACAAGTGATTTCCGTAGTTAAAGATGTTCCGAATCTGGCCGTGGACGAAAATATCTTGAATGTAGTGAATGCCGACGTTCCTATGACTGATTTTAAATTTAGAATTTTAGAACTTAAAACAACGCGAAATTATTCCGCGAGGTGAGTTATGAGAAACCAGTTATCAAGTAAAGGTTTTACATTGGTAGAGGTTTTGGTTGCGACGGGGTTGGTGGCCTTACTATCCATCGTCATGACAACGCTGATGGTGAAAATGCAGAAAGATGTTTCTGTGTATTCGGCTAAAAGCGGTGTTGAGTCCATGCGTAATCAAGTGCGCATGAATGCCATCAACGGTGCGGCGATTCTGAAAAGCGCGATGCTGACAGAAAATCCGGTTCTGAGCACTTGCTTAAACACGAACAACTGTTCGACGACCAAGTCAGACTTTAAATTGGTCGACGCTTTGGGTGTGCCCCTTTCTGGTAAGAATGTTTACTACGACCTTCAGGGGAAACCTTGTAAAGAGTGGAATGTATCTTGCCCACTCAAAATTTCTTCCCAAATGCAGTTGATCTGTGGTGGAGCTACCGCGGTGGCATCTTGTCCAAAGGCGCAGGCGATGAATGTCTTCGTGCAAATCGACTATCACACGGATTTATCCAAAGCGAGAGGTGTTGAGCTTCGTCCGATCACAGACACCGTGACGGTTGCGCTGGCAAGTTATTACAACACCCAAGTAACCAACAACGTTATAAATCAGAATAATAACTCAACGATTGTCACAGGCTCGGTCACAGAGGCCTCGGCAGATCTCATCTGCGAAACGGGTTCTTATATGACGGGTGTGGATACTTCCGGAAAAGTGATCTGTATGAAGGTTGCAAGCAATGGTGGCACTGGTGGTGGTTCCGATGGTAACGGTCGTGACGGAGATGGTGGCGGCGGCGGTCAAGGCAAAGACGGCGGCGGCGATGGTGGCGGAGCCGGTGGCTCTTGCAGTAAGTAAGAATTAAACTGGGGCGTAGGTGGGGAGTTCAATGAATCGAATAATCTTAGTATTGGCAACTGTGTTGTGCTTCGCTGCGTGTACAAAAAAGGAAGCTCCTGCACCTGTTAGTCTAACACCTCAAGAAAAAAAGGCCCTTGTTGAGAGCTTGGGCCCATCTACTGCTGGCAAGTCTGTCCAGGGTGGTGATCAAATCACTGTCATCAACTCCAATGCCTACAGTCAGCGTGGTTTGACGTTCGATCGTTATGACAAATCGACTTTACGGTTAAAAGGCTTTGGTCTTGCGCCTTCAGTGATTATGCAGGGCCCACAAAGTCTCAATACACTTCCCATCACAGGGCAATTGCGTTTGCAATTAGGAACTGTTGGAGCTGGTGGCATTGACAGAAATTTAGGGCGTAGTTTTACCAAAGGCCTTGATATTTATGTCATCGCAAAAGCCGACGGCACGGGGATGGCACTCTTAGGAACTCCCTCTGGGGGCACTCCGGTTTTACCAGCCGGTTATACGCAAAAAAGTGAGATGTTGTGGTTTATCGCAGTTTTTAGCGGTGAGATCATGCGCTTTCGTGACGTCGGTAATGGCGAATGCATTTATCTAAACGCACCTCTGACTGAAAAAGATTATCGCTTTAATAAAAACGATCGCAGCTCCACTTATCTGCAAATGGACCCTTTGGTTCCCACCAAGGCTTCGAAAGCCACTTTAGAAATTGTTTTCTTTGCGGATTCAGATTTGCCGCCGGGAAGTTCGTTAAGTTTCAGAACTCACAGAAACAACTTTGATATTTTCACGTATTATCCATTGATAGGTATTTCGCAGAAGCAGCGTCAACAATTTCAGTTCGATGTTCCTGTGGAGACGTCCAATGTGACGACTGTGGATCCTATTAATTACGTCTTTTCGGGTTCCTTGTTGAACTCATCCAGTGGCGCCAGCTTCACGGCTGTCGTGAAGGGCTGGCGTTTATATAAAAACTATTAGTGACGTGGCGGTTCTTGGGAGGATGAACTTTGTTCGTTCCTCCAGGCTTCGCGTTGCTCAAAGCGAGCTTCACGCCGCGCTTGGCGTTCCGCACGACGTTGTTCGCGCTCGGCATAACGGGTTTCACGTTTACTTCGGCGACTTTCAACAAAATCCATTAGGATCGCAGCAATCGCTCCTTCGATATCGGAAGGTTGATAATTGGCCTGTTGAGCACGTTCCCGCTCTTCTGCTTCCTCTTCCGCTTTTTTCTGGGCATGTACTTTTTTAAGTCCTGGCCACTCACGCATAAAGATCCAGGCATAGCCGCCGGCTGTTACCGCAGCGAGTATGATGCCGGTCCAAAGAGTCGAAGTGGCATAGATATGACCGGTGCGGTCATACTGACGAGTGGCATCCAGGATCGCCATGAAAGAACCAAAACAAAAGAACACGATCGAACCTATCCCCAGCAATAAAAGCAAAACGGGTTTGCGGGCTCTCACGGCGAGTTCATCAAAGACACTGGCTTGAATGCCTTTAAAGTCGATACCCATGCCTTTACCAAAAGGGGAACCTGAGCCCATGAAAAGTCCGATTAAGCTGGAAATAATTTTGAACATGAAAAACGCCTCCAAAGCTGTTGATTGAGATTGTGAGTTATCAAAAAAATCTAGATGAAGTGGAGATGAACGAAGGGCTTTTCCATGGGGTGCCTCGGAAAAGCCCTTGTTGCTGTCTTACCAGCGGCGTGAGCGGATCAACATGCCCGCTACAAATCCAACGGCGCAAGCGCCAAGAACTGAGCTGACAGGGTGATCGGAAACGAAATCCGAAGAGGTGTCGAGGGCTTCACGAGCTCTTCCTTGAATTTCTTTGTAACCGCTTTGCAGTTTTGAGGCTGCATTCGAAGCAGTCGATTTCGCCTGAGAGTATGTTGCTGGTTGGGCCATAACTAACTCCTTTGTTATGAGGATCAGATCCTGCATATGATTCTGATCCCCAGAAGGAGTGTGTGCCAGTGAACTTTAGGTAAGGTGTCAGTTCGCAATCTTTTGTTTGATCTATGACATAGACGAAGGGCGCTATTTATTTCTGTTTTGGTGGAAATTTATACTTAATTCCGTAATCTTCACTGGTTGCTGCAAATACGGAAAGATTGATCCATTTTTTTTTCCAGAACACGCGACGAACACTCAGACCTTCTTTGCGAAGTTTAATTTTCTTAGCCACCTTCAGTGACGGTTTGTTGTCGGGCTCAATAAAGGCTTCAACACGGTGAAGTTTTAATTCTTTAAATGCCAATTGCATCGCAGCCGAGCAAGCTTCCGTAGCGTATCCTTCTCCCCAAAAATTATTGAAGATGCGATATCCTAAAACGCCATTTTGAAAATTTCCGCGGATGATGCCATCGATGGCCACGTGACCAATCAGCATGCCATCGTCTTTGCGAAAAACGCTGAGCTCATAAGCTGAATCAGCAGCCCGGCGTTTTAATTCTTTTTTCAATTTCTCTTTGAATTTGGCCTTCGTCAGTTCAGAAAGTGTCCAGCTGGTTTCATCCCACTCACTTTGTGGTGGGCGCATGCTGCTGAAAGCTTGGGACCAATTTTCATAGTCGTAGGGTTCAAGGTGACGCAGGATCAGGCGTTTTGTTTCTTTATAAAGTGGCACGGTTGTCGATTTCATCGCGTACCAGTCTAAGAGGAACGCGATCCAGGTTGCAATAGTAATAACTCAGCTTTTGCGGAGAGCGGACCGTCGCGCGACGGGTTTCGTGACCTGTTAAGCGAACTTCAATTTCCACATCTTCATTTTGGGGAATCGCCACCATGCGGGGAGTGACAAAAGCCGTTTGTTCGCCATTAACCCAGATTTCGGCACCCTCTTGTTCAGACACGATCATGCACAGACAAAGTTCTTTTTTGGGAACTTTCAACAGATCTCTAAGAGTTTTAAATACCGCCATCGGGGCCTCCTCGTTTTCGGTGGCTAGGGTCTAACACAGGCCGCTTTGCGTTTACCAGAGCGGCTTTTAAAAACTAGACCTTTTTGTCATCACTCACTAAAAAAGGCCGCAACTATTCGCTGCCCTAGTTAGTTCGTGGCAGGCGTTGACAGAGGTCGGATTTAATAATGAATTTAAGTTCTTAATGAACAGGGGAATGTATGCGCGGGATGATTTTGAGTTCGCTATTGATGTTATCAGCACATGTTTCGTATGCCATCGAAGACGTCAATCATGTTAGCTGCATGTATCTGAAAACCGAAGGCAAAGTGAATGCCTGGAACTATCACTATATGAATCAATTTTCCTTAAAACCCGGTGAAGCCCGCATTGTGAACTCCTATTGGAGCAGCATTAAAGATCAGGGCTTAAACCGCGCCTTTTGCTCGATGATGGCCGGCACTCAAGAACCGGACGCCTTGGAAATTGATTTCATTGCATATCGTGGTGAGGACTTCAGCGGCTTTGAGTATGATGACAACACCTGTGTTCCCTGGGGCTCCCATTTAGAACTAGAAGTTAAGAAAACCTATCGTGTGGCCCGCGGTGAGTTCGTGGAACTTAAACTTCCATGGCTGCCCCATGATCAAGGCACGATTATTTTAAGGGAGTATTTTCCACGCAAAGATGAACTCGCAGATCTTAAGGATCTCAGCGATAAAATTTGTGAAAGAATAGCCCCGGAAGAAATGCGCCAATAAAAGCAAACTAGTGCAGAGACGTGGGCGCTACCAGATAGAACTCCGGGATGTCCACGGTGAAGCTTTGGCCATCTTCGGTAACAAAGTGATAGCGACCTTGCATGCTTCCAGTTGTCGTATTCAAAGGGCAAGCACTGTCATATTCAAAAGTTTGGCCGGGTTGGATTTTTGGTTGCATGCCAATAACCCCGGGGCCACGAACTTCTTCTTTTTTACCCAAAGCGTCGGTGATGACCCAGTGACGGCTCATCAATTGAGCAGGGGCAGAACCTTGGTTCGTGATCGCAATTTTATAGGCAAAGAAGTGATAGCCCTTTTCCGTATTTGATTCGGAAGGAACGTAAACGACCTTGGCTGAAATTTTGAATTCTGGAACAACTGTTTTCTGCATACCCATAAAAAGAGAATAGCGAATTCCGTGAATGGGGGCAACGAAAACTGTGGGTGCGCAATTAGCGTAAAACGATATTCTCGATTTCAAACACGATGGGATAATGATCTGATGGGATGCGCATTTTGGCTTCCATATTTTGTGGAATCCCGCGTTCGCTGCCCAGCTCGTCTCGGTAACGGAATGCTTTGGCAGAGTTCGGCTTTAAGAGTGTTTGCATCAATGGTGACAAAAAGGCGAAGTCGATTTGGCGCCCCTCGGTGCGGGCACTGCTTTTAACTTGATAATAAGTCGCACGCTCTTCAGCGCTTAAGTTAGCAACTTCAAAGACATCTTTAAGTCCCGTGGAGGTATAAATGTCCTTAAATTCTTCGTCGGTATTTAAGATCCCGGCATTTCCATTGAAATCACCAGCCACCATAATGGGGATTTGCGGATGCTTTTCCTCTAGCTCGCGATAGATTTCCAAAAGCGTGCGAAGTTCTGCCTGGCGGCGTTCAAAACCGTTTGGATCGATGCGTTCCGGATCCAAACGTGATTTTAAGTGAGTTAAAAGCAAGATCATAAAGGGTTTATCTTTGTCTTGCTTAAAGAGGCGCAACTCTACGACGTCACGGGAAAATTTATGACTGGTCGTCACTTTGCCGCCTTTGACCTGATAACCACTGTTCAAGCTTTGGCGTTCATGGGGATAAAGATAATTGATCAACCGTGCCTTATTGGACAATAGATCAAAGTAAAACGGAAGTCCCTTGCGTATTAAAAACCCGACGTCGATATTACGATCGGAGTTTCCTTCAATCAAACAGGGCGAGTAGGCGTCGTTCATAAAGAGATGGTTGAAGTTTTTCAGGGATTCAAAGCCGCCAACTTCGCACAGCATAATGATATCGGCATTGATCTCGATCAGGCTTTTTGCGATGTCCTGGCACTTCTTTAAAGACTTATTCTCATAAATGGAAATGGACTGACCTTGCCATTGACGCTCATTGTACTTGAGGACCTCAGCAGTAGGCGGCTCGTCAAAAAGCAGAAACAGATTCTCTGCATTGAGTAAGCAAAATTTAAGGTTTGTGGTCTCGGTCCACGTCATATTACTATTTTAGGGATTTTTCTGTCTTAATCACAAAGAAAAAGTGAGGAACTCGTGGCAAAAAAGAAGGCAGCGGCGCCAAAAGCATCTGCAAAGCTTCAAATCCGTTCGTGGATTGAAACATTTGATATCGGCAAGGAACTTAAAGCCAAAAACGAAATGACGGGCTTTGTCTATTTCTTGGGTGCCGACGACTCCAATAAGCTTCAAGGCTTGGTGGAGGAGCATGCTCTGGCATGGCAAATGGAATCCATCAAAAAGAATGACAAAGATTTTAACTATTTCGTGGGCCTGCAAGGGCCGGTTTGGATTTTGCGCCCTAAAGGCAAAAACTCGGTTGGACATGATGGTTTATTGGATGAGGCGACATACACTTGGGCCCGTGATCAGTTTGGCTCCTTGGTTCCTCATTTCAAAGCCAACCAGTTGAAAGCTTTGCGCATTGAGTTCTTTGGCACTGAAAGAGCTCAAGAGTTGGGTGCCTTGGTTGGTTTGGACATGGCTCCTTACAACTATCGCCAATTCGTCGACGGCAAACACCTTGCAGATATGCCGAAAGTGTCTTTGATCAAGTCTTCTGAAGATTTCGATAAAGCTTTGATTAAAGAAGCCTCAGTTCGTGCCCGTGCGGTGACATTGGCTCGCCACTTGGTGAATATGCCACCGAATGATTTGAATCCGAAAACATTTGCCGAAATGGCGACGAAAAAACTTCCTTTCGGTAAAAACTTGAAAGTGACAGTTTGGGACGATAGAAAGCTGGCCTCTGAAAAAATGGGTTTGCACTTGTCAGTAGGCATGGGCGCTACCCATGGTCCTCGCATGGTGCACATGAAATACCGCCCAACTAAAAAGTCAGGTCTAAAGCCAATCGCTTTCGTCGGTAAAGGGATCACTTTTGATACGGGTGGTTTGGATATCAAGCCGTCGTCGGCAATGCGCTTGATGAAAAAAGACATGGGGGGAGCGGCCAGCGTGATCGCTTTGGCGTTGTGGGCTTCTGAATCTCAATACCCGGGTCCTTTGGATTTCTATTTGGCTTTGGCGGAAAATGCAGTGGATGCAAATGCATTCCGTCCTGGCGATATCGTCACAGCTCGTAACGGAATGAAAGTTGAAATCGACAACACCGATGCTGAAGGCCGTTTGGTTTTGGCAGACGTTTTGGATGTCGCTTGCAAACAAAAAGGTTCCGATGATCCTGAATTCGTGATCGACGTGGCAACATTAACGGGTGCTATCAAAGTTGGTTTGGGCGCCGAGATCGCAGGTCTTTTCGCAAACGACGACGACTTGGCTAACGAATTGACCAAAGCCGGCCAGCGCGCAGGTGATTTGAACTGGCGCATGCCTTTGTTCGATAAATACTGGGGTGATTTATCATCGCCATTTGCGGATTGCAAAAACTCCGGTGGCGGTTTCGGCGGTGCGATCACAGCAGCCTTGTTCTTACAAAAATTTGTCGGCGGCAAAAAATGGGCGCACTTAGATGTGTACGCTTGGGCCGATCGCGCAAACGGCGCCATCGGCAGCAGCGGTGGATCCGGTCAACCCGTGCAATGCTTGATCGAATTCCTGGAATCCCGCGTTTAGGTACGGCCTTACCTGTTATTTAAACGAAAAGCCACGGTCTCAAAAGCCGTGGTTTTTTGTTAGGGTAGAGCTTCATTTTTTTCTGAAATATTTCATTGAGATCAAAACGATTCCCTGATTCCAAACATCGCTTTTCTTGTGTTTCCTGGTTGGCAAATCAGTTGATTGTGATCCCTAAGGAGGATTAAAAGCATTTTGGTTTCTTGTCAGACCGAATCCCTCGCACTATGTTTTGTTTATGACAAAAACTATTCAATCTCTAATTTCTGATTTAGATACTTCGAGCGACAAAGTTGCAGAACGAGTGATTTTGAAACTCAGTAAAATTGGGAAGCCGGCCGTCTGCATCTTAATTAAGACGGCATCGGACTTATCTCGCCCGCGTGCGAGAAAATGGAGTCTTCAGGCTTTGGGAGCAATTGGTGATAAAAGGGCCGCACCGCTTCTGGTGAAAACTCTAAAAGATGAACGTATGACAGTGAAACTTCATGCAATTCGTGCTTTAGGGCGGATGAAGTACAAACCGGCGGGGCCTGCCATTCGACGTCTGTTGACTGATCCCAGTGGTGGAATTCGAGTCAATGCACTTGATGCATTAGTAGAAATAAAAGATAAATCCTCTGGTAAAGCGATCATAAAGTCCTTGGCTGATGAACAGTGGTATGTACGTCAGCATGCTGCCATTGCGTGCGGAGAATTAAAGATAATCGTTTCAGTTTCGAAACTTAGAAAACTTCTAGTCCATGAAAATCGGAAAGCCGTTTTGGATGGCGCACGAATCGCATTATCGAAACTATCTTGACAGAATTTAGTTCTAATTACGCTTTTACTCAGAAACGCATTAGATTTTTATCTGCTTTGCTATCGTATTGCTGCCTTGCGGAACCGCTGCGGTTTCGCGCTGTGTTTTGTAATAAATTTTTTCGAAGGATTTTTTAAAGGCGCTCGCAAACGGGTTGTGCTTTGCAGTTTGCTGCCATGGAGGCTCTGATGCAGTTATTGGTCGCATTCGCGGCCGCTTGAAGGCGTGATTCCGCTTTGTTCTGATAGACGGTTCCCCAGGTTGAATCTTTCACTGTGCAAATCCACCATCGACTGCCTTGATCGGGCGCCCCGTATTCCAAGCGCTCCAGACGCTGCGAAAGTTGATAAACCGTCGACTCCAATTGATAAACCCGTCGTTGCAAGTCTTCAGGTCCGCGGGACTGTGCGTGGGAGGGGGCTGTTATAAACAGTGTCGCTAGCGAAATAAAAGCGGCAAAAGTTGTTCTCATCATCATAAAAAATCCCCCTGTGGTAGTTGCCTTCATCAGCGAAGGTGAAACTTACCGTAGCAAGGGGAGTGCCAGTATTTTAAGAGTCACTTTGGCACTGTTGACGTGAATCATCGTGCGACCTGTCTGACGATAAAGCACGCCAGCAGAGTTTTAAGGAAGTCCCCGGGGAGGAAAGGTAAAACACCCGTCAACAGTAATGTATCGTGAGGCATATACAGCGACAGAACCAAAACTCCACAAGACAAGATCACGCAACTACCAAAGAAAGCAGCCAGCCAAGTGCTCCAAAATTTTCCGGTCCATCCACGATCGGAAAGATCGCCCATCAAATAGGATGCGACCAACATCCCGATCAAATAACCACTGGTGGGGCCGAAGCTTATGCTTGTCGTCGCAAAGATTAGATAAATCACCACTGCAGAAAACCCCCGAGTTTTACCCCACAACAGTGAAATCAAAGCTACACCAAACGTTTGTCCCGTGATCGGCACCGGAGTGAAGGGCAGGGGGATTTTGATTTGCGCAACCGCTGCAATGATCAAAGCCCCCATCAAAGTGGCGGCAATATTATGGCTGATTTTATTGCCCAGTTTAAGAACGAGTGACGGAATAAATGATTTTTCGGCAGTCATGGACCTCCCTTTTTTTGAAAGAATAAAGGGAGGTGGTCTTTAAAAAAATCAGAAAAACACTGTTTTTGTTATCAATAGTTGAATAGTTAAACTAAAATCGTCCTATGAAGATTTCAAAGTACCTCGAGCACAGCCCTGTATTTGCCATTAATTCAGCCTACGAGGCGACAATCCCCTATATGAACAAAAGACTTAAGAAAGAAGACGTCAACCTGTTGCAGGGGTTGGTGCTGACGGCACTTTTTTTTGAAGGGCGTTCTGATCTCAGTCCTTCAAGTCTGGCTGAACAGTTTAAAACTTCCCGCGGAAATATGAGTCACATCCTCTCGCACCTGGAATACAAAGGCTGGGTCAAGAGAGTTTTAGATCCCAAGGATGCGCGTAAGTTTTTTATCGAACTTAAACCCGAAGGTAAAAAGAAAGCGCTGACGTTAATAAAAGTCTACGATCAGATTCAAAATCACTTTGAAAAAGAATTGGGATCAGCGGCCTGCCAAAAAGCCGCATCCATGATTTTAAAGTTAGCCGATACGGGGGCGACTATCTTTTAGGGCGGAGAATGGTGACAGGACAAATGCCAGCTTTGCAACATAAGCGGTAAACTTCTTGGCGCGAAGTAGACTGGGACAAGAGCCCATTGATAAGATTAAGCGTTTCCATCGTAATGACAGAGATTTTGCATTCGGTTCCAGAGATAAGTTGCACTAGGCTCACGGGGACCTCCAACTGTTATAGCTTAAAAAGCCTGTCGGCAGAGATCCAAGATTTTGAAAGTCATTCTCGTTTATGAAAGCCCATTGAGAATTAAACGACAACGCACTGAGAATCCCAAAGGTACGGACACACTTTCTCCCGAAAAAACCTGCTGTGAACTCGACGTAAGGCTTAGGGGAGAAAGTGTGTCCGTACCTTTGGGGGTATGCGTTTTGTACATATTCGGATTCTTAATATGCGTTGGAGATATTGGGTGGTTTTACCGTATATTGGTGCAATGAAAGGAGGCGCTGATTAATGGTTAAGCTACTAGAAATGATCAAAGCAAAGATGACTTTGGATCTGAATGATAAAGAGAACTCTGTATTGCTATCTTGTCTTGCAAATCTGCACTAGATATTTTCAGTGCAAACCTGCACTAGACACTCTTCTTTAAAGCGCACGTAAACTCGCGCAAACGAACACCCGAAATAAACCATCTCTCACGACGAATAAAACCGGGTGTCTATTTATTAAGATTATTTATAGCCGAACAGTTTTCGCGATTTAATCGCGGTAACTACTTTTTCCGGAACGAACTGCTCCCAGCGGGAATCTTGGGAGCTCATCATTTTCATGACGTCGCCAGAATGCAGGTAATCCGCTGTTTCGTCGCAACCAGATACGTCCACAATCTGCTTACTTTCCACGAAGTAAGCATAGATGTGGCGTAGGTTGTTCGGCGGGAAGAAGCTTTTCGTCGTCATACACATTTGTGCCGTCTTGTGAGGGTAGACGTAAACTTTGGTCTTTTGTTCCATCAGTTTGCCTAAACCTTCAAGTAAGCCGCCTTCCAGATTTTGATAGTGAGATTCCTGGAAAAGCTTTTCCAAGTGAGAAGCACCAATAATCAAAGCCAGCATGTTTTGATTGTAGCGACGAATGAATCTTTTCAACGTATAGAATAAACGGAAATTAGAAATCATCACATGAAAACCCAGGCTCGTCAGCGTTTCCACTCTTTGCAGAAAGTCGGTCTCGTCGACATCTCCATCGGTCATCAAATTGTGCATCGTCATTTCCATGATCGGCAGAACCTCAATGTCTTTGCCTTCCATCGCTTTGACGTCGGCACGCATTTGCACCATGCCTTTTTGGATCACATCAATATGAGTTGTCGTAACCGGGCGGAAGGTCCCACGCTGAATAAGAAGGGCTTTGCCATAGATCGCATCTGAAACATTCAGTATCTCGTTTTTAGGAGAGAACATGATCGCTTCAGCCAAGCCACGGTGAACCAGTTCCAGGTTCATCAGGCGGTTGTCAAAGTGAGCAACAGCCGGGCCTTGGAATTTAATCACGTCGATAACAACTTGGCCTTCTTTAAGGTTTTCCACCAATTGCGGAATGAAGTTTTCGGTGTCAGCCAAATCATAGAAAGCACTGAAAATCAGATTTACACCCAAGATGCCCAAAGACTCTTGTTGTTGCAGGCGGTGACGATCCAGCATGCGCACATGCAGGATGATTTCATTTGCGGGACCGCCAGGAGTCGCTTGAAAGCGAACCCCAATCCAACCATGGGATTGCTTGCTTGATCCAACGGAGGCCGTTGCCACAGTGGAGGCGAAAGAAAAGAAACAAGTTTTGCCGCCACGCGGGCCACTCAGACGTTCAATCAAAAGTTTATACTCGTGATCGAGCATTTTTTCTAAACGGGATTCACAAACATAGCGACCATGGGCTTCACGGCCATAGATTTCGTCGCTGACGATCATGTCATAGGCAGAAATAGTTTTCGCAATAGTCTGCGACGCCATACCGGCTTGGAAAAAGTGACGTGCCACTTCTTGACCCGCACCAATCTCGGCAAAAGCCCCATAGCGAGTCAGGTCGTTGTTGATTTTAAGAGCTTTGCTGACAGTGGTAGCGCAAGATGCATCGCTCATGACTTGTCTCCCTCGTGCTTATCTGCTTTGACCCAACCCGTAATAGCCAGGCTCATCGCTCGTTCAATCGGGATGTCGATTGGCGTGATGCGGTTACGAGGCACCAGAAGAGTGAAACCACCCAAACCATAACTCATCGGAATATACACAGATACGTGGTCATTGGCTTGAGCTTGGATCGCAGGAATGTCAGAAAAGCTTTCGCGAGTGACCAAACCCATGGCACGGATACCTGATTCAGCGATATCAACCAAAACCACGGTTTGCATAGCACCACCGGGACCGCCGCTTTTTGAGAACATATTCATCAAATCGCGCAGGGGACTGTAAACGGCTTTGAACAAGGGAACCTGAGTCATCTTTTGTTCAAGTTTGTGAAAAAGACCCGCAGCCAAAAGGTTATTCAGAAGGAAGCCCAAAAAGAAGATCAAAACGATCGTCAGTAAGAAACCCAAGCCAGGAATATACACTGGCATCACTTGGCGAAGGGCATCCCCGAGGATGCTATCCACGATAGAGACACCAGCATAGATGATGTAAATCGTAAGTGCGATGGGCAGGAAAGTTACGAGCCCTTGCAAGAAAATTTTCTGAAGCTGTTTCATAGCTGGATGGTCCTTTTGTCTCTCTTTGTATCGGTAAAAAATTAATATCAGGGAAGGCCAGTTGCTTCAAGGCCTTACGCTTGTCTCAAAATGGGCCTCTAAATAATGCGCATTTCTACTCATCTTTCCTAGACCATTTACCGAATAGTTAAGGGTCAATTTCTTAAGGAGAAACCGTGAAACGCATTATATTAGGTTTCATTGCCTCGTTCGTAGCATTCAGTGGAGCAGCATTCGCACAGATGTCGACTGTTGTTCCGGGCGAATACATCGTGAAAGTGCGTAACAGTTCAACGGGTGTAAACCAACAAGGCGTTCGTTCAAGACTTGCGCAAAGAGTCACTATGAAAGGTGCTTACAGCCGTTTAGGTATGTATCACGTTTCTGTTCGTTCTTTGGCGACGGCTTCTCAAGAGGTTGAAGATCTTAAGCAAGATCCAGATATTGAGTACGTAGAGCCTAACTATATTTGGTCGGCTGGTCAGACTTCTTATTCCGAATACGCTTCCCAAGGTTATGCTTTGCAAACGTTGGTAACCAACAATTGGGTTTCTACGAATTCGACGTCTTATTCACAGTTTTCAAATACGGTTGTAAATAACACGGCCGTGACAAGTGCCTGGAATATTTCAACATCACTTTCCACTAATAGTAATAAAGTCATCGTGGCGGTTGTCGACTCCGGTCTTGATCGCACGCATCCGGTATTTAAAGCGTATAAAGCAGATGGTACGGGTGGTTCGGGCGCTTTGTGGGTGAATACGGCTGAAGCTAACGGAACACCAGGTTATGACGATGACGGAAATGGTTTCGTCGATGATATCAATGGTTGGAACTTCGTCTCGAACTCTCCCAACGTAAATGACGACAACAACCACGGTACTCACGTGTCGGGTATCGTTGTGGGTGCAGGTCTTAATATCTTCCAACGTCCTTTGCCTGAATCAAAAATCGTGATTATGCCAGTGAAGTCTTTGGCTGCTGATGGGACGGGGACAACGGCCACAGCGATCAAAGCGATCGACTATGCCGTGAATAACGGCGCGCAGGTTATCAATAACTCTTGGGGGGGATCAAACTTCTCTAAAGCGTTGTTGGATTCTCTGACGGCGGCTTATAACAATGGTATTTTGATCGTCAATGCGGCAGGTAACTATAACAGTAACAATGACAGCGTGCCGATGTATCCAGCGAACTACGATCTTCCAAGTGTAATCTCGGTTGCATCCGTGGGTTCTTCTGATACTCGCTCTTCATTCTCGAACTATGGTAAAAACACAGTTCATATTGCAAGCCCGGGTGAAAGTATCCTAAGTACCGTTCCAGGTGGCGGTTATAACTATATGTCTGGTACCTCTATGGCATCTCCGTTTGTTGCCGGTGTAGCAGCGTTGGCGCTTCGTGAAGAACCGCAATTGACGGGTTACCAGATTAAGCAAAAACTTTTTGCCAATGTTGACGTGATTGCAGGTCTTGCAAACTACGTTTCAACAAGTGGTCGTATTGACTCTGCGAAGTTGATTACGGCGGTTCAAGCAAGTCACGGGGAGACAGCTTCTCAACCAAGCTACGTGTACTCTGCAAGTCGTTATCCGGCATCAGCTGAGTCAGCAGGTGGCGCGACAGGTTGTGGTTTGGTGACGACAGCTATTAATGGCGGCCCAGGTGCAGGCGGCGCAAATCCAACTGCCGGTGTGGTCTTTGGTTTGATGATGCTTCCGATGGCGGTGTGGTTCGTCCTTCGCCAGCGTGCGATGGCAAACGATCCGAAAAACAAACGTCGCTACGAGCGCTTCAAAATGCAATCATCGATCAAAGTAATGGTCGGCGATCGCGAGCTGGTTGGTTCAATGAACTCCATCTCTCAAGGTGGTCTGTCATTCAACACCGATCAGGCTCTGGAAAAAGGCGGCATCATTACGATGCGTATCCAAAGCCCAGATGGCAACGAGGTCATCGAGGTTCAGGGTCAAGTCGTGTGGAGCGAAGCAAATCAAGCATACGGTGTCCAATTCGCCAATGCGAAGCAGGGAACTTTGGCTATGATTCAACAATGGACTGCTAATCTTGTGAAATCATAATCCCTGTTGAATAAAAGAGTAACCACCAAAGAGGCGCTTGAATAAAGCGCCTCTTTTTTTGCTTTGCCGATGACTTGAATCCTTGTTGAAATGATTTCGACGTGGAGGTGGGTATGAGTTCATGGGATCTACAGGGTAAAACAGCCATCGTGTGTGGAGCTTCACAAGGAATCGGCGAAGCCACTGCCAAACTTCTGGCAGAGCGTGGGGCGCGAGTGATCGCATTGGCGCGTAACGAAGACAAATTAAAAGATCTGATGAAATCCCTCAAGGGTGGGGCTGGGCATAAATACTATGTGCTCGATCTTGCCGATACCGAAGCTCTTAAAAAGACCCTTCCCGAAATCGCCAAAGAAAACGTGCAGATTCTGATTAACAATTCCGGCGGTCCTAAAGGCGGTCCGCTGCTGGAAGCCTCCATCGAAGAATTTGAAGCGCCGATCAAGGCCCATCTTAAAGCCGCGCACTTGATGGTGCAGACGGTGGTGCCAGCCATGCGCACCGCTCAATACGGAAGAATCGTGAATATCATTTCGACCTCTGTTAAAAATCCGATCCCGGGTTTGGGAGTTTCTAACACCATTCGTGGAGCTATGGCGAATTGGTCAAAAACTTTGGCGGGGGAGTTGGGGCCTTACGGCATCACGGTTAACAATATGCTGCCGGGCTATATTCGCACAGGACGTATTGAATCGTTGATGGGAGCTGCGGCTCAGAAATCAGGAAATTCCGTTGATGAAATCGAAGAACAATGGATTAAGACGATTCCTGCGGGGCGTATCGGTGACCCGGTGGAAGCGGCCGAAGGGATTGCCTTTTTAGTCAGTCCGGCGGCATCTTATATTAATGGTATCAATTTACCGATCGATGGCGGCCGAACGCCTTCTTTGTAGGTCTTCTAAAATTGGCGCCCATAAATGTCACCGGGTGACGTTAGAGGGTCGTTCTTTTTTCTCAAATCAAAACAGTTCCAGCTGAGTCGCTGAACCGCCTGGAGTGGATCTTGCTGAATAAGGGGTGGAAGTATTATTTCGCCTTGTTAAGGAGGCCATTCATGAAGATTTCTAAACTCTTGGCAACTGCTGTTTTGATGTGTCTTGCTGCTTGCGCGGTTAAAGATGATAAAGCAAGTAAAGTAGCTCTCCATGCGAATAACGATGGCGCTCCTACGGGCGAGGTTTCTTCAAAAGTTCTTCCAGGTGGCCAACCCGGCAAAGTCAATATCATGGGTGTCCTTGTCGTCGACGATGCTGAAAAAGGCGGGAAGACTCTTAAATCAGGTATCTCTTTGAATTTAATGGGTGGTAAGGCTTTGGACGGTAAAGTTGCTGAAGTCACAGCAAAACCACAAGACAGCTTGAGCCAAAATCAAAATCAAAAAGATACTGACGTTGAAAAAGCTGAAACTGAATCAACATACTTGAATGTGGGTTGCTCTGAAGACCAAATCGATAAAACGTATACGAACGGTTTGACAGCAAAAGAGTTGGGCGACGTTAAAGACGCCACTTCCGTAAGAATGACCGCGAAAGTTGTTTTTATCTGCGGTAACGTAGGTCTTAGAACGATCAGTGCTGCAATCAAAGCCGATAAACTTATCTTAGATAGCGTGAACCTTGTGAACATGGTGGCTGCTGGCGCAGTAGACGTCGCTGCTAACAGCCTGGTTCTAAAAGGTCAAAACCGTATTGGTACAATGGGTGTGGATACAGCGGGTGAAGTTGTAGATGCTCCGATCCTTAATATGAATGTGATCAAAGATGTCACTGGTGATGGCACTTTGATGCTAACAAGCCAAGGTGGTAACGTGATCTCGGCGGTGGAAGATGCTGCAAAATCAAAAGATACTTCTGCCGAAAAATTGCAACGCATCCATGACAAGAACGAAGAAGCGCAAATGAAATCGGGCGCGAAAGTCGCTGCTGATAGCGATTCGGAAGCGGACTCTGATAAAGAATAATTGCATCTATAAATTTAAAATAAAAAAGGCGTCTTGGAAACAAGACGCCTTTTTCTTTTTATAATTATGAAATTAAGTTAGAGCAAAACCCCGTGCAATACAACAGAAGCCACCGAGAAGTATATAATCAGGCCGGTTACATCTACCAACGTGGCAACGGCAGGGGCAGAAGCGGAAGCCGGGTCAAAGCCAATCTTTTTAAGCAAAAACGGAAGCATTGATCCAGAAATCGTTCCCCACAGTACAATACCAATCAAGCTCAGCATCACAGTGACTGCTACTAGAACATAGTGCGGACCGTACAAGGCTTCACGGGTAGGCCAGATTAGGATACGGCAAAGGCCGACCAATCCCAAAGTCACACCCAGTGCCAGGCCCGCCATCAACTCGCGGCCCAGAACGCGCCACCAATCACGGATACGAACTTCGCCCAAGGCCATCGCACGAATAATCAAAGTCGATGCTTGAGAGCCTGAGTTACCACCCGAGCTGATAATCAATGGAATGAACAGAGCCAGCACAACGGCGCGCTCGATTTCCGTTTGGAAATACCCCATGGCTGTTGCTGTGAACATCTCACCCAAGAAAAGCACCAACAACCAGCCCGCACGTTTTTTAATCATGTCGAACATGGAGATTTTCATATAGGGAGCATCCAAGGATTCCACCCCACCCAGTTTGTGGATGTCTTCTGTGGTTTCTTCTTGGACTGCTGTCGCCACGTCGTCGAATGTGACGATACCCTTCATCACGTTGTGTTCATCAACAACGGGGAGGGCCATCAAATCATGTTGCGAAAAGATACGACCGATTTCCTCTTGGTCCATGTCTGGTGGGACCTTCAGAACCTCGGTTTGCATGATTTCAGAAATCCTTGTACCCGCAGCTGCAGAAAAAATCTCACGGAAAGAGATCACTCCAGCCAGGTGCTGTTCGGAATCCAAAACGTAAGCGTAATAGATCGACTCGACGTGAGTTTTGGCTTGAATACGTAAATAGCTGATCGCTTCGTCCACGGTCATCTCGGCTCGCAGACGCACGAAACGGGTGCTCATCAAACCCCCGGCTGCATCTTCGGCATAAGCCAGCAGGGCAATCACTTCACGTTTCGTTTGTGGATCTAACAACGACAACAAGTCGTCCTTGTGCTCTGGACCCATTTCCTGAATTAAATCGGCCACGTCATCGGGGGCAAGTAAGCGCACCCAAGAGCGTTTCTCAAGGTGAGACGCTTCAGAAATAAGTTCGGCCTGGTCATGAGTCGGTAGATTGAGGAAGAGCTCCTCGGCATCGGTGCGGGGCAGCTCTTTGAACTTTTCACGACGCTCATCAGGGGTCAATGAAGACCACTGATCCGTCAAACTGATCACGGAGTTTTCGTCTAGTGTTTCGTCGAGGGATTGGTTGTTATCCATGCCCACCTCATCGTCGTGCAGAGTTTTTGTCGTGTCTCGAGGAGTACCTCTTTTAATCGGACGCGGCAAACTTTAAATTGAGGGGGGAGAAGATTTATTTATACCAATTCTGTTTTTTTAAACCGAGGCAAAATCTCCTCCGTGTGTCCCATCTCTACAATTTCCCCATTCTGTAACCATAAAATCCTATCACACTTTGCCAGGGTCGATAAACGGTGAGCGATGATGATCTGTGTACGGTCAGCAAAGAATTCTTCAGTGGCACGGACCAGAATCTCTTCAGACTGCGGATCCACAGAGCTGGTGGCCTCATCCATAATCACAATCGGGGATTGCTGTAAAAGGCAGCGAGCCATACATAAAAGCTGGCGCTCGCCCAAGGATAAATTCTTACCGCGCTCTTCAATTCTCATTTCAAGGCCCTGGACCTGCCCCTGGACCCATTCCAATAAACCAACTTTTTGCAGGACTTCAAACAGAGCTTCGTCCTTGTGGTTGCCTTCGATATCCAAGTTAAAGCGCAAGGTCCCTTGGAACAAAATGGGCTCCTGGGAAATAAAGGCCATGGATTGGCGATACAAATTCAAATCCATTCCCTGATCCGTGTCTTTGATTTTCGGAGCATGGTGGTTGATGGTGATTTGGCCCTGATCAATCGGGTATAAATGGAAAAGAGCTTGGATCAAACTGGATTTCCCCGAACCTGTGCGACCCACGATACCCAAACGCTCTCCGGCCTTCACTTCAAAATTCAAATTTTTTAGAACCCAGGGCAGATCTTCGCGGTAACGGAAGGACAGGTTTTTAACTTCCACCGAAGCACAGCGATCGTCAGTCAGGCGACGGTGCGAAAGGTATTTTTCAGTTTCTGGAGCATAAACCGGATGACCCGTTGCAAATTTCGCTGTCGATGGCAGGTGATTGCCTTTTTCGATATCCATGCGCATGTACTGATCCAAGCGTTCAACACCAATCATGGCCTCTTCGAATTGAGTCAACCACTCGAAGAACATTTGCACAGTATTCCCTGACAAAGAGATAAATGTGAAAGCAACCCCGACGGAACCCACACTGGCCCAGCCTTTTTCAATCATGAAATAAGAGGACACGCCGGTGATCAAAAGTAAAACGGCTGTCATGCTGTTCATTTGGAAAGAGAAGCTGATCAGCTGTTTCGTCGTGAAAAGTTTTTGGCTTAGGAAATAGCGATCTAAGCTTTCAAATCGTTCGCTAAATGATTCCTGACGACGGAAGGAGCGAATCGTGCTGGCTCCTTGAGTTGTCTCTGCAAAGTGCGCAATACTTGGAGAGCGGCTCGCCGATAGTTCACGGCGGGCTTTGCGCAGTCTTTCCTGGTTTAGTTTGTAAACAAAGAAATTCAAAACACCGATAAAGGCCACCAGAATCAGAAACACCGGGTTTGCGACAGTGATCAGAATGGTCATCATGATCAAATCAAAGATGATGCTTAGGAACTCGGCCAGGGGGCCACCGAACAGGCGAAAGACGTTGCCATAATCGCTGGAAAAGCGTGTGATGATTCGGCCGGCAGGAGTGCTATCAAAAAATCCCATCGGTAAACGCGAAGTGCGTAAAGTTACTTCATCGTAAAAACTGGAAATGGCTTGAGCTGACAGGCGCGAAAAACCCACGCGGAATACCAAAGTCATAAAAAATCCACAAATCGCCATCACAAAAAGCAGGGCAATGATTTGCACTGAGGAAAGCGACTCAAGTGGGGAGTGCTTGCCAACCAGGCTGTCCACCCAATAACCGATGACATTGGTGTTTGCTAATAACAAGCCACGGCCAATAATGCCTAAAGCGATACAAGCGGCGATGCGAGCAAGGAATGGCTTGTAAGCAAACAGCAAAGTTTCATAAATGGTTTTGTTATAACCACCTTCTTTGCGAACTTCGCCATCGGACAGATATTTGGGTTTGATCACTTGAGTGCGCTGATTGCGATTAGTCACGAGTTACCTCGCCCTCTTTTTGAGTGGTAGCTTCTTTGGCAACAGATGTTGTGTACTCTCTGAACTTTTCGTTATGAGCTAAAAGCTCCTCGAAAGTACCCTGGTCGATAATTCGCCCTTCTTCCAAGAATAAGATTCGATCCACACGGTTCAAAGCGGACAGGCGGTGAGTGACCAGGATCCGCGTGCGATTTTCCCAAGCGCCCATCAAAAGTGTATCGAATAGCTTTTGTTCCGTATCGACATCGACAGCACTTAAGCAGTCATCCAAAAGTAAAATCGGAGCATCGTGATAGTGAACGCGCGCCAAACTGACGCGTTGGCGTTGACCGCCAGACAGGTTCACGCCACGTTCACCGATTTCGGTGCTGAGTCCCTTTTCTACACGCTCGGTGTTCAGTTCAAACTGTGCAAGCTTCAAAGACTCTTCAACCAAGGAGTCGCGCTCAGGATCAATATCGTAAAGGAAGGCCACGTTTTCACGCAACGTGGCACTCATGATAAAGCCCTCTTGCGGAACGTAAGCAAAGTTACTGCGCACGGAATTGTTTTTCTCTTTCAGGGCGTCCATCGCTCCAATGCGGTAGCTTTGGAAGCGGGCTCCGGTTTCACGCAGCAAAGACAAAAGTAACATCGACTTGCCAGAACCGACTTCGCCAACTACCGCAACAAATTCGCCCTCTTTGATATCAAAAGTCATATTTTTAAGAATATGGCGGCTGCCGATGCGAAGATTCAGGCCCCTTACTTGCAAAGCGTACTTTTCATCCAGAGCCGCTTGTTCTGCTGTTTCGATGTCAGTGCCATCGGTCTGATTGTTTTTTGTGGAAAAGAATTCTTCCAGGCGTTTTAAAGAAGTCCAAGAATCAAACGCGAAGGTAAAGAACCACGGCATCTGGCGGAACGGACGAGTCAAAAAGATGGCAACAATCCACAACAGCGCCAAAAGCTCGCCACTGGTCAATGTTTGCTTGGTATAAAGAACCAAAGAACCCAACGTCACCACATTCAAAATAAAAGTCACTGAAGACGAAATGGCATTCATGATCTGCCCGTTTGTCACCATCATCACGCGGTTGCGTGTTTCCACTTCACGTTTGGCAAAAATGCCGTCTTCGAAATGGCGAATCCAACCCAGGATGCGAATGGTGCGAATGTTTTGAATCCACTCATTTACCAAACCAATGCGTTCCGCTGCCAATTGTTTAAAGCGGAAAAAGAATCGAGACTGACGAAACGCCATAAAGGAATTCAGGCAAGTGATCCCAATCATCACCCAGATCGTCGGCCATAAGGGGATATCAAATAGAATAGAAATCGCAAAGGGTGACAGGATCAGCGGAAACAATGTGGATGCCCCTGCCGGTAACGTTTGATCCAAAAACACGGTGGCACCTTGCACGTCCGTTGCATACAGGGACACGATCTCGCCCACGGGGCGGTGGCTCATCGTATCGACTCGCAGATTTAAAGTTTTGGAATATAGGCGTTCCGCAAAGATCCTTTGCATGAACAAAGCTTCTTTAGAGCTTAAGTAATTCGTCAGCTGACTGAACGCTTGGGAAGAAAGAACACACAAAAAAGCTCCCAGGATAAACCACAACGGCGAGCTTACTTGAAACAGATGAAGCTTTGATGGAGTGTGCGTCAGTTGATCGATGAATTCTTTTTGGAAGAACGGACCCAAGATGCCAAACAGTGCCGCCAATAATGAACAACCCAGAATAATAAATCGGGCATGAAGGCGGGTGAAGACTACTTCCGAAAACAAAGATCTCATAATGCATCGTCCCTAAACCACCCAGTTAAACTCAGGCGGGGATTGAAGCTCTTTTCCACTTGGTGAGGGAAAAGTTCGCTTCGAAAAAATATCAATTGGCCCAAGTGGGGCTCTACGCGAGCCAACAACTCATCAGGCTTCTCTGGATTATACAGGCTCAATTCGCCACCGTGGTCTTTTTGCCAGGACTCATTAAGATACAGCACGAAAGTGATTTTACGATGACTCGCTCCGCGGGGATTGTCGATATGTTTATCGTAACCAGCTTCAGGTGGATAAAAAGCAAAATGACTTTCCACACGTTTTAAACCCATAAAGAAAAACTGATTCAATTCCTCGCGGATTATATCCAGGCATTTCAGGAATTCTTTTTGGAGTGAGGAGTTTCCCTCATCCAACCACAGGGTAAAATCGCCACGAATTTCCGCAGCTGTCAGCTTGTTCCCCGTGGGACCAATGGAGGCCTTTTTGAGTTCACCTTCAGAGTAAAGCTTTTGACACTCTTGGGCGAGTTTTGCGCAAAAATCAGGAGCAAAGACGTCTGCTGCGAGAGCCCAGTTATTTTCCGCCAATTTCTCGAAGGATTGTCTTAATGCTGAGAGATTGATTTGCTTCTGTTCCAAAGTGTTGCCATTCTATGCAGGTGAGGGATTGATGGCAAAAAGTTCTTTAAGTCGTCGCGAGTTTTTAAAAATTTCTGCACTGAGTTCAACCTCTCTTGCTTTGGGGGGCTGCGCAGGTCTCGATCGACTTTTTACGGGTGACAAACGAAATCTAGAAGGTGAAGTCATCATTCTTGGGGCGGGTGCTGCGGGTTTAGCGGCCGCTCACACCCTGAAAAAGAATAAAGTTCCTTTTCGCCTATTCGAAGCGTCTTCGCGTATTGGTGGACGTGTGCAGACGGTCTCTGTGTTTTCAGGTGAAGAGCCGGTGGCCGAGTTGGGAGCAGAGTTTTTCGAAGAGTCCCACCGCACGGTTTTCGCTCTGGCTAAAGAATTCAGTCTTAATCCGGTCGAATTAAAATCGCGCAAAGGCTTTGAAGCCCACTATTTCCGCTTCAATGGGAAAAACTATCGCGTGCAAGATCTCGCCCCGAAATTTAAGACTCTGGCGACACCTTTGCGCCGCGTGCGCTCGGATCTTTTCAGAGATCAGGAAGCGATTCTCACGTATCGCAATTCTTTGGTATACGACCGTTCCACTTATTACGACACTCTTTCGTTGGCAGATCTTTTGAATTCGTGGAAGGGTGAAGTCGACCCTCTGGTTTTGGAATTGATCGAAAGCCAGGCGGTGTCGCGCTTTGGAGTGGATGCCTCGGAACAATCCTCACTGCATTTCCTAAGCACCCTAGATTCTGAAGGCAGCAGCTTGCTTGCCGGCAGAAACACCTATCGCATGGAAGGCGGGCTTACAAACCTGATGCAGACTTTGGCGTCCCGAGTGGCGGGAGTGATTCCTGACTACAGCTTAAAGATGAATCACGCTCTGGTGGAAATTTCTGAAAAAGAAGGTCTCTTTACTTTGAATTTCCAAACTCCAAAGGGTCGTGAGCAATATAAAACTCGCAACATTATCTGCACACTGCCGTTTTCAAAGTTGCGTGAAGTGAACAATATCGATTCACTGCATTTTTCTGAAGTGAAAAAAGAGGCTCTGACGAATCTGACTTACGCCACTCACAGCAAAGGTGTGTTGGGTTTCAATTCCCCATTCTGGAATAAGAAAAACGGCTTGGCGGCGAATCTTGGAAACTTCACCGGTGATTTCTTGTCGCAGAAGTTCTGGGACAGCAGTCGCGAGCAAAAAGGCACGAAGGCCTTAATGACTTATTCGCGTGCAGGTAAATCCGGCGCCAATGCTGGTGCCGGGGCGGAGCAAGAAGCGGTGTTTGATCTGGAATTGTTCTATAAAGAATTGCCGCAAGCGCCGGCGAACCATCAGATGGTGAACTGGAAGCAGCGCCCTTGGGCCGGTGGCTCCATGGCGGTCTATAAAAAAGGTCAGTACATGAAGTTTAGGGGAGCTGCTGGGGAGCCCGAATACGGGGGGCGTTTCCAATTTGCAGGAGAGCATACAAGCTTGAAATTCCCGGGCACCTTGAACGGTGCCCTCGAGACTGGAATTCAAGCGGCCAATTCAATCTCTATTTAAAGATTTACCGGCATCACGGCTTGTTCGCCTTTAGAAGCGACAAAGCTATCAACGTCAGATTTGTTCACAGCATTGAATTTGTTTGATAGGCGGTTGCTGGTAGCGGGCATCCCTTGTGGAGATGAGCCATCGGCATTCACCCAAGAATAATTTTGCTGTGGAGAAACCACAAACACCACAATGTTGTATGAAGGACGGAAGCCTTCTTTTTCAACTTGAACCTGTGGCAACGTCACCGTGTCACCTGTGATGTAAACTGTGCGGGATTCTTTCACTTGAGAGATATTCAGTTGAGAAGCGTCTGTGGAAATAAACGGACGGGAGCCGACAGCGTAAAGTACTGTCAGGTATTGTCCTTTATAGTTTCCAAGCTTGTTCACTTGAATAGAAGGAACTGATTCCAACTTTGCTGCTTTAGCAGACTTCGAGGAAAAAGAACCAGTCATAATTCCCAAGCCAACTAACAAAGTCAGAGCATTGATGATGACAAGTTTAAATGATTTCATATTACTTCGCTCCTGCATTCGCGTAGTTCAGATACATTACTAAATGACCTTTGGGGTCCATGAGTACGCGATTGATATCTAATTTAATACCTAAAATTTCCGGTGGCAGAGGGAAAGCTCCAGGAATTGCTTCCTCTTTCGATTTCCATCCTGCGCACTGTTCGCGAAGTTTATCTTTGATACCGTCGCGAACTTTTCCTTTCAAAAGCTTACCAGCAATTGAAAAGTACTTATCGTCCATCGCCATACTGTCTGGATCGATGGAATACAGCACAAGCTGCATGCCGGTCTTATCCGCCATTTGGCGCAATTTTGCAATAATATCGAACTCAACAACGATCTTCTCTTTCAGGAAAATAGAGTCTGGCTTGTTTTCCACCGCGACACGCAATTTAACCCAGGTTTCGCTGTCCTTAATTGGCATCGCAACTGGTGCTTTTACATAGTCAATCAAAGGAGACGCCATCATTCTCAAAGTGGAACCATCTGACATGGCGATCTTTTCGAAATTACGGCGTTCAAAGGAAAGCTGCAAAATACGGTTTATCAGGCCACGATCCAGGCTCAAACCGATGTCATACTTCGTTTGTGGGATCAGTCCCCAAGTGACAAGACCACGGGATTTGTCCTCGGGGCGAGGCAAACTGCGGGGATTCACGGGGTCTTCGGCGTAAGCGCCCAACTCAATATTCAAAGACTCTTTCAAGCCAATATTCTGGAGGCGCAAACCCCATTTGAAATCAGGGCGAGTGTCATTCGGTTCTTTACCCGGTGGTACCATATTTTGGACCTGGTCCAAATTACCTTTTAAGAACTCTTTGGCCTTTTCATTTAGCATCGCGGGCAATTGGTTGCGCGCAAAGTCGCCCAAATTCTTACGTACAGACTCTAGAATTGCTGGAGCTTGTTCCGTGAAAAGCTTGTCGATTTCTTTATTGTTTAACAAAAACTTTTTACCGTTGATCTCGATCGCAAACTGCGGAACCAAAAGTTTTTTGTACTGAAGGCTGACGGGGATAGAGTCCAAGTTGTTTTCAACATCCAGGGCTTCGAACTCCAACGCGCCGTATGCATTCATGCGCAGGTAAAACGGCAAACGCACTTTGAGTGGGTTTTTAGCATCACCCGCAGAAAGGCTCACTTCTTCAGCGCCCACTTTACCCAGGAATTCGTTGTTGATATCCCAGACTTTGACGGAGTTCGTTCCCAGCGTCAGATGTTTGATCTCCAGTTCAATCGCCAGGATCGCACCTTCGCGCTTGCCCAGTTTTTCCATTAACTTTTGATCTGTCACCAAAGAGAAGCGCGAGAATTTAGCAATGTATCCTGATTCGCCGATTTCGATTGTCGGGCGGTGATCGTTGAGTGAAAAGCCCACAAGCCATTTTGTCAAAAGCTCGCGAACCTGTTTATACATTTTCACTTCTTCAGGATTGTCTTTAGCAAAGTCATCCGGATTGATCGGCTTTTCGAAAGTGTACGACAAAGCAGGGAAGTACCCCTCGTCAATATTCACACCCAGGTTGCCCAGGATTTTTGCGAGTTCCGAATCAAAGTATTTCATCCCACGTGTGGTGACATGAACTTGCACGGCTTTGTTCAGCAAATGCTCTTGGGTCATGTAAGGATCCGCATCCATGGCATGTGCCTGGAGACCGGAAAGCCCAAGGATCATGGGCAGAAATAATTTAGGTGTCTTTCGAAGCACAGAAAACCTCATCGCTAAAGAGATGCCTGTGCCAATGCAAGAGGGGGTCCAACTGAGATCGAATAGAGTGTGTCCCTAAGAAAACAGCTGGTTAACTTATGTCTAGAGTCCTGACACTTCGGGTATTTCCTTCAAAGCCAGCGCTAGCACCCATTTTTCAAAAATACCCCCGACACCTCCTCGCACGAACTCCAGCAAGCCCCGCATATTTTCCCAATCCCAAATCCCAATCCCAAATCCCAATCCCCAATTTCCATACGGAATTCGGGGTTTCGGGGTATCGGTCAACACACACACACACACTTAAACTCACTCACTTACTCACGTGCTCCACTGAATCAAGGTCGTTCTGGGGGTATCGGTCATGAATTACTATTAACTGCAATGACCGATACCCCCGGGGAGACGAGCGGGGCATGGCCCACTGGCTCTGAGCTGGCCCCCTCTGAATCCTGTAAAACCAAATTCCGTACGATGGTGGATCCATCTAACTATCCATCCATCCATCCATCCATCCATCCATCCATCTATCCATCTATCCATCCATCATCGCTGTATCTTTTTCGCGAAAGCAAATTTCGGCTAGGTTGAATCAGATATCCGATATTCGACTTTGTTATTGCTGACAGTCGTTACGGTTCAACTCACTCTCGTCTTGGTTTTGCACTCTAATTTGGGCGTTTGGGGGTATCGGTCATGATGCTTCAACAGCGGGGGAGTAGCAATGAAGCGAGAAAAACAACAGGCATTTTCCGGAATAAACACTCACTGGAAACATCGTCATTGTCATGGGGGTGTTTTGCGAAAGTCTTCAAAAGGGCGGGGCGCGCGACCTCTTTCAAGTAAAGATCCATTGCATATCGTGTTTAAAGTTAACAAGACGGCTGTGAAAAACGGACTCCGCCAACCTCGTCACTTTTCACTGATGAATTCGTTATTAAAAAAATATTCTCGGAAGTTCGGTGTGAAAATCGAACAGTTTTCAGTTCAGACCGATCATGTGCATTTGCTAGTGCGGGGGAAAAGGATTCTGTTGCAAAGTTTCTTGCGAGTGGTGGCGGGGCAGTTTGCGCAGGTGTTGACCGATACCTTCAGCCGGAAACATGAAGGGGTTAAAGTGTGGCGGTATCGACCGTTTTCCCGAGTGATCAGAGGCTACAAGGCCTATCGGGTTGTTCGGGATTACGTTCAACTAAATGAGTTGGAGGCTTTAGGTCGATCTTATTCGAAAACTCGTTTGCGGGGGCTCAGTTTAGAGCAACTGCAGGAACTTTGGAGTTGAGTGACAAATTTCTCACGGAATACATGGGCGTGTACATTGACCGGAAGCAAATCGCGGAAGGGGTGCCGGTATGACCTAGGGACGGGAGCAGGATATGGATAATAAGCCGGACAGCAGTTTTCCGTACGACTGGGAACTCGAGATTTAGAAACAGAAAAACCTCGCTGGTGCGAGGTTTTTCGATGAAGCTATTCTGTTGTAGAACGGCTTAGAACTTCCAACCGTAGCCCGCGCGCAAGATCATTTGTGTGGCGCTGGAAGTGTTGTTGTCCGGGAACATTGCATAGTCGAATTGGATTGGAACATATGTGCGTCTGTCCAAGTGCCAGTCCATACCCAAAGTACCTACGATTGTTTGGTTCGTAGAGATTTTAGCAGTGTCCAAGACGTTTGAAGATTTTTGCATCGCGAACAGGAAACCCAAACCACCACCGGCCGTGAATTCCATTGTTTTAGTTCTTGCGAACGAATAACGAATCAAAACATTCATACCCAAATAACCGATATCGGCTGTACAGCTTGAACCAGCGGCACAAGTACCACCAGACCAACCCGATGGAGCAGTGCCAGTCACATTCAAAGTCTCGTAACCTGCCAAGGCTTTAACGCTGATGTTTTTATCAAGATAAGTTTGGTAGTAACCAACAAGGTTGAAACTTGAGCCACTCATCGTCATGGAAGCTGTTGAAGATTTCACATTCATCGAACTGTTCACCATGCCCGCCATCAAACCCCAAGCTTTTTTACCGCCACCCGTCGTGGAGCCACCGCTTGAAGAGTTCACTTCATTTGGAGCGGCACTCATGCGTCCTTGATAACGCTGAAGTGTCGTACCTGGAGTTACATTTCCTTTTGAAATCGTTGCGATAGCTCGACCGCCTTGAACTTTTGAAACTTGAATAAGGCCGCGTTTTTTGCCGCTGCTATCGATGACGAAAAATTGGTCGCCAACAAGAGCTGTGTCGCCTTCAAGATCGATAAGCGCTTTACCGCCAGATACTTTAGTAACCTTGGCTGCGTTCGCGTTGATAGACAGGCTTAGTAATATCAAAGTTGCAATCAGTGTTTTCATACGCAACCTATCGACACAATTTGGGAAAATCTTAATCAGCTGGTCTAACATCATTTGTGTGTCTCAGATCGAGAATCTTGCAAATATATATACAAAAAATCTCAAAGTGACCGAAACTAAAAATGGGGGAAAAATGAAGTCATTCCTGGGGTCAATGGCGCTTATTGCGGTCATTGTATATTCTCATTCAGCACATGCGCTTTCAGAGAAAGCGATTTATTCCCGTTGCTATGCTCAGCTCACAGGACTCCCTGTCCCAACCAACAGCACCGTTATGGCAAGTATTAAAGCTGGCAAGACCAAAGCCATTGATGCCTGCATCGCCCTTTTAAATAAAGGTAAGCTTGCGAGCAGCGGAGCTTTAGCAGTCAATGACACCGAGAGCGTGAGAGTTCTCAATAACTTCTATCAATTTCACCGCACGTGGTTTCCCACAGCCAATCAGGACCAAATATCTGGTTATCAAAACGAATTCGACAGCAATACCAATGACTTTATCGAGATGACAACGCCAGCTTTAACTCTGACTCGTGCGCTGTTTTCGGATTTGCTTTATTCCAATGTCCTTCGTGGCACCGTTAAATATGCACCCGTCCGTGGAACAACGGGAACGTTTGCATTGGCACAAACAGATGCGGCAGGAAACGTTTCTTCGACGTCGGTGGTCCCAGCTCCTTATTCCGGAACTGGACTTATTTCTGGAATCGTGCCGGGATCTTCGGCTTTGATTCTAGCGAATTACTCCGTACCTAATTTGGGCTTAGCAACGCAAGTAGATGGACAAACAGGCATCGATCTTCACCGCGCCTTGGGTGGCGGTATTTTGGGTCAGCAAGCTTATTTTCTTTTGAATGTCGGTCACAGTAAGGGACAGGTTTTTGACGGCGCTCTAAAAATGCCGCGCAAATGGGCCAAGACGACTTTGGAAAACATGCTTTGCTTTTCGCTGCCAGCATTACGTGAAAGCGATATTCAGGCTTACATCAGCAGCGGTTCTGATGTTCCATTCCGTCGTGCTGGAAGTTGTATTACTTGTCACGCGACGATGGATCAGTTTGCTTCCACCGCACGCAACTGGGTGGTGGCGGAAACTGCGAAGGGCAATGTGCAAAAATCTATCATGGTGGGTAATTTCACTGTGGGAGCAACCGTTGCAAATTCCTGGTCGGCAACGGCCGTGGCCGGTTATCATCGCCAAAATCCAACGGGTAAGCTGATGATTCGTTCCTATTACAATGGAACCTTGATCAATCGCGATGTCGCGAACGTTGAAGAGATGGGCGCACGCTTGACCGAGCTTCCGGAATATTATCAGTGCGCAGCTAAAAAATACTTCCGTTATTTCACGGGTATCGATGTGTCTTTGTACGACAGAACGGATCCAGCAAATGCACCTCTCAACAAAGCCTTAACTGAACGGGATGTGGAAGACCGCAAGTTTGTGGAGACTTTGGGAAAAGAACTTTCCCAAACGCAGTCGTTAACAAAGTTAGTCGAATCGATTTTACGCTCGAACTATTATAATAAAGCCACCTTTAATCCTCGGGGGAGCGAATGAGATCAAATCGTCGTGAATTCTTAAAGCAGGGGATGATTTTGGGTGGAACTGTTTTATCAGCTTCCATTGTGGAATCGCTAGCAATGAAAATTGGTGCTGGCTTTATTCAACAAGCTCGTGCTGAAGCCTTGACGGGAGAATCAGATCCACGCTTTTTGTTGAACATCTGGATTAATGGAGGACCGATGCGTTACTCCTTTGACCAGTGGGTTAAAATTTATGACGGGGATAACATTGTCACGAATCCCTATGTCTCCACGGCTTTTAATTTCAGTGGTGGCAAAGTCGCAGGGCTTGCCTACAAAACTTTTAAATACAATGGTCTGAATGTCCCGCATATCTTTTCTTTGCCGATTAAAAATGGCCAGGGTGGGAATCGTAATGCCTCGGATGCGTTAAATAACATGATGGTGATGCGTGGTTTTGGTTCAGCCTTTGACGGGCATGACACCAATGCCTTGCTGGTGCAGGTTCCGGTTTCGGGACTGCCAAGCTTGAATGGTTTATTGGCGGACTCTTCAGAACGCTTGTTTGCGGGTGTGATGACGGGCAATAACAATGTCGGCTTTACGTCTTCGCATAATAAGGCGGGAACCCAAGTGGGTTCAGGTTATGTGCGAGAGTTGATGGCGGGTTTTGCGCAGTCCTCAGCGATTGCAACGACCACGGCGGGTAAAGAGGCTTATAAAAACGCCTATGAAAACGCGATGTCTTACTTAAAGGCCTACGCTCGTTCAAACCGTTTGGGTGCGGAAACACTGAACAAGAATCTTGAAAATGCATCAGTAAAAATGAAACAAGGTATCAGCGATATCGATGGTTTCTGGGATGCAGCTGTGAATCGTTATAAAAATGCGGTGGAGGGGACCGCTCGCATGTCTGGGATCCAGGGTATCTCTGAAGCGCCTGTCACTCCTTCATCAATGGCAGGTCCTGCGGGACAATTCGGTATTTTCGGTTTTGTAAACAGTGGTGGTTTTAATTTACAAAGAAATTTCACGCTGGCTCCGGATTTTGATATGCGTGAAATGACTTCGGCTCTGACCTATAACGATTTCTATCAGCAATTGGCATTGGCAGAGTACTGTCTGACAAAAGAGCTGACGGCTTCCGTTTCAGTTGGAACGAGCAACTTTAATAACGTTCGCATCCGCACAAGTTACATCGCGGGTGATGATGTAAATAATCTTTTCGTAAATGGTGGGAACCTGGCGTTCTCGCATACAGACATGGACGGCAACACCGGTGCCTATACGGCGTTATTGCTGACTCATAACTTCTATTCAGGAATTTTGGCTGGTATTTTGGAAATGCGCGATCGCTTGCAAACGGTTCGCAGAGCTTCCACGGGTGCAAATATGTGGTCGGAATCCGTGATTCAGGTTTCGGCAGAATTTGCGCGAAATGCAGCAATGAGTGGTCAGTCCTCAGGGCATGGTTATCCGTGCATGGTCACGAGCGCTTTTTCGGGAGCCATTAAAAACGGGCCGTATGTGATCGGTAATTTACGTCAGAATGCAGGTAATGGTACCAACGGTTACGGAGCCGCGATCAGCGGATACTTAAGTGGTGTTCCTTCAACGGCTTCGGCGACGTCGACTTTGTCACGCTTGATGCGGGTTGAATCGAATCCATGGGAGAACACAGCTCCTGCCATGATTTCCTTTAACGAGTCCACCGGGGTTATCACATCCTTGGTGGGTATGCCGAAGGTTGTCTAGGTGGCTATGATGAATAAACGTATCACACTCACAGTTGCAGGTTTAACAATTGGATTGGTTCTAACACAAGCCTTTCAAAACTGTGCTCAGCCATTCGAACTTTCTTCGCTGTCTGGAGACATGGATTACAGCATGGGTTCTGAGCATCCGGGTAATGCCGTGGCCGCAGCCTCCACGCAATCTCCGTTACTGGTGAATCGCGTTTACATGACGAGTTTGTTTGAAGATATATTTCTAACGTCATCTTCCCCTGCGGCTGAAAAAACGACATTAACAAATATCACCAATCAATGGTTTAAGAACAAGACTTCCGCATTTGGCTATCCATGTGACATCAAAACTGGTGTCAATGATTGTAACGGGACTATTCTTGCGCCAATGAACACAGGCACAAACACTTTGCGAGCAGCCTTTAAGTCACAGGCCTGTCAGACTGTTTTGTCCAATAATACTTTCGTGAATAATTTCGTCAGCAAAGTCAGTGTCGTGGGCTCGGCTCCAACAGCAACCTCCATTGAGTTGGCGTTCGGTCAGTTTTATCGCGGCGATGATGCGGACCCAGGATTGATTCAAGGCCTTGTGGCTTCAGATCGCATGATGTACGAAAAAAATCCTTCGATTGCTGGTATTGACCGCTGGAGATATTTGATTCTGGCGATTTGTGAATCCAGTGGATGGGAGCAGTTATGAAAATGAAATGGGTACCGATTCTAGGTCTCCCGCTGATGGTTTTTTCGTTTCAAAATTGCAGTGACTTCACGGTCCAGCAAGCGATTCTTGAATCGGCTTCTTTAGCAAGCGGACAAAGCTACCTGGATGCTCAGGAGCTTCCCATTCTGACGGATCCATCTCGTGGTCCTTTGGTGCGTTGGTATCAACAAGGTCAGCCCAGCAAAGTCGATAAAGCCTATACGGGGGCTGATAAGCTTAGTTATGTTTTCGCTGCAGATCGTACCATGACCGGAAAGATCTTTACCGCTTATTCTGGGAGTGCGAATGCCGAGGAGACGGCTGTCTCTGTTGCGAGTGGCAAGATCACAGTCAGTCGTACTTTTTCTGCCGGTAACAGTGCTCAAGCCACGGTGAATCTTCCATCGACGGGCACACGCATGGTCATTGCCTTGCGAGCTGGTGCGCAGCCTGACGACTTTTCATTGTTAGTGAATGGGATTGTGCAGACGATGACAATTACAAAAACAGGAAGCCCTCAGGAGTTTTCGTTTGTAACCAAGACTTTGGTTGCTGGAACAACGGGTGGGATGGTTTATGAGTACATGTTTTTTAATGACCGTCTCAATAATGCTCAACTCAACTCTTTGTCTCGTTTAATTGGTACGACAAATTCCGTGAGTCAGGTGATGTTTGACCCGGCTATTTTTGCCGACTCCAGTGGCTCGACGGGATCGACTGTGGATACAAAATTGGCAGCAGCAAAAGCTGTTATTGATTCCTCCTGTTTAAGTTGCCATGGGGCGGGCTCGACTCGTGGAGATTTCTCAAATATGACCGCAGCCAGTATGATCACCCGGGGTTTTGTTAAGGCAGGCCAACCATTAAGTTCGTCGCTTTATTTTAGAATGAAAGGCTCCCAGGGTGGTGGCACAAAAAATATGCCAGACAATGGTACAACAGTGAGTGCAACTCAGTTGCAAGCTGTGTATGATTGGATATCCAACATTCAGTAAATAAAACCATGGGAGAAATTAATGAAATTGGTTATTGCAGCAGCAATGGTGACTTTGGGTGTTTCTAGTGCGTTTGCACAGTCTGTCGTGTTTGATGTGACTTTGAATCCAATGGGGGATTTCAAGGCGAAAACAAATCAAATTAAAGGAACAGCCCAAGTTAAAGGCGATGAAGTTTCAGCACAAAACATCGTTGTTAACATGAAGAGCTTGAAAACGGGCGTTGATCTTCGTGATAAGCACACTCAAAAATACCTTGAGACAGATAAATACCCAACTGCAACTTTGGTGACTGCTACTGGTAAAGGTGGCAAGGGTAAAGCAACAATCAATATCAAAAACAAGCCAGTGAATGTTGAAGGAACTTACAAAGTTGAAGGTGGCTTGTTGAAAGCTGAATTCGTTGTGAAAGCTTCTGATATCGGTATCAAAGATGTTAACTACATGGGTGTAGGAACTGAAGACGACGTGAAAGTTCACGTTGAAGTGCCAGTCGGTGCCGCAGCGGCAGCACCAAAAGCAGCTCCTAAGAAATAGTTTTAAAAGCGGTAATTAACGCCGACTTTCCAAAGATAGGCTCCATCATTGATGGGGCCTATTGCTTGATAGAAATCCCACGTTTTAAAAATTCTTAAATTCATATCCGCCAAAAAACCCGCATTGTTTTTTCGTCCTGCAGTCATTTCTACGCCGTTACCAGTCGGAAGGTCGATGTTACGGATGTAAATCATCGCTGTCCCACCAATATTCACACTGTTCGTCAGGCGCCAGAAAATACGCGGGGTCAGGGCCATCATCGTAAAACCCTGGCGTTCAATTTTCACATCGTTCGCAAAGGGCCCGCTGTTCGCTCGTCCCGCTGCTAGCATACCGCCAACGTTCCATCCCCATTGCAGATAGTATGTTTCCTTCTGCAGAATCAGACCCACACCATTAAAGTTCATATTGGATTTTGTCGTCGTGCCCAGCTGAGAAACCGTTAGGATTTCGTTCCACTGAAGTGTCGTCACACCCGCCGCCCAAGAAGACACAGATTGTACGGGAAGGCGCATGCCACGCGGACGAGCGGTGGTGACGCCAACCTGATTTGAGTCGGTTTCAGCGTCAGGATTGATCGCCGTCGCATCTTCTGCTGGTGTTTCCGCAGTGTCTTCAAAAGTCGTTGAGCCTTCGGTCGCAGTTGTAGTCGCTGGCGTGGTCGGAGTCGTATTTTCTGAAGTTGTTGATTGTGCAGGAATGCGCGTTTTACCGTTGGCTTTAGGTTGTTGAGCAGAAGCTAAAGAGCTTGTCAGCAAAAGGCATAGCAAGATTGAAATTTTCATTTTACCCATTTGCGCTCCTAATAAGATAAATGCACTTGCGTTTGCAGGGCCCAGGAATCATCCACACCGGTTCCATCCAAATTCGTTTTTCCATTCGAAAGCCCCAAACGGAATTCCGTGCGGGGGAGTGGAAATGCCAAAAGACCAAAACTGTATTTCAAGTTTTCAGCCGATGAACTTTGAATGTCGTCTCGGGATTGTTCGATCGTCGTTAAGATATTATACCCGCGTGCGATAGCGACCATCGATTGCACCCAAGCATAAGAGCCCAGCACAGGATCTGAGTTCGAGCCTTTGCGAGTTTGCTCTTTAAGGCCGGCCTCTGCCAAAAGGGAGCTTCCCTTTGAAAGTCCCCAGCGAGCGGTCGCACCGGCTAAGCGCCAGCGTGTTTCATCAGATTCTGACGCTAAAACAGATCCGCCCACTTTAAACTTTTCATAGACTTGATATTCACCCACGACGGAGAAACCTTTTTGACGTTTCTCAGGCACCGTATAGACGTTTCCAAAGAACGGATTCACGGCGATATCCCAGGTCGGATAAGTGAAGTGCGCCATCACCCCCAAAGTTTGACCGTATTGATTTAAGCCCACATCCGTTGCGGGGAAACGGTTCACCGCCGTGTGATCCACGTTGCGAATACCATAGGCTTTATCCATTTGACCGGCATACCACCACAGGTTGTTACTTTGTTTGTAGCGCAAATAGAATTCTTTCGCGTACATCGTCCATTTATCGATCGTCGTTTCAGGAATATCGAAATCCGCATAGGAAGCTGTTGTGATCAGCGCCAAGTTCTGCTTTTTATCAAAGAAGAAATTTAAATTGAAATCGCGCTGCATGTTCACCCATTTGTTCACTTCGTTTGAGCCATTGGGATTTTGTTGAAAATAAAGGCCGCGATATTTAATGCCGGGACGGAAATACCAAGGCAAAGGCTGCGTAATTAAAAAACCAGAGCTGGCGCCAATAGCTTCCTCATCCATAGAGGCCGGGTACACTGAGCGAGAAGTGATTTCCGTCGCAAAGAGGGCTCTTCCATAGTCATTCAGAGCTCCGCCACCAAGGCCATTATAGTGGCAGGTAATGCAAGAGGAATAACCGTATCCGATAAAATCAGGATAGGCCATGGCTTGTTTTGAAACTAAGAATGCGCCAATAAGAAATGGTATTTTTAATAGATGTCTCACAGTTAAACAGTCTATTTAGAACAGCCGGGGAAGCAACAAAAAAACTGTATTCCCACATTCGTGATGCCGATAAGTTAGCTATGAGAAAAACAGTGGGAATAACACACGGTCCATGGGTGATTGTGCCAGCGGCATTTATTTTAATGGTGATCCCAGTCATGGATTTTACCACGATGCACACGGGCTCCACTGTGCCTCTTGAAATCATCGGTTGGCTTGTCGTGTTTGCGGCGGGTGTCAGTTTTTTGATTCGTCACAAGCTCTTATGGTTGGTTGGCCTGGTTCTGTGCGCTCTTTTTATCGCGATCAATCTTTCGCATCTGATGTTTTTTCAGGAGCCACCTTTGGCGACAGAGGCCTTTGCTTTTAAAATCGTAAGCTCCATCGTAGTTGCCGGAATTGCCTGGCTGTATTTTGCCAGATCCCCTGATTTGGATCGCCGCCAGCATTGGTTGGGGCAAACAGCCCATCGTTATTATGTGGGGATTCCCGTTGTTTTGGGGGGCAAGGATCAGTGTAAAACCCTGGATTTGTCCTATACGGGGGCCCGCATCGCCGTATTTCAAGCGCGAGAGAAGTTTAAAGTCGGCCAGAGGCTGTCTGTAGAGGTTCCTGATATCGACGGCATCCTTTGTCAGGCCAAAGTCATCGCTGTTGGCCATAGCGAAATCCGAGTCCATTTCGTCGATACCTCTGACCATGAACAAGAGCAGATTCGTCAGTGGCTTATCAGTCAAAATTTGCAAAGTGTTTAACCTTTCCCTTCCTTGAGGACCGCTTTTAGGGCATAAGAATTTCATCAAGATAGGAACCACCGTGAGTAAAGCAAAAGCTAAAAAAATCACTAAGCAGGGTGCTGGCAAAAAGGCTCTAAAAAAAGTTGTCGATTCTGAAATCGAACATGTCCTAAGTACCAAAGATATTTTGGACAACGTTCGTCCAACGCCAATGATCGATAACGGTCTTAGCAATGAAGAAAAAATCGAAAAAATCACCGAAAAGTTCACCGAGATCCTGGAAGTATTGGGCTTGGATTTGAATGATGACAGTCTAGCGGATACGCCGAAGCGTGTGGCTAAGATGTACGTGAACGAAGTTTTCGGTGGTCTGGATCCTCACAAATTCCCTAAGATGACAGTGATCGACAACAAGATGAACTACGATCAAATGATCGTGGTGCAAAATATCAAATGTCTGTCTTTCTGCGAACACCACTTGTTGCCAATCGATGGTTTTGCGACAGTGGCTTATATCCCTTACAAAAAGGTGATTGGTCTTTCTAAAATCAACCGCATCGTTCAATACTTTGCGCGTCGTCCTCAGGTACAAGAACGTCTGACGAAACAGATTGCTGATTGCTTGCAATATGTGTTGGATACGGACCACGTGGCTGTTCACATCAACGCCAAACACTACTGCGTAATGATGAGAGGTATCGAAGATACTGACAGCACGACAGCGACGTCTGATGTCCGTGGGCACTTTAAAACCTTGCCTGAGACACGTGAAGAATTCCTTCACCACTGCCGTCTGAAGTAGTCCTTTTTTATTTTTCCAAACTGACAATTAACGGAACTTTGACAGGGGTGTTTCTTGGAAACACCCCTTATTCGTTCTAAGACTCAAGTATTCCTCCAAATGTTGGCCGGTCATTTGCTCTATAAGCAATGTATTCGAACTGATTAACATTTGAGAGGGTTTTTCTGTGAACAAGCTTCTTTGCGCTTTATTGGTTTTGGCTATTCCCCACGTATCTTTTGCGGCGATGGAAGCGCGTATTGAAAACGGAGAACTGCGTTTAAGTTTGAACTCTTTAGAGACGACAGATGTGACGGTCACGATCGATGTCGTGCCGGAGAGTCCTGTGGTTGATGAAAACATGGTGAAGCACAGAGAGAATCACCGAAAGATCGCAGAGCTTGATTCCTATATTCGTCACGAAGTTGAAGCGATGGCGGTGAAATCAGGAATGTCATCGCAAGCAGACCTTTCCGAGCACAAAAGAAATATCAATAATGCCGAAGAACTTAAAAGAACTCTCGCACGCGAAGTGCTTGCGTGGGACGGCCTGGGCACAGCTAATTTTGGCTCTGAGAGCCGAGGCGGTGGTAAGCTCACGCTGACCAAGGTTGGTACCTACAGAATTCCTGTGAAAAATCTAAAACAAGAGTGGAGCGGTGCCGACTTGGAAGAAAGTGCTGCAAAATTCAAGATCACTGTTAGATCAGGAAAGACAGCCTTCAGAAAATCAACCGTGATTAACGCTACGGAAGCTGAACTTAGCAGCGGCAAATTTCAATTCGAAATCGGCAGCAAAGCTTTGTACCTTGGCGGCGGCACCTGCAAGCAAGTCTTTAATTAATCGTTATTCAATTTTTTTAGTGTGTTGATGTATTGATTCGCCAGGGCGTTAAGGCTTTCAAAGGCGCCCGGTTGCTCAAGGTAAAACAACAAAGTTGTGGCACTCGATTGCGAGCCGTGGGCAAGTCCCATGCGATTCGCGATAAAGAGCGACATCTCTTTTCCGTCTTTCACATCTTTATCTGAGGCGATAAGTGCCGGATCCAAATCAGTGGACTTGAAAATGCGTTCGCGCAGCAAGAAGGTGTGTTCTCCGGCTTGCACAAAACGATAAGGACCCAGGGGCTCAGATGGACGGTAAACGTTAACGACATAATTGAATCTGGATTGAGCATCAGGCTGACGCACGAACAGCGAGATCGCAGGAGTGGTTTCTAATTTGAATTCCCAGATATGTCGTTCTTTACCCTTTTCAACTAAGAAATTAAAGCGGGGCAGGTACTGACTTCCGCCAGACTCTTTCGTGCGATAACCCACATCCAGAATTTTGTATCCAGTCATCTCGGTTTTAAAAACTTCCAGTGACTGCTCATACAGTGTGCGCACGTCGGCAGGAAAGTTTTCAAGTGCAGTTAGTCCCGAGTCGGGAGCAAACGTATTGTCTGAAATTAGTTTTGAAATTCGATTTTCTTGAAGAGTTTTAAAATCACGATCAGCTTTGTCGCGGGCCTTCTCCAGATAGCGGGGCTTATTCATTTTCTTGCCTGTAAGACCTTCCACGTAGGCTTTGAATAAGTCCTTGGATGCAACTTTATAGGGTGAGATTTGATTTCCGATATAATAGCGTAAGAGGTCGCCGGCCAGGGGCGCATTCACACCCGCATCATCGATATCAATCAAGCCGAATTTTGCGCCGCCCTCTTTCAACTGCACATCTCCGAAATTCAGGATGTGGGGGTCCCCCGTGACGATGCCGCGGGCACTCATGATGGGGACGTTGTTTTCGCGAAGCCAGTTCCAATAGTGAGGGGCATTTGAGCGAAAAGCCATAAATGTGCCGCCCGGGGCTTTTCTAAAAGAACCATCAATTTGAAGGCGAATCGGAGGGGCGTCAGATCCAGTAAAGACACTGGAACAGGAAGGGCCTTGGGCATTAGCAGCCAGTGGCGCCAATAGGGCAAAGGCTGTCAAAATGTTCTGCACGGTCGTGAATAGAGCCGTGGTTAATTTCGTTTGCATGGTCCCTTCCTGATTCTGATCTTTGTTAGATCAAGATTCAGACCAGGACACATGCAGTTTACGGCTCTATTCCTATGAACATTCGGTTATTGCAATGCTGACTGCAAAAGTTCGCGGGAGTTTTTTGATAGTCCCGGGACATCCACCATGCGGCGGATTTGTTTCATAGCCAGGTCCTTCAATTGTGGTTCCAGCTTACCAACAAAGTTGAAGGCCGAGCACAAGCGCGCAGCCACTTGCGGATTCTTTGGATCGATCTCGATGATCTTATCTGCGATGAACTCGTAAGCTTTTTCATTGTTAAAGCTTACAAGGTTCGTCGTGAATGCGCGAAGTAGTGAGTACACATTGTTTGGATTGTTGATGTTAAACGTTGGATTCTTAGTCAAAGCTTTGATCTCGTCCAAAATCTGTGGACGGTGAGCCAGGGCTTGAACGGTGAACCACTTATTGATCACAACAGAATCGTCTTTCCAGTTGGTGTGGAAATCCGCCAATACCTTTTCACGGTGTGTGCTTTCTGAGTCCGCCAAAATCATCAGTGCCGTCATACGGTCTGTCATGTTTTGCGCTTCCCAGTATTGTTTAGCCACTATTTCGTAAATGGCTGGTTCACGTAAATCAGCTAAGTAATGCAAAGCCTGGTTTTTTAGCAGGCGTTGACCAAATACTTTCGTGCTGCGGCTTTTCGCTTCCACACCGTGGTACTTGTTGTAAGTCGCAAGTAACGTTTCTTTGTTAGCTTTCGCGATCTCTTGACGCAAAGTTGTGCGAGCTTTATCGAATGCTACGGGATCTAACACCGGTTCCATTTGCGCCAAGACAGCAAGGCTTGGCATCTGCAGCATTTTAGCTTTGAAAGCGGAATCCATGTTTGGATCATTCATCACGGTCTTCATCGCATTGATGAAGCGGGCATCGACTTTCAATTCTTTGCCTTGGCGTGATTGCTTAATCAAATCAGACATCAAACGCATCGCAAGTTTTTGTGTGATCTCGCGACGGTTGAAAGAGTCCGTGTCTTTTTCCATTAAGAAATAAAGATCTTCTTCAGACGCTTCCCAATTCAAGTTCACCGGAGCTGAAAACTCACGCAAGATGGAAAGAACCGGGCGCTCTTTCAAACCTTTGAACACATAAGTTTCTTTTTGATTTTTAAGTTCGATCACGTGCTGACCGTCAGAGTTTTTCTCGATCTTGTCGCAGTTCAAAGCCAACTCTTGTCCTGATTTATCCAAAAGACCCATCATCAATGGAATGTGGAATGGCTCTTTCGTCGGTTGATTTGGTGTCGGCGGGCAGGACTGTTCAAGAGTTAAATGGTATTCACCAGACTTGTCATCAAAGCGCTCTTGGATCGCGACCACAGGAGTTCCCGATTGGTTGTACCAACGTTTAAACTGGGTGAAGTCTTTTCCGTTCGGTTCAGAAATCGCCGCTGCGAAATCTTCCGTCGTCACAGCTTGGCCATCATGACGTTTGAAGTACTCATCCATACCTTTGCGGAAGCCTTTACGACCCACAATCGTTTGCATCATACGAATCAGCTCTGAGCCTTTTTCATAGATCGTCATCGTAAAGAAGTTATCAACAGCCATGCAGGATTCAGGACGAACGGGGTGAGCATTCGGACCCGCATCTTCAGCGAACTGACCGGCGCGCAAGGAATCAACGTCTTCGATACGTTGCACTCCACGGTCTGTCATATCAGCCGAGAATTCCTGATCGCGGAAAACGGTCAGACCTTCTTTTAAAGAAAGTTGGAACCAGTCACGCAAAGTCACACGGTTTCCTGTCCAGTTATGGAAGTATTCGTGGGCCACCACGGATTCAATCGCGTGGAAGTCAGAGTCCGTTGCCGAGTTGGTGTCAGCTAATACCAGGCGGGAGTTAAAGATGTTCAAACCTTTGTTCTCCATCGCGCCCGCATTGAAATCGTCAATGGCTACGATCATGTATTCGTTCAGGTCATACTCGCGACCGAAAACTTCTTCGTCCCATTTCATAGATTTTTGCAAAGACTCAAGCGCATGCCAGCAACGTTCTTGTTTTCCGTGAGCAGCATAAACTTCCAAATTCACTTTGCGACCAGAAGATGTCGTGAAGGTGTCGCGGATCACTCCCAAGTCACCAGCAACCAGTGCAAACAGGTAACAAGGTTTTTTGTGCGGATCACGCCAGTAAGCTTTGTGACGACCATTGCCCAAGTCTTCAACTTTCATACGGTCGCCGTTGGAAAGAAGTACTGGGTATTTTGCTTTATCGGCTTCGATAGTCACCGTGTATGACGTCATCACATCCGGACGATCCAAGAACCAAGTGATCTTACGGAAACCTTGCGCCTCACACTGAGTACAGAAGATGCCGTTGGATTTATAAAGACCTTCAAGGGATGTATTGTTTTGAGGTTCCAACTGAGTTTCGATTTCCAACGTGAACTCACCAGGAACAGAAGCGATGATCATCTCTTCATCCGTCAGTTGGTATTCGCTGGCAGAAAGAACCTTGTCGTTGATCTTTACGCTAACAAGTTTCAGTTCTTCACCATTTAGCTGAAGGGGAACACCATTCGTAAGAGTTTTGATTTTAGATTTTGCGATAACTCGACAAAAGTCCTCATTCAAAATGAAGTCGAGGTGCACGGACTCCACTGAAAAAGCTGGGGCTTTATAGTCCTTAAGATAAATTTTCTCTTGTTTCATGAGTCCTCGCTTCTGATAATAGAACAATGAGTTTGGTAATCTCTTCTATCACAATTAACACTGGCCAGCTACAGAACATGCTGGAATTTTATCGCTGTGTCGGCTTTAAATTCCAAATGGTGCGGGTGGATAAGGGGAGTGAAGTTTACCGTGCTCTGCACGATGGGGTGGAGTTCTCCCTTTATTCTTTGCCAACCGCACAGAAAGCTCAGGTTCCCAGTCTTCAATTGGGGTTTCAAATTACAGAGCTGGAAAACACGGTCGCTGATTTAGCAAAAGTGCCCGGCAGCTTGCTGATTTTAGATCCCACTGAAATGCCTGACGGGAAAAAGGCCATTATTTTGGATCCCGATGGTCATTCTATCGAACTTTGTCAGAAATAGGATTCACATTTAATATCTCAAAACCGTCAAGTCGAAGCTTGTCTCGCTCTCTTAAGGGAGTAGCATGGGACTATGGCACTCATTCCTTCCAAATCCTCTTTTTGGGGCCCTCTTTTTAGTTTCGATCGTTCACGCTTAGATATCTGGGTTGCGGCGCGTGGCGCCATCGCAATTGGTCTGTCGATGCTAGTTGGAGTGTGGCTGAATTCCAACACTATCGGCATGATCGTCGTTCTTGGCGCACTGAATGCGTGTTTTTCTGATAACTCCGATGCTTATGCTTTCCGCGCAAAACGTATGGCGCGAGCCGCGTTTGTCACGGTGCTGTTGGTATTCTTGGCTTCCATTTCTGCAGGCAATTTTATAGTTTCATTAGCCTTAGTGACCTTACTGGCATTTGCGTCAGGTTACTTGATTGTTTTAGATACGGTCCTTGCCGATTTAGGAACTGTCGCCATCGCAACCTTCGTGGTGTTTGGTGCGCATCCGATGGACCCTGCGCAAGCCTTTCATTTAAGTCTGTTTGCACTTTTGGGAGCGGGAATTCAAGCTCTGCTAGCTTTGATGTTGTGGCCATTTCGACGGTATCGTCCCGAGCGCAGGGCTTTAGCTACATTCTTTGTCGATCTTTCTTCGTTGTGTGATTTGCAATTTAAACCGGAAGAAGTTCCCGGTGGCAGTGCGCAGAGTATTCACACGCAAATTAACTTGGGTGCGATCTCTCAGGATTCAAGACCGGAAGGTCGTCGCTATCGTTCGCTACTCACTCAAGGCGAGCGTTTGCGCTTGGGCATTTTGTCTTTAGGACGATTGAAAAATCGCATTGAAAGGGAAAATCCCGGAAATCCCTCCATCGAGATCATCGCGGACTTTTTATCCATCGAGAAAAGTTTGCTGCAAAAGGTATCGGTCATCATTCGTGATGAAGAACAGATCCAAGAGGCTCGTGAAAATTTAAAATCACTCGAGCTGGATACGGCAAAAGTTCGCGATAATGACTATAGCAATCAGTCTGTATTCATGCGAGCGGTGTTAAGCGATGCCCTTCGCCAAATGGAATCTATCATCGGACAATCCCGTGCGGTCATTGAACTTGCGACCCGAACCACGGAAGCGGGGATGGTTGAATCGCAACGCAATGAAAATGCGCGCCCATGGAGATTTAGATTCCGTGGAGTCTGGGCAACCTTAAGAGCCAACTTTACTTTTCAGTCACCAGGATTTCGTCATGCTCTTCGTTTGGCGATTTGTATCGCTGTGGGAGAGATCATCAGCAACATGATTTCGGTGGATCGCAGCTACTGGGTCCCGATGACGGTGGCAATCGTTTTGAAATCTGATTATGCATCGACCTTTAATCGCGGTTTGCTTCGTATCGGTGGAACTATTTTAGGTTTGTTGCTTGCGACAGCTCTATTTCACATCATGCCGGAAGGTCCTTGTTGGGCGATTGCATTGATGGTGATCTTTGGATTTATGATGAGATGGGTGGGGCAGGCCAATTACGGGATCTTTGCGGTTTCTGTCAGTGCCTTGGTGGTGATTTTGGTCGCGATGACCGGAGTGCCGCCGAAAGATGTGATTTGGGCCCGCGGTGTGAATACTTGCCTGGGCGGAGTCTTGGCGATGTTTGCATATATGCTGTGGCCGACGTGGGAGAAAACGCAGCTCTCTGATGTGGTGGCAAAAATGTTGGAAACATATCGTCGCTCCTTTCATTCGATTGCAACATTAAGCATTGGAGAAGCTCCAGCAAGTGAGAGTGATCGCGATCAGCTTCGTCAACAGTCTCGAGTGGCTCGTGCCAATTACATGGCATCACAAGATCGTTATCTGCGGGAAAGGGGATCCACTTCTGTAGATCGTGAATTCTTGGCGGGAGTGACGGCCGCAGGAAATCGTTTTGCCCATGCCCTGGTGGCTTTGGAATCAGCTTCTCCATTTACGCTGGATTCTGAACAGCAAAAGATTTTTAAAAGCTTTGCCGACAAAATTGAAATCACCTTGGATAACCTGTCCCGGGCGTTACGTGGCCAAGAGATTCCCAATAACGAGTATCCTGATTTACGTGCGGCGTTTGTGGAGCTAGAAAAAATGCGTGCCGAACAAGATCGGTACGGTCTGTTCTTTGATGAAACAGATCGCATGACGAACAGCCTTAACACTTTACGCGAGTTCATCGTTAAAAGACTGCTGGAAAACCGCCGCGCAAAATCCGCCTTGAAATAAACAATAGTCCAGAATCAGTCTTGATCCCTGTAAGGCAACATTGGACTTACACCTCTCTTCGCGCTGCGGGTTTAATATCGTGGGAGAGGGAGGTTTTTATGAAAGTCTCAGTCACCTTCAAGGCAGAGGATCGCTTGCTGGAAGCCGGCCTCTTTATCCCTGACAACAATCCTCACGAAGAACCCCTGGCAGCCTTTTTAATCGAAGGGGCCATGACCGGTGGAGCTTCACAAATCTCTGATAAGTTAGCCCGGGCCATCAGCGACGAAGGCGTCGTGTGCATGGTGCTCGATCATGCTTTTTATAATGATGACCAAGAGGCTCCGATGTCCTGGGAATCACCAACCAAAAGGGTCGAGGATATTGTTGCGGCTCTCTCTTTTTTAAAAGAACACAGTATCGTCAATCCTGACAAGATCGTCGCAATGGGCATCAGTGTCGGAGCCGAGTATATGGCCAAAGCTTTGGAAGTCACAAATCTATGTCGTGGCTTTATTGTGATTCACGCCAAAAATGAAGAGGTTCCCGATTTCAATCGTCGCGTTGAGGTGCCCATCACCCAGATCGCGAACCATGCGCCGGAAGCAACAGCGCAAGATGCAGTTGCGTGGACCCAGGCTTTGTTCAGTCTGCCTCAGGCTGTTGGCTCCCGTGAGTTTAAGCTCTGGGATCATATCGAGGAATAGTTCGCGTCTCATTCTGAGATCAGGCACGGCCCTTGAAATGGTTACTCATTGAGTACGAACGAAAGGGTATGCTGTGATGTTGTCCAAGTTCAAAGTTGTTGTAATGGTAGTTCTGACGCTTTTTATGGGGCTTTCTGCAGCTCAAGCTGCAAATAAAAAGGCTCTTATCAGAATGAGACAGCCGCAAAAGGTCTCCCCTGTAAGCAAAAGCTGGCAACGTGAAGTTGTCAGTGATTTGTTCGCTGCCACGGCTTCTGCTGAAAATCTTGATTCACAACTGGAACCTTTGATGAATGCGGCAGGCTTTAGCTATATCCAAAAGTGGAAGCGTGGTATCGACGAATCTTCGTTGCAAAAGACTTTCTCCAAAGATCTGAAAAGTCACCTGCAAGTCATGGCGATGCTTTTCGATAAACACACGCAGTATAAAAAATTCGATCGCGTCAGCGAGTTTGAATTTCAAAACTTAGTTCGTCGCAGTGATTATATTTTGTCTTTGCCGGTTTCAAAAAATGCCATTCAAGAAACGATGGGTGGGGCAAAGTTCGCCTCAGAATTTAAAACGGTTCTGGCGGAATATAATAAAGTCCGTCAGCGTTTTGACTCAAAAAGTATCCAATTGGCCCTTAAATAAACGGTATTAACTAATTGGGACTTAATATCAGTTTAACCAGTGTCCCATGAAAAAGAGGCCTTTCTCGTATGCAGATGTGGCTCTTTTTGCTACCATTTTTAAATGAGGATGAGACGGTATCTCCTTCCTATGGGCATCGTATTGGGCACCGCCGCTTTTGGATTTTTCCTGAGGCAAGGCCCGATGTTGTCAGCAGCGCCAATAGCTGAAAAGTCCTCATTTCCTATTGAAAAAAAACCTGCCTCCGAAAATACTCCCGTTGTTAAAGCCAACGAACTTTTTTGTGAAAAAAGCTATGACTCTATCTGTAAAGGTAATGCTGTGGCGGATCCTACAGGGGAGACATCTTTGGATTACCGTGGCGAGATTCGTGCGTTGCGGGTCTTGCGTCGAATCGTTCGTACCAATCCTGGTTGGACCACGGAGCAAATTGAAGACGAGCTGGTCACGCGCATCTATACACCAGAGCGCAAAGAAAAATTGCACCGTATTTTTGAACTCGTGCGCGCGCAAATGATTGAATACATCAAGCAGCAAAGTTCCAAAACATTTTCCGATGTCGATAAAGCGACTTTGATCGAACGTATTTCCAAAGTGAATTTGGAATTGCCTGTAGATCGCACCACATATTCTGATGCGACGGACTTATACACCAAGAGTGAAATCTATTATGAGCGGAGTCATGACGGAGCCATCCACAGGGTGCGTGTTGGGGGCGCTTATGTTTTAAATACGTCCTCGGAATTTAGCATTATCTTTAGCATGGCCCACGAGTTGGCTCATTCCATCGATCCATGCGGTATCCAGGGCGAGAATTTGAATCAGGTTGTCTACAATGAACTGGTTCAATGCTTTGTTGATAGTCAGTGGATCAAAAAAGAAGAAGCCCAATGTGGCAATAAAGATAAAACATCTGAAGTTTTCGCGGACTGGGTGGGATCAGAAATTCTAGCCCGATTCCTGCGCATGCAAACTAAGTACAGCATCGAAGAAAAAACACGCGCGGCCATTAACGCTGTTCGCGATCTTTGTGACGACTCTTCAGGGTTTGAAAAAGTGAATCTGGAATATTACCCAACAGATGTCATTCGCGTGAAATCGATTTTTTCTAAGAACACTTTGTTAAGAAAAGAATTGCAGTGTGCAAACTCTGGAACTGTGAAACCCTATTGCAGATTCGAACCACCTAAGTTGAAAGGTCCACAACGATGATCAAATCACAATGGCTTTCAAATTCGATCTTATGTCTTTCAGTGGCCATGCTTGCCGCTTGTGCGACAAAACCAGCCAAAGAAGAAAGCTTTATCCCGCCGGGTATTCAAGTAGTGCCGGAGAACAAGATCAGTATTAACTATTCTTTGCGCCACAATGCCTATTTGTTTCAGCTTCAGTCCTTGAATGATGCTGACTTTAGCGCCAAAAGTGCCGTGAATGAAAAAGTAATTGAAAACCGTAAGATCGCTCGAGACAAGTATATCTCTATCGCCAATCGTATTTATGATTTCGCTGAAAGTTATAAAAAAACTAAAGCCGGGTCTGAAGAATGCAAATCACCCTTCAACATTCGCATGGAAAAAAATGGGCAGGTGAGTGAAGTCCAAGGTTGCCGCAGTAACGATGAGTCCGGCGAGCTTGGGAAGATCATTCGCGAAGGCGAAATTCTATTTTACACTGAACAGTAAAAACTGTTGGAGTCCCGCGATAACTGCGAAACGAGACTCCAACCAACTCAACTATTTGCCTGCAGCAGGTTGTTGAGATTCAGGAAGAACTTGCTGAGTGTTTTGCTCTTCAACTGTAGATTTCTTTTTCTTGATAACACCTTTGCTATCTTTTTTGATTTCAGAGTGTTGTTGAACAGTTTGGCTGTTCACAGAAGAACCATCCATAGATGGTTGAGAAGGAGCCGCTTCCACAGCGTAAGCTGAAGAGAATGCCAATACAGATGCTAGTGCTACAGTTGCTTTCAATACTTTCATTAAATACCTCCAAACAAATTAAACAAAGTTCAAATCAGTTATCTAAACGTGATGCTGAACCTATCTAAAAGACATCGCAACAATTTCAGTGTGAATTTTTCTTCAAACGCTCCACGCGGTTTCATGCCGCTCACTAAACTACTGTAAATAGAGAGCTTCTTTCTTTGAAACTTAGTAAGTCTAAAAGTTATTCACGATGATTTGAAACGTCATAAACTTCTGTACGAGTCTTTTTCTTTTACATAATTCAAATGAAAACTTTGAAGTCACTCTGAAGATTCCGAGTGCAGCTGACTCGGATTCGGCGGGCTCATACCTCCTACGCAGCGACCTCCGTGGGCGCCACGATGGCGCGCACTCGCCAAAGGCGAGGCACGGTTGAGTCCATGGATGGCGTGTCGCGGAGAAGTGGGTAGGAGAGCGACGGAGCCGAGGCAGATGTGCTCGGAAGCTTCAGGGCCGAGATCAATCTTCCATGTGAATTAGGTAAAAAAAAAGCCCACTCTTTGGAGTGGGCTTTAGAAATTCTAAATAGAATTTAGGAACTAGTTTCTTTCTGACAAAGGTACAACTTTACGTTGTTCCGCACCTACGTACTCAGATAGAGGACGGATGATGCGGTTGTCAGCTGCTTGTTCCATGATGTGTGCAGACCAGCCAGTTGTACGAGCCATAACGAAGATCGGAGTAAAGAAGTCGATCTCGAAGCCCATCATGTAGTATGCAGGACCTGCTGGGAAATCCAGGTTAGGGTAGATTTTCTTTTTATCTACCATAACTTTTTCCAAAGCAGTGTACATTTGCATCCATTTTTGTTCGCCAGTTACGTCAGCCATAACTTGAGCGTACTTTTTCATTGTCGGAACGCGAGAGTCGCCAGAGCGGTAAACGCGGTGACCGAAGCCCATAACTTTTTTCTTTTGTGCCAATGCATCGATCATCCACTGTTCTGCTTTTGCAGGATCAGCGATTTCTTTCATCATATGCATAACCATTTCATTCGCACCACCGTGCAAAGGACCTTTAAGCGCCCCGATACCAGCTACTGTTGCAGAGTAGATATCAGATTGAGTTGAAGTCACAACACGTGCTGTGAAAGTGGAAGCATTGAAGCTGTGTTCAGCGTAAAGGATCAAAGAAACGTCGAATGCTTTAACAACTTCTTTTTGAGGTACTTTACCAAAGCACATGTGGAAGAAGTTTTCAGCCATCGTCAAATCAGCTTTTGGAGGAATGAAATCCAAACCTTTTTTGAAACGGTAGTCAGCAGCAACAGCAGTTGGGATTTTCGCCAACAACATCATCGCTTTGTCCAAGTTCGTCGCTGGAGAAGAATCCCAGATACGAGGGTCTTCAGCACCCATGAAAGACACTGCCGTACGGATAGAATCCATCGGGTGACATTTTTGTGGAAGTGATTTGATCACGTTCAACAAAGTTGCAGTGATGTCGCGGTTTGCGCGTTCTTTTTTAGTGAAGTCAGCAAGTTGAGTTTTGTTTGGCAACTCGCCATTGTACATTAGGTATGCAACTTCTTCGAAAGAGCAGTTTTCAGCCAAGTCTTGAACTGGGTAACCGCGGTAGATCAAAGAGTTTGTGTGTGGATTCACTTTAGATACAGAAGATGTATCCATTACCACGCCATCAAGACCTTTTTTTACGTTCATTTTCTCTGGTTCTGGAACGTAATCTGGATTGATATATTCAGCCATTTTTCCTCCGAAAAGGTGCCTGCCATATTCTGCAGAAGCACCGCATTAAGTTAAAGTAAAGTAATGGCTCGAGGCTAGACCGTGCCTCCCCCTCGGTCAAGAGGAGGAGGGGAGGAGGCAGTGTGGCAGGTGGGATTTTCGATAGGTTTATTAGAGAAATGGCGAGTTATACGGACACTCTGACTGCAATTGAGGCAGTGTAACCGCCGGTTGATGAGTTTGAGGCGACGGTCAGCATCTCGGTGCTGGTGCCGTCTCTAAAGATTCCATCTGATGAATTGTCCATCATTCCTGAGGTTCCTTTGTAGCCATAGGTCGTTTGCGCGGCGACCGCTTTATTAATACTCATGGGAAATGCGAACTGCGTGATCTTAATGGGAGAGGCATCATCAAGTCCCGCATACACTTCCGCGTGAATATGTATCGCGCGGCCCGTGTACCAACCCGGATAAATCGTGGTGAAGGTCACCTCACCATTGGAATCGGTTTGCTGAATTCCCCGGAAATAAGACTCTAAACTAGAGTGCGAGCCGCCATTATTAGACGCCGTGTAGGCTGAGTACTGACCCGTCGGAGTGCAGTGCCAGATATAAATATAATAATTCGGAATCGTCGCACAGCTGTTGCGCACATTCTGCAATGATATATTCAAAGTAAGTGGGACTCCCGCAATGCTTTCCGTGATATCGCGGCGGATGATGGGCGAGCCGGTGTAAACTTTATCCAGGCGGGTGGAGGTGCCGTCACCTGCGGCATTACTGCCGTCGGCGGGGAAGGGACCATTTGTTTCTGTTGCACTTTGCACGCAGGAACCACCCGTGGTGCCGCTACTGCCATCGCTGGAATCTGTTCCATCCGATGAAGAAGTTAAAGGGCTAAAACCAGTCTGACTGCATCCTGCAAGCAGCATAGTTGCTCCTGTCCCTAAAAGGGCAACAAGGAGTTGACGTCTTTGCATTCCATTAAACTTTGGTGCGTCGTCGCACATAGGAGTACCTCCGTACTGGATACATAATACGGATCAATTGTTGAATGACTGTGGCCTCGTACTGAAGTGAGAATTCCAAATTTTAGACGGATAGATTCGAATCCTTCTATTATACAGAGCAATAAGAAATGGGGCATATCCGTTCATGTAACGAACTAACTAACAAAAAAAAGGAATTATACATGAACTCTATGAAAGCTCTTATCGCAGTAGTGGTTTTGGCAGCAACTCCAATGGCAATGGCACGTGAGTGCACGGATGCTCAAGGTAACGATATCTTGAATCAACCAGCTGTATTTCAGGAATTGATTTCAAAGTCTTCAAATTGCTATGAAGCAAAAGAATTGGCGGAAGCTTGTGCCTGGGGTTCGAGCCTTGACGTGAGAACGGCAGCAAGTGCTTATGCTGTATGTGAAGCTAACTTGGCTAAATTCAATCCGCCAAAAGTTGATAAAGACTTGCTAAGCACTATGGAAGCGCGCTGCCAGGCGCATTTCGATGCAGATGGTGGGACGATGGCACGTTCAGAAACGGCTTACTGCCACTTGTCGGCAATTTCTTTCATCGTGAATCTTGTTTGGGAAAACGAAGTTTACTAATTGATAAAATGAAAAAGCCCGGTTCATCACCGGGCTTTTTTTTATTCTGTTACTTCTTTAAAGACCTTAATCACAACCCGGCGATTCTTGGATCGGTTTTCCAGATTCGGAGTGCCGTCCGTATTTTCATTCGGAACAATCGGCTTGGTATCACCCATGCCAATCATCGAAAGCTGTTTTCTTGCAAAACCATTGGTTTCAAAAAGCTGAGCGATACGGGCGGCACGAAGTCCCGAAAGTTCCCAGTTACTTGCGATAATAGGGTGGGAGATGGGTGCGCTGTCCGTATGGCCTTCGATTTTGATGTTATAACCTTTGGCGTCTTTTTGAATGGTGCCAGCCAATTTGTTGACGATGTTGACGGCTTCTTCCTTAACGTGGAAGTCACCACTTTCAAAGAACAGAGTGCCTGTGAAAGTCATTGTCACGCCATCGTAACCGGATTCAATTTGCACTTGTTTTTCAAGTCCGTTGGCTTTCAAAGTTTTCTTCAAGGCGTTTTCTAAATCCTTGTAAGGCTCTTCGTAATGGCCGCCGAATCTTTCCGTGTTGGCTTTCTTAGCTTGTTCCAATTTTGCGACGTCGGGCTTTGACATCGAGTACATCATCGCAAAGAAACCCATCAGCAATGTCATCAAGTCAGCGTAACTGACGATCCAAGGACCCTCGCCCTCTTCTTTTTTGATAACAATCGGCGGTTGGGACTCATGATCATCATTGAGTTCCGGATAGCGCTCGTGAAGAGGTTTTTGCTCTTCCGGCACTGGCACCGCTTTAAGGTTATTCTTACGCAAACCCATAATTAAGCCGCTTTCTTATTCGCAGATTCACCGCGTTCACTTGGAAGCAGGTAACTCTTAATGCTTTCTTCAACTACGATAGGATGCTTTTTATCGCGGATTAATTTAAATCCATCGATCACCATTTGACGGATGATTTGATCCATACGATTGGCTTTTGCCAAGTTCTCACCCAGTGGCAAAAAGATAAAGTTTGCTACCGCGATACCGTACATAGTCGCAACCAAGGCAATCGCAAACGAAGGGCCCATTTTTTGAGCGGCATCAGCGCCCCCCATGTTCGCCATCAAAGAGATGATACCGATAACCGCACCCAATAGACCGAAGGCAGGAGGGAACTTTGCCAGAGCTTTAAAGATCTCAGCATCTTCTTCATGACGGTGAGCCATGTTGTGGGCGCGTTTATTCAGGATTTTATCCATTTGATCTGTGTCGATGGCACCTTCGTTCAACATGCCGATCGCTTCTTTCAAAAATGGAGTTTTTAAGCTCGCGTGTTTGTCGCGAAGATAGTTGTCGTTTTCGCGATAGCCTTTCGCCAGGTCCACCATCTCATTGACGGCTACGTTGATGTCGTCATTTTTACCCAGGGTTCTTTTAAAGAACACTTTGCCCAGTGCCAGGAGTTTTTTAGCAGAGAAGCTTAGAAGGCTGGCTGCGATTGTACCACCGATAACGATGACAAAGGCATGCGCATCCAAGAAGATCTTAGCTTTATCAGTCGATGTGACCATCGCTCCGATCATAACCGAGAAGGCCATCAAAAGACCTAATAGTGCTGATAAATTCATTGCCGTACTCCTTAATTAATTAAAACTAAAATACAAGGAACCCATCAAGGACATCGATGTGATCGTACCTGTGCCGATCACCGTCGTTGCCATGATGAACTCGCCGCGCGCACCCATCTTGCCAGTCAGCTGTAAATCAGCACCGACGCGAGGGGAGAGGTAAAAGCCTGCCGCATTCGAGGTTTTTCCTTCTGCATCGGGAAGATTCGCTGATTGGGCAATGCCCACGCCGGTTCCCCAGAAATATCCGATGTCTCGGAATATGATTTCATTCGTATTCATTTTATCGGCGGTCAAGTAAGGTGTCGGAACTGCATTCCAATACCATTGAAAATACAACCCAGAAAATGCATTCGAAGTTGCGGGAGGGCTCATAGACAAGGACCGCAAGTGTTCAAAGCCCAGAAGCAACTTCGAGTGATAAACATAGTCCACAGAAATAAGCATCGTCAGAGGGCCTTCGTCCTCAGAGATCTCATTGCTGGTTGTCGTCGACCCTAAACCCAAACCACCGGCTACACGGAATCCCGCGTGAGCCGCTGGTGCGATAGCGAAGGTGACCAATAAAGAAAGGAGCAATGATCTAAGCGACATTTGCTTCTCCCATCTCACGATCAACATACAGACGCGCGATCGTGATGTTCTCTGACTGGATAAGTTTCGCCCATTTCGCTTTCAAAGCTTTTACTTTTTGGTTTTGAACGTTCAGATCCACTTTTGAGCTCAGTTTCAAATCGTCTGACAAGATTGTCTTCATCATTGGAGGACACTGAGCCAGGATCGCCTCTTGTGCTTGAGGGATCACGCGAATCAAGTTTAGAACTTCTTCCGCCGTCGCAATTTGCGTCAAGCGACGGAGATAGTCTGGTTTCCATTCATCAACAAAGGCCAACGTCAGATAATTGTGTTTCAAGTTGCGGCCATCCATAGGAAGCGATGGGGAAACTTTGCGTAAAGTCGTAATCTCGTCGACTGGAGTAAGAGTTTGGATCGCTTCCAATGTTCTTGGGAAGAGATTGACCAGACGAGTTTGTTCTTTAGATTGTTGCGACTCAACAACCACTTTCACACTCGTATCGTGATCCCAAAGTTTCTTAACATCAACTTCGGCATTCAATAACATGCTACGGATCGTATTCAATTTGTTAAACTCATCCATGCTGGTTAATAGATCGGATTGCGTTTCTTTAGGAAGATACATCATAGCTAAAGCGCGGGTATCATCCGGTTGGTGATCCAAAAGCTCTTTAACGTCAGACGGAGCCGCCTGATTCAAGAAGTCGAATGGACGACGCAAAGATTGGATACCCAACGTACGAACACTGATCAAATCCCAATAGATGCCCTTAAGCATTTTTAACTTTTCAGGATCATCCATCATACCCACATTGCGATAGGCCTCTGCCAAATGTTCTTCATAATTAGAAATCATGTCTTGTTCCAATGGAATGCGCAAAGCTGCCATCGCACCAGTTTCTTTCATGATTTTTTCGCGTGCCGTGATCAAGCAATCCACGAGCAAGGCTGTTTTTGCAAAGCCTTCTTCGTTCGCATCAATCCAAACTTTGATCAATTCATTGGTTCTGGCACCGATCTCCATGCACACGAACGCAATTTTCTTGATCATCATATCAAGTTCTTCGCTGGCAAGACGACTCACTGGCGCAGGAAGAAGCTCTTGTTCGTCACCACCGCCCAAAGCGTCTGTACCGGTACCTTCAATGGCCAATTCACCTTTTTGTTCAATGGTCAGAGGTTTTTGTGCAGAAGCGATTGAATTCATACCAGATCTTAGCAAAAGACCCATGATGAATAGTGCCAATGCCAAAAGTCCCGCCGCGATGACGGGGGCCCATTTGCGTAGCATTTGTGCCCAAGTTTCTGGCGTCGCTTCTGGTTTACCAGTGATCGGATCTTTTGGTTTTTCAATTTTAGGATTGATTTTGCCAACCGTTGCTTTGGCAACTTTGCCATAGTCTTTCGTTAAACGGTCTTGTAGCCACTTATTGAGTTCTTTGGCATAGGATTCAGGGTAAGCTTGAGTATCCAGGCCCACGAACACTTCTAACGAAGAAATTTGGAATTGCTTCTCTTCTTTAAGCTGTTCTTTTTTAAGCTTTAATTCTTCGATTTTCTTTTCATAGGAATCAACGACGTTACGAACGTCGATGGAGCCAATGTCCATGCCTTCCGGAAGCTTGTCAGCCTCTGGTTCTTTTTCTTTTTTAGGAGGTTGAATAGGGCTTAATTGGGCACGAACAGCCACATTGAAAGTCTTTTTCTCCAATCGAGTCGAGATCAAGTCTTCCAGGTTGCGGCGAACTTCGTTTTCAATGTTATTACGCTTAGTCACAACGTCAGATGCCAGGTTTGTGGCCTGGGCGAATGCGAATTGAGATGTGAACAAAACGAGCAGGAGAAGAATCAACCTCATTCGACGGTTCCTCCCTGATCTCGCTGGATTTTCTCTAACATTTTAATCGCGTCACTGGAGCCCGGATCGATCTCTAAAGCCTTCTTATAAAGCTTACGAGCTTCGTCGATATTGCTTTGCAAATAGTAGATGCCAGCTTTCATGGTCATCGCTTGAGAATTTTGGCTGTCGATAGCCAAAACTTTGTCGACTTCCTGATGTGCAGCTTCAAACTGACGAGTTTCTACGAATTTTTTAGCATTGAAGAAGTATTTCAAAATCTTCGTCGCTGTCGTTGAAGCCTCATCTGAAGGTTTTAACTTTACTTTCACGATACGAGTCATTTCGCCCCAGCGATTGGACGGGAGCATGATTGTTTTCGCTTCGTGATCTTTCTTTTCAAAGGAGAATTCAACCCAGTTCGAAGATTCAGGGCTTAGTTTCAAAGTCTCAGCGATCTGCATCTCCGTCAACTCAAGGGGAGTGTCGCCAACTTTTACGCGATCGGCTTTGCCAGTCGCGGAGATGTACACGGCTGCAGTGGATGGCTCGCTTTGTACAACTAGTTTTGATGAGCATGCGCCCAACAATAAAGTTGCAATAAGAAGCTTCCAGTTCAATGCCATTGTTTCCTCCGAAAAGCAAAATTCCTCTCAGGATCTATCGGCTTAACCGAGCTTTTACACAGTGGACCAAAGGAGAGATTGTTTTCAAATGTGAGCTATGGAACCCATCACTGACTCCAAAGTATTTTGAAAAATGAATTTGAGTTTATGGGAGTAGAATTGAAGCTCTATCTAGCTTTCGTTTTTTCGCATAGCCAAAAACTCTTTCACGGCAAGGAGCGAGAAGACTCCATAGCCAATGGAAAGCCAAATAATAAAGCTCATCGTCGTCTCGTCGTCGAGATCAACTTTTTTTTCTTCGACTTTTTCTGTAGTTGCAGCTATTTCCTCGACTTCATCACTTGGAGCAGGTCCCAATGGGCCTTGGTCCTGAGGAACTTCACTTTGCGCGGTCGAGAAAGATTCTTGGGGAGCTTCGGCCAGTTTAGCTTTTTGCTGGCGTTGCCGACTGCGTTCGCCTTGATAAGAGATTTTTTCTTCGACACCGGTCAGTTTAAGGAGGCGAGAGCGATCGTTCACTTGAAGAACCGCAGACTCGTCGGTGCCGGAGGACATTTGAACCTGGCCCTCATCTAAATGTATGGTGTTCAGATTGTTGCGACGGGTGATGCGAACCAGGGAGTCTTTGGAAATATAAAGATTCGTCTGTTGAGTCAGATAAACGTGAACTTTGCCATTCGTGCCAGTAAAGACGTTGTCGTTGTCGTGAATGAGGTCGTTTTCTTTACCCGGAAGCCAAAGCAGTTCTCCTGCCATACGGATGCGAACGTCGCCGTCTAGAAATACGATTCTGCCGATAACGGGATACTTCTTATTCTCATCTGGAGAGTTCTTTTGTTTTATTGGACTTGTATGAGTCGCAAAGTAATAGGCAATATAAAGGATCAGAAATCCTGAAAAGACGCCATACAATTTAAGGATAAGTTCTGAGCGTTTATTGGTCACAGGTCAGATGATATTGCCTAACCCATAATATGTTGAGAAAATAATTTCGATGAGCTTTAGAATTAAACTTTTATTGGGGATGGTTCTTTTACCAACAATCTGTTTGTTGGTATTCTTAAGTCTATCGGTTGTCACCTTCGTCGATGATAAAAAAGCTTTCGTATATGAGTGGAATCAGCTTCAGTCGCGATACATTGCCAGCCAGATTGATTTAAATCTGATGCGTATGAAGAACGACCCACAAGAGGCATTGTTCGTTGCGCACGTGGATACGGCAATGAATAATGTTTTAGATGTGGCTGGTCGAGTACAAAAAGACGAGGCCATCAGCATCATTAAAACCTATGCTGCGGCTATGTGTTCAGGCCTTCGCAGCATCACTTGGATCGAAATTGAAGGCCGCATGGTTTATACCTATTGCCATAAGCTTAAAAACAGCTATGAGCTTTTTGCCTTTGATCGCAGTCGTCTTGAGACCTACTTTGCGGAACGCGGAATCAGCGAAAACATCCTGGTGGGGTATGATGGCTACGTGATCGCTGGACCTCCGGGATTCCCGATTGGCCGGGAACTTATGTCTATTGTCGGTAATGGCGTTAAAGAAATCTTTGATAACAGCTTTGAAAAGGGCCGAGTTGAGATCAAAGACAAACGCGATGGTGAAACGTACCTTTTGAATTTTTACCGTATTCCCAATGAATCTTTATTAATCATCTCGATGACGGCAAGATCGGCGCCAGAGCGTGCAGCGTATTTCTTCGTTTATCGTGGCATTATTTTCGCCGCAGCCTTGATGTTGATCACGATTATGGCAGCGTTATTTGCTTCGGGCGCCTTGATCCGCAGTGTGGTGCGCTTAAGAAATGCTATGCAGAACTTCGGGGCCGGGCAAATGGATGTGCATCTTGAAGTGGGCTCAAAAGATGAAGTCGGGCAGTTGGCCGGACTTTTCAATGATATGGTGACTCATATCAAGCAGCTTATGTCCGTGCACGAGGAAAAGGCGCGTATCGATGCCGAAATGGTCCTGGCTTCAGATCTGCAGCGCAAATTCTTTCCTCTGGATATCTATTCAAACAGTCGCTACCAATTTGCGGGCTTTTATGAACCTGCAAGTCAATGTGGTGGGGACTGGTGGACTTATGTTGAAACGGAAGACCACTTTATTGTTTGTATTTGCGACGTGACGGGGCATGGGCTGCAGTCCGCTCTAATTACGTCCGCGGCGTGTGCCGTCGTGGCAAGTTTTAAATCCAACCTGCAGGGGCCCGCTCAATTGATGCAAGCGATGAATCGCGCGGTGTTTGAAACTTCTCGCGGGGCTTTGAATATGACGTGCTTGATCGCGGCTTTCAATAAGCGTGATAACACTATGACTTATTGTAATGCCAGCCACGAGCCGACGTATTACTTTACTCCGCGAGATGGTATGAAACGTACCGATATAAATGTCTTTGAGGCCGTCAACGGGCCTCGCCTGGGTGAAAGCTTGGATGCGGAGTTCACGGAAACGTCTTTATCGTTTGAAGCAGGCAGTGTCTTCTTGTTCTATTCTGATGGTCTTAAAGACATCGTGAATAGCGAAAACAAGGCCTTTGAAGAAAGACGGATTTTGAAAGTTTTGACAAAAGTGACGAATGACTCTTTTGCGGCTGATGCGATTTTGAACATGGCTAAGAAAGATACCAATGAGTGGCGTGGGCAGTCAGGTTTAATCGATGATTTATCTTACTTTATCGTCAAACACAATATCAACGGCCCCTCTCACTAGTTTTTAGGTGTTTCAGGAGTCAGCCAGTTTGCTTCTGTATCTTTAAGAATCGGAATATGTTTAAACTGACCCGCAGGAAGAAAGTGACGTTCTTCCTGAGAGTCTTTGTTTTGAATAACCATAACTTGCGGGCCTGCAGTTTGCGGTGCATCCACCCATTTGATTTCGTCTTTAAAAAGTTCTGAAATGTTGATTTTGTTTTTGATTCCATTCGCAATCACGATGGATTTCGCCGGCATTCGTTTCATTAGCCAAGGCGGAGAGATCACCTCGACGCTCCATTTTCCAAAGGGGATATTGGGAAGAGCTGTGACTTTATTGTCCAGTCGGGCAATCGTTTCAATCGGCTTTAAATCGCCATGAATTTCTTTGGTGGAGTTCTCTGGCGTCCACTGAAGCGTCAGTGCCATTTCGTTCATGTCAACTGCACCGACGGACTTTTTCATTAATTGGGCCCAGGGAATTTTTGTCAAAGTTCCTGGCAAAAGTTTAAAGGTAATTTCCGTGCCGTTCGCAGCGTCTTCAAAGCGAATTTTGTATTCACCCGATGGAACTGTGATCGCAAAGGGACCTTCCCAAGACTGATTGAACTTTTCATTTTGGATGGAGAAATGAGCTTCTTCCGGCGCTCCCGTGATCTCGATAATTGCCGGTGGAGACGGTGGTTTCTGATCCTGCGGGTTCGTACTTCCGAGGCGGGAGTTTCTTCCTTGTCCTTTTAGTTTGTAAATTTTGATGTTGGTGCCGCCCGTGCGCATCGAGTCTTTGATTTCCGTTTCGATGTCTTTGTTCAGCGATTGCGCGGCCTTTAGTTGATTTAACAGGTCTTCTTTAGAATCAATATCAGAGAAGTGAATCTTGAAATTGTTAAGTTTCAAATCCTTGAAGCATTGCATTTGGCTTCGGTCTTCTTTCAAATCCAATCCCACCATGAAGATCTCATAGGGTTTATCTGTTTTGACTTTCTTGTCTGCCTCTTTTAAAAACTCGCAAGGATTTTCTCCACAGGTGTCAGAACCGTCAGTGATAACCACGGCTTTGGTCCCGGGATATTTTTGCAAGCGGCCCACCAGGGTTCTGAATCCCTGAGTCAGGGGAGTCTTACCAAAAGCCCCGGGCTTCATTTCCATGACTTGTTTTTGCAACGTTGGATTTTTTCCATTCATCAATCGTACGTCTTTACATTCTTTTTCTGGCTTGGTTCCAAACACGATGGCTTCGGAGCTACTTTGAACAGGCGCTGTGGAAAGGAGGGCATGCACTTGCTTTTGTACGATCTGAATCTTGGGAGTCTTGTTCAGTGGCTGCTCCATGGAGCCGGAATAGTCGAGCATTAAAATGAAGGAAAGAGCTGCTTGAGTAACCATTAGTATAGATCCTCACCAATACGAATCGAGAAGTAAGCTCCAAAGTCTGTGCGGTTCATTGTGCTGGTCTCCGACAGAAGAATGTTGTTGGCAAGAGCGGCTTCTTGTTGATCAAGCAGCACCATTCCACCTCCACAAACACCGAAAGTAATGTCGTACAAACTGATATCAGGAGTGCACTTCTGAATTTTCAGGCGGTACCAATTCAAAGTAAAAGGGTCTTGTCGGAATTTTTGTTGCTCGGAAATCTTGGACATGAAAGCTGTATCCAGATTGAACATCCAGTGATCCCACTTCGCAGCGACACCGATCAAATATGATTGCCTGTCGAATGAAAAGTGCTGCAGAGAATTGATGGACGTTGTCCAGGCCTCGGTGTCGTAACTAATGCTAGGGCCGATTTTGAAGTCGGGATAAGTTAGCCATGCACGGTAGCCAAAGCCTAAAGACGTATTGGTGACCGACAGATTGACGTCCTTTGATTTATAGCCAGGAGAGGACGCATAGTTTCCAAAAATCTCGTGTTGAATCCACAAAGAATAGAGCTTGGTTGGCTGACCTTTCATGAATTGGAGTTGGACGAAAGGCATGTATTGCACCCCTTCGGATGACAGGTCGTTTTGTAGCTGAGTATTACCAGTCCAGGAGCTTTGGGAAAGCAGCAATCCACCCGAAACTGCATAACCCCAGTTAAAATTGTAGGCGGCATATTTGGGAGGCTTAATTTCAGATTTGATTTCATCTTTATTGGAAGCCTGAAGCTTACGATTGATGAATGGCAAGACGGGATTTTTTGAAATTAAAAGGGGATAGAGAGGATCTGATTGCGCGACGGTCTTGGTGTGCTCCCAGTCGGAATCCCTTTTTCCTAAGGGAGGATTCCAGGATTTCTCTTCGCGAACTGATATGAACTCACAATAGGGATTACAAATATAGAGGATCCCTTTCCAGTCTTTACCCAGTCTTTGCTCGGTTTCTTCGTCTGTTAATTTTGGTTTTTCATTCAACGTAGGAGCGGCAGTTTGCTGGGCGAAAGATGCCCGGCCAGTCAAAAACGTCAAAAAGAAAGTTAAAGCCCATATCATGATGAAACTATAGATTCGTCTAATCGAATTTGGTAGGCCAGTAGTGAAAACTTACTTCATGAGGTCAACAGAATTCAGTTTTTTCTTAAAGAACCGGTAAATGGGAACCGAAAAGATAATATGCGCGCGTATTTGCTAACAATTCTATCGATGTGTCTCATTCTGGGATGCTCAAAAAGTGAACTGAGTAGTTCAGGTTCTCAGAACTCATTATCGAGTTCTGAGTACTATGTTTCGGGAACTGCTAACACGCGCGTATTCTACAATGCTCCAACGGATGCTTATGGTTTGGGGACTTTCGTCACTGAACTAGGTGCTGAAAATGGAAGCCTAGTGATTCCCTCGACATTGACGAAAGGTGATTACGGTGTGCGCACTGATCCAGCGGTTCCTCAACCACTGGATCTGACGGTGAAAGTGTATCGAGAATCCCATCCCTCTGGCGATTTTATCTTTGAAGCCCCTTTGCTATCTTCGCAGGTGACTGTGACTAACGTAACGACTGCGGTATTTTGGTTGTTGAAGTGGGGATTTAATATCCCTAACGTCAAAGTTTCTCAGAACACCTTCAATTCCATCGCAAACAGCGTGGAGTTGGTTTGTCAAAACTGCCGGACTCAAACTAATTCCCAAGTTCTTACTTTCCTACTGAGCCGTAACGATATCATTGCTAAAATCACCAACACCCTCGCGAGCGAAAATCCTTCCCTTAGTATTTCTTATAATTGGGCTCCCGCTGTTCTTTACTATGTTTGGAGCAGCCCGGTTTTGACGACGAGTGGTTACGGCGCAAAATCTTCGAAACAGCTAGAAACAATTTCTGCCGACGTTGTGGCCGTCAACCCCTTGAATTCGACTGCGCGCATACAGCCGACCTCTTGGTTATTGACAAGAAATGACAGCTCCACCGAAACGGTGAGTGGCTCGCCATTGATTTATACTTTCACAAGTGAAGACCAAGAATCCGTCGATTTCAATCCGACGTTTACGGACAGTGCTGATCTCAGTTCAAGAATCAAAATTCATTATGAAGTCGCGCGCGCAAATCGTGACCCAGTTTGTAATGAACCAATTCAGTTGGTGATGAAAGCCAATCGCATCAACTCCTTTAGTCTGACAGCATATTGCCGTGACCTGGATAATCCAGTGGCGACGCCAAATTTGGGAGTCACGTATTCTCTGGTGTCGGGCCCTTCAGGTATGACCATCAATTCTTCGGGAGTTTTACGTTGGTCACCAACGAATGCTCTCGCTGGCAATACGTATAATTTTGAAGTTCTGGTGACGACGATGACGTCGGCTACTCACGTGGCCAAAGGAACGATCACGGTGAACTCTGTGCAGATCCCTGTATTTGCTTCGACAATTACGGGCGCATTTACAGAGGGGATTTCTTCCGACATCAGCATCCCTGTCACAAATCCAGAAGGGGATCCGCTGATTCTGTCCGTCGTGGGAGTCACGACAATCAAAAACGGAACTCCCAGTGGTGCCGGAAATTTAACAAATTATACTTCTGATTTTACGAATCCTATTGCACCTAGTTTCGTGTGGAGCTTTATCCCGAGCTATCTGCAGATGATTGGCAGTGATGGTTCATTCTCGGTTACGTTCAGGTTGAAGTATAATACTTCAGCAGATTCAAATCTGGACGGTACCATGATTTTGGCGACCCAAACGGTCGTATTTAACTTAACCAATACAGATGACCCGCCAGTTTGGGATGTGAATGCCCAAGGAGGCAGTTTCATCGAAGGAACTACATTCTCGGTTTCTTTAGGAGTTGCGCGCGATCCAAATCCAAATCCGACCGCGATGACCTTTGCGTTGCAGTCCAGTGACAGTTCATGTGACTGGAGCAGTACAACGACAATTTCATTTAATAGTTCAACCGGAGAAGTGCGCTTGGATGGGTATCCGGCCTTTGACTCGGAAAATACTTGTTCCTTCCAGGTTGTGGCTACAGATCAAAACTTGATGGCGACAAAATCACAGGTTTTCTATTTTGATACCGTGAATACAAATCGCCCGATCACAGAGATCACGTCTCCGAACGTCGATGAAATCGACGGTACGGAAAATCAAACGATGTCGATTCCTGTGGCGGAAATGTTCAGTGATCCTGACTTGGATATTCAAGATTCCCGAGAAGACATTACTTGGACTTGTATGGTCAATACAACGGGATTGGGATCGCCGTATACGGATACTTGTCTTAGTATGAATATCAAATTCAAGTTGTCCTCGGGAGCTTTGACGGGGGCTTGGAATCCTGATTTCGGTACTGCAGGAACCTATTATGTTGAGTTAACTGCAACGGATGTGGGCGGAGTTTCAGCATCTCATAAATTCAAAATGGTGATCGCCCCAAGTCCGGCCCCTATGGTTGTGACTGTGCAACAAGGTGGTATTGATACAACTATGGTGACGACAGCTGAAGGAGTGACCACGCCAATCACGCTTCATGCTGTTGCGAAAACTCAGGACGCGCAAAATATTTATTCTTATATCGTTTCTGGTCCAACTTGTTATGTGACGATCGGTGGAGGTTCCTGCCGCGCAGCCATGATCAAGGCGCCTTCCACAGTGGAAGGTTCAGGCGATCAGGATTTCATCTATAATATTGCTACGAATTTTACGGACGGGGACAATCCTTTACCTGGGACTAGCAAAACCTACATTTTGAATTTCACGGTGACCAAAACAGATGATCCTACTATATATAGTCAGGTTGCAGTGACGGTTCAGGTGGATAACACGAATCGTGCTCCAACGAGCATTGGCCTGACTTCGGGAAGCAACGGATGTACGGGAAGTACTGCAAACTCATTAACGACGGCATTCACTATCTGTATCAATTTAGCACAAAATTCTAAGTCAGGAAATTCGTGGCAGAAATCCTATACGAATACACTTTCTTACGTGGATGCCGACGGTACAAATGATTCCTATTCGTTGGGATTCACGACGACCTCAGCTCCAGGAAGTATTAATACCACGTCGAACGTCTGGACTATCAAACTTCCCTCATGTCTTAACACAGGCACCGGAATAGTTTCGCGAACCTACTATCTGAAAGTTCAAGATGGTCGTGGTGGAACATATCAACGTGAGATCATCATGAAGTTCCAAAATGCAGCAGCTGCTTCGAGTTGCTTATAACCTGATTGTCTCGTCCAGAGAAACATTGACCTCATTTTTGTTTAAAATCGTTTTAAAGCTCAAAAAGTACTCAAGAAATGCCGATAAGTCCTTGTGAATTGTTTTTAACAGGGATGATTTTTGCGAGCTTGGAGTGCTATGAAATCTCAATACAATATGTTCAAGGTTGTTGCGATTTCGTTCTTGGTAACGGTTTCGGTTTTTATTTCCGGTTGTCTTAAGGAACGCGAGAGCACTGGTGCAGCAGCATCAACAAGTGCTTGGTTTGCCGGTGCAACTTCAGCAAAAAATTTGGGTGGATATCCTTCTGCGGTGAAAGTTTCTTGGGCGCGAGCAGATCGTTCGACTCTTGGTTATAATATTTATTCTCTTCGTGCAAACTCCGCAACAGGTGTAAATGAGTGGACTCTTGTTGGTGCCGTCGATGCGGACCAAACTACTTACACAGACTCGGACAGTCTTTCTGAAGGACAGGTTTACACTTACAAAGTGCAAGCAATTGATGCGACGTCGGGCGCTGAAGATGGCAATTCGAAACAAGTTTCGACGGTGACTTTTTATGGTATTGCGGGAGTGACTATCACCGGTAAAACAACAGCAACTGTTTCGTTGAATGGCAGTACGGGGGCATTTGATTCTATTCACATTTACGCTCAGCCAAAAAATGGGAATGGCACAGCAACACTTGTGGCATCTGCAAACGGTAACGTCGAAAACATCGACATTACAGGTTTGCGCTCGGGGGTAAACTATAAATTCTCGGCAAGAGCTTACATGAGTTACTTAGCTGCGGAAGATGGGAATGAGTCCTTCGTCCTTGGTCAAACTTATTCAGACAGTTTCGGTAGTGGTAAAACCAGTGATACGACATACTACTATCGCGGTGTTTTGAACTTCCGTGGTTTTGGTCTTGCTCCAAATGCGACCAGTGGCCCAACAGGTCGTCAGTTCAATATGACTTGGCTGCCATTTAGCAATGCGACGGGCGCAACCAAATATAAAATCGTGCGCTCAACGACCACGTCGATTGATATGACCGCTTCGACAGCTTGTACTTCGACGACGACTGCTTCTTGCAAAGTTTGTGAAGTAACCGGCTCTCCATACTGTGAAGACACGGCTTTAGCGGCTCCTCCGCAAACATATTATTATGCGATCTCCGTCGTTAAAACAGATTCTTCAGGGGCGACCTATGCGGAGGAATTGCCATGCCAAAATACCACGGACTGTTCAAACATGGCTCTTTATACGGTCAAAGCTCACGTGCCACCAGACTATATGGTCTTGGTGCAACGTGATGCTGCAAACTATGAAATGTGCTTAAACATCAACGCCAGCAGTGACCCTCGTCACAATCAGCGTTGCGTATACAGTGGTTTGGGAGCAGTTCCTGCGACGACAGGTCCTTCAAAACCAAGCAAGTCCTATGATGCTGGTTACTATGACTTCGGTTACAACGTGATGGTGGACCGTTATCGCGTTGCTTGTAATTGGACGAAAACTTCCGCGACATGCGGTCCGAATGGTTGTGTTGATGTTTTGAATTCCGTAGATAACAGTACAACTCCACCGAGCAATGCCCTCGGAGTGATGGGGAACGTATTCTATGGCCATCATAAAGCATGGTGGACGCAGGATTCTTGTTATGTGAAATCAGGATCGGGTTGGGTTGGATTAAGTAGCACGACTTCGTTGACGGATGCTGAAATTGCATCAGCTATTACTAATGATCCAGGACCGACCGGTGAAAAGCATAGACCTGCGGTATCTATCTTTACTCAAGCGGCCGGCAGCAAAATGTGTAACGTACAGTCGACGGCGTACGGCACGAAGCGTTTGCTGCGTCGTCGTGAATATTTGGTTGCAACGCCATTGCCGTACATCGCGGGTGAACCAGGTTATATGAGTTCTTTACTGGCCGGGGCCGCACCGAAAAACCCTCTTTGTGATCCGGATTTATACACTCCGGTCACACGTGCGACGACAATCAGCGAGTGGTTGGCTCCGGGCAATTCATTCGTGTCAATGAATGTGGGCGGGAATTCCTTGAATGCCTGGGATAACTACGCAAACTTGAAGCACTTTATTGGAAGCCCTGCGACCAATCAGTGTATTTCGCGTTTTGGTATTCAAGATCCAATTGGTGTAGGAACTGTATTCTCGGATACATTCGTAAGAACGAGCGGCGCATCCACTCCCATCACGATTCAAGCGACGACGTCGACTTTGGATGCTGGTAACTCGGATCATGGTTCTTTCCATTTCAATGGTACGTTGGGACCTTATTTTTATACAACAAATTCAGCTGGTTGGTACGCGTACTTTGGTTATGCGACTTGGGGGATCCCTTGTGGTGGAACAAGTGCGACATCTTATTTTATCCCGGCGATGGGACTTCCAGTTTGCGCGTGGACATTGAGCTCAAGTCAAAACATGAGAAAAATGTCCGAGTACCAATTGACGGGGCAAATGAGTACTTATCCCGTAAATGGTACCGGGGATTCTATCCAGTATAACGTTCATATGCTTGCTACAAGTTATTCAACACATTCGGGATTGAGTTCCCGTTATTCGACATTCTGGGCTGGTTCAACGACTCGCAGTTACTACAGTAACTTATTCTGTGCAGTGGAGGCTGAATGATGAAGTCATTTAAGTCTTCCACAGTCGCGATTGCATCCCTTACGTTTTTGCTGGCGGGTTGTTTTGACAGTTTAAGTTCGTCTAATCGAGTCACTTCAACAGCATCGACCGTGAGTGCGATTACCAGCGCCCAGTTTTCTGGCGTGAGTGCCGCAGTTAATAAAGTTACCGGAATTTTGATTTCGTGGCCTGCGGTGACGGACGTGAATTTGGTGAAGTCGTACCGTGTCTACCGTGTTTCAGGTGCTAAAAAGACCTTGTTAACAACGCTCGCACCGTCGTTGACGTCTTTCATGGATGGAACGGTGACGTGGGGCTCGATTTATACTTATCAAGTCAATGCCGTTGACCAAAATGGTATTGAAGACAGCAATACAAAAACTGTGAAATCAGTTTCCTGGTCAGGTATCAGTTCGGTGCAAGCTTCGTCGCGCACATCGCTGATGGTATCTTTTGCGAACTTGGCGACTGTAATCGATGAAATTCGCATCTATGCTCAGATGGGCGTAGGCGGGAATAAGACACTCGTAGCGACGATCAGCGGCTCTGATACCAGTGTAGAAGTGACAGGTTTGCGTACGGGTTATAACTATATTATCAGTGCTCAGGGTTATATTTCGTCTCTTGGCAAAGAAGATGGGAATGATGTCACTTTTAAGGCACCGACCATGACCATTGGTTATGACAATGACGGATCGGACTCTTCTCAGTGGAGAAACGTGATGTCGGTTCGTGCTTTCGGGGATGCTCCTGCAGCTCCGGTGCATCCATCGGGTAGCAATCAGTCGCCATCGGCTCGCTCTGTTGAACTGACATTTAATGCATTCAGTTCTCAAGGGACGTCTGCGAAATATGTCGTGTTAAGAACGGTTGATGGTAAAACATTAGATAGTTCTGTTACCACGGCTTGTACCGACACCTCTCAAACAAGCTGTGTTGTTTGTAGTATGGTGACGCCAACAAATGGTGTTATTTATTGTCGTGATACGAACGTGGCCGCGTCTCCGGCGCGCTATAGATACTCTATGGCTTTATCACACACGGATACTGCAACGAATGAAACGTGGGTTGAACCATTGCCATCGAGCTTGGATCAATTAGAAAGCTATTCCGTGCTGGTTCCAATTCCGCCAAAGAATATGGTCTTGGTTCAGCGCGATGCTGCGAACTATGAAATGTGTATCCAAATGAATAAGATATCGGATCCGGTGAACAAAAATCGCTGTGTGTACTCAGGTATTGGTGGCCAGCCTTACAGTTCGGGTCATAATAAATCCCCTTTAAATTTGCCAACGGGATACTATGACTTCGGTTACAATCTTTTCGTTGATCGTTGGGAGACTGCTTGCAATTGGACGATGGCTTCTCAAGGTGGTAAGTGTGGTGCGAATCACACGGATGGGGATTGTATTGGCTACGGTGGTAACGTCACTACTAAAGCTCCGCAGCCCGATATTGGTAAAGTCGGTGACGTCTATTACTATTTGGGCACGAGTTTAAATGGTAATAATGAATGCTTCATCGCACAGTCTGCTGATGGAAGCGGCAATATCAATTGGATGAGAGCCTCTGATGTTTACACCTCGGTTAGTGGTGTGACATTGGCCAACAAAATGTTGACCAACGATCCAGGCTATTATGACACGAATGGAAATCTGGATCGCTCATTGCCCGGTAAGCGCGGGAAGATTTCATATAAATTGAATCAAATTTCTGCTGCTTATATGTGCTCCGCGAACACGGATGCCTATTACGGAACGAAGCGATTGGTTCGTCAGAGAGAAAACGTGGTTATTGCGGCACCAGCACTACTTTCGGGCGAACCTTATGCGCACTCTAGCTATGCAACTTTTTATGCCAATTACTTCCAAGGAAATCAGAATCACGGAACTTATGCCGGTTGTGATGCAGCAACAACGGTTGATACTCTGCCGACAACTTTTGCTGATATGTTGAACTTGTCGGGGACGTACAAGGAAATGATTCGTTTTACTGATGGTTCTGGTGGCACAAGTTACGGTTTTAGAACGTATATGCCAGGAGCTCTTGCGACGATCGATTGTGTTTCGCGATGGGGTGTTCAAGACTTTAATACGCGCAGATTTACCAGCGATATTATTTCATATAGTACCTCAACGCAGCTCACGACGGGATTGATGTCGCCTTATGACAACGGTAACAAAGATTTCCTTTCTGATATTACGGGTGGTCAAACGGGTTATGTCATCGACGTGACCAAGTATACGTCTGGTGGTATTTCTTATAATTCAACAAACTTAACGGCTTTGATTCCGGCGCTGGGACTACCAATTGTAACTGCGAATCCTTCGTCTGAATATTTGGCGAAAGCCTTGATCACTCAACCATACAATTTTGGTCAAACGGGACCGGTGTCAGGATCGGGATCGGGAACTAAAATGTTCTTGTCGAGTGGTCGTTGGAATGCTCGTTATGACTTTGCAGTCAGTAATGACACGGTTCAAGGCGAGCTTCGCTGTGTGCTTCCTGCAGAATAAAAAAAGCCCGGTTGGTTCCGGGCTTTTTTTGTTTTAAAATTTGTTCTTTAATTAAAATCTAAACTGCATCTCGATACCCCAAACATTGCCACGCTCGATTTCTGCGTTGGTTGTTGGAGCTTTACGAACTGTCAGGTGAGCTCTTGCGTCTTGAACGACGTCTTTACCGATTAAGTCATTGATCTTGTCAGCTACTACACCCATTGGATTCATCACGATCATCGCGAAGGCACCCAGGCGTTTTGAACCCAAAAGTTCGCCGTTGTTGGCTTTGATCTTAAGCTCAGCACGATAGAAAATCTCACCCAGGATAGAACCCACTATGGGAGTTGCGAACAAGTCCTGGATCGATGGTTGTTCGGCAAAAGCCTCAACCCCAAACTCCCAGAAGAACGTTGACATCAGAACCGAGTACCCAAAGGACTGCATCATGCTTAAACCCTCATTACGGGCCACTTGGTAGTAGGCAGCCCCAGAGTAAGGGTGACCGATATAATTGATCATCCAGTCGTCTTTATCCATGTGGGGGCCCGCTTTAACGTTCTCTTCCCAGTTCTTGGGAAGGTTCTTCATTTTAGACTTGTCCCATTTTGAGACACTCTCAGGCATCAAGTACAAAACACCCGCGACACCCAATGCTGCCAAAGCCACGTTACGAGTGGAAGTGATGATGTTCTTTTCTGTGGAAGTGTACTTGGTAATATTCAGTTCACGTTGCCATTGAACTTCATTGGACTGGCTTAGAACCGTCACGGTCGCGATAGGCTTTTGATTGTCCTGCACGCAAAGGCCGCTGACGTCATTCATCGCTTTCAAGGTCTTATTGGCTTGCAGTTCTTTTTGGATCGCTAGACACGCTTCCTGGTCACGGGTATCGATACTGATAACCTGACCCTTCAGCATCATGCGCTTTTGATCGTCCTGCATTTTTGCACGAGTCACGCGCTCGATATCGTCTTGCGTATAGTGCTTGCGACGATTCATCAGGTCTTCAACAGGGTTTTTCTGGGCGTTCCCTTGGGTCACATAATCGAGGGAGCTTTTGCTCCAATCGATAGGGGCTGAAGCTGTTGCTGGAGAAGCAGTTGTCTGAGTTTTAGGCAAAGACGCAAAATTGCCAGCCATCGCGGCGTTAACCTGAAGTGCCGCCACGCCAAATGTAATATATCGAAGAACAGTCTTCATTTCTTAGACTCCTTTAAAAATACGATTTCGGAAAGAGCAACATTGCAAGATTGTGACCTTAGCCTTCTTAAGGAGTCATAGAGTTCAGATTCCAGTGACAATCGTTGGCTGGTGCAAAACCAGTAAACATTCATCAACCACTGTATATAAGGATGAGGTCGGCGTGAAACGTGCACTAAATGAATAAGATCATTCCTTATTTTTCGTTTTTGCTGAAAGAGTGCGTATGTTGAGTAAGTTTCTTAAAACCACTTTATTCGTGATCTTAATGTCACTGGGGCTTCTTGCCAAAGCAGCTCCCAAGGACACAGGTCTTTATCTTTCTTTTGAGCAAAGACTTGCAGTGACTTATGCCCTGATGGCTTCCGGTGAAAGCATGGAGCAACAGGAAAAAATCTTGGATCGAGGAATTAAATACTTTCAAGCAGTTTCCCAAAAACCTGTTCAGGATATCGAGGTTAAAAGTTTTAATGAATTCCTAACGGCCTTCCGTGGGCAGTGGCCTGACACGCAAAGTGTCAGCTTGGATTTGGATCTGATTGAAAAAGATGGGCCGCGTCCCATGCATATTTTTAAAGCCACAAGTTACCGCGTGCAAAGACAGATCGATGACTATATCGAATGGCAGCTTGAGCAATTGAAAACCATGGCTGAAAAAACGGCCGGAGGAAAAGAAGCGCTAGTCAGTCCTTTGATCATGTCTCGCGCCATGACGATGCTAAATAAAAGCAGTGAAGGCCAAAAGAATCTGAAGCATATGTTTTTGCAAAACAGCGATAAATTCTTTCAAGGACATTTGAAAGAGTTCGATCGTATCGGAGAAAAGATCGCCACCTCGGGACTCGCTTCGACACAGGATCCGGCTGTAAAAATCGTTATGCAGACGATGCTCTCTGAATACTTCGCAAGACTTTCTTTGAATTCCAAAAAACTGATCGTGTCATCGTTCCTTGGTGGCAATCTGCAGGCGAATGACATGCAGAAATTTGAGGTCATGGTGCAGAATGCCGGCCCTCAGTTGCAAAAGTTATTACAGATCGTCGCTCGTCAGGGGGATCTAAGTCCCGAGATGACAATCGTGTTTAAACGTTTGGAAGATGCCGTTCGCTCGGTTCCATACCGTCAGGTGGAAGAACTATTGAAAGCCGAAAGAAAAAACTACGAGTTCATTTATTTTGAACAAAAACCACTGGGTGTGGGAACAATGGCGCAAGTACACCGCGCTAAGATTTTGTTCAATGGTCGACGTCAAGATGTTGTCGTTCGCTTTATCAAACCCGATATTGAACTGCGCGTGCAGGAAGATGGTCGTATTTTAAAAGAAGTCGCTGAAATTCTGGATACAAATCCGGAATTGATCAAAGCGAAAATGCCAAAGATTGCGCCATTGGTATCTGATATCACGGCGACGGTGACGGCGGAGTTAAGTCAGGAAGACACAGTCGCACGGCAAAAATTTGCAGCCACTCGTTATAATCAGGAAGTTTTCATGGAAACTTCGGGGCATAAAAATGTGATCGAATTCCACGTCCCGGAAATCTATCCTCCGCTGGGAGCACAGACTCAGCTGATGGTTCAGGAAATGGTCCTGGGGCAGAAACTTGATAAAGAAGCAAAACAGTGGAATGACGTTGCTCCCCAGCTTAAACAAGGTGTCGTCGAAGCCTTGGTTCGTTTGTGGGGGACGGAGACTCTGTTTGGCGAAGGCTTTTATCACTCGGATCTCCATCAAGGAAATTTCCTGGTGCAGTTTGGTGACGAAAAGATTCGCGTGAACTTATTGGATTTCGGAATGGGTGGAAAAATCACGTCGGAAATGCAGCAAAATCTTGTGTTGCTGGAGACTGCGTTGACGCTAGAAAATTCCAAACTCATTGGACAATCTTTGTGGGACATTAGTAATAAGTCTGCCAACACTGTGACCGAAGCGAAGTTTAAGTCCTTGGTGGCCGAAAAAGTAAAGCAAGGTTTTAAAACTAAAGAAGACGCCTCTGCTGAGGAGTGGACAAAGTGGTCTTTGAATCACGGTCTGCGCCTGCCGTATGATTTCATCAATATCAATCGCGGCCTCACTATTCTAAAAAAACTTTTGGAAGACAGTGGGAGTAAGAAAGATCTTACTCAAATCATGTCCAAAGTGGCGATCCAAAGACCGCGTCAGGTTATTGGCACTCTGGTGGGCAAAGATCGTCTTTCAACGTTGGAGTTGTTGGAATCGGGACGCCGTGCATTCCTAAGTAAACCACTGCCTGCGGCTCCTAAACCGGCAGTGCCGATTTCTTGTTCGCATATTTTTAACTAAAAGGGCCTTGGATATCAGGTTTGTCATTAGAAGCGCCGTGGCTAGCGATCGTACTTCACAGTAAACTTGCTCATCTTCGGGGGCTGGACTTGACAGCTCGGGGGGCCGGGAGTGTACTTAATGGATTATGAATAAGCCTAATAATTCCAATAATAAAGCCGCTCCAAAGACCAACGAAAAAGCACCTGCAGAGGGCGCGAATTTTCTAAAACAAATCATCGAAAAAGATCTTGAATCAGGCAAAGTGAAAGAAGTGGTGACTCGTTTTCCACCGGAACCAAATGGTTACCTTCACCTAGGTCATGCGAAATCGATTTGTTTGAACTTTGGGTTGGCCCAGGAATACAACGGCCGTTGCCATCTTCGTTTCGATGATACTAATCCAGAGACAGAAGACACTGAGTACGTTGAATCCATCATGAACGACGTTAAATGGTTGGGTTATGATTGGGGCAAAAACCTGTTCTATGCGTCTGATTATTTCGAAGAGATCTATCAGTGGGCTGAGCAACTTATTAGAGACGGCAAAGCATATGTCGATTCTCAAAACGAAGAAGAAGTTCGTGCAAATCGCGGTGACTTCACTCATCCGGGTAAAAACTCTCCATTCCGCGACCGCTCTGTTGAAGAAAACTTGGACCTCTTCCGTCGCATGCGTGCGGGGGAGTTCGCAGAAGGGGAGCACATCCTTCGTGCAAAAATCGACATGGCTTCACCAAACATGAACATGCGTGATCCATTGTTGTATCGTATTCGTAAAGCCCACCATCACCGCACAGGGGATAAGTGGTGCATTTACCCAATGTACGACTATGCTCATCCGCTTTCTGACGCGAAAGAGATGATCACCCACTCTATCTGTACCCTTGAGTTCCAAGATCACCGTCCATTTTATGACTGGTGCGTGGAAAACGTGGATGTTCCTGGTGAGCCTCACCAATACGAGTTCGCTCGTATGAACATGACTTACTTCGTAATGAGTAAACGTAAGCTTTTGCAACTGGTGAAGGAAGGTTTGGTGAACGGGTGGGATGACCCTCGTATGCCAACTATTTCGGCTGCTCGCAGACGTGGTTACACTCCTGAATCCATCCGTCGCTTCGCAAAACGTATCGGAGTCTCTAAAGCTGAAAGCTTGATCGAGTTTGATATCTTGGAAGCTTGCGTGCGCGATCACTTGGACGAGGTTTCTCACCGTGCAATGGCCGTTCTTGATCCAATTAAAGTTGTGATCACGAATCTTCCGGAAGGCCACAAAGAAACGATCTTGTCTTCGGTTCATCCGAAAAATGCAGATCTTGGCAAGCGCGAACTTTCTTTCACCAAAGAGGTTTACATCGACGCTTCAGACTTTATGGAAAACCCAACTGAAGACTTCTTCCGTTTGGGACCTGGTAAAGAAGTGCGTTTGCGTAATGCCTATGTGATTAAATGCAATGAAGTGATCAAAGATGCTTCCGGCAAAATCAAAGAGCTTCGCTGTGAATACTTCGTTGAAACTTTGGGTGGCAAGCCATTGGCTGACGGTCGCAAAGTAAAAGGCATCGTTCACTGGGTTTCCGCAACCGATTGCGTGGACGCGGAAGTACGCTTGTACGGTCGCTTGTTTAAAGTAGCGCACCCTGAAGATGTACCAGAGGGCAAAGACTTCAAATCCAATTTGAACCCTGATTCTTTGAAAGTGATCAAAAACGCGAAACTTGAAAAGAGCCTGGCCAAGGCCACTCTAGAAAATCGCTACCAATTCGAACGGGTTGGTTACTTCTGCTTGGACAACAAAGACTCCAAACCAGATCACCTCGTCTTCAATCAAGTGGTAGACCTAGCCAGCTCCCACTAGGGTGCCAGGTCCTGTTTACGTGTACACCCCATTAAAAAGAAAAAGCCCGGTTTGTCGCCGGGCTTTTTTATTTTCCGCATCATAAACTTGTTACTATTTATGTTTTTTGACCTCAATGATCGGGATCATTACACTGGATTTACGAGGTAAGTATGAAACTTATAGGAGCAGTGTTGGGTGCAGCTTTGCTGGCGGGCTGTACTACCAAGAAAATCAACTATTCCGACGTGGGCGAGTATAAAATCGTCAGCAGAGGGCCGTTCATTATTTCTGATTCTCCCGAGCTTTGGAAATTCCTAAGATCCCGGGGCGGGGAGCGCGACAAGAAAACTATTCAGGTTCTTATTTCCAACGGTGAAAAGGCCGATCATTCCATTCAGCTGGATAAAGTGATTGCGACGATCAATGACGAACGACTGTCTCTTCGTTGTCGCACTCCGGAGTCGGAAGGAACAGTTGTTCTAAAATATCGCAAAGTCATCAAAATGAGTTGCGAGATGAACTTGTCTCCGAATGAAAAGAATAAATTGGGTCTTAAGGATACTTTTGTTTCCATCGAAGTACCAAATGACACCAAAAATCATATTGTCTTTGAGCGACTCTACAGAATCGAGGATTTCCTATGAGATCATTGATCGCCTTGTTGATGATGTTGCTTGCCTGTCAGTCCCACGCGCGTAGTGAATGGGATAGAGAATTCATAACCGCTGAAATTGGTTCCAGATCCGTTCCAAGATACGGTCTGATACCCCGATTTTTGCCCTCAGAACTTTCTGACTGGACAGATCCGGCTTCGATGACAACGTCAAGGCTTAGTAATCAATGTGGAATTTTGAGTGAAGCAAAAATAGTGGGAGGCAGTCGCTTTAACTTTCTTTTTTTAGGAATCGTCAATTCTTCTTCCAAAGTGGTTCGCGTCGAAAGGAATCGAATTTCCGCGGCATTTTCTGGAGGGCGTGAAAGAATTATGATGGAAGCTACGGAAAGAACGTTTTCCGAGGTTCAAAGCAATTGGTACTCATGGGGTTTTATTGCCTTTCCAAGCAAGTGGGATTTCAAAGACCAGGACGAAGTAAAAGTTTCGGTTCCAGTGAGTGTCGGTGGGGCAGAAGAGTGCAATTTAGAGTTTATTTTTGAAAGAAACAAATTGGCGGCAAAGGACCCTGATACCTATTCCGAAGCACCGGCTTCAGTATATTCTTTGAGCTATCTGGTGTCGGTGGGGATTACGCCTGTCGCGGCAACGACTTTTAATAATTCCAAACCCGATGGGTTTGCTTTTTATTCGGCGAATTTTTTTAGAGTATCAGAAGGCAGTTTTTTTAACTTCGATGCACAGAATTTGGGGGATGTTCATCCGTCAGACTATTTCAATGCGAACACCTTTAAGTCAGCGTGGCTTTGGACTCTTTCAGCGGGGCCTGTGTGGCGGTCACTTTATTCAAACTCCCTGACTGGCTTTATAAACGTGGGCCCTTCATTGGGATACGTTCGTGCCCAGGCCTTCGAAGATAAAGATGAAACTTTTCGATTATCGCCAGGAGTATATGCATCTTATTCATTAGACTGGTGTTTTGTGAAGGGCTCTGCTTATAAAGATGAAGGGGATCATTCTCTGGGGATCACTGTTTTTGCAAAGTATTATCCTTGGCTCTTTGATGGAAGTCGCACTGATTACGGACTGATTGGAGTTTCTTTTGATCTGTTTCGTGGTGGCCAATAACGGTGCCCGGTTCCTGTTTACGTGGACACCGCATAAAAAGAAAAAGCCCGGTTTATCACCGGGCTTTTTGCTTTTAGGGTTAATTCGGTTTGTTGTTATTGATCTCTCTTTCGATTCTTATTTATTTAATAAATCTTAGGTACAAGTCGTAAACCAATCCGTAGCTGTTATCTTTCATGACCACCACTGATTTGTAGCGAACCATGTTGCCGTGTTGGTCGACCTCTTTGTAACGGCGGTCGTATCTCAAGTCGATGGCGATCACACCTTTTTCATCCAGAGAGTGCAGCTCTGAAGCTTGAGCGATACCATCCAGATTGTCGTCTTTCCAAAGTTTCAGTGAGCTGAATACAGAGTCGGCGCCCGTGATAATTTTGTCTTTGTCGTCATCGTACTTAGCGAGTGCCGCAAAACCTTGTTTCGCAAACTTTTTATCTGGGCCCAGGGTCGCATCACCGAACAATTCGTTGATACCGAGAACTTTACCTTGGCCATTTGGCAGAACCAGGAAGTAGTCTTCAGTGTCAGCAGAGGCGAACCAAGCAGACTTCACTGGTTTGTGGTTATTCAATGCGCCCAGAAGGTCAAACATCACACCGTTCTCTGGAGAAGTCAGAGAAATTGGTTTTGGTGATTTCGTGTTCAATTGCAACAACAATGGGTCAATCTTATCAGCGTTCGCACAAGCAGCATCGCCTTCAAAACCTACAAGGACGTTTGCAATTTGCACTTTACCTTGAAGCTTACCATCTTTACCGATTCTGAATGCCGAGTTCACATCCAACATCGCAGCCACGGAATCAAGTATAGGAGCTACAGCTTTAGCGCCGCCATCCATTGAATACTTATAAGGAGAGGAAGCCTTAGCACCATCATAAAACACGACAGAGTAAACACCTTCTGTCAGCGGAGCGCTGATAGGAAGTTCGATGTTTTTCGAAGTCGTCAGCTGATCTTTAAAGCTTTTTGAATAAGCTTCAGAGTCATAAACCTGAACAACCGTTGCTCCTGCCGCGATTGAACCCATCGTCGATTTATAGAGGACACCGACAATTTTACTGGTCGTTGAAAGGATGGAAAGCTTAGAAGTGTCGCCAACTTTAGGTCCGCAAACCGGGTTTGGCGTTACACTGATTTTTGAATAAGCGGAATCGTCTGGCACATTCGTGCCGTCGTCTTCCGAGCTGTCTGGAGTGTTTGTACCCTCGTCTGGATACTCGGCACTGTCTGTAGCGCCGAAAACAGTACCGTTATCAAGAGCGGACTGCTTTGCCTTTGCATCGATATTAAAGGCTGCCTTAGAGCAGTTCTGAAATGAGACAATCGTAACCGCCGAACCGATCAGGATGAATAGTTTGGCCAGATTCCCACGAAGATTTCTCATCAACCCTCCCCAGAGTAATAAGAGACAAGACTTCGTAATGCAAAACTGCGCCCACCCAAAAACGGCACCAACTGCAAACTGTTCGACACTGAATTTCCACGAGGAGGTAAAGTGTAAACTAAAATTTAGACAGTGAATGAACCCTGTCCAATTAGTTTTCATGGAGTTATTGGGAATGTCTCAATGTGGGATGGGGCGAATGGGGCGGATATTCGTAAAAGTCGGTGAGTGCGCGGCGCTTTTGTGCAAGCAAACGGCGATCGGCGCAAGATTATTTTCTTCGCTGCATGATAAAGCGGCTACCATCATCCAGGAAGATTGTACGAGCTTGTGAAGCACCGACTTCGTTACCATAGGTATCAACGATCTTAATTTGGTTTTGCACAAGGGAGTTCTTAAACTCCGAGGTGCTAAGCTTTGATTTTACTTCTTTGTAGCTTGTTCCCGTAATGCGGGAGAGAACTTCTTCTCGGGAATCAGCCGAAGCAGTGCCAGTGGAGCCAGAGGCTACTCCTCGGCGCGTATTCGCATTCGTTTTTCTGTCAGAGCCGCCACCGGAATAGAATGTTCCGCTGCCGCCGCCAGAGCCTGATCCCACGCTAGAACCACCACCAGCGGAGGCTACGTTCACTTCATTAGAATCAGGTTGTTCTTCACCAGCCGCCTGCGAACCACGGGGAGCTACCGTTCCTCGGCCCGTGGAAGCAACATTACGGGAGTTCGTTGCTGTCTGTGCGGAACCCGTACGATCAGCCGCATTTGTTTGGCGAGTGAGATCAACTTCCTCGACAACCTTCATGCCGTTTTTCGAACTAGGTACATAGATGCCTTTTTGTGCATCATAATTTTTGTTGGAATCAGCCACTGCTTTGCTCTCGTATCCTTCGTAGCGAGCTTGGTAACGCTGCCCAGAGCCAGATCGAGAAGAAGAGGAGCGGGAAGATGACGAACTGCTAGAATCGCTCGAAGCTGTTGAGCTCGAATAAGAATAAGAATCATCGCTACTGGCAAGTGCCGGAGTATTCATAACCCCCATCGCTCGATCCGCCATAGCAAATACTGGTGCCGATTGGCGTTGGCTCGCGGCAACCGCTTGGGCCTTGCCTTCGTCTGTCATATTGACTGAATTCACTGCAAGCTTATCAGCAGAAGGAACGGCTTGTTTAACTTCTGCGACAGAAACTTCCTTCGCGATGTTTACACCTTCGCCGCCGCCACCTTTGTCTGCAGCTGTGCTTGATGGCGCACGGACAGGTGGCTTAACTTCTTTTGCATTCTCGACGTCACCTTTTACGACATTATTCTTTTTTCCATTATCATTTGCAGAGTGGCTGATCTTTAGCTGTTCATCACCAAAGCCACCACCTCCGACGCTCGGGGTTGTTGTTACTGCCATGTTAAATACACAGACGTTAACAATTTTTTCGACATCTGTGTCTTTGACTATTCCAACCCGATGAAGAAGTTCGTGTAACAGTAAAGGTTTGGACTCTTTCGAAAGTTTTGATGGATCGTAGTCTTTTGGAATTGAAAAAGCAATATTCCCATTTTCCATGTATTTCGCATTTAAAATCTCGATGGACTCTTGCGAATCGCATGTAATTAGATCCGTTTGCGGCTCCTGATTAGCACCAATTTTTTTCAAATCCAGTTCAAGTTTTTTTCCATAGTATAGAATATCTGCTTTTTGTTTTTTTGGAAAAATAGCCTGAACCTTATCGCCAGAGATACATGCTTGTAGCTCTTTGTCCACGATGAGACTTGAAAGAGCGGACTGAATTTTTTTGGAAACTTCTGGTTGAGCGGCATCACATTTAATTACCTTTGCAGCGGCATCGCCGAGCTTGGCCTTACTTACAAGTGAGAGATCAGATATTTTTTTTGACAGATCCGACAAAGAATCATCACATGATGATTCTTCTGCGCTTCCATTCATGACTCGAGGATTTCTTACGGATTTTGCGACAAGACTGAACCTGTCATTTTTTACCTGGTACTCCGCTTCGATAACGTTTGAATTTGAAAATTTCTTAATGGTAAAGCTATTAACTGACTTTCCAGTTAGTCGCACGGTGATTTGTGTATTACCTTTCTTCAGTACCCAAAGATCAATGCTCTGGTCCTGGTCAGCGTCGATGCGTATGTCCTCATAATCTCCACTGGAAACTACACTCGATTGCAAAGGAGTATAGAATACAATCTGCTGTTTTGCCGGAGCAGCGTATGAATTAAATGAATTAAGTAGGATTAGGATTGAGAAAAACGCCCTCATTAATATCATCTTCGGACGAAGGTCCTGAAATGTTGAGAGGTAAACTAGTCAATTATTTATTTAATTTGATCGATTGTCTCAAAGTGAGAAAATTAATCATGCATAAACAATTTGTTTTTTGGCTAATGCCTTTTTTAAGCATAAATATTGCCTTTGCAAGCTCGTATTACGCTACGCCAGAAAAGCTTCCGAATAAAAATTATAGTATTCAGAAAGACCAAGAGATTGAGGATATGCCTCCGGTTCTATCGCAAGACTCATTTGGGTTATGCTATGGATTTTCTGCGGCTGCAGTATTGAACTATTGGAATTGTGTAGCGATAAAGAGAACGAACAAAGAATATAAATGTTCCGAAATGCCGGAATCTCAAAGGTTTTCTCCCGTTGCTATTTCCAGGTACAATGGTGATGCCATTGATGAGGGAATGGATGACTCCGAGTTTGAAGAGCTCTGGCAATCTGGCTCTCCCAAAAAAGTTTTTGATGCTGTCGCAGGCAGAATGGGACGCGCGCCTTCCGAAGCGTGTGCTTCCCTGGATCAATTTCTATCTAAGGCTACTGCTGGTGGCACTGCAAACGGTTATTCTGAAACACAAGCTCAAATCTGGTTAGCACTTTATGAATCCTACAAGAACGTGCGAAAAAAAGCGAAATGTCCTACTTGTTCTTCAGACGCTTATGCGGCCGGTGAAGCTGAGAAGGTATCAGGAACGTTTAACGTGGACTCAGATAAAGACAATGCCAAAGTTCTTCAATCCTTTGGGAAGGATTCTTTTGCAAAGGCTTTGAATGAGTTGATGTATCCTAAAAAATGTAGTGATTCATCGCAATCAGTAGAGTTGAAGCTGCCAATGAAAGTGTCTTCGTATCCGCCAAAAAATTTGTCTAAAAGTGATGGATTTGAATTAATGATGGATCAAGTTGTTAAAAACTTAGATAAAAATATTCCTACAGTTGTAATGTTCTGTTCTGCAAAAAATCCCTCAAAACAATGTGAACGACAATTTAAAAGCGTGAGTGGTAGCGTCTATCCTTACAACGAGAATCATGGTGCAGTAATTACTGGGTACAGGAAATTCTGTCCAACAGGTAAAACAAAAGAGAAGTGCTACTATTCTGTGAAGATTCAAAATAGCTATGGTAAGCAATGGCAAAATGAAAATAACGACGGGTGGGTTGATGCTCGCTCTGTCATCGATAATTCATTTTATGAAGAGAATAAGTTAGTTTGGTTGGAAGAGGAAAAATAATGAATAAGTTATCAGGTTTATTACTTGTCTTTGTTGTCATCGGTTCAGTTGCGCACGCAGACCAAACATTAAAGTACTTCAATAACGATAAGTACAACGATGTAAAAATTAAAACTTACCAAAAAGCGAACCTGAACGAAGTTTGCTTCAAAGGTGGCAAGCCAAACTGCAAAGCTTGGACGACGTTCAACGCCAAACCAAAAACTCCGACTAAGAATCCAACTCCGCTTGCAGGAAATCCCGCGGCTCTTTACTGCTGGGATGTCGGTGCTAAGAACAGAATTCTAAAAGCGCAAAATAGTGACCAATACGACTTCTGCGTCTTCGACGACAACTCCATGATTGATTCATGGGACCTTTACTACAAACATTTTCCTAAATAGTTTCAAAGCTGCAATTTCCACTTCCGCTGCGGCAGTGGAAATTGCATGATTGAAATTTAAGAGGGTTGTAGGCCGCGTTCGAAGTGGGTTTCCAACACTACGACAGTCAAAGTTCTTTCGACATTGTCGATTCCGCGAATCTGATCTATCAATTTCGATAATTCCAAAGTCGTACCGACACGAAGCTTTACCATCACGCAGTCTTCGCCGGCAACGCCATGGCATTCTTCGATCTGCTTAAACTTTTTAAGATCCTTCGCTAAACCTGAAGACGTGCCCTTATTAATCGCGATGCGCACAAACGCACACAATCCAGAATTCACCGCCACTGGATCAATCGCAACCGAGTACCCCTGAATTACTTTCCCGGCTTCCATTTTCTTCACACGCGCGTGAACTGCGGGAGCCGAAAGATTGACCTTTTTGCCGATCTCCGCGAACTGCATACGTGAGTCTTCTTTCAGCAAGCTTAATATTTTTCTGTCTGTTTCATCCAGTAGCATGGTCTCTCCCGCTTAAAACTTAATGCCATTCGTTTCTTATGGGGTTCAGGTGTTTACCCTGTAATAGGTTAACACAATTAGGTAAAATAAGGCATATGGTTTATATGGTTAAGCTTCATAAAGGTGAGTTGTGGCGTCCCGATTCTTTCAAACAAAGAGTCGACGAGGTTACTGTGAAAGTCGCAAGCGGCATCGGCTGGGTGACCTACAAATGCTCCAGCGATGCTATTTACCGAGAAGGTGAAGTGCTAAAATTCGACGAGAAAGAACCTTTAGTGGAAGCCCTTACCGAAGAGCTAAGTCTTGAGATCGAATTCAAAAAGAAGGCCCTGAATTTCTGGCGATCAAAGTAGCGGTAAAATAATGGGGAAGTAACGGAAGACCAGTCGATGGTCCTATTTACCTATATTAGGTTAAAAAATACCTAATATAGGTAAATAACGCTACCTCCCTCTTGAGTTTTACCTAATTTAGGTCGATAATTACCTAAAGTAGGTAATTATGTTGGCGGAATTAGTCGGAAGCAAAACCACAGAGAAATGTCTGATCTATCTTGCTGGGCAGGGTGAGGCTTACCCTTTGGAGATTTCTAAGACATTTGGAATTAGCAACACCCAGGTTATTCGTACTTTAAATAAGCTTGAGCAAGCGGACATATTGGTCGGCCAAGAAGTGGGGCGCTTGCGCATGTACTCTTTAAATTCAAGATGGATACTGGCAAAAGAATTGAAAGCCATGCTGGATAAAGTTCTTATGATGATGCCGCTTGAAGAGCAAGAAAAGTACTTTATGAAAAGAAAACGCCCCCGTAAAAAGAATAAAGTTATTTAGCCATGAAAATTTCAAAAGAAATGAGTCGTAAACAGTTTGCAGCGGCCGTCGTTCAACAGCTCGAAAAACACAGCATCTCCTGTGTACTTGTCGGGGGAGCGTGCGTCTCCATTTACACAGATGAAAAACACGCATCGAAAGATTTAGATTTTATCTCTCCGTCGTCTCAGGAAAATATCGAAAAGGCACTGGCTGAAATTGGTTTTGAGAGAAAAGGAAGATACTTTAATCACCCAGACTCTGAGCTCTACGTCGAGTTTCCAACAGGACCCGTCGCCATCGGGAATAGAATCCCAGTTAAACCCGAAGGTGAGTTGAAAGTTCAAAAGACGACAATTCAAATGTTGTCGCCCACACAATCGGTTATGGATCGATTGTCAGCATGGTTTCACTGGAATGATCGCAGAAGTCTTATTCATGCATTGTGGATTTGTGAAAAACAGCCCGTGAGTATTGATAAGATTCGAAGATGGGCCGCCAATGAAAACTCAGAAGAAAAGTTCGGGCAGTTTCTGGAACAATACAAAAAGCTAAGTAAGAAATAAAAAAGAGCAGGTCAAAAACCTGCTCTTTCCATTTCTAAAATCTATAAAACCAAAAACTACTTCAAAGTAAAATTAAAGATATTCTGGTCAAAGCTGTTGTACTCATCATAACGAGTCAAAGCATAAAGATCCTTACGAGTTTGCATTTTTTCAAGCAAACCTTCTTGAGTTCCTTTAGCTTTAATTTCAGCCAAGCCCGCAACAGTCGCACCCATCGCAAGACGGAAAGTCGTCACAGGGTAGATCACGATGTTGTAGCCCAAGTTCGAAAGCTCAGTATAAGTGAACAAGCGACCTTTACCGAACTCAGTCATGTTCGCAAGCAAAGGAACAGAAACCGCCTTACGGAAAGTTTCAAACTCTTTCTCGTTCTCAAGAGCTTCAGTAAAAATACAGTCAGCACCCGCATCGATATAAGCTTTAGCGCGATCAATCGCCGCATCTAAACCTTCAGAAGCACGAGCATCCGTACGAGCAATCAACAAAAAGTTCTCGTCCAATTTCTTACCACGAGCCGCCGCCGCAACCTTACGAGCAGCCTCATCACGACCAACCAAAGACTTCCCATCAAGGTGACCACAACGCTTAGGATTTACCTGGTCTTCAATATGACAACCAGCAAGCCCCATCTCAATCATCTCTTGAACCGTACGAGTAGCACTCATAGGCTCACCAAAACCCGTATCGATATCGATAATAGTAGGCAAAGAAGTGGTACGAGCAATCTGACGACCACGTTGAGCCACTTCAGTCAGTGAAGTCAAACCAATGTCAGGATATCCAAGGTCATTCGAAAGAACAGACCCAGAAATATAAACCCCATCAAACCCAGCCTTCTCAATAGCCATAGAAGCAAGCGGTGACCAAGACCCCGGCATCTGCAAAAGCTTACCAGTCTTCAAAGCATCGCGAAAATTCTTACGCTTCTGAGCAGGAGTAATTTCAGGAAACAACATACAAGAACCTCCAAAAAAACCTCTGGCCATCTCAACGAAATCCTAAGTGAGCCAGGGCAACGGAATTAAAAAATAAAATCAAAGATCTAAGATTCAAGGCTTAAAGAAATTTGAAAAGAAGGCCCATGAACCAGATCAACACTAACAATACCACTTCCAAACGAAAAAATGTCTCAGCATAAAAGTCGTTAAAAAAGTGATCGTCTATTTCAACAAAACAGGCAGCGCCAAGGGCTGGCCTTAGGGTTTTGTAGAGACCTCCGCGGGGCCTGGACGGCCCTGCATCGGAGATGCACACCGGCAAGGGCAGGAGGCCCGGGTCTCGTAAAAACCCTAAGGCCAGCCCTTGTCGCTGACGGTCTTCGTCCGAAGACTAGAAGATACCTTTATTATCGCGCTTATTGTTAACAAGCTTGTCGATAGGAATCTGAACATTCAACTGTTGAACCTGTTCAGCAGTCAAGTTTTCCAAATTCTCACAAAGACCGATGAAGCGATCACGCTCAGCTTTAGTGATGATTCCTTCAGTCAAAGTATCAAACTTACGGATGTAGTCCGCACGTTTGAATGGACGAGCACCCGCTGGATGCGCATCAGCTACGCCCAATTCATCAACGATTTTAGAACCATCTTTCATCGTGATTTCTACACGGCCACCGAAGCGTTTTTTATCTGGATCAGTCTCATGGTACCAAGCTGTCCACTGTTTATCTTCAACAGTAGAAATTTTGTGCCACAATGCCACAGTGTCAGCACGTTTCGCGCGCTCTGGAGCGTACGAATTAACGTGGTGCCAAGTGCCATCTTGAAGAGCCACGGCGAAGATGTACATGATCGAGTGATCAAGTGTTTCGCGAGAAGCATTTGGATCCATTTTTTGTGGATCGTTCGCACCTGTACCGATTACGTAGTGAGTGTGGTGAGAAGTGTGAATCACGATATCTTTGATATCGTCGAAGTTTTTGATCATTGGCTTCATTTTGCGAGCTAGATCGATCAATGCTTGAGATTGGTACTCTGCAGAGTGTTCTTTAGTGTAAGTCTCAAGGATCGCGCGTTTTTCTTCGCCAACTTCTGGAAGTGGAACTTCGTATTTACCGTTTTTGCCATCAAGCATGTAAGCAATAACAGAATCTTCACCTTCGTAAATTGGAGACGGTGCGCCTTCGCCACGCATTACACGGTCAACTGCTTCAACAGCAAGTTTACCAGCGTGTGCTGGAGCGTAAGCTTTCCAAGAAGAGATTTCACCTTTACGAGATTGACGAGTCGTGAAAGACACGTGAACCGCTTGTTGAACTGCTTGGAAAATAGTCTCAGTTGGAAGAGACAACAAAGTACCGATACCAGCCGCTTGAGCGGGGCACAAGTGAGCGATATGATCTTTTTTGTGCATGTGAAGGCAGATAGCTTTCACTAGGTCTACGTGAACTTCGTAACCAGTTACGATACCTTTCAAAAGTTCTTTACCGTTTTTACCCATTTGTTGAGCAACCGCCAAAATAGCAGGGATGTTGTCACCAGGGTGAGAGTAGTCAGCAGCCAAGTAAGTGTCATGGAAATCCAATTCACGAACAGCAGTACCGTTCGCCCATGCAGCCCATTCACAGTCAAATTTTTGATCGTTTGGCATACCGAATACAGTTGCACCACCATTGCGTGGATGGGCGATAGCCATAGCACGAGCAGAAGCTACTGGACGACGGTTTGCTGCAGCGATAGCAACAGAAGCATTGTCGATGATACGGTTGATAACCATATCGACAACATCAGCTTTGATTGGAGCATTGTCAGAAGCGATCTCTGCAATTTTCCAAGCCAATTGATCTTTACGATCCAATTTTTCTTTAGATGGATAAACACGCACTGTGTGTTTTTTCATGGGAATCCTTTCAAGACTCTTGCTTGCACTAAGCCCCTAAGACCTAATGCGTTATTTAATGATTAAATGAAAGCAAGCAAGGCTAACTTGACCCCAGAATAGGGTCAAGAAACGAGAGAGTGCGTAAAGGCGCTTTTGTTATGAAAATCAGCCTGAGGACCCGGGTGAGTCAGAGCATAATAAGCTTTCGAGCCGTCAGAAAACTCCACCACCGCAGTGATGCCCAATTGTTTGAAATGCTTCAAAGCAGGTGACTGAATTTTGACCCGGAAAATGGCGTGATCGGATTCCAAAGTCCGGTGACTTAAACTGATCGAGGCCGTTCCATCTGCGCGCATGCCTTGGCGGTACCCGGTAAAGGCATAAGCATTCCAGTCTCCGTTGGGGGAGCAGTTTACTTCCAAATAGGGGGAGTCAGGCGCAAGGTCAAAACTAAAAAACGCTTCCAGGCACGTGGTCTTCCAAAGTTCATCCCGACGAACGGCATCGTCGCCTTCATTTAAAGGTGGGAAGGACAAGTGGCGAGTGGGGCCTAGAAGGAAATATTCAAGAATAACTTCATCATCAGAGGTTATGTAAACTTCAGATTCTACTTTAAATAATTTCGTGAAATCAGTCTCAGTATACGGTTTCAACTCAAGCACTAACGTCTCTCCCAGTTCAAACGAGCAGTAAAAAGATTCTTGCCATCAGAGGTGCGAACCCCGCGATAAACGGTGGAGCCACCTGATTCTGATTGTGAGGAATCGCTCAGACTTTTCTCGATTTCTACGGTATCACCGAGATACGTCTCTGCCAAAAAGTTTACCGAGTACGAGTTTAGTTTCAAGACCTTATGAAGCTCATAAGGAATGGAATCCAAAATCCATTGGGCATACTTCGCATTGTTCACATGTTGGTTGATATCAAGGTCGGAGTTTCTGACAGCGAACTGTGCGAGTTTTTCGTATTCGCCGCGAACGGGAATTTTCTCAGTTTCTAAAGTCAGGGGCTCCTCGGAAATGACATCGTCCCAAGGGCGCATCTTATCGACCGCCAGGATTTTACCACTGCCTTGCTCCAATGCCAAAAAAGTGGTTGTGCAATACCCAATACACTCATCTTGAGAGTCGAAAATCTTAAATCCGCGTAAAACAAAGGCACCCTCAGGCGGGCGGAGCCAAGTTTGAATCCGAATCGTTTCGCCAAAGTCAGGCCACCGCTTCATCTCGGTGTGTTGCCGAGTCAAAACCCAATACATCTTGTCCCGGGCCATCTGATCGGCTCCAAAGCCGATACGGGAAGCATGCAGCCAGGCAGTTTCCTGAATTAGGTTGAGCAGTCCAAAAAGACCCAAAACCCCTCGGGCATTGACACTTTGGCTGGAGATTTTGAATGTTTCGTTCCAAGTTCGGGTGTTCATACTTGAGGCATCCTCCCTTTTTTTGCGGGATTATTTTGTTATTTTACACAACTTATGCGAAAAAACAGGACGGAATTTATCACAAGTGATGTATACTGTTTTTAGTGTATGGTTTGATTCTTTCATCAAATCAATTTGTCACATTCTGAAAAGTTGTTTATGCTTTATTATCTTCAGGCGGGTATATGAGACAAAAAAATATGTTGGCTGACTTTCTTAAAACAAAACGCGTTGCTGCGGGCCTATCCCAAAGAGACGTGTCTGATAAACTAGGGTATTCGACTCCACAGTTCATCTCTAACTGGGAACGTGGTGTTTCTCATCCGCCAATCAATGCTTTGAAAAAGCTGGGCGAGCTTTACAAAGTATCTGCGGAAGACCTTTTCGAAGTGACTTTGAATGCAACGATCCAAGACGTCACTCAGGATCTGCGCCGCAAATTCGCAAGCTCTAAAGCTCGCTAATTTTAAAATCCCAAGTTAAAAACACGAAAGCCCGGTTCTCCCGGGCTTTTTCCGTTTAAGATACCTCAAAATTACTAGAAGGTACCGATGGAAATATGCACACGCCAAGGGGATTCGCCCGGTTGCATATTCAGTTTCCAAGCCAAATCCACGCTCAACGGACCCACTGGAGTGTTGTATCGGAATCCTGCACCAGTAGCTGCACGGTAAGGTTCGTTGATTTCCAGTCCTTGAATTTGCACGATACCGCCGTCGTAAAACAGCGCGCCGCCGACTGAGCCATAAATAGGAAAGCGAAGTTCAGACTTGATCAGCCCCATGGTTGAGTCTGTCGTCAGATAGTATTTTTTGTTTCCGCCAGCAATTCCCAGGTCATTGTTATTCGGGAAATACTCAGTCCCAGCTTCGTAACCACGAACTGTCGAAATCCCTCCCAGAGTGAAACCTTTTTTATCCCAAGGAATACCGTTTTGGCGATCGGCTGTATCAGGCAAGTGACTTAAGTTTTTGATATAACCGCCACGGAAGTTATTCGCCCAAACGATCGGCTGCTTTTGAGCTGTGCCCAGTTTGCTATAAAAAGTAATACCCGCAACCGCACGCCAATACTTAATCGTCTCAGTACCGCCAAATACGGGATCCGAATATTCGGCATTCACGCGAGTAAAAGTACCTGCGGTTGGATTGAATGGATTATCACGGAAGTCGAAGTCAATATTGGGGCCTGTCGTGACGATATCTTGTTGAGTCGGGGCGTACGGGTACGTCTCATCTAAACCGGAGTCTCGGACTTGCGCCAATGAATAGATATCCCAAGTTCCGAGGATTTTTGAAGTCAGATCTTTCTCGATTGTGTACGTGTACTGATTCAGATCCGTGACCTGTTTAATGTTAAAATCAGTGATTTGACTGGAAAGAGTGATATTCACACGCCCGCGAATGTGGGAACCAAACAAATAGGGTTCCAAGTAACCCGCCACAACTTTGTGCTCAAGATACTTAACGTCCGCGATATTGTAATTACCTTCCAGACGCAACGAAACCCCACGGCCTGTGCCCAGCAAGTTGCGATACGAGATACCCGTATAACCACGCAACGTCAGTTGACGCTCGTTGGTCGCACCCGCACCGATGTTGAACGTTCCCGGCTCACGCTCCGTCACGCGCACAATGACCGTGCGATCCGCAATATTGGTTTTCTCTTCCAAAGTTTTAACTTCTACCGTCCCAAAGAAACCGGTTCTTTGCAGGTGAGAGATCGAATCCTCAATCTTTTGCGGAGTAATCAATTCGCCTTTTTTAACTTCCAACTCTTGATATAAAACGTAATCACGAGTGAACGTATTGCCCTCTAAAATAATGCTGGCAGCGCGAACCTGCGGCCCCTCAAAAATTTTAAAGTTCAAAATCGCTTTGGTGTTGGTTTCGTCGTAAGTCACCAGATCTTCACGCTCGTTCAGCAGAAGCATCTCGATATAACCGTTTTTCTGATAGAAGTTTTTAATATTCTTAACAGCTTCTTCGATCTGGCTGAGCTTTAAAGGTCCCGGCTGCAAGCCTGTGACTTTCAAAAGCTCTTCATTTTTATAGGCTTCGTTCCCCAGGAAGGAAACTGACTGAATCAAAGTCAAAGGACCTTCATCCAAATTCACATACAAGTTAACCTGATCTTTTTCTTTATTATAAGTCAGGCGAGTCGAAACGATCTTGGATTGCAGGTAACCTTCGTTTTGCAGAGCTAACACCAGATTCTTTAAACCCGTGTCGATATCATCCTTATTGTAATAGCCATCAGAAACTGTGACGGAGCTATAGTTACGAATAATATCGGAATAGTGTTTCGGATTGCGGCTAAACTTACCGCTGATATTGATGGACTGAATTTTTACGCGCGGACCCTCTTCGACCTCGAAAGTGATCTTACGTAAAAATTGATTTCCCTTTTCCTCTTCGGTCGCAGTTACTTCGGCACGGGCATAACCCTCTGCCAGATAGTGGTTGCGCAACTTCGCAGCCAGCTCTGTTCCAATGTTAGGATTGGCAGAGTAATAGTTGTCCAGATCCAAGGCATTTCTAAGTTTGCGGGCACCGAAAATTCGCTGACCTTTGAAATCAAATTCATAGGATTCAGGGCGATCCACGCGATAACTTAAGGTCGCTTCTGATTCGTCAGAGTTATAAGTGATCTTAGGTCCCACGAAGTCAGCACGAACATAGCGCTCTTTATTCAGGAAGCTGCGTGCGGTTTTAACAATATCCGCCAAATATTTGTCCGTCAGAGGATCATCAATTCGCGAATCCAGCTTGTTAACCAGGTCTTTATTCAATTTCCCATTCGGGCTTTGCACGATGAGGTTGTGTATCAAGGTGCGCTTGTTTTCAGTGATCTTTAGATTGATGTCGACGGTGTCGTTTTTGCCAGGTGGCATCTCAATATCGACAACGGTGTTTAAGAACCCCTGATCGCGGTAATGCAGGCGCAGCTTTTCACCCAGCTCTGCTAAACTTTGCTGATCAAAAACATCACCAGATTTGACAGTAAAGATCGCTGAGGTTTCTGAGTTCGACAGAAAGTTATTGCCGATAAAGTTTACTTCTCCAATACGTTTCGCATGAATGTAATCAAGCTTATAGGAACCTGCCGCTCCCTCAGTGACCACCAGGCGGTCAAATTGCGGTTTCGGTTGCAAGTATCGCAAAATATCGTCCACGACATCCAGGGCAATAAAGTCTTTATTGATCTGCGGATAACGACGGACCAGATCCGTTTGAATTTCCGGCGGCAAACTTGAAATATCCAAAGCTTTTTTCGCCCAGGCCGGGGAGGCGTGGATAAATAGTAAAAAAGCAAATGCCATTACGAGAGTCCGGATCATTTGAACTCCCGTTTAAATTCAAGATCAAGTCCGAAAATACTTTCAGTTTCTGAAGGAGTATTTTGCAAAGTATTGTTGTCGTACATGTTTTTATTTTCGAACGAACCGACCGCTGTCCAGTTCGGATTCAAAAGATATTCAAGTTTCACATCGTAACCAGAAACGTCACCCACTTGACGGCTGCCAGACACTTTCATTTTATCGGTCAAACGACGAGTCAAAGTGATCTTAGGAACGCTGATATTACGAGTAGAATCGTACTGGGAGCTTACGCCGAATTTGAAACCCGTGGCTTCAAGAGGCTTATTGATTTCACCAGCCAAGATTCCTCCGGCAACTTCCAAACCGGCTTGATCTGCCAGGGCTTTCGACTGACCCGTCGTTGCCATACTTTGAGAAGTCACGCCCAGGGCAATCAAAGAAACGATGTCTTGTTCAGAAAGAGGCGGGATACTTGTCAGTTTGATCGTCGGATTTTTAGCTGGGCCTTGAGCAAACAACTGCACGTCGTATTCGTTGATACGAGAAGTTGCCGATACATACAGATTGGGGTTGATCTGCGTTGGATCCGTGAAATCCACGTTCGCAGTCAAGATATCAAACTGGCGGTCTTTAAAGATAATTTTAGAACGTCTTTCCGTGGTGATTTTACCCAAAAGAACCGGATTGGTTGGTGGTCCTTTGACGGCGATATTGCCGGTGACAGTTCCATCGAACATGGAGTTCTTCACAGGCAGTGGTCTTTCCAGATTGATTTGCAAATCCAATAAAACAGGTTCGAACTGAGTTTCGCGCAAAACTTTAGGCAGGTAGGCGCTCTGTTGGATGCTGGAAACGCTGGCGCCGCCTTCGATAAACTCTTTTTCAAAAATCCCGCCATTCACGCGGTAAGTTCCGGACAATACAAACGGGAACCATTTTCCAGAGAACAAAAGATCTGCATCACCTGTCGTGTGCACGCGGTCTGGTACATTCATCGAAACATTCTCAAGATGTGCGCGCACAGATGTCGGCAAATCTCTGACACCATTGATGATGACACTGCCGTCACCCGTGACGGAACCGCCAGCCAGTTGACCTTTGATTTCGTTGATGATGATACGAGTTTGCGAGAAAGAAACATTCGCCTGCAGTCTTTCCAAAGGGTGTGGGAAGCCTTTCAGTTTCACAAAGGCATTATTTAAGTTTGCCGTACCCAAGATTTCAGGCTTCGTAACTTTTCCGGAGACACTCGCAGACATGCGTAAGGGGCCGCCCAAATCATCCAGGAAGGGAGTAAAGATTTGCAACAAGCGCAAGTCCGCCTTGGCATCTATATTCATGTTCAAACGATCAGCAGTAAAATTAGAACCTGTGATTTTAATCGTATTGTGTGGGCCACGCAGCATGAAGTTCTTAAATGAAGTATTGCCGTTGTCTGCGATGATTTCGATCGGCCCCGTATTTGAAACGCTGGAATTACCACGTTTCAAATAGAAATTTTGAATCAGGATTTTGCCCGTGGATTTAAACAAATCCCCAGATTCGGAACGCAGATCAATCGTCGAAGTCAAAGAAGACTCGTACTCGTTCGCCAGATTTGCTCCGCCGATTAAAGCAAGCAGGGAAGAGAAGGTCCACTGATTGGTCTTCATTTGGATTTTTAGTGGCGTGGCATTTTCAAAAGGATATTGGAATTCACCCTGAACTTTATCACCAAATAGGCTTAACTGACCACCTAGGCTTTTTGCATCCAAGTGCATTTGGAATGCTGAGTTTTCCAATTCCTGATCTTCCAGAACTGTTTCCGTCAAAGCACCCTTAACGTTCACGCGGGCGTCTTTAAAAGAGTTTTTAATTTCTGCGGAAGCATTTAGGGAGCCGTACATGTTCGTCGTAATACGATTGATCGTGTCGGATTCTTCCAAACGCCAATTTTTCGCATCAACGATTAGATTCAAAATCTTCTCGTTGCTAATTCCGCCAGTCACAGTCGCAACCGAGTTGTTTTTCAAAAGCTGAACTTTACGGGTCTTGATGTTGCCGTTTGTGGCATCGACATTAAAGTGCATTTGATCAAAGTTTTCGCCGCCAGCAGAAACATTTTTGAAGGCCGAATCCAAAGAATAATTCAATCTCCAGAAATTCAAAGGACCTTCAACCGTGGCTTTGGCAGCTCCAGTTCCCGCAACTGTCAGTGGGAATTTATAGATACCTTCCAGGATCGTCGCGATATCATCCAGATCCGCCGTCGGAGCACTAAAAGTTCCCACCAGATGGTCGTGACTTAAATCAATATCCAAATCGCCGATATATTGTGTTTTATTCTGGGCGCCTGCAATATTTTCAAATAGCAAGTGACCTTTTATTAGTTTCACATTGCTGATCACGTTACCAAGATTGAAATCTTCAAAAATAAAATCGCGAACATTGAGGCTCATGTCCATGGTGGCTGTATTCGAGTCACCTTGAGTCGAACCCTCTATGCTGGCATTACCGGTCATTCTTAAGTGCGCCAGATTTTGGATATCTTTCATATCCAATTTCTTGGTTTTATAATTGATCTTAAAACCTTTGTGGAAATCGATCACACCGTCACTGGTACCAACGCTGCTGCCGATGGCAAGGTTCGTATCATAAGTCACCGCATCCATCGTTACTTGCGTTTTACCCGTCACCTTAAAGTTTTTAAGGTTCACGATTTCCATACCCTTGGAGTTGTTCTCTGATTTCACCCAAAGGTTTTGACCTGTCAGTTCGCCATCTTCGCAAGTAACCTGGAAGGACGGCAGAATGTGACCCGAGCACGGAAGCACGCCTTGCATTTGCAAACCCACGGGAATGCTTTTTAAATCCAGCGAAGCGAAAAGTTTTTGTAAGTCCAAAGTTTCAACTTTAACCACGGATTTGAAATCGTAGTTTTCATTCAACTGAAACTGGGATTTATTCAACAGCGCTTTTCCAGCCGGATGATTAACGGTAACTTCAGAGAACGTGAAAGCTTTGTTTTTATATTCGCCTTCAATATGGGCGTCACCCAATTCAAATTTTCCGACGTTCAGGCTGTGAGTCGTGATATCCGCCTTGGCGTTGATATCAGACAGGCCATTAAAGCGCGTTTCAATCTCGGTATCCAACGTCCCGGCAAGTTTTGGGACAGAAACTGTCGGTTTTAAATCCTGCAGTTCTTTATAAATATCTGCCAACGATACTTTCGCTGACAAATTGATGACGCCTGAAGGTTTCAGTGTCACGTTTTTGAAATCCGTCAATTCACCACGAGCGACAAATTCAGATTCATCCAGGCGGACCCCGAGTTGCAGAACGCGCAAGGACTGACGAGTAAGGTAAAGATGAGAATCCAGGGAGCCCGAGAACTGGCCCACTTTTTTCAAAGATACCGCCAATGTCGGAGTATCAAGTTTGGCGGTGATGTTGCGGCCCATGTTCGTCAAAAGCAAACCACTGTTGCTGGCTTCGATGTTGAAGCCCAGTTTTTCGGAGGTCACCAAAACATGCACATTGTTCAGTAAGATTTTTTGGAGAGGAATTTTTTCCGTAATCGCAAAGATATCGTCCAATGGCAAGGGTTCAGGCTTTGAATCCTTTTTCATCAATGGATCGATATTGATTGCAGTCTCAGGGGCATCAATCATCAAAGCTGACAGATTCAAGCGGCCACCTAAAAGCGAAAAGAAATCCAAGTGAATGCTCGCGCGGGCAACACGAACCACTTCAGTCACCTTGGCAAATTCACCTTTAGGAAGGATGCGAATATTTTCTAATGCCAGGGACGGACGGAGGACACGAATGCGCAAGCGATCTGCTTGAACTTCCATGGGTAAAGAAGTTTTGGAATAGTTTTGCAGTTCTTGCAAAGCCCATACTTCCAGGCGCGGGATGATAAACCAATTCCCCAGACCCCAAAGAATCAGAAAACCTAAAGTGGGAGTGATAAGAATCCAAAAGACACGCTTCACTGGCCACCACTCCAAATACTCAAGAGTGCGCTACCAGCACGATAGTGCGGACGTGAGGCAAGTAAGCCTTCCAGGATTTCAACGGCAGTATGTTTTTGTCCTATGCCCCACATTGCTTGTGCACGCAAATACGCGGTTGCAAAGAATGTTTCTGGTTCATGGGCGTAAGCCAGCTCCACGTGGGCAATTTCATTTAAGAGTTCAATAAAGCGGCGACACTGCAGCAGAACTTCCAGCCGGAACCATGCGACACTTTCTGAGTTTTCACAGAATTGTAAAATATCCAGCGCTGTCTCAAATCCCTCAAACATAAAAGCTGCAATAGCAAAATCAAAAGCCATCTCTGGCATTTCTTCTGCGTGATCTCGCAGTGACTGCAACAGAATCAAAAGAACCTTTTCAACTTCAGGATCTTTCGGAGAAAGCTCTTCCGGTTTTGGATCCCGGGCGCGCGGAGATCTGCGCGCTAAAATTTCCAAAGCATGACGTTGGCGGTGCTCGCGCACCTCGTGCGCCACATCACTGTCTCCAGGATAAAGCTTTTGCAGACGAGCCAGTAAAACTTTTTCTTGTTCATACAGCTGCTGCGTGCGCAAAGTAATCAATTGATCCAAAAGATTTTTCTTATTGCTTAGGAAATCTTTGTGAATACGGTACTTGCGATTCGAGCGCCATTCGCCCAGCAGGGGAGAATATTTATTTAAAGCGGCTGAACGGGCTGCTTCGTTTTCAGATTCACTTTCCTGAATACCTTCTATCAATGCGTTGATGACTTTTTCATCCAAAGTGATGGTCGCATGTCCCAAAGCTTCCATGAAGTAAGGCCAAGGAATCGGAAAGTTTTCATTGTCGATATTTTTGATCACGAATTCTGCGAGCTGCAAATAACGACCGCTGTGATTTAAAAATCGCGCCAGGGCATTGATATTGTCTAAGGAAATTTGATCAGGGGAGGACTCTAAACTAGAGATCAATCGTACAGCGACTTCGTCGAGATCGCTGGTCTCGTTGAGTAAATTTTGAATTTCCAACTCAACAAAAATAGACAAAAAAAAGCCTCCGCTCTGATTAAACAGAATTACTCGTCTAGTTTGAAATAAAAACGAGTATTTGCGGAGACTTAATATCTTGCGTTAGGAACTATTTTTGGCTGACGCGTTCTACGTAGTCACCAGTAGAAGTATCGATGCGCAAAACATCGCCTTCATTGATGTGCAAAGGAACGCCAACAGACAAACCAGTTTCCATGATAGCTGGCTTAGTGGCACCAGTGACACGGTCACCTTTGATACCTGGGTCAGTTTTAGCAACTGTCAAATTCACAGCTTTTGGAACGTCTACAGCAACAGCTTTTTCATTGTAGAAAAGAACCACAACTTTAAGGCCTTCAGTTAGATAGTACTTAGAGTCGCCAAGGTCTTCGTCAGACATAGCGATTTGCTCGTAAGTCTCATTCGACATGAAATTGTAACCCGTGTCGTCTTTATACAAGAAGTTCATTTCTTTGTTTTCAACGTTAGGTACTTCGAATTTCTCGCCAGATTTGAAAGTGACTTCAAGGTTTTGGCCTGTCAGCATGTTTCTCAATTTAGTGCGAGTGAATTGATTGCCTTTGCCTGGTTTCACGTGTTGGAAATCCACGATTACGTAAGGTTTGCCTTCAACCATTACTTTCAAGTTCTTACGGAAATCTGATGTTTCGTACATTCTAATACCTCTTTATAAAGCTAGGAAGCGATCTCAAAAATACCATCGACTGCGTTGCTCATCGTCGACGTACAGGAGTACGCCTCCTCTTCGCGCCTTGCGCTGGCATTTTTGATATCGCTTCTGTTTTGCGATGCAAAGACGTTAATATGCCTAATTCACTTAGGAAATGTCAAATAAGGGAGCGGTAGTCTTCGATTTTGCGAAGCATCATCTGAAGGGTTTCGATCTTTCTTTGGCGAACCATTTCGTCGCGCGGAAGAAGTGGTTTGAGGGGAACTGGCTCGTCAGGTTCATTATAACGAACTTGCAGCGTCTTCATTCGACGTTGAATCTCCGGATGATCGCCAAATTCAACACGTGTGTCCTTTAAAAGTGCGTGAGCTTTTTCAAGATCGTTGCGCACAATGAACGCGTCAATTAGCGATAACATGCGCTCAAAAGCCTTATTTCTAGGCACCGGTTGAGGTTTGAAAACTTCCGTGGCCGCACCGGTTTTGGTGCCCGGATAAGTGGCTTCAATCACTGGAGCATCCAAGTTAACCGCCGGAAGTTTTTCCATCGAAAATACTTCTTCGTCGTACTCATCCGCCGTCAGAGATTCCAGTTTTTGCACGGCTTTTTGTGCGGATTGAGAGTTAGGATTTAAGAACAAAACCATCTTAAAAGCCTTCAAAGCTTCTTTGGGATTTTTGTTCGTCAATTGTAGTTCGGCCAAAAGTTGATGCGCCAAAATGTTCTCGGAAGCCAAGCCTGTGGCCTTTTTCAAGGCTTCAATCGCGCGGCTGATTTGGCCTGCATCGCGCAAAATTTTAGCGTATGTGACCAATCCTCCGACAAATTGCGGATGGCGTTGAACGCCCGCAGTCACAACTTGCAGCGCTTCTTTCATCAGTCCCATTTCTCTATAAGCTTCCGCCAGAGGGGCGAAGACCTGAGAGGTCGGATCCTTTGCGAGGATGTTCTGATATTTTTCGATCGCGCTTGCTTCAATCTTCGGCATACGTCAGATTCTAGTGCACATTCATTGACTTAGCAATACGTTCGGAATGAAATTAAAAGTATGAGTTTGACGATTCTTGGGGTCGACCCCGGTTCCCGCATTACAGGCTTCGGTGTGGTTCGCATCAGCAATGGCAAGATTGAGCACATCAATCATGGCGTGATTTTGCTTGATGCTGTTCAGGAGTTTCCTGTGCGTATGGCAGAGCTTGGTTCTGCTTTTCGTGAAGTGATGGAAAAGTATCGTCCTCAACAAGTCGTGATCGAAAAAATCTTTCTGGGTAAAAACGCAGACAGTGCTTTTAAATTAGGTCACGCACGGGGAGTGATCATGTACGAAGCCGGCCTGGGAAAAGCCGCGGTTTCTGAGTACGCCACTCGCTCGGTTAAAAAAGGTATCACGGGCACCGGTGCTGCAACGAAAGAAGATGTGCAGGCTGTTTTAAAGGCGATGCTAAATATTAAAGTTATCAATCGCATCGACGCCTCGGATGCTCTGGCTATGGCTTGTTACCATGCCTTTGAAATGAAAAAGAACGCAGTTATACAAAGAGCGGTGAGTATATGATCGGTTATTTGCGCGGTAAAATTATTGAAGTATTGAATGATTCAGCTCTGATTGACGTTCAAGGTGTGGGTTACGAAGTGTTGGCATCTGCCAGTACGTTGGGTGACTTTACAACACTGCTTGGTAAAGACATCATCGTCTGGATTCACACGCACGTGCGCGAAGACGCTCTGACTCTTTTCGGCTTTCACGATAAAGAAGAAAAAAATCTGTTTTTGTCTTTGCTAAAAGTAAACGGTGTCGGTCCAAAAATGGCGTTGAGCATTTTGTCTGGCGGTCGTCCCGCACAGATTCAGGAAATGATTGAAGCTGGAAATGCCAAAGCTCTTTCAGGTTTGCCTAAAGTCGGTAAAAAAACGGCAGAGCAAATCATTTTGACCTTAAAAGGCAAATTGGTATCCATCGATGAAGGCAGCAAAGCCAAGTCTGAATCTTTGACGCAAATCACTTCGGCTCTTTTAAACTTGGGTTACAAATCTCAATTGGTGGATCAATTCGTTTCTACTCTTCCGATGACTATCACGGTTGAAGAGGGTGTGAAAAAAGGCTTCCAAACATTGTCAGGAAACTTGTCATGAGTCGCATTATCGAAGGCAGTATTTTAGAGGATGAAATCACTGAAAGCGCCAGCGGTGGTGGCGGTGAGAAGGCTTGGGAAAACGAATTGCGTCCCCAGGATTTCGCTGAGTTTTCCGGACAAGACATCGTAAAAGATAAAATCAAAGTTTTCGTGGCGGCTGCAAAGTTCCGTGGTGAACCTTTGGATCACGTTTTGCTTTCAGGTCCTCCAGGTTTGGGCAAAACAACACTTGCGCAAATCATTGCGAACGACATGGGTTCTGATATCAAAATGACATCAGCTCCTGCGATCGACAAAAAAGGTGATTTGGCGGCGATCCTGACTTCTCTTAAGCCAAACTCTGTCCTTTTTATCGACGAGATTCATCGCTTAAGCCGTCATGTGGAAGAGTATCTTTACACGGCGATGGAAGACTATTACATCGACATCGTTACGGGTGATGGTTTGGGTGCTCGCTCAATGAAATTTCAGTTGGCTCCTTTCACATTGGTGGGAGCGACAACTCGAGCGGGACTATTAAATCCTCCATTTCGTGATCGTTTTGGGATTGTAGAAAGACTTCAGTTTTATGACAAAGAAGCCCTTCAAAAAATCTTGATCAGATCGGCTCGTAAGCTGAATGTGGACATTGACAATGATGGAGCCGCAGAAGTGGCTCGTCGTGCGCGCGGAACGCCTCGTATTGCGAATCGTCTGTTAAAGCGAGTTCGTGATTATGCACAAGTAAAAGGCAATGGCGTCGTCACTCAAGAAATTGCGATATATGCTCTGGATCAGCTAGGGGTTGATAAGCACGGCTTGGATCTTATGGACCGTCGTATTTTGAGCCTGATCCAAGAAAAATATTCCGGCGGGCCCGTAGGTATTGATACAATAGCTGCTGCGCTCAGTGAAGAGCGTGACACTCTTGAGGAAGTGTATGAGCCATTCCTAATCCAGGAAGGATTCATTCAAAAAACTCAACGCGGTCGCGTGATCACTGAATCTGCAAAAAAATCAGTTTTAGAAATCATCCAAGCGGAGAATTAATATGCTTACAAGACAGCCTCTCGTCGTCGAAGTCCTCAGAGGACATGTGGTCGAGAGTGTTCATCAAGTCATGGTGGCTGTGGTGAGCGAAGCTGGTCATCTTTTGCATGGGTGGGGTAATACCAATTACGCCACCTATCCGCGCAGTGCGATCAAGATGCTTCAAGCATTGCCTTTGATTGAATCCGGTGCTGCAGATAAATTTGAATTAAAAGATGAATGGTTGGCGCTAGCTTGTGCTTCCCATCGAGGCGAGCCTAAGCATTTGGAAGCCTTGTCCGCGTGGGCTCACAAAATCGGTGTTGCAGAAAGTGCGCTGGCCTGTGGTCCGCATCTGCCATACAACGAGGCCGCTGCTCACGAATTCATCCGTCATAATAAAAAGCCCACGGCGTTTTGTAATAACTGTGCTGGAAAACATCTCGCACTGATTTCAACCTGTCTGCATTTGGGTGAAGATTATCACGGCTATGAAAAACACGATCACGCCGCTCAAAAAAGATTGCGTAATATTTTGACGGAAACGATGAAAGTGGACCATGGAAAAATTCCTGAAGGCATTGATGGCTGCGGAATTCAGACCTATGCTGTGCCATTGCAGGCGATTGCTATCGGTATGTCGACATTCATCAATCAGCATACAAACGAGCGCCGAAAACAAGCGGCCCAACGTCTGACTCGCGTGGTGACTAGCAATCCTTTTTACATCGCTGGTAGTGACGATTTCGCCACAAGTGTGATTCAAAAGACACAGGGTCGTGCCATAATTAAAGGTGGAGCTGAGGGCGTTTTTGCAGGCTTTCTGCCTGATAAAAAAGTAGCCTTCGCCCTGAAAGTCGCTGATGGCGCGGGTCGCGCGGCTCAGTTTGCGGCCTCACAGGTTTTATTGCATTTGGGTGGAATGAATCTGGATGAAGGCAAGGCTCTCTCAAAATTCACTCAGCCTCACATCACCAATTGGAAGGGTGATATGGTCGGCACCTTACGCATTGCTAAGCCCCAGTAGCTAGTGATAAACTAGCTTCATGTTCTTACAAAAAACGATTCGTAAAAAAACAATGGTAAACGGTATTGGTATCCACTCTGGGGATGCGTGCACGCTGACGTTCCGTCCAGCTCCACCAGATACTGGCGTTTATTTTATTCGTAAGGACTTGCCGGGTTCGCCTTCACTTAAAGTCACTGCTAAAAATGTTCAGGCAACCAGTCATCAAACCACAATCGGTGGCGAGGCGTTTTCGGTAGCAACAATCGAACACTGTTTGTCGGCTTTGTCGGCTCTTCGTATTGATAATCTTTTTATTGAATTAGACGGACCGGAAATCCCCATCTGCGATGGCAGTGCGGGAGAGTTTCTAAAAGCTTTGCTGGACGTCGGCATCGTCGAGCAAGATCAGCCTCGTAAGTATTGCTACATCACAGAGCCGATCTATTTCAGCGAAGGTGAAAAGCACGCCTACGTGGTGCCATACCACGGCCTGCGTGTGACAGTGACGATTGATTTCCCTCATCCTAAAATTGGTAAACAAACGATCGACCTGGATATCAATGAGCAATCTTTTGGTCGTGATATCGCGAGCGCCCGTACTTTTGGTTTCTTAAAAGACGTTGAAGCCTTGCAGGCCCGCGGCCTGGCAAAAGGTGGCAGCTTGGATAACTGTATCGTCCTTGACGGCGAGGCAGTGATCAATCCCGATGGTTTGCGCTGGGCTGACGAATTCGTTCGTCACAAAGCCTTGGACGCCTTGGGAGACCTAGTGACTTTGGAAATGCCGATGATGGGTCATGTGGTACTTTACAAAGCAGGCCACGACGTTATGAACAAGCTGGTTAAAAAGATCTGGGATTCCCCAACATCATACCGCCACGTAGAACTGGGCGCCGACATCTCAGAAGAGGTTCAAAGATTCTCCGGTTGGACACTCGACGCTAGATAAGAGTTTGTTGTGATGCATGCGGTTGCCGGTGCCGAAGTAAAATTCGAAATTTGAAAATAAAAAAAGGCGCTTTTGGGAGCGCCTTTTTTATTATTTCTTTTTAGTTGGTTCGTTTACTGAAACTTCGTTGCCGGTCATTGCGGCTTCCATCAGATCTTTATGGTAGTGCAGGATCACGCTGCCTTGTTGCAGTTGTGGAATTACTTTAGAAGCCATTGCCAATGAAAGAGCAGGGCATCCCCAGCTTACTCCCAAACGACCGAAGGGTTGGCCTGTTTTAGGATTTTTAGAGTTGATGAAGTCTTCACCCACATACCAAGCGCCGTGCAAAACGATGTCGCGGTTATAAGCTTGATCGTTGGAGGGTTGAAGGCCGTACATGCGCAAAGTTTTGCCATAGGAGCCGGAGTAAACTCCGCCCGCCAGATAAAAGCCCAGTGAGGTTTGTTTGGAATCTTTGATGTTTGAAAACTTAGTCGCGTAATTGCTGCTGCCAGAACCCTTGCCGTGAGCCACGTAATAACGAATCACATCGCCGGTTCTTAAGTTGATTAAAAAGAAACGACGAGACGTGGAGGCCTGAGTGAAGTCGATGATAGATACAAGTTCCGGATATTCCAAAGTTACCACGGATGTTGTCGGGCGACGTTCAGAATCGTCACAAGGTCTGATGCTGTCAGGCCATTTTGCGCAATCATAAGTGCTCTGTTGGAAAGAGCGACCATGGTTTTCGTCCAAGAAACGAACCATGCGATCCAATGCATCTGTGGGAACGCCTTGAGATATAATTTTAGCCATCACAGCTGAAGAAGGAGCTGCGATCGCAGTCGTCGTCATCAGAGAAACTAAGGCACATATAATTAGAGCGAATTGTACTTTCACAGATCCCCCCGGATATACTGACAGTTCAAAATTTGGTGCGTTATTCGAGGATATAGAAGCGAAAAACCGAAGAATCAACCACGCAAAGTAAATTCTGCATACTTTCCACGACTTTAATTGCACACTTGCAAGAACACCCAGTGAAACACCCCTCAAAACGTCCAAGTGCCATCTCACACCCACCGTAAACAAAGCAAAGCGTCAAGCAACCTCAGGACACTCACACCTTTTTTGAAATTCCCAATGAATGAAACCGAAATTTGGCGGAAGCGAAGAGGAGCCCTCTGCATGCAGCGACCTCCGTCGGCGCAGGATGCGCGAACCGGCAAAGCCGGCGACGGTGAGCCCGGATGGCGTGTCGCGGAATGCAGAGGGCTCCTCTTCGCTTCCGCCAAATCCCCGCGCTACAACCAGCAGGGATTTCAATAAAAGTGTTTTACATTTGGGATTTTAGGTAAGTGACGATGTCGATATCAGGCGCCGTTTGTGCTCCCACACCAGGTTTTGGGCCCGAGCCCAATTGATCAACAGTGTAGTCCATGCGCACGTCATAGCGACGATCTGTTTGGTTGCGCAACCATCTTTCGGCGTCGAACCATGCACGTTTGTTTTGATCATCCGTGCAAGATTGAAGCTCTTGTGGTTTACGAGCACCCCAGCGCATTTCCGGGCAGTGGTACGGGTCGAAGCTCATGTTGAAAAGTCTTTGGCGGGCGGCCTCAAGATTCATCAACAAAGTTTGGCCATTTGAAGTCGTGTAAGAGAACTTACACATCGTTGCTTCCTGCGCATAAACCGCAAAAAGATCTTTCGCCAAGTTTCCGCCGTTATAGCGAAGCGTGCGATCGCCGGCGCGATATTTCTTCATCGCTTTTTGCGCTTGATTCAAAATATCCACGAATGATGTTTTTAGACGGGCATCACGAGAAGGAGTGGCGTAAGACTCCCACTCACCAGTCGCGCCAAAGATATTCACTGGCAGACGATCCGGATGTTGTTTCAAAGGAATGCCTTCGCGTCTTGCCATTTCCACAGCTGCCACGCGGTCCTTTAATGAAGAACAAATATCAATCACTTCGAATTTCATATCCAAAAGAGGATCGATGACGGGTTCACCATTAGTCAGTTTCAATTGGACGTATTCAAAGTAGTTAGTGACTTGGCCTTTGAAAACGAACTGACCTTTTTTCCAATCGCCGCCTGGATCTGGGGCGTTGCCGTAGTACTGTTCAGTTCCGTAAGCGGCAAGGTTTCTGTTGTCGGCGGCCTCGATACGGCCACCGATGTAAGTGCCGTTATCCATATCAGCGCCCACCAATTGCAAAGGGCGGAAGTTTTTAAACCCGGCACCTTGGCCAGGAATCGAACGCATAAATTTAGAAGTGTAAAGACCCATCGTCAAAGTGTTGTCAGGGTGAGCGTCGATGTATAAAACGCGGCCCGCTTCTGTCACACGGTAAACGATCGCCACGTGACCATTTGGATCGTAAATCACGGTCCCTGGGCGAATACCCACGCGGTCCAAGCGAGCAGGATAGAAATCAGAATATGTGGCACCCTGAACATCACCGATCATCCGGTAAGCCGCTGTCGATACAGTGTTGATCAAATCAGAATTCAAAAAGCTAACAGCGTCAGGATAAACCGGACGGCGTAAAGCATTTTTCTTCGTCAAAACATCTTTGCGATACTTAACGGAGTTACCGTTTGTGGAATAGCGAATGTCTTTGTTGAAGTCTTCAGGTCCTGCTGGATTTGCAGTGAAACCTGTCGCTTGAGAAAATGGCAGACCACTTTTCCAGGCAAAGTAAGCACGAAGATAGTAAGGAAGATCCGCGCAGTCTGCGAAGAATTTAAGTCCACCTGGATCTGTTCCGTAAAACATATTGGCTGGGCTGTTCAGGCATTCCGTCACAGTAGCACAGCGGCGATTCTCAACGGCATTTCCCAATTTAGTAACGAACTGACCGAATTGATATTCGTGTTCTTCAGTCCAAGCGGGCTGAGTGATGCGCCAGTCGCGGGCGCCAGCCTGGACTGATGTTGTGGCAGTAGATCCCAACACGAGTAAGAACAATGCTAATGTTGATTTCATTTTGACTCCATAGTTCAAGGGCGAAAAAGAGGGCCCGTTTATAGCGCGAACTATGGAGTTTGGCTCTGGAAACTCAATCGGATTTGTGGATTTGCAGAACTTTCATGGCATCTTTAGTATACATTACGTTTTGGTAGCTTGAATTTTCTTGGCGAACTTCCAAAATTTGTTTTCGACGCCTAACTTTTTGATCAAGTAAGCCTCTGCTTTTTCAGGGGAAATCGCCAAAGACTGCTCCCAAAGCGGCTCAAACAGTGTTCGGCTTGCACCCACCGCAGTAGATGGAAAACTCGAGTCCTCAACTTCACCAAAAGCCACAATCAAAAGGCGTTGCCACAAGGTTTTCATCGCGCGGTTGTAGGTGGATTCCATATCTCGGCCCTGCAGATCGGCGATTTCCTTCAGCTGCTTCGTCGATAAGGGGGAGTCCATCTCCAGGGCCTCCAAGATGACTTGGCTGTTCGGAGAAAGGGGGGCCTCGCTGCGTTGAAAAGCCAGCATATTCACAAAAGCTTCTTGAGAGAAAAACGTCGCACGATTCTGGTACCATTTTGCATAGACGACTTTGCCAGAGCGAGAAAGTTCCTCTTTCAAAAGCCACAGGTCAGAAACCTTGTGATCGGCATCAGCATCCCACTCCCAAACCATCTTGGATCGAGGCCACAGGTGGGCCCATAACGAATCCGGTTCCGGACTGTTTTTAATTGGGTACACCAGCAAAATTCCTTCTTGTTCGATGGCCTGAATAGCCTTCTGTTTCTTCATTTTTAAAGTAAAACAAGTTCACAAATGTTTGGCAATTTATGTCGCGCTGTCAGGTATTTTGACACTCAGAAAATATCTTCCCAATAGGTTTTCAACAACTCCTCACAAAGGTCAAATTTTTGTGGTTTTTCACTCTGTGTGTTACCTATTTCACCCATACGTATGACATTAAAAACAAAAGCCTTCCGATTCTTTTACAAAGCCCATATTTATCTCGGTCTCTTCGTGGCCGTGCATTTCATTTTTCTTAGCATCAGTGGTTCGATTTTACTTTTCAAAGAAGAAGTTGAAGGTTCCGTTCATGAGACGGTAGCTGTGCCTGCGGAACAGACTTCAATGTCGTATTCGACTTTGTTGTCGGATGTTCTTAAGAAATTTCCCGGCGAAAGACCTCTTGCTGTTTTCAAAGACGACGAACACGAAAACATCGTAAATGTGCGCCTGGGGATGAACGATTCCAAAATGTTCCGTGGGGCCCGCAAGCTCATGTTTGATTCGCGCACCGGTGCAGAGTTGAACGCGGAAGCCGGCAAAAGTTCTTTCATGGACTGGATGCTAAAACTGCACCGTGAGTTCTTCTTGGGTTCTTACGGGAAAATGTATGTGGGTTTTATTGGTTTGCTGTATTTCTTTGTGATGCTTTCGGGATTTTTCATTTATGGAAACTTCGCCAAGAAAGTCGCTTTCGGTGAAGTTCGCATCAAATCGCCTCGTCATTGGTTTTCAGACATGCATCGTTACATCGGTATCGGTGTCTTTGCTTGGGGTTTGATTATTGGTGCGACGGGCTTCTTTTTGGGAATCAGTTCGACGTTGATTAAAGTTTACCAATATCAGGAACTGAAAGAAATCAATCAGCAGTACAAAGATATTCACGGTGACAATGATCATGCCCACAATGCTTCTGTTTTGGATCAAGTGATTAAAACATCTGGACAAGCTTTGCCGAACGCAAAAGTTGATTACATCGCCATGCCGGATACTCAGTTCTCTCCGCCGAATCATTTCTTGGTGGTGATGGTGGGGAACACGCCACAAACGGAGCGCATGACTCAGTTGGTGGTGGTGGATGCCGCAACGGGAACTCAAGGTGAAGTGCGTGAGCTCCCTTGGTATATGAAGATCACTTTGGCATCGGAGCCTTTGCACTTTGGAAATTACGGCGGGCTATTTTTGAAAATCGTCTGGTTGGGCTTTTCGATCTTCTCGTTGTTGCTGCCGATCTTTGGTTTGGTGATTTGGTACAAACGTAAAAAAGCCACTCAGGTCAAAGGGGTTTCCATGGAAACTCGCAAGCTGTCGGATAGTCTTTTGTTTAAAAACCGTTTTGCAATTCCTTTGGTTTTATTTGTCGTGACCGCGGTCATGATTATTGGAGCCTTTATTTTGGGTGGCACATTTGCCATGGCGTCAGGTTACATTCTTTTGATTCCATTGATTTTGACGGGAGCTGTTGTCTTGCGTGGAAAAAGGGGCAAATCGTGAGTTTGGCGATCCTGGCGAACCTTAATACCATCACGTTCAGTGCGCTGCAGATTCTGCTGTTCACGCTTTTGCCATATTTGGCAGAAACGATGCACGTCAGTCTGTCCTCGGTCGTGGCGACATTCAGTGCCGGGTCGTTCTTGTTTTTGTGGTCTTCTCCTTATTGGGCTGCGAAAAGTGATAAGGTCGGTCGTCAACCGATCTTGCTGGCGGGCCTCGCGGGGCTGGGTATTTCCACTCTGATGTTGTGGGCACTGACTCAATGGGGTGAAAAAATCGGTCCCGTTGCGGTGCTGGTGGTATTGATTATCAGCCGCGTGATTTATGGTTTGTTAGCTTCTGCTGTGGTGCCGGTTGCGCAAGCTTTGCAAGTGGATTTGTCTGAATCCAAATCTGCGATGAAGGCGATGATCTCAAACTCCATGAGCTTGAACATTGGTCGCTCCTTAGGGCCGATTTATGTTTTGGTCAGCGGTGGCCAAAACATGGATCAGGTTTTGGTAGGATTCTTGTTCTGGATTATGGCATTGCTGGCGTTGAATGTGTGGGCTCTTCGTTTGCCAGCGCCGCACATGAAATCTGCTGTCGCGAAAGAATCCGGAGTCTCTGCGTGGGGCTTGGCATTTAATCGCATGCGCTGGGTTTTCTTGTTAGCCGTCTTGTTCACAAGCTTTATCGGTATTTTGAATTCATCGTTGGCAGTGATACTGAAACACAGTTTTTCTTTATCCAGTCAGGACTCTGGTATCTTGATGGCCAAATTATTGTTGGTGAGTGCTATTATTGCCGTCGCCACTCAATTCTTAGGACGTATGTTCTTTAAAAATCCTTGGCAGGGCGCTTTGGTTCTGGGGGCGTTGACGCTCCTTGCGGGTTCCATTCTATTGCAAGTGATGAACCTGGAATCGCAACTTTGGACAGCGATTGTGTTTTTATCGGTCGGGATTGCTTTGGTTCCACCATGTTACTTAACGTTGATGACGGCGGTGGATCCTGAGCACGTGGGTTTGGGGCGTAAAGCTGGCATCGTCAGTGCTGCGAACACGATCGGTTATGCCGTGGGTGGAGCCTTAGCAGCCTTTACTTTGAAAATTAAAATATTCTCCTTAGAAACACTGTTGGTGTCATTGGTTGTTCTGATGATGGTCAGCATTGTCATTCTTTATCGCCAGCGCACCGTCGTAGCTGGGGAGGCATAATATGAATTTGCACGAACTTTCTCTTCGTCATTCAGCTTCTTGTTTCTTTAACTCTCTTTTCCGCGAGTGGTTTGATTATTCCATTATAGAGGCGCCGGCAGCCATTTCTGTTAAGACAGGTTGTAAGCAAGCCTTGGTGGTGAATCTGAAGGATGGCGCGGCCATGTACTTGCCACTTACGCGCAGTTCTTTGATGGGGCGTCATCAATATCATTCTTTATTCTTCATTCAAAAAGACAGCGTTCTGATAGAGGCTGACTTTTTGACGGTCGCTTCAGAGTTGGCGAAACATTTAACGACCATTTTTCCGAACAGCTTGGGCAATGATGCGGTCTTTCTGGAACGCTTAAAAAACAGCATGGAAAACATTGAACTGGCATTGGGGCACCGTCAAGAGGACTTGCAAAGCATTTACTCTGAGCCGATGAACTTCCAACAGGCGGAGCAAGGTTTGATGATCGGGCATAACTTTCATCCGTATCCGAAAATGCGTGAAGGCTTCGATGAGGCCGACTATCGCCAGTACTCTCCAGAAATGGCAGGAAGTTTCGCTTTGAACTGGTTCCTGGCAAAACCGGAAGTGGTCGCCAATGAAAAAGCCGACAAGTTCCACGTTGAACAATGGACTTTGGATGCTTTCTTAAATGACTTTGAAAATTCAGAACAGGCATCCGCTAAGTTAAAAGCAGGTTTTATTCCGTTCCCAGTGCATCCATGGCAAAAACAGCACCTGGTGAAAAATCCGGTGGTACAAAGCTATTTGCAAAAGGGTGATCTGATTGATTTAGGTCAAGCCGACAAAAAGTGGTATCCGACGACTTCATTGCGTTCGATTTATGGGGCGCATTCTCCGTATATGATGAAGTTTTCTTTAACCCTGCGGTTGACGAATTCCATTCGTCACCTGACTCCGGTCGAAGTGGTTCGCGGTCTGCAGGTTTATGATGTTTTTATGACTTCGAAAGCTCAGGAGTTTTCTCGCAAACATCCGCAATTCCACATCGTCTTTGAACCTGCATTTATGGCACTAAAAGATGCGGCTGGCGAAATTTTGACGGAATCTATTGTGGTCTGCCGTGAAAATCCATTTACGGAAAATAACAATGAGGAAGCGGTCGTGCTTTCGACTTTGGCTCAGGATAACCCTTTGGGTGGTGAAAACCTGATTCAAAAAGCCATTCGTAAGGAAACTGAAAAAACTCATCGTTCATTGCGTGAGATTTCTCAGCAATGGTTTGCGCGTTATCTTGAAGTGGCAGTTAAGCCCTTAGTGCATGCTCAAGCCAATTACGGAATTCTTTTGGGTGCTCATCAGCAAAATCTGATTTTAAGCCTGAAAGCTAATTTTCCAGAAAAAGCTTACTTCCGTGATTGCCAAGGGACGGGTTACAGCCACTTTGGCTTCTCATTGTACGGCAAAGATGTTTCCAGCCTAAAAATGGAAAACGGAAATATTCTGGATGATAAGGGCAATATCCTGTTTGCGTATTACCTTATGATCAATTCAACCTTTAACGTTATTGCCGCGATCGCTGCAGACGGTTGGGTGAGTGAAGATGAGTTGGTAATGGATTTGCGTAACTTTTTGTTGGCTATTCGTGCATCGAATCCGCAGGACTTGTCTTGTTTGAACTATCTTTTGGATCAGGCAGAAATCTGGCACAAAGGCAACTTTACTTGCAGTCTGCAAAATTTAAACGAAAACACGACGGCCAATCCACTGGCTATTTACAATCTGATTAAAAATCCCATTGCTGCGGCAATAACAGCAGAGGCTTAGGACGATTTATGAAACAAACTTACTTGCATGTTCAAGAAAAGAAGAACTTTACCGCAGAACTAGCTGACGGAGTTCTGACCGTTTCAGGACCTGAAGTCACGGTAAAGTTTAATATCGAAGACAGTGGCGAGAAAATTCAGCTGAGCGCAAAAGAAACTTCTCCGGCATCTTCATTGGTTGCCATGGAGCATCTGTTTGTGAATAAGCCGGAACTTAAAACGATTTCAGTAAATCAAACAGCCACGCATCGTGCCGACTTTTATCAAAACCCAGCATTGTGGTGCACGTATGGGACGCAAACTTTGAAACCTGAGCAGTGGATGTATTCTGGCGATGTTCACCATCCCATTCGCCCACAACCACGTCCAGGGGATTTGCTTTATTCGCGCTTTGTGCCAAGCATTGGTAAGACGATTAGTTTCCGTGTGGTCGATGTCGAACGTGATCTAAAAACTTTTCATTTCTGGCACAATCAACCCTATGTGAACGAATTTTGGGAACTAGCAAAACCAGAAGCAGAACTTAAAGAATATCTGGAAAAAGGTTTGGTGGACCTGCATTCCATTCCAACCTTCGTGGAGTTTGACGGTGTTCCTGTTGGTTATTTCGAGATGTATTGGACTCTTGAAGACCGTTTGGGTCCTTACTATGACTCTGAAGCCTTCGACCGTGGTTTCCATTTGTTGATCGGAAACATGGAATACCTGGGCTTTAAAAATACTGACGCGATTCTAAAGTCTGCCAGCCATTACTTGTTTCTGGAAGAACCACGCACGCGTAAAATCATGGCCGAACCACGTTCAGACAATCAACGTATCATTCGTTATGTTGAGACTTTCCCCGCATGGAGAAAAGTGAAGGAATTTGATTTCCCTCATAAACGTGCAGCCCTTCTTGAATGCCGCCGCGAAAAGTTCTTTTTAGGGAACTTCCTGTGAATTTAAAAGCGAACACACTTCATTCTGGATCTGCATGGGTGCGGGTCAATCAGAACCTGGTGGCGAAAAGCCTTCAGGAGCTTAGCTATGAGCAAATTCTGAAGCCAGCCACGACGGACGGCCAAAATTTCGTGTTCGCATTGCAAAGTGGTATCGAATACCACTGTCAGGGGTGGCAGGGGATTTGGACCGATATCAAAGTCGAAGCTGATTCCATCGTTCGCGTCGTTGACGGCATTAAAATGCCGGTCAAAAGCGCAGGCCAATTCTTTATCGACTGCCAAAAAGAAACTGGCATGGATGACATTATTCTGGGGAACTTCTTAGAAGAAATGCACAACACATTGTTTTCGGACCTGCGCATTGAACAAAAACAGGCAGAACAAACTTCAACTGAAATGACGAAATGGTCAGGCCTAAAAATTCAATCAATCCTCAATGGCCATCCCAAACTTTTGCTGAATAAAGGCCGCATCACGTGGAGTGAAGGGGATCTGGCAGAGTTTGCACCTGAAAGTCAGCCTTTGATTCGTTTGATGTGGTTGGCAGTTCGTAAAAACTCGGCCTTGGCAGCCCAAATGCCAGGAGTAAACACCGACGTTATTTTGGCGCAGTCCATGGATGAAGCGGAACTAAAACGTTTCAATCAAGAGCTTACGGAACTTGAAATCAACAAGGCAGAGCACGTTTTCGTTCCTGTTCACCCATGGCAGTGGGATCGTTTTATTCAGGTTCAATTTGCCGCGGAACTTTCCACGGGCGTGATCAAAGCTTTGGGAGTTTTCGGTGACCAATATCAACCGCAAATTTCGATTCGTACGCTTTCAAACGTCACTCGTCCAGGTCTTTGGGATATCAAACTTCCAGTTACGATCCTAAATACTTCCAGCATCCGTGGTATTGCCGCGAAATACATTCCAGTGGGTGGTGAGCTGTCGCAAAAGATGAACGACATCTGCGCGAAAGACGACGTTCTTAAAAACGTTCAAGTCTTAAGTGAAAAAGCGGGCGTAAGCTTTCAACATCCGATCTATAGGCAATTGGCTTTGGCTCCATATCGTTATCACGAATACTTGGGCGCCATCTGGAGAGAGTGCGCAGAATCCAAAGCGGGTGTAGGAGAAACTTCAGTTTTGACTGGCAGTTTCTTCCATAAAGATACCGATGGAAAATCATTGTTGGGTGCTTACGTAAAGGCTTCGGGGCTGACCATGTCACAATGGCTTCGCCAGTATTTCGAAGTCGTCGTGGTGCCGCTGTACCACCTGCAACTGAAATACGGCATTGGCCTGGTTTCCCATGGGCAAAACATTGTTTTGAAACTTAAAGATCACGCACCGGTGGGGTTGATCATTAAAGACTTCCAGGGTGATCTTCGCGTGGCGAAGGGTTCTGTTCTGGTCGAGGAGTCTGCTAACTTGGCGAGCCATTTGTTGCAGCTTCCTCGCAATTATTTGATTCACGATTTGTTCACGGGACATTTTGTCACGGTTCTACGTTTTATCTCGGAAGTTTTGCAGGAGTGCGATGGATACTCAGAATACGAATTTTACGGAATTCTGGGCGAAGTCCTTCGCGATTATCTTTCAACTACGGGGAAAAACCTGAATGTGGATGACAGCGTCAACCTTCTGGCGGAAAAAATGCCTCGTGTGCTGGTAAATAAGGTGCGTTTCAAGATCGGCTATGCCGACTCCCACGAACGCCCAGTCCCCATGGTCGGTGACGAACTTATGAATCCCATTGTGTTGGGATTGAATAAAGGAGCACTGTAAGATGGAACAAAAATACAATCTTATAGGAATTGGTATCGGCGTCTTCAATCTAAGCCTTGCGGCCTTGGCAGATAAAACTGCGGGGATCCACAGTGCTTTCTTTGACGGTAAACCAAGTTTCGACTGGCACTCAGAAATCATGTTTGCAGATTCTGAAATGCAAACCTCTTTCTTAAAAGACCTGGTGATGGGAGCGGACCCTACAAACCCGTATAGCTTCATGAACTATCTGGTTCAAAATGGTTTGTATTACTCTTTCATGAATACGAATCGCCAAGTGGTGACTCGCCGTGAATTTGAAATGTACTGCCAATGGGTCAGCAAACAATTGAACCACCGTTTGAACTTTGGCGCGCAAATCGACGAAGTAAACTTCAAAGACGGTCAGTTCCTGGTTCGTTCTGGTAACAACATCGCTAAATCCGACAATATCTGTATCGGAACGGGTCTAACTCCCAACGTTCCTGATTTTGCCAAAGACTTCATCGGTCCTAAAGTATTTCACGCAAAATCTCCTTATCTTAAAACATTGGATGTCACTGGTAAGAACGTTGTGGTGATTGGTGGCGGTCAGACAGGGATTGAAATCTTCCGCAACTGCTTTAAAGGCAAATGGGGCGAGCCATCCAGCACTCGTCTGATTTCCAGCCGCGCGAACCTGGAGCCACTAGATAACTCTCCGTTCGTTAACGAATACTTCACACCCTATTACGTAGAAGAATTCTTTGGCTTGGATCAAAACCTTAAAGATCCTATCGTTCGTCATCAAAAGATGGCTTCTGATGGAAATACACCAGAGTATTTGGAAGCTCTTTACAATGACATCTACCAACTTCGACACGTTCATCAAAGTGAAGCGATCGTAGAGATCTTGCCTTCGCGTTGCATGGATCGCCTGGAAGAGGCCGGGAGTGGCTATAAACTGACTGTCAGCAGCACGTTTTCGAACAAAACGGAAACGCACCATGCTGATATCGTGATTCTAAGCACGGGCTTTAGAACTCGCATCCCGCACATCATCGAGCCGATTCAACACATGATTGATTTTGATAACACCGGCCGCTTTATTTTGCAGAAGAACTTTTCTGTGAAATGGAAGGGCCCTTCGCAGAATAAGATCTATGCCATGAACTTTAGCCGTCATGGGCATGGAATCTCTGAACCGCAAACGAGCTTGATGGCCTGGAGATCGGCGACCATCTTGAACGACATGCTGGGTAAAGAGCACTACAAAACATCTAAAATGGTTCCTAATTTTGTTAGTTATAAAGGATTATAAAAGGGAAAGAAGGAAGAGACAGTAATGAGAATTTTCATCGCAGTATTGTTCACGATCCAGGCAAGCCTCGCGCATGCCCAGACGGCGGAACAAACACCACAGACGACACCAGAGACGGCGACAACGGAAAAACCCGCAGAAACCTACAAACTGCAACAAGTGCAGATTTTGGGGAATAAAGAAGACAAATCCTACTTGGAAAGTACAGAGTCCATTACTGTCATCCAAGCTGAGTCCTACGATAAAGGGGTTAAGGCCGACTCCTTGAAGTCCATCAATGGTCTTCCCAACGTTCAAGTGAATAAGAACGACAATACTTTCAGCCTTCGCGGTATTAACAATATCGGCGTGACAGGGTATCAAAAAGACAACTTGGCATCGATCCTGGTAGACGATGTATTCCAAACGGATCTCGCCATCTCTGCTGGCGCTTTTGATTTCTGGGATTTGGATCACGTAGAAATCTATCGGGGTGCTCAATCCACAACTCAAGGTATCAACTCGCTCGCGGGTAACATCCTTTTGTTCCACCGTAAAGCCACGGATGCGACCGAGGGCGCAGCTAAAGCCGGTTTTGGCAGCTACGGTTACAAAGAAGTCGGCGTGGTGTCCAACTATAAACTAAGCGAAGACCTTTTTGGTCGTACTTCTGTGAACGTAGAACGTTATGATGGCTTCATCGAAAACGTAACGACGGGCAATGATCGTTGGGGACGTCAAGATAAGAATTATATCTCCCAGGATTTGGTTTATAAATTGAATGCGTTCGACGAGATTCGTTGGAACATCAAAATTCTCAACAATGAAGCTGGCGGTACATATTCGCAATCGACAGATCCTTTTGATTATAAAGTTTATGAAGATGTCGACAACCGTGCATTGACGAACAATCAACAAACCAGCCTTCGTTATACTAAAAAAATCAACGAGAACTCATCGAATGAAACGATTCTGGCTTACTCGCAAAGTGACCAAGATGCGACTGCTGACGCGGATGGAACTTCGGCTGCGACTGCGGGAACTCGTTACGAAGATCATAAGGACAGCTATCTCAGCGTTGAAAACCTGTACAAATACCAAAGCGAAAAAGTAAAGAACGTTTTGGGTTTGCACTATCATGACTACGTTATCAAAGATGACTACAACTTTAACGTGTTAGCTCCAGGTCCTATCCCAGTTCGTCAAAAAACTGAAAAGTACCAAAACACCTATGCGATCTTTGATTCCATGCTTTATAAGTTCAATGAAAATCATGCGTTGAACTTGGGTCTTCGCTATGAGTATATGCAGAACAAATACGATTCTTACATCGTTTACGGTTCAACAAGAACTGCCAGCGGAAACGAAGAGGGCGGCATCCTGCTTCCTAAAATCGGTTACATCCTGACGGAAGGTATTAGTTCTTACGGTATTTCCTATACTCAAGGGTATCGCACGGGTGGAGTCAGCGTGAATCGTTGGACGTCAACCGTGGCCGAGTACGACCCAGAAACGACTCATAACTTTGAATTAAGCTATAAGCGTGTTCAAGATCAGCTGAAAGTGGCTGCGAACGTGTTTTACACTCACTGGGTGGATCAACAGGTTCTGGTACAATACGCAGCGAACAATCCCTACAATTCAGCGATCGTGAATGCGGCAAGCTCTGAATTGTACGGTGCGGAACTGGAAGCGACTTACAATATCAATGCCCACAATGCGCTGACGGCAGGTGTGGGTTACAACCATACACGCTTCATCGACTTTAAAGGTCCTTTAAATCAAAACTATGACGGTAACGAGTTCCCCTTCGCCAGCCCATGGACAGGAAGTGTGAACTATACCTTTAAGCCGACAGATGCCTGGAACTGGGATAATACACTTCGCTACTTGTCTTCAAGCTATGGCGATGCTGCGAATACCAAGTCGGCTCCGGAGCAATGGTACTTGGATACGTCTTTGGCGTACTTAATGGCGCAATGGAAATTGAACTCTGAGTTCTATATCCGTAACGTCCTTGACCAAAAATATGTAACCTACGATGCAAGTAACGCCTACTATGGAACAAAAGTTTACCAAGTGAATTCGCCACGCGAATTCGGCGTGCGCGTAACATACTTCTGGTAACAGATTTAAAATAATGAAACACACAAAAGGCCTCCGCCGAAACGGGGCCTTTTTTTATTTCCGTGCTGCATGCGGTTACCGAAGCGGAAATAAACGCTGATTCGATGTGTGAGTTGCATCTTCATTGGGAATACGTCTAAGATTTAAGAATGAGAAATTTCGTCTTTATCGTCGGCCTTGTGGTTTCTTCCGTCACTTTCGCAATCGGCATTGATTGCAATTGTCGCGGGAGCGGTGTTTGCCGCGATCGTGGCGATGGCAAAGTCGTCTGTGTAGGAACCACGATGGGTGCGGGTAAGAAGGGTGATAACTGCGCGGGGGCGGCCGGTCTGTGCGCTTATCCGTTAAGATGTCAGGATCGTGGCGACAAAGTGATGTTGTGCCTGGATTCGTCTCCCAATGCCGGTAATAACGGTGATCTTTGCGGCGATAACAATTCCTACTGTAAATACCCAACGCGCTGTAAAGACCGCGGTGACGGCATCAAAGCCTGTGTGGGAGGCGAATACGGCCAGGGGAGTGCAAATCAGCTATGTGCCTCCCAATATGACTTTTGCAAAAAACCTTTAGAATGCCGCAACGACACTGAAGGCATTCAAAAATGCACTCCTTAAATCACTTCGTTGACGAAGTTAATATTCACCACGAGTGAACTCTAATATTCAAACCAAATATTCCCCCAATCCTCTGTTTTAAGCAGGGGAATGCGGTGCTTTTTAAGTCGATAAATCACTTCTGCATGGGGATGTTTGTAACGGGCATAGCGGGCTGATGCGACGGCCATACTAAGATGTGGCAAGTGAGTTAAAAGCTCTTCCGATGTGCTGGTGCGCGAGCCATGATGCCCCAGTAGCAACACGCGCGTTTCACGCACCCAAGGTAAGTTCTGCCATTGAGTTTCGGTTTTTACCGGTGAATCTCCGGGGAATAAAAAACCTTTGTAAGACGTAATCTGGCTTGCAGCATTTGTATCGACTTTACCTGCAGACTTTTTTGATTTTTTAAAAACCGTCAAACCTTGCCAATGCGGAACATCCAACGTCTCGGCGCAATCAGAAAACTTTTCGAGCAGACGCATTTTTCCCGGCGACGAACTTCCCTGCGGCCTCATCGCAAGACAACTCTGCCACGATAAAGGCCATTTCGCTAACGCACCGATATGATCCCAATCCCAGTGGCTGAGGTAAATTTTGTTACTTTTATCGCGGCAAAGCTTGGCGATTTTTCCCCAGGGAAATCGTTCGCCGCCCACGTCAAAATGTCGGCAGGTGGTGTCGTCAATGGACGTCGCCCATTGTCCTTGGCCGACGTTCCATATCACGAGATATGAGAACACTGATTTATTTGCCACGGGTGTGGCGCTGAAAGTTATCAACAAAATCGAGAACAGTGAAAATCTTAACACCCACTCCACGCAGCATCCTTTCCTTGGCGAAGTCGCAATCGAAAAAAGTGAAAAAAGATGTGCCACGCAAAAATCCAAAACCATAATGTGGATATTGAAATCTGTTTCGCAGAGACCATGGGAACAGGTTCAGAGGCCCATTTCAGGATTTGTGCAAAGCCCGTCATCACAAAATCAAAGGCCGCCACTACCGATGGAATGATGACGCTTGCAAACCCTAGCGGTAGTAAAATGTAAGACACCACCGGCCCTAATAACAAATTGTAAAGCAGTGCGAGGGGATGAAGTGAACTCAAGCCCCACAGTGGAGCACACATGAAAATAAAAACTGCGCATTGATTGAACAACAAGCGATGAAAAACATTTCTTATTTTTAGCAACGATGTCCATGCCAGTGCCAAACTGGCACACCAACTCATCAGCAGTGATGGTGAGTTCCACCACGCAGGAAAAAGCGCGAGTGTGAAACATCCCGCAATCATCGTCATCAAATCCGGTGGAAATTTCCAACCACGAGATTTAAAAAGTCCTCGCAAACCCAATGCAGACAAGGCTCTTACGGCGGGTGGTTGCCAGCCAACTATTAGGGAGTAAAAGCTCAAAATTAAGAATCTTACAAAAAATGGAATTCTTAAAACTGCGAAAAGTTCGTCGAGCAAAAGAAGATGAGAACCTGAAATGATGAATATATGAATCAGTGATGTCTTCACTAAATTCTGTTTCAGGTTCTGATCGCTGAGTTTTTCGCCACACACTATTGAGGTCAGTGCAGAGTAATTTTCTGACTCGCGCGGAATGAATGTAAGACACTTTTGTTGATAACTCTGAGAAAGGCTTGATGCATTATTCAGCATGGTGTCCTGCGTGCAATTGCTCAAGCTCAAGGCAAGGAGAATAAGAATAATCATGAATTCGAGGACTTAGCAAAAAGCGCCGCAGACGTGGTTTCTAAAATAATCTGTCGTGAGTCCTCTGCGTCCGTGTAAGTCGGATTGTAAGATCTGAAATTAGAGCGCTGAAAAACAGTGCGATTTTAAAAAATACGGCAGTAAAATCATATGCTTATCCCGTGCTTAAATTTCATGCAAATCGCTGAAACCCTTGAAATTCAACAGGTCCAAGGTCCAGCATTACAATAACTCAACATTTTGTGTGGATAAGTCTGCTTGTTTGCACTTTGGATTGCATGTCATACTGGTAAAAGATCAAGGAGTGTCGAGAGATGAAGCAACTAGGACGATTGGCAGCAACACTACTTTTAAGCTTACCTTTGGCTGCAGCAGCCAAGTCAACAAACACAATCAAAGGCGCCGCACAAACTCCCAAACAGCAAGCACTGTTGGTGGAATTGACGGGACAAGATTTCAGGAAACAATCTGACACGGCCCTGTATGCTGAAATGGTAAGCGCTTCTCAACGCGATGATGAGATCGGCTTAAAAAGCCGTCTACAAAGCCTTTTGACGCGCTTTCCAGCGAGCACTTATGCGGATAATGCATTGTTTCTGGCGGGCAGAATGGCTGTTGAGCATAACAACTTCCCTGAAGCGATTCGCTATTTCGGTCGCATCGAAAAAGAATATCCGAACAGCGATAAAGCGGCGAGTGCACGATTTGCGAAAGCCATGACATATAAAAAAATGAATCTGCCACAGTTTGCGAAACGTTCCCTTGTGGAAGTGAGAGCTAAATATCCTGGCAGCCCAGAATCCTTCAGAGCAGATGCTGAACTGAAACAGTTCAACTAAGAATAATCACCACTTGCAAGGATGCAAAAAGTGAAGAACAAGAAGTTCTCAGTCTCATTGACGATTATATTCTGTGCGCTTTTGGTGCAATTCCAAACTGCGCACGGTCAGGATGCACCGCCACCAGATACAACGTGGGATGCAGATCCATTGGATGTATTAGAACCTAAAAAAAGTGAAACTCCCATAGAGCCGAGTGTTCCTGAATTTACGGAAATTCAACCGGGCTCTTCGTCGGGGCAAAGTGTTGAAACTCCGCCACCCCCAGCAGCGCCTGATGTACCCACTCCGGAAATTTCTGCACCGAACGATGTGCCGGCACCAACTCATGCCGATGCTTCGTCAAGTTTTTCAGATGCAGGTAGCAGTGATCCGGATTTCAATAAAGAAAATCGATTCCACAATATCTACAAAAAGTACAACGCGCAGCCCACTTCAGATGAAGCTTGGGACAAAGCCGTTGGAGCTCGTAAATCCGAAGTTTATAAGGTCGAAAAGGGTAACACTCTTTGGGATATTTCTAACACGTTCTTCGGTGATCCAAACTTCTGGCCGAAACTTTGGTCATTGAATAATGGATCGATTTTAAATCCCCATGAAATCACTCCGGATATGAATATAAAATTCTATCCAGGTACGATGATGGATGCGCCAACTCTTGCTGTCGCAGGTAAGGAAGGCGAAACTGTCGCTGAATCTGAAGGTGATAAAATCGTTGAACCAAGTATCAGTGAGCCTCCGGTGCCACCAACTCGTCGTAAGCACACTCCCGTGCTTGGCTCACTTCCGAACAGTTTGCCGAAAGGTCGCTTCGGTGTATTTGATGACAGCTCTGCTGTGGAAATTGAATTCAGAGAAAATAAAATGCCGATCCCTTACGAGTATCTGACTTATTTCGTAGCAGATAACGAAGTTCCGGGCGCAGGAACTATCACTGCAACGGAACTGGATTCACAAACGGCGAACGAATTCCAATACGTGTATGTAAAATTAAATGGTAACCAAGAAAAGAACTACATCGTTCAGAAAAATATGGGCGAAGTGTTTGATCCCGCTGTGAAAGGTCGTAAAGGCCGCATGGTGGAAGTTCAAGGTGGTTTAGAAATTCTAGAAAAAGTGAATGCTGAAAAAAATATTTATCGCGCGATCGTTAAAAAAGCGATTCAGCCGGTGGAAGTTGGCGCCGTTCTGGTTCCAGGCGAAGTTCCAATGATCGATCCACGTCCGGGTACAGTGAATAACTCTGCCAATGCGAAAATCATGGGAGGGGAGTTCGGAAAAAAACGCGGTTTGTTTGGTTCAAACTCTTTGGTGTTCTTAGATGGTGGTTCGGCCCGCGGATTTCAGGTGGGACAAAATCTGACAATTTTTGCAGACAGTGCCCTTCGCAATCGTCAAGCCAATGCGGTTTTGAATGATCGCAATATCGGTAGCTTGAAAATCGTCAATGTGACGCCAAACTTTGCCACAGCTTATGTGACGACTTCTAACGAAGATATCTTGTTGGGAGACTATGTCGGTGTGGGAGCAAAAACGGCTTCAGCAGGCCCTGATGTTCAGGAAAGTCATACACCAGAATCGAAAGATCAAATTGATGAAGAATTGGATTTAGGTGGCGCCCCTCCTGTTTCGCCGGAGTCCGGATCTGAAGACCTTGATCTTGAGTTGTAATCACTAATGAAGGGCTCTGCAAATTGCAGAGCCTTTTTTTATGACTGAAATCCATGCTCTCTCCCAACTTATAAAATCCCATCCCCTGTATCGCGTTCACCGCGACGAAATTCATCAAACTTATTTGCGTCTTTCTCAGATCGGTTGTCTGACAGAATTTTATCTCCGCCAGGCCATGCAGGAATATCTGCCCGAACTAGGAGATTCTTTAGAAAAGAATTTTACCTTGTTTAAAGATCTGTGTGCCGAAACTGTGCGCTGGAAAATGCAGGGCATGCAGTTCATTTGTTATGGTGATCCCTTATTTCCGACACAGTGTTATCGTATGGCAGAGCCACCACTGACGCTTTCTTATCGCGGCTCTCCTTGTTGGATGATTGAGCGCTCGATTTCCATTGTCGGCAGTCGAGAGCCCAGTGCGGATTCCTTAAAATGGATGGAACAAGAGCTGGCTTTATTTTTAGAAAAGCAAATGCCGTTGGTTATCAGTGGTGGTGCCCGTGGAGTAGATCAAAAAGCGCATTCATTGGCTTTGCGTAAGAGCATTCCGACCGCGGTGGTGCTACCTTCGGGACTAGGGGAAATGTATCCCAGCAGTTTGCGGGAATGGATCACTCCCGTGCTTGATCAGGGAGGCTGTTTCATCAGTGAATACGATCCGCAGCAGGTGATGCATAAACGTCTTTTTCATCATCGCAATCGTCTGATTGCGGCGCTTGGTTGTGCCACTTTATTGGTGGAGGCAAGACGTCGCAGTGGAACTTTGATTACTGCACACCAGGCCGCAGAGCTTTCGCGTCCAGTTTGGGTTGTGCCGGGTCATCCGCTGGATCCGCATTTTTTAGGCGGCCTGGATTTACTGTTGGATGGCGCGCAAATGGTGCGTGATGCCCAAGATTTGTCCACCTTATTTCACTCCGAGTTATTGACGGACAATTTTAAAACAGCAGGTATTGTGGGTGTTTCGAGCGATTCCCACTAGGGATAGTGGCTCATTTTGAATGACAAAAAGGTACTGAAAAAAGTGAAATGATCTAAAAAAATCTTTTGCAAGGGGTGGGGAGTTGCTCTTACCATTTGATTCAAGGGAGGGGCGATGTGGTCAAGGATGACCGTGGTAGTAAGGATGCTGCTGCATCGCTCTTATTTTAAGACCGCCCCAACCTCCAGCTGAAACGATCTCTTCTAATTCCAATTTTTTCTTAAAGACTGAAGCGCGATCCCACCGAAAATGATGTTTGGCGCCCAGATTGCTATGGCGACAGGAAGCGAACCACTGCGTGCAGCACCTTCGGCCGCGACATAAAGCACCCAATAGAAAATAATAATCCCGATACAAAGAATCATACCGCCAGCCTTCGCTGCACGGCGATTGGTTGTTGTTCCTAAGCCTACGCCAATCAAAGAAAAGACCACGCAAAGAATAGAAATCGCCCAGCGTTTGTGAAGTTCCGTCTGCATAATACGATGCTCTTCCGGATCTTTGAAATCTTGTTTCAAGCGGTTTTTTACTTCTTCTAGTGTCAAAGAAGGCGGAGACTTAGCGCGTTCTTCATATTGATCCGGTTCAGAAAAATGCACATCGTAAGTGTCAAAACTAATCTTAGTGTGCGTTTTCGCCTGACGGTGAATTTCACCATTTTGTAAACGAAGCAAAACTTCCTGACCAGGACGCTCAGGATCTGGTAAAAGGCTTCCTTCTTTAGCAATAACGGTCAAAGGAACATCGCCATTTTTCTCGTCATAAATAAAGACTTTGCGAAGTTTGCCGTTTTTGGAATCCACTTCATTGGCGTAAACCACCATATCAAAGAAGCCTTCTGCAAAAGTTCCCTCTTTGATAACGGCTGTAGCTTTGGTGTTTGCCAAACGTGTGAACAAAACCTCGAACTGGCGATTTCCCCAAGGAGCGATCACAAATGAGGTCTGTGCAGAGACAATGCCGACAATCAAAGCTAAGAGCAGTGCCGGGATTATCAAAGTTCCCATTGCCAGGCCCGATGCTTTCATCGCCACGATTTCAGAATCCTGACTTAAGCGACCGTAGGTAAGAAGGACCGAGAAAAGCAAAGCCATCGGGAACAGCACGGGCAGAAGTGAAATAACGACATATCCCACGATTTCACCGATGGTTTTTAAAGCGACGCCGTGGACAAGCGCAAACTCCGTGAGACGCAAAACCTGGAACATCAGGATGATGGAAATGAAAACCAAAAGACCGAGGACGAAACTTGGAAGCATCTCGAAAAAAATGTACTGCACGGCTTTCTTGCCATTAAAGATACTGAACATGGGGTTCATTGTAGTAGGGAGGAAATCGTAAGTCATCGCGCCCATCGTCCAGTCTGTAGTTTGACCGAAAGCTCCGCATATCTGACAATAGAAGGATATGAGTAAGGTTCTTCTGGTGTATGAAGACTACGCGGATCTCATGAGCGTCGAATCGACTTTGAAAAAAGTGGGTTTTGACGTCATTGGTCTGTCGAGTGAGTACGCCGTCTCTGATCAAATTATTAGCTTTAACCCTGATGTGGTTATTGGTTCCGGTAAAGGAGCCAAGGTTTCCTCGTTGGGGGTCGGCAAGCGTTTGAAAGAGATGAGCCGTTGGGGTGGTAAGGCTGTCCTAATTTTTCCGGCAGGTTTTAAACCCAGTCCCCAAGATTTGATCAAGCTGCGTGTCGATATGATTTTAGAAGCGCCGGTCGCGCCACTTCGTATCGTGCAAGTTTTGGCCAAATTACTAGGGCAGGATGAAAGCGCTCTGCTAGAAAAGTTAAACAAAGCCAGTCATCTGGAAAGCCCGGCGACAAAACCTCTTTCGCCTGCGGCAGCGCAGGGTAAATTCACGACGGAAAATGAAGCCATCTTTGTTAAAGGAACTTCACCTGAAGAAGACGAAAATGTTCCTGCAGGTATGGGCTTTAACATCGATCAAGAACCTCAAGGTGAAGGTGCAGAGTTCACGCTAAATAACGAAGAAGAAAAGGAAACTCCGCGCTTTAAAATAGGTGCAAAGTTTCAGGCCTCCGTTTCTGAATCCCAAGCCGAATCCGCTCCCGAAGAAGTGGCCTTTCCTGATGTGGACCTAAAAGCTCTGGAGAGAGAGCTTCTTGGAGGCGGCGCGCCTGAGGTAGAAAAGGTCGAAAACACCGGCACACCGGGTGCCCCAGCCGCAGATGCTAAGGCCGTCAAAGGCAAGTTAGAAGCTGCTCAGCCCGAGGCTGCGCCTTCGAAAGCTCGTCAAGAGCTTGAAAACGCCACCGCTAAGCTTGCGGAACGAATGAAAAAATACGCAAACCTGGTTGCGGATGTGAAAGTCGCTCCAGTTAGCACTATCACCCGTGTGGAATCCCGCAAACGTCAACAAGACATCGCGTCAGAGTGGGACAAGGAATCCATTAACGATCTCGATAAGTTGCGCCAACAGTTCACAAAAGCCCTCTTTAAAAAGTGATTGCTCCTTAGGGGACCTTGACTATATCTTTTCCGTTCTCAAATTAAGTATGGTAATTTGTTCTAATACGGAGGCCTCTATGGGCGTAAATACAACGGCAGTAACAGATGGTTCTTTTGAAACAGAAGTTTTGAATTCTTCAACTCCAGTTCTTGTGGATTTCTGGGCAGAGTGGTGCGGTCCTTGCCGTGCATTGGCTCCAAAACTAGAGGAAGTGGCGACTGAGTTAACTGGTAAAGTTAAGATCGTAAAAGTGAACGTGGATGAGAATCCGGCGACTCCTTCAAAATACGGTATTCGCGGTATTCCAGCGATGTTGTTATTCAAAGGCGGCAGCGAAGTGGGCCAACTTGTTGGTAACCACCCGAAAGATGCTATCGTTGATTTCTTGACGAAAAATACATAAGCCCACACAGGCTTGTTTAAAAAAGTTAAAATTAAAAAAGAGGGAGCTTTTTCAAGTTCCCTCTTTTTTTTGCGTATAATTCGACATCCTCAGTAGCTTTCGCTACGCTTGTTCCATGAAGTCATTGCTTGAAGTCATATCCACCTCTGCCGAACCCTATGAAACAGCGTTAAAGAAGTTCGCTGAGTTGCTAGAGGGCAGTCACAAGCTCAAAGGGAACTACCCTGGGTATGCTTATGATAGTCTTCCAGAGCAATATAAGGCCCCCGTGCTGCTCGCTCTGCAAGAGTGGGTGGATTTTTTCTCAATGAATGCCACCCCTCATTCAGTTTCTGATAAGCAGCTTTTGTGGCGCTTCTTAGGGGCTTTTCGTTTAAAGCCTGACGGTGATTTCTTTTCTAAAATCGATGATGAAACCTGCCTTGAAGTGGTCAATCGTGCCGGTCTGCAAACCTTTCGCAGCCTGTCGTTTATGGCGGTGTGTAGCTACACTTTGGATGAAGTGATTTCTGTCCCGTGGCCGAGCCTGTATTGCCGCGATGAGGACATCACCAATAGCTACATAAAGCTTCAATCAAACATTACAGATGGAACTTTGGCCCACAGGGATCTACCAGGTTTGATTCGAGAACACGAAGTTGTGGAAATTTCAGGGTTCGAGAAACTGGCAACGACCATCAAACCAATGTATCTATCGCCGGTGTATGACGTGACGGGTGCTGTGGTTGGCGGGATTCACGCCTTTAAAATCCTTAAAAGCCAGAGTCTGAGGCCCGCCCGGGGCTGATTGCATTAGTTATCATCTGAGGGGAGATTGTTTGCTTTGCTCAGCTTTCGTGGTAGAAATGAATTTAGGTGCATATGCTTGAAAATATTTTGAATTCTGAAAATCTTCCCGAATCAAATCCAGTCAGAGAACTCTACCGTGAGTCTTTGCTGCAATTCCATGCTCTTCTTGAAAAGCCACGTTCTATCAAAGGTGATTATCCTGGCTTGGCTTTTGATCGCTTGCCTTCAGAAGCGCAAGGTCCGATTGCTAACGCATTGGCGGAGTGGGTTGAGTTTTTCCAAATGCACTCCACTGGTGAGCGCATTTCTGACAAGCAGTTCTTGTGGCGCTTTCTAAGTGCATTCCGCTTGAAGACACACCCTGATTTCTTTTCTTCTGTGGACGACGAAACTAGCTTTGAAGTTGTGAACACGGAAGGTCATCAAACGTTCCGCAGTATTTCTTTGATGGACTGCTGCAGTTACTCTTTGGATGAGTTGGTTTCAATTCCTTGGTACGAACTATTCAGCCGCGATCAATCGATCACGGATAAATACTTGCAGTTCCAGGAAGCAACAACGAATGGAACTTTGGTTCACACGAACGTTGAAAACATCATCCCGGTTCATCTAGTAACTGAAAACTTCGGTTTCGATAAAATGATTTTGACGATGAAACCTCTTTATCTTTCTCCGATCTATGACATGGATGACAATGTGGTGGGCGTTATCAGCGCTATCAAAATCCTGAATTACGTCAGCCGTCGCGAGGAATCTAAAGAGCGCGTTCGCGCGGAATTATCGGCGCTTTAAGTTTCTCTAAATTCAGAAAATGAAAAAAGCCCTGGTGATGAACCAGGGCTTTTTGTTTTTAAGTCGTTTTGGTTTTAGTTCGTAGCCACTGTCGTTTGAATCGTTGGAGCATCAGCCAAGTTTGTGTAGAAGTCTTTGTAATTCTTCATCACACGGCCGTTGTATTCCTCAGGCACCACGTTTTGAGCTAGCAAGCGGCGAACGTTTTTAGGACCCATATTGTAAGCGCTCACGTATTTGTTCGCTTTACCTGGGAACTGCTTACGAAGGTAGTCCATGTAAGCCGCACCGATACGGATATTAGTCACTGGGTTCGTAAGAGTTTTCTTACCTTTCCAAGGAATACCGTATTTGTTCGCAATCCATTGAGCTGTATCAGGTTTGATTTGCATCAAGCCGATTTCGCCAAAGCTACCCACAGTCAGTGGATTGAATGTGCTTTCTGTTTTAATGATCGCCATCACGAATACTGGATCCAAGTTGAACTTGTCAGATTCAGAGATGATAGCGCTGGAAATATCGCCTGCGCGGTTTTTCCATTGCGGCTCAAGATAGCCTTGAACCTTTTTATAGATCATCAAATTCAAAGCCACACGGCCTTCGATTTTTTGAGCGGCTGAACCTTTATAGCGGCCTCCCAACAACTCTTTAGCATGGGCAACGCGTGAAGCTTCATTCACCGTTTCAATTACTGGCAGCTTTAAGATTTTGCTCCAGTTCACATATTCAAAGTTGTTGAAAAGAACCATGACTAGAGTGGCGGTAACTAAAGCGAGTGTTGATTTGAGATGTTTCGTTTTCATATCCCGTCCTCCTGTTATCTAGGTACTAGTGCAGGGGGTGGGCCAACTCCCTAAGTTCGCGAAAGTGTTGAAGTCTTGTACTGAGGCAGGAATCAGATGGAACGTAGGCGAATGTGAGGTAGGCGGTGTCTACCAATCTCTAGACACTGTCAGATCATTAGTTATCCAAAACGGGGCGACTTCTCACTCTGAAACGTTCTTCGTCGGAACACAGCGCTTCGTCTCAAATTAGGGCTTGTCTGCTGCCTGCATGCAGCTTCGTCGACACGCCATCCGGGCTCACCGTCGCCCGCCTTTGGCGGGTTCGCGCATCCATGCGCCGACGGAGGTCGACTGCGTGCACGCATGCATCAGCCCAGCCCTAATTTGAGACGAAGCGCTGTGCACGACTTGTTTGCTTCGATCGGGCTCGTCCGCCTTTGGCTGACTTGCTGGGGAGATGGGGGCTGGCTTGTCCGCTTTGCGGACTCGCCTTCGGATAGGTGCCAGGTCCTGGTTACGTATGCGGTGCGGCTGGATCTTTCTTTTTTGGCTTTACTCTGCCCTTGGGGCGGGCCTGAGGCTTATATTTAGAGGTCGATGATGAAGGATTGGTTTTCTATTTCGGAGTTTGGTAAGGCGGCGGGGCTTTCGGTGAAGGCTTTGCGGATCTATGAGGAGAAGGGGCTTTTAGTGCCTTCTTCGCGCAGTGAGAGTCGCTATCGCGTGTATGGGCGTGGGCAGCTGTCGCAGGCTCAGGCTATTTTGCAGTTTAAGCAGCTGGGATTTACGCTTGAAGAGATTAAGGTCTTGCTGAAGGAGACAAGTGATAGTTCGCTGCAGGATTTTTTGGAGAGACGTCTTCAAGAGAGTCGCTTGGATCTGCATAATCTGAAAGAGCAAATTTTAAGTCTTGAAACCATTTTGACCTCTCTAAAACTGGGCAGGGAACTGTCCGCAACTGAGAGGAATCAAGTTATGGAAAACTTTGTTACTGAAAGTGTTAATAAATTAAAACGTCGTGGAGTGGTGGATCAACAGGCTGAAGTACAGGTGGCGCATGAAGTATCCTTGTATTCAGAACCCCACAAAATACTGATTTCCGGTCTTCGTAATGTTTTTGAATATGCAAAAAGTAAAAATATTCTGATGGGGCCGGGGCGTGGGAACTCAGGTGGGAGTTTAGTGCTGTACTCGGAAGGGTATTCGCAGTTCAATCCGCTTCGGTATGGATTGGTGCCGGAATACTTCTCTCATACGAAAATGTTTTGGATGGATGTCGAATATTCCCGCTCGCAGGAAATCGGCAAGATGTGTGATGAACTATCGGCCAGGTGTGGATTAGAAGTCGTCGCCTTTCGCAGTCCCTTCTTAGATATTTTAAAAATGGTTCAAGACAAAGTCGGTCAAATTGATTTTGATTCCTTTTCTGATATGGATCCGATGATTTTGACGGCGCCGCAAAGGTTAGGCACTAAAGGTCTTTACTGGTGTGAGCCCAATGAAACGTTTCATGCTTTTGTTACTATGAATGCGGAAGACAGAGCCAAATACAGTCGTGCCAGTTGGGATCTAGAAAATTTTTATCGCAGTCAGGCTATCGCCAATCCGATGGAATTAATGATTCTTGATACGTTAAGGGATCTCTCTCAACGCGAAAACTTTTTGGGATTCAGAAACAGAACGGAAAGGGATTGTCCCGAGAATCTGCCGGAACTAAAGTACACCAAGGGTTTACTCATTTATATGGAAGACTGGGATTTGATTTTTTCCAGAGTTGCCAATGTCAGCGTTATCGAGGCTCGAAGCATTCGCATGGCTCTGAGAAAAGATGAAAATGTCCATGCGGATATTCTTGCAAAAATTGCAGATCCTGTGGTGCGCGATTTATTAAAAGACAAGGTCACTAAAGTCTTTATGAAAGCTCATGCCGTGACCTGCTGGTGGTTTTTCAAACGCAGCGCTATTTTGAAGTCATTGTGGGAGAAAGAATATTTAGAAGCCATTAGTGATTGGGAACAGAAGCACAAGATCACCTGGGTGGATTTTGGCTATAAAACCCAAGATGGCTCACTGTATCTGAAGGCCTAGTCACAAAAGTTAAGGAGTCGGGTGAAAATTACCGGAAGACTGTTCGTTGGATGGATTTTTTCAGCCCCATAGGCTATCTCTGGCTGTTCATATTTTATTATCTGGCGTTGCCAGATTCAAATTTCGAACTAGGAGATGGCCCATGAAAGCTATTTTGGTTGCTTCCCTTTTGATGATCGCGACAAGTGCGCATGCTTCTTTCCTTTGCACAAGCAAAGAGCTTCGTGACGACGGTAAGCCAGCTTATGGCATGACTGTGAATGAATCTGAAACTGAAAACACTCATGTGCAAATTGCTATCTGGGCAACTGGTCATGCTAATGAAGCAGATCAATTTGAATGTGTTCGTGAAGCCATGGAATATGGTAACGGTCGCACTTCGCAATACAAATGCCAGGCTAATGGCGACAAAACTCTTCAAGTGTACGCTCAGAAGTCAGGTCCTAAGATCACTGCGACGGCGGATTTGAGATCTTCTGCGGGGCAATTGCTTCTTTCTAGCATGTACTGCAAATCTATCGAGTAGCGCCCTCGTCCTCTTGCGTTGTAAGAGGCTTTTTTCGTAGTCACAGGCCGTTTCTGGAGTTTCAATATTTATAGAGACAGGAGATGGCCTATGAAATCATTTTTTATCGCTTCCATTATATTGATCGCGACTTCCGCACAAGCTTCATTCCTTTGCACAAGCAAAGAGGTTCGTGAAGATGGTCATGCGGCTTATGGCATGCATGTGCACGAAGCGGATGGTTCTGATTCGACTCATATCGCGATTTGGAAAACGGGCAAGGATTCGACGCCTTATCAGTTTAACTGTGTTCGTGAGTCTGCTGATTACGATAACGGTCGTACGTCTCAATATAAATGTGAAAAAAGCGGCAACGAGACTTTGCAGGTTTATGCTCAGCACACGGGTGCTAAAATCGCAGCTACTGCAGATCTAAAATCATCAACTGATGGACAATTGATCTTGTCTAGCATGATTTGCAAAGACATCGAATAGTCCCGGTCGCACAAATTTGTTTGAAGAAAAAGCCACATGCGAATGTGGCTTTTTTATTTTTTAAACTGGACGTTTTGAATATGCGAATTATGTCTCTTCGCAGTTCTACAGCGAATTTTCTGGTTCGTTCTATACTGATCAAAGAGTTATAGAATCCTTGAGGAGGAGTTATGGGAAGTGGTCAAAACAATAAGCCCGCCGGAACAGATCGTTTGATTGGAGAAAACCAGGGCGATAATGGAATGAAGAAGAAACAATCTGGGGATATGGAAGGATTGCGAGAGGGGCAATATTCAGGCGTTGTGGATCCCACTAAAAACAATCAGCGAGACCCAAATTATAAAAAGAAATAATATATTTTCTTAGCCTGCCAAAAATCTGGCGGAATTTTTCGGGGATTCCGTTTCCTTGTTAACTTCGGATCCGATTTCGATTTCCTCGAAAAACGGATACACATTTATGCGATCGTTTTCTTTGACGGCGTAATTCACCGGAACGCTTTCACCATTGACCAAAATCAAATCCACCACGGAAAGCGGCACGTTTAAGGATTCAATAACTTCCTTGATGGTTGAGAGCTGAAAGCTTTGAAAGGTGATTTCCCGATAGCGGTACACTTGCGGCAAGAAGACATTTAAATCATCGTAAAAGCGGATATGCAACGTCATGGATTACTCTTTTGTGTTTGCTCCTATCTTATGCCTCTATGGGGCAGGCTGCGAGGCCAGTGCCAAATTGCAGTTTTCTGCTGGTTCATCTGAGTTGGGTTAAACTTAAAAAATCACAAGGGGAGGATTACATGCCTAAGCAGCAAGTTCCCACAGATTTTAATTTCTCGGGCTTTGAAAACGAATCGGATTTCGAGGAGCCCTATCAATCATCACAATTTGAGTCACCGGGATTGGTCGTAAATCCTAATCGCAAAGAAGGAAGCACTAAGATTGATGACTGGAACAGCCCGGTGCAGAGTCCCGCCGGTCAACTTTCTGAAGTCATCGATAGCGAAGGTCACCGCGTTCGAATCAATCATTACTAACATGGTGGCGCTCCCCAAAAAGCGGCAGACACTTTCGCGATCATTCTTAAATAAAAAAAAGGCTTCGATTTCTCGAAGCCTTTTTGTTTGGTATTTCTAAAACAGGTATCTGCGGTAGGCGACGGAGGAGACAAGTCCCAGGCCGGCCATGGTGGTCAGCATGCTCGACCCACCGTAGGACAGCAGTGGCAGCGGGACGCCCACGATCGGTAAAAGACCGATAACCATCCCCATATTCACGAACATATGCCAGAAGACGTAACAGAGGACCCCGACCGAGAGGAGGGCTCCGAACTTATCCCTCGCATTGGTGGCGATACGAATTCCCGTGATGAACAGATAACAGAATAAACCCATCACCAAAAGCGAGCCGACAAAGCCGTGCTCTTCAGACAACACTGAATAAATAAAGTCGGTGTGACGCTCGGGAAGGAATTCAAGTTGTGACTGAGTTCCTTTCATAAAGCCTTTACCAAAGAAACGACCGGAGCCGACGGCGATTTTAGACTGGATCGAGTTGTAACCCGTTCCGCGCGGATCGTTCGTTGGAGATAAGAACGTCAAGATACGATTTTTTTGATAATCATGCAGGACGAATTTCCAAGCGATCGGCAAGGCCACGATACCCGCGGCGATTGCAGTCACCAAGATCCAACGTCTGACTTTGGTGAAAAGAACCATGGATCCACCGATTGCAGCAAGCATCATAGCAGTTCCCAAGTCCGGCTGTTCAACTACCAGAACGAAGGGCACTCCCAGAACGAACAATGGACCGACCATTTCTTTGAAGCCCATTCCTTGTCCGTGAGTAGATTTGGTGGAAAGGATTTTAGCCATCAACATGATCAAAGCAAGTTTCATGGTTTCAGAAGGTTGGTATCTGAAGAATCCCAGGTCGATCCAACGTTGGGCACCCAAGGCAATTTTACCAAAGAACGTTACGTAAAGAATCGCTCCGAGGTTTAACGCGTAAATGACCAAAGCCACACGGGTGACGATCGCGTAATCCAGGATTGTCATGACCAGGAATACAATCCAACCCACAACCAACCACATGATTTGGGAGATGAACAAGTTGGAAACGTCGATGGAGCTCGGACCGTGAGTCGCGCTGTACAGATTGATCAAACCAATGATGTTCAATCCCAGAATCACCACGATAAAGTTAATGTCGAGTTTTTTAAAGAGTGTTCTCTCTTCGACGTGTAATGAATTTAACACGATTATTCTCCCTCACTCGTCGCCGCAGCTTCGACTTTCTTTTTCACGCCTTTGTTTTTGATCGCATTGGCAATGACTTCCGGATGATATTTCTGAAAGTAAGTATTATAGATGTCACGCGCGATAGGCACGCCGCCGGTATTACCATGGCAGGAGTGCTCGGCCAGAATCGCAATAACGATTTCTGGATTTTCAGCAGGTGCATAAGAAACGAACCAGCCGTGATGTCGCATGTGAATTGGACGTGCTGTACAGCTCGCATGGATTTGATCCGCGGAGAAACCCATAACCTGTGCGGTACCGGTTTTACCTGCGAACTCAACGCCGGGAACTTTCCAGTAACGGGCCGTACCCTTATTACCGTTGGCTACCAGACGCATACCTTCTTTTACGACTTTAAAGGTTTCAGGCGTGATTTTGATACCATTTGGTTGCGGTTGTTGCAGATCGCGAACCACTTGCGGAAAGTTTTCGCGCAAAACTTTTCCATCCTGATCCAAAACTTTGCGGATGATGAATGGTTTAACCACTTTACCTTCAGTGGCAATCGCGTTGTAAGCAACCGCCATCGAGATCGGAGTCACAGTTACAAAACCCTGACCGATCGCTGTACTTAAGTTCTCACCCGGTTGCCATTCTTCACCAACGGTGGCCTTCTTCCACGCAGAGTTCGGCATGATACCAGCCACTTCACGGGAAAGCTCTATGCCAGTTTTCTGACCGATACCCATAGGGTTGATGTAATCAAACATCTTATCAACACCCAAGGCGATACCCATTTTATAGAAGAACACGTTCGAAGACTCTTCGATCGCTTGATAGATCGTGATGTTACCGTGACCTTGTTTCAAAGCATCATGGTAAGGACGACGACCAAAGAAGAATACACCCGGAGCGGCAACGATTGTTGTTGGAGTGATGACTTTTTCACTCAAAGCCGCAACGGCCACCAAAGGTTTAAATGTAGAGCCCGGCGGGTTGTGATCTTGAATGATCTTATTACGAAGCGGTTTGAACGGATCGTTGATCAAGCGAGACCAAGTTTGCGGGGAAATACCCGTCGAAAACTCATTCGGGTCAAAAGATGGAGCAGAAACCCACGCCAAAACTTCACCGTTGGTTTTCATAACCATGATACCACCGATGTGACCACGGTTATCAACGCCAGTGACGTTGAACGCTTTGTAGGCGGCTTCTTGAATATCACGGTCAATCGTTAGAACCGCATTGTTTCCATGCACTGGAACTTGATCGCGGATTTGCTCGCCGTAAATATTCGGAGTTTGTGTCACTGCCTCACGACCATGGGCATCGACCTGGATGAAAGAGATACCATCGGTCCCGCGGATGTCACGTTCCAAAGTTTCTTCCAAGCCACTCTTACCAACGATGTCACCTTGGTCGAACTTCAAGAAGTTCTTATAGAGATCATTAAAGATTGGAATCTGACGTTTCGAGATCTCGCCCACATAACCAAACAGCTGAGCGCCGTTTTCTTTCAGCGGGTAATAACGAACAATAGATTCACGGATCTCAAGTCCTGGAGTGTCCAGGCGCACGCGTTTCAAACGGAACACTTCCTCGCGGCTTAAGTTCTCTTTCAAACGAATTTGCGCGAAAGGACCATTTTGTTTGCGGCTCTTTTGAACTTTTTGAACGACTTTGTCGGCATCCATACCCAGGATCGGGCCGATAGTTCCCGCCAAAGATTGCAGATCCTCGATATATTGAGGCGTCAGCAAAACTTCAAAGCCGGGCAGATTTTCCACCAGAACTTTTCCTTCACGGTCGAGCATCAAACCACGGGGAGCTGTGATTTTATTTTGTTTGATACGGTTCTTTTCCGAGAATTCGCGAAGTTCGTTACCGGAGATGATTTGCAAATACCACAAACGCATCGTGAAGATACTGAAGGTGAATGCAATCAATATATAGAACAGACGGTAACGGCTTTGATATTCCTTAGCCTCATCCGGATTACTGACGTAAGTACTCATAGATCAAATCCTCCGGGCTCATGCACAAACTCGTCTGTCGTTACTTTGTCGATCTTAGCCAGGATCCAATACATCGGAAGAGCGAAAACTGGCGTCAAGATGATCTGGACAATGCGATCGACGATTTCAAAGCTTGCCGGATTTTTTTCCAGCACCATTGAAAGACAGAAATAGATCAAGTGGTAAGCCACTGCCGAGAAACCACACATAATAGTGTAGTAACCAGAGCCACTCCAGAAAACGCGACTTTTAATTCCGTAAACAAGTACGAACAGGATCAAGAGTGAAAAGAGCATCATCTTGAGCGGCATTGCTGTAAATATTAGCAGAATCGCGCCCATAGCGTAAATCGTAAAGATCGCCGGATAAGGTTTGCGATACAAAGTCATATATACAATTAGATTCAGCCACAAAAGTGGCGCTGGTGCCGCATTTCCAAAGAATTGAAACCACAGCGTTGACTGAATACCTGCCACGACCAGCAATACGGCCAGGAAGATTAAAAAGTTTAGGGTCGCATTCCAGCGGATTTTCACTACGGATTCTCCTGAGGCTTCGTTGCAGGTGTGGCTTTCGGAGTTTCTTTAGGTGTCGCTTTCGGAGTCACCGCTGGAGATGCGGCGGGTGTAGCTCCTGTCGTCGCTGGTTTCGCCAATGTCGGTGTGTGAGCCGGGGAGGCTTGATTCACCGGAGGAGCTTCTGTGCCAGGAGTTGCATTAGGAACCGCTCCTTCAACACCTGTCGCTGCTTGCGGAGCATATTTGTCGCCAAAGTCTTCTTTGGAGGAATCCACGATGATGAAAACTTCTTCAACTTTGTAAGGATCAACAACCGGGCGCAAATCAACTTTCAAAGAAACGGAGAAGGTTTTTCTTTCAACTGATTCCACGATCGCAACTGGAAAGCCTTTCGGGAAGATGTTATCCAAGCCACCGGTCACAACCAGGTCACCTTCTTTTACGTCCTCGGTGCGTTCCACATATTTAAGTGCACAGCTGGTTTGGCTTTTGCCTTCCACGATACCATGCGCACGAGTGCGTTGAACGATACCATCCACCACTGCGTAACGGTCGGTGATTAACATCACGTGAGCAGTGAAGGGCTCTGGCTTAAAGATATAACCCAAAACACCCGCAGTCGTGATAACGGCCATACCGCTTTTCAAACCGTCTTGTGTGCCTTTATTGATCGTGATTGTGTTGTGATCAATCACCAGGTCACGGCCGATAACTTGTGCGGAAGTCAGTTTCATTTTCGTTTGCTGTTTGAACTCCAGCAATCCACGCAGGCGATCATTTTCAACTTGCAACTCGTTCATGGAATTCAAGCGGCTTTGCAATTCGTTGTTGGTGCTGTGCAATTGCTCGCTTTGTTTCTTGATGTTAATCAAATCCAAGTACATTGCCGTGGTGTCCTTGACCCCGTGGCTGAAGCCATAGAATGTTTCGGACACGGCGCTGCCTAACATGCTGAATGGTTTTACCAACCAATGGGATTCTTGAGGGCGTTGCTGCATGTTGATGGAAATGAGTGGCAAAGCCAGAACGATTCCGATGAGCACCAGTTTTTTGAGATCAAAGTTGAAGAAATTCAAATGTCACCTACCTAATACTTTCCAACGCTATCAAACGAGTTGAGAAATTCAACAATTTCCCCTTGAAAAATAATAAAAATCGTAAGGTAATGAAGCGGCTTGTTTTGAAGTTAGTTTTAGGAAGGATTTTTTATGAACGAAAATTTGGCAGATAAAATGAAAAGAAAGCTCTCTGCAAAGAGCATCACAGCGATCGTTCTTTTCGGTGCTATCATTCTTACATTCGTATTCATGGGTGCCCCTGGGAAACTGGGTATGGGCGTGGGTTCTGCGGCGCAGGTGAACAACACTTTGATCTCTATCGCTGACTTCCAAAACGAGGAAAACCGCGTTGCGGAATACTATAAAAACATCTTCGGAAGCCAGATGGACTTTAGCTCTCAGCGTCAACTTCTTCGCCAGCAAGCGATTGAGAACTTGGTGCGTATGGAGCTTGTTTCCCAAGCTGCGCAAAAGGCAGGCATTTTGGCAACAGACCAAGAAGTTGCAGACTTCATCATGAAGGATGTTCCGTTCTTTCAACAAAACGGTCAGTTCCAGCGTGAATTCTACAAAAGCTACCTGGAAAACAGCCGTACTTCTGCTGGTAACTTCGAGCAAAAAATCAGAAAAGACATTTCTAATATCCGCACGCGTCACTTGTTTGAAATCGCGAATCGCACTCCTGCTGCGGAGTTAGGCAAAATGCAGGAGCTTCGCGGTGGCAAAATCAACGTATCTTTCGTGAAAATTGACGAAGATGCTTTGATCAAAGCGATGACTAAAGAAAAGGCGGAAGCGGCAATCAAAGCTTTGGATGAAGCTTTGGCAAAAGGTGACGAAGCCGCAGTTAACGCTCAGCTAAAAGAAATGAAAGCGGGCTGGGAAGAAACAGGTTTGGTTGAGATTGGTGCAGACCAATTCCCTAAAATCACTAGCCGTGTTGCAACTGAATCCATCTTTGAACTAACGAAAGCTCAACCTTTGTTGAAACGCATCGTTCGTGATGGAAATCAAAAATACGTGTTGAAACTTAAAGACACGAAAATGGAAGCGGGCAAAGCTCTTGAGCCGAACGTTCTTGAAATGACGCAAAAGCGTCGTGGCGACGGCATGTTCGAGGCTTGGGTGAACCAATTCCGTAAGAACTCGCATGTAACAATGAACAAGCAAATCATGGAAATGTAATTGCGTGTTGCAATTCGTACGTGAAATTCCCATTTCAATAGTACTTCAATCAGCCTCGTCCGCAAGACGGGGCTTTTTGTTTAAGGTGGCTGCTGGATTCTCGAAAGAGATCAATCCGCTGTCGGGGATGAGCGTAAACCTGGTTTTGGTCGATCAATGGCTTGCAGAACTTAAAAAAGACCTTGAGCAAACTGTCTTTCAATCCAAGTCCGAAAGCTTGAGTCATGCCTTCGCGGAAATCATGGCGGTGACAAGACTGAACCTTATCGAGCATGCTGAAAAAGAAAAAGCGCAACTGATCAGTCTGGAATTTAAGGAAGAACGGGGCTGGGGGTTCGCTTGGAACCATGATCAGTCGCCGGAAAATTTATTGATCAAGCACACGCATTTTTTAGAAGGATTTTTGACGGACCCGTCGGAGGCTTCCTTGTGCAAGGTGGAATTCGTTTGGCTTAGAACTCCAGATTGCGAAACAGATTTTGCCCACGAGGGCTTTAAAGTGTTGAAAGTTCTTGCGGCCAAGAACTTCCAAGATTTGCAGACGAAACTGTCTTTGCATAAGGGCGGGGAGTTGGACAGTGGCAGCATTCTTGTCGAAATCCACATTCACAACCTGTCCCGCGCCTTTTCAATCAGCCTTTAAGTTTACTTAGGAAGCTGGGCCGAAAGCTCAATGTTTTCCATCGATAGACGTTCAATTTTATCTGATAAATCGAACGTTTCCATTAACAAACCCTCTACCGCGTTATCGGCTCTCTCTTTGGGCATTGAAGCGATAAGATTCGTATAGTCTTCAAGTTCCTGGTCACTCTTTACAAATTTATAGCCATAGACTCCCGCACCGGCAATCAGGAGAGCTCCACCTAGAACCATTTTACGCACTCCACCTGAGTGACTATCGGCGATTTTTTTCTCCAATTTTGCCAGTCTGGCATCCACAACTTGGTGGACTCGGGACTCAGCAATAGCCGAATAGTAATTTAGAATTTTTTGTTGCTGGGGTTTTAAGATAAATTTGTTAGTGCCATCTGCATATTTAGTGATTTCGAGCGGAGCCTGGCCCACACTCTCAATAGCGAATCTGAACTGCTTTTGCAGCCTTGCGATTTTATCTTCCAGTTCGCGAATTTGCGGAGTATTTGTTGTCACATATCTAATTCTTGTATCAAAATCGTTGGTTTTTTTTTGTGGATTCTTCCAGGTACCAGCGGTACTCGTGCATCGCGCTTTTGATCGACGTTATTTCATCAGATGAAGACACGTCGATATTCGGAATTGCCGTGGCAAGGGTTGCAAGTCCGGCGATAGAAAGAGCTATTGCGGGATCTGTTGCATAAGCGACAGTTTTGGAAAATGTATTTCTTTCGGCCGCATTTGTTTTCTTGTTAATCATTGCAATGGCTGAATTAAGATATGTCAGGCGTGCGCTCGCATCCTTAATTGCGTTAAGATTGCTTTCAATCTTTGCATCGATTTCCAATAGCGATAGATTGGCATCTTGTGCAAAAGCCGGTGGTGTAGTGGATACAACCATTGCGGCGGATATGAATTTCATAAATGTCTTTTTGAAAGTTTTCATAATTCTCTCTCTTGTTAATTACGTAACTCGTTTCAATTTATTGAACGAAAATCAGAGCTAATGACCCAATGATGTACCAGTTGCAGGCTTTCACCGCGACTGAGTAGAAGTAGTTGAACTGGTTCTTGCTTTGAAATTCTGGTTCCAATTTAACCAGCGTGTTTTCAAATCCATCTCTGACAAAAGATCCCTCGATGATGTTTCTGTTTTTATTCAATTTAAAAACATTCAACGGGCTTAAAAACAATCCATCCGCAGAGCCCATGTGAACGCTGGAGGCAACGCTGACTGCAGACCAGAAGCCTGTCGAGATTGCTTCCTTGTGATTACGTAAAAACTGCGGAGTCATGCGAAACATAAGACCGGGTTTTTGCGGCCCCGGATTGAAATCATAAGCTTGCAGAACGATTTGCGTGACCGCGATCGATTCCAGGTTTTGTACAAACATCTCGCGCGAGGCTTGCGAAGGTGAGTGAGTCAAAAGATAAGCAAAGCTTGTCGGTTTTTGAAAGTTCCCGCGAAAGATAATATCTGCAAGTTTTGAAGCCGTACCTTGGGCATTTTTACCATTCGATTTCAAAATGGATTGGACGGCTTTATAGGCTTTGGTTCTCATCACCGGCGGCATTTCTGCAACTGAAATAGACAAAGACTCTAATTGCACATCGAGGTAAGCGATGGATTCTTCCAAAGTCTTAGGCACAAAGCCCTCTTCGACTTTTAAGTCGCGGCTTTTTATTTCATTAAAGTGCTCTTCGTATTTCAGTTGATCGAATTCTTTGATGACTTTTGAAGTGATAAACTTTTGTTTCAAACCTCGAAGCCATTCCAGGGGTTTCAAATCTGTACCGCGTTCACCTGCAACAGTGGATTCATTGAATACGGATGAACACTGCGAACCTTCTGCAAATGCCATATTCGAAAATAGCAGCATGGCGCCCAAGATAAATCCGAAAATTTGCTGAAAGGGTTTCGCGAACATAACTCCGCCTTTATCTTGTCGTTAAAAGAGCGTTGATTTCGATGTTTTCGATGTCTAAACGCTCGACTTCTGTTGTTGCATTTAGAATGAACTCAATCTTGCTGTCATATTTTTCCTGGAGATTGGGAGCTGAAAATGTACTGTCAATCCAGTTCAATTCTTCTTCAGTCATAGAAGACTTCATCCAGAAATAAGCCGCAGTGCCAGCACCCGCTGCTGTTATTCCTGCCAGCGCCCCGAATTTTTTGAAACGCGCACGTGCCGCTTTTTCCTCTAACTTAGCGATAACCGCTGCGGTTTTGCCCACACTTAGTTCTGTTTTTAAAGATTTCTCAGTGATTTCCAGGTAAGCCTTCCACATTTTCTCATCCATTGTCGAAAATTTGGCTTTTTTAAGAATCTTTAGGTATCTATCAGTTTGAACCAGCATTTCGCCGCGAAGATCGCCACTTAATGTAACAGGTTCATTTTTTAGAGCTAAAACCGTCATTTTCATTCGTTGATTCAGCCAGCTCATTTCTTGGCGAATATCATTTTCATGGCAGCGGCCGGCGCATTGTTTCAGTTTATGTTTTAGCTCAGAAAGCTTGGCAAAAATTTCTCTTTTGTTCTCATTCATGCGAGTCAGTTGATGGGGGTCTGTGTCCCACTCGTGGTAAACTGCGCCTGTCACCGAAATCGTTAAAAAGGAACTGAGTGCGGTGATCCAATAGACGGTGTCTTTCGTATATATTTCCGAATTGTTGTCCTCCGCGTGAACTGCGCGGCTGACCAAATCGGCGCGATACTTAAGTTCTGTCATTCTTTGCAGATTGCCATTCAATCGCTCTGACAGTTCGTTGGCCGTCATGTCTTTCAAATCGGCAGCAAGTGCGGGAACCGTCATGGAGGTGATTGCCAGGGTGCTGGCCAAAACTGCTTTTAGGACGGGTTTGAAAAGTGCTTTCATTGCTTGCCTCTATTTCGCCATCAAAAGTGCGTTGATTTCGATGTTTTCAGTATCTAATTTTTCCAATCTCTCAGCTAATGAGAGGTTGTATTCCAATGAGCTCGTCAAATTGGAGTCGACATCTGGCTGAGGAAATTGAATACGAATCCATTCCATTTCATCTTCAGTCATTGTGATATTGTTCCATGTATAGGCTGCTGCAGCTGTTCCTGCCAGGCCAATGCCAGTGATCAAACTAAATTTTGAAAACTTTTTTCTGGCTACTTTTTCTTCCAGTTTAGCGATCGTCGCTGCGGCTTGGCCGGAGCGTAGTTCTGCTTTTATAGCTTTTTCAGTGTTAGAGACGTATGCTTTCCAGATCTTTTCGTTAATTACATTTAGTTTGGCAGATTTTGCCGCTTCAACGTAGGAACCTACTTTTTTTAGCATTTCCTCACGAAGATCACTTTGAAAGGAAATGGGGTGATCAAGCATGGTCATCGCCGTCCATTTCATTTTTTCATTTATAATCAACAGCTCGCGGTTGACATCTTCGGCGTGACAGCTGCCTGCGCACTGCTTAAGTTTTGCTTTTAATTCAGAAAGCAAAGCGTAGAAGTCGTTTTTTGTTTTTTGCATATGGAAATACTTATATGATTCCGTTTCGATTCCATAGCTCAACACTCCCATCGTAAGTCCTGTCAATCCGGCGATGAAACCGGTAATTAGATAAATAGATTCAGGAGAGTAGATTGTGGATTTGGATTGCAGAGCCAGTATGTGGCGATTTACCAACTCTGTTCTGTATTGAATTTCTGTGATGGCTTGGATGTTGTTGTTAAGGCGAAACGCCAGGTGTTCTGATGGCAAGTCTTTTAATTCGTCAGCGTGAGCCGGTACAGTTAAAGAACTAATAACCAGTGTGCTTGCCAGAACTGCTTTTAGTACAGGTTTGAAAAATGCTTTCATAAAAAATCCCACTTTATTAATAATTTTAACAATCCAACGGGGTGAAAGTTCCACCCCGTTGTGTTCTTAAAACTATTTGTTCGCTTCAGCGATCAAGTTTGCAAGTTGGCTTTGCAAGCTAGAGATTGTCTTTTTAACTTCATCACGTTGCTTAGTAAGTTCAGCTTCAGAAGTCGTTTGACGTCTTTCAGCCAATTCTTTCAAGTACGCTTGGTGAGCCACTAGAGTTGCGCCACCTACGATTACTTGAGAAATACCACGGCTCAATTTGCCTTTGTTTTTTTCAACGGCTGCGAAAGCGATGTCTTTACCGCCCAAACCAGTAACCAAAGTTTCAAGAAGGCGCATTACCGAGTTTACAGTCGCATTTTGTTGACCGTTGTCAGTTGCTTGTTCCATCTCTTTATTGATTTGCTCAAGTTGTGCTTGAGCTTGGCGGATTTTCAAGATCAACTCTTGTTTGCTCAACTCAGCAGAAGCTGATGATGGAGCTGAAGAGTCTGCTGCAAAAGATTTTGCTGCCATACCTGTGATCATTGTCGTTGCCAAAAGACCTGCGATTACCTTTTTCATGTTATCTCCCTTTTATTGCTCTTTGATTTCCGGTTTTATTGCCGGACCTCTTTATTCTTTTTTGTTTTGAAATTGCTTTCAGTGTTTTACAAAGCAACTCGAGTGCCACGGGAGCGGTTTGCGATTCCCACTTGTAAACATAAGGTGGTGGTTGCCGTTAACAACGGATGGGAAGTGCTTGAATACTCAAGAATTGTGGCCATCGTGAACTTTTTGATGCCGGGTAAAAAATACTTAGGGGATCACTTTTCTATTTTTAGGGACGAGCTGTCGAAGAGACGTTCTGAGGTCAGATCTCGTCACATTCGTTATCATAGAGTGATCTTTGTTACGTAAAAGCAATCTGGTTTGAGTTGAGGATAACTCAGTGCGTTTTCTATCGATTCCATATAGGAGATGCGCATACGCTTTGATCCTTCCAAATGGATTTCAAATTGGAATATCAGAAGGCGGAGGGGGCGTTCATGAGAACCGTTCTGGGATTGATCTTGGTATTGGCGGGATTGTCAGTGGCACGCGCAGAAATGGCGATGTCGGCAACGGCTCCGCATTTCTGTATGCAGAACTTCAATGCCTATGGACCACTTTATGCTCCTAACACCACTGAGCGCATGGATTGGATCGGCTCTTTGCTGCAAGCGGCACCTCGTTGTGGAGTGATTCAGCTTCAAGAAGTCTGGAATGATTCCAATATTGATCAAATTGAAAACGCCCTAAAATATAACTACGCCATCAGTTCGCCAAATCGTGACAATAAAATCGGTGTGATGTCGATGTTCGACGGCGAGATCAAAGGCACATGGACTTATCAGTTTAACATCAACAATCTGGGGGGCCTCCTGGATGAAGTGCGCGAAACCTTCGGCGTTAAAAAGGCCTTTCACGTGGTGCAAGCTCGCTTGCCTGAAATGGGTGAGGACTTTTACTTCGTCAATGCTCACTTGCATCCCACAAGTTCTGCAATCCGCATCACGCAAATTCTGGATATCTTAAACTGGCGTTTACAGAACCCGAATTTAAAGATGCTGATGTCAGGCGATTTCAATGCGGATGAAAATTCCTTTGAAAGACAGCTGATGATGGCGGTGATGGGGTTGCACGATTCTTATCAAGAAACGTTGGGCGGAGCTTACCCAAAAGGATACTGCACTTACTGCGCAAACAACCCATACAGCTGGCTTCCCGGTGATCATATCTTAGACTATATATTTGTATCCAATACAGGCGGGGCAGACACTCGTATCAAGGCGACAGCGGGTGAAATCAATATGCGCGGTCCTTTGCGTGATCCACTGTCAGATCACTATGGCTTGCGCGTGCAGTTCAATCTTGAACAGGGTGGCAGCACTTTGACGGCCGAGCAAATGTATCAACGCCGTGAAAGCGTGATGATGCTTTTGACTCAAGCGACGCAGATTCTGGTCGATGAAAATGACGAGCGCGATCTAAAAGACTATATCGCGGCTCTTAAAACTTTAAAGAATCAGATGGCTACTCAGCAAGGCGTGTTCTTTAAATACTTCTCTTTATATAGATAGGCGTTCACAGTGAAACTGACTTCTGTTGCAGCATCTTTGATGATCTCCTTGTTTTGTCTGTCAGCCCAGGCTGGCAAGCCTACTTTGATTTGTCTTTTTACTGATCCCACAATTCGTATGGTGGTTTTAGCTAAAGGTGAAAAAATAGGCCAAGTAGGCGACATGGTGACTTACGAGCACTATACAACTCCGGGAGTGATGGGATACGTCACTGAATCCTTTATTAAAGACGGTGCCCTGTCGATGAAGGTTTCCGATATCGCTGAAGACGACGTGATCCTGGAAGTGGCGTTTGGAAAACCAGGCCGCGATGAAAACACCGGCCGCACCTATGAAAACGCAGGCCTTTTGAAAACAGCCAAAGACCAAGTTATTGTTTACGGTGGCTGTGACTTAGTTCCTTAATTCTTGTGGCGTCGATCGGGCGCCATTCCTGCCTTGTCCTTGCGGCAGTTTTGCCGCACTTTGCGGCTCCAAAGTTAGTCATCCACCAAAATCTGTTGATACATATTCTGTATGGAAACGTGCATATCGTTTCAGCTTGTGAAGGTGATTTCCGAGCGGAAACGATATGTGCCCCTTTCCTGTGGGGGCATGTTAGTCCTACTGGCTAAAAAATACATGTGCGGCAGAAATGCCGCATCTTGCGGCAAAATAAGTGGAAAATGAATCAAATCGCTACTAAAAGCATCCCCATGCTCATCAATCATTTGCAGACCGTGTTCGCTGAACGCAGTCGTAAGAATCCATCTTACTCGCTTCGCGCCTTTGCCAAGTCTTTGGATTTGGATTCTTCCACGTTGTCAGCTCTTTTGCGCGGCAAACGTCCCATGACCACCAAGATGGCGATGAAGATTATCGACCGTCTGGAGATCCATGAACCCTTGCAAGTGCAAAAACTTTTAATGGGTGTTCTGGGTGCCGAAGAAACTCCTCAAGCTTATTCTGATATCGATTTAGATTCGGCTGAAATGATCAGCTCGTGGGAGCATTTTGCTATTCTTGCGGTTTTAGAGCTTCCGAAAGCGAAAACAGATACGACGTCGATTGCCAAGCGTTTGAATATTCCTTTGGGAGTCGCATTAGAATGCCTGGTGCGGTTGCAAAAGTTGGGTCTGGTTTCTAAAGAAACCACTCAGTGGAAACTGACGGGCAACAACATGTCGACGCCAAGAAATATTCCCAGTGCCAAAATCCGTGAAGGCCATCGTCAATTTATCCAAAGAGCGATTGACTCGTTAGAAGCGCACTCAGTCGAGCAACGTGATATCACCGGTATCACTATGGCTATTAATAAGAAAAAACTCGGTGAAGCGAAAAGCTTGATCGAGGATTTCCGGCGCAGGCTGTCGGCCTTTCTGGAAGTCGGTCCCCGCGATTCCGTTTACAGATTGAACGTTCAATTATTTCCTCTAAGTCAGGAGAACCAATAATGAAGAAGCGAATCACCTCGCAATTCATGACTGTGCTTCTTCTTTTCTCGTTCGCGACCGCAGAGGCTGGACCGATGAGAGAAGGGTGGGATCACGGTAATGCTGGCGATTCTTATGCGGCAGAATTTATCATGACCGCAAAAGATCTGGTCCAGCATCTTAAAACTTTGCCCAGCACAGAACTGAAGGGTTTTAAAATTGAAACCCTGATCGGTGCGATTGAAACCACCACTGTTCGCAGTGAAGACGTTCTTTATTATGAAGACGGACGTGAAGTGGAAGGTATCAATAAGCCCGAGCAAAAGTTGATTTTGATCAATCGTCGCATGTGGCGTGAAAACCGCGTCGAAACAGAAACCCTTCATCGTTACACGTTTGTGTTGCATGAATATCTGTGGATTATGGGTATCGACGATACTCAATATAAGGTGTCGGCTCCGATTGTGGCTTTGTTGCCAGTGAAAAACTATGACCCTTCCAAATGGTGGAATCCGCTAAACCCCGTTAATTACCTGATGTTGAACCTGGTATACAACAGTGGTGCCTGCACACTTGCGGGGACCTCGTTCAATTTAGCAAAAACAGAAGAGATGGTGATGGTCGAAACAAAAGGCGACTGTGGGGATGACTACCGTAAGGTGATCATTGCTAAAAGCTCTTTGACGGCTCCGCCATCGTCTGGATCCCGTGGAACTTTTCATCGCTTTCAAATAGCGGTTACGGATCAAGCGGGCAACAATTTGGGACAGCTGACATATGAACCAGAGTGGGGCCGCTGTTTGGGCCCGCAGACCGGTGCATGTGCTTCTTCGGGCAAATTGCTTGTGGGCGGCGTAGAAATTATTTTTTGGTTAAGACCTTAAGGATACGAATATGAAACTGAAGTTATTTATTTTATTAAGTGCTGTGATGATGACTTCTCAAGGTTTTGCTTACACCGCATGTGTGGGCGAGACTTACCAGGGGAAAATCGTGATCGTTGAAATCACGACCGAAGGAACGACTGGCAAAGCCCACAGTGGTAGTGTGACGATTGCTGACAAAGGTGTTGAGAAAGTTTCTTATAAACTGCAACAATCTGAAATCGTTCAATACTTTGAAGGTGGCGATACCAACAACACGATGGTGGGATTGGCGGCTTATCAAGCGATGAACAATCCGGTGTGGATTATGTACAAAGGCATCAATTATCATGGTGACTTGGTGGCGACTCTTCGCGATCCCGCTCGCGTGAAGCAACCAGGAAATGAAATGCGCGTATGGCGCGGTCCTGGCTTCCCGGCGGATCAACAGAGCCAGTTCACGGATGTCATTTGTAATTTCTCTTTGGATCAATAAGACTTTTAAAACGTAGAATTTTGAAAAACCCCGTCACAAAACGGGGTTTTTTATTTTTTACCGTTGCGGCAAATCTGCCGCGATTTGATCTCGCATCTTTGGCTTTTTCTCTTCATCTCCTTGTAAAACAAGTTCATCAAAAGGAGATTTCAATGAAAACAATGAATATGATTTTAGCAATGGCTGTGATGATGACGGGAGCTTTCGCGCACGCGGGCGCCTACGGCTTTTCGTGCACCGATGCTTATGGAATTATCGAGATCAGCAAAGGCCAGGCCTTCTTAAAGCAATATGATGCAGTTAACGGCGAAGACAAACTGATGCCCGTCGAATATGCTAGCAAGACTTTGCCGGACTATGCCTCTGAGAAACCCGAAAATCCTAAAACGGCCGTTTCGATTGAAATTGTCGGTAAGAAAAAACAAATCGTAGATCGTGCGCAAACCGACGAATGTGGAAATGTTGGCAGAGAAGATATCTTTGCCGCAAAACTTATCGTTCGCGATCCGCAGGGAAAATTGATCAGCCACGAAACCGTGATTTGTGATCAAAGTTTTTATCCCGGCCACTGCTTCTAAATTAAAACGTTAGGAAAATTGAAAATGAAAAAATTAATTGTAAGTTTATTGGTGATGTTGTCGGGTGTGAACGTGTGGGCATCCCGTGAAGTGCTGCGCGAGCCGGTTAAAGGTCAGCCAGTACGTCTTTACTGCGAGAACGACAGTTTGAATAAGTACATGATCTTTGAGTCAGCCAAACCTTATGCTGGTGATATGGCAAAACTCTTTGAGGAGGGCGACAAAGTAGTTGTGCAATGTGCGGGTTGTTATGGCGAGGAATTTAATATCCATGTCATTCGTGCGAGCTCCAGTATTCTTTCTCTGGCTTGGGACCAAGCCGAACTGGGAGTTAAAGTTCTGGACGTGCATTTGTATTCAGATATCAATTGGTATGACTATGACCATGCGTTCTCGGGGACATTAATTCCCAAAGATCTTTCGGGCAGCAGCAGTGAGCCTATGGCTTGCCACTTTCTTTAGATAAAAAAAAAGCCCGGGTGACCGGGCTTTTTCATTCGAGTTCTTATTGAACTGAAATCTGACCTTTGCCTTGAATCGTCACAGTCAAAACTTGTTTCAAATCGTCACTGAAGACGTCTTTAATGGTGTTTTCAACTGTAATTGCAATGATCGCATTGTCTGCTACACCAGCGTATAAACCTGTGCCAACGCCATCGCAAGAAACGGGTTGAATCACCATATAGTTTGTGTCGCCACCGATTTCACCGTCGACAGAAGGACGACCACCACCCCAGTCAGTCAGGGCAAGGTATTTTACTGCATCAAGTTTGCCGCACACGTTTGGATCAGTTTCTTTTACAACTTCTTGAACTCTTTTTACTTCATTGATCACCAATGGGTTTTTCTTAGCGAAAATTTCATAAGCGATTTTTACGGCTTCTTCAGAAGTGATGGCTTTCACTTCAGTCGTAGATTTGATTGTGATTTTGCCTTGGGATGCCAAAGAAGAATCGATCTTTTTAGCGAAAGAAACTGCTGGAAGAACTGCGATCAAAGTGAAGAGGACTTTTTTCATTGAAATCTCCATATACGTTTTAGTGGTACGTTATGGAGAGGTTTTTAAAGCCGATGATGCCTGGTGTAAATTAGAGAAATTCGAAGGATATCGTCTGATAAATTGAACAACTAGGAAACGTTAACTTGATGTTAAAAATCCCGGTTGTTGCCGGGATTTTCTGCGTGAAAACTAATCTAGATGTTTTGGCGTAAATGCCTCTGGGAAAATTTCGGAGAATTTAAATTCTTTCATTTTGCCGGTCAGATTGGCCGTGTAAATTTTGGTGTCTTCACTGCCAAATTCCGCGATCACTTGGCGGCAGAAACCGCAAGGTGGCCATGGTTTGTCAGCATCACTGATAACCATCACTTCTTTAACTTGTTTGGAAGCGCCCTCACTGACGGCTTTCCAAAGAGCAACACGTTCTGCACAAACAGTCCCACCGTAAGAAGCGTTCTCGACATTGCATCCGTTAAAAATTTGACCATCAGCCATCAAAACCGCGGCACCGATATGCGCGCCTGAATAAGGGGCGTGGGCACGTTTCTGGGCAACTGCTGCAGCATCAAAGAGTTTTTTTTGCATGTCGTTCATAGTGATCTCCTGTTCGCCTTAAAGCGGACTAGTAGTCTCTAATATTTTTGACAGTTCAATCAAGGGTAATCCTTGAATGGCAGTAAAATCTTGGCTTTCAATTTTAGAAAACAGCATGATTCCGTGCTTTTCGATCTTATAGCTCCCTGCGCAGTCAATTGGCATATCCAAGTCGACATAGCGGGCAATTTGTTCGCGACTCATGGACTTCATGTGCATGCGCGTGATGTCAGTGTAGGGGATCGCTTTTTCACCGTCGAAAACGCAAATGGCCGTGACCAATTCATGGGTTTTGCCCTGCATGCTTAAAAGCTGCTCAATGGCTTTTTCGCGCGTGTGGGCTTTCCCGATAATGCGCCCCTCGAAGGACACCAACTGATCACCGCCGATCACGACTTTGCCTTCGCCTTTAAGGCTAGCGGCTTTCAGGTAAGCCAGACGCTCTGCCAACGCGCGGGGAGCCAATGATGGATCCTTTTCTTTGTCTTCGTCGATAAGGGGTGGTTGTGCTTGAAAAGGCACAGCTAAACGAGAGAGAAGTTCTTGTCTGTATTTGGAAGTTGAAGCCAGGATCAGTTGCTTTTTCATGTTATCGGTTATATTTCAATTTCGCTGTAAAAACTATAAAAACAGAGTCTTTACAGGGAATCTGCGGTAGAAGGCTGACCATGACGAACAAACATCTTCCAGACGTCGCTAAAGAAACTCATACAGAAAAATTCGCTCCCATTGACTGGGTGGGTATGGGTTCCATCGAACTTCCAATTATGCTGAAACAAGCAGATGGCGTGTACCGCATTCCTGCGCGCGCCGACGCGAAAGTCAGCCTGGATAAAAAACCCTCTCGTGGCATCCACATGTCACGCTTGTATTTGATCACTCAGGAAACGCTTTCTAAAAATGAAATGTCCCTGGGGCTTTTAGGTCAGGCGACAGACGAGTTTTTGAAAACTCACGAAGACCTTTCCACACAAGCCTTGGTGCAGGTGCAATTCGAAGCTCCCTTGGTGCGTAAAGCTTTAAAGAGTGCCAACCAGGCTTGGCGCTCGTACCCGGTGGTTCTTTCTGCCTTCAACGAGAACGGTGTAAAGAAATACTATGTTGAAGCCGTCATTACTTATTCTTCGACATGTCCTGCATCAGCGGCGCTCTCTCGCCAGTTGATTCAAGATAATTTCAAACAGCAGTTTGGCAGTGAGTCCTTGGATTTTGACGTTGTTCACCAGTGGTTGGGAACAACTCAAGGGATCGTGGCAACTCCGCATGCCCAACGCAGTTTTGCCCGCGTGAAAATCGAAGTCGGCCCGAACTATAACTACGCAAAAATCATCGACGTGATCGAGGAAGCTTTGCAGACAGCAGTTCAAGGTGCGGTAAAGCGTGAGGACGAGCAGGAGTTCGCCCTTCGTAACGGACAGAACTTGATGTTCTGCGAGGACGCAGCTCGTCGTGCGAAAGAGGCCTTGGATAAAGAGAGTGATATTCTGGATTATGTGGCTGAATTCAGCCATGTTGAGAGTTTGCACCCTCACAACGCGGTCTCTCATATTTCTGCCGGGAAAAAATTACGTACATTTTGAAATCTAACTGATAATCATTGTCAGAATATTGGACTTTGACCCCAGTGGCGTCCTATAAATCAGGGATCTAGGAGCCACCGCACATGGGACGAGATTCAGTACCACTTTTACCAAGACAACACGACGAAGACATCGTGATCCATCACGATCCGTTTGATGAGGCTGAACTCAAAAAGATCATCCGTCAGTTGAACTTGAAAGTGACTTCTCAACGTATGGCGATCCTTAAGACTCTTCACGAAGGCCGTCGTCACGTGACAGCTCAAGAGCTTTACGAAAAATTGGCGAAGGATCATCCTGAAATTGGTTTCGCGACTGTTTACCGCTTCCTTCGTACTTTGACTGAAGGCGCTTTCGTAACAGAAGTGCGCATGGGTGGTTTGCCAGCTCGTTACGAGTTAACACCTAAGGGTCACCATGACCATTTGACCTGCGTAAAATGCAGCAAGATCTGTGAATTCGAAAACCGCGCGATCGAGCAGCTACAAGAAAAAGTCGCGAACCAATTCGGTTTCGCACTGACTCACCACATCTTGGAACTTTACGGGGTTTGCCCCGAGTGCCAAGCAAAAGCGAAATAGGTGCCAGGTCCTATTTACGGACGCTGCGCAGAAAAGGCCGCTAACGAGCGGCTTTTTTTAGAATTTAAAACGATAATAAATCTTCCCGAAAATTTCCGAATACAAACTGCCGATATTTATCGCGAGTAATAAGAACCATGCGGGGACGTCGGGATTCACCCAGTAGATAGCGGCAAGAACGATCAAAGTAAAAATCGTTACCTTGTTTTGTAACTCGGAAGCCTTAAGATCAATCAGCTGTGCGCGCTCATCTTTGATTTGTTTGCGATCCCACAAATAAAAAACCACATAGATAGCGACGGATAGAACAACGATCCATGAGATCATTTTTGCTCCTCTAATTTAAATAATTCTTCGACAGCGGTGTCGAGTTCGCGAGCTAAGCGCAAAGCTAACTCGACAGAGGGTACAAACTTTCCACTCTCGATGGAGTGGATGGTTTGCCGTGAGCAGGCGACTTTGTTGGCCAGTTCTTGTTGTGTCAGATCACCCTTAGCGATTCGGGCGAGTTTTACCTTATTTATAATCATGTGGGATTAATGTAAAGCATAGTTGACATAATGTAAAGTATGAATTACAAAATGTCGCATATAGTTTACGGAGATATTATGAAAGTCATTGAAATCATTAAGAAAAACAGAAGCTTCCTCTTGAGTATCTTGCTTCTTTTTGCGGTTCGTTGGTCCTTTGCTGATCAATACCGCGTGCCTTCCGAGTCGATGTTTCCCCAGCTTCATATCGGTGATCATATTGCTGTGAACAAAATGGCCTATGATCTGAAGCTACCTTTCACGAGCCAAAGTCTTAAGAAAATATCTGATCCTCAGAGGGGGGATGTCATTGTCTTTATCTGGCCAGGGGATAACTCTTCCACATTCGTGAAACGATTGATTGGTTTGCCGGGCGATCGCATTCATATCGAGAATGGCTTTGTCACAATTAATGGTGCAAAACTGGCAGACTTTGCGCTCGAAGGATCTGCGAAGGAATTACTTTATGACGAGCATCTGGAAAGTCACACTTATCATGTACAAAGAGTCCCTCGTATCGCGCGCGAACAGAGACTCGACTTAGTTGTGCCCGACGGTGAGTATTTTTTTATGGGTGATAATCGCGACAACAGCCTCGACAGCCGCTACTGGGGATTTGTGAAGCGTGAAGCTTTGAAGGGGAAAGTTGATTTCGTCCTGTGGAATATCCGGTTCGACAATATCCTGCCAGAGCTAGAATTAAACAGAATTGGTTCCAAAGTTCTCTAGGGTGCCAGGTCCTGTTCGCAAAAGGTGCCTGCCGATTTTTGCATATGCGGTGCAGAACCGCTAGGGTTCTGCGTTGCGTGCAGGCGGGTTGCGGTTGTCTGGAGTGCTGGATGTGCTTAGACTGCTTTTTAAGGATGGCTGTTGGGTTGCAGGTCTTAACAGTTTCACCTTCGAAGAGGATCCCCAGTGTCAGTTGAAAAACTTTACGAACATTTTTTTAAGCCGGAAGTGCGTAAGCAAGGTCGCGAGGAGTTTGCTGCGGGCTTGGCGGTGCTTTCTGTGGCTGGGGATGCGCGTATCGAGGGTTATGTGAAGGCGTCAAAGCCGGTAAAGGTTTTGTTTGTTGCGGAAAGTATCGCAAGCTCTTCGTTCGCGGTGGATTGTATGTGCAGTTCGGCGGCGAAAGGGACATTTTGCAAACATATCTGGGCGATCCTTTTGCAGACTGAAAAAAAACATCCTGATTTTTTAGATTCTAAGACGAATATCGAAAAAGGTTCATTGTTTGAGGTGGTGGAATCACCATTCAAGGCCAAGCAGGCTGAATTTAAAAAGATTCAATATCAAAAACAAAAAGCTCGTGCGAAAGAACAACGCCAACAAATAAAGAACAAAGCCAAAGGTGTTTCCAGTAAGTCACCGAAAGGCACGACCTATTCCCAAGATGTCAATACGGCCTTTGAGTTTTTCTCCCTGAATGGTTTTCCTTTGGAAAACAATCTGGATGAGGAGTCCCTAAAGAACGCCAAAAAGGTGTTAGCGCGGGTTTTTCATCCCGATAAGGGCGGAACACACGATGAGTCCGTAATTTTGAACGAAAACTACCAAATTCTGATGGATTATTTGTCGTAAAATCTGCCAATTCATTGACGGAATATGCTTAGGTGGTCATTATCATCGCAAATCAAACCGAGAGGGTGTTCCTATGAAATCAGTTACAGAATTCAATTACTTTACTTTGAGCAAGGGTTTGGCAGCGAAAGCCGCTTTGACGACAGACGGTAAAGCAGCTGAAGAAATTCAAACAGCGCTTTCCGAAACTTTTAAATTCGAAGGCGAAAAACTGACTCATTTCGTGAATGCCCTTGATGTTGTTGCGCAAAATAATAACAACACATTGAAACGCGTTGTGGTTATGAGTTTAAACGAAGGCGAAAAAGCTCCAGCTAAAGCTGTTCAAGTGGAAGCTTTTCATTACGTTCCTGAATTCGTAGCCACTGCAAAACCAGTTGTAGCTGAAGAAGCTCACGGCAAAGGTGGCCGCGGTGGTAAAGGTCGTGGTCAAGGTGGCCGTGGCGGCGGCGATAAAAAAGGCGGTTCTCCATGGGGTATGTCTCCTGAAGAAATCGCTGCTAAAAAAGGCAAAGCTCCAGCGGCTCCAAAAGCTTAGTATTGCTCTGCAAAAATTTGAAATATCAAAAAAGGGTCACTGCGAAGTGGCCTTTTTTTGTTGTCTGTTTGTGATGCGCCAAGGCGTTGGGCCAGAGAGTTGTCCAAGGAATTTATCAGGCGTACACTGTTAGGCTATGTCGCAAGCAGAAGATGGAATCATAGTAAAAGGCGCGAAAGAGCATAATCTTAAGAATGTCAGTGTGACTATTCCTCGGAACAAAATCACTGTGTTCACGGGACTGAGTGGATCGGGGAAATCATCCCTGGCGTTCGATACAGTGTATGCCGAAGGTCAACGTCGCTATGTGGAAAGTCTTTCGGCTTATGCTCGTAATTTCCTAGAGCAGCTGAAAAAACCTGAAGTGGATTCCATCACAGGATTGTCGCCAGCGATTGCGATCGATCAAAAATCTGTCAGCACGAATCCGCGCTCGACGGTGGGTACCGTCACCGAAATTTATGACTTCCTTCGTCTGCTTTATGCAAAAGTGGGCGTTCCTGAATGTCCTACGCATCATATTCCAGTAAGCTCACAAACTCCGCAGCAGATCATTGATGAAGTTACCAAAAAAGGCCAAGGGGCTAAGTTCTATGTTTTGGCTCCGATGGCTTCTGGAAAAAAAGGGGAGTTCTTAGCCGAATTCCAGCGTTGGGCTAAAAAAGGTTTCGTGAAAGCCAAGGTCGATGGAAAAATGATCGATCTTGATAAAGCCACCAAGCTTGCGAAAACCAAAACCCATGATATCGATCTGGTGATCGATCAATTGATCCTAAAAGACACTTTAAAACATCGCTTAAGTGAAAGCATTAACACCGCTTTGGCCATGGCCAACGGGCGCGTGATCATTGAAACACTCGATGGCAATCGCACGAATTATTCTTTGCACTCGGCTTGTCCTATTTGTGGTTACAGCTTTCCTGAAATTGAACCGCGTATGTTCAGTTTCAATAGTCCGCGTGGGGCTTGTCAGACTTGTAACGGCTTGGGGACTCTGGATCTGGTCGAAGAAGAAACTTTTTCGGACGGCGAAGTCGGTGGTAAAAAACTCGACAAGGTTGTTTACAAATACAAAGGCAAAAAAACTTCTGACGAGGACGATGAAGAAGGCGACGAAATGGTCCTTCATGATTGTCCTGATTGCCATGGCTCTCGTCTAAGACCTGAAGCTTTGAATATCAAAGTCGCGAATAAAACAATTTCGGATATGGCCTTGATGAGTGCCGCGGATTTGCGTGAATTCGTGAGCGATATCAAATGGAGCAAGAAAGACAGCTTGGTCGCAGAAAAAATCACCAAGCAGATTTCTGACCGCCTGGACTATATGATCCGCGTGGGCACAAGTTATCTGTCGATGAATCGTTCGTCCCGCACTCTGTCGGGTGGGGAGGCGCAACGTATTCGTCTGGCTTCGCAGTTGGGTTCTTCCTTGATTGGTGTTCTTTATGTGATGGACGAACCCAGTATCGGTTTACATCCGCGCGATCACCATCGCTTGCTGGATATTATCGGAGAACTAAAAGATCGCGGTAACACGATCTTGCTGGTAGAGCATGACGAAGACACCATTCGCTATGCCGATTTCGTTGTCGACTTGGGTCCTCGTGCAGGACGCCTGGGCGGCGAGAAAATGGCGCAGGGGACTCCGGAAGAGTTGGAAAATAATCCCAACTCTTTGACAGGGAAATACCTCAAAGGTGAAGTGCGTATTCCAGTCCCTAAAAAACGTCGTCCTGGCAATGGTCAGTTTTTGGAATTGATCGGTGCGACGGGGAATAATCTTCAGAACGTGAATCTTAAAATTCCACTGGGTACTTTGACGGCGGTCACAGGTGTCTCCGGTTCTGGTAAATCGACATTGATTATTGATACTTTGTACAAAATTTTGGCCAAGAAATTTTATAAGGCTTTGGCAGAGCCCTCTCCTTATAAAAAAATCGAAGGTCTGGATAAAATCGATAAGGTCATTGATATCAATCAAAGACCGATCGGTCGTACGCCGCGTTCGACTCCAGCGACTTATGTGGGTTTATTCCCGATGATTCGTGATTTGTTTGCGAATTTGCCGGATTCAAAACTTCGTGGATATGAGCCGGGTCGTTTCAGTTTCAATGTCAAAGGTGGGCGCTGCGAGACATGCATGGGGCACGGACAAATTCGCGTCGAGATGCACTTTCTTAGCGACGTGTTTGTGACTTGCGATACGTGTATGGGTAAACGCTATAATCGCGAAACGTTGAATATTAAATATAAGGAAAAATCTATTTCCGATGTTTTGGATATGAATGTGGGCGAGGCTTTGGAGTTCTTTAAAAACCACAGCCAGATCTATCGTAAACTCGAGACACTCCACCGGGTGGGCTTGGATTACATGACCTTGGGTCAAAGCTCGACAACGTTATCGGGTGGTGAGGCTCAGCGCGTGAAGCTTTCTAAAGAGCTTTCTCGTCGTGGCACCGGCAAAACGCTTTATATCCTGGATGAGCCAACGACAGGTCTCCACTTTGACGATGTCAGAAAGCTGGTGGAGTTGCTGCAGGAATTAGCAGATCAGGGCAATACCGTGCTGGTGATTGAACATGCCATGGAAGTCGTTAAAACCGCGGATCATGTGATTGATCTGGGACCTGACGGCGGAAAACACGGGGGGCGCATTGTTGCGACCGGTTCTCCTGAAGATGTAACAAAAGTTAAAGAAAGCGAAACCGGAAAGTTCTTGAAAAAGATCCTTAAATAGAATCAATTCAAGGGATGCTTAAATACTTTACGGGTTCCATTTTCATTACAATTCTGGGTTTGATCGGCTCCTTTTTTGTGGGTCAATTTTATGGTGGCACAACAGCGGCAGGGCTTGAGGCTTTGTTTATCGCGGCTGTGCTCGCAGTACTTGAAATCTCTTTGTCTTTCGATAATGCGATCGTCAACGCCACTATTCTGAAGGACATGACGCCGGTTTGGCGCCATCGCTTTTTGACGTGGGGGATGTTGATCGCCGTCTTTGGTATGCGTTTGGTATTCCCATTGGGAATCGTGAGTGTCATGGCAAGTATTAATCCCTGGGAAGCTTTGGTGATGGCAGCCACTCGTCCTGATGAGTATGCGAAACTGATGTTAGCCGCTCACTTGGAAGTGGCAGCGTTCGGTGGAACATTCCTGTTGATGGTAGCTTTGCGCTTCTTCTTTGATGCTGAAAAAATCGAACACTGGTTCGCCACAGTGGAAAAGCCTTTTGCGTTCTTGGGTCGCGTGGAAGCGATCGAAATCGGTTTGGCTTTGGTGATCTTGATCACGATCGCTCACTTCATGCCTCAACAGGCTGAATCCTATGCGTTTCTAAAGTCGGGTCTTGCTGGTTTAATTGTGTTTGTTGCGGTGGATGGTATCGGGGCTTTCATGGAAGCTTCCGAAGAAACTATGCACAACGTTCACAAGGCAAGTGCGGCAAGCTTCCTATACTTGGAAGTGTTAGATGCGTCTTTCAGTTTTGACGGTGTCGTGGGTGCCTTTGCGATCACGCACAACTTGTTCATTATCATGATTGGTTTGTCGATCGGTGCATTCTTTGTACGAAGCCTTACAATTATGTTTGTCGAAAAAGAAGCTTTGGCGAAATTCGCCTACCTTGAGCATGGTGCTTTCTATGCTATCTGGGTGTTGGCTTTGGTGATGCTAACAGCTCCGTTCGTCCACATACCTGAGTGGGTGACGGGTCTTTCAGGTGCTCTTATCCTTGCGGTTGCGTTTCTGTGGTCTTTGAAGAAGGGTCCCACAGAATCTGCAGAATAGAAGCTCCCATAATTATCAAAGCGCCGAGTCCCTGAAACCAGGAAAGGCGCTCTTGTAAGAGCAAGAATCCAAACAGCGCAGCAAACGGCGATTCCAACAGGAAGATCATACTGGCCGTCGTATCTGATAAAGTCTTTTGCGCGCGAATCTGAATTGAAAATGCAATCACACTGGATCCCATCCCTAAAATAATCACGCCCATCCATGCAGTCCAAGGAGCTGTCAGGTTGATACTTTGCTGAGTCAGCAAAAGCGGGGAGAGCAGTAGTAATGACCAGATGGATTGGAAATTATTAAAGCGAAAGGCGTTATTGACCTTATTTGAAACTCTGCCGATGTAAATAATGTGACAGGCTGCCATCACCGAACAAGCTAACGTCCATAGATCTCCCACATTGATGTCCGTGATATTGGCATCCATCAAAATAAAAGTTCCCACTAACGCCAGCAGTGCAAGTCCATAGTTTATCAAACTGCTGCGAGCACGGAAGATGAGCGTATTAATTAAGGGAACTAAAATAACATAGAGGCTGGTGATGAAGCCACTTTTGGTCGCAGTCGTGTGCTGAAGACCGATGGTTTGCAGAATCATGAGGCTTCCCAAGAAAAATCCTGCAGGCAATGCTCGTTTGAAATCTGATTTCATCGAAGGCAAATTGGGTTTTCTTACGCACCGATAAATCAATTCGCCAAAGACGGAGGCTATCAGAAAGCGGTAAACCAAAGTTTCCACAGGCGTGAATGCACGTAAAGCGAAGACGGTTGCAATAAAGCCGAAACCCCACAGGGCTCCGGCGATAATCAACTCAATGGCTGCTTTGTTTTTGGTGGTCACCTAAGTCGCAAACCTAGTCGAAGGCTTCAGACCAGATGCGGGATTTGTCGATACCATCCACTTCGATCAACTGGTGTTTTACTTCCTTGATCATACCGCCATTGCCGCACATATAGAATGTGGTTGGAATATTTTTGTAATCGTATTCAGAAATAAAGTTTTGGATGTAACCTTTTTTGCCTGTCCACGAATCTTGGGGACGGCTCAAGACAAACTCCCATTTGAAATCAGGAAGTTCTTTTGCCAAGGCTTCCAGTTCCGGTTGGTAGTACATGTCTTTTTCTGTGCGAACACCGAACAGCATGCGGTATTTCAAGTTTGGATACTGTTCTTTTTTAGATAGCAAATAACAGATATGTTGAGAAAGGCCGGTGCCGGTATTCAAGAACACAATTTGTTCTGTTGGTGGTTCCTGGAAAAAAACTTTTCCGAAAGGACCGGTGAAGTTAAGAGTCTCTCCACCTTTCAAATTCCAAACAAAAGTCGAGGCAATACCGTTATCAACGTATTTGAAAAGCAGTCTAAAGCCATTTTTTATTCTGTCATCGGAAGCGATGGAATAGGCGCGCAAAACAGGCTTCCCTTCACCCTGTGGAACATTTAACATTACAAATTGTCCAGCTTTGAACGCAAACTCTGCGGGATCGTCTGTTTTCAACACCAGCTCGCGAACCGCCGGTGTGTGGTCGATGATTTGTTCGACTTTCATGTGATAAATTTTGCGCGCTGAAGACATCATTTCTCCTTGAGATAAGGGCCATTCATAATCCGAAATTCCCAGACAGTCCAACAATTTAGCTTGTTACATCAGTTCCTAATCAATAAACTTATCAACAGTGAGGTATCCATCGTGAATAGTGCACAGCATCTGATCTTATCTCTGTTATTGATCACGGGTTTTTCTGCTCGTGCACAAGAGAATGTTGATGCCGCTGGTGTGGCAGATGATGTTCCTGCTCCGCAGCAGTCTTTAATGAAGTCGGCAGCAACCAAAGAATTTAATAAACCACTCTTTTTTGACCAGCTGGATAACGGGGTTTTATTGCCGCCGCTTGAGCTTGAGTACGATTTGACTGGTCAAAATGGCAAGGTTTTAAAAATCGGGCCTGTTGTTTTGAGCGAGCAGACTTTCAATTTCAGCCTGATGCCTTTGGGGAAAGCTCATCCGCAGATTTCTCGTGTATTGACTCCCACTGAAAAAAATGACGAAGCACTTATCATCAATTGGCCGATTGAGTTGATGGGCTCTGGTTCTTTGGAAATGATCTCTCGTACCGGTGCAGTTTTATGGCAATACGATATCAGTGAGTTGGAGCAGAAAAAATGGGCCGCTCAACTGCAAAGCTGGCGCGGGGCTTTGTTGGCGCAAAAGGTTTCACCGGCAGAGCTAACGACAACAGGTTTGTTTGGAAGTTCCTTCGCGATTCCTAATTTTAAAAACGCGGGATCGCCATTCGGTAAATTGAACGAGATCTTCCGTTTCTGTCTGACGCAGCAAGTGGGACGGGGATACAGCCGCCTTTGTTCACAGTGGTACGGAAATCAGAAAATCGAAAACAAAGTGGTCTTGGGTAAAGCCCGCGTTGATGCCACAACGCCACGTGTGCTTTTAAATAACGAAGAAACTTTGCCTCGTCAGTCCGCTCCGACAGCTTCGGAAGGTCCGACGTCATTCTTTGCGGAGCTTGCAACAGGCGAAAGCTACGAATTCATGGTTGAGCCGAATAAGCTGCAGCTGATGGATATCGCAGACACAGCTCGCCCGGGTTTGCTTCGTATCGTGGGTTACGACACGCGTCCGTTGGGAAGATCGGTGGTTTTAAATCCCGATCAGTATTTGAAAATCACGACGATCATCGGATTTGAGTCGACGATCGGTGACAGTCGTAAATTCTGGGCGGCTTCCTTGAAAAAAGACGATGCCAAAATTTATCTGCCAGGCCAGGGCGGTGGTATCTTTAAGCAGCGCTTCGAATTGTCTGTGATCCCACGTCGTCAGGCGCGTCTTTATGTTCACGAGCGCACGCCGACAGGGACGTACAATGACAACATCCGTCTGTTCGGTCGCAAACTTAAAGAAGTCACAGTCAGCACAGATCAAAACTCTGTGAATGTTGAAAAAGACGAACCGAATGAATTTGAGTGGAGATTTAAAGCCACGGAACGTGGTGAAATCAATCGCTCTTATTTGGATTTGGATTACCAAGGTCAAAAATATCGTTCGTACTTTGAGATCTATAAAGGGTATCCGCGCGAGTTGTCTGCACGTTTGTCCGTGGCAAAATCTTCTTCTGATTTCGTATTCATGGGCGAGCTTGCTTACAACCAATGGTTTGAGGACCTTTTCACTTGGTCTAATTACTGGGTGTCTCGTCAGCGTTGGGGTATCAGTGCCAAGTATTTTAAGTCTTTCAATGAAATCAAAGTCAGCACTTCGGGTCGCACGGCTCCGCTGGATGTTTTGACTGTGGATTTGAAATATCGTTTTATCCCGGGTCTTTGGAATCGTGATGAAACTTTGGGGATGATGGCTTCTTATCAAAACGTAAACTTTGGTGTTTTGACAGCGCCGATGGTGGGTGGTGGTCTGTTCTGGGCCCGCTCCATGCCGAAATTGATAGATGATGTTTTCAATATCCTGCCGTTATTCAGATATCCAAAATGGGTGGACGTGGAGTTTATCTATTACGCGCAAAGCTTGGATAGCAATGTGACTTTGAATTCTTCGATGTCACTCAACTTCCACGGTAAGGTTTTGTGGACCAATAATCTTTTTGGTGAGGCGGGTTTCGGTATCAAACGTTATGCGTTTGTGGACTCCGTTTTGAATCAAAAAGCTGACTTGAATACCTTTTATGGCACAGTCGGAATGGGGCTGAGCTTCTAGGGAAAATTGACCCGCTGACCGCAAATGGCAGGCTGTTGAACCTTTAGACAGGCTATGGCCTCCATTAACCAAATGTTTCCAGCTGGTCGTGGTACCCGAATTGCTTTGATAGGCTCAGATGGAGCAGCCTATGAAAAAGTGGATTTCCGCAGTTTTAATTAGCATCACGAGCCTTCACCAAGCCGCTGTCGCAGCAGACAGCAAGACAATCACTGATTCCTTCGTAAATAATCTTTCCTGTCAAAATCTGACGATCAATAGCATCTATCAGGCCATTCAGCCGACGGCTTTTCACACTTATTTTCATATCCCCATCACCAATTGGAAGTTCCATTCCGGCGGGCCTACGTTGGGTGTGTGCTGGGGTCTTTCCAGTGCGCAACGTAAGATGTTTTACCTGGCTCGCTTTGATGAAAAAGAGGAGCTCAGCAAGGAAGATCTGCTTCGTAAAACTTTGAACATGTTCCGTGGTGCCGAGTTCACGGCTCAGCAGTCAGGCAATGGCAAAGCCCGCATGATTCAGACTCCAGCGACCTTGGAGGTCCTTAAATATTCGGATCGATCTTTGATGGCCTCTTGGGCCTTGGCAGAGCGAAACCCGAAGGGCTTATTCCCCATGTTGAATCGTGGATACAAAGAAACCATCAATGGTGAATCAACTTGGATGACTTTCAAATTGGATTTAGAGCGCTCTCAACAGCAGCATTTTTTCCGCGGTGGAAACGTAAAGATGATCATGGGTGATACAACGGACCGCAGTCCCGTTGAAAACTTACTGACAGTTACACAATTGGAAAAAAACTTGAAAGCCAAGCGTCTAACAATGCTTGTACTTCGGGGTGGTACGACCACACAACACGTCGTGGTGGCGAAAGAAATACTGGATATGGGCAAGTACTTCCTGATTATGGTTTATGATTCTAACAATCCCTTGGCAGATATGCCGATGTATTATCAAAAAAACACTCAGTCTTTCCATGCTCCGGCAATCATGTCGGTTTTAGAAAAGACGGGTGACCATGGCCGGTCTCTTGGGGTATTTATAGTAGATGAAGATGAACAAGTAGCGATCGACGCTGCGATGCTAAAGCATTATAAAGCGGAATGTGCCAAGTAAAAACCGTCAACTGACGGCCGTAAGAAAGAGAGGAGCATGTCACTAAAAATAGTTTTTGCTTGTGCTCTCTTGTTGATGATTCTTGCGGTGGTAACTTCTTAAGCAAAGCTTTCCTGTTGGGACTTCTTAGGCGAAACCGTGCTGTTGAGACTTCTTAAGTGAAGTCTTGCGGATTAGAAGTAAGCGAATATCCCGGCAGAACCTGTGATCCCTGTATCTGAGTAATAACCCCCAGCCACAGTCTGGCGCTCATACTGATAGCCAAAGTCGATGCGAAAGCATGCGGAGCTGGATGTCGTTGGGTACCATTTCACGAAGCCACCGCCAAAAATATCCACGATATCAAATTTTGCTCCATTGCCACGATCCTCATTTCCGAAGGCGCCCCAGGCCGTTAAGCCAAAGATAAAGGCTTCACCTGGAGTATTCGGTGTGAAGTTATAATCGGCAAATCCGCCCACGCGCCAAGTTGTCGCAGTTACGTCACTGACGTGAGTCATCGTCATCTGCACCAATGGCCCTAATTCATAGGTTCCCAGGTTCCATCCATAGCGCGCCATTAGACTCATAGTTGTTTCATTTGTTGAATTGGGTGCATCCGATTTTGTATTTCCAAAGATCAAATTCAAACCAACAAAGTTTTTACGGGTTGCGGGGCCGGAGTCATCGCCTAATTGATCTTCCGAAATCAGATCATAGACAGCGCCGGGAGCCAGGGGAGAGGTGCTTTCAATAATAGCGGTGTTGCCTTTTACTTTGCGCACTTTAATTTTTTGGGCGTATGCGGAAACTGAGCCGAGGGTCATCATGGTTATAATCAAAAGAAGGTGTCTCATGTTGGTCCTTTGTTTTTGGCGTCTGCCTATTTTCGAAGTGATCCACAATACTGTCAACGGGAACTTGTCTCACTCTGGGAATGTCCGATTGTATTGAGTAAAGTTTGTCCGGACCTAGACCGAAAAGTTTTGTGGGGAATGAAAGGGGAATCGCATGTCTGCAAAATGGGGGAATATACCGTCGTGGGCTTACGATTCGGCCAAAGCACTCATGCAAACTTTGAAGATAGTCGACCCTGAAACCTATGCGCACTGTTGCCGTGTTGGCGAGATGTCGCGCAAACTGGCTCGCGATGCGGGTCTTAATGAGTACGAACAAAAGCTTGCTGAATTTGCTGGTCTCTTTCACGACATCGGTAAGATGGGTGTTTCTCAAAGCATTATTGCAAAGCCAGGAAAGCTAGATCCACAAGAACAAGCGATCATGCGCTCTCACCCGGTGATGAGTGAAGATATCGTGCAACCGTTAGCTTCGCATAAATTCTTTGGAACTATCTTGCCAGCAATTCGCGGGCACCATGAGCGTGTCGATGGCACAGGTTACCCAGATAAAATCGCCGGTGATAAAATTGATATTTTAGCCCGAGTTATTTTGGTGGTGGATACCTATGATGCCATGTCGCAGACGCGTGCCTATCGCAAAGGTTTGCCGGATGAGGTGGTGTACGAGGAACTGGTGCGTTGCTCAGGAACACAATTTGACTCGCAGTTAGTGAAAATCTTTTTACAAGCACATCCCCATTGGGCAGATCAACAAAACGACCAGGAAACAGAACATCTGTTAATTAAAAAAATCGCCTAAAAGGTACGGACACACTTTCTCCAGGCGCATTCGTCTAGGGCGGGCCAGAAAGAAGATTCCGAAGAGTGCATCCTGATAAAAAAATACCTCCTGCAAATTGCGGAGGTATTTTTTTTTGGCCGATTTATAGACTTAGGTTACTTTTGCTTATTCGTGCTTTCAAAGATCTTGTCAGCGGATTTCGCAACGAAACCTTGATAGAATTTGCCGTTATCCATTTTATAACGTTTTGCAAATTCATAATAGCAACCAGGAATATTGTGAGTGCCATCGCTGAATTTCACAGGAATTTCAGAAGCCATCGTCGAAGATTGCTCAAGATAATCCGCAGGCGTTCCTTTCACCAAGCCGCCTGACTTATTCAATACAATGCCTTTGCCTTGCAAGAACTCATTCAGGTGATTGATGTCCTGGAATTTTTTAAGTTTGTTGATGATCACAGTGAAGTGATTGGGGCGGAAGCCATAAGCCGCAACCCAAGAGGCGTATTCAGATTCTTTGGCAAGTTCTGAGTACAATGCCCAAGACATGTCCCAAGGACGACCACACATCGAGAAATCTTCGCTGTCGATCACGCTTTGCGGGATGGAGTCAGCAAGTTTCGTCAAAGTCTCGCGAACAAACGGAGAAACTTTTTCCAGCTCAAGTTCAGAGATAAAAATTTTCGGCATGTCTTCATTAGGATGCTCATAGTGGCGTGCGAACAATTTTTTCTCGGTGAAGATATATGGTTCACCTTTTTGTTCATAACCAAATTTTTTGAATTGCTTCGCCAAAGATTCGATACCCAGGCGTGGATGATTAAAGGTGCGAAGAGCAATGTGGTCGTTAAGGACAGTTTCGCCCTCAGCCACGAACAAGTCATGGATGTGTTTTGCTGCTGGATTTAGTTGGCAATAATCTACCCACATTTTTTCTAGTAAAGTATCAAGGGTCATGTTGTCTCCCGTTTAGAAATCAAGGATACTTCTGTTGGGAAAACGGAGCAATGCTTTAAGCGTTAATGTCGGAGCGTATAATGGCAATGAGTACACTTCCTGAGATCCAACAAATTGAAGCCCGCATTGAATCTATGGGTTCAGCCATGCGTTCAGAAATTCTGGAATACAGCCAGGATGGAGATTTGCGGCTGCCAATTTATAAAGTTTCATTTGGCACCACAGATCCCCAAGCTCCAGTTTTAGGAATCGTCGGGGGAGTGCATGGTCTTGAGCGTATCGGCGCTCAAGTCACAGTATCACTTTTAAATTCATTTGCAGAATTAGTGAGGTGGGACCGTCAAATGCAACGCACTTTGCAAGACGTGCGGGTGTTTTTTATCCCCACAGTAAATCCCATTGGAATTTTACGTAAAACGCGTAGCAATCCTCGCGGTGTGGATTTGATGCGAAACGCACCCATCGATGCAGATAAGCCAGCACGTTGGTTGGGTGGGCATCGCTATTCTGCAAAACTTCCGTGGTACCGTGGCAAAGAAAACGAACCGATGGAAGTGGAGGCTCAAGGCCTTGTCCGCGGAGTTCAGCAAGAGATCAAAGACAGTCAGCTTGCCATCACTTTGGATTGTCATTCGGGTTTTGGTTTGCAGGATCGCTTGTGGTTTCCCTATGCTCGCACCCAAGATCCTTTTCCGGAATTGGGACTGGCTCACTCATTTAAAAATCTTTTGGATCAGACGTATCCCCATCACTTTTATAAATTTGAACCCCAGGCTGGGACGTACACGACTCACGGAGATCTGTGGGATTATCTGTATCTGCAACATCAGGGTATTGAACGTGGTAAGCAGTATCTTCCCTTGTGTTTGGAAATGGGCTCGTGGATGTGGGTTAAAAAGCATCCGTCGCAACTTTTCAGAGCAGATGGTCCCTTCAATCCGTTGATTGGACATCGTCATCAGCGCACCTTGCGTCGGCATAATACTTTGTTGGAGCTGATGATTCGCGCTATTGCGAATCCTAGTGTTTGGGCCGCTTTGACGGCCGAGCAACTTGATCAGCATCGTTTGCAGGCCCAGAATCTGTGGTATGCAGGTGTAGGATTCCGTCGCTAGTAGCGTCACATAACGCACAGAGTCTTAGTGACCCAATAATTGCCCCCAAAAGCATGCTGGAGCACTTGCTCTAATTTAGCACCCAAAGTTCACAGAAAGATTTTCAGCGATGCTATCAAAGCTCATATATTTGACTTGAGACACCTCGGAAACAGGGTGTCGTTGACTCCCTTATCTGAATATTATCTTCTACCAACTGGACTTTTATCCAGAGGGAAACGTGAGGGGAACCACTTACCTGTTGGCTCTAATTCTGAGCTTATTTGCAGGTTCCAAAACCATGGCCGCCGATTCCAGCCTAAAATTGAAAAAGGCTGAAGGGATCACTACGCTTAAGAATCCTGAAATTACGTCAGATGATTCCAAGCCCGCGCACGTTTATGGTCAAATTCGTTTAGAGGGAATGCAGTATCTCACTCCCGTCCCTGATGCTCCCAGATTAACTTACAGTCAGCTTTTGTCCGCGCGTCTTTCGATTTTGAAAGAAGCCAGCTGGATTGATGCGGCTTCAGATGTTTCTGCGGGAACTTTCTTTTCTCGCGGGCAAACGCATCTGATTGTTCACGAAGCCTATGTGGCCTCCAAAGGTGAGACTTTCAAAGTCTTTGCCGGTCGTAAGAAAAAGGACTGGAGTGATATCGATCACCGTTGGAATTTGGGATTGTGGCAGCCGTATTTGACGATCGATGCTCTTCGTCCCGAAGAGGAAGGTTTGACCGGCGTCTTTTTTGATTACAACAAAAAGGACTGGGAAGTGATGTTGATGGTCACTCCTATGTTTATCCCCAGCATGGGACCCGATGTTCGTGAAGAGGGTGGCGGCTTGGTTGCCGACAGTCGCTGGTATCGTGCTCCTTCCCGCGATTACATCATGAATGCACGTATCAATACGATTTCCTATAAGCTCGACATTCCCGAGCAAGCCAAGCTTGTGAATAACGGCGGTGCTTCTTTGATGACTCGCCTGGGGGACAAATCCAAAGGTACTTGGATGGTGGTGAGTGCCGGTTACTTGCCAGTGAATGATTTGATTTTGAAACGCCAGGCCTTCAAACAAACTTCTGAAGACAAAGTTGACGTGACCGTACAGCCGGCAGTGACTTATCACCAAATCCAATCAGCGGATCTGGGTTATACTTTTAAATCTATCAAAACAACTCTTTCGTACTTGCAGGATACTCCTGAAAAAACTCTGCCGAATGAAGAGTGGGTGATTCAAAACCTGCAACCGCTTCAGGCGTACTCTGCGGCTTTGGATTTTGCTTTGCAGGATATTTTGACGAAAACCATCGCAGTTCAAGTGGCTTATTTGAAGGTTGTCGGCGGCGGTATCCAAGACGTGACTTCGACGGGAACTCCAGATGATTTCACTCTTTATGAATCTCGTTTGAAATTTACCAACAGTGTGATGCTTCGTTTGGAAGGCCAGCTTGTGACGGTTTATAATCGTCCGCTGGTGACTCGCGTGAAGTATCTTTACGACTATGATCAACGTGGATCTCTGTTAAATACAGAATTCCAATATTACCCCAATCAGAAATGGGCCGTGGTGATGGGTGGTGACGTTCTGGGCGTTCAGGATGAAAACTACAAAACTTCGAGTTTCCTGAACCAGTTCCGCGCCAACGACCGTTTCTATGGAGGCATGACTTATGTTTTCTAAGAACTCTCTGATGGCTGTCTTGATGGCAGCCATGATGGCCGTTGTTACCGGTTGTGATTCCAATATTGGTGAAAAACCTCCGGAAACAAAAGCCCACGAATATGCAGGGGCCGCGTGTTTGTCTAATACCAGCTCTGTGATGCGTGAATTTATCGAAGGGAACGCCAAAGAAGCAGACTTGAATGCTTTGTGGGGTTGCCTGGGGGGAGCGGTTCAAAGCTTTCAACGTTATGTCCGTGGCAGTGATAAATCCCGCTATTCTTCGCAAGAACTTGCAACGTTCTTTGAGAAAAATTACCTGGATCAAACCAAAGGTGCGAAAATCAGTCCGGAACTTCAGCGCGAGTTCATGAAGCTAAAACAGTTGTTCTTGGGTGGTGACGTTAATTATCTGACGCAAAAAGAACTGACCAGCATTCAAGAAGTGTTCGGAATGCTTAACGGCATCACCGTGCGCATGAATCCTTATATGAAGATTGTGGTTTTGAAGTGGTCTGTGTCTGACACGAACCAAGTTCAAAAAGATATGCTGTTCTTTGAAGAAGCGAATAAAGAGCTGCAAAACTCCGCCAAGGTTTTGGCGACTCATATCGAAAAAAATGGTCAAGCTTACAATCTTTCTGACTTTGTGACCTTCCTGCAGGAACTTTCAGACACCTTGGGTGATGAATGGTCTGCCGTGGAAACGGTGCGCACTTATATGCCGGTGGTTAAGAAAGTTAAAAAGGCTTTGGCAGGTGGCAATGAAAATGCCATTGCTCCAAATGAATGGCGCCGTTTCAGTATGCTGGGTGCCCGTGGGTATGTTCAATACCTGCGTTATTACTATTTCATCGAACAAGTTCCTGAAACCGACACTGGTTACCGCCTGACTTATTTGGCGCGCACGATGGAAGACGTTCTTTCCGTTTTCCAGGATCTGGTTGCGGAAAAGCCTGAGGGCGTGGTTTCCCGTGATGAAGTGAATGACCTGCTTTTGACGTTCTCGAAAGTATGGCCAGCGTTTAAAATTTCTCCGAAAATGATTTTGGAATCCATGAAGGTCAAACAATTGGTCTTCGGTGGCAGTGTTGATTCCTTCACGACGAATGATTTCAAAACCGCGCGCATGAAGGTCAATCGCCTGAAAGCGATCGTGGAAAGATTCCTGCCGTTCTATCCAATTTACAGTCGCGACTGGGATCCGCAGTTGTATTCCTATCAGGAGTCTCAAAAGCTGTTCCAAGATGCGCAGGCGGTACTTGAGCAGTCGGGTGTTGAGCTTGGTGGTTTGGTTGAGGGCCCTTACGACCTGAAGGACTTGATCGCTTTATTGCGTGAGTTTGAAACTTTGTATCCGCATAAAAACAAAGAACCTAAGGGCGGCAAGGAAGATCAAAAGTATGTCCCAATCAGCGAAGAGCTGAATAAGCTTCTGCCATTAGTAGTAGATGCGAAAAACATGGTTTTCGGTGGTAATGACTCTTCATTGTCTAAGAAAATCTGGAGTCCATTGTTGGGGATGGGCGCTCGTGTCTATACTAGCGTTTTGTATCATCACTATTTTGTGTCTGAAAAGGCGATGGAAAAATCCGAAACCCTTTGGTCGATTTCCACGTTTTCAAATCAAAGTTTGAATTTGTTGCGCGATATTCTGGTTAAAAAATCCGTTCATCAAGTCAGCATGAGTGAAATCATGCAGATCGTGAACCGTTTAAATGACCTGAAATACTTGCCCGAAAAAACCAATCTGAAATCATTGAAAACGATTTTGGGTCTGGCCGTGAATAACGTTTTGGTTGCTCCTGAAGACCGCTTGGGTGGCTATGTTCCGAACGCTATCACGATGCATTCGGTCGAGTTGCTGCGTGAAGAGTTGCAGATTTGGATTGATACCGAAATCTTTTTTGCTCAATTAACTCGCAAGTTCCCGGCAAATCAAGGTCTTCGCCCTCGTGATTTAGCCGATGCAATTGAAAAAGGCCGTACCAGCCCGAACAGTTCTGCGGCTCTTCGCACAGCTTTGCGCGAACTGGGGCCGGTGGTGCAGACGCCGTCTCCTTTGACGGTGGATGCTCAAGGCCGCATGTATATCTCGCGCGAATTACAGCAGGTGTACAATCAGCAGTCGTTGAGTCAGTTGAATCTGAACCGTGGCCTGGCTCGTATCATGATTCGTTCTTTTGCGGGTGATTTGGGTCGTATCAAATCCAACGCGGGCGTGACGGTCGAGGAAGTGAACGCCGTCTTTAAAACTGTGAAACCATTCTTTGTTGATTTGGGACTTCTTGAGCCCGAAAACGACACGTTCGGAGATGCGCGTTTCCGCGATGCCAATATCTTTATGCCTCACTCGGACGGAAACAAAACTGCGTCCTTTGTTGAGTTAACGGATTTAGTCGGCATGTTGTGGTCGGGTGTTAGCATCAACACGATGTTGACCGAAGCACTGCCGAAAGATTGTTTGTTTGAGCAAATGGTTAAAAGCAAAAAGACGGGTGTCGAGAAACTGGAAAAGATGGTGAAGGTGGATTGTGCTGCCAACGCCTATCGTTTCTTGTTGATGGATAAAATGACGGCAACACCAGTCTTCCGCCGATACCTGCAAGGTGCGGATCGTGACGAGACCTTGGAGTTTATTAATAACATCTTTAAATCGTCAGGCTACGTGCCAAATAAATCCCGCACGACCAAGCTTGCAGATTTGGGCCAAGTTCCCCACGCCATTCAATATGTGGAAATGATCTTCACGCGTTTTGATGAAAACAGCGACGGCGTGTTGACCAAGTATGAAGCCTTGAAAGCTTACGATCTGTTTGCAGATTTGTTGAAGCAATACGCGGGCGATCAGGTCGCTCCGAAAGATTTGGATTCTGTTTTCATGTTCTTGCTTCGTTATGGAAAAGCACCGACGACGTTGAAAGAAAAAGCGACGTGGTTCTTGCGTTGGAAGGGCAAACCTGACAACTGGAATGTGGCTGCGGATCGCAGTCAGTTGGCTCGCATCTTGGGATACATCGCAGATATGAGTAGCAAGGCTACTGCTGATGCTATTCCTGAAGTTCCTGAGTCGGATCTTAATTCTTACTAGTTCATGGTTTTGACCCGCGCGACTGGCCTGAATCAGTCCGCTGGCTTCCTGCAGCTGCGTCGACACGCCATCCGTGGCTCACCGTCGCCGCCTGCGGCGGTTCGCGCATCGTGCGCCGACGGAGGTCGACTTCGTGCAGGCATCCATCGGCCTGCTTCAGGCCAGTCGCGCTGGCGCTCCTGTCTTGTCTTTCTTAATATTCGAAGGGGGAACGGAGGTGGGGAGCATCAGGTCTTTTGCTTTAGATGGCCCTGAGGCTTCGTCGTTGTTTCGTTCTTAGTAACTGAATAATTTGGACCGTGATCTTCCGTCGTAATTGAATGCATCTCTAATTAATGCAATCAGTTGACGAAGCGGAAGTAAATCTGACGCATGCAGCAACCGCTCCGGCAGTAGAAATTGCAGGATTGTTAGGATGCCGATTCCTGATTTTGTTTTTATACGGCTGGTGAATGTGTTTGGTCGTGAGTTTGTTGTGCGTGAAGAGTTGCTTGGATATTTATGGATAAGCCCAATTCATAAGAAACCTTATCGTCGTTCTTATATTTGCCTATCTGGCTTTCCGAATTACTGATTCTTATTTTGTGATGCTGGAACTAATTTACGATTTTGTTCGTGCTGATGGCAGCACCTGTGACTGTCGCTTGGTTTACAATGATGCCGGTGTAGATTCCTGGGGCTTGCTGGGCTGCCGGGTAGCTGCTTGTTAGGTCGCCGCTGCTGTTGGTGTCTACGTCGGCTGTGGTTGCAGCATAGGGAGTGTATCTCCAAATCAACACTCTGGTTTTATTGCTGCCGCCGGTGTTGTTGTGGATGTCGATGACGAAGTCCAATGCCAAAGGTGCATACATGTTGGTGATGGAGCTTGCTACGGTGACCCAGTTGCCGTTCACGCCGATTTGGCAGGAGACGTTCACGCCGGTGCGGCTAAACTTCACGGCGATACCTGTGGATTCGGTGATGTTCAGATCGTTTGAGTTGAAAACGATTGTTGCTGTTGAGTTTGTGCTGCTGCCATCGAGGGCCGCTTTAAATTTGATTGAGTTGTTCGTCAAAACTCCGGCGAGTGGCGTAACGAAACGGACTTTTCCGATGCCGGAAATTTCGTCGGCGGTTGCTGTTGTTAATGTTCCACCAATTTGAGTATACGGATCAATACCAGTCACGTCGGTGCTAGTACCACCACACGCCACCAAAGAGAGAGTAGCGCCGACCAGCAAGAAAACCACTACGCCTGATAACAGGGCAGGGTAAAGAATCGCAATTTTACGGGAAATTCTTAGAATGAATTTTTCCACATCATTGATTCCACTGGTAATGGAAGCTTCTCGTTGTACTTAGCAGAAGGCTTCACGTTGTATGGCGTGAGAATTTCACCTTTTACTTCAAAGTAGATCAGCTGCCCAACGGGCATTCCAGTGTAAACTCTGACGGGTTGTTTTACGGAGATTTCCAGGGTCCAGAAATTACAGAAACCCACGTCGCCTTTGCCGGCAGTTGCGTGGATGTCGATACCAAGACGACCAACACTGGATTTACCTTCAAGGAATGGAACGTGTTTCAAAGTCTCAGTGTATTCCTGAGTAACGCCCAAATACAAAGTATCCGGCATGAGAACAAAGCCCTCATCCGGAATCTCGAAAGTACGAATCTTGTTATGCTTCTTAGCGTCCAGCACTTCGTCTTCATACACTGCAAGAGTTTTACCCAAGTGAACATCGTAAGAGTTCGTACCTAGGCATTCTCTGCGGAAGGGCTCAACTTTAATTGTGCCAGCTTCCATGTGTGAGAGAATCTGCTGATCCGTAAGAATCATTACTTAGTTTCTCTGTGAACCGTGTGACGTTTCAAATTTGGATTGTATTTTTTCTTTTCAAGACGGCTTGGAGTCTTAGTTTTGTTTTTCGTTGTAGTGTAACGAGAAACTGGTTTGCCTTCACCGCGAGCTTCAGTGCACTCAAGAGTGATGATGATTCTTCCTGATTTTTTAGCCATTTTCGTACCTCTTAAAACTTATATGTATTGCCTCGCGCATAATGCGAAAAATGACAATACCTTTTCAAAGGGGCTCAAGGTATCAAAGGAAAACGGAAACTTCAACAGCCAATTTCACGTCTTACGAGGGAAATCATGAAGTCTTTAAACCTTTTTTTGGTAGCCGCTCTCGTTTCTGCCTGCGCCCATGCTCAAACGACGGGCATCCTCAGAGGGAACGACCTCCAATCGACGACCTTATCCGAGTCCCTTTCTAAAGTCACTCCGGGCTCAATTGTGCTGGTTGGAGAGAATCACGGATTACCAGAGCACCAGCGTCAACAGGTCGAAATCATGCGTCAGCTGCGACACTCCGGGCATGTCGTGGCCGTGGGATTGGAATTTTTTACATACACCGACCAGAGTCACGTAGATGCCTACCGCACAGGCGGCCTGAATGAAGCCGACTTTTTAAATGCGATTCAGTGGAAATCACCTTCTTATGAGTTCTACCGCGATCAGGCGCAATTCCCGAACCTCCAAGAAGGTGCAAAGACTTTGGCGTTGAATGCACCTCGTGAGTTGACGGGGAAAGTGGCTAAGACAGGTCTAAACTCCCTGTCACCCGAAGAACAAGCTCTGCTACCACCGCAGTTTGCATTGGGCCGTGATTCCTATAAAAAAAGATTCTTGGAGCAAATGCCTCATCTGCCAAATCCGGAAGCAGGTGAGCGCTACTTTGCGGCGCAGTCTATTTGGGATGACACAATGGCGTGGCGAGCGACGGACTATATTGCGGCTCACCCGAATCAAGTCTTGGTGATTGTTGTCGGAGAATTTCACACCCGCTTTGGGGGAGGATTGCCCGATCGAATACTGGCTCGTTCCCCGGGAACTCCTGTGATTACGTTTTCTCAGATAAATACCACGGACCTTAGTGAATCGGAGATCCAGGATGAGGTGAATCCTCATACGGATTATGGAGTCCGTGCGAATTATCTGTGGCTTGCGCCAGCGAAAAGTCCAGCCCCATAGTCAGCGCACTGAAATCCGTTGTTAATTGTACGGAGTTTTCTAAAATAAGGGGAACCGTTTTAAGGAGTCCTATGTTCCCCCTCGAAACACGCATCTTAGTTATTGATGACATGCCCTCTATCAGAGACCTGGTGAAAAACACACTGAAGGCGATGGGCTTTAAAAACATTCAAGAAGCGGGCGACGGCGAAGAGGGTTTGAAAGTCCTTATGCAGTCGAACAATCCTGGCTCCAGTATTCAGTTGGTTATTTCCGATTGGAACATGCCGAAAATGAAGGGCTTGGATTTACTAAAGCACGTGCGTGCGACATCCGAATGGCAGAATCTTCCATTCGTTCTTTTAACGTCAGAGTCCGAGCGCGATCAGGTCACTGAAGCGGTTTTAGCCGGCGTTTCTCAATATATCGTTAAGCCGTTCTCGGCGAAAATTTTCGAAGATAAACTTAAAGCAGCGTGGACTAAACACAATCAAAAATAAGAAGTGAGGGGTATGGAACAATCCCAAACGTTTTCTCCGAGGGTGGGACTGAAAAGAACACTCTCTGATCGGGCACTCTTAAAAGTTTTTTATTATCTGCTCTTTCCTTTGGCGTTGGCCTTTGTGCTGCCTTATGTTCCGATGGTTTTGATGGCCATCGAAGAAGGCTCGATCCTGACGGCGGTAAGTTTCCTTGTTCTTGCTTTGCCGATGCCCGCGATCTTGTTGTTCCAGGCTTTTTCATTCTTTAAGCCTCTGGCTTTCTCGAATGTCGCGATCTTCCCAGATCGCCTGCAGATGACGGGTAAAGATAAAAAGTCCATCGAAGTCCCTTTTGCAGATATCAAAGAAGTGAAGTTGTCCCACCTTCCATATCAAGGTGGTTCGTTTGTGATCGTGATGAACGACGGCAAGCAATACAAATTCACCGTGATCCTTGAGCGTAGCGAATACGTTTTGGAAGCGATCTCATCTTACAATCCTCAGTTGCTTCCGCCGGAATCCTTTGAGCTTTACCGTCGCACCGCTATCTGCGCCGATCATAACTACACTCGTATCAATGATGCTTTGAAAAACTGGCGCATCCTGGTGGTGAAGTACTTACTTCTGCCAGTGATCGTTTCCGTGGCGGTTGTATTGCTGGCGCCTTACCTAGGGCGTCTGTCGATCACAGAAGCTTTGGATAATGTGTTTCGCTCCATCACCATCGTGAATTTGGTTTTGGGAGTTGCGTGCTTCCTGATCGCAGCTCTGTGGATTACGGGAATTACCAACCGTGCATTGATCCGCGAGCCTAACAATGCCCGTCGTGACATGGTCATGGAAGGAAAAGTGTACCTGGTGGCAAGTATCGTACACTGGGTTTGTTTTGCGGGATTTGTGGTTTATTTCACACTTCGCTAAGATTAAGCGGCGTTGAGTTTTTTCGCTGGCAATATATCTATAATATAAGGCACTTCCACTATCAGGGACGTGCCTTTTCCATTTTCAGAGCTCACAGAAACAGTGCCACCCAGGAGTTCAGCAGCGTGTTTGATTGCATCCATACCAACGCCGCGACCGGAAGTCTCAGTGACCTGTTCACGAGTAGAGAATTGACTGTCAAATATATGCTGAATCACTTCCTGATCAGATTCTTTAGAGACATCCAAACCTTTTGCTGTGAGCTTTTCACGAATGACTTTGGCATTTACACCGGCACCGTCATCGTCGACACGAATTTGCAACCAGTCCACATCAGGTTTTCTTAAAAGATCGAATTGCACGCTGATCGTACCAGCAGTGGGTTTGCCTAGCTCTGCACGAACAGAGGGAAGCTCGATGCCGTGATCCACAGAGTTACGGAAAGAATGCACAAACGTCGCAAAGAGGTTTGAGTAGATTTCCGGTAAAACTTTTAGTTCCGCATTTTTCAAGATCACAGGATTTAATTGTTTTTCTTGCTTCTCGGCGACCTTCTGAGCGACATCGTCATACGCTGCAAAGAAAGAGCCCACAGTTTCCATCATGAATTCATTCAATAGCAGACGGGCTGCAGAGTTTCCTTGCGGAAGATTTTGCAGTTGCGCGACTGTGGATTGAAGTTTGCTGACGGGGATTTCCAAAAGGCGTTCTTGTGATAACGCTTTGCCACCCAGGATTTCCTGAGTTTTCGTAAGGAAAGCTTGAAAGGTTTTTTCAACCAACAGGCTTTCATCCTGAAGTTTTTGATATTGATCGGCGCTGCGGGATTCTTTAAATTCCGCAAGCAACGTTTCCGCTTTATGGCAGGCTTCCGTCATATCCTGGATAGAAAACAACGCCGCGCCACCTTTTAAAGTATGTAACTGACGGAAAAGCGATTCATCATCTGCATTTTCCCAGGAAGCTTTCAGGCCTGATTTTAGCTCTGACAAGAGGGATTCGGATTCGCGAACAAAACGACCGATTTGGTTTTTGTTCTGAACCATATTGATGATCAAATTTGCATAAGCACGATCGCGTTCAGCCTGCTCTTGAGCTTCCACCAGGCGAGTGATGTCGGAGGCGACCATCACGATGCCATCCATCTTACCTTCCGCATTGCGAAGCGGGAAGTATTCTAAGGCAATCTGATTGCCTTGAGAGTGCGGATATTTTTCAGGTCCCAGTGGAGCCAAGTCTTCAAACGGCAACATTTCCATGAAAATGGTTTTCATCCATTTTTGGAAGCCATCGACTTTGTTTGCGGGGAGTTTTAATACATCCCAAATGTTTTTTCCTTGAGGACGATCTTCCACCGTGGATTCGCAGGCTTTGGAAGTTACTTCTAGCACGCGACCTTGTTCATTAAAGATCAAGAAGCCCTGGTTCAAACTGTCCAGCAGGGCGGTCATCATTTGATTCAAACGTGACAACTCAGCAGTACGGTCCGCTACCATTTTTTCCAAGTTTTTAGAGTAGTTTTCCAGCTGAACTTTGGCGTCTTCAAGGTCTTTGATGACGTCTTCTTTTTGTTCAAGCTCGGCGCGATATTTCTTTTGCAGACGTTCTTCCAAAGTCACGTCGCGCACAAAGACGATCCAGTTTTTATCACCCATGGAATCAAAGACGGGTTGCAAAGTGATCTGCACTTTACCTTCACCACCTTGAGAAGTTTTAAACGTCACTTCTTTGTAGGGGGTCGGGTCGCAGACGTGAATCAACCTTTCCAGCTGTTCAATAGGTTCGCTGAACGTAAAAAGATCCAGGAACTTCATCGAGCCGCGAGTGATTTTTCTAACCGAAAGACCACAAACAACCGCCGCTGTCTCATTGCAATAGATGACCTTTTGATCTGTATTCAGAACAAAAACGGGTTCTAGCAAGGTGTCAAACAGCGAGTATTGAATCTTCATTTTACGAACGTTTCATTTTTCTGATGGTAAACCGTGAATTCGCGCTTATCAGTCCATGAGGACGGCAAGTCGTCTTTGGCTTCTGCTCGTACGCGCCAATAGATTTTACCCAATGGCACTTTGCTTTTAATCAGATAGCGATTGCCCGGCAAAGTGGACGTGTACAGGATGCGCGAGAAGTCTTCTTTATCAGAAACTTCCACGGTATAACCCGTAGCACCTGCAACTTTTCTCCACTCAAGCCAGATGAAAGGCTCTTGCTGAGTTTGCAGGAAGATCGACATATTATTAAACGGCTCCATCAATTGAGGAGACGTCAAAATCGGTTTCATATCTTCAACCAGGATGCTGCCAATATCACTTGGCGGGCTCAGTTGACCTTTGGGGCTCACTGCATACACGCGGTAGTAGGATTGACCTTTTTCCATTTGTGACCACAACGCAGACGTGTCTTGCACATCATATTGTTGCGGCTGCTGGAAGTTTAGGTCTTTAGAAACCTGCACGCGGTAACCGCGGGTTTTAGCAACAGAAGTCCACTCCATTTTAGGAGCCATCTCACTGGCTGGACGACGCTCGTCAGGACGAGGCAGACGGAACTTGATATCTTTGGCAATCAGTTCTGGACGATCCGGGATCGGCTCTTTTTTCGCTGTCACTTGGATCGTGAAAGGAACCGCTGCAGACCAACCGGAGATTTTTTTATCTTGAGTTGCACCATTCACACGCACCCAGTAAGTACCGGATGGCAGGCGAGGAGTCAGAGTGTTTTGTACGAAGGAATTGCCTTCTTTCACAACTTTCTCGAACTTTTCATCCTGGGAAATTTGCCAGTGATAGGATTTAAGCATTGAATCTGCAGACCAACGAACCTCAGTCGAAATCGCCAGCTGCGAGGGGTCACGCACTTCCAGTTCCATTTGGAACTCAGCATTTTGCCCTGGAGATGTGATCACCGGAACATTCAAATGAAGAAGTGACATGTGACGAGTTTCAGATAGGCCAATTTCGCCATTGCGATCGTAGGCTTTAACACGCCAGAAGTAAGGACCTGGTTCCAAAGGCTCAGAGATTTCTGTTTTGCCTTCAGTTGTGGTTTTTAGAACTGCGACATTGTTAAAGTCAGCTGTCGGTGAAACTTCCATTTCAAAGCGCGCGATATTACCGCGACCACGCCAGTTGAATGGCATTTTATCATCTGGATTTTCACGCACGAAAGTGGTGTTGTTCGCCGTTAAAAGTTCAACGGTTGGTTTGACCAAGGCTTTCACACCCTGAGGTGAGACCGCTATCGGTTGTTCTTTATCTAAAGACTTACGAACTTTTTTGTCCTGATAGTTCACTTTACCAGCTAACAGACGAAGGTCGACGTTACCGGAGTGGGATTTTTTGAACTCGATCTTGCCGCCACCATCCAGGTTGAACTCTTCGGCGCCGGATTTGATTTTGATTTGAGAACCCTGAGTGATATCACCGACCAAGTTACCGTAACGCAGGTCGAGCATCATCTGGCCATTTTTCATGTTCAAAGTGATCAATGAATTAGGGGCGATGCGAATCAAGGTGCCATCTTGTAGGCGGATTTGAGCCTCGGAACGGTCCCCAGTGTAAATGGAATCGTTATCGAAGATTTTATCTTCGCGAGTCGCAGGCAACCAACTGAACGTATCCAGGTTCTTTCTGCGAACGTCGTTTTGCGATGTCGCGACGGAACCAATCAGTTCCATTTCGCTTTGGTTGGATTTAGGGAATAGCAAGGAGTCGTCGTACAAGAAGTACGAGAACAACAGCAACACGAGGACTGCTACTCCGAATATTGTTTTCTCTGTTTTTCCTAAACGTGTCATATATCTCCCGGTAAACTCATCGGCTTAGTCGGGTTTTTAATTTACGGACCTAAGGCTAACTTATATGAGAATTTCTTTTCGGGATTCTTGTTACGAGTCATACTGACTCTGTGAAAAAACGTGGCATATCAATTAGATATAAGATTCTCTTACTTTTAACTTCTATCCCGTTGATTACGTTAACGGCATATCTCGTGTTGGCATTGCGGATCTTTGAAGACGATAAGATTGCTTACGTCTTTGATTCTTCCAGCAGCATGTCAGGAACGATGGCGGCTCAAATTAAGACACAGCTTAATGCTGTGCTGGGAACTGCCAAGCCGATCTATCAAGATTACCTTTCGGTTTATAAATTCACTCCTGTAGCGAAATCCATTTTCGACAATGAATATTCCATTGAAGATGTCGTGGTTTTCACTCCGGGCGCGAATGGCCAATATCAGAAAGTCGCGGCCCTGGAAAAAGTTCCTGATGGGGCAGACAACCTGATCAAGTCATTGCAGGCGAATCTTCCGATGTACTTTACAGAGGTGGACGCCAATCAACGGGTCGTGAAAGTTCCTTTCAACGACGACCGTGTTTTGATCATGGATAAAGTTTGGAATCAGGATAAAACCAAAGCCACAGTTTTCGCCCTGTTAGTGCGCATGAGTGAATCTGCAGAAATGTTCAATGCAGCGACTTCACAAAAAATTTATCTGATCGCCAAAGATGGCATGGTTTTGTTTGGTCCAACGAAAATGGTCGGTCAATACTTGCAATCCATCATCACGCCGAATTTCCTGACGGATACAGCCAGCAAAATCGGGCAGGGGGCTGAGACGGTAAAAGCTCCCAATGGTGTGGATTACCTCGTGTCTTTCTCGAAAGCGGGCTTTGGTGATTTGACGGTTGTAACGACGATTGAAAAATCCAAAGCATTGGGCGCGATGCAAATCTTGATCAGAAAGTCTTTGATCTTTTTCGGTATCTTGATTTCATTGACTGTGATTATCAGTCTTTTTGCTTCGACCGGTATCACGCAAGCTTTGACTCAATTGTTCTCTGCAACCAAGAAAGTCGCCGAAGGTGACTTCAATGTGCGCGTCGATGTGACCTCCACGGATGAAGTGGGAAGTCTTGCGGATAATTTCAATTTGATGGCGGCCGAGGTGTCCCGTCTGTTGGAGCAAACAGCTGAAAAAGCGCGTATGGAATCGGAGCTGCAAACCGCAAAAACGGTGCAAGAAACCCTGTTCCCGGATGCCAGAGCTAAAATCGGTCCTCTTTCCATTGCAGGTTTTTACGAACCAGCTTCGGAGTGTGGTGGTGACTGGTGGCATTACTGCCAAGTGGGCGAAAAGATCTTTTTGTGGATCGGGGATGCGACCGGGCATGGAGCTCCTGCCGCCTTGATCACGAGTGCCGCAAAATCGGCTTCGACGATCATCGAGCGCTTGGATATTTCTCCGGCGAAAGCGATGGAGCTTTTGAATCGCTCTATTTATGATGTTTCCAAAGGTCGCATCATGATGACTTTCTTCCTGGCAAGTTTCGATTTGCAAACGGGCAGACTGGTTTATTGTAACGCCTCCCATGAAGCGCCATTCTTGATCAAAAAATCCGACGATGCCTTAAAGAAAAAGGATTTAGTGGCCCTAAATGAAGTGAATAATCCCAGATTGGGACAGTCTCGTGAATCTCTTTATGAGCAAACGAGCATTCAGGTATCCCCCGGAGACGCTGTTTTCTTTTATACTGATGGTATCCCAGACATTCAAAATCCAGGGAAGAATGCCTGGGGCGAGCGCGAATTTATTAAAGCGCTGATCACGGCGAATAAAGATTTCCCTTCTGTTGCGGATTCTGTGGAGCGTTTTGTAACCAGTTTCCAAGCACACCGTCAGGGAGCGCCTTTAGTCGATGACGTGACCTTTTTTGTGGTGAAGAACGACGGTATTTAGTAAAATCATAAATGATTTTTTTATAGGTTAGATTTGTGCACCTCTTGTGCAAGATGAGTGGGAGAATTAAGGATGAGCAAACTCGACGTTAAAATGAACAAAGCAGCTAGTAAGTTGTCTGTTCAGATGAATGGAACAATCGACGAAGACGTTGATTTTTCCCAATTCGATTTGTCTGGCAATCAGGCGATTGAAATGGAACTTGCTGGCGTTAAGAGTATCAATTCTTGCGGTATCCGTGAGTGGATCAAGTGGATGGGTACGGCAGGTGCTGCTGACATCACATTTGCAAACTGCCCGAAAGTTATTGTCGACCAAATCAATATGGTAGATGGTTTTTTACCATCATCTGCGAAGGTGTCTTCGTTCTATGTTCCTTACTACAACGACGATTCCGGTGCCGAGAAGAATGTCCTATTCCGATACGGTACTGAGTTCAAAGAGGGTTCCGTAACGCCACCTGAGGCTGTTAAGGACGAGGACGGTAACGACATGGAAATGGACGTGATCGAGTCCAAATACTTCAAGTTCATCAAGAAGTAAAAACACCAGACAAGAGTCTGGGTTTAAGGTCTAGAAAGTGAAGCGAGTCCTGTGGTCCAGGCTCGCTTTCTTCATTTTAAACCTAAATATACGAGCATTTAAAGCCGAATAGAGAATCGTGAGTGATGCTAAAAGTAAAATCCTTATTTTGGAAGATGACGAGTCGGTCTCCACGGCACTGAAGGAAATTCTGAGCCGTGCAGGGCATTCCGTACTTGTTGCAAGCCGTCCTGATGAAGCGACAGGCATGCTCACGTCCAATAATATTGAATTTCTTTTCTGTGATTGTATGCTTCCGCAAATGACGGGGATGGATTTCATCGAGCGCACGCGCGCGGAAAATCCCAACCTTCGTTTCAAAGTCGTTTTGATGAGCGGTATCTTCACAGATAAAGCATTCATTCAAGAGGCGACGAACAAGACTCAGGCATTGGCCTTCTTGCGTAAGCCGTTTGAAATGGATCAAGTTCTAAAGCTGGTTAAGAAAGAAGCTTCTGCGAAAGAAGAGACTACAAGTGCTCGTAAGCTTCTTTATCAGATGTTCTCCAATCCCAAAGTGACCAATCGCCAAAAGCGTAAAGTTATCGAGTCGATTGAAGAAGTCAGCGGCTTTGACTTGCCGTTCTTGTATTCACTTTTGGTGGAAACTAAGAGCAGTGGTTATTTGAATATTTATAATTCTGATGGATCTGTTTCCGGTATCTCGTTCTGTAATGGCAATATTGTCGGCGTTGACGTTGATGATAAAACGACATTCCTGGGTGAGATGTTGATTCAAAGTGGTTACGCCACTCCGGGAGACGTGCAAACGGCTTTGCGTGATAAAAACAATCGCCGTATTGGTAACTATTTGATTCAGAACAATCAATTGAGCCCGCATGCGTTTGATTTGATCCTGATGGAGCAAATGAATATCCGTCTGGTGAAAACAATCGTGGATGAAAAAATCCGCGTGAACTTTGCGTCGGCAGAAGTTGAAATGTCCAATCCAAGTATCGATGCTGATGCGCTTTCGCACTATCTGCATGACTGGATTGCTTCGAAATTATCTTTGAACTGGTTGAAATCTTTCTACATGATCTGGACGGGCAACGTGATTGCGAAAAGTCCAACATACACGGATGATCATCCGGCACTTAGCATGTCGATGATTAAATCCCTGGATGGTTTTATGGCGAAGATTGACGGCGAGACGACGATCAATAAGCTTTTGGACGTCAAAGGCTATACAGAGATCGGCGTCTATAAGGCAGTCCACTTCCTTTTGACCAAGGGTTTGATTGTATTTGCTCAAAGAGCAGCTTTTGAATCTCCGGAAGTTCAATTGAAGTCTTTGCAAAAAATCTGGGCGAACCTTGAAGGTAAAAACGGTTTTGAAATCGTGGCCTACATGGAAAGCGGTACGATGGGCTCTTCATTGGAAAGTGTCCTTGAAGACTTCTTGACGACATTGGGCCCAGAACCTGTAGATTCAAAATCAGAAGTGGCGAATTTGTGGAATAAGATCAAGAAGGAAGCGGAAGACGCTGTTCTGGTTGCTCAAGACTCCAACAAAGCATCTGCATTCCGTCAAGAAGCTCAGCGCTCTGAGGCCGAGAACAAGCTTAAAGCTAATAGCATGATGGAAGATGTGAAGAAGGCCCTTCAGTATACGCAGTACTCTAAAGCCATGACTATGGTGACAGAGATTGCGAAATTGAATCCGCAGCAAGCTCAGCTTCATCTATATAGCTCTTGGGCAAAATTGGGTGTAGCGTCAACGGCTGACGGTGTTCGTCGTGCAGCGATTAGTAAAGAAGTTGAAATGGAGATGATGCAAGTACCTCCAGATGAGCGCTATGATGCTCTTTATCCATTCGTGATGGGTCTGTTCCAAAAGATCCGTGGTGATTTGGCCGGAGCCCGCAAACAGCTGGAAAAAGCAATTGCGATGGATGCATCGTTCATGTCAGCACGTCGTGAATTGTCGACTTTGAGTGCAGCAGCGAAAAATCAAAAACAAGACGTCTTCAATATGGACCTGAAACAAATGGTTTCAGGATTCTTCAAGAAGAAATAAAAAAGGCTCCCATGAGGAGCCTTTTCTTTTTCTAAATATCAATAATTTAGAATTTCCAGAAAGCCATGCCGTTTAGTTCAATTTGCAGGTCTTCTTTCGGAGCTGCGGGGTCGTATTTATAGCTCACAACACCCAGGCCGTATTTCAGATAGAAATCTTTTTTAAATTTATAGTAGCCATTACCTTCCAGGCGGTAAGCGTTGCTGACTTTAAAATCATCGCCCGTGCCGCTGGGGAAGTATTGCAATTTCAACTCAGACCATTCCATCATTTTTTTCAACCAATTAGCTGTCGGCTGATTCTGAACGAAAAAGCCCACGCCATAAACCATGGAGCTTGCGTCTTTGCCTTGAACCATTTGGAACGGAATGCTGAGACCCCAAGTTTCATCTTGTAAGTGGAAGCCGGGTGAAGCGCGCCAGATAAGTTCTGCCGTCGTCAAATCAACTTCAGGGTAGTCGGCATTTGTCGTTAAATGCTGATCACGGCTTAATGCCAAGCCCCAGTGTAGGCGAGTGCCATCCGAGTGAAGACCCAGGAAATTTTCAAACCACCACTCAAAGCCGAATGTCCCAAAGGCAATTCCTGAAGGCGTTTGGTAGCGAGCACCGATCCAAGCAGAAAACGGATTTCCGCGCTCGATATCGTATCCCGCCATGAAATTATCGGAACCTGATTTCACATTCACAAAGTGGCGAGTGCTTTTTCCAGAAGGCAAGTTGCTCAAAGTCCAACTGAATTGATGGCCATCGCCTTGGAAAAGTGCATCTTTATCAGCACCGTCGCCGCTGACCGATACGTCGGCAGGAGCGCTTCCTTCAAGCGTTACGCTGGAAGAATAAGTTTTCGTCACGGACTTTGAAGAAAGTGTCGGGCGGATTTTTGCCGGAGCAATGGCTCCGCGAACATAAAATTCTTGGCGCATGGGAATGTCGCCATCACCTTTAAGATACAAAAGGGGACGTTCTTTAGAAAGAACCACTTGCCAGCTGCCATCAGCCAAACGGCGCACTTTGCTGCCATCTGCGGGATCGGCTCCCGAAGCTGTCAGAACGATTCTTTGACCATTTTCAGTTTGCACGGCGTCTTTGAAATCAACGTCATTCATACGAGTCGCGATTTCCAGGAAAGCACCGGTTTGAGTCAGGGCTTTGAACGAAACGCTTTCGGAGCGGTCATTCAAGTAGATGATCCCTTGATTGCCCACGACTTTGCCATTGATTTCAACCTGAGCCGTTTTTTTAGAGGAAGAACGGGGACGGACTTCCAATTGGCCTTGTTGTGAAGAAAGATACAACTCTTTCGAGCACAGGTATGTTTGCGTTTCATCGCTTTGACGGTAAATACAGAATGTCATGAATGGCAGATACTTCATGTCGTCGACAATCTTAGCGTCTTTCAATTCCACAGTCAGGCTGGCCAAATCTGAACGAAGATTCTCCTGGTCGCGTTCATTCTTGGAGATCTTAACGTTTTCTTGATCCAGGCGAGTTGTGAAGATCGCTTTCCCGGCGTTGTTCTTGATCGCAAGCTCGCCATCTTTTAAAAGATCCGCCGGCCAAGTGAATCGCACTTTGTAAGGTGCATCGTTTTTCGTCGGTGCTTGCAGATCGAATGTCACTTTCGTGGAATCAATCAAAATATCGCCGACCTTGAGGCGGTCTTCATCCATCAAAGTATATTCAAATCTTTGCGGTAGAACCTGAAGATTGTTTTTACTGGCTTGAAACAGCATGGGTTTTCGCACATCCGCTTGAGCGACTGCGCTGGTAACAAGGGCTAAGAAGAAAATACTGCTGTTTTTCATGCCAAAAGCTCCTTGTTGATATCGTTGGCACTTTTATGGGCCATGATGGCGTTGATCACGGATAATGCCGTCGTCATTTTTGAAAGAAAATCCTTGTTGTGACCAATCACCACGCGACGGGCATGGCCATTCCAGGCTTCCATAATTTTTGAATTCAAAATTTCAGCTTCATCGAATGTTTCAGTACGAATCGGATTACTGAGGTCGTAATAGTCGACATCCGCTGTATCCAAATGCAGAACCCAGTCATAGCGATCAAATTCAGTTTGTTTGCTGGAATCAATGCTTTTAAAAAAGTTTTCAGAAGCAAACGGCCAGTACGCCAAAGCATCAATAGAACCGCGATCGCAAACGATCAAAGATTTTTGACTGGTTTTGCAAATCATGTCTTCAAGTTCTTTTTGAACGAAGTAAATCGCTCGTTGGGCATTGATCAAACCTTGAGGATCTTTGGTGCGGGGGAAACCACCGCGATAAAGAATGCTGGCGGCTTCAGGTACGACGGCGCATTTTTGTCCCAACTCTTTTTTCAGAGCTTCAATCAAAGTTGTTTTTCCGCCGGAAGGACCACCTGTAATAACGATTTTTACCTGTTTCATACTCCTAGGATCGGATAGAACCAAGCCTGAGGTCAAAGTAAAAATCAGAGCATATATCGCAGTCTGAAAGCAATTTTATAGAGGACACGGAGAAACCAGGATCTTGCGCCCAAGCTGGTCTCTGCGATGTTCTGGGAGTTCTCACAATCTTCATTCCATTGCGTCAGCATATTTTCCAAAGTGTCTTGGTCTTTAAAGTGGGCGATGACTTCAAGGTCGTGAAAGAGGCTGCGATAATTTAAATTAAAAGAGCCGACATAGACTTCATCATCGATAACCATGGTTTTCGCGTGTAAAATAGACTTTTGGTACTCAAAAACCGGAATGCCTTTTTGAATCAAGAAGCGCACCAGGAAAAACGATGCCCATTTGGAAAAAGGCACGTCGGATTTCCCGGGAATCAAAAGTCTGACATCAGCGCCACGTTCTTTTGCTTGCATCAAGACCCGCATCACCGAGCGTTTGGGGAGAAAATAGGCCGTTGTAATATAAACGCGATGTTTGGCGTGAGAGATTTTACGGAGCATGTCGCGATAAAGATGTTTTCGCATCTTTTGGGTGGTGTTCAATTGAACAGCGGAGCTTAACGGAGAAGAAGGCGCTCTCCACCTGCTGATCCACGACAAAAATCCTTTATATATAGTGCGCAGATAAGTGATTTGTGTCGCAATCACCAGTTGACGAACTGCGGGACCTTGCACGCGAACGCCTGTATCGCGCCACGCCTTATTGCCTACATATTTTGCACAATGAACTTGTGTGAAGTTCAGACTTCCCAAATAAGCTGTTTTTTCATCGAAAATAATCACTTTGCGATGATTGCGACGGTTCATACGTCTCCACCAGCTTGCTTTGCTGATGGTTTCAAAAGCAGGCAAGCGGTGCAGCCACGAAGATGGGTAGGGCATGATGTGAAATACGCGAAGTTCGATGCCATGTTGTTGGCAATAGCGCAAAACCGGCGGAATACTATAGTAAGAACCGAACCCATCAAGAATCAATTTAACGGAAACACCTCTTTTTACGGCGTGTGAAAGCTCACTCAGAATGTTTTCTGTCAGCTTGTCGAGATCGAAAATATAGCTTTCAATAGTAATGGATTCTTTCGCATTTTGAATGTCTTGAATCAGACTTTCAAAATAAGCATCACCATTATGAAACAGCTTTACGGCACTCCATGAATCCATATGCTGCATTGTTCAATAATTAATTAAAAAAGTCGACAGCAAAGCAAGGGGGAGGGCAAACTTGAAATCTATGGCATCAAGCAAAATAAGAACTATTAAAAAAATTGTGACAGTAAGTCTTCTCGGTGCAATGTGTTGGGGCAGCGCTTTGGCGCAAGCATCCGTTCCTGCGGGCAAAACACGTGTGATCTATTTCGGTATGCAGAACCAGGCTGACTTTGAATTGAAAGTGAAGCCCGTTTTTGATTCCACGGCATCGTGCAAAAATTGCGAAATTATCAACTATACTCCGTACACAGCTGAAGGCACTGTGGATGAGGCAGCGATGCATGAACGCATCAACACTCTTCCAGCAGATACAAGTTTTGTATTCTTGGATTTCAACTTGAAATCTAATGAGCAAAGCAAAGCGTTCTTGGATGCTTTGAACAAGCGCGCAGACAGCGGCATGATCGTTGTGGGTTCTGCGGGTGCTCCTAAGACGAATGAAGCTTCAGGTCCGTTGACTCGCACGGTGTTGGGGCAAGTCCACAATGCAGTGATCATTGGCGAGTTGGGTGACAGAGATCGTTTGATGCCTTCTGCATTCTATGGTCCTGAAATGCTAACAGCACTTCGTCCACCCAAAGATAAATTGGGGCAAGGCCAAGCGCCTTTGATCTTCGCTGCTAATTTGGCTGATAAATGGAATAAACGCACGCCTCAAGAGTGGACAGATTATTTCAAAAGCAAAAAACAAAAGAATCGCAAAATCTGGATGGATCTAAACGATTTGTTCTAAGGAAAAGGCTGGGTAATCCCGGCCTTTTTTATTTCTAAAGGTAAGTCCGTACTTTTTAGCGCCCCGGGAAAAGCACGATGCGATCGTGGTGTTTGTCGGGGATCCGAGATTTGATTAAGCGAAGGGCTTCGGCATCGGAGTAACGGCTGGAGATGTGAATCAGCACGATTTGTTCGGATTCGATTTCATCAAGATGGGGAATGATCTCATCTAAATGGGTATGACCCCATTCGCGAGCATTCGCGATGGTTTTTCGATCGTCCAGGTAGGTGGACTCCATGATCAAGATCTTTGATTTCTTCACCCAAGGGCGAACGCCTAAAAACTCAATCTGAGTGTCGCCAGTGAAAGTGACCATCGGGTGGTGGTGTATTTCATTTACATCTTCACCTTTGCGACGCAGATTTACGATATCTTCCTGCGATTTCCCCTGAAGATCCGCACGCAACTTTTTTGACGTTTCAAACAGGGTGTAGCCGAAGGATTCAATCCGGTGAGTGGTTGGAAACACCTTAACATAATTTTGCTGGTTGATTTCGATTTCATCGTCGGCTTTCACCGGGATGAATTCGAACTTGTACTGATGACCCTCGATTTTTTCCCACTCGCGCATGATATTGGTCATCGGTTCGACCAGGCTTCCGGGCATATAAAACTGCGCCGCATTTTGCGAGGTCATGGCTTTTTGGGAAATGATGTAGGGGATTCCAGCGGCATGGTCCAAGTGGCCATGGCTGATAAAGAATTTCTTAAGATTCAAAAGATAGGGGAAGCCCTGAGCCACGTCGAAACTTAAAGAAAGCTCCGGCATGGCGATGGCGGTGCGGATGCCCGAAAGGGAAAGGCCATGGAATTTATATTTTTGATAACTCCAGCTTTCCCCAGCAACGACGGACATCCTGAGCCTTTCTTTCGCTGATGTTACATGCAGCGAGCAACGATATCGTGACCCAACCAAGCAACTGGTGACTTCGGAGTCCATGAATCGTGAAGCATCACATAGCCACAAGATTTAAAGACAACTTCAGACAAAACAGCTGTGATCAGATTCTTCTGATCCTTATGCAAATCAAATAGATAGTCCGAAGACTTCAACATGTACTCCATCTGATCCTGACGAGTATGTTGCGGCCACTGGTCGTACTTTGTAAACTCCAAAGTCAGTGGATTTGTCAGATATTCGTCGGTGAAAGCCTTGATATGTTCAAAGGTCACGCCGTCTTTCAAAAGCTCCTGACATTGTTTCAAAACTTGTTCGCCGTGTTTTTTATCTCCGGCGTCTTTTTGAATAGCTGTAACCAAAGGGTAAAGTGATACTTCAACACCTTGGAACACCGAGCTTGAGTTCGTCAAAATCTCTGGGCAGTTGTAAACGCAACAATGGATGCCTTGTTTTGCAAAGGCGATGGAGTGATCTTCCAACGCCATCTTCGCCCAACCTTGGAAGTAGCAAGTGTAAGTCTGCCATTTATAATCGTTTTTAATCAAAACCTCCGTGCCGTGGTAACCGTAAGCTGTGTAAGAAACATGGCTGCCCGAAGCTTCCAATTTTTTACGAAGCGGTGCCGAAATTTCAACCAAGTGTTTGAAAGTTTCAGAAGTTACTTCTTTAAAGTTGCGCAAACAGAACTGACCGATTTCAGAATCCATCAAAGCTTGCGAGCCCACGTGGCGATCGCCCGTGCCCTTACAAACGCGATTTAAAATCGGCATAATGATTTTAGTGCGGGGAACACCACCGGCCATCAAATGAGCAAACAAAACGTTCGCTCCCGCTGGGATGTGTTTTTCTAGTTCTTTGATGAAAATCTCAGTGTTCTTTTTGAAACGTTCAGAACCCGCTTTTTGTGATTCATCAATCGCTTTCCAATCAAGCTTGGCATTTTCCCACTCGCCCAATTTGATTCCGGCCAATTGATCACAAGGAGTCACGCCATTTGTTGCGGGCTCCATATCGAATCCGGCTTCCAAAGGAACGTTGATAAAAGGTTGGGGGATATTGGCTGTTTCTTCAGCATTCAACGCGCGCAAAGTTCCGTCTTTTTCACGACGACCGACAGTTGCACGAACGATCGTCATTCCACGACGTTCAGCTTCTTCGACTAAACCGTTGGCATAACCACGGGAGAATAGTTCGCCGAACAAAACAAGGACATCGCCTTTTTTGTAGGGGCTCAGAGCTGGTTTTTCCTTAAGCGGGAATAGTTGCGTCATTTTTTACCTCGTATTTGAAAGGGGACATAGTTATCTGCCTCCCAACAAGAATCAAGTTTTCACTTTATTTTCGCTCTGCGGGGTTAACAGAACTCTGACAATGGAGCGGCACATCTTACTGGCTTTGGCCGCGAAAATAGCCGACGATTTTTATATGCAAAGGAGTGCATTATGAAACGGAATTTATTGACGGTTTTAGCTCTGATTTTATCAGGAACTATCGCCTTCGCGACAGAGGCAGCGCCAGATTGCATAGCAAATGGGCAACCCATCCCAGTCATCAACGAACAGATCTTGCTTTGGAAGAAACAAACTAAGAATCAGTACAAAAATCGCGGCCATATTTATGGTGTCGTGACGAATATCTACCAAGGCAAAGCCAGCCACCAGCATTTCCAAGTTAAAATCGGCGATGGTCCTCGCGATACGATCGAAGTGATTTACAACACAAGCTTTCGCGAAATCGACAACCTGCGCATCGGCGGTGTGGTTGAGGCGTGCGGTGATTACATCACTTCTAATGCCAAAGCGGGTCACTATAAACCGTCTCCAGATGGTGCGATCCTTCACTGGGTTCACGAATCAACAAACAGCCGTCATGACTCCGGTTATGTGATGGTCGATGGCGTTTTGCACGGAATGCCCCATGGTCGCCCGTTCTATGACTGGGAACCAGATTTTGACTCCCTTCAACCAGCCATGTAGTCTTCTTTTATAGGAGACAAGAAATGCGTGTGGTTTGCATGGTCCCATCGTGGACCGAGACATTGTTAAGAGCTGGAATCAATGTTGTCGGCCGCACGCGTTTTTGTATTCATCCCGAAAAAATGATCACCAATATTCCCATTGTCGGTGGGACCAAGGAAGTTTCCTGGGATCTGGTGATGGATCTTAAACCTGACATCGTTCTGTTGGATCAGGAAGAAAATCCCTATGAAATGGCGGAAGAGTGCCCGGTTAAGTACGTGGCAACGCACGTTCATTCTCTTGAAACTCTTCAGCAAGAATTAGTGAAGCTCGGCGAATTTTTCGAAAACGCAACATTGATGGAAATGGCCGTGGATTGCCTGGATATTTTAGAAAAACCCACGCCTGCATTTGATTCCCGAAAAATTCCAGGGTTTTTGGACTGGGTGAAAATCCCTCATCAGAATTACAGCGAAGTTTTGTACCTGATCTGGAAAAAACCGTGGATGGCAGTCAGCAAAGAAACCTATATCGGATCTGTTTTAAACAAACTTGGAATGAAAGTGGTCGAGTTTCCCGAAGGGGAAAAGTATCCTGTCATCGAACTGGAAGATCACCCGAATGCTCTTTGTCTGTTTTCTTCAGAACCTTTTCCTTTTGCCAAAAAGATTTCAGACCTTAAGGGCCTGGGAGTGGAAGGAGCCATCGTGAACGGGGAATCGTTCTCGTGGTTCGGTTACCGCTCGATCCAGTTTCTTAAGGAGACTCTGAAATAATGACGACCCGAAATATTCTTTCCGCGGGAGTGGTCCCATTCAGTAATAACAAAGAGGGCGTAAGATTTCTGATTCTACGCAGTTTCAACTATTGGGATTTTCCCAAAGGCGAAGTGGAATCCAAGGAAGATCCTTTCAAAGCAGCTTTGCGTGAAATGAAAGAAGAAACCAGCCTGCTTCCCAAAGACTTCCCCTTCGGTCACGACTACTATGAAACCGAACGCTATGGGCAGGGGAAAGTCGCACGCTATTATATCGGCTTGGTCGAAGGCACTCCAGAAATTGAAATGCCCATCAGTGAGGTGTTGGGTGCGCCTGAACATCATGAATATCGTTGGGCATCAGCAGATGAGTGTAAGTACTTATTTGGCCCAAGACTCAATCGAGTTTTAACTTGGGCCTTAGAGAAAATTAATTCCTGAACATACCTGGGCTGGTTGGTAAGCCTGCAGAGAACATCTTCGTGATCATGTCCGTAGTGTCAGTCACAGTCGCTTCTTTCGCTTGCGCCGTCGCAGGCATAATCACATTGCCTTTGATGGCTGCAACGAACTTATTGAAGTCCGTCGTGGAGCGCAAAGCCAGGAAGAAGTTACGATTGCGATCATCGCCATTATCCTGCATTTGCGTACTGGATGTTTCTTGTGCGATCAAATAGAAGTTTTCAGTCACATCCACTGGCAAAGTACGATCCGTACCTTCACACAACATCAAGCCACGAGTGACAGCAGCTGCAGTTTCGTTTTCGCTCAAAGCCGGATTCAAGATATTCACGTAATCAGAGCGACGGATGTCATACCAAGGTTTTTGACCTTTGATGAACAATGCCGGATTTAATTTTACGATCGCACATTGTTCGTATTGACCCACGCGCACTTTGATTTTGCTTTGTTGAACCGTCATCGTTGTCGACGTGTTCACACCGATACCGTTTGCTGTGGCTTGAGCTTCTGCCCATGACAAAGACACACCCGCATCCGCGCCGACAGAGAAGAACTCCAAGAACTTAAAGCTTAGACCCGCTTTAGCACCTACACTTTGCGAGAACGTTCTGGATTTAGAGTGACTTAAACCAAAGCTTGTACCGACTTGCAAACCTTGATTGTAACCTTGCAAGTAACGGCTGCCCATGACCTTTTTAACGTTCATACGGCGTTCGATTTGGAAGAACGCTTCAGGATTTTTCTTAACCGTGCTCATGCAATCGCCACCGAACAAAGTCGCGAACTGAGTTTGGATCGCTCCACCTTTTTCGCGGTTCATACGTGGCAAGTAGTCTTGCGCCCAGAAAGCACAAAGTTTTTGTGCGGTGTCTGCTGTCAATTTGCCTGTCGTCACGATATCAGCAAGATCTTTTTTCGTCGTCAAAAGGCGAGGGTTGCGCCCCACCATTGAAGGTACCAAAGCACCCAGTGTGTTGTAGTTCACAGCGGTGTTTAAAGTGATCAAGTCCAAGTTGTTATTGATCGCATAAGTCGCCGGTTTCGCCAAAGCAACCTGGTTTTTCATGCGCTCCGATTGTTCAATCTGACCTTGGTTGATGATCTGTTGGATTGTCGGTTTTTGAACGTTGTCACCCTTGCCTTCAAGCAAGAATTTATTGATGGCAGACGCGTCGGCCACGCGCACGTTACGTCCGGCTTCATCCACATTCAGAACCACCGGGCCCATGAAGGTCGGAGTTTCAAGCTGACTTGTTTTGTCGATAGCTGAATCCAAGGAAGCTTTCGCATCCTTCATTGCCAGTTGACCGTCTTTACCGACTTGAACTTTAGATTCATCAACAGGGTAGATCTCGATCAGCATGTTGTTACGATTCCCCAAGGCTTTCAAATCTTGAGTTTGGAATTGAATCTCTGTGTTGATTTGACCTGTCAGAACCGTCACAAGTTTCTGGGCATAGGAAACCACAGTTCTTTTAGAGTCGTAATCCGCATTTTTAACCACAGCCATTTTTAGCAAGTAAGTACCATCACGAAGCTTTTGAACTTCGGAACGACCGTTCGATAGACTTGAATACACCAGCAAATGTGGATCCATACGAACTTGGATTTTTTTTGTCACATTTAAATTGAATAAAGAATCCACAGAGTAGCTGTAAGAAACCGTGTTGTAGCTGTAAGCATCCAACATCACTTGCGTGCGTGGACGGTTTTCCATCTTACAATCCAAGATCAACTTTTCAGTTGGATCGATGTAACGAGCGTCACGACCCATGGGACCCCAAGTTTCCCAAGGATTTACCAACATTGGTACCGTTTCGTTCATTCCCAATTCTTTATTGGAAATCATCACAGAACCTTTAAGGAAACGTTGGCAATCAAAGTACTTAAACTTGATGCTTTCGTCCCAAGTGATGCAAGAGTTGTTATCTGTTTTGATATTTACAGTTTGTGCTGCCTCAGTCGTATTTTGACGGAATTTGGTGATCGTGAATGTGTGTGCACGAGTTGTTTTTTGATCCAAACCACTCTTAACACATGCTTTTACGCTATAGATCACTTCACGAGTTGCCGTTGTTTCTTCGCCCACGCGAATGAATTTATATTCCAACTGGGAAACTTCGATTTTCGGTTTTTGGTACGTCTCATCGTCGACCGTGTTAGCACCCGTTTTTGACGGTTGAATCATTTGTGCATTCACGAACTCTGATAATTTAAAGTCTTTAGATTGAGCCACTTGAGAGCTGACCTTCAACATGTTCGTACCTTTGATTTGGTCGTACTCGCTCATCATGAAGAAACCTTGGAAGGGTGTAAGGCCTTCTGGGCCGTCAAGGGGAGCTAGTTCCAAACCAAAAGCAACTTGGCCACGAGTTGGAACCGCATTCAAGGAAATCGGAGCTTTCAAACTTAAAGTACCGTTGGCCATCGAAGTCGTAATGACTTCGGATTGCGCCAAAAGACGGTGAATTTCCTGGTTTTTTTCAGTGTAGATATGGATCAGGCTCATGCGCGCTTTGAACGTGCCTGAAGCTAGGGTTTTAAGAATGAACTCGCCATTCATTTTGGTTAATTGCACGGAAGGAGCGCCACGGAATTCTGCGATCAAAGTCACTCCGTCAGAGGTCATCTTTTGTTCGTTCACGAACAGACGGCCGTCTTCCACCCACAATTTGCGCGTGCGCGGTTTGTCGTCTGTGCCAAATCCCTTAAGAGCTTGTTGGATCGCTTTTTTATCAGAAACCAGTTGGTCCACTTGCTCTTTACGCAAGTCAACCACTGCCGGCAAAGTTTCACCGTGAGACCAAGGGTTGATCGCAAGGTCGATCTCACGAGTCCCTTTTTGCAACCCCAAGCCTTGAATATGACGAGTCACTTCAATGTATTGAGAGTTCGCAAGATAGTTGTATTTGATTTTTTCAGACCAGTTGATGCAACCAGCAGCATCAGATGTCACTGTTTGGTCTACTTCAGTGACTTTGAATTTATGGCCCGCGATCGTTTTATTGTAAGCGACATCTTTTACGCAAACAGAGAAGTTGAATACTTTAGATTCAGGCAAAGCAAAAGCGCCCGCCGTTTGTTCAGAGGCAGCAGATCCTTTGATGCTGTCGATTGTGAAGGTCGCAGCTTCAGAGCTGCCTTCTGTCTTGTCTTTTGGAGAAGGCAGGTTACACGCTGCCAGCGTCAAAAGGTTCAATCCTAAAATGACTTTTACGAAAAACATTTTAGATGTTGGCATAAGAAGTCTCCAGCTTAATCATAATTGTCTTCTCGCGTGATTGAACAGTGTTCGTGAACATAACTTCAGCGTCTTTATAAGAGGCGCCCAAGTTGTATCCCTGTTTTAAGAAATTCAAGTAACCACTCACTTCATATCCAATACGGTTTGTTTCATAGCCGCGGGAGTTGAAGTAAGAAACCGCAGCTTCTGGAGCCACAGAGTAGTATTTGCCTTTTAAAGTGATATCCAAAGCCGAAGACACATGCAGGATGCTACCCAAAGCCACATTATAGGCCGTGTTCACATCCTCTTTGGCTTCAGTGTTTTTAACGTACTCAGATTCCAAGGTGATATCCAGCAAAGTTCCCAATGGAATTTGCATTTCCGTGCTGGCTTCGACGCCGGCATATTTGTTTACGAATTCATAGTGAGCGTCAGAAACCGTGTTCACTTCATTACCCAACAGCATGGACTGTTGAGCCACTGCTGACGGCAGATTGTTGTAGATGAAATAGCCCACTTTATTTTTCCAGAAAGCATTCTTGGAAGAGTTAAAGTTTAAGCGCAACGATGCGGAGTTAAGGCTTGGAGTAGGCTCTTTTTCCTGGGTGTTCGTGCTTAACGAAGTCGATGTCGGAATAGCTGATTCAATCACTAAACCCGCGATGCCAGGGCCTACTCTGAAAAGGCTTTGCATGCGCGCAGAAGGGAAGGCGATAGAATCTACCAGTAAAGACGTATGGTTATAACGCTGATCCAAAGCCCCGGCTGCTAATTGGAAGAAGCTTGCTGGTTTAAACATCAAGCCAGCTTGGTTCAATAGGATCGAGTTTTTCATGTTGTCTGCGCCGTCCAATGTCTGAGCTTGGCCAGAAACCAAACGGATCGCAGGTTGAAGATCGATATAAAGTAAATTGCTTAAGATATACTTGGATTTAACCTCTAAACGCAGGTCCACGTAAGTCGCTTGAGTTTGCTCATCGCCCTCATCCGCGCCCTTCATAGATAAACGCCACTCCGCTGAGAACTTTTTCTTCTCAGAGTCGGTTGATACGTTGGTCACAGACGTGCCTTGAGCGAAGACTTTAGTCGCCAGTATCAAAATGAGACAAAGTGATGTAATAGCGGCCGTTTTCATAAAACCCCAGTACCACCGTTCACTTCAAGTTCTGTGCACACAAGTTGGGAGGCCTATTCTTATATATTACAAATAGGATACGGCTGGAGCACCCGGTGACAAAAAGGGCTGGTCACTTTCCGGGGAGAGGTATCGGGGAAGGCGCCGGGGGGAGGTGGGTAACGTGAGTTTTTCTTCGCTCAAATGGGGCATTTCCTGAGGCAGAAATATGCGCATATAAACCCGGGTTTTTAGGTACAAATCCACCGCCACCGTGGCAGTGCTTTCTCGACAGCTGTCGGCTATGTGTTCCTGCCATGATTGCAATAGGCATTGGTATTTGTTTTCGTAGGTAGAATTATAAATTTGTCGGAATTCAGGGGAAGAATTCAGAATTTGACTGATAAATAAGCTGTTCAAGAAAAGCTAGCTCATGCTCATCATTTTTTTCTTCTTCTTCTTCTTCTTCTTCTTCTTCTTCTTCTTCTTCATCTTCATCTTCATCTTCTTCTTCTTCTACTTCTTCTACTTCTTCTTCTACTTCTTCTACTTCTTCTTCCGCCCGGCAGGTTTGCTAAATTTTTTTGTGAAGATTCTTAGCGCCAAATATTTCAATTTTATAACGGCTTCGATTGCACAAAAATGTTGACGCTTAAAATGAGTTTCCAGAATAAGCCCCGTGCGCTGATTTTCATTTTTTTCGCTCGAAAAAACAAGTTTTCGCCAATCTCTCAATCTTGAGGCGATAATGCGTTTACAAGGCGAGCTTGTTTGGTATTCTAGACTACTCAAAAAAGATCCTCTGAAAACCTATGATATTGTGCTTTCAAAATCAGGAGGTCGCCAGTGAATCTAAAAGTACTTAATAAATTAGAACTGGATCAAAGAATAAGAACTTTGGCGCAGAGGGAACGTGATCTTTTGCACGAAGTGCTTTTGACGATTAAAGAAATCGATTCTCGTCGCACATACTTGGATCTTGGATTTGGCAGTCTATTTGATTATTTGGTAAAAGGCGTGGGATATTCTGAAGGAAGTGCCCAGCGCCGTATCGATGCCGCGCGGATGATTCGAGAAATTCCTGAGATTGCCGCGAAAATTCAGACAGGCGAATTAAAGTTAAATCAAATATCCCTAATCCAAAAGGCCTCCCGAGAGGTGTTTAAAAATCAGTCCATCACCGTAACTACTGATGAGAAACTTGAAGTTATTCATGACCTTTGCGGCAAAAACCACACAGAATCTCAACAACAGGTGGCGGCGTTCTTTGATTTGCCAGTTCTACAAACTACACATCAAAAAACTCAGGCCGACGAAAGCGTCCGTATTGAATTTACCCTTTCAAAAGAAGCTTATGCAAAAGTAAAGCAGGCTCAGGCGCTTTTATCTCACGCTGTAATTTCCGCAGATCTTGGGGCTTTTTTAGAATTTCTGTCAGATAAAGTTATCAAGCAAAAAACTAGCTCCCTGAAAGCGAAGAAAATGCCTGAAACGGATGCCGCAATAACGTTGGAGGATAAAGTGCAAGTTGGGAATTCTGACAAGTCAATTTCATCTGATAAAGTCAACGTATCCAAAACCCCGAATGTGAATACGAGAGCTACCGCCACGATGGCGGTATATGGACAGAAGCCTTCAGCAGCTGACACTAAGAAAATCAGATTAAAACAGGTTTGCTGCCAGTTTGTAGATCCGGTTACGGGAAGACGCTGTGAAAGCACTTGGCGTCTGCAAGTAGATCATAAGCATAGCCAGTGGGCGGGCGGTGGGCATCGGGTCGAGAACCTGCAGCTGCTATGTGCGGGTCACAATAGATCGAAGTATCGCACTGAAGCTGGGATTAGGTATCTTTCATGAATGGTTCGACTGCAGTGTGTGCCGTCCATACGAAGAACGTCGAAAGCCTTTCTCATGGCGTCCACGGCTGCGGCATCAGCGGCGAGGCCCCGTGTACGGCTTTGCCAAGGACGGCCGGGCGCTGATTTCATGATTATTTTGTAAATCCTAAAAGAAGCTGCTTAATACTCGTTGCGTGGAGTTCTTGTTCTTGCCAATCTCAGAGCGGATTTCCTCTTTGATGTGAGGGAAGGCGAAGGATTTCTTACGCATGCGATCGATCAAAACCATCACGTCTTCAGAGTTGTGCACGACTTGCACGATCATACCTGAAGAGAAGTTTTTCTTTTGATAGAACAAAGCCTCGCGGTTGTTTTGATGGTGGGGTCCCACCATCACGGGCAAGCCCGCAGCTAAAGCTTCCATCACGGAGTGCACTTGTTTCTTAAAGCTGCCACCGATAAAGGCGATATCCGCCCAAGTGTAAAGCTCCGCCAAAATGCCGACTTTATCAACCAGCAGAATGCTACCCAAAGGCCAATGCGTGGATTTTGAATACAGCACATACGGCAAGCCCGCATCGCTGAATTGCTTTTCCAGCTTTTCCAAGTGCGCGGCTGTGGTCTCATGGGGAGCGATGATCATTTTCAAATTATCGCGTTTGATTTTGCTTAACGCCTGAACCAAAACTTCTTCGTCTTCGGGCCAAGTGGAACCAGCAATAAAAACGAAATCATCCGTCGAAGGCATCAATTCATTTTTCAACTGTTTCGGATTTTCCAGGCGATGGAAAACCTGATCAAAACGTGTGTCGCCACTGACTTCGATTTTGGTTTTAATTCCCAGATCATACAAATTGCGACGATCTTCCTCGGTCACACAGTGGATTTCATCCAACTGATTCATCGCATACTTCGTCACAAATCTTGAAAGACCTTTAAGGCGGGAAGAGTTGTCAGCAAAAGTCGCTGAAAACAAACCCGTTGTCAGGCGCTTTTTCCTAGCAACTCGAGCCAAAACTGGCCACACATCTGTGCGCGAGAAAAGCAAAGCGCGGGGATTCCATTTATCGATAAAAGAAGCGACCGAAATATCAAAATCCCAGGGCAAAGCCGCCCACATATCAATGTCGTGCATGCTTTCTAAAATCTTTTTAGCAGACGGCGACGAGTAGGTCACAATCACCGGAATATCGGGATGGGCCTTTTTAAATTCACGAATCACGGGACGCGCGTATTCAATTTCGCCACTGGCGGCATGGATCCACAGCGGACGATGTAAAGGAATCAGTTTTTCAGTCCCTGGGTGAGTCATTTTATAAAAGCTATGGTTTTTATCCTCGATCATATCGCGCAACTTGCCACTGATAAACGGACGAAGAAGCTGTAACACGATCCAGGCAAAAGGCACCAATACGAATTTATAAAACCAAAACACCAACAGACTCATTTTGTTTCCTCAAGGATGTGGCGCAACTGTTCTGCTACTTGTGCGGGAGTGATATCTACCAGGCACTTATGGAATTTTTCTTTATTCACACATGGACCCTGACCGTGCTTGCTGCAAGGACGGCAGTACAAATCAAGTTCCATGATTTTCGTGGTCGGGCGCGAAGGGAATCCAAAAGGAGCGGGGCCCATCAAAGCAATCGTGCGTTTTCCCAATTGCTCGGCCACGTGCAAAAGCCCGGTGTCGTTACTGATCACCACACGAGAAAGTCCCACCACCGCAGAGCTTACTTGAAGTGAAGTTTTCCCAGCCAGGTTCATAACTCGCTCTGGAGCCACCGCATGAATGTCTTCGATAAACGAGTCCTCGGGGCCGCCGAGTAAAACAAACTTCTGCCCTGGCATCAGCTGAATCAACTGAGCCCAGTATTCTTTTGGCCAACGTTTTAAAAAATAAGCCGCTGAAGGCGCCAATGAAACCGCATTCGCGAAATCGCCCAAAATCCCACGTGCTTTCTCAACCACGTCAGCACTTGGAAAAATCTGCGGAGCCGCTGGGGCCGCTTTACTCACACCCCATTTTTGCAAAGGCTCCAGCAAATCACGCTGACCGTTGAAGGGTTGTTCAAATTTATTAATGCGGAATCTGAAAAGTAAAAATCGTTTCCAACGACGAATCGAACGACGAATGAATTTAGGTCCCAAGCCCAAGAAACCAAACGGGCGCAGGAGCAAAGAAATAATGCGTGAACGGCTGTTGTTATGGGCATCATAAATATGCGTGAATTTCTCGGGACGCATCGACCAGACAAGCTTCATCAAACCCAGTGCACCAGCCTTGCGATCAAACTCCCACACCTTGTGAATGTGCGGATGATTGCGCAGTAGGGGCGCCATGTCTTTGCGTGTGATCCAATGGATCTGGGCCTCTGGAAATGCTTGCGCAATTGCAGAAGGCACGCTCAATGTCTGCACGACATCGCCAAACGCTGAGAAGCGAATGATTAAAAATTTAGCACCCTTACGGGTCTCAATTTGAGACATGAGGGAATCCTAGCAAGGGCGCCCAAAAAGGTCACTTGTTTAAAACGTTCCACGGCAATACCTCCTAATTTCCCCCTCATCAGGGCACAACCTTTGATGTATTAAGGGCAGATAGGGAGAACTATGCTATTTAGGTGTCCCCCCAAAGGGGCCTCTATATTTCATTTGATGATTTTTTGGGCAGTGTTAGCACTGCCAGGATTCGCTGTGGCGCAAGTGCGCACAGAAATGAAGCTATTCTCCGACTCTTTTATCAGTCCCGAGTTTGAAGCTACGCAGAAAACCAACTATCAATTTGTCGGTGCTGCGATCAAGACAGAGCCCTTTTCTGACTCCGCCCTGCGCATGGATATCTCGGGTGGTGTGGCGATCGGCTCGCCTCTGTTAAATTACCTAAATATCTCGGAACTTTATGTGCAAACGAAACAGAGCGACACCGAAACATTCTATATCGGTCGTAAGAAAATGCTGTGGAGTGAACTGGATGCGCGCTGGGAATTAGGTGTGTGGGAGCCACTTTTTAAGTGGAATCCACTGTCACCAGACCGTCAGGGCTTGTCCGGAATTTTTTGGCAAACAGAAGGACCGACTTACAATTTCACTTTGTTTGCATCTCCGATTTATATTCCCAGCCAAGGTCCGAGCTTTGAAATCGAAGACGGGGATTTTGTCAGAGGAAATCCTTGGTTTCATCAGCCTCCACAAAGCGTTCGTATCTGGGACGAAGCCACGGAAATGCAATACAACATGAATCAGCCGTCCACGACCGAAGTTGTTGTGCAAAATTCCTATGGTGCGAAGATCGCAGTGGGAGATCCCAACGGATTTAAAGCACAGCTGAGCTATATATATAAGCCCGATAATACGTTGGCGATTGGTTATCAAGGCAGTCTGGATTTAAGTACTCTTAAAGGAAATGTCGAATTGCGTCCGCAAGTGTTTTATCATTCACTGACGGGCGCTGATGTGACTTATAAAATGAAAAATCTGCGCGTGGGTGTGAGCACTATTTTAGATCGCCCGACGAAAGAAAAAGTATTCGAGGATCCTGATTGGACTCAGCCCGTTTTTGAAGACGCGTTGATGGTAAGTCCGTTCGTCGAGTGGGACAATGGCTGGTGGGCGTTTAATATTATGCGTTTAGATATTCACGGTGGCCGAGTGACTGAGACGGGGGCGGACCGCGCCAATGAGCCTTTGACAAATTTATATCCGTTTTATCACGCGAATCAAGCCTCACTTTTAACCAGCTTTTCATTGGGGAAAGCGCGTCGTTTGATTACAAAATTGAGCTTTACGCAATCCGATGAAAATGATTTTCAATTGTTCCGGGTGAATGCGCGTCTGCGTATTTCTGGTCTGTGGTCGTTCTTTGGCGAGATGCAAATGCTTAAAGCGGGGCCGACATCGCAAAGCAATCAAAATGAACTGGCGCAGTTTGCAAATAATGACCGATTGATGTTAGGAGCAGCTTATGTCTTTTAAGCGTAAGTTCTCTTTGCTCATAGCTTCGGTTTTGATGATCACGGCTGTGGGTTGCAGCGACTTTATCAATGGTCAGCAAACCAAAGAAGAAGAACTGCATTTCTCGAATGAAAAACTAGCTTGTTTGCAAGGCGTTCCGGAAACTTTGAAACGTCTGACAAACGGTGATGGCGAAAAAGAAGAAATCCGCACGTCGGTGGACTGTCTGCGCCAGGCCTTGATGTATTTCCAAAAGAAAACCTATGGGGCGCAGGGTAATGCCTATACGGTCGAGGAAATGCGCCGCTTTTTCTCGAAATATTTCTTAAAAGAGAATGTCGTGACGCCGGAATTCGCTTTGGAATTGATGAAAATCAAGAAAGCGGTCTTGGGTGGTTCCAGCAATAATTTGACCAAAGAAGAAATCACGCGCCTGATTGATGTTCTGGCAATCGTTCGTGATGAAGCCGTCGATTTAGCTCCGCATATTAAATTGCTCCTGTTGGGTGTTCCGGTCGATCAAGCAAACTGGCAACAGGTTTCCGCGGCGGTCGAGCAATTGCGGGTGGGCTTGCAACGCCTTTTAGAGAAAACTGAAACGTCGCGCTCGGATTATTCTTTCGAGGACGGGAAACGGGCCCTTAAAGGTTTCAAAGAATTTATCAAAGACGAAGACACTGATAAAAACGTGACTCAGTGGTTGCCAGTTGTGGAAGTGGTTAAAAACGTTTTGATGGGTCAAGAAGCTCAGCTTGCGACTTACACTCAGTGGAAGGGCAGCCTGAACAGTTTGATTGATCTGTATGGCTTGGTTTTAAAATATCACTATATCATTCACAATTTCGATATGAGCACGCAGCCCAAAGTGCGTGAGGTGAGTCAGTTTATCGGTCAAGCCATCGACTTGATTGAAGGTGCACCTCAGATCGCGACGCGTGGAATGATTCCGTTGGAAGACATCGACAATTTGATCACAACGATTCTTGGTCTTCCTCAAATTCAGGCGATCGCGAAGATCAGACCCATTTCGATTCAAACATTGTATCGTGCAGCCATCTTGCGCCTGCTTGAACCGGGTCGTAATGGTGACTCTCGTGGTATTTTAGGTTTAGAGAAAAAGCATATCGTCGCCTTAAGACGTGAGTACAATGTGTGGCGACTGGTACAAAACTTCGTCGACGCCCAGTTGGTGAGTGGTCGTTCCGCAGATTCTTTGATTTCCAAAGAAGAGCTTTTGGATAAATATGGAAAATTCAATGCTGTTGGTTATATCAAGGCGGGACTTTCCACAGATCCATACGAACACATGGCTTTGGAAAATGCCTGGAAGGACTATGGCGATCTTTTAAACTCTGCGGTGCTGATTTCCTATAATGCTAAAGGCCGTATCGAGGAATTCAACAACGCTCACGCTTCAACAACCACTTGGAAAAGTCTAACGACATCTAATTTGATGAGAACTATGTCTCGCGGTTTGCTTCTGGCTTATGGCAGCAACACCAGTGGCGAGTTGACCAAAGCGGCGATGCAAACAAGTGGTTTGGTGACTTGGTACGAAGACTTTAAAGAGTTGATGTTCGATCTAAAAGCCTTCGACCCACGCACGGGAAATACCGGAGAGCGCAGCTTCCAGGAAGCTAATTTCTTTACCTTCAGTGGCAATGGGGACTCGTACATGAATCAAAGGGAAACTTTTGAATTCGTAAGCTTGTTATTCAGTGCGGGTTTGTCTTCGTCGGGTTCCGTTTACAACGACATGCTGCTGGCGGGTTGTGGTAAAGCGAACGGGAAGTCTTTGGCGGAGGATGTGGATCCTTTGGGCTTCTATTATTTGAACGAGCAGTGTTTCCAATCGAACCTCCGTCTGAATTTCAGCAAGTACTTTGATAACTTGCCCGAGATGGCCAAGTTCGTAGCGAACCTAAAACCCGAGCAGTGGAAAGAGTTCTATACGACACTTCGTTATTTGGCTTACGTGTCGCCCAAAGAAGATCAAGGTTTGGTGGAGGTTGCCAATATCCGTACAATGGTGACAGTGCTTCACTATATGGAGTCCGTGATGTTGATTTATGATCAAGATCGCAATCAAAAGCTTTCGCTTGATGAAGTGTATGCGGCCTCACCAAGGTTCCTGCCGTACATTAAAGAAATGAAGAAAGATATTCCATTTGATACGCTTTTAAACCAAGGTTTCGCGTATATGGTGTTCTATGGCAAAGAAGGTTCCGCTGCGGAAATTGCCTGGTTTCAAGCGCAAAAAATCTGGTTGGATGAAGCGGATCGCCTGAATTTGATGCGCGCCATGAAAGCTATCAAGGACATGCAGCTAAGAGCTGCCGCAAAGAAGCTGCAAAAAAAAGCAGCTGATGCCGCCGTGATGCAAAATAAAGCTAAAAATAGCCAGAAATAGCCATATCGGAAATTGAACCCGTCCCCAAACTAAGTTAAGGTTTCCCAGATGTTGGGGACTAGGTTTTGGGTTGCAGTTTTGGGGTTGTTATTGGTGTCACCGGTGGTGATGGCCAGCGCCCTTGCAATGGACGAAGAGGTTCCCATCGTTATGCGTGAGCCAGCATCCGAACCGGCTTATTACGCCAATCAAGATGCCAGTGCCCGCATCGACCATATCATTGATGATAAAACTATCAAAGCAACCACTGCCTTCAATGATTGGCGCGTGGGCGAGACGGTCGCCGTTGAATCGCAAAAAAGTGGCGTCGGCATCATCGGGTTTTTAGAGATCATCGGTGTTTCCAATAACGAAGATGGCACGTTCCAGGTGACAGCAGAACTTCAGCGTCAGTCACGCCTGCATTTCATCCAATTGGGTGATCAGATTTATCACATCAATTTGTCTTCGGATAATAACAAGTACAAAGGCACGACGGATTTGATTATCAAACGTCGTGGCAAAAATATTTCTGCGAAGTACAAACCATTGTTCACCCAAGGTGTGTCCGTCGGCGAGACCGCCGAGACCTTGTGGGAAAATGAATACGTCATGAGCTGGTATGGTCAGATCAATTATGGCATCACCGATAGGCTTTCTGTGGGAACAATCATCCCCGGGGATATCGCAGGCGCCTACAATGGTTCTGGTAAATTCCGTGTCTTCGCCTCGGATTCAAATACTTTTTCTATCGGCGCCAATACAGCTCACGTTCCAAGTGATAATTCCAACACTCTCAACTTTACGGTGTACTGGGATTCGATTTCTTCAGAAAGCGTGATCTCGCATACGATGTTCACGGTGGCGGCGATGTCATTTGCGAACGCCGCGGATGTCACAGCGGTAAAAACTCTCGGTACAACATCCTTCCAAACGGGATATGAGTTTATCGGTGATAACTGGGACCGTATTCTTTTGGGGCCGAGTTATAACTTTGAAACCAAAGCGCTCGGTGGATATTTAACTTACGTCAAGATTTGGGATCGCTTCCATTTCAGTTTATCGCTCAACTCAACGGATGTTTCGTCCTTTAAGCTTTCTGCGACGGATGGTTATTACGTTTTGTTTGATGCGTATTGGAGATTCTAACTGTGAATCGTTTTTTTATTTCCACACCCCTTGGTTTCGAAAACACCGCTCTTCAGGAAATGAAAGAGATCTGGCCCTATCTTTTAGGAAAAGATGCAAAAACTCATTCTTTGCCATTTCCAGAAGTCGCCGTGCTGATGGGTGGGCTGGAATTTGAAACAGAGCTGTTTCAGGCTCTGCAATTGAATTTCTTTTTGAAAACGGCGAACCGTCTGTTGTTGCGAATGACTTCGTTTCGCACGAAAGATCTGCCAAAGTTCTATCAAAAATTTAAATCACTCCCATGGAAGGAATACCTTCATCACGCGAACGTCGATTGGGAAGTGGCTGCACAAAAAAGCCGTCTGAACAATGAAAAGCGTCTGCAGGAAAGTGCTGAAAAAGCCCTGCAGGAAATTTTCGCAGGTCAAAACGGTGATAGCACCTGTGCTGCGATTTACATTCGCATGGAAGATGATCTGTGCACGATCAGTTTGGATGCGACAGGCGAGCACTTACATAAACGTGGCTGGACCGTTTTAAAAGGTGAAGCTCCGATGCGTGAAACCATCGCAGCTGAACTTTTAAGAGAAATGATCGGGGAGGCGACTCCTGCCGAAGTGTCTTCGGTGAACCTGTGTGATCCGATGATGGGTTCGGGAACTTTCCTGACAGAGGCCCGAGGTTTATGGTCAGGACAATTCCAAAGAGATTATTCTTTTAAGCAATGGAAGAAGTGTCCAAAGCTTTTCTTGTCGCCAAGCTTTGCTTTGAACTATGAAATCCCGGCCCGTGCCCCGTTCAAAGCGGTCTTGGGTATGGACATCAATCCCGAGATGCCTGAAATCGGACTTAAGAACTTCAATGAAGTCGAAGCTCAGTTAAAAGCTTATCAACGGGATGAGTTTAAATCCCAGGAGCACAAATTCTGGGTTCAGGACGCCCTTCAAGGTGTGGACTTGCCCGGTCCACTGTGGATGGTCGTAAACCCTCCCTATGGGGAGCGTTTGCCGGTGGCGGGCAAAGGGGGCCTAAAGACCCTGGCGGCGGAGCTATGCCGTCTCTATAAGCCCCAGAAGCTTGGGATCCTGTATCCGGAAAAGGACCGGGTTCAACCGGCTCCTAATGGCTACCAAATCGAAAAGGAGCTCAAAATCAACAATGGCGGGATCCGCTGTCTGTTTACGATTTTGACACCCCTGTAAAAGAGGATTTGCCTCTGGCGGAATCGAACCGATCAGGTTAGATTCTGCCCCTATGAAAAGCCTAAAAGTACTTTCCGCTCTATTTATTTCATCTGCACTTTTAACGTCTGCTTGTACTCCACAAGACAAGCAAGTTGGAACTCCTGAGGTTATGGCGAAAATCCGTAAGCCTAAAGGTAATAAAGGCGGTAACGTCGGCACTTCTTCAGGTTTGAAGATCGGAGCTTACGCAGCTTCAACTGTGATGATGGAAAAACAAATTGAGGCATTGGAACTTGCGCAATTGGCTTTGGGCCACGCTGACGTCACAAAATCTTTATACTCCATCAGCGATAAAGCGACTGATGAAAAAGGTGTCACAACGTTAAAGATCACTTCTTTGAAAGAAGATCTGAACTATTCAAACGGGTTGGGAGCTATCAAAGGCAAAATGAACAAAGCCTTCACTGTAACTATAGCTACCGCAGAAGACGGTGAAATTGGTGTGGAAATTCTGGGGCAGCCAGTAAAATCTTTCGCTGATATTTTGGACTTGAAAAAGACCTATGTGAACGTATTTGAAGACTCCTACAAAATGGTTCTAGTTACATTGAAAGACGATCCTTCGAAATTGGGTCTCGGAGTTCAATCCAGCGGCAAGTTTAAAGCTTCTTCGGCGAGCGGTGTTAGAGAAGAGTCGTTTACTTATGTTCTGAAAATGCAAATAGATCGCGCCAGTTTGACAGCACCTGCGGTTTCTATCCTTAATTCCGACATGGCGATGGTTTTAGGTAAGGATCAATACGCGGTTTCTGCCAAGGATTTAACTGTAAAAATTGAAGGTCGTTGTAATGAACTTGTAGGATCCGGCGTGATTGAATCCGACAAATACAAAAATCCAGTTACTTTCAACAACACGTCTGTTTCCGTCGGTAAAAAGTGGAAGCAAGATCTTGCGACTTGCGGTCACCGTCCAACGGTTGATATCGGTCGTTTGCTGGTTTACTAAGAATTTCGAAAGCAAAAAAGCAAGGGTGGTCGGGCAACTGACCTGGGTAATAAAAAAGCCGCGGTTTAAAACGCGGCTTTTTTATTTTTAGATTGAGGTGCTATTTCTTTTTGCTCTTTTTCGCAGGAGCTTTTTTCTTCTCTACTGCGGGTTTTTCATCTTTCACCGGAGCCTTCGCCTCACTTCTTTGTTTCAAGCGAACATAAAGTGGAAAGTGATCTGATACGCCATTTTGCTCATCGTAATCCCAGCGTTTTGGGTATTTACCTTTTTTAAGATGAACAGGATTGTAGCGGATCACGTCGATCGTGTTGGGCATCATTTGGTAGCTGCCAGAGCCATCACCCAAAAGTGCTGGGCTGTAAACCTGAGCATCTAGGAAAGACCAGGTGCCGCGATAGTTATGAGTTCCTTGGCATTCTTTGCAACCCACAAAGTGAGAAACTGCTCCGCCCTTAGCTAGGATATCGCGGAAGATATGAACTCTGTCTTCTTCCTCGGCCGAGATATTTAAGTCTCCCCCGAAAACCACCATCGCATTGGGACCTTTTTGTTTAATCAAATCCACCGCGAACTGAGCGATCTGTTGACGCCAGTAAGTTGGATTCGATTGCGAAGGAAAGTGGCCCACCAAGAACGTGATAGGGTCCCCATTGGGTGCTTTCACAGTCACTTCCAGGATGCGACGGGAGCGCTCCATCCACTCGCCATCTTTTTCATTTTCAGGCTTCCATGGGATCGGGTGCAAGACCGGCTTGCCTACAAGAGGGAAGCGCGACAAGAATGCGACGTTAATACCGCGCTTGTCTGGTCCATCGATAATCACCTGAGTGATATAGTTCGCAGCCGCCAATTTTTCATTCAATTGCTTAAGAACGACATCGCTTTCGATTTCGATCAGCATCAAGTTGTCGGGACCGTTGTTATCAACGCCCAAAACAACTTTAGAGATGTTATTAAGCTTCGTATCCAACGCATCTGGATTCCAGTCCGTTGTCAGACACTCGTTTTGGCGATAAGAACTGTCATTGTTTTTGACACAAGCAGCACGTAGTTTTGCATCGCCTTTTTTCATGTATGCGGGCAAGAATGTTTCGTCGTCATGGCCTGGAGTCTTTACAGTGTCGAATAAGTTTTCGACATTGAATGACATAACGCTGATCTCATTCTCCGCTTTCGGTGGAAGATCCCAGTGTTTTTTCGAGAAGGAGACAGCACAACCCGTTGCGAGGGCCAATACCAGAGACAGAATCAGGTTCTTAAGGAATGTGTACTTTTTCATAGGCAATCACAGTAGGCGTTCTTGCGCGTCTGCTCAAGTCAAAAGACTGTCTAATTTTTGACTATTGTTTAATGCAAGGCGCTATGGCATAACTTTCAAGTCTTTGTCGTAAGCATCCGTAATTAGGAGTGAAAAATGTTAAGAAAAGCGACCGGTTTATTGATCGCAAGTTTGTTGGTTTCGACGTCTTCTTTCGCAGCGGTGCTGGATGGTGACGACTTCGTTTCCGCTACTTCCGTAAGTGGTCGTGCGAACGACTGGTCACTGACTTTCTTCTCTATTGCTTCACAAGCAAACATGAAGCCGGGCAAATCAACTTCTGAAGCACGTTCGGTTGATACTTACGATTATTTCTCTATCAATTATAAATTGGGTGCTGATCAAAAAGCAGCTTTGCGTTTGCCATTCAACTACAACACAGCCGGTATGGATGAGTACGGTGAAAAGCAAACTTCAAACTTTTCCATGCAAGACATTCACTTCGTTTACTCAAACTACGACTTGGGTTACTTCGGTGACATCGATCTTTCTGGTAAAGTAAAAGCTTACCTTCCTTCAAGCAAAGTCTCTCAAGAGAATGGCTTGATCACTAAAATCCGTCTTGAAGGTTACGCTGATTATAACTTCAATCGTTCATGGTCCGTGGTTTACGTGGCTAAACCAGATATTTACTGGCAGAGCCAAACAGCAAGTATCAATACATCCATCCCGACATTTGACGACGGTATGTACGTGACAGATCCTCGTCAGACGAACAAACAGTTCGGTCTTGAGCACTACGTGCAATTCCAATACTACATCAATTCGATTTTCCAAATTACGACTAAAACTGGTTTCGTAGAAAACTGGTACCATTCATCGGCAGTGGAAGGTTTAGATGGAGATCACACGACAGCACTTCGTTTGGGTGCAAGCTTGTGGATTAAACCAGCCCGCGGATTTTCGTTCACGCTTGGAATCGGCAATGATTCTATGTTGGGATCTTATAAGGGTGAAGATGCAAAAATCTGGCAACCGTTCAACACACAGTACTCCCTAATGACCAACATCTACGTATTGTAGCCGCGGTTGATGAAAATGGCCTGACTGCTTCGTTGTCAGGCCTTGTCCTCGCTCCGACGTGCTTGGAGCACGCCTGCGCTGCGGGAAGTCCTTCCGCCTTGCATGGGCTACGCCGCAAATTTCCTGCGGAAATTAGTCAAACCATTTTGATCAACCGCTCTTTCCCGGGCGGTTTTTTTTGGCTTCTGCCTTTGGCAGAGCCGCTTTCTTTTTTTTGCGCTGCTGCCTTTGGCAGGCCGCTTTCTTTTTGGGCTGCCGCCGGGGTGGCTGGGCTGTTTTAGATTTTGAAGTGGTGTGATTCGGTGGTTATGGGATTGATGAATTGCAGTTCGCAGGCGGTTAGTTCGATTTTTTCTTCGTCCCATCTTTTTTGTGCGCCGTAGGCGTGATCGCCGATAATCGGGGATTTTTCATAACCTAATTGGGCGCGTATTTGATGTGTTCGGCCTGTGTGCAGGTGAATTCTTAATTCTGTGTGCTCAGAGTTTTCTTTTACTTCTAAAATTTCAAGAATACATTCTTGCCATTTATCTTTGGGCTCATGGCTGACGACTTTCGGTGCGCGCGGGGATGGCTCCATATAATGAGTCAGGATTTTCTTTGTGGGAGCTGGGCCTTCGATTTTGGCTCGATAGATTTTTTTGATTTCTCGGGCGATCAATAATTTATTGAAGGCCGTTTGGAATTCGACAGTTTTTGCATAAACGATCAGACCATTCGTGGGAACATCCAGGCGGTGAGTGACATATAACTTCTGCTTTAAAGCTTCTTCCATGTAGGATTGCAGATTTTCTTGAATGTTATCAACGCTGCCATGAACAGGAATCCCCGAGACTTTGTTGACCACCACGAAGTGGTCATTTTCAAAAACAATACGCTTTGTGAAGTCGACGTTACCTTTTGGGAATCTTCGCGGCTTAGTATGGACTCGTAAATAGTCACCCTTAGAAACCGAAACATTATCTGCAATACGACTATGGTTGAGATAGATCGAACCAAGGTGTATTAAAAAGTCCACTTGGTCAGCGCTAAGTTCAAGAATGCTTAATAAAACATCACGCACCGACCCGGACATCGGGCTGATAATGTGTTTTACACCGTATTCAAATCCTCTTTCGCTCTGCATACTATTCCTTATAGCGGAAAGTGAACATAGCACAGTGTGACGTGGGTGTTCAAGTGGGACAGTTCCCTGCATAGTAGGGACCTAGGAGATTACTTTTGGAATTTGCCAACGAGCCGATATTTCAGTGGATGTCGCAGTTTGCTTACCAACCTTATACGGTCTACTTCGCGTTGGTCGGAATGATGTTGCTGTCAGCAGTTGGCTTGCCATTGCCCGAAGAAGTGACTCTTATTAGTGTTGGTATTCTGGCGTTCATGGGGGCTCACCCTGAGCATTTCCCACCTCCGTTTCCTGGCGCTCCGGTTGTAAATGTTCACACCGCCGCCATCATTGCTTTCTTTGCCGTCTTCGTCAGCGACTTCCTTATATATGGTGTCGGCAGAGTCTTCGGACGAAAACTTCTCTATCATCCGCGTGTTCATAAAATGTTTCCACCTCACTTGATGAAGCGAGTGGAGGAGTGGACACATAAATACGGCGCTTACGCGTGCGGTATTTTCCGTTTCACTCCGGGTATTCGTTTTCCAGGTCACTTGGCTTGCGGGATGTTACACTTTCCGGTGTGGAAGTTCTTGTTGATTGACGGCTTGGCAGCAGCGATCAGCGTTCCGACGCAAATTTATTTGCTAGCTCACTACGGTGAACCTATCTTGATGAAACTTCGCCAGTTCAAACTGGTGGTTTTCGGTATCATCGGCCTGCTTTTGATCTATTTCGTGTTCCGCAAAATCCGCGAAAAGATGCTTCAAAAAAAGAGAACTGCCTAAGGGCAGTTCTGCACTCCTAAAAATTACAAACCTGCGTAAGAAATGAACAATTAAATTGTGGCTGTATTCAGTTTATGAGACTTCGTCATGGAATGCTTTTTGTACTTCTAAGCATTATTAACATGAGGTGTACGATGTCGCTAGCGGGTGCTCTTTTGATTCTCGTTTCTCCGGTTTTGGGCTGGAGCCAGGAAAAGCCAGCGGACTTGGTGGTCACTCCCCAGGAAAAAGCTATGTATCTTGAGCACAACCAAACTGTGGTTGATGTTGCAAGCCAGTGCATTCAGGAAACTTACAAAACCCATATCGCATTCTTTAACAAGTACGGTATTTCCAAATACTATGGCGATCGCAATCCCTCTTTGAACACACGTGAAAAGCGTCTGGCAGTTATTAAATCCGTTGGCGCGCCGGCCTCCATTATCGATCAATTGGAAGGTATCAGTTGCATTGGTTTGACTCGTAAATGCTTAAAGCAGGGCTTTGAGGCAACTCAAAATCCGCTGATGTCAGCGTTGTGGAGTCGTCTTGATCAAAATCTGATCTCGCGCGGGACAGATGGTTTGGTGCTGACTCAGCACTTGCAGAAATTGGGATGGAAAATTCTTTATTGGAATCCTCGCCCGGATTTAAATGCAGAATGGGATGCGGAAGACCCGATGATTATGGCTGGCAAGCCCGTGTCTTGGGATTCAGGTATTCGTAACAGCCAGGGCCAATTCATCTATCATCCAGCGTGGGGCATGCACGGCATGAGATACAACCAAGTGATGAAGAAAGACGTTTATTATAACGTGAAGGTCGACGACAAAACGACATTGGTTAATTTCGATATTGAATTGCCTCAAGCCTTTATCGACAACGCTTTCTTTGTCGGCGTAGCCCACGCAGGCTACCACGTATTCCCAGGCAGCTTCGGTCAAGTGATCGAAGCCCACAGCATGCGCCGATTAGATTCCATCGATAACTTAGAAAAAGGCCAATTCAATCCCTTGGCAGTCGGCGGAGCCCCCCAATGGACCAAGATCGAAAAATACCGCTCCGGCATAGTAGCCATCCCACCCAAATAAAAAAAAGGCGCCGAGAGGCGCCTTTTCTATAACTTCCATTTTCGATTTTCTACTTTTCGATTTTCGAAAGCGGCTGCTAAGCCGCTTTTACTCCGTGAACTAACTCCTCAGAAACTTCACATGATAAATGCAACGCGACCGGTTTGTTATGGCTTTTCGGTTCAATGTCTTTCCAGAAGATTTTTTCGTAACCGTTCTGCAAAGCAAAGATCTCTTCGCGGATTTTAAATAGCAATCCTGCAGGGGAGCCCAAAAGCCAGTCGATTTGCACCAGATAGAAAGCTTCTTCAAGCTCTACCGGATTCAAAGACGAGATGAAAGATTTTGGCAAGTTGTGCACCAAGTGACAAGCGTTGTGCGAGTATTTTTGGAAAGCTTTTTCCATGGGGTTTGCGAAAAGCTTTTCCACACGTTGATCAGGAGTGCCACGACCCGTGAACGGCTCTGAAAAACGTTTGAAATTCCAATAGAGCAAAGCATCGTTCACCACGTATTCAACGCGTGGTAAATAGTCCGTTACGGCGTCGACCTTGACGGCTTCGTGAGAAGCGTCCGCCACGTGAGCGTTGTGATCGATCGCAACCAGGCTGCGCAAGTTATAAAGGAAAGAGTAGAGTGTGTGCAGCTTATCCATAAACGGTTTGGAAAAATTCAAACCGAAATTGTAAAGCAATGGAGAAGACATTTTGTTTTCAAACCAGGCGAAGGTTTCAAGCAAAGGACCCATGGCTGTCAGATCAAAACCCGACGGTGTCATGGCTGAATCGAACGTCTCATTGAAGTGCTCTTCAAACAGAGCGCAAAGCTGTGGATCAACGACCGCGATATGAGATTGCAGGGAGCGAACACGTTCTTGAGAACGTTCATAGATCTCCACATGTGGATCCAAAGTTTTCCACGCATCCAAAGCAAACGGGTAGTCCATGTGCTTCGTCGTCAGTGGTGATTTGATATAGGAGTTCAATTTGACAAGTGACAAACCCACCAGGGCATCACTCATATATTTGAACGGTGCATGAGGTTTGAATTTTTGGAAAGCGGCTTCGTCGCTCCAAAATTGAACCTTGAGCGGCTTCAATGTCGCTCCTTTTGCCATAGAAACATCAAAACCCAAACGTAGACCCTTGTGCTTCATACACACTCCTTCGCAATCACCGTATCGGGATAGAACACCACTTGTTAGAGTCCTGAAACTATGCAAACCTAAAGTCGGGGTTGGGAGGCGTATGACGGCGTTTGGACGTTGGATTGATGCTCATGGACACCTTGCTGATGTTCGCTGGGATGGCAAGCAGGCAGAGATCATTGAAGCCGCTCAGGCGAAGGGCATTCATTTCTTTATGCAAGGGGGAGTGGGTCCTGAGGACTGGGAACGTCAACGCCGCTTAAAGGCACGTTTTCCTCACCACATCGGTCTTTGTTATGGAGTTCATCCTTATTGGGTGGCCGATCATTCCGATGAAGAATTGGAAGAGGCCTTAAATCTTCTCGCTCAGGAGCTTCCGGAAGCCATGGGACTTGGCGAAGTGGGTTTGGATTTTCGCCCGCATATTATGAAGGACTCCAGGGACCGTCAGATCACTGCTTTTGAAGAACAACTGGAAATCAGTCACATCGGAAATCGTCCCGTGGTTTTGCACATCGTGCAGGCCCATGACGAAAGCTTGATGATCATGGATCTGTTTGGACTGCCGCCCCAAAAGGGCATGGTTCATTCCTTTAACGGGAGTGCTCATAAGGCTCAGGATTTCCTAAAACGAGGTTTACACCTGTCTGTTGGGGGACCCGTGTGCCGCGAGGATAATCAAAAGCTTCACCAGGCTGTTAAAGAGATTCCTATGGAGTTTTTATTGATCGAAAGTGACAGCCCGGATCAGGCTCCGCCGGCGTTTAAAGGGCAGCTAAATCCACCTGAATCAATTTGGGAGGTGGCAAAGACTATAGGGAAGCTAAAATCCCTTGATCCTTTGGAAATATTAGATATCACTACAGGGAATTTTCACCGTCTTTTTGGCTCGACAGATCTGCATCTGGTGGACCCCAAAGACAGTCTGCATTGACCCTGTTTTTCGGGTCGTGCGTGAGTAGGGTACATGGATACAACGACCACAGAAATCACGACTCCTCTTCAACCACAACAACCGCCAGAAACGGAATACGTTCTACATCGCCGTTTTGATCGCATGGGTCGCTTAGTTGGCGATGCGACAATGAAAAAGTTGATGAACACACACGTAATGGTTGTGGGGATCGGTGGAGTGGGTTCTTGGGCTGCTGAATCTTTGGCGCGTTCGGGTGTGGGCCACATCACGATCATCGATTTCGATGAAGTTTGTATCACCAACACCAATCGTCAATTGCACGCGGTTCAAGGCATGGTGGGCAAGAAAAAAGCCGAAGTGATGGGCGAGCGCCTGCGCAAAATTAATCCGCAAATGAAAGTTACTGTGATCCCTGAATTCTATAATGCAGAAAATTCTGACAGAATGCTTGCGATCAAACCTGATTACCTGATTGATGCAATCGACAATTTGACGGCGAAAGCGCACTTGCTGGCGACGTGTGTGAAAGAAAATATTCATGTGATCACGTCTGCGGGTTCGGCTGCGAAAATGGATCCATTGCGTATTCAGAAAAAAGACCTGGGCGTGACTCACACATGTCCTTTGGCTCATCAATTGCGTAAAATTCTTCGTCAAAAATACGACTTCCCAGAAAAAGAATTCGGTATTCCTTGCGTGTTCTCGGATGAACCGGTGATGATGCCAGAAGAATTAACTTACGATAAAGGCATGGGCTTTAAATGCGTGTGCCCGAAAACGAATGACTTCCACGGTTGTGACAATCGCAATATGATCTATGGATCAGCAAGTTACATTACAGGGACTTTTGGTCTGGTGATGGCTTCGCACATTGTGAATGAAGTCAGAGCTTCTGTGGCAGCAAAATTAGAAGGAGCACAAGCATGATCGTAGCTATGTGGTTTACCATGGTTGGTTTGGTGATTATTGCGGGCTTCGCAATGGTGGGTTTAACATTAAGACATTGGGCACAACAAAAGAAGGTGACCAATGGCGCGAAAACAGTTGAAAAGTAAATTACGTCTGGGCTATTCGTTAGCCCGTTCTGTGCATTTCACTGCACAACAGTTCACTTTGCCTTTGTTAGAACGACTGGTCGGGCAGTCCGTTAAAGACCGCCCTTCAGTTGAAATCAAAAATATCAAAAAATCTTATACTGAACTTTATAAACTTCTAAAAAAAGACAGCGATAATATCGATAAAGGTCTTTATCCTTTGGAAGTTTTGTACCCCGAAAATCTGGCCAAGCACGCTCTTCGCTATCCTAAAATTTTAGTGGATGGGTTTCATATTTCCCGTCGCCGTCATGAGCGCGATGCCAAAGAATTCAATCAGGAAGCGCGCGAATATCTGGCCGATTTGCCCGAGTATTATCAAAGAAATTTTCACTATCAAAGTGGCGGCTACCTGACTGAAAAATCCGCGGAACTTTACGAGCATCAGGTGGAAATTTTGTTCGCCGGTGCCGCCGATGCCATGCGCCGCTTGATCATTCCGCTCGCCAAAGACGTTTTCTTAAACGAAGGGGCGGGGCTGCGCTTTTTGGAAGTGGGCGCCGGGACGGGAAGGCTTACGCGGTTTATGAAGCTCGCATTTCCCAAAGCACACATCACGGTGTTGGATTTAAGCGAGCCCTATTTGAAACAGGCGCGCAAGAACTTGGTAAACTTCCGCGGCCTTGATTTCGTGCAAGGGGCGGCCGAAGAGCTGCCTTTTAAGGAAGGCCACTTTGATTTCGTCTATTCCTGCTTTCTTTTTCACGAGCTCCCAGCAGAAGTGCGGGATGCTGCTGTTTTAGAAGGCATGCGGGTTTTGAAACCTGGGGGCTATTATGGCCTGGTCGACTCTGTGCAAAAGGACGAAGCCAAGGACCTGAATTGGGCGCTGGAGCAATTCCCTAAGGACTTTCACGAGCCTTTTTACAAGAACTACAGTCTGCATCCCATTGAGAACTTGTTAAAAGATGTGGGCTTTTTAGATCTCCGAAAAGACACAGGATTTTTCAGTAAAGCGGTTCTTGCACAAAAGCCATCCATCAGGTCTTAAGACGACATCCATTTGTTGGATAAACTATTGTATGTTTTTTCCGATAAGTAACATATGAAAACACTTATTTCCCTTCTTCTTTTCTTTTTCAGTTTGAGTGCTATTGCAAAAGAGCAGATCTATTTATCTAAGTCCGAAAAATATATTTCATTGGGTAGAAATCTCAGCGGAGCACTTGAAGAACTGGCACTCAATGAATTTGGCACCAAAACTAAAGGAAAGACCGTTATTGGAGACGGAGATGGCTACTGGGTGGTTGGCTCTCCATTGCGGGCTCAGTTCTTAACGGAATTGGGTATCGCAGAGACAGATAATTTGTATTTGAAAATTTTTGATAAAGAGAAAACAGAAGTTCACGCTATTTCAAAATTGAACTTTGTAATCGAGTTAAATTTCGCAGGTGGCACCCACGTGGCGTCCTTTGGGTTTGAATACCGTGAAGATGGAGCCGCGATTGCGATGATCGGCAAAGAAAATCCCTTTAGGGATGTCGCTATGAAAACTCTTTTCAGCTCCAAAGGAATTTATCGTCTGGATTCTAAGCTTAGTTTGGAATTAAAAAAGGATGGAAAAGAATTTGATATAAAAAATGGTAAAGACGAATCTGGCTTTCTTGTTGGGGAATTTACGATAGTTCTTCATGCCGGCAAAAAGCGTGAGGACATCTACAAGGTCGATCTTGAAGCCGCTTCCTATGTTACGGGCATTGATGTTTTTGCCGGAGAGATTTTTAAGGATGGAACAACGACGATCTTAATTAAAGACGGGGACTGCGGTGATTTCGTTAAAATTGACAAAAACAAAGTCGAAAAATGGAAGAGTCTCTGCGGAAGCTGGGGATGTTGAAAGAGGACTAGTTAACTCAGTGCGTCCTTGTTTTGCAGGTTATTGGAAATACAGAACTAATCTCTGCTGATTGAAGTTTTGCAAAAGCCATTCTCTGCTTGAGTTTTTGCTTAAACATGCTACTTTTGCGCCTCTTCGCATAACAGGAGCATGTAATGGGACCGATTTCTAAGTTTATCGAACACAACTACCGTCATTTTAACGCTGCTGCATTGAAAGATGCTGCTGTTGGTTACAAAAAACACATCGATAACAAAGGCCAAATGCTTGTGACACTTGCTGGTGCAATGTCTACAGCTGAATTGGGTCTTTCTTTGGCTGAAATGATCCGCCAAGGTAAAGTTCACGCGATCTCTTGCACGGGTGCGAACCTTGAAGAAGACGTATTCAACTTGGTCGCTCACAATCACTACGAGCGTATTCCGAATTACCGTGATCTTACTCCAGCTGACGAACAAAAACTTTTGGAACGTCACTTGAACCGCGTGACTGACACTTGCATCCCTGAAGAGGAAGCAATTCGTCGTATCGAAAATGTTGTACTAGAATACTGGCAAGACGCCGATAAAAAAGGCGAGTCTTACTTCCCACACGAATTCATGTACAAAATCCTTCTTTCTGGAAAATTGGAACAGTACTACCAAATCGATCCAAAAAATTCTTGGTTGTTGGCTGCTGCTGAAAAGAACCTTCCAATGGTTGTTCCAGGTTGGGAAGATTCTACTTTGGGTAACATCTTCACTGGTCACATCATCAAAGGTGACATCAAAAAATCGACGACTGTTAAAGGCGGTATCGAATACATGAAAACTTGGGCAGAGTGGTACATGGGCGCTTCTAAAAAAGCTCCAGTGGGCTTCTTCCAAATCGGTGGTGGTATCGCCGGTGACTTCCCAATTTGCGTAGTTCCAATGCTTGAACAAGACTTGGGCCACGAAGACATCCCATTGTGGAGCTACTTCGCGCAAATCTCTGACTCTACGACTTCATACGGTTCATATTCTGGCGCGATTCCAAATGAAAAAATCACTTGGGGTAAATTGGCTCCAACGACTCCGTCGTACATCGTAGAATCAGATGCTACAATCGTAGCACCACTGATCTTTGCTTACGTACTTGGTCAGTAATTAAAGGTTTAAAATCTGAATGTATTGAAACCCCAGCTCACAAGGCTGGGGTTTTTGTTTTTTCGTTGCAGTACTTTTAGCAAGTTCAAATGGCGCATTGCGGAGCCGCTACGGAAATTACATCTATGATAGTGGGTTTGGTAACGCTACCGCCACAGTGGCAGTGACTTGTTTAGGCAGGGGTTTTTCTGGACAAGGGGCTTTGGCGGGATTCTAATGTTTTCCATGAAAATTCTGATTTTAACTTTATCTCTGTTGGTTGTTTCTTCCTCGTTTGCTCGTCTTTCAGATGGCAAGGCTCATTTAAAACTTAAAGGTTCGCAAATCTTTGCGAGCGTGGATGAAGGGTTTCACTTTAATAAAGATGCACCAGCGGCTTTGGTGAGGGGCGAGGAATCCATTGATGCTGTTAAGAAGGAGCCGAAAGAATTTATCTTTGATGCGGCAAAGGCTCAGAAAAAACCATTCGCGGTTAACTATTACGTCTGTGACGACAAGAACACTGTGTGTGAAGCTCATGAAGAGAAATTTCAGATCACGAATGGGAAGTTGGTAGCGGCTTCTGGTGGGACTGCGACTGTCGCTGAAAAAGCGGTAAACACTGCTATGGTGGTTGAAGCTCCCCTGAAAAAGAACAAACACGGGTTTTATGAAGACAGCTTTAATGCAGCGTTAAAGCTCGCAGCGAAAGAAAAGAAGTTGTTGCTGGTGGATTTCAATGCGCCTTGGTGCCCATCGTGCATTCGTTTGGAAAGTGAAGCCTTTGGCGAGGCCGAGTTTATCAAGGCGACGGAAAAATTCATCAAATTTAGTTTAAATGTCGATAAACCGGCTTTGAAAGATATCGGCAAAAAGTACGGCATTAGGGGCATTCCAACAATGATCGTGATGAATCCCAAAGGTGAAGAGCTTACTCGCATCCTGGATTATAAACCGGCTCCGGTACTGGCAAAAGAGATCGCCATCTTTCAGGCATCCAACAAGGCAACTCTAACTGAACTTCGCAAAAAAGCAGAGGCGGGAGATCTGGAAGCTCGTAAAGTTTTGGCGGATCAAGCTTACGCCGCTCTTAAATTTGAAGACGTGGTTAAATGGTTAGCGCCGACAGGGGAGCAAAGCCTGCTTTTGGCCAACAGTGAAATCAGAGTCGCTGAGAGCGCTTATGAAAAAGATAAAAAGAATGCAGCTGAATACCGCAAAACTTTCGAAAGATGGATCGCTGTTTTCCCGCACTCCATCGATGCGATTGAATGGCGCCCGGAATTGATGAAGTTGATTAAGGGCGAAAGTAAAGAAGCCTCGGCAGAGATAAAAAAGATCGGGGCTGAGAATATTTCCGAAATTCAAAAGCTTTTGGACGATGAAAAAGCTCGTGCAGAAACTTTCGCGGTAAATAAATTTGGCGACATGACGGGATTTGAAAAAGCAGAATTGCTGTCCCAGCAGATCGAAACCTATAAATTAATGAACGAGACGAAAAAGTCAGAAGAATCCGCAGCAGTTTTGGCTAAAGAAGTCGCTACTTTTAATTTATCTGTGGAGCGTCCCGGTCAGGTATTGGTGGCTCTTCCATATATCAAGACGGCGAACATGAAAAAAAATGCGCAAGAATGGCTAGAGAAACTATTGAAGGCCCATCCTGATTCGGATGTTTACTTGATGAAATTGGTTGTCTTCCACATGCGCGAGAAACAATTTGCGCAAGCGCTGCCTTACGCAGAAAAAGTAGCGGTGATGAAGTCGGACTCGGCCTTGTACTATCAAGGAATTTTGGCGGATGTTCTTAAAGAGCTTAAGCAAAAAGAGAAGGCAATGGACGTCATTAGTAAGGCTCTTGCGATGCCGGAAGCAAAACTTGAAAGCAATAAATCTGTTGTGACAGGCTTGCTGGATCTAAAAAAATCCTTGTAGGTTTTTCCACTAAAAATGCGCGAACAAAGTGACCATTTTGCCCGCGGATAAGAACGAAAGAAGGAAGTCCGGGCGACTTCCTTTTTTATTTCAGATTAAACCTGGGAAATATATTGTTATTTGTTTGAACGTTTGTGAAGTCTCCGTAAAAGTTTTCTCCTTACGGAGGAAATTCTATGGCCACGGGCACCATGTCTGCGAACGCATCATCATTTGCTTCTGAAAAAAGCAAGATTTGGAAAGTTATTGCGGCATCTAGCGCGGGAACACTGATCGAATGGTATGACTTCTATATTTTCGGCAGTCTAGCGACAATTATCTCTGCACACTTTTTCCCAAAAGGACATGAAACGGCCGCTCTTTTAGGCACTCTGGCGACATTCGCTACGGGCTTCATTGTTCGTCCTTTTGGAGCTTTGGTGTTCGGTCGCATTGGCGATGTTGTGGGTCGTAAATACGCCTTTATGGTGACTTTACTTATCATGGGTCTTGCGACAACAGCGATCGGCCTGCTGCCAAGCTATGAGACCATCGGAGTCTTTGCTCCGTTGCTATTACTTATCTTACGATTGTTACAAGGTTTAGCCTTGGGCGGGGAGTACGGTGGTGCAGCGATTTACGTCGCCGAACATAGTCCCGATGGAAAGCGCGGTTACTATACAAGCTATATTCAAACCACTGCCACTCTCGGTCTGTTCGTGTCTTTGGGAGTTATTCTGGCAACTCGCTTAGGCTTGGGAGAAGATGAATTCAAATCCTGGGGTTGGCGTGTTCCGTTTTTACTTTCCGTGATCTTGGTATTCGCGTCTTATTTGATCCGTAGAAAAATGCAAGAGTCTCCAGTCTTTTTGCAAATGAAGGCAGAAGGTAAAACCTCGTCCAGTCCTTTGAGAGACAGCTTCATGAAACCCGAGAATCGTCGACTGGTGATTCTAGCTTTGTTTGGAGCAACTGCAGGGCAAGGGGTTGTCTGGTATACGGGGCAATTCTATGCTCTCTATTTTTTGCAAACAGTTTTGAAAGTCGATTTCGTCGTCGCTAATAAAGTTATTGCTATGGCGTTGCTTTTGGGAACTCCGTTCTTTATTTTCTTTGGTTGGTTGTCTGACAGAATTGGGCGCAAGAAAATCATTATGGCCGGTTGTGCGATCGCAGCAGCCAGCTACGTTCCTATCTATAAGGCCATGGAATATCGCTCCGGTTGGAACTCCTTAGAACCCCTGGTAAGTCCTGCGAATCCAAATATCCCCATGTTGGTTTTCTTGGTATGGTTGCAGGTGATCTTTGTAACGATGGTATATGGACCCATCGCCGCTTTTTTGGTTGAAATGTTCCCGACGAATATCCGCTATACGTCGATGTCACTTCCATATCATATTGGAAATGGGGTCTTCGGTGGTCTCGTTCCTTTCATTGGGACAGCGATGGTGGCGGCGACTGGCAATCATGTTGCGGGTTTGATTTACCCTATTGCGGTTGCGGTGATGACCTTCTTTATCGGGATGACGATGGTGAAAGAGCCAACCAATATTAAGTGGCACGCATAAAGGCACGGACTTTCTTCAAAGCTAATAAAAAAAAGGAGCTCGAGGGCTCCTTTTTTATTGGGTCTGTTGAATTGTGGCGGTGGTTTCTAGAGTAGGAAGTGGTGGAACTCGTTGTGAGATGTTTAAGATCCCATTCGCATAGTCGCGGCTGTTATTATACTTCATCAGTGCGGTGACTTGGGCTTCTAAGTTTTTCTGCTTCCAACCGCTTTTTTGTAAGTAGTTGGCGACACTCATGATGGCGTCTGCCGGCTTGGTGATATCCGGAGTGCTCTCTGCTACCAAGGCCTCAGCAAAGTCACGGTAGCTGGAAGGAATAAACTGCGGTAAGCCAAACGCTCCCGCGTAGGATCCGCGCAGTTTCTTCAGATTCAAATGTTTCTTTTTGCGGATCTCGGCCAGGGCAATCAATTGCTCTTCAGCCCATTTTGATTTGCTCTCAACGCGCTTTTTCATGATTTCGCGGACTTCTTTGGTTGTAGAGTACTTCTTGATTTCTTTGTTCTTTAAAATCGCCAAACGAGTCAGCTCTTTCAAATTTTCCGGGCTGTTCACTTGCATCAGATGAAGATAAACGCTCACGATATGGAAGGTTCCCATGTCGGCTCCATGGCGTGTTTCAATATACAATAATGAAGATATCACTTCGGCAGGTACGCCGAACTGTTTTTGCGCTGCTTGAAAAGCTTCGGGGTTGGATTTGATAAACGTTGAAGATTTCTGTACGGCTTTTGGATCAAGCTCAGTCAGATGTGCACCCGATGGAGTAAGGAATCCCAATAGATTCAAGGTCACAACTGATTTAAAACCTTTGGGTTCGTAGTACTTTGCAGATTCTTCAGAGAAGGAGTTTGAAAAGCCTAAGCGCTTTAGTTTTGTCTCCACCCAGGCAGAGTCTTCGGCTTTCAAATTGACCGGACGGCCCCATGCGCTCGTGCTGGAAATCAAAATGAAAAGAAGGACGGGCAGAATACGCACTCGCGAGCTCCCAAAGGTGAAGGGGTCTAAAAGTCTATGCTAATGTAAAAACGTCTGTGAGGCTGCAACCGAAGAAAAAACGGAACTGAAGTCTGTGCGAGGCAAAGGTCCTGTGTCGGAATGAACTTGCATGCGCTGTGATATCGTTTGCTGCCGGTTTGTAAATTCGGCAGTATTTATTAGAGTTTAACTAATTTGGAGGAACCATGAACCAAGCACCTGAGGAAACTAAGCGCACCCGAGCCCTGGTGATTGTTTCCACCATCTTTTTCATGTGGGGTTTTCTAACCTGCTTGAATGATATTCTGATTCCTCACCTGAAGTCAGTGTTCTCTTTAACCTACACGGAAAGTGCCCTTATTCAATTCACCTTCTTTGGAGCGTATTTCATCATGTCTCTGCCAGCGGGGAGTGTGGTTGCAAAAATAGGTTATAAGAACAGTATCAGCGCAGGACTTTTTGTCGCCGCTATTGGAACGCTTTTGTTTTTACCCGCAGCTCGAGTGGAATCCTATCCGCTATTTTTATTTGCGCTCTTTGTTTTGGCGTCAGGAATTACGCTTCTGCAGGTCGCTGCAAATCCGTATGTGGTCTTGTTGGGATCAGAAGAAACCTCGTCCAGTCGTTTGAATTTGGCGCAGGCGCTGAATTCCTTAGGGACGACGGTCGCGCCAAAAATCGGTGGTTTATTTATTTTATCCGGTGTGGTGATGAGTGCTGATCAACTGGCAGCGCTTTCGATGACAGAGCAGGTTGCCTATAAAACTCAGCAGGCACAGTCCGTTCAAGGACCGTATGCCGTGCTGACAGTTATTCTTTTGTTGCTCTCAATCGGCATGTATTTGTTGCGCCTGCCAAACTTGAAAGAAGAAAAACAGGGAGAAGTGAAGGCTGCGGCCACGTTTTCTGATGCCTTTAAACATTCGAATTTGGTTTTAGGCGTCATCGCTTTGTTTTTATATGTGGGGGCGGAAGTTTCCATCGGCAGTTTTTTGATCAACTTCATGTCCCAGGCAGATATTTTGAATGTCAGTGAAAGTGTGGCGGCAGGTTATGTGCCCTTGTACTGGGGTGGCGCCTTGGTGGGAAGATTCGTGGGCTCGTTATTAATGAGAAAGCTCAATGCCGCAAAGATGCTCGGTGTGGCAGCAAGTGTTGCAACTGTTTTGGTTGGTTGTGCGGTCATGGCAACCGGTCCCGCAGCGGCGTGGACTTTGCTTGCCGTTGGCTTGTTTAACTCCATCATGTTTCCGACGATTTTCAGTCTGGGGATTCGTGGTTTGGGATTTGCCACCGAGAAAGCTTCCAGTCTATTGATCATGGCTATCGTCGGCGGTGCGGTGATTCCACTCGTCCAAGGGGTGATTGCCGATCGAATGGGTCTGCAGCACGCATTTCTGTTACCGATGATCTGTTATGTTTTCATTTCTTTCTATGGATTCAAGGAGGGGCATCGTGTCACTAGGGTTGACTGAGATGGTCTTGGGGCCGTCTAATAGGCCTATGAGAATTTCAAAAGCACTTATTATCGCAGCCGTCCTTGTTCCTTCAATTTCTTTCGCCGCTCGTTTGTCTGACGGGAAAGATCATATCAAGTTGTCGGGCAAAAAAATCAACACGACTTTGGATAAAGGGTTTCATTTCTCTGTTCCATCTCCATCGGGTCTTTATATCGATGGCGAAATGGGTTCTATCGATCCAGTTAAGAAAACTGAAAAGTTGATCCAATTCGACGCGACGAAGGCGGGCGATAAGCCTTTTACAATCAGTTTCTATGTTTGTGATGACGCCAAGACAGTTTGTGAATCTCATGAAGTGGCTTTGAAAATCGTAAAGAAAAAACTGGTTAAGCTTGATAAAGAAAAACCACAAATGGTGAAGCCCGAAACAGGTGCACCCGTGGCTCCTCCAGCGGATCCAAAATCAGTTCAATAGACATGCAGGTTTCCGAGCTGAATATTTATCCCTTAAAGTCTGCACGAGGCCAGTCCTTGTCAGAAATGAAAATCACTCACGAGGGCCCAGAAGGGGATCGTGAGTGGATGCTTGTGGATGACAGTGGCAAATTTGTTTCGCAACGAACTTTGCCTAAGCTTGCGACGGTAAATGCCGTCTTTGATCCCACCTCTTTGACTTTGGCTTTTGAAAAGATGTTCTTTAAAATTGGTCGCAAAAGTTCATTCAGTCGCGAGGTGAAGGTTCAGGTGTGGAATGATTCCTTCACTGCAGCTCTTGAACCAGATTTGTATTCTCAAGCTTTGTCTCAATACTTGGGTGTGAATGTTCGCCTTGTTCGCTATGCTCCCTTTTCTCAGCGCCGTGTTCTTTCAACTCAAAAAGAGTGGAAGCCCGAAGTCCGCTTTGCCGATGGCCGTCCCTTGCTGTTGGTAAATACCAAAAGCCTGGAAGATTTGAATTCAAAACTCCCAAGTGCCGTTCCTATGAATCGCTTTCGTCCTAATATCGTTGTTCAGGGCAATCTGGCTTTTGAGGAAGATAAGTGGAAAAGAATCAAGATCGGTAATGTGATCTTATCTCAGCCCAAACTCAGTGCCCGCTGCAACATCATCACGATTGATCAGCAGACGGGGGTTCCAGGTGGTCCTGAGCCGTTAAAAACCTTGGCAACCTATCGTCGTGATGGGACCAAAGTGAATTTTGGAACTTTGTGGATTCCTGAAAACGAGGGGACGATCTTGATGGATTCCCCGGTGGAAGTTCTTTCCTGATCTCAATCATCCAAATAAAAAAAAGGGATCCGTGTGGATCCCTTTGATGGTTTTAAAGTGGTATTGAAGTGGTTATTGCACACAGCTATATGCCGCTGAATAAGAACCTTCTTCTAGGTTTGCCGCGAAACTCACAGTCGTACCGCTGATAGAGTAACCGGCTGCAATTTTATTTCCTTTGCTATCGATCAAAGAGAAGTCGATATCGCCATCCCCGTTAGCATCCACAGGTTGGCAGTTCAAATTGATAGACTTCACCAGCTCAACAGTTTTCGTGCCCATTTTGCTTAAGATTGAAGTGTAATCTGTCGCACAGATCGAACCGATCAATCCACCCGTCAATTTAGACATAGCTTCATAAATCGGAGCCACCGCTGCCGTTGTACAAGCTGTGTCGCTTGGTGCTTTTACGATGGAGTTAAACATAAAGACTTTTTCAGCACCAAAGCGCTCGCGAACCAGTTTAACCAAGTTCTCGGGAACACTTTTTTCTGGAGCAGAAGCACATTTGCCGTTTGAGCATTCGTCTTCGTCAGAAATAGCGATGACGATCAGTTTTGATTTCTCGCGAAAGAAATCCTGATTCGCCGGAGTGTTTGCTGTGCGCTCGATTGCGCGGTAAGAAGCGTTAATTGAACGCTCGCTACCATCACCCAAAAGACCTACGTTAACCGCAGCCGCTAGCATTTTCTGAGCATCAGTCAACGATGTCTGACCAGCTTTCAAAACAAAAAGGCTGCCAGAGTCAGAGTCAAAAGGGCGGAACTGTCCATCACCCCATGCGCGGGATGATTTATCAGGAGCAATCGTGTTCACTTTTGGATCAGTTGTCGTCAAGGCCACATGCCAGTTTGCATCTTTGATGATGTTCATGAAGCCATTGATTTTTGCGGAGATACCTTTCTGCTCAGCGTCCATCGAACCCGAATTATCGACGACGAAAAGAACGTCGATGTCGGAGTTCGCTTTAACCTCAAAGCTTTGAGAAACGCTTTGAAACTTAACGCCACCACCACCGCCATCCAAGGACGCCAAGTTCTGCTGTGACGTCATGAAATTAACGTCAGGAGCGCAGGCGCTCAGAAGCATGCCAGATGTCATCACCGTGATGTATGCAAAGTTTAGATTTCTCATTTGAATTCCCCCACATCATAAGACAGTGCAAGGTGGGGGCCAGCCGTACTCCACGTAAATTCGTTCCAAGTGTAGAACTAGGAAACATCGTCTAAAATACTGATAGTGTTTTCGCAGGCTTTCTTGATTTGAGACGGGAAATATACGTAAAATTCAATCCATGTGTGCAAGTTATGGGGCCGCTGGCGAATTCAATCTGTTACATAAGACCTACAAGGTAGAGCTTCCTCCTATCCACTTCGTTCCAAAGCAAATCATTTATCCACACACACTGGCTCCAGTGATCGTACAAGAGCACCAGGAGCGCAAACTTCACCTGATGAGTTATTCCCTGGTGCCCTCGTGGTCAAAGGTCAGAAAGCCCCAGTTTGCGGCCTACAACGCACGCGTTGAAGAAGTTTTAAACAAGCCTTCCTGGAAAAAGCCGTTCGAAACGAGACACTGTCTTGTTCCGATACGTGAATTTTACGAAGCGGTTTACACTGGAACCTTTGCGGGGAATTGGATTTCGATCAAAAGCCGCGATCAAGAGTTGCTAACCGCGGCGGGAATTTGGGATACATGGCAGGATCAGCGGACGGGGGAGGTGGTGGATTCATTTGCGATTATCACGACAGAACCAACACCGCAGATTCTTGCGGCGGGGCACGATCGCTCGCCGCTGTTTTTGAAAGCGGATGCTTTTGATGAATGGTTAAAAGGTAAAAAGTCTGGCGCGGAATGGGTGAGTTTTTTGAAAACTCAGCGTGAGTTCTGCGAGCTGCAATTCGAATCCCGCGAAAAACTTAAAGGCTACACCGGTCAGATGAATCTGTTTGACGACTCAGACGAATGACATAAGATAATTTTCATCGGGGGCTTTTATGTTTAACTTATTCTTGTTGGCGATTTTCAATCTTAATTCAGCTTGGGCTTGTTTTGCTCCACCTCAAAGTGCGATGGTTCCTTTGGAAGAAATGGTCCAGTCCAACGAGAATATTTATGTGGCTGAAGCCGTCCATGTTGGTCGCACAGCCAGAGTTCCGGTTTTTAAATTCAAAGTTATTGAAACTTTAAAAGGTAAATCCGTTTCGACTATGAAAATCGAAGGTCACCGCGCAAAAGACGAGAAGTCTTTTTCGGATTTTGACGGTCATAAGGATGAAACCTTCTGGAGCAACAATACTTCAGGTCGTTTGATCAATGATCCTTCGTGCGAAGTGCAGCCGACTTTTACCAAAGGCACACGCTACCTTATTTTTCCTAAACAACCGTATACGTATAAGAGTTTTGAGATCGTGAAGACGAACGATGATAAGTTTTTGCAAAAAGTACGTGAGCTCGTAATAGCTCAGAAAAAATAGTTCAGCACCCAACGCGAGGCGTGCCTCGTATATTCAGTATTCTCGACTGAGGTCGCCTGAATTAAGCCTCGCATCAAAACAACCATTCGTTGTAGAACATTTCAATTGTGACATGTTTTTTCGGCGCTCTTGATTTGAAGTGTGCAATGCTGTCTTCTTAATCTGTTAGGGGACAACATGGACACAGGCAAAACGACTTCAAATAGAGAAGACGCACAAGTTCTTCAAAACGAAAGTTTTGAGGCGTTGGTGCAAAGTGTTGTTGATTATGCAATTTTTGCGTTGGACCGTAATGGATATGTGAGTACTTGGAATGCCGGTGCTCAACGGATCAAAGGTTATACTGCTGACGAAATTCTGGGAAAACATTTCTCCACGTTCTATTCTAAAGAGGCCATCGACCTTGGGTACCCGGAATACGAATTAAAAGTCGCTGCAGAAACGGGCAGATTTGAAGAGGAAGGCATGCGCCTTCGTAAAGATGGCACGATGTTTTGGGCCAACGTGGTTCTTACGGCACTCTACGATAAGAACCATAAGGTGAAAGGCTTTTTAAAAGTCACTCGAGATATCACAGATCGTAAAAACGCGGAACAACAACAGAAAAAGTTGAATTCGGAACTGGAACTTCGTGTCTTGGAGAGAACTTCTCAACTAGAGCTTCGTGAGCGCGAACTTGAGTTCGCCAAAGTACAGGCCGAAAGAGCCAATGCTGCGAAAAGTACGTTTCTGGCCAATATGAGCCATGAAATTCGCACTCCACTGGGGGCGATTCTGGGGTTTTCGGAAATGATCACCGAGGACGGTGCTTCTCCTGAGGAAAAAGAAACGGCTAGGGAAGCTATTCTGCGAAACGGTCATCTTTTGATGAACCTGATTAACGACGTTTTGGATTTATCAAAAATCGAAGCGCACAAAATGGAGATCGAAAAATCCCGCATACGCTTTAATGATTTGAAAGAAGAGCTGTCGGCAACGTTTAGCTCGCTTTCAAGAAATAAGGGTATTGGTTTTGATTTGGATTTTACATCTTCTTTGCCGGAAACTTTAGTGACGGATCAAGTCCGTTTAAAACAAATTTTGTACAATCTCATTGGCAATGCGATTAAGTTCACCGACAGCGGCAAGGTGACTATCAGGGTTTATCCGCGTGGCAAAGAGTTTGTGAGCTTTGCAATCACGGATACGGGAATCGGTATTTCCGAAGAACAGCAGGGGATATTGTTCAGTCCTTTCCAGCAGGCAGATTCTTCCATCACCAGATCGTTCGGTGGCACCGGATTGGGATTAGTTTTATCTCGAAGTCTAGCGCAAGCGTTGGGCGGGGATTTGGATTTGTCAAAGAGTGCTCTGCAAGAAGGGTCAACTTTCCTTTTAACGATTCCTATCGTAGACGAAGATGCAAGTATTGAGGAGATTCCGGTCTATGACAGCATAAAGAAAGATAAAATCGCCGCCAAAATATTAGTGGTGGATGATAATGCCGATAATCGCCGACTGCTGAGTATCTTACTTCGAAAAAATCACTATGTGGTTGAGACGGCGGGCGACGGTATCGAGTGTCTGGAAAAACTTCCGGTCTTTGAGCCGAACCTGGTATTGATGGATCTGCAGATGCCGCGAATGGATGGCATCACGACCGCGACAGAGATGAAGCGACGCCATTACCGAACCCCCGTGATTGCCTTAACTGCCAATGCTTTAAAAGAAGAAAAAGAACGCTGCCTGGGGCTGGGATTTGCAGAATATCTGACAAAGCCGATCAACAAAACCCAGATCGAACAGGCGATTCAAAGAAATCTAGTTACAGTAAAATAAAAAAAAGGGCAGGTGAAAACCTGCCCTTTGTGTTTTATGTAGTTTTGAGTTCCCCCGGAGGGCCTCGAAAAACACGAATTTTTCTGACATCAATTAGTTGCACATTGAGTTATATAAATAAATTGCGTTATTCTTGTAAATACCTACTAGTTTATTGAATTCAATCGAAGGAGTGCCATGGCATTAAAATCTTTATTTTTCATGATTTTGTTAAGTGGCATATTCACTGTTTCAAGTAGCTCAGCTGGGTGCTTGGAGCCAGAAGTAGTTTTAGACCAAGGTTCCTTCAATGTCGAAAGTTGTGCTTATCATTCGACCACAAATGGAGTTTATAAGGATCCTCGCCTCCAATCGATTAAAGGAGTAGATATCGATAAAAATCCACTTCTTGCATTACAGGCAGATAAAAAAAAGGGTGAGCCGAAAATTTTTTCTCTTTCTGAAGAAAATCGGGGCGTTTTGTTGCAAGGTAAGCTGAACAATCAAACCAATAATTTAACGGCCTTTTTACGTACGAAAGATCGCAATTACTGCGAAAAGTTTATTAAGAGCAAAATTGCGGAAGTTGTAATTCATGAGATGTGCTGCGATTGCATGAATTCCTGTACTAGTTCACCATGCGCTCTTGGAACAAAGAACGAAATTACTAAGATTATTCATAAACCTTGAGTATAAAAACGGACATCATTTTTGTTCCATGGATTATCGGTATAAAAGTATAAAAAAAAGGGCAGGTGGTAAACCTGCCCTTTGTGTTTTTAATAACTAAGATTCGATTACGGAGTGATCAAGTAGTCTGGAGAGCTGATAACTTGATTGCCTTTTTCATCCACAGAGATCGCGTTGATCAAGTAGTAGATACCGCGAACCAGACCGTCCAGTTGTACTTCGTGGTTAGTTACAAGCTCTGAGTTCAACTCAGTGTAGATAACCTCACCCGTGAAGAAGTTTGAAATCTTCAACTGACTTGTCGATTTGATATTTGTTTTCCAAACAATCGTTGCACGTGGAGCTTCAACAGATGTCGCGATTAAATCAGTGATCTGCAGTTTTTCCTCTACGCAAGGATTGGTTTTTTGCTCAGGCATTTTATAGTTGGCGTTGGCGATAACTTTCCAACCCGTGTTTTCCAACCATTTCGTAACGGCCGTGGCTTTCTCTGTTTTAGGAGAATAGAAAAGCTCGTTGCCTTTTTGACCACAAACCCAGTTGTCTTTATAAGATTTCTGGAAGGCCTTAACATCTTTATGGTATTTCCACATCAACACGTTCGAGATGTGATAACGAGGGCCCTGATAGTAAAGAACCTTAATCGGTACTTCGGTATCTTTTTTCATGGATAGAGTTCTGAATGTGCAACCAAAACGGGAAGGATGGTTGCCGTCATTGTTGATCAACTCTTTCCATTGATCATTTTCTTTAAAGAACACACGGGCACCGTCGTCAGAGATGATACCCAATTCGTATTCACCCTCTTTGTCGTCAGCACCTAATTTAAGAATGGAGTTATACTCCACCGCGAAGTTTTCAATCAGTTTATTACCCGAACCGTCAACCAGTGTTGCGCCACCTTCAGTCGTGAAACCTTTGGTGAACATACGAGTCGGAACATTAATAGAAGCAAAATAAAGATTCTGATCCAGACGGATACCTTTACTATAGTAATCCATCACACCATTTACGGTTTTCATTTCTTCACTGCGAACATAAAGTTTCGCAGCCAAACCGCTGGTACGGGATTCTGAAGCTTCGCCAGATAATGGGTCACAGACTGTTTGATCTGGATTATCGGGGAATTCAAAGATCGCATTTGGGTCTACACCATAGTTGCTACCATGATAGGTACAGCTGATCTTTTTTAATAAGCCTAATGTCTTACGTAACTCTTCCAGGCTTTGTTGTTCGGATTTAGCAGTAGAGTTCGATCCTGAACTAGCCGGCGTACGGCTTTCCTGTTTTACAGGGGCGCTAAAAATGGATTTGATGATGTCGCCAAGTGAAATGGCGTAAGCAGGGGAGCATGCTAATGAAGCAATAAGCAAAGCAGCAGTTTTTTTCATTTTTACGTACCTCTTACGTGAATAATTAATGTTACCACGATTGGGACGATAAAAAAGTTTTGCGAATTGTTAATACTATAGTGAGACAAACAGCGAAATGTTTTGGAGTCAAAGATCAATATTATTTTACAGACCGAGCTTGGATTTTATCAAATTGAGATCTTTTTGTAAGTTCTCGTTCTGTTTCCTAAGTGCTTCGTTCTCATTTTTGAGTTTTTCAATCTCAGTGCGATCCAAATTCTTTTGTTCTTCAACCGAAGCAATACGACGATCGTGCTCGGCGATTTTCTCTTCGGATGCTGTGACTTTATAATAGAGTGATTTCACCGCTTCAATCAGTGGCGCCACCAAGTGATCGTAAGCCACAGCTTTCATGCCAGTCTTTTCGTCGGTGACAACGACTTCTGGATAGATCTTTTCAACATCTTGAGCGATCACACCGACTTGGTGTTTGTCACCGAAGCGGGCCGTGTCGATGTAGTTATAGGAAACCGCATCAAGCTTTAAAATGTTTTCCAAAGAGTTTTGCAGTGGCTGAATGTTCTCTTTAAGTCTTCTGTCAGAGGAAGACGTACAGCCTGAAGATGAACAAATCTGAGTTCCAGCAATTCTGTAGACGGATCCTGTTGATAAGTTTGCATCACCGCTGACATCAAGCCGATAGGATGGAACGCCCGTGCCGATTCCGACATTCCCCGTGGACGTCATAATGAAGTTAATTCCCTGAGAGGTCGAGTTGTCTGCTTTGGTCGTAAACATAATACGACCACCATACCCGTTGGCGCCACCGGAGCCATCAGTAAGGACCTGAATACTTGCTAGGTTCTTTGAACCCAAATTGTTGTATGCATTAAATGTGACTTTACCGCCGGAAGTACCTGCAGCTACTGTGGCAATATTATTATTCATCTCCAGTACGCCAGTGTCGGAAGTTGTTGTGCCAGGACCATTCAGGGTAAGAACACCCGGGCCCGCAGCTGCGATCATATTTGTGATCGTTCCACCTAAAGATGCAGCACCATTTGTATCGATTAAGAAGCGTGTTTTCCCAGCGGTTTCGTCGTTCAAGGCAAATGCACTGGCTCCATAAGTCGAAGATAAACTTCCCGTGTTGAATGAATAGTTTCTGGATGAATTGGTATTTACCAAATGCAAAGTCGTGCCGCCGGCTAGGGACGAAGACAATGTCAAAGGAACGTTAGAGTTCGCAGTGGAACCGATACCCACATTACCGGCAGCATTAATATGCAGGCGAGTGGCGCTGTTCGTTTTAATCGAAAGACCATAGCCATCTGTCAGGCCTAAGGTGGCATCGGCACCGAAAGTGTTGCCACCATTTGCAAAGAATGTCGGTGTGGCCCATTTCAAGCCTGTGGCTTGCGCTGAATCGGCAGTCAGAATCTGACCTGTAGTTCCCACGGCCAAAACAGAAGGCGCAGAACTCGAGTAAGAAATCAAATCACCCTTAGCAGTCATCGGAGAAAGAGCAGTGAAGGCACCACTTGCAGTTGAAGCTCCCGTACCACCTTTCGTGATTGGAACGACCGCAGACAAGTTCGCAGGATCCAGGGCCGAACAAATCCAGCCCGTCACGGTCCAAGTCGGAACATGGCCCGTTGTCGAGCAAGCAAAGCTACTGAATTTTCCCGTGGAGTCTTGGATCACGATACCAGCCGTGGCATTCACCATGCCGGTAAAGTTCATGTCAGTACCAAGGATAGTGCCATCTACAATCTTAGCACTTGTGATGACACTATTTGAAATAGTTGCTGCTGCGGCACCGGGACCCGTGGCCGTGATATCACCAGTTAATGATGAAATATAATTACCTGCGGCTTGTTTTGCAGAGAAGGCGTCGTAATCAGTTTTACTTAATAAACCCGCTGTTACACCAGTTGTTGAAGCTAGCGGAATATTTAGTACGTGATTATTTGATGTAGAGGACCAGGAAAGACTTGTGCCCGCAGTCGTCGGAGTTCCAAAAGTTTGAGAGGATCCAGTTTGTCCATTCAAACTTGTCAGACCAGCACCAGCAATACCCAAAGTTTGAGTCGCAGAACCGTCCCAGTATTTTATTTGGTTGCTTGTCGAATTGAACCAAACTTTACCTTTATCCGCCGTCGAAAGAGACGGATCCACGGAGTTATTGGAAAGGTGAAGTTGGGAACTTGGATTCATCGTGATAAAGCCAACATTCGTGATGTTGAAAGACCCCATATTGATAGGGCCTGACATCGTGCCACCTGCAAGTGGAAGTTTGGTTGTATCCGTTGTCGAAGGTGTCGTCCAAGATAATGTTGAACCACTGGAAGTTAGAACCTGACCAGCAGAAGCACCCGTCGGTAAGATGCCTGTTAGTTGCGAACCATCCACAGCTGGAAGTTTTGCACTGGCATCGAGTTTCACAATCTGATTTGCGCTGGTACCATAGTTGACTTTGATGACACCCGAAGAAATTAAAATGCCAGAAGTCGCGGCATCCGTCATCGGTTGCACTAAGCCCTTTGCAGTGTACGAAGCATCTCCTGGCGAAGTTCCCGTTGCATCATCCGCAACGGCCCATTTTGCACCGTCATATTTTAAAACCTTGCCAGTGGCGATGCCTGTCGTATCGATCGCAACACCTTTGATTTTATCAACCGAAGTCGTGGTCTGTGTACCAGAAACATCTCCCGTCAATGCGCCGGTGAAATTCACAGCCGTCTGTGCAGATTGTGCAGTTAGGGTGTTGCCGGCATAAGCTGAAATCAAACTATTCAAAGTCGTATAGCGAGAAAGAATACTTTCCAGATTTGCCTGAGTGGTCGTTTGGCTGGCGTTGACTTGCAGGAATTCAGAAGCCCCTTTATCCGCAAGTTTTTGCGAGTTGATTGAAACGGGGATGTTTCCGATTTGCACATCAGGAGTCAAATCCACACCGTTCACAGTGATTCGTAAAGCACGAGTCGTAAATCCCGTCATCGTCGCAGCTGAAGAGCCGTTACAATTCACACTTCCTGTCGAAGCAAAGATGCGGTCCGCGGTGTTGTTGGTTGTATCTGTACGAGTCCCTGTTCCAACAATCACTGAAAACTCACCCGCAGATCCCGGGACCACGGATTGTGTTTCTGAATACATCACACAAGCGCCGTAAAGAATTTGAAAACCCACAGTTTGAGTGGTCGTGATCGGAGTGCCAGTGGAGTCCGTCAAAAGACCTTCATAAGTCAGCAAAGACCCAGGAGAAACGGCAAAGGCCGTATTCACTAGTAAGATCAGCAGTGTTGAAATAGAAAGGGTCTTCTTCATTCAGCAACCCTTCCCCAGATTTTATAACCGCCACCAGAAGCGGTGTCTTGTTTGTGTGAAAGGATTCTGCCACGTAAAACCATGCCTGAGCCCGTTTGCACGCTAGCTCCAGCAAGAATTGCTTGTTTGATTTGTGCGGGTGGAACGAAGCGGATGTTCACATCCTTCACGATTTGATTTCCCGAGCGGGAAGTCGCGCGAAACTTCACTGTGAAGCTATCACCGTTATTGATCGTCATCGTGCTCATCGGTGGCTTGCTGTTCGATAGCGTAATTTTGTATTCTCCATCCGTCGAACAAATCACGTAGGACGAATCATACGTCGCGGAATTCAGCCACGTCGTACCGCCATCGAACGAAAGGTCCACGGTATTGATGAAACGCGAGCATTCTGCTTTGAGTGAAATTGTCGTCAGTGTTGAGGTAACAACTGAGTTTGTTGGCTTAAATTCAAAATTGTCCATCGGACGCAAAAATGAAACCTTGGGATCTGCATCAGAACATCCCATAAGTAAAAACAAGCTGAAAAGGGTAAACAAATACCCAACAATATTTTTTTGCATCTACTAGAAATATCGGAATAATCCAATACTTACTGAAGTACTACTAAGTAATGAATCTCTTACTGAGACGATGAAAGCGATACGTAAGTAGGATTGAGGCAAATATGAGGCCTATCAAAAGTCCTATCCATATTCCGATGGGACCTACGCCCAGGTGGAAGGCCAATAAATAGCCTCCCGGCAAGCCCATGATCCAGTATGCAAAGAAGGCAATCACGCTTGGCCACTGCGTATCGCTCATGCCACGAAGAGCCCCAATCGCGACTGCTTGCACACCATCAAAGATTTCAAACAGAGCGACCACAACAAAGAATTGCGCAGCCCAGGCGATCACATCCGGGTCATTCACGTAAAATGTCGGGAACCAATGTCTGAACACCAAGAAACCCAAACCGCAAAGACTCATGTAAGAGCCACCCAGAATAATCGCCGTGAAGCCTGCATGCCGAGCGAGCTTGTAATCGCCGCGGCCCAATTCAAAGCCCACGCGAATGCTGGAAGCAATGCCGATACCCAACGTCACCATGAAGCTCGTACTCGCCAAGCTTAAAGCAATCTGGTGCGCCGCCAAAGGAATGGCGCCAAACCAACCCATCATCACCGCGCACGAAGCGAAAGCTCCCACTTCGAAAAAGAAAGTGAAGCCGTTTGGAATCCCCAAGCGAATGATGTTTTTCAAAATCTGCTGATCGTAAGAATGAATCCATGGCAGCGTCAGATATTTTTTGAACTGCGGGTGAAGATGCACGTAACCAATCATCACGATCATCATCAAGATGCGAGCGCCCAATGAGGCCCATGCGGCTCCCACCAGACCCATTTTTGGAAATCCGTGATAGCCATTGATTAAAAGATAGTTACCAGCCACGTTAAAAACAACACCACCAAGCATCACGTACATCGCAACTTTCGTACGTCCCAGTCCATCGGTGAATTGCTTATACGCTTGGTAAATCAATGACGGCACAATCGACCAAGTGATGACTTTATAAAAGGCAGAGCCCTCGGCTAAGACTTCAGGTCGTTGTCCAAAAATATGTAAGTGGGGGAGCAACCCTAAAAGGATTGCTGTGATGATAACCCCAATACCTAAAGCCACAATCAAACTGTGACCCAGAAGAACTCCACCGCGGGGATGATCTTCCTGACCTTGCGCATGGGCAAACATTGCTGTGATCGGAGCCAGCATCCCCAATCCAAAAATAAGGAAAACGATAAACACGCTGCTCGCAAAAGCAGAAGCCCCCAGGGCGACGGGCCCCAAGTGACCAACCATCAACGTATCAGCCAACTGGATCAAATTCTGACCAAGCTGTCCAACAATGATAGGGCCGGCAAGTTTTAATAAAAGTTTAGACTCGTGTACGGTCTCAGATCGCAAGAACTTCATGAATTTCCGGGAACAATTCTTTCATGCGAACTTCAATACCGTCTTTAAGCGTTGCTTGAGAAGACGGGCAGCCCGCACATGCTCCACGCATGTGGATGTAAAGTTTGTTGTTCTCGTACTTATTGAAAACAATGTCACCGCCATCTAGAGCTACAACAGGTCGAATTTCGCGGTTCAAAACAGATTTAATATTGCGCACCATTGGGGAGTCATTGGGATCATCAACGTCTGAGTGTTGCACGATCTGCACAACCACAGGCTCTTTGCTGTCCATATGTTCCTGGATCAAGCTGCTTAACGGGTGGGCCAGTAATTCCCAGTCAACCCAGTCTTGCTTGGTCACGGTGATGAAATCAGTTCCCACGTAAACGGAGCTTGTCCAAGGGAAACCAAAGATTTTAGAGGCTAAAGGGGAGCGATCCGCTTCTTGCGCAGAAGGACAATCAAAACCTTCATCTGCTACTTTCGTATGCAAATGGAACTTCATAGTTGCTGGATTTGGTGTTGCTTCGAAAGAAACTCTTTGTGTGCTCATGTTCACCTCTAAAATTCGTGCCCACAGTATACCACAGAATCCGCTTTGGAAAGGAAATTGCTGCGTTGCTCGCTATGATGTAGACGCTTGATTAACGATAGAAAGTTCACTAACCTCGAGCCCGCTAATTAACTGGATATTCACATTTTCCATCATTTTCTGGAGCACACATGACACCAAGAGTTAGAGAGATTTTGAACTGGTACGGAGCTGACAACCCAGGCGTTTTGACGAACCTGGCTCGCATTATGAATCACGGTAAATTGGCGGGTACTGGTAAGATGGTTATCTTGCCTGTGGATCAAGGCTTTGAGCACGGTCCGGCACGTTCTTTCGCGAAAAATCCAGATGGTTACGATCCTAACTACCACGTAGAACTTGCGATTGAATCTGGTTGCAACGCCTACGCGGCTCCACTGGGCTTCATCGAGGCGATCGCTCGTGATTATGCTGGCGAAATCCCATTGATCTTGAAAATTAACAACTCTGAATCTCTTTACGGTAGCAAAGCTCCCATCTCTGCAGTCACGTCTTACATCGACGATGCGTTGAGACTTGGTTGCGTGGGTATCGGTTTCACAGTTTACCCAGGCTCTGCTGAGCGTAAGCAAATGTACGAAGAGATCGCTGAAGCATCTCGCTTGGCAAAACAAGCGGGTCTTGTGGTTGTGATCTGGTCTTACCCTCGTGGTGAGCAACTTTCCAAAGAGGGTGAAACAGCTATCGACGTGATCGCATACGCAGCTCACATCGCAGCTCAATTGGGTGCTCACATCATCAAAGTTAAACCTCCAACAGCGCACATCGAGCAAGCCGCGGCTGCAAAAGTTTACGCTGAACAAGGCATCAAAGTAACGACAATGGCTGATCGTATCCGCCACGTTGTTCAATCTTGCTTCAACGGCAAACGCATCGTGATCTTCTCTGGTGGCGAAGCTAAAGGCACTGAAGAGCTTCTAAAAGAAGTTCAAGAAATGGGTCAAGGCGGCGGCTTTGGTTCGATCATGGGCCGTAATGCATTCCAACGTCCTAAGAAAGAGTCTATCGCTCTTCTTCACGGTGTTATGGAAGCTTTCGCTGGTAAAAAACTTTAGTCTTAAATTAGGTATCTGGTAACTATGTCGATTCAAGAAAATCCGCTGCGCGCGGAGAAACGTAAAAAATTGCACGCCCTTCGCGAGAAGGGCATTAATCCTTATCCTTATTCTTTCGAGAATAAGACAGCGATCGCTGAGATCGTTGAAAAACACGCAGCGGGATTGCAGGCGGGCGAGAAGAAGCCTGAATCAGTTTACCGTATTGCAGGTCGATTGATGACTTTGCGTGCGATGGGTAAGGCTTGCTTCTTTAACGTGCAAGATCAGTCTGGAACAGTTCAGGTTTACGTAAAAACCGAAGAATTGGCAGAAAAAGAAAAAGCCGCATTTGAACTTGTGGACCTGGGCGACATCGTCGGTGTTGAAGGTTACGTTTTCAAATCGCAAAAAGGCGAATTCTCCATTTACCTAAAGCATTTCGAAATTTTGACGAAGTCTATCGAACCATTGCCAGAGAAATTCCATGGCGTGCAAGATATCGAAATCAAATACCGTCACAGACATTTGGATCTGATGACGGATGCCGATTCTCGTAAAGTTTTCGAAACTCGTTCTAAAATTATCTCTGAAATCCGCAGATTCTTGGATTCTCGCGGTTTTATGGAAGTGGAAACTCCAACACTTCAGCCAATCTATGGTGGTGCCGCGGCGACTCCGTTCACAACTCACCACAAAGCTTTGGATATGAAGTTGTACATGAGAATTTCGCCAGAGCTTTACTTGAAACGTCTTTTGGTGGGCGGCTTCGAGAAAGTTTACGAAATCTCTAAAAACTTCCGTAACGAAGGTATCGACAGAACTCACAATCCTGAGTTCTCTTTGCTTGAGTTCTACGAAGCGTACACGGACTACAACTATCAAATGAATCAATTCGAGGAACTTGTTTCCCAATTGGCTTTGAAAATCACGGGCAGCATGAAGGTTTCTTACCAAGGTAAAGAAATCGATTTCACGCCTCCTTGGAGACGTTTGACGGTTCACGACGGTGTTCGTGAATACGCGAAGATCGATCCAGATAAGGCAACGGACCAAGAGTTGTTCGATGCGGTTAACAAAATGGGCGGTGACTTGGATGCTCCAGGTAAACGCGGCGAAATGATCATGGAGTTGTTCGAGCTAACTGCAGAGCAACACTTGTTCCAGCCAACATTTGTTATGGATCATCCGAAAGAAATCTCTCCATTGACGAAAATTCACCGCGGTGATGATCGTCTGGTAGAGCGTTTTGAGCCCTTCGCAGCTTGCATGGAAATCGGCAACTCATACTCTGAGTTGAACGATCCAGAAGATCAATTGGCACGTTTGAAAGAACAAGAAGCCAACCGTGGTAACGACGAAGAAGCGCATCCAATGGATGAAGATTTCTTGTTGGCTATCGATGCCGGTATGCCACCAACAGGTGGTGTGGGTCTCGGAATTGAGCGTATCGTGATGATCCTTACAGATCGTCCTTCGATCAGAGATATTATCTTCTTTCCTACCATGAGGATAACTAAGTAGAATAGTGGAGGCGGCCCTCAAGGCACCAGCTGACGGCGTTGCTTCGTCGTCGGCGTACGAGGAGTACGCCTTCCTCCTTGCGCGTGGGCTGCGCCGCTGAACGCCTGCGGCCTTCAGTGCATCTGGTACCTTGATGACCACCTGAAGTGAGTCTTTTTTTGGGAGTACTTATGAGAAATATTCTTGGCGCTTTGTTAATTCTTCTAGCCTTTGTTGCCTGCCAAACGAAACCTACAAAAATCACATCTGAACAGGGTGTGGTGGGTGCTCCCGAGAAGCTTATGGAAGGTAGTCCTGTCATTCTTGATGTCAGGGCGCCGTTTGAGTTCAATCTTTCTCATGTTCCGGGGGCGATTAATGTTCGCTGGGAGGATTTTTCTTCTCAGGATCCGAATTCCCGTGGGGTTTTGCAGGATGATTTGTTTGCGATTGCGCGCAGACTTTCTTTGATTGGTATTGATCCTGATGCCAAAGTTGTGATTTTGGGTAAAGGTTCTTTAGGGAATGGTGAAGAGGGGCGTATCGCTTGGACTTTGAATGTTCTGGGCGTTAAGAACGTTCACACCGCTCTTCATACGGTGGCTCGTGCGACAAATCCTAAAGGGGACGAGCCTTTGGTTAAAAATAAATCCATCTGGAAACCTGTGGTGGATGAGTCTTTGTTCATCGATGCTCGTAATTTCAAAGCCTATGCGACTCACCAGCTTTCTCCGTTAAAAATGACGGGTAAAAAGAAACATAAAAAGACCATGGATCTGCCAGTCAGTTCTTTGTTTGGAATGAACTTCAATGATGCGAAAAGTAAGGTCGTTATCCTGGATGTACGTGCATCGGCAGAGTACGGGATCAATAATTTGACGAAATATAAAAACGTCAAAGCACCCGTTGTGCAACTGGAATGGAAAGAGTTCTTCAACGAAGACAATTCCGTTAAAAAAGATATCGAGAAAAAATTAGAATCCAAAGGCATCACCAAAGACAAAATTGTGATGGTGATCAGCAACCATGGCGTGCGTTCCGGTGCCGTGACTTATGCCCTTCGTGAATCAGGTTTCCGTCAAAGTGTGAATTTTGCCGGAGGCTATGAACAGTGGAAATAAACACTCAAGATCTGATTCAAATCCTCTCTGACAATATCAAGCTTTACGAGCATTTGGGAATTACGGTGGAAACCTTAAATTCCCATCGTGCCGTTTTAAAAGTAGACCTGCAGAAAAACTTAAATCACAAAGGCACCGCTTTCGGTGGCAGTCTTTATGCGACGGGCGTGATGAGTGCTTATGCTTTGGTTTTGGCGGGATTGAAACACTATAAAATCGACACGGAAAATATCGTGATCGCAAAAGGTGTGATTGAATACCTGCGACCGATTGATTCCGATTTTAGAATTCTCTGCGAATTTCCCAGTCTCGACGAAGAAAAGTCTTTCTACGAAGAGCTTCAAGACAAGAAACGTGTGCGCCGAGATTTGAAAGTTCAAATATTCAAAGGCGGAGGCTCTGAAGGTCTTTCTTTGGGAGCGGCACCAGAATCCGGACTGCTGGGCGCCACATTGGTAGGATCTTTCGTCGTCAGAATGTGAGAAAGCGTCGTCAGGATTTCTGATTTCTTCACGGGCTTCACCATATACATATCACAACCCGCGACGATCGCGCGCTGGAGGTCTTCAAGAACCGCTGTTGCCGTAAGAGCCACGATTGGCGTGTGCCCTTTGCGGTTCTCTCGTTCATAGTGGCGTATCATTTCTGTGGCCTTATAGCCCGACATAATCGGCATCTGCATGTCCATAAAGACCAGATCGTATTTGCCCTCTTTAAATTTGTCGACTGCCTCTTTCCCATTTACAGCTTCAGTAAATTTAAATGGCTGATTTTTCAAATAGTGGGTCAAAAGCAGGCGGTTGTCTTGAGAGTCATCCACCAGTAATAACGAAAATGTTCTTCCCGCAAACTGCTCCGCCCAATTTACAATTGGAGCTGGTTTTACTTCGGTCGCACTCACTTCTTCAGGTCGATGAGGCAGAACAATTCTAAATGTGGTACCGCGGCCCGCAAGACTGCGAAGCTCCAGAGTGCCGCCCATGATTTCCACCAGATTTTTGGAAATGACCAGCCCGAGTCCTGTGCCGCCATAGCGCCGAGTTGTGGTCGCCTCTGCTTGAAAAAACGGAGAGAAAAGACTGCTTTGTTTTTCTCGGGGAATACCGATCCCGGTGTCACGGATTTCTAGCACGAGTTCAGGTTTGGCAGTGTTTTCATTTTCAATCAGCACGCGAATGTCGACCTCACCTTCTTCGGTGAACTTTAGTGCATTGCCAATCAGATTAAATAAAACCTGACGCAGGCGAGTGGGATCACCTTTTTGATAAAGCGGAACTTTTTCGTCGATATGCAGTTGAAAATTTAGTCCCTTTTCTTCGGCTTTGATCTGCAGTATTTCAAATACCGAACGCACGGTGCTGTGCAGGTTGTAAGTGATGTTTTCAATCGAGAGGGCTTTGGCTTCGATTTTTGAAAAGTCCAAAAGGTCATTGATCAGGGCTTTTAGGTTTTCACCTGCATGGCTGAACAAAGTCAGATAGCGTTCCTGGTCTTTAGAAAGATTGGTTTCTTTCAAAAGTTCCAGCATCCCTAAGACGGAATTTAAAGGCGTGCGGATTTCATGACTCATGCGAGCCAGGAATTCTGATTTCGCTCGAGAGGCTTCCTCGGCTTGTTCTTTCGCAGATTTTAGTTCCTGCTCGGTATAGCGCAGACGATCGATTTTGTCTGTTAATCCCGAAACGGCGGCTCCGGCCATCAATGCTGAAAAGCACAAAGTTAAAAGTGTGGCGGGAGTTTGTACCGCGGAAAAGTCCTGGGGCCAGGGATTTCCCATTAGAATCGGCATGGCCAAAGCTAAAAATGAAACCCAGGTATTTACAAAGATGGCAGTTTTCAAACCGTACCAACTTGCACAGAATAGAACCACGATGCCGTAAGCATACCAGGATTGGGAGATCGGAAGTTTAAAGCTGATACCCAAACTGATCGCAAGCAAAGAAACCATCACCAGCTTTTCGCGACGAGACAAGTGATGAAACCAGCGCATTTCGACATTTTCAGTGGAAACGAATTTTGACAAAAGCTTTTTGTCCAGCCACGGTGTCAGCAAAATTAAAAGCGGCAGTGACAAAATCACGCCACTCATGAAGTTACCGATTAAATTTAGAATGCTCGTCCAAATGAATTGATCGCGATTGATTTGACCCGCACCCAGCAGTATTCCTTGTACGCCAAGCGATAGCAAAACAGATGGGATGATGATTCCGTACAGGGCGTACAGGGAAATGCCCTTGGGTGAAGGACTCCAGCCATCTGTTTTAAAGCGCTCTTTGACCAGCATCCAGGACAAAGCCACGTGTAATGTTTCAGGAAGCGCGGCCAGGGGATAGAACAACGGATTTGTGACTCCCCACAAGGGCGCGCAGATCGTCGCATTTAAAAAAAGTGGAATTAAAACGCCAGGTCCCCACCACAGAGTCATGGGAATGGCTAGCGCAACCGGGAAGTTAAAGTAAGATGCCCCGGTTGTTGCGATATAATTTAAACTGAGATGAGTGTTGATCTGGAAGATTGCAAAACACAAAACCCAAATCCACCACGGTAAACGCTTCTTCGTCATGTCTCCATTTTAGGAGCTATTTGAAAAGCCGCACTTCAAGATTCTGGTAAGTGTGAAGGAACAAAAACAAGCCGGACTTTACTCCGGCATGCCTGCATCGATCCAACGTTTAAGATAGTCCGCTTCCGCTGGAGTCAACTGCATGTTCACTCGCGGAGGAGGCATGATGCCATCAGTAAGGCCCGGAACTGTGATTTTATACAAGAAGCTCTCGGCACCTTGACCGGAAACCACGATCGGTTTGTCAAAAGCGTCCTTCGCATCCAGGATATGAGCGATGGAATCCAAACGAGGATCCTTAGGGCGTTTTGCCAATTCACTGTGACAGCTTAAGCATTTCGCATCAAAGAAAGCCAGGCGCAGATTTTTATAACTCAACTCCAGCTGACCCAGATCCGGTTGCGGAAGAGGATTCGTCGGTGGCGGAGTCGGAGTTGGCGAACCACCTGGCGGAGGTGGAGGCGGTGGGCCTGGAGGACCTGGTGGTGGCCCCGGAGGTCCCGGTGGCTTCGGCGGAGTCGGTGGTGCTCCAGGGGGCGGAGGCAGTGGAGAGCCGGTTGGCGACGGCGTCACTGTTGGTTCTGCCGTCGGAGCTGGTGTAGGTTTTGTCGCAGACTTACACTCTGGGATTTCCTTCACACGTTGAGCCGCGCGATTGTTCGTTTTGTTATCGAAATACGATTGAAGAATTTTAAGTTCACACGCAGTCAGTGGCTCATAACCTTTACGACGAGGAGGCATGTCGCCCGCTTCAACAGTCGCCATGATATCATCGCGCACATTGTACACGCGCTCTTCCGTATCCAAAATGGGAGCTTTGGAAGAGTGGCAGTCCATGCAAGTTTTTAGCGAAGTTTTGCTAACGACGTAATAGTCGATCAGGGATTCAGAGAACTCGTTTACTTTCGGAGCTTTCAGAATGATTTCGCCGGTCTTAAACAAACCCATTTCTTCCATGGCATAGCCACACCCCGAAAGGGCGAAAGAGATGGCAGCAGTTTGTAAAAGAAGAACCCACGTTTTCATCACTCGCAGTTTTACCAAAGGAAACAGCGACTTGGGAGAGGAAGAATCCTTTAAAGAAAAACTTGCTGAAGTGTCACAAATTTTGACACTTGAATAGCCACTCTAAGAATAAAAAAAAGCCCAGAGTTTGGCTCTGGGCTTTGAAGTTTTAAACAGCTGTATTTACTTAGTCTTTTTGATCGTCAGGGGCTGAAAATTCGCTTGTTGCGAAGCTGGTTTGCGATCGCTACGGGCCGTGCTCACACACTCAAAACGTTGAGTGTCCGAAAGCTCTTTTTCTTCGCCACATTTCTCAAGGGCTTGCGGGTTGTAGCTTTGTCCTTGAATAGAATCCCAGCATTTCCAGAATTGAGAGTCGTCTTTTTGCAGGTTGCAAACCGTGACTGCGTACCAGTCGACGTTTTCGTTTTTTTGCACCTTCTCGCGGCACTGTTCAGCGTCTTTTTCGCCAACAAAGCGGTCACAAATTCCCGGTGGGTTCGTCGGCTCTAAAGCCAAAGCAATCAAAGGAATTAATGCGATTAAAACGATAGAGTGCAAAATGTTTTTCATTGTCCTACGCAACCTTAATTTTGAAGAGTACCGAGTAAAGAGCTTTCAACATGTCGGGATCATAGCGACCCGCCAATTTCTCTTTCATCATCGTTACTGCATCTATCGGCGTAAGTGGGACATTATATGAGCGCTGAGTTGTCATGGCATCATAGGTGTCCGTGATGGCCACGATACGAGCGAACGGGTGGATTTCGTCACCCATCAATTGTTGGGGATATCCGTTCCCAGACCAGGACTCATGGTGCTCAAAGCAGGCTGCTTTAATGGCATCTGAGATATTGGGGTGGTTGTTCAGGATGACTAGACCATACTGGGGATGCATTTTCATTTGCTCCCATTCCGCATCCGTCAGTCCGCCTTTTTTGCAAAGAATATCAAGGCTTACATTGCGTTTACCAATGTCATGGAAAAGGGCGCCAACACCCAGCTCTTCCAATTCTTTGGGGTTATAGCCCATGGCTTTACCCAAACCTAAGGAGTAGATAGAGACATCCAGGGAGTGGTTGTAAGTATAAAAGTCATGACCGGAAAGGGAGATCATAAAGCCCATGGCTTCCGGAGCATTTTCCATTAGATCGATGAAGTCCGTGATGATCGGGCGGGACTCATCCAAGGCTTTGTTCACATCTGGATTCTCGAAAAGATCTTCCATCAGGGCAACAGACGACTCGCGCAGGATTTTTGCTTTTGCAAAAGGATCCAGCTTGTCAGAGTTCATTTCTTCTTTAACCCAGTCACGGTAGGTCTGTTTGTCTTCCGTGCGCACAAAGAATGAATCCCCTGTGTCACGAGCATGCAGACGCTCGATTTTGCCGTCAGAGAGCTTATCTCCGGCGCGAAGGTACATGATGTACTTGCCGTCCACCTGCAAAAAGATGTCAAAGCTGGTGACTTTATCAGGACGGATAGTACTGAGGCGAATTCTGAAATATTGAGCATCGGTCATAGGGAAATTCTGCCATGAATACATTGACTTAGAAATAAAATCCGCAATACTGCCTAACTATGGCCCTTCGTCTAGATACGCAAATTATGTACTTAAAAGGAGTGGGTCCCAAACTGGGAGACCTCTTCGCGCGCAAGGGCTTGAAAACCTTAAGGGACCTCTTTGAGTTTTACCCGCGAGCCTTCGAAGATCAAAGGGCCGCTCGTAACATTGCCAGTCTCAAACCGGACGACATTGTCAGCATCAAGGCCACAGTGCAAGCTGTCCACAGTGTCAATATGGGACGTTCAACTCGCAAAATGTACGATGTCGTCGTTCGCGATGCCTCTGGACAAATTCACTGCAAATATTTTCGTGTGCCTTACAAAGGTTACTTTGAACGCTTTAAACCTTTTTCCGAAGTGCGTGTTGTCGGTAAATTGACCGAGTACCGCGGTCGTTTGGAATTTCATCATCCCGATATTCGTGACATCGAAGGCGATGAAGAAAATCAAGATGCCTTGATTCCTCTGTACACAGAAATCGAGGGGTTAGCGACAGCGAAAATCATGAAGCTCGTGCGTGCTGCTTTCGCGCAAATCGAAGAATGGCCCGAGGAGACTCTGCCAAAATGGATGCGCGAAAAATATAATCTGAAATCCCGCAAAGACGCTTTGATGGAAATCCATCATCCTTTGCCGGATCGTGCGCAAGAGTATGTTGAATATAAAAGTGCAGCTCAACGTCGTTTGATTTTTGAAGAATTCTTTTGGTTGGAACTTTTCTTAGCTGCGAAAAAGGCTGGTTTTCAGAAGGAAACGGCACCTTTGATTAACAACGATGGCAAGAAAGTTTCCGCTTTGGAAAAGTCATTGCCATTTCCATTAACGGGCGCACAAAAACGCGTCTTTGGTGAAATCAAAGCTGATTTAGAAGCAGGTCATCCGATGCATCGCCTGGTTCAAGGGGATGTGGGGAGTGGTAAAACTTTGGTAAGCTTTATGGCGGCAGTGTATGCCGCTGAAAGCGGTTTCCAATCTTGTCTGATGGCGCCGACCGAGATTTTGGCCGAACAACATTTTAAAAATGCTAAAAAAGTTTTGGAGCCTTTGGGGATTCGTCTTTCATTGTTAGTCGGAAAAACCAAAGCTTCCGAGCGAAAACAGATTTTATTCGACCTTAAAACGGGTGATACCGATTTGATTATCGGAACTCACGCCTTGATCGAAGACGAAGTGGAGTTTGAAAACCTGGGCCTTGCCATCATCGACGAACAACATCGTTTCGGGGTTGAACAGCGGGGCATTTTAAAAAGAAAAGGAAACTCGCCACATTTCCTGGTGATGACAGCAACACCTATTCCGCGCACATTGGCAATGACCGTCTATGGAGACTTGGATGTTTCCATCATCGACGAGATGCCTCCGGGCCGCAGTCCAATTCAAACTCGTGCGATCTTTGAAAATAAGCGCTCGCAAGCGCTACAGTTTATGCTTGAGCAATTGCAAAAAGGCCGTCAGGCGTATTTCGTTTATCCACTGGTTGAGGAATCAGAAAAGATCGATCTGAAAAATGCCGTGGAAGAGTTTGAAAAACTGAAAGCGCAATTTCCTAAGGTGAAATTCGGCTTGTTACACGGAAAAATGAAACCAGATGAAAAAGATCAAGTGATGGATCAATTCCGTCGCCACGAAATTCAGGTTCTGGTTTCCACAACCGTGATCGAAGTGGGTGTCGACGTTCCGAATGCCAACATCATGATTATCGAACATGCCGAGCGTTTCGGTTTGTCACAACTCCATCAGCTCCGCGGTCGTGTGGGCCGGGGAGAGCACAAGTCCTTCTGTATTTTGATCATGGGCTATGCCGTTTCCGAAGAAGGCAAGCAGCGCACCGAATTCATGGAAAAAACCAACGACGGCTTTAAAATTTCAGAATTCGATTTAGAAATGCGCGGGCCAGGGGAGTTCATGGGAACTCGTCAATCAGGCTTAGCTGGATTTAAAATGGCCAATCTAGTGCGCGACATGGAGCTTTTGCAACAAGCCCGCGAAGCTGCCTTCGAAGTGCTTAAAAAAGATCCAACGCTCGTTTGGCCCGACAACCGTCCAATGAAACAAGAACTCCTGCGCGAACATGGCCCTGCCGCTCTTGCCTCAATCGCCTAGTTGCACGTTTTTTCATCTCCATTCGCACAGTTCTTCAGCACAATAAAGTCTCACTCACAAAAACTGCTTATGTCTTAAGCTTTCACTGCGGATTGATTTAGCAGAAACCGGTTTTTGATTCTGAGTAATCCTCCGACGTGATAAAAGCTCGTCCCTTATGCAGCATGATTTACAAAAAGCGGATGATCAAAAAATCCGCACTGAATTGTTTTCGACTTCGAGCCAACTTATTAAAAAAATCCGCAAACTAGAGAAAGATCACTCCGATTTTCTATTGTGTGATCAGATGATGTATCACGATTGGCGTAAACTCACTTTCCGAGAAGAATTGCAAGAAATCGAGACGCTCGAAAGACGCCAAAAGATTTTAAACACCTTTCAAGTGCATCTGAATTACGTCGCAACTACCTCCAATGTATCGCCGGCTCAAGCCTATGCGATGCTTAAAGAAGAGGAAGGCCAGTATCAGTGCGGTGATGATATGTGGAAGTACGTCATCGATAACTTGCGAAAATCGCGATACGAATCCGCAACACAAGCACTGCCGAGAACTCAAAATCCCGCGATGGATTCTGTCGAACGCGTCGACTTTGCCGAAATATTTTTTAGGGACGATTCCGCGTTAAGCGGACTAAAACGCACAGCGCGCTCGGTTTATCATTATTTAAGCGACATCGATAACCGGAAAATAGAGCAGCATCTGGCAGATCCGACCGCAGGCTATCGTTTATTCAAAGAAAGCCTGCAAATCACCATCAAGTGCGGGGACTGGCATCTATTAGGCAGAGTCTGGAAAAGTGCCGACCCCGGTTATCGTCAACGATACCTGCACAATATGCCGATGCATCTTAAAAAATTCTGGCAAAAAGTCATTTCTGACAACGAACGTGACGAAGCCTTGGAAGAAAGCCGATCGGATGCCGACACAGTTTTACGTGCGACTTATTACAAACTTGTACGTTTGCTCCATCCCGATAAATTAGTCGAGCAGTCTTTGGAATACCAACAGTGGGCCGCAGTAAAATGGCAACGGACTCAAGCTGCCTATCAAGATAGCGATGTCGCAGCTTTAAAACGCCTTGAAATGCTGTGTCTGGCTGAGCTAGGGCAGTTGAATGATCTCACCACCGAGGAGATTTCTCAGTGTTCGAATCTTTTCGAAGCAGAACTCGAGTCCTTAAAGAAAAATATCACTCAGTGTACTCAACATCCAGCGTGGAAGTTTTCCAGCCGCCGCAGTTACGATTCATTAAAACAAAGCGAGTATGATGAATTAAGAAAGCGCCTGATCCCTTTACGCGCCGACGTCTCCGCGATGGAAGTTTTGCTAGAGGGATACGCGAGCAAGTGTCATTGATATTCAGCAAAGCTGCGGTGGGAGTGATCTATAAAAGACGCTGACTATTTTTCAGCGTCTTTTATAACAACATCAGTTCAGTTAACTAGTGATACTAGAGCGTTTGGCAACTGAAAGGAATGCGTTTAGAAGCCCCAGAAATGGAAGAGTAAATTTCCCAAATTGTCTTCCCTTCAGAACTTACAGTCCGTTGAAACATGATGGACTCCGGCAATTTATCCACCGGCGTCCATGAATTCGTGACCACGAAGCCCTCGGGATGTGTGCACTCTCCCGCGCACTGATGTGGCTCCCCAAAGAAGTCTTTATAGAAGTAGCTAGTGCTATTGCGGGCGGCTGTTGTTTTATTGAGAACATCAAAGCCCTGTATGCGCTCAAACTGAAGCTGTATCCCACTTGAATCAACTGCTGGCTTAAAAGCATAAAACACATAAGAGTTATCTGTACTCGAGCATTTTATGGCTTTTTTATTTACGATATATTCAGAAAGGCCGCCATCAGCATTTATCAGCTCCGTACCCGCCATTGTTTGAGCTGTAAGTCTACGAGTATATACGGAATTAGTTTCTCCAAAATTTCTTCTGTAGCGGTAAATAGTCTCGTGAAGGATAAAGGCAGCCTGGCTCGTTGGCGAAAGCTTTTCAAACAGTGGTTTGGAAATATATAGAATTCCATTAGATCTATAGTTTCCCATTGCCTGAATTATACAGCGATCATCATTTGGCTCTATGAAGCTCCCCAGGTCCGGAATGACTTTCAAATTAGAACTATCGCCGATAAATCTGATAATAGTGTTCTTAGATGAATCGCCATTTTGGCCATTTACAACTTCTTGATAAAGCGTATTCGAATCACTTTCCAAATGGCGTGAATACCAAGAGTTTGCAAAACTCGAGTCATCGATTTTGGCAAGCTGCTTATCAATAAAGCTATAAGCCGCAGCAAAGTCCTTGAATTGCAAATACACCATATCGCTCAACTGAGCTTGCTCCCACAAATCATATAAAACGACCGATTCAAGAGTTTTATGAGTGTTATCTGTGTAGCAGGCCAAAACATGACCGCCGCCACCACTTTCAGTGCCACGAATGACTTCCGCATTTGCTGGAAGCGCATTTAAGGAAAGCAAAAGACCGAGTATTCTTCCGATTGTTTGAACTTTCATAAACATCTCCTAACTATTTTGATACTGGGTAAAGTTGAAATGCCATTTGATAGACTCTTGTCTGCTCCCCATCTTCTAGGAAGTCACAGAGCTCGCGTCGAAACTTGGCGATTTTCTTTCTCGCCTCAGGAAGTTTCTTAATATCAATCGCCATCGTCATGGCGGTGATATCTTTATCTTCACTTTTAATCTCATCTACCGCTTTCAGGGCCATTTCAATAATTTGACGTTGCAAGTTTTTATGTGCCGGAGAGGTCATCCCCGGCGAAAAGTTTGTTAAAGCTTTACCCGTACGAACGAGAGTATCTTCTTCGTACCTAAGAAGACCAACTCGAACCATCCGCTCAATCGCTGATTGGGCCTCAAAAGTTGAGATTCCCAGACTTCGTGCGCACCATGATGGTCTTGAATCGAAACCATCAATATTAATTAATTCGAGCAATGCAAAGTGGTACCAGTCTGAGATGATCGAAAACACATCCTCAGCCATCAATTCATAATCTGTTTCAGAGTCACTTTTATGAGTTGAGTTTTTAAACTTCTCTTTAGATTTGTAAATAAAAGATTCTTGCTGTTTGATCCCGGCACCCAAGACATTACAAGCCTTTGTGATAACTTTTGTGGAAGCGTTACGTTTACCTGAAAAGATTTGAGAAACACTTGATGGATCCATATCCAGCAGCTTTGCAAAAGCCCGGAGAGAATATCTTGGATTGCGCTTAATACGCGCCATAAACTGTTGCTGCAGCCAAATTCTGAAATCGACCCTTGCAAATGGTTTTGAATTTTCTTTAGTCAACTTATCCATGCGAATTGAATAGTCGCACCTGCGGGCCAACGCAAGAGTTTTTGCCATTATATGTGGCAAATTTATTTGCCACATCCGTGCTTTACATGTGCAACGACCAGAAAAGAAATGTTTTTCAGGCAAAGAGAGTCTTCTATTGCGCTGACTTTATGACATCTTGCGGAACTGCAGCGGAAATGAAATTTACCATTTTGTCTGCGATTGGGATTTACTTTTTTGATCCCACTTCGAACCAATCGATGTTCAAACAGCGCAAAACTTCCGAATCGGAAGGCGCAGCTTTTTTTGTTGCCTTCTCGACAGTCTCCACCAGAATTTTTCTGATTTCATTCGCCGCATCTTGGGATAATGCCATAGGACCGGAGTAAAACAAATTTTTCTCCGAAGCACTCTCCATCGCTTGCAGGCCCTTTAAACGCCAATTGGAATGATGGCGATTGACGAACGGGGAGTCGTGTCCCACGTGAGTTACCTGCGGGCCGATATCTAAACGGCCCTTTTTTTCGACGATCAATTCGTGGCTTTTTAAAAAGTCCATAACCTTGCTGACGAGGGCGCGGTCTAAATTCAAATACTGGGCAACGGCAGTGGCGCTATCGAGATGAGGAATAGATACCCCCAGGCGAACCGCACTGAAATACCACTGGGAATAAAATGTCGCTTTATCCTCGTCGGTGAACTTTTGGTGTTTCACACGGTTTTTTAAAGCAGTAGCGGCCGTGCGAATTTGCTCTAACTGCTTATCAAAGTAAGCTTCTAAATCCCTGTTCCCAGCGCGGCTTTTTTGAATCAGCAACATAAAGTAATCGCGCTCTAAATCTGTAAAGCCAATGAAAGAAGAAATAGCGAGACCTTGCTCCGCAGTTAAATCCCGGTCACCGCGAAAAATCTGACTCATCACCACCGAGTTCACGTTTAAATGCAAAGCCATCTGACGAAGTTGTCCATGGCCGTTGCGCGGCTGGCTTGCGATCCATTCGTTGATGCAGTGTTTATAGTCGTGAAAGTCAAAAATGTTCATGGAATGCTTCCTTTAGGCCTGGATTTAAAGTTAGCGTAAATGTTAAGTTTATAGATAACAATTAAATTAATAGATGTAGAATTCAAATTTCGACAAGGCGATACTGAGTTTGTTCAACGATTGAATAAACACGGAGGTTTAATGAAGTCAGCATGGATCACAGCAGGATTGCTAGTTTTGTCTTTTCAAAGTCACGCGAAGCCGCAAGGTGGAGTGGATGGCGGCGGAGGCAAGAGTGTTGTTTGCCGCAATTCCAAAGGTCAAATCACTTCCGCTCAAACATTGGATTTGTTTGAAGCCAAGAACGTCTATAATTTGAAACTGACATCCTTTGCCGGAACTTCTGAAGAAATCTCAGCCAAAGTTCAAGGTAAGCTTAAGGATTCGATCGGATCAGGATACGATTATAATCCATTCTATGTGCGCGTGAATAGAATCATGAAATTCGTCCCAGCCAGCGCTGTGATTAAACCGATTGATGATGCGGCAGAAGTGGTTTTGCCAAAAAACTGTCAACTTGAACAGCTGGCGCACTATGTGGATGACGAGACGCTGCTGGTGAGTCAGGAAATTTGGAATCATCTTTCCAATACAGAAAAAGCCGCATTGATTTCTCATGAAGCTGTTTATCGCGTGGATCGTGCCTTCGGTGCAAAAGACTCTCGCAGAGCTCGCCGTATTGTTGCCCATCTATTTTCTGACTTTGCTTTTGAAGAAGTCAATGGCGGGATCCCTAAGGGGGCGAAAAGTTGTACCGCTTCGCTTAACGGGCGCATGACCTACCAATTTAACTATTATCCATCCACAGATGGCAAAAATACAGTCATGCAATTTGAATGGTTTGACGGGAAGCCTGTTTTTACCAAGAAAACGGCGACATTTCCAATCGCATTGCCTTGGCTTAGCAGTCTACCAAGTCGCTGCAATGGAAATCCTGAATGCAAAGTTACAGAAGGAGTCGTGGCTTCTAAATTTGAAGGTGTAGGTTCGGTTCAGGTTTCTCGTGGGGTTTTCAAAGATGGGCCGTACAATCGTGAGATGTTTTATCTTGAAGACGCCGTCGGCAAGCATACATTGAACTGCTATCCTGGTTCCGATGACAATGTGGTGCAGTTGGAAGTAACTAAATCTACACGTTATGTTATTCCTGCTCAGACTAGCAGTTGCTATGCGCGGAAAACTGCGGCAGCCAATGGGACCGTGCCAGAGCTTGATGTTGAGGGTGCATACACGCAAATTCCTAAGCTGCTTTTTAAGCAAACTAATCCCAACCGTGATCTATTCGTAAGCGCAGTCAAAGTATCAGTCTCTGGTGTGGATGGTCGTGAGACGACGTGCACATACGCCGGAGAACAATTAGCATCATTAAGTGATCAGTGGTGGAGTAGTACAAATAAAGAAGCCGTAATTCCCATGGGCGCTACCGCGTTCGGTACGGACTGCCCAGTTACCTGTGGCGGGTTCGATATGGACAAGCCTTACACAGCCACGGGGACGGTAAAAGTTTATGGGTATACTCAAGGTGAAAATGGGGACCCGCAAGAAGGAGTGGTTTTGTCAGCTCCCGTTACCGTTTCTAATTTCTAATCTCCAATTTCAAATTTCCATCTCCGTCCAGCGTCAAACGCCGATCCCGAAAAGATCGGCGTTTTTATTTTTGAAAAAATATTTTTTGGAACTTGCCTTAGGAAACAAACTCCCTCATGCTTTCGTTAGGAGTCGCTTGGATAGTGGCTTCTATGTACACAAGGATGTGTTCTTCATGAATAAGTTTCTAGTCGGCATGGCAGCCGCTTCTATTTTATTTTCTACCTCTGCTTTCGCAGCGGTTCCCCAATACAAAGTGAATATGCGCGTGGGCCTTAAAGGTTCTGCTCCTATTTCGATTAACACAGTTACTAAATCCGGCAAAAAAGCTTACATCAGCGAATTCTCTGACGATGGACAAAATGAGTTGATCGTGGAAGTGATGGCGCGCAAATCCCAGCAAAATAACAGAGCGGGATTATTTATGGATGTGACTGTCACAAAACGTGTTCGTGGGCAGAAGAAAATCTCAGAGCGCACACAGGTTTTCGCTCCGGAAAATCAGGAAACTGAGTACGGTGTGAGTGGTAAAGGAAAGATGGCTGGCAATCTTTCGCTTGCCGTCATGGCGCATCAACTTTAATAAAAATTGTGAAGTTCCTTTGCTTTGGTGGGTTCATCATGTTGCAATTTTTCTCGCATGGAGGGAATTATGCAAAAATGGACTCGTCTATTTATTACGTCAGCACTTGCGGTTACGACTGCTAGTCCTGCATACGCAGGAAGCCTATTGAGATTCAATTCAGGAACAGTAAATCCTGGTTTGCAAGCTCAAGCTCTTACTTTCTCTGATAAAGTCGCTTCAGACTATATCGTTCAATTTTCTAACAAGATCACAGCGAAGGATCGCTCTGCTCTTCAAGCGCGCTTTGAAGTGTTTGGCTATTTGCCAGACGACGCTTTGGTTGTGCGTGGGACATTGTCGGATTTGAATTCATTCCGTCAATCGCACCCGGGTGTTTACGCGATCGTAAAATACCAAGCTCAATACAAAATCAGCAATGATATCGCTCCTGTAAGCGTATTTAATAAAGATCAATCTCAAAGTCTTTTGATCCAGCTTTTCAAAGCTTCTGATGCAAAAGCGGTTGTTGCTTCATTGAAAAAAATGAATGCCAGCCTTCAAGTTGTAAATGGTAAATCTATCGTAGCCTTGGTTGCTCGTGGCCAAATCTATAATATTGCGAACCTAACGGGTGTAGAGCACGTTCAAAACACGCCGGAAATCACAACTATGGATTTCCCATTGGATCAAAAAATGGATCCGATCGTTAAAGGTGCTGGCGATTACTCAGACATCAAAGGTGACGAAACAGGAACTAAAACTATGAAGTTTGATTCTGTTTGGTCCTTGGGTCTAACAGGTCGTGGTCAAATCGCGGCTATGGCAGATACAGGTTTGGATTCTGGTAACATCAACCAAATCGCATCTGATTTTTCGGGCGCAGTTAAATCCGGTTACGCTTTCGGTTTGTGGGCTAAAACTTGGGAAGATCCAATGGGTCACGGAACTCACGTAGCGGGTTCTATCTTGAGCCGTGGAACTGCTTCAGGTGGCAGACTTAAAGGTGGCGCCTATGATGCTCAGTTTGTTGCTGAAGGTATGTGGTCTCCAATGCTTAACGGTTTAAGTGTTCCTTCTAAGCTTGCAGATTTGTTTGAAAAAGCAAACGCAGACGGTGCGCGTGTTCACTCCAATTCTTGGGGCGCAGTTAAGAACTTCGGTGCTTACGACTCTATGGCTGTTCAAGTCGACGAGTGGATGAACAACAACCAAGATATGCTTGTGATCTTCGCAGCTGGTAACAGTGGTGTGGACATGAATAAAGACGGTCGCATTGATGGCGGTTCTATCGGAACTCCAGGGACTGCGAAAAACGTTCTGACTGTTGGTGCTTCTAAAAATAAAACCTCAACAGGTGGTATCCAGGTTCCAGTCAGCAAGCTTCGTGCAGCTGCTGAAGCTTGGTCTGCAGAGCCGATCTTCTCGTCTATGTTGTCTGACCGTGATGATGGTATCGCGATGTTCTCTTCCCGTGGTCCTACTTTGGATGGCCGTGTGAAACCAGAAATCGTGGCTCCAGGTACAAACATCCTTTCTAACCGTTCTCACATCAAAAATGCTTCTCCACTTTGGGGCGCATACAATGATGACTACGCTTGGTCGGGTGGTACTTCTATGGCGACTCCTCTAACAGCAGGGGCGGTAACTGTTACTCGCCAAATGTTGGTTGAAAAATGGGGCGTGCAAAATCCTTCTGCAGCTGTGCTAAAAGCAATGATCATGCACTCTGCGGATGATTTGTACCCAGGTCAGTTCGGTGAGGTCGGTGCCTCTCGCGGCCAAGAGCTTTTGACTCGTAGACCAAATTCGGACGAAGGTTACGGCCGCGTGAACATGGATAACATGGTTAAAATGATGAGCAACACGATCGTTGCTGATGACCGTGACGGTGTCGCGACGAACCAATCTGAAACTTATGAGTTCAATCTAAATGCTCCAGGCAAACTGTATGCAAACTTGGTTTGGACAGATGCTCCGGGGTCTGCGAATGCATCTAAAGCATTGGTAAATGACCTTGATTTGATTTTGACTGGTCCAAACGGAACAGTATCTATGAATGATCACGTGAACAATGCCGAGATGATCGAAACGTCTTTGCCAGCGGGCTCTTACAAGCTAACTGTTAAAGGTAACAACGTTCCTGCGGGCAAAAACGGTGGCCGTCAGCCATACGCCCTTGTTTTCAGCGTTCAGTAGTGACTGTTTAGTAATTAATCGATTATTGATTAAGTAATTGAAATAATTGAATAAAAGCCCCATTTATGATGGGGCTTTTTCATTTGAAAACCTTGGAAAACTTTTCCAATGCGCCGCTCAGATTTGATAACTCGTGTCAAATTTGATAGAACTAGCACGGTTATAAGTGGCTATAAGTGGAGGTTTCCTGATGCTGACGTTCAATATCGGCGATAATGCAGTTTATCCCGGCTATGGTGTGGTAAAGGTCGTCGCGATCGAGACAAAAGAAATGCTCGGCGCAAAGATCTCTTTCTACAACATGCAGTTGGTAGATACGGGCCTTAAAATCATGATTCCTACAACAAACGTTAAGTCTGCGGGTCTTCGCCCGATCATCTCTAAAGATGAAGCAGCTCGCGTTGTTAGTATTCTTAAAGAAAAAGACGTTAAAATCGACAATCAAACATGGAATCGCCGTTACCGCGAGTACATGGAAAAGATCAAAACAGGATCAGTATTCGAAATCGCTGAAGTTTTACGCGATTTGTTCCTTTTGAAAGCAGATAAAGAGCTTTCTTTCGGCGAACGCAAGATGCTTGATTCAGCTCGTTCCCTTTTGTTGAAAGAACTGACTTTGGCTACTAGCGAAGCTGAATTGTTCAACGAAGAAGAAGTGAAAGCGATCTTCGGCATCACTGGTTAATTCTGGACGATTCTAAAAATTCATATTAGTTTTAAGGCCTGGATTTTCCGGGCCTTTTTTATTTTTTGGAGCCGACTCGATGTCTTCACAAATCTCTCCCAAAGTTCGCGTTCGTTTTGCACCTTCTCCAACTGGCTATTTGCATGTTGGTGGCGCGAGAACTGCTTTATACAACTACCTTTTTGCTAAGAAAAACGGTGGTGAGTTCATCCTTCGTATTGAAGACACCGACGAAGCACGTTCCACTCAAGAATCTTTGCGTGGTGTGGTTGATGACTTGGTTTGGTTGAACCTGTTATGGGCCGAAGGCGTTGACCCAGTTACTTTGAAAGACCAAGGTCCCAACGGTCCTTACAAACAAAGTGAACGCATGGACATTTATAAGAAAATTGCTGAGCAGCTTTTGGCTGACGGCAAAGCTTACTACTGCTTTTTGACTGACGCTGAAATTGAAATGCAACGTGAAGCTCAGATGAAGGCGGGTGGTCAGCCGCACATTCAATCTCCGTATGCAGATTGGACTTTGGATAAAGCCAAAGCGAAAATGGCTGAAGGTGGAACTCCACCGGTTGTCCGTTTTAAAACAAAGCACCTTAAAAAAGACTACATCTTTCACGACATCGTTCGCGGTGAAGTGAAGTTCCCATCCGACATGGTTGGTGATTTCGTTCTTCTTCGTGGCGGCGGTATGCCGGTTTATAACTTCTGTTGTGTGGTGGATGATCATTTGATGAAGATGACCCACGTTTTCCGTGCGGAAGAACATCTTCCCAACACTCTTCGTCAGTTGATGATTTACGAAGCGATGGGTTGGAAAGCGCCTGAGTTCGGCCACATGGCTTTGATCTTGGATGAAGACCGTCAAAAACTTTCTAAACGTAAAGGTGCTGTCGCTTGTGGTCAGTTGAAAGACGAAGGCTACCTGGCATCGGCTGTATTGAACTTCATCGCGCTTCTTGGTTGGTCACATCCTGAAGGTAAAGAGATCATGTCTGTAGACGATATGGTTGCAGCGTTTGATATCTCTCGTTTGAATCCTTCGGGCGCGATCTTTGACCGCGTGAAATTCAAATGGATGAATGCGCAGCACTTGCGTGCTTTGCCGAATGCAGAGTTATGGAAAGCGATTCAGCCGTTCCTGGCTCGCGAGAAAATGGAATTGCCTAGCGATCCGGTATGGCAGGATAAGTCCTTGAACTTGTTTAAGCCGTATATGGAAGTTTTGGCTGATGCGATCACTTTGTATCGTCCATTGAATGACAACTCTTACGTGATTCAACCAGATGCTGAAGAAGTGATGAAACTTGAAACGACGAAAGCTGTATTGACGACCTGGAAAGAATTGGTTCAGGCACACGGTGCTGAATACATGACCGAAGAGGAATTCCTGAAAATCCAAGACGAAGTTAAAAACAAAACGGGTGCTAAAGGTAAGAACTTGTTCCAGCCGATTCGTGTGGCCGTGATCGGTCAGCCCCACGGGGCCGAGCTTAAAATTCTGGTTCCGTTGATGAAAAAGCAATCCTTGGTTACGCGCGCTGAAAAAGCCCTGGCGACAATCGCTTAAGCTCGCACCGCCTGAAGGTACGTTCTTACCTAAAAAGGGTGGGGTCTTACTGGGTGTTTTAATATTGATCAAGTGTTCGGCTAAGTAAGGCCGTACCTTTTTATGAAGTGGAATGGACAAAGTTTGTCCGTACCTTTTTGAGGAAATTATGTCTTTGAAGATTTACAACTCTCAATCCCGTCAGTCCGAGGAATTTGTTCCTTACGATCCCAAGCACGTGAAAATGTATGTGTGTGGGCCGACGGTTTATAACTTCCTTCATGTGGGTAACTTCCGTGGACCTGTTGTTTTCAACATGGTTCGTAATTGGTTGGAGTATCTGGGGTACAAAGTGTCTTACGCTTTGAACTTTACAGACGTGGACGACAAAATCATCGCGAAAGCGAATGAATTGGGGATGGCTCCGGGCGAGCTTTCTGAAAAGTACATTGCTGAATACAAGACTGACTTTGCAAGCTTGGGGCTTCGTCCTCACGACATGAATCCAAAAGTAACTGAACATATGGAAGACATTCTTTCGATGGTGGGTACACTCATCGACAAGAAGGTGGCTTACGAAGCTCAAGGCGACGTACTTTACTCGATCGAAACTTTCAAAGACTACGGCAAGCTGAGCGGTCGTCACACGGATGAATTGCTGGCGGGTGCCCGTGTAGAAGTGGATGAGAAAAAGCGTTCTCCAATGGACTTTGCTTTGTGGAAGGCTGCTAAACCCGGAGAAATCTCTTGGCCGTCTCCATGGGGTCCGGGTCGTCCCGGATGGCACATCGAATGCTCGGCGATGATTAAGAATATTTTTGGTGATCAAATCGACATCCACGGTGGTGGGATGGATTTGATTTTCCCGCATCATGAAAATGAAATCGCACAGTCAGAAGGCTGCACGGGTAAGCATTTCGTAAAATACTGGATGCACAACAATATGCTAAACTTCGGCGGTCAAAAAATGTCGAAGTCTTTGGGTAATATCGTTTCGCTTCGTGAGTTTGTTACGATGTACAATGCCGAGATCTATAAGTGGATGATTCAGTCCGTTCATTACCGCACGATGAGTGAGTTCGGTGACGCAGCTGTGGATCGCGCGATCTCTGGCCTTGCGCGTGTGTATTCTGCGATGGCGATGGCGGAAAGCTATCTGACTCCGGAGGTAACTCAAGTGGATGCGGGTTTTGCGAAAATCACAGAAGACGCTTGGAAAAAAGTTGAAGCGGCAATGAATGACGACTTCGGAACGCCGGAAGTGTTCGCTACGATGTTTGAAGTGGTTCGCCAATTCAATAACCAGGTTCGCCGAGGTATGAAGGCAAATCCTGCAATTCAGGGAAAAGCTTTGGCATTCAGTCAGTTCATCAAAAAGATGGGTGCAGTATTGGCATTGTTCCAAGAGCCAGCACATGATTTCTTGATAAAGCTAGATAACATGCTTTTGGATAAAGCAAACATCAAACGCGCTGACGTCGATGCAGTGGTGGCAGAGAGATCCGCTGCTCGTGCGAATAAAGATTTCGCAAAATCGGATGAGCTTCGTAATAAACTGGTGGCGATGAATATTTCTGTGAGTGACACTCCAGAAGGTTCCTTCTGGGAAGTTACGAAATAGAGGGCGATTTATATTCGGAAGAGATTCGTTTCCAAAAAATAGAAAATGGATTTCGGATGATTAGAAATTAACTTAAAGGGCTTCGTATGAAGCCTTTTTTTTTGTCTCTCAAGCGACGGATAACCGCAAGTTCTTATCGTGGTTTGTTCACGTTTCCATGAGTATATTGGTAAATTGTTGTGTCAGTGACGCGCACAGCAACCGCTCCGGCAGTGGAAATTGCATCGCTGTCATGTTGGCAAAGAGAAATGGTTCGAACCGGGTGAATTACTGCAATCAGTTACCGAAGCGAAGATGAAACTGTCATGAATGAACGCAGTTATCCCGCCGTGGTGGTTTCTGAAAGTGGTTTTTTGTGTGGAACTACGAGCCGCAATGTTGCTCGCACGAAGCTTCCGCAATAAATCACTCCGAGACTGCTCCACATTAGGAGGATTCCATCGAATGGAACTCGGAAACGATTCTCGGATTTGAAAATATAAACGGTAAAGAAAATCGTTGAGATTAATAGTGCACAGACTTCATTGAAGGAATTACTTCTTTCAGCTGAAGATTGCTCGTCGTCGGAGATTGAAATGTTTTGATGTGGGCTCGAATTTCTCAGATGCTGGTTTCTTGAGCCAAGGCGGGGATCCAAATTCTGTGCAAAAGAATTGCGTCGGCGGCTGAAGGTCCATGCGCCTATCAATGCCAATGGTAGCAGAATCCATTCGAGAATCGGTGCCCAGATTTTGTATAGGAAGTCGATGTCGGAGCCCGCGACGGGCCAGGTGCTGTTTCCATAAAATAGGTAATTTATATAGCGAAGGCTTTCCACCATGACCCACGGGTTTTCTTTTATGCAATTTGCGCCAGCCTTCCAGAAGTAAGCTTGGTCGGTGAAGGGACGGTCCCATTTTTTCGCGGCAGTTTCTTTTAAGGTTACAAACAGCGGAGACATCCAGCCTGCGCCTGCGGAATCGGAATTGTTTTTGGAGGGACATTTTCCTTCGACGAAATTTAAAGCTCCCGCTGTTGGACCCCATTGCCACTGGCTATAGGCCCATTTTGTAAAGGCCAAGTGGGGAGCCATCACAATCAAGCAACCCAGGGCCATCATAGCGACTTTGCGGAAAGCCAAACGCATCTGCGCGCGCTCGCGATACAAAAGCCACAAGCTGAATGCGGGTATAAAGAACGCGTGATTGCCCTTAAAATAAAACGATACCATCAGTAAAACGCCGACCAAGAAATAGTCGCGAAACTTAGCAGATTCCAAAGCCCGGGAGATTCCCCACAACGTCAGCATGATCAAAAAGCTGTAAGGAGATTCCGCCATATAGCGGGCCGTGAAGCCAATTTGCGGAACATCCAACGACAAAAACAAAAGCGTGAACAAAGCCGCCGTTTTTCCAAAATATTTCAAGACTAAAAGATATCCCAGCAAGACCGTGCCCATCGATACCAAAATACTCACCCACTTATGGAGTTCCCAATCACCAAGCAGGCGCAAAGCCAGACCGTAAATCGTGTAACCGATCGGTTGAAATGTCTGACCTAAATTGAAAGATCCCCGAAGCATCTGAATGCCGCGCTGAAAGTATCCCGCCATATCAGAAAACAAAAACATTTCCGGAGGCATCGCCACTTGCGTGGTCCAAAAGCGCAAAAGAAATCCCACCAGGAAAATCGCGATAACGGGAGTTTTCCAGCGATCAGAAGACAAAGGCAGTTTCGCATACAGCATTCCGCACAAAGCCAAACACAAGACGATCAATCCGCCGAGCAACTGGGGGGCGCTCCAATCTTTGTCCAGGTAAAAACCAAAACTCCCACCAAAGGAATCTCCAGTAAGATTCCAAGAAGTGGCTTTCCCCATCACATCCAAGTGAGAATAAATCGGAAGGCCTCGTTCGTTATTGCAACGAAGTTCCGGAGAAGCAGGCAAAGTCCAATCCTGTCCATTGGTACTCATGGAGTTAATACAACTCAAAGTTCGCAAGCGAAGCTGTTTTAAATTCATCCACGATGGCAAAAGCGAGGCGCGAGTATTGAACTGCACCCAAAAAAGTCCTCCCTCGGCCGGATTGTGATCTTTGATGACTAAGGGAATGGGTGAGTTTGCGTCAGTCTCTAGATTCGGACGCACGATTTGGATGTTTTGCATTTTTGGTGTCAGCAATTGAAACCAATTCAGGCAAAGGATCCCCATAAATAAACTGAACCAAAACAGGCGTGTTCGTGCAAATTCCATGGCCGAAGCTGTAGCCTCGGTCATGATTTGCGGCAAGTTACTAACTGGTCATTATTTTAAAATCAACTCGTGGGATTTATTCTTTTCAATCTCGTCAGGATTCATCAGTTGAGGACGATGTTTTCCCTGTAAGAAAAGTTCCACCTGATCTTGGTAAAATGGCGACAGCATGTGCCCGCTGATACCAATTGGATTGATTCCCCAGCTGTGCGCAACATCTGCCATATCAACAACTCGGCGAGTGGAGGCACCGGCAGTCACATTGAAATCTCCACCCAAGGAGCGAGCTTTATTGTTGGTGATTTCATTGTAAGCACCACCCATCGGATAAGGGCCTAGATTGAAAATGTAACTCAAAGGCTTGTCGCGGCCCAGGGGATGAATGTATTCAATCGAATGAAGCTTGCCCCATGGTGGAGGTTGTGCCCATTTGGAAAAAGTCGCACGCCATCCATCCGTAAAGACCTCGGAAGGTTTCACGATCGTCCACCACGGCGAGTTTTCATTTTTCACAACACGCTCAAAAAACATCCACGCGTGGGGAGTTGAAAGATACGTCGCGCGCAACTCATCCAACGGTGCCAGCATCAGCAAAAGACTTTGATTAACCCATTCATAGTAAAGGCTTGCTTCCTGGGAGTCAGGATTAGAAATGTAATTCCAATTCTTCAGGCGATTTAACCAGGGTCGATATTTGGTTTGCTCTTCGCCGGTAAGTTTCAAATAACCCAGCATTTTTTGCAGCAAGATGGCGTTCGCCATGTTGTAGTTTTTCACTTGCAGGGCGCGCATCTCTTCGCTGTTCCATTTTTCTTTATGACTGAGTTCCGTCAGGATAGTGTTCTGGCGATCCGCACTTTGCCAGTCGCCACGAATTTCTGAATCCACTGCAGCTGGGCGAGTATTCGCTGTCACAATCACTCCAGATTCAGGATTAACCGTGTGAGGTTTTTCCTGCCATGACAACAGGCGTTTGTATTCGTCTTTGCCGCTCGCACCATCTAAAATCAAATCTGAATTGGGATTGTTTTTAACCTCCACGTCACCAAACATCCACCATGCGATATTTTCCGCGTCAGCGTACATCACATTCAATCCCGGAGCAGTTCCCGGTTTCAACGAGTTTTCAAAGGTCTTCATGTCCTTTGCCTTGCCCATGATGTAAAGTGCATACAAAGGATCATTTTCGACTTTGTGATAAGCCCACTTCATAGACAGATCGGCATCGATCACATTATTCATCAAGGGACCATGGGGAGTTTCAATAATCTCAAGATCAATAGGTGCCTGCTTTTTCACTAGTATCGTTTCTTTTCGAACGCTGTAAGGCTGCTCCTTGCCATTAAATATTAAAGTTTTTTTCGTGCGATCAATCTTTTCAGTATAAAGATCCATGTCGTCAGTTTGTGACATCGTAAAGCCCCAAGCATGATGAGGCGTGTGCCCCAAGATCGCAAAAGGAACCAGCGGCAGATAATGCCCGTAAATTTCAAAGTCCGGAGTGTGAATGTGAGCTTCGAACCACACGGAAGGATGCGAATAAGCAATGTGCGGGTCGTTGGCAAAAATACTTTTGCCGCTGGCAGAGCGTTTAGGTGCTAAAAGCCACGAGTTGCTACTATCAAAAACCGTCGCAAAAGAATGATCCGCCACAGAGTACAGGGGAGTTAAATCGATGTTGCCAGCTGTTTTATAAGGCGTCTTCAGCTGGTCGTTACGAAGTTCGTTAAAAAGTTCAGGAGAAAACTTCTGAGACAAAGAAGTCATCGTCGGATCCACTCGCAAAGCAATTCCGAAACTGTAAGCAATCTGTCCTGTCATCACGTAAGAATCAATCGGGGAGAAAGGCTTTGGTTTGATTCCCAGGATTGCCAGATCATATGGAACGGGACGAGTTGCGACGTATTGATTGATGCCGTCGCTGTAAGCTTCCATCAAGGCCCACATCTCGGGATCAAGGGTTCCGTCTTGACGCTTTTTCTCCAGCATTTTTTCTGAGGTCTGTTTCAGGGCAAGACTGCGATATAGCATATCGGATTTGATGGTTTTTTCGCCGATCACTTCTGAAAGTAATCCTTGAGTTTGGCGGCGAGCCATTTCCATTTGGAAAAGTCGTTCGCTGGCCATGACGTATCCCAGGGCTCTAAAAGCATCAGTTTTGTTTTGAGCAAAGATATGAGGGATGCCAAAGGAGTCACGTTGGATTTTGGCGGGAGATTGCATGTTTGTGAGCGAAATTTCACCATCAAGAGGCGCCAAGGAACGTCGCATGAAGGCATAAGTTCCAATACCGGCGACTGCGACTATTACTGCAAGAATCAACAGGGAGATTTTGAGTTTTCTCATGCTCTCACTGTCACAAAGACCAGCTCTTCAGGCAAGCCTCCGAGATGTTATCATGCACCGCAGGGACCTCTAGCGAATTGGCTTTCACTTATGCTAGGATCAGAGGGATGGCCAAAGCTTATAAAAAGAACTTTCAACTGGTGTCCGAATTCAAACCTTCTGGTGATCAGCCCAAAGCGATCGAGCAGATGGTGGAAAATATTGCTGCAGGTTTAAAACACCAAACTCTGTTAGGTGTGACCGGCTCGGGGAAAACATTCAGTATGGCACATACCATTGCCCGACTGAATCAACCTGCATTGGTATTGGCTCCCAATAAAACATTGGCGGCTCAGCTGTATGCAGAGTTTAAGGAGCTGTTCCCCCAAAATGCGGTGGAATACTTCGTCAGTTACTACGACTACTACCAGCCGGAAGCCTATATTCCGTCGACCGACACCTATATCGAAAAAGACTCTGCGATTAACGAGCAAATTGATCGCATGCGCCACTCGGCGACGCGTTCTTTGTTTGATCGTCGCGACGTGATCATCGTCAGTTCCGTATCCTGTATCTATGGTTTGGGATCTCCCGAAGCCTACGAAGGTATGATGATTCAGGTGGTTTCGAACACGGAAATGAAGCGCGATCATCTTTTACGTGAACTAATCCGTGTACAATATCAGCGCAATAACGTCGACTTCACTCGCGGAACAGTGCGTGTGCGTGGCGATAATGTCGAAATTTTCCCACCCTACGAGGAAGACCGTGCGATCCGCGTGGAATTCTTTGGCGACTTTATCGAAAGACTTTCTTGGATTGATCCTTTGACAGGACAAGTTCTGGAAGAGATCGATCAAATTGGCATCTATCCCGGAAGTCACTATGCGACCGGTGATGACAATCTAAAACGCGCCATCAAGACTATTCAAGATGAGTTGCGCGATCGCTTGCAGTACTTAAATCAAAATATGAAATTCCTGGAGGCTCAGCGCCTCGAACAAAGAACCTATTACGACATCGAGATGATGGAACAAATGGGTTTCTGTCAGGGGATTGAAAACTACTCCCGGCACTTAACGGGCCGTGGAGAGGGCGAGCCGCCTCCAACTTTGCTGGAATATTTCCCCAAAGACTTCATCACCTTTATCGATGAATCCCACGTCACCGTGCCACAAATCGGCGGTATGTATCGTGGAGACCGCGCACGTAAGTCCACGCTGGTAGAGCACGGTTTCCGTATGCCTTCAGCTTTGGATAACAGACCTTTGAATTTCCAAGAGTTTGAAAAGATGATGGATAAAGTCGTCTATGTGTCTGCGACACCGGGAAATTATGAATTGCAAAAATCCGAAGGGATCATCGTTGAGCAGATCATTCGTCCGACCGGATTGATTGATCCTGTGGTGGAAGTGCGCCCGGTAAAACATCAAGTCGATGATTTGCTGAAAGAAATCCGTGAGCGCATCAAACTCAAAGAACGTGTGCTGATCACCACGCTGACGAAACGGTCTGCCGAAGATTTGACCGAGTACTATGAAAACTTGGGAATCAAGATCAAGTACTTGCACAGTGACATCGATACGATCGAGCGTTCTGAAATCCTGCGCGATTTGCGTCTGGGGGTTTTCGACGTTCTGGTCGGAATCAATCTTTTAAGAGAAGGATTGGATATTCCAGAGGTGAGTCTGGTCGGTATCACCGATGCCGACAAAGAGGGCTTCCTTCGTTCCGAGCGATCGTTGATTCAAACAATTGGTCGCGCGGCCCGTAACTTGAATGGGCGCGTGATTTTGTATGGTGACGTGATTACCGACAGTATGAAAAAAGCGATCGGGGAAACCGAGCGTCGTCGTCGCATTCAACAGGAACACAACGAAGCGCACGGGATTACGCCACAATCCATTCGCAAAAAAATCCGTGACGGTTTGGGCGAAACATTTGATGGATCTGTGGGCGGACAACCGCTGAAGGGCGAGAATCGCCAGGAAGCGATTGTGAATAAGTACTCCCACGCTCCAGACAAGCTGACCCAGGAAATCGATAAGCTTCGAGATAAAATGCGCAAGCTTTCTAAAAATCTTGATTTCGAAGAAGCTGCGAAAGTGCGGGATGAAATCAAACGTTTGCAGATCGTTGAGCTGGGGATTCGCAGTGGTGAAGTTGAGGGCGATAGTGCCAAGGTGAATAAAGATGGCCTCGAGTAAGTTCGAAGAAATACGCGATAAGGTGCGCGAATTCCCCACGCAAAGTGGCGTGTACCTGATGAAAGGACCTGGCGATAAGATTATCTATATCGGGAAAGCCAAGTCCTTGCGCAATCGCGTTCGAAGTTACTTTACGGACAGCAAAGATCACTCTCCAAAAACCAGACTTCTGGTTTCCAATATTCTGGAAGTCGAATACATTTTAACCAAAACCGAGGTTGAAGCATTTTTGCTGGAAGCCTCGCTGATTAAAAAGCATCGTCCCAAATACAATATCCGACTGCGTGACGATAAGGCCTATCCTTACATTCGCCTCAGTTGGTCCGAGAAATTTCCTCGTCTGTTTGTTGCTCGTAAAGTGAAGCGCGATGGCAGTCTTTATTTTGGGCCTTATACGTCGGGATTGGCTGTGCAGGGGACCATTCGTTTCTTGAACCGCACTTTTAAAATTCGTGATTGTACAGATGCTATGTTCAACACCCGCAAACGCCCTTGTATGACGTACCAGATTGGTCGTTGTACGGCTCCGTGCGTGGAATATATCTCTCAAGAAGAGTATAAAGGTGAAGTTGAAGGCGCGAAGCTATTCCTGAAAGGCCAGAACAAAAAGGTCATTAAAGCCTTAAAAGAAAAAATGATGGGTGCAGCCGACGAAGAAAAATTCGAAGTGGCCGCGCGCCTGCGTGATTCGATCGAAGCCATCAAAACGATTCTTGAAAAACAATCAGTCATCAATGATACCACTGAAAAAGATCAGGATGCCGTGGGCTATTACGGAGATGAACGTGGCTGCTTGATTGAAACAGTTCACGTGCGCGCAGGTCGTGTGATCGGAACACGTCCTCACTTCTTGCCGCATTTTGATCCGAATGATCCAGTGGAAGATCCGCGCGAGTGGATGGTGGACTTCCTGAATCAGTATTACGAAGACAACTTCATCCCGGATGACGTCTTATTGCCGTTGGATATTGGCAGTGACTTGAATAAGCTGATGGAGCAGGTTTTGGAATCGCGTTCTGAAACGAAATCCACAGTCCGTTTTGCTACGGATGAGCGCGGTCGAAATTTGGTGGAAATGGCCAATGAAAACGCCAAAGCTCATTTCTTAAAATATGTTTCAAAATCCGAAGAGAAACTCCGTGGTCTGCAGGAGATTAAAGAGAAATTCAATCTTCCGGAAATGCCTCGTCGTATCGAGTGTTATGATATTTCGACCTTCCAGGGTGCGGAGACTGTCGCCTCCCAAGTGGTTTTTGAAGAAGGTGTTCCTGCTAAGGATCACTATCGCCGCTATAAAATCAGAACAGTTGAAGGCATCAATGACTTTGCCTCCATGTACGAGGTTTTAAGTCGCAGATTTAAGCACACGGAATACGAAGACCCGCAGTTGATCGTTATCGACGGTGGTAAAGGGCAGTTGTCCCAAGCCATCAAGATTTTAACTGAAATCGGGCGAAATGACATTCCGGTAGTAGGTTTAGCCAAGGCTCGTACTGAAAGTGACTTCCAAAAGGCGGAAGTTGAGTCCACGGATGAACGTTTCTTTCTGCCGGGCCGTGCAAATCCGGTGATTTTCAAGAACAACTCCGAAGCTCAGCACATTTTAGTGGGCATTCGTGACGAGGCCCATCGTTTTGCCATCACTTATCACCGTAAGTTACGCGAAGGAACGTCTTTAGAGAGCGAATTGGATTACGTTGTGGGCTTAGGCGAAAAAAGAAAGAAAACTCTTTTGACTCAGTTTAACTCTATTGATGAAATCAGAATGGCCGATCCCAGTGAGATTGCGAAACTAAAAAGCTTTAACCGCGTTTTGGCTGAGCGAATTATTTTGCAATTGAATGAATCGGAAGAAGTAGAAGTCGAAGCAGAATAATGCCCGGCTTATAGCCGAATAGAGTGCACATGAAGAATCATGCCTTTTTAGTGGGAATTGCCATTTTCTTTAGTCGTATCGCGGGACTTGTGCGCGAGCGTGTGTTTGCCCACTTCTTTGGTAACTCAGCTGCCGGGGATGCTTTCAAGGCCGCGCTTAAAATTCCAAACTTCCTACAGAATCTTTTCGGCGAGGGCGTTCTCTCGGCGAGTTTCATTCCCGTTTATGCTCAACTTTTAGCAAAAAAGCATGACGAAGAGGCCGCCAAAGTCGCTTCTGTTATTGGCAGCTTGATGTTCCTTCTGACTTCGTTGTTGGTGATCAGCGGGGTTTTTGCCACACCCTTTCTGATTGATTTGATTGCGCCCGGTTTCACGGGTGAAAAACGCGAACTGACAATTCAAATCGTGCAGATCCTGTTCCCCGGGACAGGCTTTCTGGTCATGTCTGCTTGGTGTTTGGGGATTTTGAATTCTCATAAAAAGTTTTTCTTGTCTTACATTGCGCCCGTCATTTGGAATTTGACGATCATCGCGACCTTGGTGATCTGGGGTTCCAAGCAGATGCAATTTGAATTGGCCATCACGGTGGCCTGGGGGTTGGTTGCCGGCAGCTTCTTGCAATTTTTCGTGCAATTGCCATCAGCGCTTCGCCTGGGCAAAAAAATCAAACCTTCGCTTAATCTGAAAATTTCCAGTGTCACGACGGTCATGAGAAATTTTGTTCCCGTCGTCGTTTCTCGTGGTGTTGTGCAAGTCAGTGCCTATATCGACAGTATGCTGGCCAGTCTGTTACCGACGGGTGCGGTTTCCTCCTTGGCGTATGCACAAACGTTGTACCTGTTGCCGGTAAGTTTATTCGGAATGAGTGTTTCTGCAGCGGAACTTCCCAGTATGTCCCAGGCGGTGGGCAGCGACGAAGAGATTCGGACTTACCTTAAAGGTCGTTTGAATCGCGGCTTGCAGCAGATTGCTTTCTTTGTCATTCCAAGCGTCGTGGCCTTTTTGCTTATGGGCGATCTGATCGTAGGTGCCGTTTTTCAAACGGGGCAATTTGATGCCAGCAGCACGCAGACAGTATGGATGGTGTTGATCGGTTCAACGGTAGGTCTGCTGGCCTCCACCTTGGGTCGGTTGTATTCCTCGACATTTTATTCTTTAAAAGACACGCGCACGCCCTTGAAGTATGCGGTGATTCGTGTGATTTCAACCACAGGTCTAGGTATACTGTTCGCATTTTACCTTCCTGGTTGGTTGCATCTTGATGCCCAGTGGGGGACGCCAGGTTTGACGGCGTCGGCGGGAATCGCCGGTTGGATTGAGTTCTATTACCTGCGCCGTGCTTTAAATCGTAAGATTGGCGAGACGGGGTTGCCCCTTAAATTCCAAGCCAAGGTTTGGTCTATCGCTGCAGTCAGTGCCGCGATGGGTGCCGTTGTCGCTCGCTTTGTATTGTCTCAGGATCTGCATGTCATCATCAGAGCATTGGTTGCCGTGGTCATCTATGGCGTCCTTTACTTTGGATTGGGATATATGTTCAAGATTGAGCAAGCACAAGGTTTCTTGGAAAAAGTCTTGCGCCGCTTGAAACGCTAGTCGGTGCCTTTAAACCATAGTAAGATTTGTTCGTCATGAATGATTCATCTATGTGGTCACCGCTCAAAATTTCAGTTTACCGTAACTTTTGGATCTGTGCTTTTTTGTCAAACCTGGGAACGTGGATTCAGGATGTGGCAGCAAGCTGGGTGATGACGCATCTTTCAACCTCTCCGTTGATCGTTTCTTTGCTTTCATTCACCAGTAATTTACCCGTGGTATTTTTAAGTATTGCTGCGGGATATTTTGCGGATCAAGGACACCGTCGTCGCATCTTGCTGGCTTCGGAAAGCATGATGTTTATCTCCGCAGCCATTTTGGCGTATTTGGTTTGGCAGGAAAAAATCACTGAAGGGACTTTGCTTTTACTATCCTTGGTGATGGGAGTGGGCTTTGCATTGTCTAACCCACCCTTTCAAAGTGTGCTGACAGATCTGGTGCCCAGTGAGCGTCAAGCTCAGGCTGTGTTGGTTTATTATATTGGCATCAACATCACGCGCGTTTTGGGTCCCACCTTGGGCGGTGTGATCCTTGGGGGAGTCGGGCCTGCTGCCGCTTTTTGCTTAAACAGTCTTTCATTCCTGGGGCTGATTTTATTTTTCTGGAAATGGCCGGTGAAAGAAGCGGCTCCTCAGCACGAAGAAAAAAAGGAAATCAAATTCACACAAAAAGAATTCGAATTTCTGTTTTCCTTCCACAATATGAAATTGTGGGCGGAGATTTTCATTGTCACTTTCTTTGCTTCCAGCTTGTGGGCTCTTTATCCAACGCGCGGTCGTTTGGAGTTGGGTTTGAATAGCTGGCAATATGGTTCACTGCTTGGATTTCTTGGTTTAGGTGCATGCTTTGCGACGATTTATTCTAACAAAATCATGCTGCCAGAAAGAACCGGCCAGTCCTTGGCGGGTGCTTACTTTGTCTATGCCGTGGGATTATTTTTTATTGGCGTGGCGCCCAGCTATATTTTTATGTGTCAGGGGATGTTCTTTGCGGGGATTGGTTGGTTGATCCTGGCGACGTTGATGAACATGAGTTCCCGCCAGCTTACAGGAAAGTCGCATCTAAAAGCGACGATGCTCGGTGTTTTCTTAGCGGTGTTCTATGCTGGGATGGCCATGGGTTCTGTCAGCTGGGGTGCCATGGCACGCATGGGATCAACAACTATGGCCTTGATCACGTCATCTGCCGGGTTAACGGTTATTGCTCTTTATAAATTTCTGAATTCCAAAGTCGTAAAATCTTTGTAAGGGAAATTAAAGACCTCGGGTGGCCACGTTCAAAGGGGAGTCATTGCCATTGACACCTGTGGGAGCGCGAGTTGCTTTACTGACGATTCCAAACGGAATATCGCCCCACCATTTTTCAATCACCACGCCATTTTCAGTTGTCGTGATTTTGCAGGTTTTATATTTTCCTGGATTCGTTTCCAACGTTTCTAGAACTCCACCTTTATCCTTACATTGAGTCAGCATCGAACTGTAATTTGCGGGAGTGTACAGATCTGCAGTTTCGATTGTTTGAGTGGAGGTTTCAGAACCCACTCGAGTGTCTATTTTCACAGACCAAACTTTGGTGTCTTTATTGTAGGCGACAACTTCTTTGATGATTTGAACTTCAGAGGCAATGCCGTCCGCCGTTTTAAAATCTCCTGACCATGTGACTTTATCTCCCACACTGGGATAAGCCATGGCTTGGAGTGATCCAAAAGTCACAAATGTAAAGGCAAACACTAAAGAACGTGCGTTCATGGGCCCTCCTTAGGGTCTTTCGATCAGCTTTTCTAGAATGTCACAGGGCTTTCATGCTCTGGGAATAAATTTGAGCCTTCTTGCTAGGAATCAAACCACACAAAGCAGCGCATTAACTGCGGTTTTTATAGTCTAGAAACGGGGGGCGGAGTAAGCTCCTGCCCATGAAGGATTACGTTCAATATTTGGAAGAAGTTTTGGGTTTGCAAAAGGTCATGCTGAATGACACGACAGCACCCGTGGGAGTTGCGTCCGACGCAACTCCAACAGCTGCAAAAATCCAATTTTTCACCCAAAAAGGTCCTTACGCTCCTGCAGAAATGGTTCATCGTGAACTGGTGTTCCTGAATATTCTGACTCAAGCCAAAGAAAGTTTCTTTCTGCCCGAAACACGCGATCTATTTGATAAAATGAAATCAGCGATGAAAATTCGCAATATTCAAGTTTTGGAATTGGATTGCACGGTGGAAGATCGTTCTTTGTTGCCATCGGAGCTTGCACAGTTTTGTGAAAGCAAAGTGGTTGTGGTCTTTAGTTCTTTCCCGAAAGATCTGGGAGAGATGATTTACAAAGGCCCGGGCAAGTGGATTGAAACCTACAGTCCTGCGTATCTGCTGGAGGATGCGGCGGCGAAAAAGGTCGTCTGGAATGATCTTCAAAAAGTGATGAAGGAGTTGAATTTATGATGAAGCTCTTTGTTCCTGTGCTGCTGATGTTGTTGCTGGGGACTAAAGTTTCGTCAGCAGCGACTTGCACGCTTGCGATCACCATCAACGAAGCTATCACAGCTTCAACTACAGATTATCTGGAACGCGCTGAAAAGCGGGCCCTTGAAAATAAATGCGATTCCATATTTGTCAGAATGAATACTCCCGGTGGAAGCTTGATGAGCACGCGCCGAATTGTCGAGCGCATGTTGGCGTCTAAAGTTCCTTATCTGTGCTTGATCACTCCACGCGGCGGCCATGCCGGCAGTGCGGGGGCGATCATTCTGCAAGCTTGCCATGTGAACGGGGGAGTGATTGCCACCAATGTGGGCGCAGCCACGCCGATCCTGGGAACTGGCGAAAAAATGCCCGACGATCTTCGCAACAAGATGATCAACGATATAGTCAGCTGGCTTGAAGGTGTCACCACTTTGCGTGGACGTGATTTGAAATTTTCCAAAGACATCGTGACGGAAGCAAAATCTGTTAGCTCGGCCAAAGCGGTGGAATCCAAAGCTTTGGATATTTTGGCGGAGGATGAAGCTGACTTCTTAAAGAAAGCAGAAGGCCGTAAAGTTTTGATGCAAGACAAAGCTCCCATCCAAGTGGTCGTTGGCGACTTGCGCGAATTCACTCCCGATACTCGCTATCAGATTTTAAGTTTTATCGCCGACCCCGAATTTGCTTACCTGTTATTTATGGGAAGCCTGGGGCTTTTGTATGTGGAGCTGACTCATCCAGGCCTCATTGCGCCGGGTGTGATTGGCGGCATTGGCTTGGTGTTCTCAATGATTGCTTTCCATAAATTGGAAGTGGCATGGGGTGGACTCGCTTTGATCCTTTTGGGTATCGGCTTTCTGATTGCGGAAATCTTTATTCCAAGTTTTGGTATCCTTGGTGTCGGGGGGTTGGTTTCTCTTTTTGTCGGAAGCGTTTTCCTGTTTGATCAAAGTACGGGTTACACTTTGCCATATACAGTGATCCTGCCCGTGGTGCTGGCGATTGGTGCCGTGTTTTTCGGAGTGGGATATCTCGCGCTTAAAACGTTGCGTTTAAGGTCCCGTGATGCGGATCAAGATTTAAAAGATAATGTCGGAGTCGTGGTGAGCACTGATGAAAATGGTCATCGTGGTCAGATGCAGATTATGGGTGAAACCTGGAATTTTGTTTCTGAGGATTCCCTGAAACCTGGAGAGCCGGTGAATGTGACGGCACGCCAGGGGCTTACGTTGAATGTAAAAAAAAATAAGGAGTAAGTGCGATGGAATTTATTATTATTCTGCTGGTGGTTGGCGCCATCATTCTAAGTTCGATGATCAAGATCCTGAACGAATGGGATCGCGGCGTGGTCTTGCGCCTGGGGAAAGCTGTCGGCGTGCGTGGCCCGGGTTTGATTGTTTTGATTCCTTTTATTGAGCGTATGATCAAAGTCGACACGCGTACCATTGCCATGGACGTGAAACCTCAAGACGTGATCACGAAAGACAACGTCAGCATGCAAGTGAATGCGGTCGTTTACTTTAAAGTGATTTCTCCGATGGAAGCGATCACGAAAATCGAAGATTTTTATTTTGCGACCAGCCAGTTGTCACAAACGACATTGCGCTCGGTAATGGGGCAATATCCGTTGGATGACGTGCTTGAGCACCGTGATAAAATCAATGGCGCGCTTCAAGGCATCCTTGATAAACACACGGAAGCGTGGGGTATCAAAGTAACGATGGTGGAAGTAAAACAAATCGATTTGCCAAAAGAAATGCAAAGAGCCATGGCTCGCGAAGCGGAAGCCGAGCGTGAACGCCGCGCCAAGGTCATCAGCGCCGATGGCGAGGTGCAACGATCCGAAAAGCTGGCAGCGGCTTCGCAGATGTTGGCAAGTTCTCCGTCAGCCCTTCAGCTGGCTTATTTGCAGACCTTAACAGAAATCGCTGGTGATAAGTCGAACACGGTGATCTTCCCGCTGCCGCTAGATATGGTTAGACCGTTCTTGAACTCTGGCAATCAAAACTAGACTTTCATCCCTTCGCGGATGTTGGTTAAATAGAAGCATAGCTATAAGAGGCCTACGGAATGGGCCTCTTTTTTTAACTCTAGGATGGAGAACTGCGCGTGAGATTATTCTGGGCCCTGGTGTGCTTTTTAGCAGCTCTGACATACTCCATCTCTGAAGCGCAAGCCCAAACTCAACTGCAACCGCAGGCACCATCTCAAGTTCCTGCAAAACTCCCATTCGATAAAGAACTTGTTCGAGTTCGTTTGCTGACGAATTCCAAACGTGTGCAAGTGGCGGGGCAAGCTCTGCGTTTTCAAATTCTTTCTCAGCCATATCGTAACGTTGCAATTCCTGACAGTGGTTCCGCTGAAGTTCGCGTGATGAAAAAAAACGGCAAGCACATCTGGGCTTTGCGTTTAAATAATCGCGATAACGAGCATCTGTTCAAAGATAAATATCTGATGATCCAAGGTGAAAACCTGCGCGTGGGAGCGCAAAGTCTTCCGTCCCGAGTCTTGCTTTCAGCAGGCCCCGGCGAGCAAGTGGACGTGGTGGGTGTTCTGCCCTTGGATGAATATCTTGCGGGAGTTCTCTCCAGCGAAATGCCAACCAACTGGCCGATCGAAACTTTAAAGGCCCAAGCGGTTGCAGCAAGATCTTATGCTCTGTCTGTGATGGAAGAGCGCGCCGATAAACCGTATCACCTGGAAAGTTCTGTTTTGGATCAAGTCTTCCGTCACGTTGCAGATGGTGATGAAAGCGATCCCAAACTGCAAAAAGCTTTGAAAGCCGTGCGCGATACAGCGGGAGTAAAACTCTTTGCTGGTAATCACAATGTTCTAAAAGCCTATTATCACGCCGATTGCGGTGGTCACACAACTCTGGCGAAGAATGTGTGGAGTGGGGGCGTGAACAGTGGCGTGGCCGTTGATAATTCCTGCCCTACAAATCCCAAAGCAAATTGGACTGTTAAAATCACTCGCACAGAGTTGGCTCGAAAACTTCGCATGGATGACGTGACAAAGCTCACTTTGGATCGCGCTAGCAACGACACACGCGTGCGCGGTGTGAAAGTCGCAATGAACGAGGGGGAGCAAAAGTACGTGAATGCCAACGAGTTTCGTCAGGCCTTGGGCTTTTCAGAACTTCGCAGTACTTTATTTGAAATGAAACAAGATGGTGATCTTTACACTTTCACCGGTCGCGGATTTGGTCACGGTGTAGGTCTTTGTCAGTGGGGCAGTCGTGCCCTGGGACTTAAAGGTCAAAACTTTGTGCAGATTCTTAAGCACTACTATCCTGCAGCTCGCGTCGCGCAAAACTAATAGTCATAGGCGTGAGTCTTAGGCAGAACTGAAAAGATCTGCACACGCTTTTGACCCTTTACTCCCACCCAGTCTTCCAGAATTTCGTTATAGCGATTGGAAACCTTGAGCATCGCAAGTCCCATGTCGTACTTTTTAATCAGGTCTGCGGTGTCCCGGTGTTTTTTGGAAAAGTGCACAAAGATCGGCTCTTCGGAAAGTTCCAAAACCACATAAAACTGATTTTTGAAATCAGGATTGGTTTTCAAATAATAGTAGTAAACGAATTCATCAATTGCGACATAGGACACGCGATTTGATTTTAGCATCATCAGCGACGTCTGATCGCTGGAGGTGAAGATCTTATTGATTTGCGTGTTTTCATCGAATTCTTTGCCGAAGGGAAACTCCGCCGGCAAAGCCACGGATTTTCCTTCAAGATCTTTCACTTTTGCGGGTTTGCTGCGAACCGTGATCTTATTGGCGATGATCAAGCCTTTGCTTTTAAAAAGAGGCTCTTTGGGAAAGAGGAAATCGGCATCCATTTCTTTGGAATGAGCGGAGTTAAAACAGGCCACATAACGACCTGTTGCCGTTTGCGCTTTGCAGCGGGTGTAAGGGACTTGGACGAGCTCAATGTTTTCACCGACGTTTTTAAATGCAGCACGAACGATATCAATCGACATTCCAACAGCACGATTTTCTTTTTTAAAAGCAAAGGGAGGCCAGGAGTCCTCAACGAGGATTTTGATAGGCTTTGCAAAAGCGGGGACGCTTGCAAGGAGCACAAAGATCGGTAAAAATCGTTTAAACAGAAAAAGCATTACTGCTGTTTAACAGGCGTAACACCAGGGATCATCTTACTTGTGTGTAATGTGGTTCCTAGAACCCCATGAACACTCGTGCTGCGAACATGAATACAGCGCCGAGGATCAAAACATTCGTTGCAGTGACAGTCATTTTTGCGTCCTTTTTGTACGTGATACATCCCATTTCGGTAATGTTAGGGAAAATCTTAAATAATATTTTTGCGTACATATCTTCGACATGTCTTATTTTTAGAATAAGTGCCGCATTTGCGCTTACCCCTTGGGTCTTAGTCACAGAACGGTTGTTTGTATCACCTTGAGAAACGCTAGAAATGCGTCCTTTTATCGATAACTTAGGCCACTTTCTGGATGTTGGCACAGGCATAGCATTACAGAACCGTGAGGACCCACCATTGAAAACGGGTTCTTGAAAGAGGCAAGGTATGAACAACAAATTCAACGCTCCAATGATGATCTTGGTGGCCGCAATCGCACTAGCAGGTGTTGGGTGTGGCAATAATAAGATGGCCGTTGCAGAGTCTACTGCAGTTGTTGTTGATTCTAATAATAGTGGAACGGGCACGATCCCAACTTCACCAGATGGCTCTGGCACCAACACAGGTGGCACGACTACAAGCTATTCTAATGAAGGCACTTTCACACCGGTCTCTATCACAGAGTTAAATAATTACATTGGTACTCGCCCGGTCAATGACCCTAAGAACTTTAAATTGAAGGTTCAATTGAGCGATGTGGGTAACGGTCGTTACGCAGGAACTGTGAGCATGTCTTATACAGATTCAGGTGTGACATACACAGGTTCCTTTACAGCGGGCACGGGTAAAAATGCGAGCTACTCTGGTTTGAAAGACAACAATACGTTGGAAGCTGAATACAATAGATTCTTCACTTCTGGTGGCAAAACTGTGTTCACTGGTTTCTTCCAAGATCAGTGGGGCGGTGTGGTTCTGGTTGTTGATAATGTTATCAGCCAAGGTGACGCTCAAGGTGGCACGATCGTGACGGGTTCTCTTTACTACAAGAACTTCGCACAATCTTACGCGACTCAGTCTCCCTACAGAAAATGCTGGTTCATTTATGACGGTCCTTACAACTGCCGCTCGGGTTCAGTGATCAACAAATCAGCTGTGATTCCAAACGACGGTTACAGAAAGCTTGGTACATTCTCTGGGATTTCTAAAGCAGCAGCTTTCCAATAACTTTAAACGCTCCGGCTTTTGTCGGAGTGTGAATTTTGAGAACGATTTTTAAACGAGGAGTAAAATATGGATAAACTTAATTTACGCAAAGTAAGTTTTCCGACATTGATCATGCAGCTTATTGCGATGCTGGCTATTTCAGCATTCATGGCAGCCTGCCAGGGCAATGACGGAGGCGGCGGAGTCCCAGCAGGAACTGTTTGGACAAACGGTGTGGGTTTCGCAAATGCCCAGCAATTCGGTTCAGTTCAAAGTGTGAATCCGATGAATTCGGTTTCTTTGGCTTTGAATGTGATCGTGGATAATGGTGCGACAGCTTACAACGGAGCATATACCAACGGTTATCCGTATGGTTATCCAGGTTACTCTAATATTGGTACAAACTTGAATCAGTACTCGGGCCCCGTGGCGTTCCAAGGAACGATGACTGTGGGTGTGAACTGGTTCGATCTTTACGGTTCAGGCTGTCAGGTAGCTCCGGGCACATACACTGTTGATACAGTGACTCCGGGTACGATGGCTTACGCGGGCATGATGTCGACAGTAAGATTGGTTGCGAACCCAGGTAATATTATCATGGAAGTGAATGGTGGTATGATCAATGGCAATCGCTTGGTAGCAATTCCTCCAGGTGGTATCCATGTGGCGCAAGCAAACGGTATCAATTGCAGCCCTGTCTTCGGTGGAACTTTCAACTAAGACGAAAAATAGATTTCAAATCGCAAACGCCTTTCACTGACCTCGCAGTGAAGGGCGTTTTTTATTTTCTAACGGTGACATAATATTTCTTGCGCTTGGTCCAAAGTCTGGTTCTAATATTAGCTATGGAACTACCTCTTTGGATCGACTTCTTTGATGAACTACAAAATGTGCGTGGACGTTCCCAAAATACGGTGATGGCTTATCGTCGTGATCTGGAACTCTATATCGAGTATCGCAAAACCCATAACAACGTGACTGGATTTTACGAGTTTATGAAAAAGCATAAGCTTTCCACTCGCTCTCAGGCGCGTGTGATCTCGTCATTGCGCACGTACTTTAAGTTCTGCGAAACTCGCGGTCATAACAGCCCTGAGCTGCGTGAGCTGCGCCCACCGAAAGTCAAAGTAGGTCTTCCGAAAGTTCTTACTCCGCAAGAGTTCCAGCAGCTTTTCGATGCCGCTGAGGTGACAGATCCCGTTAAGACAGCACGCAATCAATTGACGTTGTTGTTCCTATACGGCCTGGGTTGCCGTGTTTCTGAATTGATTGGTTTGAATGTGACTGACTTTAACCAAACAGATCGTTGGATCAAGGTTTTGGGTAAAGGCAGCAAGGAGCGCCTGGTTCCTTTGACTGAAAAGCTGGCAGAGACGTTGACGACTTATCTTCGTGAGCATCGTTCGGTGTTGATGAAAGAAAACAGTCCTTCGATTTTGATCAATGACCGTGGTCACCGTCCGTCTCGTGTGGACGTGTGGAGATGGCTTGCGAGCTGGTCGACACGTGCGGGCTTTGCTGAACCGGTAAATCCGCATCGTTTCCGACATGGTTGCGCGACTGCTTTGCTGGAAAGTGGAGCGGATCTTCGTTCGATTCAAATGTTGTTGGGTCACGCAAGTATCCAGACAACTCAGATCTACACGAATGTAACGACGAACACGATGACTCGTACAATCGAGGAGCATCATCCGCTTTCGCAAATGGCTGAAGTAGAGAAGTAGTCCGGTCTTCGGTTTCAAATTTCAGTGATTTTACGAAAAAAGCCCACCCCAGTTGTGGGCTTTTTTTTGCTTTTAGTTTGATTCATGAAAATCAAATCTCTGATTCGCGAAAATGAAGCTCTGGTTCCTGTCGAGGTCGAAATCAATTTCACCGCGGGACTGCCGCAAATTCAATTCCTAGGACTCCCGGATCAGGGAATCCGCGAAAGTATCCATCGTATCAAAAGTGCTATCCGCGCCCAAGGGTTTGAATTTCCGAAAGCGCAGCAGGTGTTGGTAAATCTTCGTCCCAATCATTTGAAAAAATCCTCGCGTGGTTTGGAACTAGCCGTGGCGTTGGGAATTTTGTGGGAATCTGAACAGCTTTCGAAACCCGCTGATAATGTGATGGTGTATGGGGAGTTGGGATTACTTGGTGAAGTCTATGAACCCGAAGATCTCGCTACGGATTTTGAGCCTGACGAAAATGTTCCGGTATGGACAGGGCAGTCGCAAAACACAGTGGCGGTATTTGATCGACGGGTGATGAGTTGTTTGCAGGATGTTCGTGAGCCGGTGGTGGTAACGGCGGTACCTAGGCAATACGAAGTGCGTAGACCTGAAAGTGATTTAAATCTTCTATTTCCGCAAAGGCAGGCGCGGCTTTTAGAGATTATCGCTTTAGGTGAACACTCTGTGTTGCTCGCAGGTCCCGCTGGCTCGGGGAAAAGTACGATTGCCCGGACTTTGTCAGCGCTGCTTGCCGCTCCCACTCAGGAAGACATGCATACAATTTCTAAAAACAACCGGGGTGGCAGTGAAGCCCCTCTTCGCTGGCGTCCCGTGGTTCATCCCCATCATTCAACCACCGCTCTTGGGTTGATAGGTGGGGGTGTGCCACCCTTTAAAGGGGAAATCACCCGCGCCCATAAAGGCGTAATGATTTTAGACGAGCTGCTCGAGTTCAACGTGCGCGCACAGGAATCTTTGCGAGAACCCATGGAGGAATCCATGATCCGCATTCGTCGGGGGCGTTTCGTCGAAGAATTCCCGGCGGAGTCTTTGATGATTGCGACCACGAATCTTTGTCCCTGTGGCGATTGGGTTCCCAAATCCAAAGTCGTCTGCGGCAGATCTTTAAAAAAATGTCAGTCCTATATGGAAAGACTCTCAGGTCCCTTGGTGGATCGCTTTCATATTACGTTTTTTACGCAAAAAAGAGAAGAAGGTGAGTCCGTATCAGGTGCGGAGATCCTGGCGAAGCTTGAAGCCAGCCGGATATTTAGAGCGAAGCAGTCGGTAGTGGATAAGCGTTTTAAAAAGCTATCCAGCCGCTGGAATTATGAGGAACTGGTAGCCGATCTTCCGAGTTTTTATATGAAAGAACTCTTTCCTAAGGAGATCTCCAGCCGCCGTCGTGAGCTCGCAACGCTCCGAGTCGCAAGAACCCTTGCGGACCTCGAACAAACTGAAAAGCTGCAACCCCACCATGTAGAGACTGCCTTAAAAATGACCTTCGAGCCCGTAGAAGCCCTCAAAAGACTCGGTTGCTAGGATTCGATTGACTAAAATCACCGACTTAGCATAGATTAGACCTTCGAAATCACTCTGGGGTGATGTGGCCGAGTGGCTAGGCTCAGCTCTGCAAAAGCTGCTACAGCGGTTCAAGTCCGCTCGTCACCTCCAATTTTTTCTGTCTAAATTTCGCGCCTCCAAAAATCCCGACACTGTTCGGGATTTTTTTTTGCTCTTCTCCGACCTCTCGTCTGACTTCAAGCGGTCACACCAATGTCGAGAAAAGTCCACTCATCTTGATTTATAAATCTTGTTTTTAAGTCATATACGTTCTTTTTCGCATGACAGTTCACAATTTCGTTTCAGAAAGCTGGAAATACTTCGTGCCACCATTATCGTGGGTGGGAGTAAAGGGAGGCTTTATGAAAATGATTGTTTCATTAATCGTCTTAAGTCTGTCTGCGAGTGCAGCTCTTGCAGGGACTACGAATCAAGGTCATTCGGTAGGGAAAGCTGATGATCAGGCGATGACCACTCAGCGTGCGACGGATATCACGCGGATGATTCGTGAAAAAATCGTTGCCGATGATTCACTGTCCATGAAGGCACACAATATTCAAATCATCACTGATAATAACAAGCGTGTGATTTTGAAAGGCAACGTCAGCTCTGCCGATGAAAAAGCAAAAGTCGAACGTATCGCGAAAAGCGTCGCCGGCGATACCCAAGTAATCAATAAGACCGTAGTTACAAAATAAAGGAGTACAGCCATGGGACAACGTGGAGATAAAGTCGTATTTGGGATTTTTCAAACTCGTTCACAAGTGGAAAAATGTGTTGAGCAACTGCGCACAGAGAGCTTCCGTAATGAAGACGTTTCTGTGTTGATGCCTGACAAAGGTGATACCGCAAAATTTGCTCACGAGAAAGACACGAAGGCGCCAGAAGGTGCAACAATCGGTGGAGGCACGGGGGCCCTCCTGGGAGGCACTTTAGGTTGGCTGGTCGGTGCAGGTGCAATAGCGACTTTGCCCGTGTTGGGACCTTTGGTGGCAGCAGGGCCTATCATGGCAGCTCTTGCGGGAGCTGGTGCTGGGGCCGCTGTCGGTGGCTTGGCTGGAGCCTTGGTGGGAATGGGAATTCCTGAATACGAAGCCAAACGTTACGAGACGATGGTGAAAGATGGGGGCATTCTGTTGTCAGTTCATGTCGATGACAGCGACTGGCAAGATAAGGCTGAAAGAATATTGAAACAATGTGGAGCAAGGGACATTTCGAAATCCAACGAAAAAGGTCCTTCAAGAAAAACGGAACAACGTAAAGACATTCATCCGTAAAGATAAAAAAGGGGAGCGCCAGCTCCCTTTTTTGTTGGATTGCACGGCTGCTGATCACTTGGAATTATCGGAGTGAGAATGCCTCATAGAAGAATACAAGATGTTCTGGGTTATGCGTGCCTTCTCAATCTTTTCAGCTTTTACTCGTTCTATCTGCCGGGAATGCTGATGACCGAGTTTGCGAAGGCTCTGCCTTCGTCCTTCGCATTTTCTATGTCGTCATTTCTAATCGGATTCATCGTGAGGCCCGTTGGTTCTCTTTTTTTGGGAGTTATTGCTGATCGCAAAAGTCGTATCGAAGGTCTTCGGGTCAGTGTTTTTTTGATTGGTATTTCATCCTGTCTGATTTGTCTGGTCCCAGATAGCAATCATTGGTCGTACTATGTCTTACGTGTGATTCAAGGATTCGCTTTGGGAGGTTGTTACCCGATCCTCAGCGTGATTGTCTACGAAGCGTCTCCTTCGACACATCGGGGAGTATATACCGGACTTTTTCAAACCTCTGTTCCAGCAGGGTATCTCTTTGCGCTGGCGGTGACGATCGTCTCGAAACTTTTGATCGGCGAAGATCAATTCTTACAGCACGGGTGGCGTACGGCCTTTGTCTATAGTGCCATGATGTTTCCGATCTGGTGGCAACTAAATCGCATCTTAAAAAATGTTGAATTTTATGATCATCCCGAAATTTCCCGTTGGGAATTTATCAGACTCAAGGATTGGACCCCACAAGAAAAAAAATGCGCTGTCTATGCCTTATTGATGGCTACCGCCCTCGGGTGCATAGCTATCATGGGTGTCAATATTAAGGGATTTTTTTTAAAATCGATGTTGCAACTCGATTCCCTTACCGCAAATCACGTGATTGCTTACTCGACGATATTTTATGCTCCCACTTATGCGTTGTGGGGTTCTTTGGCAGATCGTATTGGGCCCAGAAAGGTTTCGAAGGCAGGTTTGATTGCGGGTGTGGTTCTGATGCTACCTCTGTTTAAACTTTTTGAAGTTGCAGTGGCAGATGGCTATATTCAGGCCTTCTCGCTCTCATGGTTTTATACTTTCCTGATTTCCATTGCGGTCAGCACGATTGCCACGGCTTGCTTTGGGCCATTTGTGATGTTGGTCTGCGGATTGGTTCACCATGAGCACCGCTGCACGCTGTATGGTTTATGTTATAATATTGCCACAGGGGCGGTGGGCGGCACGGCTTATCTGGTCAGTTTCTATATTTATCAAAACTACGGTTCCATGTACGGGGGAATAGCGTATGCGTTGGTGGTGGCGGCCGTTTTTGGAGTTGTAGCCACAGTTTATCGCAGAAGAAATCGTCCGCACTTTGAAGGTATATCCTGATAAAAAAAAGCCCTCAAATTCTGCGGGCTTTAAAGTCTATCTTATCGTGTGTGGGTCAGGCTGTATTTCTCATCCACCATCAGGCATTTCATTCCTGCGGAGTGGGCTGCTTGCATACCCAAAACCGCATCTTCAAAAACCAAACACTCTTGGGGAGCTATATTAAGTTTTGAAGCTGCCATCAGGAAACAATCCGGTGCGGGTTTGCCTTGGGTGTAGTCTTCCGCGCAAACCAACAGATCAAAATAGGAATGCAGATTCAGTTGTTTCATTGTCAGATCCACGATCTTACGACGACTGCCAGTTACGATCGCCATAGGAACTTGGCCATGATAGTGAGTGATCACGTCCATCACAGAAGTGATGGTTTTTACTTCATGCAGGGAGGATAGATAGTGAACTTCTTTTTCCGCCAAGAACTGCTGTGGATCAATGGTCGACTTATGAAGCTCATTCATCATTTCAACGATGCGATGAGTGGGGCGGCCAGCCCAGGCTTGGTGTTGTTCGCGGCTTAAAGACAAAGAATACTTTGCCAGTGCCTTATTCCAGGCGCCCAAGTGAGCGGGCATCGTATCGGCAACAGTGCCGTCAAAGTCAAAGAGCAAGGCTTTAAAATCGTGATTCGGGAAAAATGATTTCAACATACACAGAGTGTAGCATAGCAATGCCTTGGTGACCAGACGCTGTATCTTGAGGATTATTCACGAGGGCGCGATTCCAGCAACTCTACTTCGAAGGTCAAATCAGAATGGGCAGGAATTTTACCCACGGTGCGTTCGCCATAGGCTAGGTCTGCAGGAATGTGTATCGTGCGCTTGCCACCGACTTTCATACCAAGGATTCCCTGGCTCATCCCTTGAATGACTTTCTTAGAGCCCACGACGAATTCGAACGGTCGACCATGGGTGTAGGAGGAATCAAAAACGGTTCCGTCGTTTAAGGTGCCCGTATAATGAATGAAAACCAAAGCGCCTTTGCTGGCAACTTGGCCGCTCCCCGTGATTTGATCTGTAATTTGAACTTCTGAAGGTGACATTGTCCCCACCTTAAATGATCGAATGGTGCCATGTCAGGTGAAAACCCGCTCTCGGACCCCTGTAAAAACCGCACGGGTGGTCCCTTAGAACCCTAAATAAACAAAGGTGAGTACAGAAAGTGCTTTTAGGTGGCCTGGATTCCATGTAGAACCCACAGCGTCATTTGGAGCATCATGAATACAACGGTTGCACGAACGGGCAAGGTCTTGTCCTTCGACACATTAGAGCGTATCCGCCAAGTTTCTCAGTTTTCAGAGAATCAATGGCAGGATATTTTGGACCTGAGCTGGTGGGATTACACCCTTATCCGCACTGGTCAGCGCAAGCTATCTGAGCATTCGTTGATTCGTATTTCCGATCAAATTCTTTATTCCCCCGAGCAGATTCTTTTAGGCGAAGTCGACTATCACGGTTTACAAATTCGCGCGGATCAAAAGTCATCCTGGGCTTTGCCTCAACCATATAACTATGCAAATTATGGCCGTCGTCGCACGACGATTACCACGTTTGAATATATCGAAAGATATCACGGCTGGAAGTTGCGCTTTGATATTCTAAAGCATTTGGGCTTAAGCGAGTCCGTTTTGCAGGATCCCTTTGCGACGATCAGCATGCGCGTGATTTCTGATACGCTCAACTACTTGGCGAAACGTCACTTTCAACCCAAAGACTTTTTTGCGATGGGGCTTTACACCTATGTCGGTAATGCCACCACGATCTTGGGTGATCACTATGGGCAGATGGCCAGCGCTCGAGAAATCATCGAGCACATGTGGAGTGATTGCCTTAAATTTTATGAAAAGAACTGCCGCTATCGCTTCTTGAGTCTTGATGAGCAGGGGGCTTTGTTAGAAGTGACCTCGGAAAGAGACGTCGCAGATGAAATGCGCGTAAAACATCTGGGCAATGAGCATGTCTGCCACCTGAAGGCAGGCATGATGGCGTCTGCACCTTTATATTTAGGACAAGCTCAGGCCCGTGTTGTCGAAAAGTGCTGCGCCCACAAAGGAGCGCAAGCCTGCGTTTTCGAAATCACTTTTGACAGTCAGAAACACTAAACAGCCAAAGGCATTTTCTTAATTTCAGCCGCACCAATTTCAAGGCGGTTGTTCCAAACCTCAGCCCACATTTTTTCAGCCGCCACCGTGGCTTCGTCATTAAATTTCATCGAGTGCATCACCAACACCGGTTCCTTTACCAAGTGAGCAACGTTGATGTGGGATAGTGGAGCGCCGTTCGCTTCGAGTGGTCTGTGACCTAATTCGAAGAATAATTTTTCTGTACGAAAGCGAAGAGTGCCGCCGATCACGACCTCCTGGACATTTTGCTCGCGATAGACTTGGCGGTAAAAGGCGCGAAAGGCATCTTTTAAATTGATATTTGCGGGGACGTCGTAGTGGGGATTTTTTGTCCACGATCCTAGATATGCGAGATGGCGATTTTCTTTTTCACAGCGAGAGATGATGTTGTTTATGACTTCAATATGCTCGGGCATCTTCGCGTTGGTCACTAAGGCCAGGCCTGGGAATGTCTGATTGAATTCACGGCACTTGTTAAGAGATATTGTTTTATATCCCATGACCGGAGTTAATTCTTGGTTGTCTTCTTTTGCGAAAAGCATCACGTGCGTCGCAAAAAAATCAGAAGTGTCCACGGGCAGAACGCCTTGCTGGTAGCAGCTTTCATAACCTTTCTTTTTTAAGGTGACCATTTTTGCGAAGACATTTTGAGTGTCACTGTTTTCCCAGTTTTCGATGGGAGAATCTAAAATCACAAGCTGAAATAAATCTTTGAGGTTTTTCAAGATGGGCTCCGCTTTTATCATATCGAGTTAAAACTAAATAAAATTTTATTAGTCTTCTTTCAGATTATCTGCATAAATAAATTGTTGTTGCACACAAAATTTTATTTCGTTCAAAAATAATTTGAAGGAGCTCATCATGGATCAACATTACAAAGAAAGATTTCTTCGCAGCATTGGTATCTTCACAGAAGGCCAACTTGAGAAAATGAAAAACACAAAAATCGCTGTCGGCGGTTTGGGTTTAGGTGGTTCAATATTTATCAACCTGGTTCGTATGGGATTTGAAAATTTCCATATTGCGGACCCGGATACTTTCGAAAGAACGAACATTAATCGTCAGCGTATGGCGAAAGAAACGACTATTGGTATGCGCAAAGACGAATGCTCTTTGGCGGAAGCTCGCGCGATTAATCCTGCTGTGAAAATCAAAGTTTTTCCTGAAGGCGTTAAGAAAGCAAACCTGGATGAATTCCTAAAAGGAGTCGACTGGGTGGTGGACGTGGTGGATCTATTTGCCATGGAAGACAAACTTGCACTTAATGTCGAAGCTCATAAACGCGGTATTCCTGTGGCATCCTGCGCGACTTTGGGTTTTTCCGGTTCGGTGGTTGTCTTTAATAAGAATACGCCTTCTTTTGCTGAGCAAACAGGGATTTCAGATAAACTTCCTTACGAAGAAAATCTGTCTCGCTTCCTGCGTTTCATCTGTCCTGAAGTTCCAACTTACCTATGGGGCCAGTTGATTCATGCAATGGATCGTTCATCATATATTCCGTTTGTGACTCCAGGTGGGGAAACTTCGGCTGCGGTGGCAGCTTCGGAAATTGCAAAAAATGTTGTGGGTATGGGTAAAACTGTGCACTCACCCAATGGAATTTTCGTGGACGTAGCACAAGTTAAAACGACGATCTTTGAAGCGTCTTACAAAGCGCGCGCTTTGAACATTCCTGAAAACTTGAAGCACGCTGATAAGCCGATTGTTGCCTAATGCCTCGGTCGCGTATTGTTGAAATCGTCGCTCCCGAATTAAACCTTCGGGACGGCAACCGCGTCTTTACTTCTTTGGAGGGTGAAAACCCCGGCGGCTCTATGAAGGATCATATGGTCGAAGGGGAGATCTCTTATCTTTTTGAATCTGGACGGGTGGTAAAAGGTTCCATTATTTCTGAAGTCAGTGCAGGGAGTACGGCGGTTTCTTTGGCTCACTACTGCAAAGAGAGGGGGCTTCGCTGCACCTTGTTCGTGCCGAAAACTGTTATGCCTTCTCTGGTGGAGTCCTTGACCTCCCAAGGTGCTGAAGTTTTTCAAGAGGACATGAGCAATATCTATCCCAACTACGAAAAGTTTTTGCTCGACCAGCCGGGAAGCGTGCGATTTGATCAGCTCTTTGATTTTCAAAAACGCCGTCACTATCATTTCTTGGGTCAGCAGGCGGCCGCGCACATTGGCGGTCCCGTTTCAGCCCTGATTGGTGCTGTGGGTACCGGTCACTCCCTGCTGGGAACTGCCGAGGGAGCAAAGGCGCAATGGGTGGTCAGCACGGAGCCTCAAGCAGGATTGGCAGTGTCGGGAGTGCGCAACATTGAACTGAATCGTTATGGCGAGCGCGATGAGCTGGGCCCCCAGGATTTCAATCAGCGAGTTTTGGTTTCAAAGGAACAAATGCTAGTTGCGGATGTCATAAAAACCGACGCCGGCATGGTGAGTGTCGGGTCTTCGTTTAAGCTGGTTTTGGCGGGAGTTCAGCATTTTTTGCACGGAAAAAGTCAGCAGAACATCTTTGCTTTAGGGGCTTCTCTAAAACGTGTTTAGTTTAATCTTTTCAAAGACTTGTTTAGATCCCTTGCTGGTTAGCAATGTAACTGCTCGGAGCGTAAGCAAATGCGTACTATTCGGTATAAAAAATATAATACAAAAGATAAGTTTTAGAGGCGCTCTACTCAATAAGGTAAAACTAAACCTTATTTCATGTGAGGGGCGAAATGGCCGGTCAAATTCAGCTTTCGGAGATTGAAGCAGAGATGTGGAAGCACATCTTCTTTGCTACGCATCTACCGATTCTTATCACGACTCTCGATGAGTGTGTGCTGCAATTGAACGATTCAGCCCGTGACCTTTTGGGTTTTGATGGCGAGATCACTGATCACAAACTGGATAAGCTGCTTGCGCGTTTAAATCCTTCCTTGCGCCAAATGATTCGTATTCAAAAAGTCTTAGCACCGGCTCCTTACAATGAACACCTTTTGATTTATCTTCACGATACACGCGAAAACTATTATGCCGAACGTCTTTTGACGTTTTATGCAACAACACTGAAATCATTGGATAGGAATTTTGATTTAACGGCCTGTTGCAACTCCGTAATCACTGCCGCCGCTGAAGTGGCCATTGAAAATATGGCGGACTGGTGCCGTATAGATTTGCGTGAAGACTTAGGAGTCGGGCCGGGCACTGTGGCTCATAAGCACACCGCACTTGTACCGTTTTTAAAAGAGCTTCAAGATATTGGCTTTGAAAATCCTGATGATGTTCTAAGTCCTCTGAAAGTTCTGCGCTCGGGCGCTTCTGTTTTTCATGAAGACATTTTGCCAGAAATGTTTCGCATGCTTTCCATTTCACCTCGCACTTTTGCGTTGTTTACAAAAGTGGGGCTGCGCTCTTACATCTGCATGCCAATCAAACAAAACGGCGACACGATTGGTTGCGTGACTTTGGCGCGCGCTCCCGGCTCAGCAAACTTCGATGCCGTCGATGCAATGATGGCGGAAGAATTTGCCAACAAGCTTGCGGTAAATATCGAAAGAGCTTTGCTCTATAAAAATCTTGCTGAAATGAAAAATGCGGCCGAGGCCGCCAACCGCGCGAAAACCAATTTTATCGCGAATGTCAGTCATGAAATTCGCACCCCTTTGGGCGCTATCGTAGGCTTCTCGGATCTTTTGACAAATTCGACCTCGACGGTGTCTGAGCGTCAGGATTGGGCTGCGAAAGTTCGTACCAACAGCACTTACTTACTAAGAATCATCGATGACATTCTGGATATTTCCAAAGTCGAAGCAGGTAAAGTGGAGCTGGAAATCAGTGAGGTGGATTTGCGCGAACTTTTGCGTGAACTGACTCTGTTCGCAGATTCCCGTACAGCCAGTAAAGATGTGCATTTTGAAGTTGTCATTGAAACGGCCATGCCTCGGTTTATTAAATCCGATGCGACTCGTTTGTCGCAGATTTTATCTAATCTGATTGGCAATGCCATTAAGTTTACAAGTTCAGGCTTTGTACGTTTAAGCGTCAGTAAATCCGAGACTCATCAGTCTCTAAGTTTTGAAATTACGGATTCCGGTATCGGGATCAGTCCTGCACAAGCCGGTATTTTGTTTCAGCCATTTACGCAAGCAGATGCTTCTCATACCCGCCAGTTTGGTGGCACAGGCCTGGGCTTGGCTTTGTCACGGACTTTGGCTCGTCGTTTAGGCGGAGACCTGGTACTGATGGATTCTGAACTGGGTAAAGGAAGTTCCTTCCTGGTGACTGTGGATTGCATTTGTCCTGAAAATGGTCCGATGTTTACCAACCTGTCGGAGCAAGATAACGAACACAAAATCAAGATCATGGATGTCACGTCCTTGGATTTTGCGACAGCGTTGCAGGGGCGCGAGATTTTGTTGGTTGAAGACTCTTCTGACATCCAGGCGTTGCTTCAGCGCTTTCTGGAAGGCGCTGGTGCAAAGATTTCTATCGCAAACAACGGTGAAGATGGTGTGCGGGCTGCGCGTCTTAAGAGCTATGACGTGATCTTGATGGACGTCCAAATGCCAATCAAAGATGGTTGCCAAGCCACTATGGAGCTTCGTTCAGAGGGTTACTCCAACTTGATCGTTGCATTGACGGCAAATGCTATGAAGGAAGAGCGTGATCGCTGTTTAGCCGCAGGCTTTGATGCGCATTTAAGCAAGCCCATCCGTCGTCATGATTTGATTCAACGGCTCATGGGTTTTTTGGGGCAGTTTGAAAAACGCCAGGGCGAAATAACGCCCTCGGTTTAAAATCTGATATACAAGTGAAAATTGACGCCTGGGTTTCTGACAAAGTCATGCTCTTCAGAAAAATCGATATTGGGCTGAACCTGATAATCTAAAATATTCTTATATAAAATCTGACTAAATGCCGCTGAAAAATTGTACGAGTACAGGTGGTAATTCGGCCGATTTTTCGACGTAAAGAAAATATTATAAGAGATGCTCGACATCTTGCTAAACCACTGCCCCAAGGCCACACCGTTCGTCACCGTATAAGTAGCAATCCTGTCTTCATAATCCCCCTCGTTGACGAAGGTTAAGCTGAAGCGGCGGGAAAGCGTGAAGTTAAAATTCAGAGCCTGGAACATCCCGGTTCCCTTGTCGGCATCCGCGTAAAATTGCAATTTGGGATTGATTCGATAGGATTTTGATTTTTCCACAATGCTTTCAAACGTCAAAGTGTGAGAAATCTTAAGAGGCAAAGAAAATGAGATACGGGGTTGATAGGATGTTCTGACATTTCCCAATTGTCTGAAAAACCCGAAGGTCGCCCCGGCATTACGCTGACGGGGTTGATTTCTGAGGTATTCTTGACTCACGCCGCGTTCAGCTGTTTCGTCATAGGATGTAAATGTCACTTGCCAGTATTCTTCCACATTCGGAAGACGTAAATAGAAGTCAAAGCTCAGATCGTTTCTTAACCCCTCGAGGGAGTTATAGTACGACGCTGTTTCAAAAACCGCCGATGTGGTGTTGGGTCTTTCCGTGTACTGTTGCCCCGCTAAAAACAAATCCATACTGTCCGCCATGTTGTCGAAGAAGCGGGAGACATAGATGTTGCTGTTGATGAAGTCTTCTTCCAGCGTGGTTTTATCTTCCGGAGGAGTTTCATTCTTTGCAGCCTGAGTGGGCATGAGCCATAAAAAGGCGGTCATTGTTGACGCCAACAATGCAAATTTTTTTATGTATAAAGATAATGATTTTTTACTCATCAACCATTAGGCTCCAGTTATGGTCTATCTTAAACGGACACTTTCCATTCTGTCTCTGAGTATCTTTATTCTGTGTGCAGATTTTGCTGAAGCCTACGTACCTCAGCGGGGAAATGTCATGGCCTATGTCGGTCCTTATTTCTCTCGCACAATTTACGACGGTGACTATTCGGACTTAAATGAGACCATGCCCGGGCTTGCTTTGGTCGCATCTGGTGATGTAAGTGATCATGGCGCGCTGGAGATGGCAGCAGTTTATTTTAATAAATATTATTTCCGCGACGAGGCGGCGGGTCGCTCGGTTATCGAGAAAACTCAAGCGATGCAGGTGACCATTGCTTATCGCCGTTACTGGGCGCCTTCTTTTTCAACTTCGTTGGGTGTTTATACTACTTATCCTATGGGCGGAGTTAAAACAGTCCACACGGATTTCACTCCGGCGGAGGGAATTCAAACCTCTGCTTGGTCATCTTCAGAAAGTGGTGCGAACCTGGCCCTTGAAGGCGAAATTTGGAATGCGGGATTGTGGGCCGTGATGGCTGATGCCCGATACACTTATGCCGTGTCAAAGCAGCCCAATGAATATTCTGATCAGTATGCGTTTATGATCGGGCTTCGCTATTTCATTCAAAGCCGCGTGGAAAAACCGAAGGCGCTGGCGCCGATTCAAGAAAAGCCGGCGGAGATAAAAACCGCGCCTGAAAACAAAGCGGATGAGACGGCCCCTCCGGAGAAGGGCACGACGCAACCTAAGAAAAAGCGTTAAACTTTTTCAGTTACTACCAAATATTTTTTCTCGAACCAGAAAGTTCCAAAAGGAAGAACCGCCGCAAGGAATGCTTTGATGCGAGTTTTTCCGGACCAGTTCAATTCACCAGCCAAAAAGTTTGCGAAAAGCACATAGGCCACGAACAAGAAACCATGGATAGGTCCCATAGCTTTGACCATCGCAGGATTGTGAGCCATGTACTTAACTGGCATCGCAATGAAAAGTAGAATTAGAAAAGAAGCTCCTTCGAGCCAGCCCAATATTCTGAATGCTTGAACCATATATCACCTCGTTTGATCTCGAGAGGGATAACTTGAAGTTTCAGCCCGCGCATCCAAAATCTCCGCGTTAATTCCGCAACAATTTAATGCGCTTATCAAATGTTTATGGAATGCTTTGTAGTATGTATCGATTCTGGCAAAGAGTGCTTCGTTTATTTTCTGGTAATGTGTTTGAGATCTACACAGATGGCAGTCTTAAGCATGGTAAGGGTGCATGGGCTTACGTGATCAGCCGTCGTGGCAAGATCCTCAGTGAAGACTCTGCAGGACAAAAGAAAACCTCCAGCAACCGTATGGAGTTTCAAGCAGCTATCGAGGCTTTAAAGGCTTTACCTGAAAACAGTCGCGCGAAGCTTTATACCGACTCGCGAGTGATGCTTGAGGCCTTGGAAAAAAGCCCGCGGTGGAGTGCCAATGGCTGGGTTAAAAATCAGGGACAGCCGATTCCTGAGGTGGACCTGATTCGTGAACTCTATACGCTTCAGTGTCAGCATCGTATCGAATGGCGCTGGGTGAAGGCGCACTCTGGCATCGAATTTAATGAAAGATGTGACGAACTTTGTATTCGTGCTAGAAGCAAGGATCTGGAGATCTGATTTATGAATTTCGAAAACGACAATGAATTGGAAAAGAATCCTCAGCCACCAATGGTGATCCCCATGGATCAGCTGTCGGCAGAAGTGGTGGATGCGGTGATTGAAGCGTTTATTTTGCGTGAAGGTACCGATTACGGTGTGATCGAAATTTCTTTAGATAAAAAGAAAGAACAAGTTCGTAAACAGCTGCAGAAAAATGATATCCGCATTGTTTACGATTTCAATACAGAGTCAGTCACGATGATGACCGACTCTGACTGGAAAAAGCTTACTGGCAGTTTACGTTAGCCCAAGCATTGACAAAGAAATACGGTGGAGTCGCATAAACCCAAGCCGTGCGGTATTGGAATGGACCGACCCAGTCAGCAAACCAAGCATTTACCACAAATCCATTCTGAACTTGGCCAGTCACGTAACCTTGGCAGTAAACTGTGAAACCAGTCGGGTTGTACATAGTAACAGCCGCTTGGTAACCATTGATTTGATAATTCCATTGAGGCACCCACGCGAAAGCCGCTGTGGAGATGAACAAAGAAGCTACAGTCGCTAATAGAAAACGCATAACAATCCCTTCATTGAAAAGTTATAGATATGAAGGGGGTAATGAGAAAAAGGTCGGCAATCAATCAAATTGCGACATGAGTAAGCATTTGCGAATGATGCGCCGCAGTTAGTGTAAAAACTAATTCAGTCTACAAATCAACTTACATGAACATGTTGCGTAGAATTCTTCCGCCGAATGTAAGCCAGATATAAAAACCCGCACAGTTAAAGAAAAAGGCCATGACTAAACGAGTTCGGGACAAACGGGAAAGTGGCATTTCTTTGCCAAGAACTCTGAATCCCAAAAGCATTGAATAAAGATTGCACACGACGGGGATCAAAACGCAGCCCAACACCGCATTCACCAGACATTGCTTGGCCATCGCTTGGCTCTCTGACAGGGCTTGATCCTTAGCAAGTTCTTCTTCTTCCTGGCCTGCGACTTTCAGTCGATGAGAGTCCTGCAGTTCTTCCAAAGTTTGTGAAGCCTGCAGAAATTCTTCTTCAGGAATATCGATAATCAATTTTCCTAAGAATTGTTCCAAGTGAGGCGCAACAGCACGGGTTTGTTCATCACGCAAACGTGGGTGAAATCCCTGGGCCACCAAAAAGGATTTCACAACCTGTGCCTGTGGAAAATCTGCGACTTCCGTCAAAAAAACGTAAGAACTCATAGTCCTATGGTAGCGATAAAACCGATTTTAGAGCAAGTCACACTCTGCTTTTCGAGCTGCGGAGAATCAATATCGACTTTAAGCGTGGGTGAAGTAAACGAAACTCCACACGGAGTAAATGGAGGCGACAATCAGAATGACGCCAGCGATACGCTGTTGGCGCATCGGGATTTGGCTTAAACCTTTTTGAACCATTGAGGGCAGGATGCTAAGCGCAGGCAAACCACCAACCCAGAATAAAAACATCAATGCTCCCCCCATCAATGGATTTTGCATCGCGATTGCAGCAGTGACATAGGTATAAAGCCAGCCGCAGGGAAGAAGTCCGGTTAAGAATCCAACCACAATTCCAGATTGGTTTAAGTGAAATTTTCTAAGCTGACGAAAGACTTTCATCAAGCCGTGCGGATCCACTTTGGGAATTAATTTCTGAGTGAATGAAGGAGCGAGCAGGCGCAGCCCCATGCTCAGTAAAACCACGGCAAATAAAACTGCCGAAGCTGTTCTAAGCCATGCGTATTGGGAATCGAGCAGAAATTGCCCGAGGCCTCCTGCTAGAGCACCCAGGGAGACATAGGCAATCAATCTGCCGAAGTGATAGGAAAGCAGGGATTTACGTTCTCCCATCAAGCAGGAGATCGGCCCGCACATCGCAGCACAATGCCAGCTTCCGAAAAAGCTGGTGCTGAGAATTCCTAGTGCGAGCAGCATTCCCGAGTTCATAATCCTTGAGGTCCCACGATGATAAGTTCTTTGTCACTGCGATTTACCACATCCCCATGGCGGCTTTCGATGGTCACTCGGGATAAAATCTTACCGTGAGTTCCTTTGAAGCTGCTTTCAGGCAGGCGCACAAAGAAATACCATTCGTGCGTGCCTTGAGGTTTCAGAACTTTTGGATTTTCTCCAATCGTTAGCTTGGCACCTGATTTAATCAATTCAGGATCAATCGACAGCGTGTATGAGGTCTCTTCGCGCTCCTGATTTTGGATGTGAATCTTGAATTGATTCTGAATCACATCTTTCGTATCGCCGTCTTGTACATAGGAATAAGGCAAGCCCTGACCACGTAACAAGGTCCAATGGAAAGGATCACGAGTCGCAATGGCGTAGGAAAGACCGGAAACTAAAATCAGCAAAGCCCCCATGTAAACCAAGGGACGCGGGCGAGTCAGTTTGATTTTGCTAAAATCCAAAGTGTCATAACGAATCAGACCTTTTGGTTTTTTAACTTTCTCCATGATTTCGTCACAGGCATCCACGCAAGCCGTACAGGCAATACATTCCATTTGCAGACCATTACGAATATCAATACCGGTAGGGCAGGCGTTCACGCAGCGATTGCAGGCCACGCAGTCACCTTGCGCTTCTCCGGGCTGATTGCGACCGCGGCGAGGTTCGCCGCGTTTCACGTCGTAAATAACCGCCAAAGATTTATTATCGATTAAAAGAGATTGAAAGCGACCGTAAGGGCACATGATCACGCAGAACTGTTCGCGAAACCAGCCAAAGTCAAAAAGAACAGCCGCAGTCACCAGAGAGACTAAAATAAAATAGGTCCAATTGTCGCCCGGAGGTTGCTCCATCATATGCAACAGGTCCTTTGCTCCGACAAAATAAGCAATCAAACTATGCGCAATCAGCGAAGACACCAAAGCGAATAACACCCACTTGGTTCCGCTTTTTTTAATTTTATTAAACGTCATAGCTTCTTCGCGAAGTTTGCGACGTTCAATGTAGTTACCTTCCGTCCATTGCTCGATTCGACGGAAAACAGATTCAATAAAGACGGTTTGTGGGCAAGCCCAACCACACCAGACACGGCCCCACACGGCAGTGACGAAGGCGAGGCCTATCACCAGGGTGCCGATAATAAAGAATAATAAAGGAGCATCGTGGGCGTGGAATAAAAGACCAAAGAAAGAAAATTCGCGATCAGGAATATTGATCAAAATCGTTTGCACGCCGCGGATCGAAGTCCACGGCAGTGCTAGAAAAACTACAAGCAAGACAGCATGCACCCAGGTGCGGTGCTTTTTATAGAACCCCTTTACTTCAGCAGGAATTATGGCGATGTGATCGCCGTGCTCATCAACAGAGGTAAGGAGGTTCGGGTCTAAGCTCATTTCACTTCTTCTCCTTGTGGAGGCTTAGCTCCAGCAGGTTTGGAATCTAGTTTCGCCATTATATACTTTGCGACGGAATAAAGCTCCTCGCGTTTCAGGACTGGGCCCCAGGGTGGCATCCCTTTGTCAGCGGCACCTTCACGAATAACTTTGACGATATCCATGCGAGTGCCTTTTCCGTGAATCCAGAAGTGATCGGTCAAGTTAGGACCGATCAAACCTTGCAATTCCTGACCGTGGCAAGCGGCGCATTTGCCAGCGAAAACTGCGGCACCAGCGTTCGCATCGATCTTTTCAAAGGCTTCTTTTAAAGAGTCCTCTGTTTCAGCCGGGGCCGAAGCCTGCTGAGTCGCTTTTTCTTTTTCCAAGGCCGTCATATGAATCGCCAGTTCGTCTTGCAATGTGATGCCACCACCAAACTGATAGTGCAGGAAGTAAAGAGAAGCAAAGATGATCGTCAGAAAGAATGTCCACAACCACCACGTTGGTAGTGGATTGTCGTGTTCAATGATGCCGTCATACTCATGGAAGAGCTGCTTATAGCCTTCTGGTTTACCGTTGTTATTGTCTTGCATCTGTGAACTCCTGATCTTTCAAAGGCATATTCTGCATTTCATTGTAGAAGTACTTGCTGTTTTTGCGAAATACCCAAACCAATACACAAATAAAGAACACGAAAAAAATCATCAGACCGATAGAAGTTAAATGAAGATCTGTGAAGTATTTTAATCCTTCTTGTTTCATTGGGCTTTTCCTTTCTGACCTAGGGCTTGAAGGTAAGCGATCAGGGCGATGATTTCTTTTTTCTCCATACCTTTTGGACCGCCGTTGGCCTCAATATCGGCTGCGATTTCTTTTGCCTGTTTTTGAGCGATACCGTCGGCATTAACCACAGTGTCGTCGTCATACGGCACACCTAATCTTCTTAGCACAGATAATTCTTTGCGCAGGCGCAGGAAGTCTGTGTCTTTATCCGCAAGCCAAGGATAGTTGGGCATGATACTCGCTGGAGTGACCGTGCGAGGATCCATCATGTGACTGAAGTGCCACAAGTTTGGATATTTCTTACCAACACGGGCCAAGTCAGGACCGGTACGTTTTGAACCCCATTGGAAAGGGTGATCCCACATGGATTCTTCAATTGTCGAAGCATTTCCGTAACGAAGAACTTCAGATACAATCGGACGAATTTGTTGCGAGTGACAAACGTAGCAACCTTCTTTTTGATAAATACTGCGACCGGCGATTTCCAAAGCCGTGTAGGGCTCCGTCACATTTGTCGGAGTGATGTATTTATGCAAAGACAGTGTGGGATAGATTTCAATAAAAGATCCCACCGCGATTGCCAGGAATGCCAAGACCGAGAATACAAAGCCCATGCCTTCCAATTTACGGTGACCCGTACCTGGAACTTCGTTGTAACCCGTGCGAGTCACTTCAACAGCTTCTTCTTTGACTTGTTTCGGAGCCAGTTTGATCGTCATGTAGATGTTGTAGCACATCAACAAGAAACCAATCAGGAAGAGCATTCCACCTAAAGCACGCACCCAATAAAGTGGAATGATACGAACCACTGTTTCGATAAAGTCAGGGTAAACCAGAGTGCCGTCTTTATTCACAGCTCTCCACATCAAACCTTGAGTGATACCTGCAACCACCATGGACACGTAGTACATAATGACGCCAAGTAGCCCCATCCAGAAATGGTTTTCCAGAAGTTTATTGGAGTAAAGTTCTGTCTTCCACAAGCGCGGAATCATGTAATACAAAATACCAAACGTTAAGAAGCCGTTCCACCCCAAGGTACCCGCATGAACGTGACCGATGATCCAGTCCGTGTAGTGTCCCAGCGCGCTGACGGATTTGATGGAAAGAAGTGGCCCCTCGAAAGTCGCCATACCATAGAAGGTTAGCGCGGCTACGAAGAATTTAAGCAACGGTTGCGTGCGAAGTAGGTTCCAAGAGCCTTTCAACGTCAAAAGACCATTGATCATACCACCCCAAGATGGAGCCCATAGCATGACCGAGAAAATCATGCCCAAGGTTTGCGCCCACTCCGGCATGGAAGTGTACAGCAAGTGATGTGGGCCGGCCCAGATATAGATGAAAACCAATGACCAGAAATGCACGATCGACAGGCGGTATGAATAAACCGGGCGGTTCGCAGCTTTTGGAACATAGTAGTACATCAAACCCAAAAACGGCGTTGTCAGGAAAAAGGCCACGGCATTATGGCCGTACCACCATTGAACCATGGCATCTTGAATTCCGGCATAAACCGGGAAAGATTTCATGAAAGACACCGGAATCTCAATCGAGTTCACGATGTGCAAAACTGCCACTGTGATGATTGTGGAAATATAGAACCACAAGGCCACATAAAGATGTTTTTCACGACGACGATGGATCGTCATAAAGAAATTCACGGCAAAGATAACCCACACCACAGCAATGGCGATATCAATAGGCCATTCCAATTCGGCGTATTCTTTGGCTTGGGAGTAACCCAATGGCAAAGTGATCGCAGCCGCCACGATGATTAATTGCCAACCCCAGAAATGCATGCGGGACAAAAGATCCGAGAACATGCGAGCTTTAAGCAGGCGTTGAGAAGAGTGATAGATCCCCGCAAAGATCGCATTACCACCGAAGGCAAAGATCGCAGCGTTCGTGTGCAGCGGTCTCAGTCGGCCAAAGGTAATCCATTCTAAATTCAAATTGGCTGGCCACCATGGGATTTGGATAGCAGCGACAACGCCAAAAAGAAATGCAGCCGCCGCCCAAATCATGGTAGCGATTGCGAATTTCTTTACTATATCGTCGTCGTAGGTAATTCTTTCTACGACATTACTATGTGTGTTCACGTTCAGTCCTTTCGTTTTCATCTAAAAGCATACGGTGAGCAGGTGTTTCCAGGTCATCAAACTGACCCCTCTTGTTGGCCCAGAAAAAGGCATACAAGAATCCAACACCGAGAAGTAACGCCATGGGTATCATCAGTATGACAATGTTCATCGCATACCCCAAAGTGAAGTGAGTACAATCAACACGGAGCTGATCGGCATTAAGATCGCTGCCATCATCGGATTAATAAGACCTAAAAGTGCGGCGGCTCCACCCAGGCAATTGTATACCAGGGAAACCGTCAGTGTTCTCGCCATAACGTTGCGAGTCGTTTCTGTGAGGGCAAACAGATCCATCAAAGGTTGCAGGCCTCCACGAGTGAAATAGATATCCGCATGTTGCAAACTTAGATCGACGCTGCCTTTAACAGCGATGCCAACAGTGGCGTTTTGCAACGACAGGGAATCATTGGCGCCATCACCAATCATGCAGCTGCCCGGATAGTTTTTAATCAGTTCGTACTTGGCTTGTGGATTCAAATCTCCATAAGCATTTTGCGAAGGAATATTGCAGTGAAGGGCCGCTTCTTTCGCGCGCACGGATTTATCTCCGGAAATCAGGAAAGTATGAAGACCGCGTTTTTGCAGCTCATTTACGATGCGAGCCGAGTCTTCACGCAAACGATCCGCGAAATACAGCTGACAAATACTGCGATGGTTTTTTAGAACCTCCACGGCAATCTGACTGCCTGGCAATGCCGTAGTGTAAGGGAAGATTTCGTAAAGGTCTTCGCCGACGTAACCGCGAACACCTTGACCCAGGATTTCCTGCGCATTGGTTACATTTTTAGCCGCCGGGATATGGCCCCAAGCTTTACGAAGGGCAAAGGCCACCGGATGGTGAGAGTGGGATTCCAGAGCAAGGACGATTTGCTGCAGGCTTACGGGCAGCGATTCCGGAGCGGAATGAACCAAAGTCAAACTGCCTTCGCTGAGTGTTCCGGTTTTATCGAAAAAAATATTTTTCAAATCCAGGATTTTTTCAAACGTATTGGCGCTTTTCATTAAGATGCCCAAGCGCTGCGCTTTTTTAATCGCGAGTCCCAAAGTCAAAGGTGAACCGAACGCCAAAGCACACGGGCAGGCGATCACAATCAGCGCCAGGGAGCGTTGAAAGGCCGCCATCGGATCCACGAAAGAATACAAAACCAAAAACAGGGCGGCTAATCCAAATACGATGGCGATCAAACGTTGCGCCAGGCGATCCGTCAAACTCACAAAGTTGCTTTTTTGGTAACTCTTTTGATCCAGATCATTAAAGAGCTTTCCAATTTGACTGTTTTCGAAAGTGGAGCTCGCTTGAACTTTTACATTTTCACTTAAAAGTTTGGTTCCACCCAATAAAGTCATGCCACAAGAGTAAATTTGCGGCAAAGACTCGCCATTGAACAAAGACAAGTCCACGGTAGCTCTGTCGCTTAAGAGCACGCAGTCTGTTGGCAGAGTTTGATTTTGTTTAATCACCAGGGTGTCATTCAGGCGGATATGATTCCACGGGATCAGATCCGTGTGATCGCGAGTTAGACGCTCATAGGTCTGATCCTTAAAGTAAGTCTGCATGCGTGCCGGCGCTAGATAGTTCTGTTGCACTCTTTTGAGTAGATAACGGGCACTCAGAATTAAGAATAAAAAGCTCGCAGTGCTGTCATAATAAATACCATCTCGTTTGTGGAATAAATTCCAAGTGGAAAAGGCAAATCCACTGAGCATGGCGATTGTGATTGGCAGATCCACATTCATCATGCGGAATTTTAAAGCATTCAATGTGCCTTGATAAAAAGGAACCGCGCTATAGCATAGAATCGGTAAGAACAGTGCCAAAGAAATGCCGTTAAAAACATACGCCCAAGAGCTTTCCAAGCCCGCATAAATCGGAATTGTGAAAAGCATGATGTTCCCTGCACAGAAGCCAGCTACAGCAATTCGTTTTAAGAAAGTGCGATTTTCTTCTTTGTATTTCTCCTGAAGGTTGTCCTCAGGACTCAAGATTTTGGGATCGTAACCAAGTTCAGCGATACTTTGCACCGCTTTTGCCAAAGAACCTGTCTCACTTAACTTCACGGCAATTGTTGATTGACCAAAATTAGCGCGAGCTTCCAAAATTCCAGGGCAAAATTCAGGTAGCTTTTCTAAAAGATGCACACAAGATGAGCAGTGCATGCCCTCGGCGAAAATAAGGTAGTCGTAATCTTTGCATTCATCTTGTTTATAAAGCGCTTTAAATTGTGGTTGATCCAGGTGAGCAAAGGGGTTTTTGGGGGCCAATTTGAGGGGCCCAACCTGGGTATCTAGGACCTTGCAGGCTTCACAGCAGTACTCAGCTCCATTTGAGGGGCTTTGACAGTATTTACAAGTGATTTGCCGATCGAGCTCCATGTGTACAGACTCCTAACATGTGCTGAGAACGTTATCGGGTAAATATGCGGAATTAGCAATGATCGCCGTCACGATGACCATAAAATCAACACCGGGTGGAGGTCAATAATTGCTGGCATGATAGAGACAAAAAGTACCATTTTTCGGCACAGCATTTCACTTGTTTTCAGTCATAAAAAAGGCTTCGTTTCTTTGTCATATGTCTGGTACTTTTAAGCCCTGTTCATCTTTGGAGGTCGCATGCAATTGAGACGGATTTTTACCTTGTTGGGAGTCGTGGGAACCATGGCTTTATCCGCTTGTGGATCTGCCGACCAATTTGCCTCATATAATACGCAGTCTGATGACAGCGGTCGAATCGCATTGAATCACCAAAGAATCCAGACTGATGATAATTCCGATGACTGGAGAACAACCCTTCCTACGGAGCACGCGACCGTCGGCAAACCCGAGGATTTTCCAGCTCCCACAAATCCACCCGCAGTGGAAGAAAACACTTCGACGCTGCCAACACAGCCAGCGACTTTCGAAGCCGAGACGACACCCACGCATGGCACGGTCTCTGAGGAGCAGATCAATAAAGATCGTCCTGCAGCAGCTGACGTGAAGGGGACTGCGAAACTCACACCGACAGTTTATTTCTTCCCAGTATTTGATGAAGATAAAAAATCTTGCCCTGATTCTGAAAAAGTCACTTTGCATGGTCAAGGTGGAAAAGCTTTGATCCGTGTGTGCAAAAAGAATTCGATGGCGTGTGGTCTGCAAGGTTCTTGCTCCATCAAACAAAAAGGCAAGATTCGCATGCTAAATATCTTGGCGCGTATCAAAGGCCAAAACCGCTATTTCGAAATCAATCGTGAAGAATGCAAATACGGTTACGGCGATCGTACGGTTTGCTTGGATCCTTTCCACACATTGGCAGCGGATTTGACGGTTTATAAATTGGGTGAGGTGATTTACATCCCATCAGTTATTGGCCTGATCTTGCCAGATGGTACTTTGCACGATGGTTATTTCATCATCCGCGACAAGGGATCAGGCATCAATGGCCGTGGTCGCTTTGACTTCTACTCGGGCTTCGTCCCATGGTATGAAAAAACGAACCCTTTCAATCGTATTGGGCTTGCCGACAAGAATACGGCAGTTCCTTATCTCAGAATCACTGGCGCTAAAGCTAAAGAGATTCAAGCTCGTCGTGCTTACCCTCGCATTCCTGCTGATAACCAGCCTCTTAAATAAATAAGTTAGATCAACGAATGGCCGAGCGCTTCAGCCTCGGTCAAGTCAGTCGCCTGCCTGCAGCTCCGTCGACACGCCATCCAGGCTCACCGTCGCCGGCTGCGCCGGTTCGCGCATCGTGCGCCGACGGAGGTCGACTGCGTGCAGGCATTCGTCTGCCTTGCCCGAGTCTGAATCTCTCTGCCATACGCAGTTTATTTATTTAACAGGCTGGTTATTAGAGAAAAGGGATTTTAGCCTTTGATTCCTACGTTTACTAGGGTGGGGGTTAGGATTTTTTCGGCCTGTTTGGGATCCATGCCTACTAGGAAACCTCTTTTGCCGCCGTTGATGTAGATTTTTGGGAGCGTTAGGATTGATTCTTCCATGTAGATGGGCATTTTCTTTTTTGTTCCGAAAGGGGAGGTGCCGCCGACTTGGTATCCGGAGTGGCGGTCGGCTACTTCGGGTTTGCAAGGGGTGATGGATTTTTTGCCTAAGGTTCTTGCAAGGTTTTTGGTGGAGACTTGCATGTCTCCGTGCATGAGGACGATGAGTGGGGCTTTGTCTTCGTCTTCCATGATCAGGGTTTTGATGACGGCGTGTTCGTCGACGCCCATTTCTTTCGATGAATGAGCGGTGCCGCCTTTTTCTTGGTATGTGAATAGGTGGTAGGTTAATTCGACGCCGTGTTTTTCTAGTTCACGCAAAGCCAAAGTCATTGGCGGTTTTTCTTGTTGGCTCATGCGCGAGTCTCCGATTCCGGGGCTGGGTCTTCCGGTTTTTGTAGATCTTTGGCGTCGATATAAGTTCTGATTTGGTCTTCACGTAAAACTTCAGACAATTGCTGCATGCCCTGGCGGGATGTATCCAGGAAAAGTTTTTGATCGTGGCGGACTTTGTATTGTTCGGCCATCATCAATTCGTCATGGCGGTGGAATCTTTCGATAACTGCGCGAGCGCGATCACTTGGGAAGCCCAGATCCAATAAGAGTTCTCTGGTCAGCAGCAAACTTGATTCGAAAGTTTCTCTGCGAATGTGAGTCATCTCGATACCGATGTCTAGCAAGTCAAAAACGTGGGCACGGTTTCTGGCGCGGGCATAGATTTTTAAGTTTTTAAAATGCTCTTTCGCCATTTGCGCGAGTTTTTTGGAGGTCTCGACATCATCGACGGCGATGATCAGGTACTTCGCTTTGCCAGCTCCGGCAGCTTCCATAATTTCGTGACGGGAGGCATCTCCATAATAGACCTTGTTGCCGAAGCGTCTTAGTAACTCGATTTGTTCGGGATCGTGATCGATCGCGGTGAATTTAATATCCTGGGCACGTAAGATACGGCCAAAGATCTGACCGAAGCGACCAAAGCCCGCGATAATGATTTCGCTGTCAACTCCTTCAAAGCTGTCCCATTCTTGTTTTGGTTTGTGAGTGGCCACCCAGCTTTCGAATTTTGCATTCGCGACGATGACGAACGGACTTATGATCATCGACAAAGTTACGATCAACGTCAGCGTGTCTGAAAGTTCCTGACTTAAAACATTTGAGTTTTGGCCTACACCGAAGATCACGAAGGCGAACTCACCCCCTTGAGCGAGGTAAGCTGCCATGTTTCTGGAGGCCGTCGAATGAAGTTTCAATGTGCGGCCCACACCGTAAAGCATGAAGCCTTTGACCATCATATAAAGAGCTGTCGCGAATAACACGAAGGCTGGGTTTTTCATCAGCAGAGTGATATTCACTGACATACCCACCGAGATAAAAAACAGACCCATCAACAAACCTTTGAACGGTTCTAGGTCGGCTTCAAGCTCGTGGCGATATTCAGATTCAGATAAAAGAACGCCCGCTAAAAATGCCCCCAAGGCCATCGAGATCCCCATGTGCTCCATCAGGTACGCAACACCGATCACGATCGTCAAAGTGACACCCGTGAACAGCTCGCGACTGCGGAGTGCTGCCACCTGACGCAGAAAGGGTCCCATCAAAGTATAATTGAAAAGTAGAAGCCCCAGGAATATTCCCAAAACTCCCAACCAGTTTACTTCATGGCCTGAAGTAGCTTGGGCCAATCCCAGTGTGGGGATGATGGCCAAGGCAGGAATTGCGGCCACGTCTTGCATCAGTAAGATTGCGAACGAAGATCTGCCAAATTCAGTGTTTAGAACTTTCTTTTCTGCCATGGCTTGGAGGGCGAACGCCGTTGACGAAAGACTCAACGCAAATCCCGCCACCATAGCACTTTGCCAGGAGGCTCCTAAAAGCTTAACCAGAGCTCCTAAGGCTAAGCAGCAAGTGATGATCTGTAAGCCACCAAAACCCGCCAGCGTTCGCTTCATGGCCAAAAGTTTCTTGGGTTGAAGTTCAAGACCAATCAGGAATAACAGAAAGACCACACCGAACTCGGAGAGATTTTGAACCGCCTTCACGTCGATGATCAGTTTTGCTCCCTGAGGACCAATCAGAATGCCTGCCGCAAGGTATCCTAAGATACTGCCGAGACCTAATCTTTGAAATACGGGAACAAGAAGGACGGAAGATCCTAAAAATGCGAGAGCTTGAAGTAAATGCGGATGTTCTAACATGAAGAGAGCGTAACAATTGCTCCTTAGGTCGCCAAGTTAAAAAAAGTACAAGGTGCGCGTCTGAGTTCATAGTCAGCGACTGTCCCGATTTAAAGAGTGTCCCGATTAGGAAAATTTCATTTTGGGTTTCACAAGAAGGGGTGTAGAACCCTTCTCGAAATCGTATCTTAATCAGGAGTTTTTCGAATGAAATCTTTTAAAGTACTAGTATCAGGTTTGTTGGCAGCCACAGCATTGACAGCATGTTCTCCAGGCAATCAAAACGGGACAATGACGGCTCAAAATGAGGGGCAAATTATCGGTGGCGATAAAGTATTGCCAGGTTCTCGTATCATCCGCTCTACAGTAGCTCTTTATGACTCGAAAGTGGGCGCTTTGTGCTCAGGCACTTTGATTTCTGAAAACATCGTTTTAACTGCGGCCCACTGCGTGGGACCAAATCCTAAAAAGATGATGGTGTTCTTTACCAATGAAGTTGAAAAAGCCAAAAAAGAACAAGTTCGTGTCGTGGATGCTGCGATTGTGAACAAAGACTACAGCACATCCCGTAAAGAAAACACAGCTGACATCGCTCTTGTGCGTTTCGTAGGCAACCTTCCAGCTTCTTACGGTCCTGCAAAAATCCTTAAAAACTCAGGCGCTCTTCGTGAAGGCACAACAACAATCGTGGCGGGTTACGGCTTGAATCGTTCATGGGTTATTAAATCAGGCGCGGGCGTTCTTAGAACGACAACGCTTAAAATTGCAGATCCAAATATGACAGCGACTGAAACATCTTTGGCGCAAACTATCAACCGTGGCGTTTGCTCTGGTGACTCGGGTGGCCCCGCTTACCTAGAGGTTGATGGTGAGTTGCAAGTATGGGGTGTTGCGAGCCGTTCCGACGCTTTGCCAACGCGTCTTACTCCTGACTGCTTCTTGATGTCTATCTACACTCGTGCAGACATCTACGCGAAATGGATTGCTGACAACATGGCAGATCTTAAATCTAAATAATTATTCGATCATAGAATTTGTTTAAGACTAAAAAGGAGATCCACTGGATCTCCTTTTTTTATGCTCTTACGCAAATAATAAGTTGTCCTTTGTCATGATTGCCTCCACAAATTCCGCGCGCTGGGATTTGCCTCTACAATCGAGGGGAGGTCGATCATGCGTATTTCTGACGTCTCCATTCGCAATGCTGTGTTCTCGTGGATGCTGTTTGCTGCATTCATCATTTTCGGCTTTATCTCATTTATGCGTTTGGGTGTGAGTCAGCTTCCTGACGTCGACTTTCCAGTCGTGAATGTTTCCATTACTCTTTTGGGAGCCGCACCAGAAATTATGGAAACCTCCGTCGTCGATCCGATCGAGGACGCGCTGTCCTCCGTGCAGGGAGTGGAGCGCATCAGCTCCGTCAGTAAAACCGGTATTGCCAATATCACCATCGAATTTGAACTGGACCGCAATATTGATGTGGCCTTGCAAGAGGTGCAAACCAAGGTTGCGCAAGCCCAGCGTCTGTTACCACCGGCTGTGGATCCGCCCAGCATAACCAAGACCAATCCCGATGATCAGCCGATTTTGTGGCTGGCTTTGGTGTATGAAAAAAATGATCCGTATTTTTTAATGACCTATGCCAAGGATTATCTGAAAGACCGCTTTACCATGGTGTCAGGGGTGGGGGATATCATCCTTGGGGGTTATACTGATCCTGCCATGCGGGTATGGGTGGATGCAGATAAACTTCGTAAACACAATATCGCTGTCAACGACGTAATGGCATCGATCACCAGTCAGCATACAGAAGTCCCTGGTGGATTTATTCAGAATCCCAAAAATGCCTTTAACGTCAGAACCCTCGGGGAGTTTAAGGACGCCAAAGGGTTTGATAACATGATCATCAATAAGCGTGCGGGTATGGTGATCCAGGATCCCTTTAATACAATTCGTTTGAAAGATGTTGGGTTCGCCAAAGAGTCCCTTGCGGAAATGTATCGTATCTCGCGCTTTGATGGTGTGATGGCTTTGGGGCTGGGAATAAAAAAACAACTGGGGTCAAATGCCGTGGCGGTCGCTAATGCCGTCAAAGAGCAAATGAAAGAGATCCAAAAAGATCTGCCTGAAGGCATGCGTCTGGCCATCAATTTCGACTCCTCTCGCTATATCGAACAAAGTATTCATGAAATGATCAAGCATTTGATCTTGGCAGTAATTTTGACGTCCATCGTGTGCTGGGTGTTCTTGGGAAGTTTCACTGCGACCTTGAATGTGTTGCTGGCGATTCCGACCTCCATTATGGGCGCCTTCATTGGTCTATATTTCTTTGGTTTTACTTTAAATACGTTCACTTTGCTTGGATTGACTCTCGCCATTGGTATCGTTGTTGATGATGCCATCATGGTTCTTGAAAATATATTCCGGTATAACGAGCGGGGACTGAGGCCGATTGAATCTGCCATCGTTGGCGCGCGGGAAATCACCTTTGCGGCATTGGCGGCCAGTATCGCGATCATTGCGATTTTTTTACCCGTGGCCTTCATGAAAGGTGTGATCGGAAAATTCTTTTTGCAATATGGGATCACAATTTCACTGGCCGTGATGTTGTCGCTTCTTGAATCATTGACCATCACGCCGATGCGTTGCTCTTCGTTTGTTCACACTGGCGAGCGTACAACACGCATCGGGAAGTCCTTTGAATGGTTTATGGCCAAGTGGAAAGAGTTTTATGGGAAGTCTTTAAATTGGACCCTGGCGCATCGTTGGTCGGTTCTGGCAGTTTCAATCGTGTTCGTGGCGGTTTCTTTCGTTTCAGTTAAATCCTTGAATAAAGAAATGACACCGACCATGGATCAAAGTCTTTTCATCATGCGTTTATTTTTACCCATTGGAACTTCGCTGGCGACCTCGGATCAAAAAGCAAAAGAGATTGAGAAATGGATGCGCTCTCAGCAAGAAGTTGCTCATGTTTATGCGAGCGTCGGGGGCTTGGGGTCAGGTGGGGGCAGTGACGCCAATACGGGGATGATGTTCATCACCTTAAAAGACAAAGGTAATCGGGGCATAGCACCTGGTCAGGTTAAAGAACGCTCGCAACAAGAATTCATGTCCTATGCGCGCAGTGAGCTTACTAAAAATATTCAAGGCGTGATGGTCTTTATGATGGATCCCTCCAGTCGGGGATTTTCGACAGGGAAAGGTTATCCGATAGAATTTATCTTGCAAGGTCCGGATTGGGCCAAGCTTGAAGAGTTGAATAATAAATTTAAAGAAGACATGCGTAATTCAAAACTGATGGTCGACGTCGATTCTGATTACCTTGCGGGTATGCCGGAAATTCAAGTGACTCCGGCGCGGGATAAGGCCGCTCGCCGTGGGGTCAGTGCTGAAGATATCGGGATCACCGTGCAGGCGATGATTGGTGGGGTTAAGAATGGTCAGTACACCAAAGACGGGCATCGCTACGACGTTTATGTGCAGTTAAAGAAAACTCCCGATCCTCGCGATGAATTTAGTAAATTATTAATTGCCAATGATCGTAACAACCTGATTCCCATCACTCAGGTGGCCGAGGTTGAGCAACGGGCTAGTCTGCAGCAGGTGACTCGGGTGAATCGTCAACGCGCGATTACGATGTATGCGAATTTAGCTCCGGGAGTTTCACAACAAAAAGCGTTGGAGTTTATATTTAATAAAAGTAAGGAGCTTCCCGAGGGTTATCATATCGATCAATCTGGAGCCGCAAAATCTTTCAGTGAGTCATTTAATAGTTTGATATTTGCGTTGGCATTGGGCGTGATCGTCGCCTACATGGTTTTAGCCAGTCAGTTCAATTCGTTCTTGGATCCGCTGACGATCTTGATGGCTTTGCCGTTTAGCTTTTCCGGCGCTTTCTTTGCCCTCAATCTCACTGGGCAAAGCATCAACATGTATTCGATGATTGGTATTTTGCTGTTGATGGGGATTGTGAAAAAGAACTCGATTCTTTTGATCGACTTTACCAATGCCGTTCGTGATCGCGCGGGAGGAACTGACGTCACTGCAGATGCGGCGTTGAAGGAAGCCTGCCCGGTGCGTTTACGTCCGATCATTATGACCAGTGTGGCGACGATCACTGCGGCCTTGCCATCGGCCCTCGCACAAGGGGCGGGTTCTGAAACATTTAAACCCATGGCGATCACGTTGATCGGCGGGGTTTTGGTTTCAACGTTACTGACTTTGTATGTGGTTCCTGTCGTTTATTCGCTATCAGATCGATTCCGCAAGCGTGACGCCAGACAAAAAGATGTGCGTGAAGCATTCCTAAAAGTCGGAGATGCGACTTCCATCAATGCCGATGGTGTACCAGTCTTAAATAATGGTGAAGGTCCACAGCCTGCAGATCAGGAGGCAACGACCGCGTCGCAAGATTACTTTAAGCAAGATCAAACCATGCCGGAATTTTCAGAAGATAATGATCAGAATGAACCGCGAAAGGAGCCCGCTATGTCACAGACTAATCATGAAAAACCGAAACGAGGCTTTTTTGACTTTCTAAAAAGAAAGTACCAACCCAAAACCGAAAAGAAACCCTCGAAAGTACTTTCGCCGGATCAAAACGCCCACGCCGAAGATGTGCATCCGTCACCAACAGTGCCATCGCGACCGCCACGCGCTGAAGATATCGAAGGTGATTTTGATCGAGGAATGCCTCATGTGGCAGAAGTCCGCTCTATGTCAGAAGCAAATAAAGACCGCCGGGATCGTGAAAGGGAAGAACGCCGTATGATTCGCGAAGAGAAACGTAAAGCCAATCGCTCAATGTTAAGTCAGCATCCGGATCGGGACCGCGATCGCGATCATTGAAATTAACGCTGCCAGCGCGTCTGGAAACTCAATGTCACAGTTTTGGAAAGGCTTGAGTTTTCGGGCGTGCCGAACAAAGTTTGGTCGGCGTAAGAAAACGTCCAAGCATTCTCAAGACCCATCATATAATTTACCATCGCAGACCACGTGACATTTTTTTGAACAGCACCTGACGATGTCTGCGCGCCTGAAATCGCAACCGCATCTTCATACATACCGGTAAAGCTTGTGCCGACTCTGAAGTCGCCTTTATTCCAACCACCACCCACAGTCCAGCTGTGACCCAAATCAGGATTGGCCGTGATCGTACCACCAGAAGATTCGCTGGTAAAATCACGGGCAAAGGACTTATGCAGCTCCACGCTGGAATTTAGATCCCATGTGCCCATGGTTTTGATAAAAGCTACCCCTCCGCCAACGGTGAAAAATCCACGACCGCGGGAATCTGCAGCTAAGACATTGGTAGCATCATACACGGAAGGGGATGTCGGCAGAGTGACTTGTAAGAACGTGATGCCTTTGGGTTTTCAGCGAGAGTAGCTAAGCTCCGGGAAAGTTTCATGACCCAGGTTCAAAGAGATATCGCCCATTCCTGTGCTATCTTCATTCGCAACTTGGCGGCTGACGACGGGAATAGAAATACCGCTTTGAAGGGAGTCAGTCAGTAGCGTGGCTGCTTCAATTTTAAATGTCTGGCTGTGGTTGTCATCACCGCGCTTGATCCATTTCTGATTGGGTAAAACCTCATCAGTTACTTGGCCGTAACTTAAAGAACTTGTGATCTGGGCTTTATCGTCACCCATAATTAAAGCCGGAAATGCAAAACCGCCACCGCAACAGCTGGCAGCGAATGCTCGCGAACTTAAAGCAAGGAATAAGAAAGCCAGGATGAAATGCTTCACAGCTGAAGACTTTCAATCACATGATCAACCGTCGTCGCGCCATCTTTTAAGAAGATACGAACTTCCCAGTCACCAGGCATAATAAAGAACACGCGATGAACACGGTACACGCCGGTTTCAATTTTATCGATCTTTACAGGTGAGGAACCATGCCCCATCGAAGGCATCCACAAAATCACACTTAAAGCCGTTGTCGGGTCTGTATAAGGACCATTTATCGTGGCAGTGGATTCATTCCAGAATTTTAAAATGAATTCTGACTCGTCAGGAGATTGAGGTCCCGACACCCACTGAATAGAAGCACACAGCTGGGATTGTGCAAGTTTTAAGGTGCACTCCGCAGCTGGTGGTGACTGGGCATTATTTTTTGCCGCCGGATTGATATAGTCAGGACGGGCACAGGCAGTCAGAAATAACAATCCCAGCAAAAGTTTTTTCATCTAGCTGTCCTCGCGTTGAATGAAGCAACCTAAAGCTCGGCCTTCTTTCATGCGCACGGTTTTGCCAGCTTGAATATCTTCCAGTGCATCTTTTAAGAATTGTTTTTTCGCCGAAGGACCCACGTGACTGTCGGTCACGCCGCCTTGATACACAATTTCTCCCGCCGGATTTACGACAAAGGCATGGGGAGTTTTCAAAGCACCGAAGTCGTTCGCTAACCGTGACTTGGAATCTTGAATGACGGGAAATGGCAAAGCTGCTTTTTCGAAATGTTCTTTGGTCATCGCCGATTGTTCGTCAGAATTGGAGTGAACCGCGACGAAATTGAAATCTTTAAATTCAGCAGACATATCTTTTAGCAAGCTTTCGTGGCTGGCAGAACAAGGGCATTTTGCTGACATGAAAATAACGACAGTGCCTTTTGCTGCAGCCTTCGTTTCTAGATGGACGAATTTGTCATTCAACACATTCGTTCCATCGATCGAAGAGACTTGTTTGGCGGCCCAAGTATTTACTGACCCCAAGAATGATATAAGAAGAATGAATCGTTTCATGGGGTGGTTCTAACACAGAGGGTCTTAGAGGCAAGATGGCAAATTGTTGCACCTAAGTTTTTGACGCGCCTTGCTTGCAGGAAGGGATGTGTTCGGGCAAAATTTCCCCATGTTTGATCAACTTCGCAAGTACTTTCACCGATTTAAACTTCATCGCCAACGCAGTAACGTGCACAGTGATTTGGATGCCCTGTTAAGCTTTGCTTCAGATCAAAAGAATCTAGAAGACCAGCTTCATTGGTTGGTGAATTTATTACGTTGGGTGCGCTATGAAGGTACTGCGGTGGAGGGGTTGGATAACTCTTCTGGGCATGTTCCCATTGCACGTCTTCGTTATGTATTGATGGTGTTAGATCGCAATCCCGGCTGGAAGCGCGATGTGGCTGTGATCTTGCGTTCGGTGATTAAGAACGTCAGCGGTCTTGAGCTCTATACAGAGACGGGTCTCCCACATGAAGTAGGGGTGATCGGGGAGTTCTTTGATCGCATGATGATGAAAATCCTGCCGAGTCCTCCGTTGGATCACGAACTGGGTTATCTGTTTTGGGAGTTGTTCCCAAGTGCCAAGGATCCGATGTGGATCGCTTCGATTGATCACGTTTTATTCGATAAATTAGTGGAGCTTTTTAACTACGACGTTTCACCGCTCGAATCAGATTGGAATCGTCTGGATCGCGACATGGAAGATGCTTTGATTTATCTGGGCATTCAAGTTCGCGCCATCGGTCTTTCACCAGGGATTCGTCATCGCCTGGATAAACCCAACTTCCGTGACTCTGCTTTCTTTAATTTGGTGCGCGTTCTGGAAGACTTCCTATCGGCTCATCAATCCGGTAAGCCGGAGCTGTTCTATGAAAAGGCGTCGCGCTTACGCTTGTTGGTTTGGGAGTGTCGTCGGGAACTGACGCAAGTGTATCGTCACTTGGACGAGTACGGTGTCAGCGTGAATCTGGTTTTCCAGATGACTCGCTTAAGAATTTATCTGCAGCGCATGGACAGTCTGGTGGACATTCTTATCACAGATGTTCCAGATGCAAAAAAGGTGACGTCATTTCTAGCAAATCTAATTGAAGAAAATCATGATTTGCAAAGTGTGGGTGCACTCCTTTCACAAAACATCAATTTGCTCGCTAAGAAAATGGTCGAGCGTGCAGCAGAAACCGGCGAGCACTATATTACTCGCACCAAAGAAGAATACCGTCGCATGGTCCAAGCTGCCGCGGGTGGCGGTTTTGTCACTGCATTCACTGTCTATATTAAGACAGGAATTCTGGCATTGGGTCCTTCTGAATTTATGATCGGTGTTCTGGCATCGACAAACTATGCGATCAGTTTCATCGTGATCCATCTTGCGGGTTTTACTTTAGGAACTAAGCAGCCTGCAATGACAGCGCCAGCACTTGCAGAGCAAATGCGCGACGTAGATACTGAAGAGGGCATGGAGCGCATGGTGGATCAGATTGCGCATATTATCCGCTCGCAAGTGGCAGCAGTGGGTGGAAACATCTTGATGGTGGTTCCAACAACACTCGTTATTGATACGATTTTTTTTCTGGTTTCTGGGCGTCATATTATGTCAGATGCAACGGCGATTAAAGCCTTCACTTCGGTCGACATTTTTGGGCCTGCGATATTCTATGCTGCATTCACCGGTATACTCTTGTGGTTCTCAAGTTTATTTGCTGGATGGGGGGACAACTGGTTTGCCCTGAATTCATTACGCACAACTTTGGCGCGCAGTCCTACACTGACAACTATATTTGGACGAGTCGGAGCGAGAAGAATTGCTTCATTCTTTGAGAAAAACATTTCCGGTCTTTTGGGAAATGCGTCCTTGGGTATTCTCTTGGGCTTTACTCCAGAGATCATGCGCTTTATCGGGATTCCATTGGATGTGCGCCATGTGACTCTTTCGTCGGGGACCATGGGGGCGGCCCTGCCGGTCATGGGTGCGTCCTTTTTAAAGACTTGGATTTTCTGGCGTGCGGTGATCGGTGTTCTTTGTATTGGTTTCTTTAACGTGACGGTAAGCTTTGCTATGGCCTTCTTGGTGGCGATCAAAGCCCGTGGAGTCACTCCACCCACTCGTCGTGCCATTCGCAAGGCTGTTTTTCGACGTCTCTTAAATCATCCACTGAGCTTTATCTTGCCGGTGGGAAAAACGGTTCCGAAATCCGCTCCAGGCGGGCATTCGCACTGATTTTTGGTGCTTAAAAACTGTTCATCGCCAGCATTAAATCAGCGCATTGCGTTACTTGCGCTGATTTAATTTTAAGCAACTAATCTCAGATAAAATCATGGCTTCCATAAGTACTTCTAATACTTTCGCACGAAATGGTTCTAGTTTTGAACTGGGGTGCCACTTTGGAACTACAACTCTGGGTTGACACCATGACAGATAATTTCACTTTTCTGCGTTCAAAAAAAATATGCAGGTGGTTCCAAAAGAGTACTTGATAAAATGTTCAGCATGAAATGAAGTGCCTCTCCATAAGGACTTCTAAAGGGTGAAGTCCATGGAATATGGGGGGACCTATTCATGAAACTTAATTTGTTTTCACTTATCCTGTCTCTGTTGGTTGCGACATCTGCTCATGCTGAGCGCGTTATCGTAATCATGAAAGACTCGCAAACTTTCCAAGCTGCTCACATGGCTTATAAAGTTAAAGGTTCTGGCGCTCTTAAAACTGGTAAAGCAGTTTCTACTCCAGTTGATGCTGAAATCGAACAATCTCTTGAAAACTTGAACACATTGATCGTGAATGCAAGAAACGACAATGAGATCTCTAAACTTCAAAACGACCCAGCAGTAGCTTACGTTGAAAAAGAAGTTTTCCATCCAGCTCCACTTCCAGTTCGTGGTTGGTTGGGCACTCCAGTTAAAAACACTCCGACAGTTCCGGGCGCGAAAACTCCATGGGGGATTATGGCAGTTAAAGCACCTCAAGCTTGGGCAAAGTCCAATCAAGGTCAAGGCGCTCGCGTTCTTGTTCTAGATACTGGTATCGATCAAAACCATCCTTCTTTGAAAGCTAACTTCGAACAAGGTAAAGACTTTACTGGTGAATCAGATGGTTCTGATTTCTCTGATAAAGTAGGTCACGGTTCACACTGCTCTGGTACGATTGCAGGTGTATTGGATAACAACGGTTTCACAGGTGTTGCTCCTCAAGCGAAAATCTTGATGGGTCGCGTATGCTCTGAAAACGGTTGCTCGAATGCAGCGATCGCAGCAGGTATCAACTGGGGTATCACTCAGAAAGTTGATGTGATCTCTATGTCTCTTGGTGGCGCATGGTCGACTCCAGGTGAGCGCGACGCTATCGCAAAAGCGGCTAAAGCAGGTCTTACTGTGGTAGCGGCTTCTGGTAACGATGGTACTGGTAAAGTTTCTTACCCAGCAGCTCTTCCAACAGTTATCGCAGTTGGTGCAGTGAATAGTGATCTTAAGAAAACGGACTTCTCTCAATGGGGTCCAGAATTGGCGATCGTAGCTCCGGGTGCAGCAGTTGTTTCTACAGTTCCGCAAGGCACTGGTCGTGAAGCTTCTGTTCAATTGACTGTTGCTGGTAAAAAAGCAGCGGTTAACTCCACAACTTTCCAAGGTGCTCGTGAAGTATTGACTGCTGAAACGAACTCATTGGTTGATTGCGGTCTTGGTAAAGACACTGACTTCGCTGGTAAAGACGTTAAAGGTAAGTACGCACTTATCGGTCGCGGCGAAATCAACTTCTCTGTTAAAATTCAAAACGCTATCAAAGCGGGTGCAGTTGGCGCAGTTATCTACAACAACGCTCCAGGTTTGATCCAAGGTGCTTTGACTTCTGACGGTTCAACTCTTCCAGTTGCTGTGTTCATGATTGAACAAGAAGTTGGTAAAAAAATCCAAACGACATTGGCAGCGGGCACAGAAGTTAAAGCGACTCTTCAAACAGTTGCAACTGACTACGCAGCTTTCGATGGGACTTCAATGGCAACTCCGCACGTTGCAGGTGTTGTAGCTCTTGTAAAAGCAGCTAATAAAAACCTTAACGGCGCTCAAGTTAAGCAAATCTTGCAATCAACTGCGACGGCTTTGGGTCCTAACACTCAAAACGAATACGGCGCGGGTATCGTAAATGCTGAAGCGGCAGTAGCCGCAGCTCTTCAAGCGAAGTAAGCGGTGAAAATGGCCCGTCTGACTTCGTTGTCGGGCCATCTCCTCGCTCCGACGGGCATATAGCCCGCCTGCGCTGCGGGGATAACCCTCCGCCTTGCATCCGAACCATTTTGACCGCTTATTTTAGCGCGATGGTTTTCTAAAGCTCCCGGTAAGGGGGCTTTTTGTTTTTGTGGCAACCGCTTCCGAGATAACGCGTGCAGTTACCGAAGCGGAGGTAAAAAGCTCCTCCCGTTGCCTCGGTGGGTTCCTAGAGCGTACGCTTTATGTATGCATAGTCTTCCGGCAATGATCAGCGATTTGGCTCTTATTCTAGGTACCGCGGGTATCGTGACTCTTCTCTTTAAAAGATTAAATCAACCTGTGGTCTTAGGTTATCTGGTTGCCGGATTTTTGATCGGACCTAAGGTCGGACTGTTTGGAACTGTCAGCAGCGCAGAAGGTGTTCAGCTTTGGGCTGACATCGGGGTGATCTTTCTTTTGTTCGCCTTGGGCCTGGAGTTCAGTTTTAAAAAGCTTTTCCGTGTGGGGGGCTCGGCTGGTGTGACGGCGTTGTTCGAAGTCGGCTTTATGACTTTGATCGGTTTTACGACGGGGAAGCTATTGGGTTGGGATTTGATGGACTGCCTGTTCCTGGGCGGAATTCTTGCGATTTCTTCGACGTCGATCTCTATGCGTACTATCGAAGAGATGGGTTTCAAGAATATGAAATTCGTCAGTATCGTTATGGGCGTCTTGGTTATCGAGGATCTGGTGGCGGTATTGCTGCTGGTATTCCTAACTTCAATTGCGCTGACTCGGGAGTTCGCGGGCAGTGATATGTTGCTGTCATTCCTTAAACTCGCGTTCTATTTATCCCTGTGGTTTGTGGTGGGGATCTTTTGGCTTCCGACGGCACTGAAGCGTGCACAAAAATTATTGAATGAAGAAACGATTCTGGTTGTGGCGGTAGGCTTGTGTCTTGCCATGGTGGTGTTTGCGGTGAAGGTGGGTTTCTCCGCAGCTTTGGGTGCCTTCATCACGGGATCGATCTTAGCTGAAACGATCGAAGGTGAGCGTATTCATCACTTGGTGAATCCCATCAAAACTTTATTCTCTGCTGTGTTCTTTATCTCGGTGGGGATGTTGATTGATCCGGATGTGATCACAGCCCACTGGCAGGTGATTCTGCTCTTGTCAGCGTTGGTGCTTATGGGAAAAACTTTGGGCGTGACCGTCGGAAGTGTTTTATCCGGTCAAACATTGAAGTCCAGTTTGCAGACGGGTATGAGTCTGTCCCAAATTGGAGAGTTTTCTTTCATTATTGCGACGGTGGGTGTGGGCTTTAAAGTTGTTCGACCCGAGCTCTATCCTTTAGCGGTATCTGTGAGTGTGGTGACAGCATTTACGACTCCATTTATGATTCGTATGGCTGATGGAGCATATGGTTTGCTTGAAAGAAAATTGCCACGAGACCTTATTGACTCTTTAGATCGCTATTCGATGTTTTCTTTCGCAATGACAGCGCACAAAGAATCCCGCGACCAAGTTCGTTCTTACATCTTTAAGATTTTTTTAAATGTGGTGATCGTGATTGGCGTGTTTTTGCTGATGGGCCGAGTGACATTGCCTTACTTATTAAATCACCAAGTCGAAGAGGGCTCTGCAAAGTTTCTGACTTTAACGGCAACTTTGATTTTAAGTTCACCGTTCTTATGGGCATTGGCTTTTGGTCGGACGAAGCAATTTGATAGCCTGGTCGCCGGCGGCTCTCGCGGAAGTCAGAACTATGTCTTTGTGGTTTCTAGAATTATGGTTGCCGTGGGATTGATCGGCGCAATGGTTGCGCAATTTGTTCCACTGGGGTGGGCTTTGGGAATCACTGCATGGATGGCGGTCGTTGTCGGTTATGTGCTTTCCACAAGGCTGCGGGCGATTTATCAGTGGTTTGAAAATCGTTTTATTTCAAACTTAACCGAAGATGTTCATAAGGTGGCACCAAAAACTCATAGCCAAGCCTTGGCTCCTTGGGATGCCCATTTGACTGAATTCCGTGTGCCAGCAGAAGCTCACTATGTGGGAATGCCTTTATCCGAGCTCTCCATTCGTGAACGTTTTGGTGTGACAGTGGCCTTGATCGAGCGCGGACGCAGAAAGATCATGGCGCCCGGTGCAGACGTGATGTTCATGCCTCAAGATATCGTATTCGTGATTGGAAATGATATTCAGCTCGCAGTATTTAAAGAATTCATCGATGCAGAACAGGATTACCAAACTCTGGAATCAGAAATTTCGGAATACTCATTGGAAAAATATCTGCTAACAGACAAATCAGCGTTCTTAGGGAAAAGCATTCGGGATAGCGGGCTTCGAGAAACAACCCATGGCTTAGTGGTCGGTATTGAACGCCAAGGTCGCCGTATTTTAAACCCCGACTCTGCCGAAATCCTGCAGGTCGATGATCTTCTGTGGATCGTAGGCGACCGCTCCCGCATCCTGGATCTCAGGTAACAGTTCCCTTTTCGTACTGCAGATCGTCTAAATAACTTCTCTTTTTCTTGGAATCTGGCGGAGGTGAAAACTCCCTTCGTCTTAGTCCCAGTCGAATTATTTCTTCCAGCTCTAAATGAAATGGTTCGTTCAGCCAATCATGATCAGGCGTGATTTGAGGCTGATCTCGGTGAAACCAATCACACATATTCCATTTCCAAGATGCTGGTTGGCTATTGAGCGAAGAGAATCGATAGTCATCCACCCGTGTGCAGATACCAGCTCGTACAGGGTTTCTAAAAACATATTTAATGCAGTTCCAATAGTAGGCTTCTGCGTTTATTACGGACCATTTGTATCGCGCCCCAAAAAAATGGTTGATGCGTCCGGATTGTTTGTTCGCTTTGCGAGCGACCTCCCGATGGAGATACTTCATGGCTTCCCCTAGATTTCTTTTCGGCGTGCTGATTATGAGATGATAGTGGTTGGACATTAAAACAAATGCGTGAATTTCGCAGGTGTATTGTTTTTTTAGTTCTTCGAAACAATCCAGAAAGATAGTCCACAAAATGTAATTTTCTAGATAAAATTTCTCTCGATTATTTGAACGGTTTGTAACGTGGTAGGGGAAATCGTCTGTTAAAATTAATGTTTTTCTAGGCATGCAATAGTGGATTGCAAACTCAGCGCCGATCCCATCTATGAACCGATTGAAAATGAAGCGGCGTGTTCCGAAAAGGGAACTGTTACCCAGTAAAACGGATGATTTGCTTTAATAGATCGAGTTTGGTCTGGTTGTACGGAGGATAGATGATGGCCATCAATCTTCCGGCGAAGCCTTGTTTAAAGATCGCCTTTTTGTGGGAGAAGGTCTCAAAGCCATGGTACCCATGGTAAGCACCCAGACCACTTGCGCCCACGCCGCCAAACGGAAGGTGGGGATTCAATAACGAGATCAATGAATCATTAACCGATAGTGTTCCCGAACTTGTTTCCTTCATCAGTTTTTTGATGTTGTGCTCGGAATGGGAGTAGCAATAAATCGTCAAAGGCTTCGGGCGTTCGTTGATAAAGTGAACGACTTCGCTGATGTCTTTAAACTTCAAGATCGGTAAAATCGGGCCAAAGATCTCTTCATTCATCACTTTGGTGTGCGGATCAACGTTATCAAGCAGGGTCGGGGCAACGTAGTTTTGTTCAAGATCTACTTCACCTCCGGCAACCACGCTTGCGCTGTTACTGATCGCATCTTCAAGTAAGCCTTTAAGGCGATCCGTGTGGCGACGATTGATGATGCGGGCAAAGCTCTTGGATGATTTCACGTCATCTTTGCTGCTTCCGAAACTCTCTTGAAGTTGCACTTTAAGTGTTTGCAGGAATTCGTGATGGATGCTTTCTTGAATAAACAGGTAGTCCGGAGCCACACAAGTCTGTCCTGCATTCACGAATTTCGCCCAGATGATCTTTTGCGCCGCAAGTTTTAGGTTCGCTGTATTATCAATAACGGTCGGTGACTTGCCACCCAATTCCAAAGTGACTCGGGCCAGGCTGTGAGCGGCACCTTTCATGATAATTCTGCCAACCTCGGTACTGCCGGTGAAAAAGACGTGGTCAAAGGCCTGCTTTAAAAGTTCGGTCGTGGTTTCAGGACCACCTTCGATGACCGATACCTGTTCAGGCTTAAAGTACTTCGATAATAAAGAATGCATCAAACGGCTGGTGTGAGGGGCGTACTCGGAAGGTTTAATCACCGCTGCGTTCCCCGCAGCAAGGGCCGAAACCAGGGGGGCGATCGTTAAATACAAAGGATAGTTCCACGGTGAAATGATCAGGCAAGACCCTAAGGCCTCAAAGCGCGTGTAACTTTTAGATCCAAATAAAAGCAGCGGAGTACAAACCCGTTGCGGCTTCATCCATTTTTTCAAATGCTTTTGCGCAAAACGGATTTCTTTTAAAAGAGGCATGATCTCAGTAGCCAGGGATTCTAACTCAGGCTTTTTAAAATCTTCGTATAAAGCTTTGCACAGTTCCTGTTGGTGATCGGTGATCATGCTTTTCAAGGATTCAAGATAATCATAGCGTTGGTGCCAGGATTCAGTACGGGCGTGTTGGGCGAATGACTTTTGACGAAGCACGAGTTGTTCAAGCATGCATTAAGTTTAGGCATTGAACAGCAGAAGGTAAAGCAGGGAGTGGTTGCATGAAGACAAAAAAAATGGGGGAGCACCTGCTCCCCCTGAATCGTGAGGGGAACCACCAAACCCTCATGATCCACAAAATAATTTTATTTCCGCGAAGATCTCACTCGTTCGGGCTTTCGAGCCACCGTGAGCCACAGGGTGTACATGACAACTCCTGAGTAGAAGAGGCAGAACATTGCAACTTCTCTTAATTCCATAAATTCGTACCTCCTTCTTAAGATCGTTTTCCTGTTTGAGGGTGTCAGCTGGCCTTCCGTGGCCTTCATCCCCCTCTAGAGCATCCATGCTCTGTTGTAAGTAAGACGATCTGCCCCCTGACAGGGGTTAATCGGGAAATAAAAAAAATGCGGAAAAAGTGGGCTTAAACGGTGGGAAACCCATAAAGGATCCGGGTTTCGTGGGGTTAGGCGGGGCGAAAAATCGGTCAACAGGTAAGAATGTTACGGTGGTGACCAGCGGGAACCACTTTGGCAGGTGGGTATCTTGTACCTTTTTTGAACTGCGCATAAAAATCACGTCAACAACAACTCACTCTTTAGGAGATTTATGCGCATTATTTTAGGTCTAGCTCTTTTACTATCCGCAGTGACAGCATCTGCAAACGATTCTTCCATCCCATTTATCAAAGTAAACTCGGTTAAATCTGTTAACGGCGAGATTACTTTTAAGGGCGGCGACGCTTACAAAATTTATGAAGCGTTGGGTTTGAGTGGTTCAGGCGCTCCTTGGTTCACACAGCGCAGTGTTTTAATCACAGGTCCTGATGGTTCTGTTTCTATCTATTGCAATCAAAAACGCAAAAACAACAAACAAGATAACGACTATTCAAAGCCGATTGAAACAATTCCTTCCACGACGGAGTGCTCAATCAGTTTTGGTCGTCCCTACGAATCTGATAATGACGGTGGCGACAATCACGTTTGGGAACCAAACTCGTGCCAAAGCAGAAACTAAACTTTCTATTTGCAGGGCTGTGGGGAGTTTCTCTCCTGGCCCTGTCTGTATTTAGCGGCTTTACAGTGCTGGGCTCTGTTGGTGATGTGAATTTTGAAATCGCCACGATGCTGACACCGCTGGGCTTGCTGCATATTTTAAGTGCTGATGAGCACTATCTGTATCCTTATTTGTTTCAAGCGACTCAAGCCCGTGAATATCTTTTCTCAGATCCTGGTTTTACGGCGAGCTGGATGGGATTAATCGCCGTGGCTTTGTATTTGTTAATCAGATTGCGAAAGACCCATGGAAAAACTTAGTTACGTCTATATCTTTCTGCAGTCGAGTACCATCGAAGTCTTCGTTTACTTTTTGTTTTACAGAGGTATGAAGCCTTTTGGTTCCACCTTCGTGTTGACCACTTTAGCTAATACTCTTACTCATCCGATTGTATTTTTTGTCGTCATGGCTTCGCGTTTAAGTTATCTAGAGGCGATACTGCTCGCCGAGGGTTTCGCATTTGTCGCTGAGTCCTTCCTGCATGCCTATTTCGGTAAGCTCCCTCTGAAAACGACCTGGAAAGCATCCCTCACAGCGAACTTGCTTTCGTGGCAATTGGCTCCGATCCTAACTTATTTGCTCTTTATAAATAGGTGATTTTTACACGTGATTTGTGACCGTATTATAATGGTGTCCATTGGGCACCACTAAGCTAGACAATCGCGTCAAAGCTGCATATACCAGCCCCATGATTTCACCTCTCGAATACCAAGATTACCAGACATTTTTGCAGGATCTTTTCTCCAGCAAGGTTTCCCAGCGTAACATGAGTCTTCGCGGCTTTGCGCGTATCGCGGGTATCTCTCATTCCTATTTGTCTCGCGTGATGAATTCGCAAAAGACTTTGTCTATCGCGTCTGCCAGCAAGATCAGTCAGATCCTGGATATGACTCCCGAAGAAGAAGCTCACTTGATGCGTTTAGTGGCACGTGACCAACTTGCAGAAAACTCGCGCAGTGGTCAGCAATTACGTGCCCGTATTTTAAAAACCAAACGTTCGCCTCAGAACAAAGTAACGTTAGATAATTTCAAAGCCGTGGCCGAGTGGCATCACTTTGCGATTCTGGCGCTTTTAAATACAAAAGACTTCCGTGGGACGGGTCGCTGGATCGGGGAGCGCTTGGGTATCCCGCACGAAATCGCGAAGGAATCTTTCGAGCGTCTGATTAAGCTTGGCTTCATTAGTAAAGAAAACGGCAAGTATGTTGCAATGAATGACGGGGATATCGAAACTCCCCATGATGTCGCCTCGCAAGCTGTGCGTGAAAATCACCGTCAGCATTTGCATCTGGCAGGATTGGCTTTGACGTCTTTGCCACCAGAACAGCTTGAATTTCAAAATGCCTCTATTCCTATGAACAAGGCGGATATTCCGAAAGCGAAAAAGCGTCTGCGCCTGTTTATGGATGCTTTCATCCGTGATCTTGAAAAAAGTCAGGGCGAAGAAGTTTTCCAAGTGAATTTGCAATTTTATATGCTTTCCAAAAAATCTGAAAAGGATCTTATATGAGATATTTCTCTGTGTTGATCGTTTTGCTAAGTGCTTCTTTAGTATTCGCAGCTCCACGCGTGAACAGTGGGGGGGGCGGCTGGGTTTGCCGCAAAATCGATGGCGGCGAGGTCCTTTGGGTTAAAGCCGCGGATTTAACCAAGGTTGAATTCGTACTACCAGGAAAGCTTGTTGAAAAAGAGGGAAGCGAGTGGGGCCTGTTAGAAGAGCAACGCGCTTACATTAAGCGTGTACTGCCAAAGCTGGATGCTCTTTTGGAAAAGCACCCTTTAAACATCCGCAGCAGACTACGCCCCGTTCCTGATGCTTTAAATTATCTACCGGATGCGGAGCTTCGTTATAAACCACCAGTCTCCAGCTGTCCTGCGGGAGTGGTGTCTTATGTTCAACTGGCAGACGCCAATCTTGATGGTGAAGTAATTTATTCAAGTCGTGTTTGGGGATTGCCTCAGTTCTCGAATTATCAGAAGGCAGCAATCCTGCTGCACGAAGAAATCTACTATGCCCTAAGGCAAGAGCTGGGTGATGAGAGTTCTTACCGCACTCGTCAAATCATGGGCTTGCTGTATTCGGGAATGAATGACGATCTTTTGCGTGGTGGTATTGACGAGGTGATTAAAGCGAAACCTCGGTCTCGCCCAGGGATTTTTGGTTTTGAGAACGGTCCAGCATTGTTCAACGTTCGTTTAGCGTGCTCGGTGATATTAAATAATCAGAATTCGTTCCCGTGGGTTTCTATTGTTCCGGGAGAGGTGACGCAAATGACGGTGGATGGATATCTGTTAAAGCTTTCCACTTCGTTGATTGATGGAAGCCCACTCAGTATGGAAGTGACTGACGAGAAAACGGGTTTTACAAGCGTGTTGGACGGTTCCGATATCGTGTCTGTCTTTAATTCCGTTCGTCGCACCACGATTACGTTGAAGCGCGACACCGAGCAGAGCATGAAGTTCAGCTGTGAATCCAGTAGCCCCTTGGATCGCGATCTATTATAAGTTAACGTGATTGTTTTGGCAGGGGTTCCCAATCGGTGAGCCCGTATTTAGCCAGGATCTTTTGCAGTTCGCCGCTTTGGCGAAGTTCCACAATGCCTTTTGAAAAAATCTTACCGTAGGCAACCGATTTTTTATTCTTCGGAGAAAACGCGGCCCATAATCTTGGATCATCTGCGACGTTTTCGCTGACTCGTTTATAGTCGTTCGGATTTAACTTTAGTTCTCTAAGAGTATATTTAAAGACGGCATCGTTTTCGATAAAAGCATCTAAGCGTTTGTTTTTAACCATGCGGAAAAGTTGTTCAAGCGGGTGATCACCCGACATAGAAATGAAGACGTCTTTGCGCTTACGGATAATATCATCAACCAAACCGCCATAGGCATAGCCATTGATCACACCGACTTTTTTGCCTTTCAAAGAAGGCTCGCCGGTATAGGTCCAAGTTGAGTCGCGTGGAACATAGAAATAGTCATCACCCGTACCAAAGGATTTTTCCGGAAAGACAAAATCGGGCGAGTCATTCACCATCGCACCCACAATAACATGGGCTTTGTTTTGACGGGTCTCATTGACGGCGCGAGCCCAATTGACGATTTCAAAATTTACTTTGTGGCCGTGTTTTTCAAAAATGCGGATGAAGGCTTCGATCATGTATCCGGGAGCGGCTTTGTTGTCGCAAACATAGGGACACCAGGTATCGGAACGCAATTCAATGGTGTCAGCTGATGCGGGAACGGAACTCATTAAAGTCGCTGCTATCGCTAGTGCGTACAAATAATGTTTAAGTGTTTTCACAGATCCCCCAATAGCCAAAATGGCGATACAGTAAATCTGTACTGTGTCTTCCTACAGCTTTCCATTTTATTTCATCGGATTGCGAACTTGTAACTACGAGAGAGGGAAAACTCACAGAATTAGACGTAACACTTGTGGAAATTTGCCACCGATAGAATGGTGCGCGGAGAGGGACTTGAACCCTCACGCTTGCGCATACGCCCCTCAAACGTACGTGTCTACCAATTCCACCACCCGCGCGCACCGAAAAGAAAAAGCTCCCAGGAGGAGCTTTGCTAAGGGACTTTAAATTTAACCTTGGGTGTGGGCGTCGTCAATGATGCGCGACGCGCCAAGGAGGGTGTATCACGTCCATTTACTTTTTAATCCAGATAAAAAGCGCAGCAACAGCACAAAAGAAAAGTACCACGTGGGCTTTTTGTGCCAGCTTGATCACTTTACTTTCGTAGGCCAAGTCGCGGGCAGCGTTGTTCGGATCATTGATAAGTCTTTTGCGGATATTTGTCGAGATTCGGTTCTCTGTCAGCCAGTACAAGTTGGCGCCTATGACCATGCTGATCATTCCAAAGACCATGGTTACGATCATAAGATCATCACCATTATTCATAGGCTTGCCACGCAGGTATCTTATACCGGTCGCGATAAGGACAGTCATCAAAGGTAATCCTACATATCGTGCCAACATGGAGCGCCAATTGCGAAGGACTTCTTCTATGCGCGCCCCTATGTGATCACCGACAATTGAAGTTCTGCGGTACTGTTCGATCTGTTCCATTGAGACCAGTTGCGGATTGTAGTTGGCAATTGATTCCAAAATATATTCACTACGCTCAAGTCCTACCGGAAATTTGTGCATGGATTTGTCTTTAAGATGAATCTCAATCCATCCGCCCAGTCTGGGAACGAATGCCAGTTTGACGGAGCTGATGTCTTTGTAAGCGATCTCAATCGTCTTGTTCGGTTTATCGAGGGTGATATCTTCTGGGGTGACATGCACTAACGTTTTGGAAAGCTCACGTGTTTTGCGCGCGGCCCAGAAAAGGACTGCAGACAGGCCAAGAAAGAGGGCTGTGGAGTTCCCTAAAGAGATCCTTGCTTGAGCGGAGCAATCACAAGTCGCATTATGGATAATTGCGCCAATTCCCAAAAGAAATAAGAAGCCCCCATAACCCATCTGGAAATAGGACCATCGGTTCAGCATTGGACGATACGCCAAAGTTCTTTTTAGATTACCTCTTGGAACGAACTGAATTTTTTCGGCTGCATTTGACATGAACCTTTATCGGCTTAAGGACTTCGGTCCTTAAGGTGTCCGGTTCTATCTCAAAATGAGACAAGGGGAAAGTTCTCTTAGTTCTTAGGCAGGCTTACGCAAATGATATGAACGTCGTTATAGCCAACCATGGTGACAGCTTCGCAGGAGTATTTAGGGTTGGTGCTAAATAGGTTGGGGGACAGTCTTTTCGCCCAACCATTCGGTGTTAGCGGCGCTGTATAGGTATTACCATCATTGAGGCGGATGCTTAAGTTCGGAGCGGCTTTAATCGGGTTGATTATAGGATCAACGTACATGAAAGCAAACCCTAAGTAATTGGAAACGACTTCCAGGGCAGCATTTTCCGTCGAGGCCCCTTTAGTCAAACCTGTCAAACGAATCGGGATGCTCCACAACGGTTGAATCTGACCTTCATCGGATATCATTTTAATATAAAAATTATAGCTAGGTGGGTACCGGAGTGCGATGTCGTTTTTTAAATACGAAAGGTGCCAGCTGATTTCCTCGTCCGGTAAAGTTGAGAAAGCCAAACCCACAATGCGACGGCTGTTTAAGGAATCAGTGTCACCCAAGCTGCGGCGATAGGCATAGATGGCTTCGTGCAGAACCATTGCGGCCTTGGATCTTTCCGATAAATGATTAAAAAGACTTTTTTGAACAAAAATGAAACCATTGTTGTCGAAATTTACGATTTGCTCGTAACGAATTCGTCCCTTGGGGCAAGCCGATGCCTTTGGTACTGCAAAATAAAGTGCATCGTTGATGATGTTTAAATCATGATCGACATAAGTGACGTGTTGTCCCGGTCTTAGATCATTGACCTCTTTCAAAAATGGCGCAAGTCCGGCAAGAGGATTGTTTGGCAACGCGCTTAAACGCTGGGCCACTTTTTTAACAATGCTGCGATAGTTGCCACTGAAGTTTTTAATCTTAAGGCCGTATTGCGATGAGGCTTCATGCAAATCGATTTGGGCAACCCATGAAACTTCGGTATTAGAAAAACTTCCGACGTAACTGCGACATATCCAGGCGCCGCCGCCGTTACCAACACGGTTCCAGGCAAAAGAAGTTGAACTTACTAAAAGGAATAAGACTGAAATTAAAAAGCGGTGTTTCATTTTTATTCCTTGGTTTCCGAGACGGGGAAGAATTGCACAGAGAGCGTGTAGACTGATTTCTTTTTGCCGACTTCGAGTTCTTCGCAAAGCTGGTTCTGAAAATCGCGAATCATCTTTTTGGCTTTACCAATCTTCGCGGGATTGATGGCCAATGTGATCGCGCCGTATTCACGCTCCTCGACAGGAACTGTATCAAGTTTTGTTTTTGCCAGATCGATCACACTGCGGTGGTAGGCCTTGATGGCACCTGATGGAATATCATCCGTCGTCGTTAAGGGATTTCCAGTCTGTTTAAAGCTGCCGTCTGATTTAATAGAAATTAGATCCAGACGTTGCAGACGGTTGAGAGCATCGCGGGCTTGCAGCTCGCTGATTCCCAGGCGTTCTGAAACCCAAGCCGGTGTGGCTTTATTGAGAGAAATATCTCCCAGGCTCAAGATTGCGAAGTGATACCAATCGGCCAGAAAAGTAAATTTGTCGTCGGCGATAAGCTGCGTCTGGCGTTCCTGAGCTGTGGGTGTTTCTAGTATATGAGGAAAGGCCGAAGATAAAAATAAAGATTTGTCTGCCGGAGATAGTTCAAGTTTGTTTAAAAGCTTGTGAGCCTGCTGCGGCGTCAGATTTCTTTTTCCGATAATCAATGAAGAAAGATGGCTGGCACTCAAATCCAATTGTTTCGCGAAAGCCCGCAAAGAAAACCGCGGATTGCTTTGCTTGCGTGTGAGCAGTTCTGAAGAAAGAATGTCGCGATAAGTGTGGTTCATGGTGCGACTTCTAGCGTGGGGAGCAGGAGCGGGTCAAGAGGTGTGATTACGACTGTAATCAAAACGAGGACACATTAAGTGAGCGATTTTCAGTTAAATAATCTCTTCACTGAGCTTGTGAAAGGAGTGATTTTTTAAGTCACTCCTTTACTTTGATTTTAAAGCCTTCTAAAGCATCGGCGAGTCTAAAAGGTACTTGGCTTTGAACAGTTCTTTTTCAATCTCCGCTTTTTTCATCCCGGCGTCCTTGAACTGTTTATCTAAAAAGTAAATTTCAAATTCCTGACTTTTCACTGATTTTATCTGGTCGCAGTATTTTTGTGACAAGATTTCCGGAGTGACAGCGACGATGGGATCTAGTCCTTCGCGTTCGGCGGCATCTTGCAATTCAAATTCATCAGCCAGTCGTTGATGTATCCGTAAGCATAGCGCGGTTTGATTTTATCCATGCTCGCGATGAATTTTTCGGAACGGTACTTACAACTGCTGCTGAGGGATTCCAGAATCGAGGCGGTTTTTGCGTTGGCGTGAAAGCTGTAAATTAAAAGATTCAAAATAATAAATGCCTTTTTCATAGCCTGTTTTCGCAATCCAAGATTCGGGAAAATTCCGCGAGTCTTGTTGCGATCCTTTCACAAGTTATCAAAGCAAATTCTGGCCCGGCGAGAGTCTGTTCATTTTTAGCTGAAGTAGATGAAAAGTACGAAAGTGACAGCATGGGCTTTATGCTGTCAAATTCTTATGACTTCGTTTTTTGACGGTGTAGTTGTTCCGTGTGAATCGTTCCGTGAGACAGACACTCTCTGACGGATAGAGATTATGGCTGTTTGCCTTTTTTAGAAGCGGGCAGGCGCTCCGCGATGCCTTCCAATTTCTTACGTTGCTCGGGAGTCCATGTTTTCAAAAAGCCCTCTGGATCTTTTTGCGCTTCCTGCATGACTTTCATTAGCTGCTCTTGAGACATGCCCTTCATGTTGCCCAAAACATCTGCTGCAAGGTCGTACATTTCGTTTTCGTTGGCTGAGCTGCCTGACATGCTTTTAACTTTTTCAGCGACTTGAGCGGCCTCAGGGGACTCTTTGGTCATACCTTGGCGAGTTTGCGAGCTACGCAGGTCTTTTTGGGTTTTTTCAATCGCACCTGCCATGTCGCTGGCGTCATCAGCAAGGGCATAGGCACCACAGAAAAGAGAGGCGATAAAAAGAATAATGGCGGTGGATTTACCAATAAGTTTCAACATTCCGGCACCTTTCAAAGTACTTACGGAATAAATCGGCACTTTTGGCTGGAAACAGTAGTATTTGATGAAAGTCTCATGATGAGACTTTCAAGTCGCATTTGTTTAGTTTTGGATTTCGATCTATTTAGTGTCGCAGACTATAGAGCTAATTATGAGGCAGGAGCTTTGTATATGAAGGATCAGCTAACAGGGCCTTGCAAATTTGCTCACCCAGGATTTTACCCGCCGTAACATCCGAAGGATAGTGAACTCCCACCACTGTACGTAGAGTTCCCAGACGATCTCCGTAAGTCAAAATCTGCTGAGCACGATCTGGAAAGATCGCAGCCATAATGCAGGCGTCAGTCATGCTGACGGCGGCGTGCATGCTTGGGTAAGATTTTGAACCACCTGGAGGAGGAATGCAGGGACGAAGGCGAGAGTAATCGCTGTAAGGACGGGGGCGGTGATAGTGGTCTTTAAAGGATTCAGAAATTTTTGAAGCCAGGGAGGAGGCTTGCATCAGAGGTCTTTGGATTTTTGCGTATTCTTCGGCAGTGAAAAGGCCTGATTTTTTATAGAAAGCATCGAATGTGGGGCTTTGCTGTTTTTCGGCCATGGCGCACTCAGCTTCGGTGCGGCGGTTTTGCAGATCAAACATGACGTCGACTTCTGCTTTTTCAACCGAGGATTCTGAGATCGGTGGATCCTGCATGGTAAAATCCCGCGCCGAAATCTGTGTCCAGTCGGCTTGGGACGTTAAAGGAAGAATCAGGATCAAAGAAGCTGTCAGAGTCAGTCTTTTCATAGAACTTTTGTAGTCCCGGTATTTCCGTGACTCAATAAAATTCACAATTCTTGACGAAACCCTGATGTTATTACAGGACGCGCGGTGTTGTTATTCTAAAAAGGCCGTCTCCGGAGAGAGAACTTCCTCGCCTTCGCTGGTGGAGGCCTTTAGGTATTCATCGCTGTCGCGGTTGATCCCTAAGCTTACGACGGCGACGCGATAGAATTTTCCCAGCTGGTCTTGCAATATCAGGTAATCAATGGGGCCTTTGCCGGAATCGATGGTCGTAATCCCATGTTTAGTGACCGAGATATAGCGGACAATAGAAAACTCTAAATTGGATTTCTCGTCGATCAGGGTTTTGTCGCCTTTGTCGTGATGAGCATATTGGACTTCTTGAATGCGGTTGGTGAACTGATTCATCAAAGGCAGGCAGGCATATTCTTCGGTGGGACCCGAGATGACAGCGGCTTGTCGGAATAAATGGATCTTGGCATCTTTAAAGCGGGGCGCCACGGTTTTTTCTTCTTCGGTGTAAATGCAAGATCGAACCAGGGACCCGTAATAGCTATAACGAGCTGCGATTGCGACAATGACAATTCCCACGACAGCCAAAACGATTTTCTGAAGATTTTTGTTCATAAGAAAATCCTAAGGCGTCGCGGGATAAAATTCTACTATTTCTTAAACACCAGAAACCCGTCATCCACGGGAACAGTTGTTCCATTGATCGCTTGGGCAGCGTCAGAGAACAAAAAGGCCACTACACTTGCCACTTTTTCGGGTTCAATCAAACGCCCATGCATATGTTGTTTCGCCAAAGTATCCTTCATGGCTTTATCATCACCCAGAATTGATGTGTTGATAAAGCCCGGCGCCACTCCGACCACGCGAATGCCATACGGAGCCAGTTCTAATGCGGCGGTTTTGCTCATCATCACGACGGCGGCTTTCGCGGCGTTGTAATTGAAACTTCCTTCAGAAGCCATGGTCCCATATATAGAAGCGGTGTTAACGAATGTACCCTTGGCTTTAAGTTCCACCATTTTCTTAGCCGCGTACCACATTCCATAATAAACGCTGTGTTGATCGACCTCGATAACTTTCATGTAAGAGGCGGGTTCCATTTCCAGAAACGGTTTCACCAGACCTATACCGGCATTATTAAAGATCCCGTTTAAGGTCCCAAATTTTTCGACAGCAAAGTCGACCAGAGCTTTGACTTGTTCCGCTTTGGAAACATCGACTTTGAATGAAAAGGCGGGGACGCCGATTTCGCGCAATTCTTCGGCGGTCTTTTCCGCCCCTTGATCGTTGTAGTCAGCAGAAATTATTTTTGCGCCTTTTTTAGCAAGAGCGACGGCGGACTCTCTTCCGATTCCACTGGCGGCACCCGTAACGATGATAACCTGATCTTTTAATTCCATGAAAAACTCCTTGCAGAGGGATATTCTAGGAATCTCCACAAAGACTCACAATCAATGAGCACTTTCACTGTGAATTATCAGTGCTGTAGTTCGTGTCGAAGATATTGACGATTTTCCTCTGAGCCGTGAAGGAATTATGCGCTAACTTTTCGACACTCGTGAATATAGCGTCCCGTTGTGAGAACGCGGTTCGCGGTCCCTCTGGGGAGCTTGTATACTAAGAAGCATGAACACACTTAAAATTTTTGGATTAGGCGTTCTGGTTATTATGGTGCTTTGTGGCGCAGTGGCTTTGGTCAATGGTTCCGCAGAGTATCGTGCGCAGCAGGATGCGAAAACGATCACAATCCATGTCAGCTCCACTTCCAATTCAATCGTCTCAGGCGAATAGTCCGAGTTTTGACAAGACTTGCAAACGCTGTTAGCGTGAAGCTTGTGAAGTATTCAGGTTTTCTATTTCTTTTCGCATTTTTGTTTTTTGCGAGCTTTCCACAACTGGAAGTCGCAGCGGGCAGTGGTGCGTCTGTTTCTTCAGTGCAACGTCTGGTTGCGAGTCCCACGCTAGCCTTTGAACTTTCAAGTAATCTTCGTTTCTTTAAAAACACAGATCGTCTGCCGACGTTCTTTGCTGTCGTCACGGAATTTGTACTTTTAAATCCCGAGGTCGAATACGGCCATCGCGATCCTGTTTCCTATCGTTATCAAAGTCTTGTTGAATTTAATTGGTCTCAGTCCCGAGCCCCGCCAGTTTCCATCATCTAATCCCACAGTTTAATTTTAGTTTTTACGAACTTAACACCTTTGCTTTGAAAGCGAAGGGAATGGATTTATTTGTATGGAAAACAAGTCATCACACACTAGCGTGCCTCCCGATGTAAAACACAATTCTCGTGGAATTATTATTCTGGGAGTTTTGGTTGTTCTTTTGGTGATCTTTAAATTATTTGTGTACCCGCATTTCGAATAGCGGTTGCACTCGAAAGGCCCCGGATTGTCCCCCGGGGCTTTTTTATTTACGCGAATTGCGCTTGATCAGTGGCAACGGTTTCTCCGTTGACTTGAACAGTATAGAAAATGGGAACCGCTTTTGAAAGCATCGCTGCGGTTCCGCTGTATTGATGAGTCGAGCGTTTGGCTGCCTCGACAACTTGCGCGGCGTCGATGCCAGCGCCTTTTACTGAGTAGGTCAAATCAATGCGCGTGAAGATTTTTGGATGCTTGTCGGTTAGTCCCGCACGGGCTTCCAGATCGAAGCTTTCATATTGCACTTGAAACTTGGCCATCAGATCAACAACGTCTGTTCCTGTGCATCCACATAAAGCGGCAAGTACTAATTCTTTCGGGCTTGGGCCTGCGGACTTGCCATCAGCGAAGGCAACGTCGATATCTCCCTGCATTCCGCGAACTTCAAATTTAAAATGATGACCATCAATTCTGTGGACTTTTGCTCTCATGAAAGCTCCTTGGGTAAGAAGCTTATTGAAGTTTCGCAGCGTTGTCTAATATCCATTTTTTCGTGGCAAAAACGTCGACGAGCAAACTGCGACCATGACAGGTGTCCGTGTCATTGGGGTCTTTGTTGTAACCAGCCAAGGTTCCTTCATTAATACCCACTAGGTAGTACTTACCGTTCGAGACCGTATAAGCTGGGCCACCGGAATCTCCATAGCAGATTCCCTTAAGATTGGATTGATCCACCACAAAAGATTGCGAATTCTTCTCCATAATGTCGTACATGTACAAGACCTTTTGTTTGACGGTACGAAGGATTCCCCATCCCTTTTCGTCGGTCGGACTGTTTGCGATGCTTTTGCTTTGCCCAAAGCCAATATGAATAATGTCCAAACCTGGTTTAGCGCGAATGGTTTCGGTCGGCATATTGATGGGTTCATATCCCGGTGCCAGATCCCCACGGACTTTGATTAACGCAAGATCAGCATCCTTGCCCGTGTCAGGGTTTTTTTCATATGAAATGAATGTCGTCGAATTCAGATAGTAATAGTCTTTAGAATGCATATCATTCGTGAACATCACATAGACCAATTTAGCATTGGTCAGACAATGTCTAGCAGTTAAGATTAGATCTTTTCGAATTATAACGGCAGAGCAGGTGGTTTGGGATTCATCTTTGCGCAATATCAAAAGCCCCACGGCATGTTTTATCAAGGAGCTATTTTTAGCAATCGGCTCGCCACCAACAATTCCGGTTTCGTTAGTTAGCTCAACTTGAGCACCCGGGTTGGTTCCCTGGCAGCCGGCGATCAGGGTCAGGGCAAGAAGAGACAATGCGACTTGCGTTAGATTCTTGTTCATATGTTTTTCCTTAAGCCGGGAGTTTAACGGAACAACAGGGCTCCCGCCAGAGGGGCTGAAAACTCCTCAGGATTGTAAACAGTTTAAACATTATGTCTGGTGGCAAGGGTATGACATAGCTGCTAAAGGCCTTGCGCGACGACCAGAGGAGAGTAACCTAACTTATCACCTCTGAAAGGACCACCGTGATGAACTATCAGCTCCCAGAATTTCCGGGTATTCCTCAGTTAAATGGCCGTATTTTAATTAACGGCGAAATCCGCGATAAAGGCTATGAAGCTCAGCCGGTTTTTTCGACCTGTACAGAAGACGGTCAGCCAAAACAAATCGGAACGACTCCGCACGTAAGCGCGAATATATTGGGTGAAGCTGTCGACGGAGCTGCGAAAGCTTGGGCAAAGGGGTTGGGCGATTGGCCAACATCGCGCATGGAAGATCGTATGAATGCGGTCGTGGCTTTCAGAAATGGCATGCTTGAGCAGCGTGAAATCATTTGTCGCCTGCTTATGTGGGAGATCGGAAAAAACTGGGCAGACTCCCAAGCTGAGTTTGATCGTACGATTCAGTACATCGATGATACGGTGAATGAAGTAAAAAACATGGACCGCGAAGCCAGTCGTTTTCAATTCTCGGGTGGAGTGATGGCGCAGATTCGCCGGGCTCCATTGGGAGTGACCCTGTGTATGGGGCCTTTCAATTATCCTTTAAACGAAACGTTCACGACGCTGATTCCGGCACTGATAATGGGCAATACTGTGGTGGTGAAGCTTGCTCGTTACGGACAGCTTTTGTGGGAGCCGTTGCTTGAGCCTTTCCGTACGGCTTTCCCTAAAGGCGTGGTGAATATCATCAATGGTTTGGGACGTGAGATCGTAAATCCCGTTGTGAAAGATGGCAAGATTGATGTCTTGGCATTCATCGGCACCAGTCGCGTGGCAAATCAAATCAAGGTGGCGCATCCTCAGCCGTTCCGTTTCCGCAGTATTCTTAGTCTGGAAGCTAAAAATCCCGCGATTATTTTAGAGGACGCGGATTTGGACAACGCAGTGAGCGAATGCGTGCGGGGAGCTTTGTCCTTCAATGGTCAGCGCTGTACGGCTTTAAAAATGATTTTCGTGCATAAAAAGATCTCTGCGGAATTCACTAAAAAACTGGTTCAGAAAGTGAATAGTCTGGTTGCTGGTATGCCGTGGGATAAGGGAGTTGCGATCACTCCATTGCCAGATCCAGAAAAGCCAAAGTATTTGCAAGGTCTGATCGACGATGCCATTTCCAAAGGTGCGGTGCTGGCAAATCCAGAGCAGGGTGGAAAGCTTAAAGGAAATATTTTCTTCCCGGCGATTCTGGGGAATGTGCCGTTGAATTCCCGCGCTGCTGTTGAAGAGCAGTTCGGTCCGGTGATTCCACTGGCTGAATATGAAAGTTTTCAAGAGATCGAAGATTATATTTTGAATTCTCCTTACGGGAATCAGGCGAGTGTGTTTGGTCGCGATGCTGAAAAAATGGGACGAATGATCGATCGCTTAAGTAATCAGGTTTGTCGTATCAACATTAACAGCCAATGCCAGCGTGGTCCGGATGTTTATCCTTTCACCGGGCGTAAGAATTCCGCCGAAGGAACTTTGAGTGTTTACGATGCGCTTCGCTCTTTCAGTATTCGTTGCATGGTTGCAGCGAAACAAGATCAAGCAAGTCGTCAGGTCATTCAGGGAATTTTGCATCAAGACAGTTCTAAGTTCTTATCAACAAACGTGGTGTTGTAGGAATGACCTTGACATAACCCACTGCTCCCTTGGAAATAAATAAATATAAAAAGGGAGCCTATGTTCAATCTTTCTAATTTACGTTTGTTAACCTCATGGGGTTCGGTCCTTTTATATTTCCTGGTTCTTGCCGGTTGGATGGACACCGTAACATCGCCTGCGGTGTTGATGGTTCTGTTCACGTTGTTCTTTGCTGTGATCATGTGGTCAGCTTTTGGCGTTGTTCATGAGGCCGAAGAACTTGCGGAAATTATGGGGGAGCCCTACGGAACGTTGATCCTGACTTTATCCATCGTCGTGATCGAGGTGGCGTTAGTGGCGGCCGTGATGTTGGGTTCAAATGCCGCTCCCACTATGGGGCGTGATACGATGTTCTCGGTTCTGATGATTGTTATGAATGGTGTCGTCGGTCTTGGGTTGTTCATCGGTGGTCTTAAACATCGTGAGCAGTCTTACAATCTTCAAGGTGCCGCTTCCTATTTGTCGGTGTTGATTCCTTTAACATGTATCGCATTGATCTTGCCGAATTTTACAACTTCGACAGAGTCAGGAACCTTGTCGTTTTGGCAGTCCACGTACTTTTCGATTTTCTCGATCGCTTTGTACGGCGTTTTCTTGATCACACAAACAGGGCGTCACCGGGCTTTTTACGTTCATCAAATCGAAGGTAAGGTTGACGAAGACGTCGATGCTCCGCGACCACCGATTGATATGGCAAAGCTGCGCAATCACGTGATCCTGTTGCTGGCAAACATCCTACCGATCGTTTTGTTATCCAAGGGCTTGGCAAAAATCCTGGATGCAGAAATCAAAGCCTTGAATTTGCCATTGGCTCTGGGCGGGGTGGTTGTAGCTGCGATCGTATTCGCACCAGAAGGCATCAGTGCCCTTCGTGCGGTTGCTCGTAATGACCTGCAACGTACAGTGAATCTGTGTTTAGGGGCTGCCACCTCAACGGTCGGTCTGACAGTTCCCGTGATCCTTGCGATCGCATCGTTCACGGGTCAAAAAGTCGTCCTGGGCTTAGCTCCACGTGAAGTGACGTTGCTGGGGATGACTTTAATCTTAAGCACGTTAACGTTCTCGAACAGGCGCACCACGATGCTCGAAGGAACAGTGCACTTAGTGTTGTTCTTCGTTTTCTTGGTTCTTGTATTCAATCCGTAATATTACTAGTTTCAATAGAAATGATAGTGACAGAAAATTGTTTATAGTTATCATTTCTATATGAGATTAGTTTTCGTGTTTTCAATTTTTATGTCGTCTATTTTGTTTTTTTCGCTCGCTAGGGCAAAGGAACCAGTTTCGATAAAAAGGGTTCAGTGGGAAGATAAGTTTGACCCCAAAAATCCCCCAAAATATCCAAAGCAGTGTGATAGAGCCAAAGACTGCCAATTGATTGTGTATCATTGTTCTAAGATTTTGTCGGTTCCAATTCATAGAAAGATTACGGAAACTGACATAGTATTCTGCGAGCCACCATATAATAGCAGGGGAAACGTTCTAGAGCGTTTAATCAAGACTTATGAAGTTGTGTGCGCTAAAGGACAATGTGATAAAAAGAGAAAGCGCTTCTCCCTTCAGGGCCTTGATTATTATTCCTGTGATTCGGACAAAGAATGTACGTTATTTGTAGACCGTTGCCGGCATATTCAAGCCATTAACACGGACTTTCCGTCCGAGTTTGAAGAATTGCAGAATGAAGAGTTATCTAGCTGCGCTCTTGGAGACGATACGGCTGATAAGTTCGTTTCTAAATGCAATAAAAATAAATGCCAGGCAGAGCGCAAACTCGCGCCCTAGTACTGCTTTATCCGCGTGTTTGTCCGGAGCCATCTACCAGCCAGCGGGCGTTCGTTAGCTCGCGTAAACCCACCGGCCCGCGCACGTGCAGCTTTTGTGTGCTGATCCCAAGTTCTCCGCCTAAGCCGAATTCAAAGCCATCCGTAAAGCGAGTGGAGGCATTCCAGTAAACGGCGGCGGCGTCTATTTCTTGTTGAAACAGGCGAGCCTTGGTTTCAGATTTTGTGATGATTGCCTCTGAGTGCTTACTGCCGTGCTTTTCAATGTGTGCCAAGGCTTCATCGATTCCTGAAACCACACGGCAGTTCATGATCAGGTCCAAGTACTCTGTGTCCCAGTCTTCAGGTTTTGCGGAAGTTACGCGCTCGTGATCTTTCAAAATGAATAGTGAAGCGCTGTCGACATGCCACTGAAGTTTTTTGGAATCAGTTTCCTTATAAAGCATCGGCAAAAATTGAGCTGCGACCTTTTCGTGAACTAAAACTGTTTCCAGGGCATTGCACACGCCCGGACGTTGCGTTTTCGCGTTGGTTACAATCTTAGCCGCCATTGCTAAATCAGCGTCCTCATCAACGAACGTATGACACATGCCTCGGTCGTTCTTAATGATTGGCATCAAAGCCGTGCGTTGAACGAAATCAATCAGCTTGTCACCACCGCGAGGAACCACGATATCAATCATGTCCTTGCGTTTTAAAAGCTGCTCGACCAAGCCACGCTCGTAATCTTCGACTCCATGGAATGGCATGAACTTAAAACCAGCTTCCGTTAAAGCATCGCGCATCAGTTTATAAATCGCAGCCGCTGAGTGTTTAGACTCAGACCCTCCGCGAAGTAAAATGACGTTGCCAGCTTTAAAAGCCAGCGAAAACGCTTCCAAAATAACATTGGGTCGGGATTCAAAGATCATAAAGATCACACCCAGTGGGGCGCGGATCTTTTTAAGTAACAAACCATTTTTCAAAGTCTGCTGGTCAATCATTTCGCCGACAGGGTCGGGAAGGGCCGCCACTTGCTTAAGGCTTTCAATCATTCCATCAATACGCTCGGGAGTTAAAGTCAAACGATCGCGAAAGGCCGCAGCTGTATCCGGAGCCAAAGCGTCCAGGTCTTTTTGGTTAGCAGAGATAATATCTTTTGAAGCCAACGAAAGCTTTTCAGCAATTTTTAAAAGCGCTTTGTTTTTAGTCGAACTCTCCAGTTTGCGCTGTTCGCGCGCTGCTTTTTTTAAATCAGCCAGCATCAAGTCATTTTGCGAGTGCATCGCGACCTCCGAATTGAGTTCCAATACTTGTGCCCTGAGCGATGTGCAGTAAGTTGTTAGGAATATCGCCCTTCACCAAGTGCGTGATGATTTTATTTTTACCCGCAGTTTCTGCCGCTAATAATTTTGAATACATTCCACCCGTGCCGACTTTGGAAATCGATTTGCGATCCGCCAAAGCGAATTCAGCTTTACCCACTTTAGGGCGATAGCGAACCAGTGTTGCATCAGGATTTTTATTCGGATCAGAATCAAACAGGCCTTCCACGTCCGTCATCAAGACCACTCGTTCAGCCTTCATCATTACCGCCACTTTCGCAGCTAGTGAGTCATTGTCGCCGAACTTGATCTCTTCGGTCGCAACCGCATCGTTTTCATTTAAAATAGGGATGACTTTCATTTTGACGAGTTCGGAAAGAGTGTTTTGCAAATTCTTACGGCGAACAGGATCTTTCATGTCTCCAGCCGTTAGCAAAACTTGCGATCCCAAAAGATTTGCAGACTGCAAAGCAAGAACATATTGATCCATCACTAAAGGTTGTCCGATCGCGCTCAAAGCCTGCTTTTGCGGAAGGGTACGTTTAGTGGCTTTGAAATTCGTGCGAGCCACAGCCCAGGCAATAGCTCCGGAAGTCACCCAAATCACATCAATGTTGTACTTCTTTTTTAGCTGCGCCACTTGCAGCATCCAAGCCCTCATAAGCAGAGGACCGCCATCGCAAACCATTTTACTGCCAGCTTTAATAACCCAACGACGATTCTTTGCCATACTTCCACTCCGAGAAAAGGTGCCAGGTCCTGGTTCTTGTCGGCGAGCGGCAAGAAATAGGACCTGGCACCTTTTCAAGTCTAGGAGGGAGGCAGGTTCCTCGCAATTGAAAAGTTAGATTTTTAGTGTTTCAAGAAGGGCGGTCAGGATTTGAACCTGCAGCTTGAATTCCATCACCGGGTGGGAGGAGTCTTTTTGTTGTTCAGGTAACAGAGGGACGTGAACAAACAGAGCGGGGATGTTCTTAAGTTCTTGGTGATTTAAAACTTTATAGTAAAGATTGTTACAGACATACACGCCTGCAGACAGGGTAACCGCGACGGGGAAGTTCGCAAAATTGAGATTTAGTTCGTCACGAATTTGCTCCACCGGCAAAGGCGTCGTCACCGCATCAACATGTCCGGGGAAGATTTTTTGCGCGGGGATCGCAGGGTTTTTCTTGTCGGCGTTTCTGTTTTCCATCCAGTTGTGGGCCATGCGCTCTAAACAGATTTGCGCACGACCACTTGCTTGTCCCAACATCACGATAAAATCAAAGGGCTGCGGCTGGTGTTCGATAAACTTCAAAAGTTCTTGAAAGGCTTCCTTGAAATCCACGGGAAGAATCAGTGAAGTCACGGCTGGCAATGTGGCTGCCAGCTCGACTGCTAGCAGTTCCGAGGGGTTGATTTCTTGATTGCCGAAGGGCTCAAAGCCCGTGACCAGGACGCGTTTCATAGGGGTCAGCTTAGCAGAACCCAACGGACGTTGGAAGCGCTGGAAATCTGACCGGGGATCAAAGTGCGTATAATGCTTATTAAGTTTAATCAATTCGCTTATAGCCTGTCCCTGGGAACGAACAGTTAAGAAACTCTATTTTAGTCTCAGTTTGAAAGCTAATTGGCAGAGTCCTTTACCTGCCAAACGATAATTTGTTAAATTTAAATGCAGACACCAAAAGGGGAATCCATTGAAAAAGTACGTTGTTGTCTTGGCGGCCCTGGCAGCCTTTGGTTGCGCCCACAAACAAGAAGTTAAAACTCCTGAAATCGTTGCCAGTTGTTTTGGTGACGGTGAAAGTCAGGATGTGTGTAAAGCCGAACGTGTAAACGACGAAAGCAAAGTCGTAACCACACGTTGTATTGGCTCGCAGAATCGCAATGCCCTGGCATCTTTGCGTGGCAAATGCGTGGAAAAAATCTGTAGCAAGGGTTCAAACACGGATTGTCAGTTGCGCGGTGAGATCGGCGTGCTTGATCAATATTCGGAACTGATGCGCCATCGTTACTTTGATGACGAAGAGGGCGGGACTCAATCGGCCCAAACTTCGGGGCAAGGTAAAAAGATCTCTAAATCCAAAGGAAAAAAAGGCAAGAAGGCCATGGAAGCTCAGCAAGAGTTGGATGTCGATCCGACGGCTCAACTTCCTAAAATGCCGGCAAAGCCTGAACCGATTGTGCAAAAACCTGCACCGAAACCAGTTTCTCAGGAACCAGCTGAGCCCGCTCCTATTAATGTAACTTTAAAAGCCGACACGGCCAAAGCAGCCCCTGTGGCGGCAGCTCCGGTTCCCTCCAGAAAACCTGCCTCGGTCGCAGGAAGTGCAGAGGGCTTCAAAAAAGTTTGCGTGGCAAAGAATGATGCCAAAGCTCCTTCAGGTCTTCGCGGTAAATGTGCGACTCGCACGTGCGCAGAGGGTAAATGCTCTTATGGTGGTCGCAAAGAAATGTTCGACTACGTTTCTCGTTCCAGTAACTAAAGTCTTCTAAACTCCGAGGCCCACAATCTTGCGGGCTTCGGCGCGATCAAAGTATTCAAACTCTTCCTCTATCATTTTTTCTAACTGATCACGATCCACTATATAGATCTGCACTAAACGCAAGACTTGCAGTTTGGGATTCGTCGTCTGAAATTTGCGCAAGATGGGAACCAGATCTGTTGTATATAAAGGAATGCGTACACCCGTTTCGCTATAGGACGACGAAAAATCCGCTACCTGTGCTAAACGTTCAGAATCCTCGTGGCAATCTTCCAGGCGCTTCATTAAATCTGCCAAAGATACGGGGTAATAGTGGTCCGTGATAATTTTTGAGCCGCTATAAACCTCCACCGGTGCATTTTCGCGAAGGTGAATTTCAATACGAGCATAGCAATAACCGTTTACATCTTTGATGTGGCCGTTTTCGACGGTCAGTTTGCAAGGCTGTGAAGGGTCTGACATTTCAATGGTGTTGTTGCGACGTCCTCGGCGGAAGTTGGAAGACGTTAATGAGTCTTTGCTGATCGTAAATATTTTTACAATCGCGGTGTTTGCAGGAAGTGTCGTGGAGTATTTAACAATGACTTTGTCTGCAGCACTCGGAACGTTAACTAAAATCTTTTCGACGTCTTTGATGTCCACATCATTTTGTGATGATTGCGGATTGAATTCGCTTCCCACATTCTCCCAAAGAATCGTATTGGTTTCATGATCGAAATCACTCGGATGTTGTTGATCCGGACTGCAGCTTGTAAGCAAAAGCGACAAGATGAGGCTGCTGAAAGCGAATTTATTCAGGTTCATAGAACACTCTTTTGTAAAAATGTATTTAGGCTGTCCAAAAAAATTCTATGAACTGCCGGAAAGAAAAGTCCAACAACGAATCATGAAATGATTGTTAGGAAAGGGTTTTCGGCGGTTTCGTGGGAGGAAAAAGTCACTGAAGAGTGCTCACAAATGTGATGACTCAGCGAGTTATGCATAAACGCCAAATTGTACAATTCCTAGTGAAGGATTAGTAAATGAAGCATGACTCAGGAATCGCTTCTTACAAAAAAAGAAATTCTAAAAATGATGGTTGGCTTTCGTCGCTTTAGAGAGCGTTTCTTTAAGGAACAGCACTCTGTCTATGACAACTTGGCCACGGGGCAAAGTCCAAAAACTTTGATGATCGCGTGCAGTGATTCACGCGTTGATCCGGCGATTTTATTTTCTTCTTCACCCGGTGAAATCTTTGTCGTTCGCAACGTTGCGAACTTGGTTCCTCCATTTGAATCTAATATTGGTTTCCACGGGGTTTCCGCAGCGATTGAATTCGCGGTTGTTAATCTACAAGTCGAAAATGTCGTGATCTTAGGACATCGTCAGTGCGGTGGTATTCGCTCCTTGTTCCAGCCAGATGCCATTCGTGAGGGTGGATTCGTGCAACAATGGATGACGATTGCCGGTGAAGCGAAAGAAAAAGTTTTGAAAGCGCACCCCGAAGGCGACGTGGACTCCCATTGCCGCGAGTGTGAGAAGACTTCAATCGTGACCTCACTTGACAACCTGCGTACTTTTCCATTCATCGATTTCGCGGTGAAGAATCGTGGTTTGCAATTGATCGGTGTGTACTTCGATCTGGAAGACGGGAAGCTGTCTTTCTATGATGAAGTGACAGATGCGTTTCGCGAGCTTGAAATTTCGAAAGTACAGGTCTAACCGGAAAAGCGCTCTCAGTGCGGAAGCTGAGGGTGCTTGAAATTTGGTGCTCGAATTATAATCAGATGATTCTTGTTTGGGTAAACAAAATTCCTCTAGTTTAATTCTGACAAAATCCTGACGTTCGGCTCCAAGCTCTAGATATTCCACGACATTCCACGAGTTTTCCAAAATGCAAAAAATTCAATTTGCGACTCCAATGGAGTCAGAGCGACATGGCAATTGCATTGCGTCTCCTTCTCTTTTGCAATAGTTATTTTTATCCATGGGGAACACTTCTATTAAAAAAACATCAGAATTATCAAATTTCTTTAACGAGATTTTCTTAAATCGCCGCCGCAAAAATCCAAAGTACTCAATGCGAGCTTTCGCTCGTGACCTGTCGTTAACACAAGGTCGTCTTTGGGAATTGATCCATGGCCGCTATATTCCAGGTGCAAAAGTGACAGAGCGTATTTCTGAACTTTTGAAACTTTCACCGGAAGATAAAAGCAGAATGCAGATGTTGATCGCTGCTGAAAAGGCACAACCAGTATCAACGATGCGTTCTGTTTCCAATGATGAGTTTGCAATGATCTCGGATTGGGAGCATTTGGCGATCTTCAATTTGATTTCGACGAAGGGTTTTGATCACACCATCAATAGTATTGTGGCTCGTTTGGAGATTTCTCAGTTGCAAGCCGAAGGTGCTTTGAATCGCTTGGTTGATCAAGGTTTGGTGTTAGAAGAAGATGGACGTTATGTTCCTGCATTCACGAACATCACCACTCAAAATGAAGTACCATCTGAAGTTTTGCGCGAGTTCCACCGTCAAATCATCGGTCGCTCTGTAACCTCGTTACAGCGTGATTCCGTCGATTCTCGCAGCATCACCAGCATGGTTTTCCCAGCGAACGTTAAGAACTTGGCGAAAGCGAAAAAAATCATCGCTGAGTTCAATGTGCGTATGGCTGAACTTATGGATAAGGGCGACACAACGGAAGTGTACAGCCTAGCAGTGCAATTAGTACCAATAACAGTAGCGGGAAGGTAGGACCTTGATGAAAAGTATGATGAAGAGTGTTTTGTTGGTCGGTTTGATGTCTTTCCCAGCGCTAAGTCACGCGTGGACTTATGTGGGTAATGCAGGCAACGTGGTTGTTTGTTCAGATCAAGTGATGGGTTTTTATGATCGTTTCGAATTGACCCTGCGTTATGACTGGGTTTGGGATCAGGAAATTATCGATCAAACAGACAGTGGCTCAGAGTTCGACGAAGTTAAATTGGCTGGTGCTTATATTAAGCGTATTCAAAAATTGAATCCGATCCTTTTTGGGAAATTGAGCACGTATCTTTCGACATTCAGGGATGAAGTAACATTTGTAAAAGGTTATTTGCCGAATGTGTTGGATGATGCCGGTGTGGTTGTATTGCCAGCGAAAGATTGTTCTTTGGAACTTTTGATCGTACAGAAGCCAGTTCAATATCCAAAAAAATCTTTGTACACGATCAACCAAATTTACTGGGATAAACTTTCGACTCAAGATCGCGCTGTAGCGATTCTTCACGAAATTATTTACCGCGTGGCTTTGTCTCGTGGAAAAGCACCTGAATCTTCTGAAGGTGTTCGTTTGATCAATGAAGTGATCTTGTCTAACAAAGTTAAAACCATGTCTGAAGATGAGTTCGCGAATCTTCTAAGATTGGTATTCACTCCGGGTTCTCCGGGGACTCCGGCTCCTACAAAATAGAGCCGAGTTTCTGCTCGTTTCACTTGGTTCAGATCTGAACCAAGTGAGAACGACCTTTCAGGCATTTTAATTCTGAGTTTTACGAAACCCTGTGATCCATTCGGTTAAGAAATAGACCAGTGCGGTTGCGGGGAATAGAGATCCCACGATTGTTGTCATCGTCCAGCCGCCATGGGCGTAAGCCCACGCTCCCGCGAAAGAACCCAGGGCCCCTCCTACGAAAATAGTCGCGATATAAAGTCCATTCAAGCGACCGCGATATTCTGGTTTCAAAGAAAAGATCGCACGTTGGCCCAACACCAGTGTCGCGGTGATACCTGCATCCAGTAAGATCGCAGCAAATACCAATACTCCCAAAGCTGTATATGACCCGGGTTCCACGATATGAGTCACCGCGAAAGATGCAATAGCTGAAATCATCGCGACCGCTGTTGCTTGGGTGCTCATGCCTTTGTCGGCAAGTCGTCCTGCAATTGGAGCTGAAATCGCGCCGGCCACTCCGGCAAAGGCGAAAATGGCGATCGCGGTTTGGGAAAGGTGATAAGTTTCACTCATCAGATAAAGGGGAGCTGCTGTCCAAAACAAACTGAAGGCGCCAAACATACAGGCCTGATAAATCGCGCGACGGCGTAAGACCGGAGTATTCATGAAAAGCTCACCCATAGAGGCAATCAGTTTTACGTAGTGAATATTTTCAGTGTGAGCGGGTTTTCTGGGTGGCAGGAATTTATAAAGAATAAACGCCATGATCGACATGAAAACAGCCGAAAGGAAAAACACCGCATGCCAGGAAAGCATGTCTGTTAAAAGGCTGGATATCGGGCGAGAAAGCATGATCCCTAACATCAGTCCGCTCATTAAGCTTCCCACCACGCGACCGCGGTGGGATTCCGATGTCATGTGAGTCGCGTAAGGTACGACAATTTGTACGGCCGAGGTGCCAATTCCCAGAATCAAAGCGGCGGTTAAATACGGAATGACATGAGTGGTGAAGGCGAGGGCTAGCAGTGCTGCCACGGCGATCATCATCAAAGTGAGGATAAGTTTTTTGTTTTCCACCAAATCGCCAAGTGGAACCAGGAATAAAACTCCCAGACCGTAACCGATTTGTGTGAATGTCACAACCAATCCTGCTGATGATGTTGCAATGCCAAGGGCAAGGCTTATCATCGCCACGAGTGGTTGTGCATAATATAGATTTGCTGCGATGACTCCGACAGTAAGGCCTAATAGTAATGTTAAAGTTCTGGCGGGAACTTCGACGGGTGTCGAGTGGGATTCTGATGGGCTCATGAAGAAACTCCTGTTGGGCTCCAAGCTTGGGGCGGGGGTATGTTCGATGAATATCGAACAATATCCGTTATACTCTTTGCTTGTGGAATTGCAAGATCAATGTTAGATACTTATCTAACAATGGAAGCTATCACTCACCCGAAACTTAAAGATATCACTTTGGAGCAGGTCTTAAAAGCCCTGGGTGATCCCGTGCGCATTTCTGCGGTTAAGCAGTTATTGGCCATGAAGGGCGAGGAGAAAGTCTGTGGGACTTTCGAGTATTCCATAACCAAAGCGACGTTCTCTCACCATTTAAAGATCCTGCGCGAGGCGGGGCTGATTCGTTTTCGTGACGAAGGGACAAGGCGCTTTGTCTCTTTGCGCATGCAGGAAGTGAAGAAGCGCTTCCCTGGTCTGATGGAGATGTTGCAAAAAGACCTATGATGCGTTGCGCATTCCGTGGGTTCAAGGTCCTGAAAGGGTGCAAGATCAGGGAAAAGCTGATAAATCTTAAGGACCTATGACGAATGCAAACACTCCTAAAACGACTCCATATTCTGCTGTAAAACCTGATGTCCAACTTGCGAAGCAAGAAGAGGGCATTTTAGATTTCTGGGATCAGCAAAAGATTTTCCAACAGTCACTAGATCCTAAAGGTAAAAAAACTTACAGCTTCTATGACGGTCCACCGTTTGCGACAGGTCTTCCGCATTATGGTCACTTGCTGGCAGGTGTTTTGAAGGACGTGGTTCCTCGTTATTGGACAATGAAGGGGTACACTGTGCCTCGTCGTTTTGGTTGGGACTGTCATGGTCTTCCAGTTGAATACGAAATCAACAAGACTCATAAAATTGAATCTCGCAAAGACGTTTTCAAAATGGGCGTGGCTGAATACAACGACGCTTGTCGCTCGATTGTAAAACGTTACTCCACTGAATGGAAAACAACTGTACGCCGCGTGGGTCGTTGGGTGGATATGGAAAATCCATACTTCACTATGGACGTTTCTTTCATGCAGTCCGTATGGTGGGTGTTCCAAGAGCTTTTCAAAAAAGGCTTGATCTATGAAGGTTACAAAGTTGTTCCTTACTCTGTAGGGATCTCGACATCGCTTTCAAATTTCGAAGCGAATCAGAACTATAAAATGGTTCAAGACCCTGCGATCACGGTGATGTTTAAGCTTATCAATCAACCTGATACAGCGGTGATGGCTTGGACGACGACTCCTTGGACTCTTCCGTCGAACATGGCTTTGGCTGTGGGCTTGGAAATGGATTACGTCAAGGTTCAAGAAAAGTCTTCGGGTCGTAAATTGATCTTGGCGCAAGCATTGCTTCCGTCTGTGTTTAAGAAACCAGATGAAGAAGTTGAAGTTTTGCAAATGATGAAGGGCAGTGAGCTTGTAGGTTTAACGTACGAACCTTTATTCCCATACTTTGGCGATCGCGCTGAAAAAGGTGCGTTCCGTATTATTTCTTCTGAGCACGTAACGACTGATTCCGGTACGGGTGTTGTTCACATGGCACCAGCGTTCGGTGAGGAAGATTACTATGCATGTGCAAAAGCTGGTATCCCATTGGTGAATCCAGTGGACGATGACGGTATGTTCACGGCAGAAGTTTCTGATTATCAAGGGAAGCGTGTTAAGGATGCTGACAAAGACATCATCGCGGCCTTGAAAGCTAAAGGGAACTTGTTCAAACAAGATACGATCCAACATAGTTACCCATACTGCTATCGTTCAGATACTCCGCTGATCTATCGTGCTGTTTCTTCTTGGTTCGTGGCTGTTGAGAAAATCAAAGAGAATTTGATCGCAAACAACAAGCAAACTGCTTGGGTTCCTGATCATCTTCGTGACGGTCGTTTCGGAAATTGGTTGGAGGGCGCTCGTGACTGGGCGATCTCGCGCAATCGTTTCTGGGGGACACCACTTCCTATCTGGAGAAATACAGAAGGCGAAGTGATCTGCGTGGGTTCGCGTGCAGAGCTTGAAAAATTATCTGGTCAAAAAGTTGAAGATTTGCACATTGAATTTGTGGATAAAATCACGATCCCATCTCCGACTGGTAAATCACCACTAAAACGCGTTGATGGCGTTTTGGATTGTTGGTTTGAATCTGGTTCTATGCCATACGCGCAGTGGGGGTTCCCTGATGCGAATGTGGAAGAATTCAAAAAAGCTTTCCCCGCGGATTTCATCGCTGAAGGTTTGGATCAAACTCGTGGTTGGTTCTATACGCTTTCAATTATCGGGACTGCGTTGTTCAACCAAGCTCCATTCAAAAACGTTGTTGTGAATGGTTTGGTCTTGGCTGAAGACGGTCGCAAGATGTCCAAGTCTTTGAAAAACTATCCTGATCCAATGGAAGTATTGAATCAGCATGGTGCGGATGCTTTGCGCTTGTACTTGATCGACTCTCCGGTGGTGAAAGCGCAAGAATTGAAATTCTCTGAAAAAGGCGTTTACGATATCGTTCGTAAAATCTTGTTAAGATGGTGGAACTCTTATTCATTCTTCGCGAACTATGCGAACATTGATGGCTTCGTTCCAAAGGGCGATGCTAAGAAATCTCCAAACATCCTGGATCAATGGGTTCTTTCTCGTTTGAATGGTTTGATTGCGAACACTCACAAAGAGATGGACGCTTATCGCTTGTACAACGTTGTTCCTCATCTTCTTCAATTCATCGAAGACCTGACGAACACCTACATCCGTTTCAACCGTTCCTTGTTCTGGCAAGAAGGCATGCCTGAAACAAAACGTTACGCTTACGAGACTTTGCATGAAGTGCTTGTGACGTTGTCACGTTTGATGGCGCCATTTGCTCCGTTCATGTCGGAAGTCACTTACAAAAACTTGTCGCAAGTTTTGCCAAACAAAAAAGATTCGGTTCACTTGGAAAGCTTCCCACCAGAAGACCTTTCTATGCTTCGCCCAGAACTTGAAGAAGCTGTGAAGGCGATGGATACCTTGGTGACGCTGGGTCGTAATCACCGTGAAAAAATCGGTGTTAAAGCGAAAATCCCATTGAACGAAATCAAAATCATCCACAGAAGTGCTGCACTTCTTGAGACTTTGAAAAAGTTCGAACCGTTCTTTGTTGATGAATTGAACTTCCGTAAAGTTGTCTACAACTCGAACGAAGACCAATTCGTCCAAGTAACAGCAAAAGCAAACTTCCCAGTTCTGGGTAAACGCCTGGGACCTAAGATGAAGTCAGTGGGCGCGGGCATCATGGCTTTGCCTCTTGAAAGCATCTTGAAACTTGAAACGGGTGGTTCTGTGACGGTTGACGGCGAAGAGATCACATTGGCTGACGTTGAAATCCGCAGAGCGCCTAAGGGTGGCAATGCGAACTTGTCAGTTCACCAAGTGGTATCGATCGAAGTGGATCCGACTGTGACGCCGGAACAAGAGCGTGAAGGTTTGGCTCGAGAAATAATGCGTAAGATCCAGGTCGCTCGTAAAACAGCAGACTTCAAGCTTGATGATAAAATCACTCTTGAAATCGCCTGCGACGGCGCTTTGCTTGACGCTTTGAACGCGCACAAGGACATGATCACATTTGAAACTTTGACTCACACGTTGAATATCCTGCCTCTATCTGGAACGCCAAAAGGCGCCCACGTAGACGATAGCGATATCGACGGTGCTCCAATCAAAATTGGTGTTCAGAACTAATGCAAAAGCACGGGGAGAGTTTTGAATTTTCAGCGATCGGGCATGTGCAAACGCCCTTTCATGATAAATTTGGAATTCCTCGTCAGCCGGGCTTGGTGAATCCTGCTAAAGGGATTATCAAGCTTTTGCCTGATCCCGATTTATTAACTGCGATTCGCGGTCTGGAAGAGTTCAGTCATCTTTGGATCGTCTTTGTTTTCCACGAGCATGGTGGGAAAAACTGGAAGCCGAGTATTCGTCCACCAAGGCTGGGTGGGAACCGTAAAGTCGGAGTTCTGGCGTCACGTTCTCCGCACAGACCGAATCCGATTGGGATGTCTGCGGTAAAAATTGAAAAGATTGATTTTGATGCCAAGGGTGGCCCCGAAATTCACGTGCATGGGGTGGATCTTTTGGATGGCACACCAGTTCTGGATATTAAGCCTTATATTCCTTACGCAGATTCGATTCCTGAGGCGAATGCAGGGTGGGCCAGTGATCCCATTGAGCGCACCGAAGTAGTGTTCTCTGACGAAGCTGACGCGGTGATAAAAAAACGCGATCCTAACAACGAGAACAACCTTCGCAATCTTATCGTTAGCATTCTCGAATTGGACCCTCGTCCAGCGTTTCAGAAGCGCCAAGATCCCATTACGGACTCAAAGAGCTGGGGACAGAGATACGGCTTTGATATCCTGGGAAGTGATGTAAAATACGAACTGCGAGAAGGCCACTTCTTCGTCTACGAAATTCTTTAAACCGGAGTTCCTCATTTGAAACTAACTGGCGCCATTAACTTCCGCGATCTGGGTGGTCATGTTTCCGTCCAAGGTCATCAGCTTAAATCGGGTCAATTCTATCGTTCTGGAGCACTGTCGAAGCTAACATCAGACGATGTCCTGCTTTTGCAAACGACAATTGGGCACGTCATTGATTTCCGCGATCCCTCTGAAGCTGCTCACGACAAAGATGTTTTGTGGGAGGGCGTGGCTTACGAAAACTGTCCGGCTAATCCCGTGGCCTATCGTATGAGCGCGAACCTGGGTTCATTTTTTACTAAAGAGCATTTAGAAAATATTCCTCCGCAGTACATGGAAAAGCTTTACCGGACCTTGCCGTTTGATAATCAGGCCTACCGCCGCATGTTCGCGGTGATGGATGAAATGTCAGGCAAGGGGATGCTTCAGCACTGCGCGGTCGGTAAGGATCGCACAGGTGTAGGGACTGCATTGATGCTTTTGGCATTGGGGGTGGATGAGTCCCAGGTCATGAAAGACTATTTGCAAACCCAAACGGGTCTTGAGCCATTTCGTAAAGGCTTGATGATCCAGTTTAAGAACATTCTTTCTGATAGAGCCATGGAGGGATTCCAATACATGATGGGCGCTCACGAGAGCTTCCTGAATGCGGCGATGGAAGAAATGAAGTCCAAAGCCGGTAGCATCCAGAAATTTTTACTTACTGAATACGGTATCACTGACGAGCGCCAAGCGATGTGGCAGCAAAAGTTCTTTCAGTCTTAAAGACCTTTGAAACCTGACGGGCGTTATGGGATAAGGAAGACCTATCTAAACGAGGTTTTCCCATGGCGTCTTTGTCAGATTATATCGACACAGCTTTTGATCTTAGTTACCTGAATTTTTCCAAATATCCTCAAACAGAAATCAAATCCATCGGGATCCTGGGCGGCGGGACGGCTGGTTACTTGGCAGCCCTCGCTCTTAAAAAATTGCACCCTAAAATTCAAACCTCTGTCATCGAATCCAGCAAAATTCCGGTCATCGGGGTGGGTGAGTCGACGACGACAGAGATCGTGCCGTTCTTGCATCGTACTTTGGGGATTGACCCACAGGAGTTCTTTCAAGCGGTTCAACCGACAATCAAATTGGGTATTCGTTTTGATTGGGGCTGCCCAGGGGATTATCACTTTAACTTTAACTTCTTTGCGGGTCATCAGCAGGAGAGTTACTACTACGAAGACTCTATCAATAATGCCAACTGGGCATCGGTGTTGATGGATAATCATAAAATCCCTGTGATCCGCGAAAAAAACGGGGAGATGATCTCCTTGCTTCAAAGCATTCCTTTTTCTTATCACATTGATAATAAGAACCTGATCCGTTTCTTGAATAACATTGTTAAGCAAAGACAAATTCCGATTATCGATGCGGTGGTTGAGAATGTTCACTTGGATGACAATGACTTTGTGACATCCATTGAAACTGATGACGGCAAAAAGCATTCATTTGATTTGTATATTGATTGTTCTGGTTTCCGCTCTCGTATCTTGGGGCAAGGCCTTAAAACAGAGTTCATTTCTTACAAATCGACATTGCGTAATAACCGCGCGCTGACTTTTGATACTCCCAACAACAATGACATCCGTCCTTATACCCAATGTTCAACGATGCCGAATGGCTGGGCTTGGACTATTCCTATGCGTGGTGAAAATCACCATGGTTACGTGCATTCGACAGATTACTGTGATGAAGAGCAAGCTTTGAAAGAAGCTCGCGCAAGATTCGGTCATTTTGAAAAATACAAAATGGTGGAATTCCGTACGGGTCGCCATAAAAAAGCCTGGAATAAAAACGTCTTTGGTTTGGGGAATGCTTACGGATTTGTTGAACCTTTGGAATCCACTGCGATTCAAACGGCCGTTCACAGCATTATGACTTTGTGTAAGCTGATGCCGAACAATCACCACGACAGCTCCAGCATCGCAGCCATCAATCAAGAGATCGCGGCGACGTGGGACACGTTCCGTTGGTTCTTAGCGGTTCACTACAAATACAATAAGCAAATGGACACTAAATACTGGCAAGACTGCCGTGCAAACACCGAAATGGGTGATGCGCAGATGGTGGTGGATCTTTTCAACCAGCGTGCGCCACTCAGTGCCAGCAATCTGGGAACGAACTCACCCTACACAGCTTGTGAAGCCTTGGTGTTTAATAGCTACAGCTATGATACTTTGTTGTACGGTCAAAAGGCTTTGGAGCGTCCCCCGGTGCGCCCTAAGATGTCTAAGGAAGAATACGTGCAGCGCACGCTTTCTTATCAGGAGCTGACTAAAAAGGCGCTCAGTCTGCATGAGCTTTTCAGCGAGGACTACCTGATTGAGGGTGGGTTGTTGGAGCAACTTTTTGAAGACCAGGACACTTGGATCGTCGAAACTGAAGCTTAAAAATGAAAAAACCGCGTGATGAACGCGGTTTTTTCATTTGGGATTCATTGCGATGGGTAACAAATGTTAAGTTGCGAATCCTTCCCGCGATGAGGAGTGTGTAAAATATAGAAAATGAACGACATTGTCGGGGAATCACGATAGGTGATGGGCATTAAACAAAGGACGAATTCATGAAATCTGCAATTATCGCTTTCACAATGTTGTTCGCTTCAATCTCTTTTGCTGACGAGCGTGTGTTTGACTGCCAAGCTACGCAGCTTAATAAATCTGCTGAGATACCTGCTGAAATCAACATTCAAAACAATCCCACAGTTTTGTTCCGCCACGGTTTGCAACAATGGTCTTTGAATGTTGGCGATTACAAAATCGATACGCAAGATTTGAATGGTCCTGCTTTGGCGTTGGATATCGATTCCACTCCAGTGTCTGTTGAATACATTTTCTCTGTAGAAGCTTCGACTGAATTCGAATTGTCTATCAACGTCGTTGATCACACTGCAAAACTTTACTATTGGGGTTTGGGCGAGAAAACTCATGTAGGCAACTTCACATGTGAAGTTGTTGAACAAGCCCGTTAATCGAAAATCAAAAATTGAAATTCGAAAATGGAAGAGGGAAAGGCTCAGCAAATGCTGGGCTTTTTTTATTGAAAGGCACAATTAACAGCCTTTGCTTAACTTAACTATGAAGCCTAATAGCATGTTCTTTTATTGTTTGTTGCGCAGATCCCGCAGGTAAGTGAATTGCGAAACTGATTTTGCCAGCAGGAACGGATTTACTCGCAGCTCTACTGATAATTTCAACGGCACGGAGGGAAGTTCCATTTCACGACGAGACAACAATTGATTCGCATAAAGTTCCAGGTCTTCATTGTCTCCGGTGATCGGGGAGTTGTCTAAATTCGAAAGCATATTGCAAAAATTCAAATTGGCTTCAGTGTATTCGTGAGTACAGTAAACCAAAGTGTCTGCCGGAAGTTTTTTAATTCGTTGCAGGCTTTCGTAACCTTGTTCATAGCTACCCTCAAAAAGTCGTCCACATCCGAGGCCAAATAAAACATCCCCAGAGAAAAGCCATTTCATTTTTGGCTCCCAATAAGCAACATGTCCTAGCGTGTGGCCGGGCAGTTCCAGAACTTTAAATTCAAAGGGTCCCAGTCGCACGGTTTCACCTTCAGTCACCCAGGTGTCGGCGTGACCGATCTGAGTTTTATTTTTCAAAGGCGCATAAATCGGGGCGGGGTGTTCAGAAACCAAAGGGCGCACTCCACCGACATGATCGTTGTGGTGATGGGTCAGTAAAACACCTTTTAATTTGAGTCCGTTGTCTTTTAGGTATTGAGAAGTTTTCGCAGCTTCGCCAGGATCAATAACAAAGGCCTCTTGATTGTTATCATCAATCAAACAGAAGACATAGTTGTCTTCAAAGATAGGGATAAGTTCAACGCGAGGTCTTGTGTTTGTCATACAGCTCCTCAGCATATTGAATGATGCTATTTGCAAGGTTCTGCTGACTATATTTTTCTATGCCTTCCAAGCCAGGACAAGGGTTCGCCTCTAAAACCAGACTGCCTTTACGCGTTCGCAATAGATCGACACCTGAGACCTGCAGACCCAAAGTACGAATAGTTTTTAAAATCAATTCAGATTCATAAGGTTCTAAAGTGCACGGTTCAGCCGTCGCACCTAATGCGAGATTGCTCCGAAACTCTCCCGGGCGTGCCGTTCTTTTCATCGCAGCTTTTATTTCACCGCCAACGACGAATGCGCGTACATCGGTTCCGAAAGCTTCGGGAAAATATTCCTGTGCTAAAAGTTCTTCATCGCCAGTGCTTGCGAAAATATCCGCAATCGCTCGCGCATCTTCCGCTAAGAAAACGCCCTCGCCCTTGCTGGATTCCAGGCGTTTGATGATCACTGGAAATTCCAAGGGAATGCTTTCCTCAAAACGAGTGATTAAGTAAGAGGATGGCGAAGCTATATTTGCTTCCGTCAGCGCAACATAGGTGAACCATTTATTGCGAGCCACTGTGTAGTTTTGAGACGGATTCACTGAAAGAATACCTTGGTTCTCCAAGGTCGTTAAAACCTTCACAGCTTTATTAAATTGAAAGCTACTGATGCGTGGGATGATAATGTCAGGCTTGATTTTCAGTCGCGTGAGAGGCCATTCCGGATCCCACAAGAGCATGGTGTGTCCACGAGAAACACCTTCCTCGACCAAGCGACGGCTGCTGTGAATTTCAAATTTCCGACTGAGCAGTAGTATTTTGAGATTTAGCATAACTGGCCTTGGGGCAAGTGAGAGTTTGGCCTATCATAATAGCTTATATGAAGATCAAAGTCGAACTCGACGGACGTGATTTTATTGAAGTGGAATGCGAAGGAGAAACTCCTTCGGCGCCCGGTAGAGTATTGAATGTCTCTCATGTGGGATGTACTGAATTTATGGATATGATGAAGAAAATGCGTCGTTCGTTTGGCGCGGATATTTCAAAATGGCCTTTACCAGAAGGGCAAGATCACAGCAGTCTTTTACTGCGCGAAATGGTTTTGCGTCTGCGTGGTGAGTGGCAAGCTGCTACTGGTGATACAGAGATCTGTCACTGCCGTGGCATTTCTGCGCATACTATTGATCAAGCTATTATTGCGGGAGCTCGTACTCCTGAAGTGGTGACTCGTCAGACATCGGCGAGTGCTCAGTGCGGGACGTGTCGTCCTGAAGTGCACAAAATGATTCAGTATCGTCTGAATCAGCAAAAAGCCTCTTAGTCTTTCTTTTCGCCCTCACTCTTTCCATTATTTTTGCCTGACAAGTCCTCCTGAATTTTTTCAGGAAATTGACCGGTTTTCAGGTAATGTTCAAGAAGAGGGGCGAGTTTACGGCGGCAGGATCCTCCGCAAGGTCCGACGCCGGCGGTGGTGGTGTCGAATATTTCGTTCAGGGTCTTTGCGCCATCTGTAATAGCTTGCTCAATGGTCGCCCGGGACACATTGTTGCAACGGCAGATGATTTCGGTTTTTTTCTTTTGACCCATGGGTTTATGGTACGCCGGAGGAATATGCGGCTCAATGCATTATCTAAATGCGTTGCGTCGAGTCTGGGTGGGGGCGCGGTTGATAAGTTCGCCCTTCTCGGGTAAAAGTAATGTCCCTTTAACAGTGGAGATAGACATGTCTGTAGGTACAAACGACAAACTTCCAATGACAGTTCGCGGAAAAGCGCTGCTAGATGCAGAGCTTAAGAAGCTATTGTTAGAGGAAAGACCCTCTGTTATCGCGGCTATCGAAGAAGCCCGCGCTCAAGGCGATATTTCTGAGAACGCGGAGTACGAATCTGCTAAAGAACGCCAATCTATGATTGAAGGCCGTATTGCTGAAATCCAAGGCAAATTGGCTGGCGCTGAAGTGATTGACGTATCCACAATCAAAGCAGACCGTGTTGTATTCGGTGCACATGTTAAAGCCGTTGATACTGAAACAGAAGAAGAAGTGGCTTATCAAATCGTAGGCGTTGACGAAGCTGACGTTAAAAAAGGCATGGTTTCCGTGCTTTCTCCGTTGGCTCGCGCATTGATCGGTAAAAAAGTTGGCGATACTGTAACGGTGCAAAGCCCTAAAGGTGACAAGGAATTTGAAATCCTTCACTTCGAATACAAGTAGTCATTTCTAAAAAGACCTTGGCGGTCGGGACCTTTCGAATAAGAATAGGTCATGGATCGCCGAAACCGCTCTGATAAATATTTGATCTCTGAACAGCCAGGTATGAAAATCCTTTTGACGGGTTTGATCCTGGCTTTTCTTATTGGCTACACGACAAAATCTGTTCTTTCTCCCGCACGTATCAAAGCGCAGTTGGAAAAAGCCGCGAGCCACATACACAAAGACATCAAAGTTTCTTTCGATTCTGCCGAGCTCAGTCTCGCTGATGGAATTTTGCCGCGATTTGCGATCGTGATTAAGCAGGTGCGCATGGAGTCGGAGCAAGCTTGCTGGATGTCTCCGGTGCTGGAGATCGATGAAATGCGGTTGCCAGTTTCTGTCTGGGGACTGATCACTAAAGAGTCACCCATTAAAACCATTGATGCTGATAACATGCAGCTGACTTTGCGTGGAACTGTCGATGCCTGTGAAAAAGAAAAACAGGAGTTAAAGAAAGCGGCGGCGGGGGGGGATAAAGAGCAGGCTCCTCTGGTGACGTTAAGCCCTTCCGAACAAGCCGACAAATACCGCAATGACATTCGTGGTTTGAATATTCAAAGTTTCAAGATTATCTCGGCTCAGTATCCCCAGTATCCTTCGGAACTTTTAAGTTTCAAAGCTTCGGTGAAATCTTTTGAGCCGCGCGTGGTTGAAGTCCATGCGAAAACTAATTTCCTGCGCGATGAAACGGTGGGAGATTATCTTTCCCATGCGAACTTGTTTTTGGAATACAAAGAGGTACCAGAGCAGTCCTTGCAAGCGCACTTTTTCGGTAACTGGCGCGAGGGACATTATTCGGTTATTGCCCATTACTCTTCGGCAGATCACTTGTTGAATGTTGAAACCGACATGAAACACATTCCTTTAAGTCAGGTGCTGCAGGTTTTACAAAAGTACGATCTGGTCTCTAAAGACCTGAATGGCAAACAAGTTTGGGTGTCAGCGAAAGCTCGTATGACTGGCGAGGTAGAAAAGTTAAAGTCAGCACCTTTGGAAGTGAAAGACTTCCGTATCGAAGGTGATTTGGGCGAGATGAGTATTGATCAGGCTTCGTTCACATCGGTGGATCCTCTTCGTTACAAACCATTGTTGATTGATATTCAAAATATGCGTATCGATAAGTTGATGGCCTTTATCAATCGCCCTCAGAAAGCCCGCATCTTTGGTGATTTGGGGTCTTTTACGGGACAAGCGGAATTCGTATCTGAAAAGGACATTCGTTTGGTGGGCGAGCACCATGGGTTGCAGTTTATTTTTTCGAATAAAAGCGAACGTGAAGTTCAGGCTGTAGATCGCATTGCTGGCGAGATGTCGCTTAAGGGGGATACTTGGAATATCGCGGTGACTCGTGCCGAGCCTCGCGGCGGTAAATTTATTGGGAATGTTAAAGTGAAAGCCGATCGTGACTTTAAGGATGTGAGTTTAAACGCCGATATTGACGAAGTGACTTTGGCTCCCGCTGTGCAAGCCTTGATGACGGACGGGGGAGAAATCGGAACTTTGACTTTAAATGCCGAAGCCCGCATGACCGAAGGAAAGGTCTCCTCGGTTCATGGTTCAGCTCAGCTGGATACTTTGGATGTGGAAGGTATGACTTTTGGAAAATCCAAAGCCAAATTTGACCTGAAACAAAAAGATGTCGTGATCCTGGCCCAAGCACAAAGCATGGTCGTAGAGGATGATTCTGTCGGAGTTGAAGTTTTTGGCAAAGTCACTAATCCTGATTGGTGGGTGGATCAAAAACTTTCCATGCGTGATTTGAATGGTGAAGTTCATTGGAAAAACGATCAAAGCCTGCAGTGGAAAAACGTGAAAGCTAAAGTCGATAAAGATAAAGAGCTTGAGACGACAGGAGCGTGGGATCAGTACGGGATGCTTTCGGGGCGTGTGAATGCTCGCGCAGGTAAGTCCTTACAAGTTCTAAAAATTGGTGGCAGTCGTGATCTGCCAACTTTCGAGTTTGAAGCTCATGCGAACACTCGCAAATGATTCTTTTATTAATCTTCCTTATTTTGGTGATCTCGCTTCTGTTTTATAAGCATTTCCTGTGGAAAGCAGACCCGTGGCCAGAAGGGGGAGTGAAACCTCCACCATATCAAGGTCATCGTGGATACTGGAAGGGCGGCGCTCAGGAAAACTCTTTAGCTTCCTTTAAGGCAGCGAAAGAGCGCGGCTGGCAAATGGTCGAGATGGACGTGCGCTTGTCGAAGGACGGCCATGTGGTGGTCTTTCATGATGATGATCTAAAGCGAATCATCGGCGATACCAGACGCGTGGCAGACGTAACTGCGGCAGAGCTTGAGCGCATTGCGAATATTCCAACCTTGCGTGAAGTTTTGTTAAGTAAAGATGTGCCGCCGTTCTTGAATATTGAATTAAAGACCAACAAATCCACCGATCGCAGTTTGGAAGCGAAAGTCGTGCGCGTGATTCACGAAACGGAATCAGCCTCTCGCATCTTATTTTCAAGTTTCAATCCCTTGGCTATTCGTGAACTTTATAGGCTTTTGCCAAAAGTTCCCCGGGCTTTATTAGCGACGAAAGAAAAAGATCCCGCAAACCGCTGGTATTTGAAATTGTTAGTCCTAGCTCCGTATATTCACGCGAATATTCTGCATTTGGATCATCGTTTTGTAAGTACAGAAGATCTGCGCAAATTTGTTAAGCGCGGAATCCCCGTAAGCTTCTGGACCGTGAATGAACAATTCCGCGCTGATGAGTTGCTGGCAAACGGCGCTCAATCTATCATCAGCGATACCCTTGCTCCCAAAGTTTGAATCCGATTCAAAATGCCTTCTGTTGATTTTTGATTTAAAGCTGTTCGGCGTATGCGTAAATTCGGCCGGACCAACGCACACAGTTACCGAAGCGGAGGTAAACTGTCACAATCTGTTTGATGCATGCAGCAACCGGAGCGGCAGTGAATCTTGCGAGTACGTTAGGATATTCGATTGTCCCACTCAGTTACCGAAGTGGAGATGAACTGTTTTGCGTGATCAGGACAAAGCAAAGTTGAATTACCAAAAACGAAAATCTTCGAAAAAACCAAGGGGATGAGGCGTGCGGAGACGGATGCACTTCGAAAACAAAAAAGCCTTCGTGGTTTTCCAGAAGGCTTTTTATTAAATCTAATTTTTCGAAAACAACTAAGAGTTATGAGGCTCTTTGTTTGTTTGCGTTTGATTCATTTGCTGACCTTGATTTTGTTGGTGGGACACCTGTTGTGGCGCCACTTTTTCGTCAGCATCAATTTCGTTCAAACCTTTTTTGAAGCCACGGATGGCTTGACCCAAAGAAGAACCCAATTGAGGCAATTTGCTTGGACCAAAGAAGACCAAGAAAACTAGAGCGATTAGAAGAAGATGTGTCAGGCTTAATGAACCCATTTTAAATCTCCCGATTCCAAAGAATCACACAACTAAGTGTTGTGCGGATCTTTTTGGCTTTGAGTTTGGTTAACTTGTTGGCCTTGTTGTTGTTGGTGAGAAACTTGTTGGTTGTTTACGTTGTCTTTGATGTCTTTTGCATCAACGTCAATCTCGTTCAAGCCTTGTTTGAATCCGCGGATGGCTTTACCCAAAGATTGACCTAGTTGTGGCAGACGGCTTGGTCCAAAAAAGATCAAGAAGATCAGACCAAGTAACAGAAGATGTGTAACGCTAAACTCACCCATTGAAAGGCTCCTCCCAGAGGTTTTAATCAGTCTACACGTTTTAGACTGCTCAGGGAGGAAAATCAATCCAAGACTAGGGATTATTGGGCTGTAGTCTCATTTAATTCGTTTTGGTCGGATAAAGCGGCCTCATTTTCTAGCGCCGCGTCTGAAGACTGATTAGCTACGACGGCATTCTCGTCAGAGGTGTTCATGTTCACTGGAGCAGTCTCAGATTGGCTCACTGACTTCGCAGGAAGCTCCTTAGCCAAGCCCTTAGCCGGTTTAGCAGCATTTGCAGTGTTATTCGCATTCACATTTGAAGAGCCTTTTTTAAGAGCCTTAAGCTTTTTATCGTACTTAGCTTTTACGGCTGCCAGGTCTTTTTGATAGGCCTCGCGGATCGATTTTACCTGCGCTGTATTGTACTCATCCATACAGCCAGAGTAGGTGGAAGCAGCGATTTCTTTCGCTTTCGCACGGCACATGACCTCACCAGAAGCTGGTGTTGAGTTCGCCGCCGCGAAGGTGTTATTAGCGAATAGAATTGTGAAAACAAAAGACAAGACAGTTTTCATAAAGACTCCCATGGAAAATCTAGGAGTTGCTATTCCAAGTTCCGTGCCTATTCGTGCTCAATTGGATTGCAGGACGAGAGAGGGAGTGGGTGGTTTTTTCACGGCTGTACAGCAAATTGGCAGGTGGTTCGCTCTTCAAGCCTCGTCCATCTGCATTTGCGGGGAATAAAAAAAGCCACTCTTTCGGAGTGGCTTTTTGCTATTTTGCTTAGTTTGAGAAACTATCTGCGAACTGATTTTGGATCGATGGCGTCTTGGAGGCCGTCGCCCAGGTAGTTGAAGCTGATCGTTGTCAGCAAGATCAAGATACCTGGCAAGATCGCTAGGAACGGAGCTTGGTAGATCAACTCTTGGGCGTTGTTAAGCATGTTACCCCAGCTTGGTGTTGGGGGCATGATACCTAAGCCTAAGAAGGAAAGGGCGGCTTCGAATAAGATGGATTCGCCGACACCCAAAGTGATCGACACTAACATGGGCGCGATCACGTTCGGGAACATGTGGCGGATGATGATCGTGCTGTCTTTTGCACCCAAAGTTCTTGCTGCCAAGATGAACTCGCGCTCACGCAACGACAAAATACTTCCACGCACCAAGCGTGCAACCGTCATCCACGAGAACAAGCACAGGATGATGATCATCTTAAAGATAGATTCATTCTGGGTGCTGACGATGGCATTTAAAACTGGGATTTTAGTAAAGTCGATAGCTGCCATGACGATCAAAACCGGAATAGTCGGAAGACTTAACAAAGCATCCGTTACACGCATCAATGCGGTATCAATCCAACCACCATAGTAGCCAGCAATACTGCCGATCAATAGGCCCACCAACGCAGATGCGATGGCAACCAAAACACCCACACCCATGGAAACGCGAGTTCCATAAACCAGGCGGATGAAAACATCGCGGCCCAATTCATCTGTTCCGAAAAAGTGGAAAGTCTTAAAGCCATCAAAGGTTTTCAGCAAACCTTTCGTTTCCGGAATGTCCAAGGACTTAAAGATCTTGATAGCTTCTGGAACTTCTTTTGAGCCCACATCGTAAATCGCATCGGCTTCAGGAACAGAAACCAAACCTTTTTCAACCAAGGCTTTTTGAATTTTGTCAGCCTCGTTCGGATTCGCTAAAATGAATTTTTCAATTTCAGTTTCGCGAACATCAGGACCAGCTTGAGTTGTTTCGAATGGCGCGACGTAACGATTTGCTACATTTTGCGCATCGGGATCAAGACCTGTGATGGATTCAATTGTATTTGCAAAGATCGCAACCAGAAGGAATAAAGCGATGATGATCGATCCCGCCACGGCCAACTTGTGGTCCAAGAACTGGGAAAGAATCATCTTCCACATCGGCATCGCTTTTTCAAGGTCTGCGCGGTCTTTGTCTGTAAGTGCTGTCGACATATCTATGTTATTCATTGTTAATTCACTTCCTGACATCTGCGACCTACTTGTAAGCAATACGTGGATCTGCGAATCCGTAAAGGATGTCGGCCACTAAGTTCATTAACAAAACCATGCTCACAGAAATAACGAATGAAATCATCGCCACGTTATAGTCGTTACCGATGATAGAGTCGTAAACCAATTTGCCCACACCTTGGTAAGCAAAAACAGTTTCCGTCAAAAGAGCGCCCGAGAATAAAGTGGAAATACTCAAAGCCAGGATCGTGATCAAAGGAATCAAAGCATTGCGGAAAGCATGTTTCCAAACCACGGTCTTGTAGTTAAGACCTTTGGCTTTTGCTGTACGGATAAAGTCATTGCGCATAGCCTCGGCCATTGCGGAACGAGTAAAGCGCGAGAAACGACCGATTTGCTGAATAGACAATGAAAGCACTGGCAGCACCAGATACTTCGCGCGATCCATAATGTCAGCCCAGAATCCCATATTTTCAGCACCAATAGTTTGCGTGCCTCCGGCCGGGAACAGCGGAATTTTTACGGCAAAGACGATAATTAAAACGATCGCCAGCCAGAACGAGGGTATCGAAATACCCGCAAACGAGAAGAAGTTCATGAAATAGTCAGTTTTGGAGTTTGGTTTTAAAGCCGAAATCACTCCCAGTGGAACCGCGATCACGATCGACAAAAACAGTGATGCTGCAGAAAGAATAAATGTGTTCCACAGACGTGGGCCCATCAATTCCTGAACGGGTACACGATAAGTACGGCTGTAACCCAAGTCGCCAGTCACTAAAGACGCCATCCAGTTGCCGTAACGTTTATAGATTGGTTGATCCAACCCATACAAAGTTTTTAGGCGGGCAACGTCCTCAGCCGTGATTTTGGGGTTTGAGGCCACCATCATGTCTACCGGATCTCCGGGCATTAAACTCATCAGAACAAAAACCACGTAGGATAGCACGGCTATCACTGCGAGAGTTTGCAAGATGCGACGGGTGATAAATGTAGTCATGGGTAGCCTCTCTTAAATACGAATTACAAAGACCAGTCTTCGATATAGTTAGTTTCGTAGAACTGGTGACCAGACATTTTGTAGTTTTTCAAATTCTTAGGAACTACAGAGATGTCAGAGCGGTAGTACAACGGAAGTACAGGAACTTCGTCAGTGTATTGTTTCAACATATCGTGCACCAAAGCTGTGCGTTTTTTCGCATCAAACTCCAGATCCAAAGCATCTAGATCTTTATCAACTTGAGCATTTGTCCAGCCCATGTAGTTCTGACCTGACCAACCATTTTTATTGGATGGGATCGCTTTAGAAGACAAAGTCGAGCGTGGGGAGTTCTCCGGAGAAGAAACCCAGGCAAACAACGCCATTCCCGCGAATTTACGTTTCGACATTGTATCGCCGAAGAATACGCGTGCCGGTTCGTTCTTAACTAGAACTTCGATACCATTTTGTTTCCATTGGTTTTGTAGGTAAACTTGTACCAACTCACGAGTTTTGTTACCCGCAGTTGTTTGGAATACCAAGGAAAGGCGTTTGCCGTCTTTTGAACGGAAACCATCCGCTCCCATTTTCCAACCAGCTTCATCCAACAATTTTCCACCGGTGCGCTTAGAGTAAGCGTACGTCGTGATCACTTTAGGATCTTTTGTGAACCAAGGATCTTTAGGGGATACATTATGAACAGCGACTTCCTGGCGGCCTTCGAACAAAGCTTTAACCAGGTCATCACGGTTGATCGAGTACAAAAGTGCTTTACGAACTTTCACATCTTTCAAGATCGGATTATCCAGGTTCAAGTCGATATGTTCGTAAGTCACTGAAGGAACGAACTGAACGTCGAATGGCAGACCTTCAGCTTTTGCTTTTTTCTCGAAAGCCAAAGCCTGGTCAAAATCCAAACCAAGAACAGAAACCATATCAATAGTGCCTGAGCGAAGGTTCGCTTCCATTGTTCCTGTATTAGGAATCAACTTAACGATCACTTTTTGGATGTTTGGTTTTTTACCATAGAAATGTGGATTTGGTGCGAAAGCCACGTGTGAACCCAATTTCACTTCAGTGATCACATAAGGACCGCTGTAAAGACCTGGGTTGGTTGGATTACGAACATAGTTAGAGTTTTTTTCGTAACCTTCTTTAGCTTTGCCGTGTTTTTCAAATACAGCTAGCTCCAAGTGTGCAGGCACAGGGAAGAACTGAGCCAGTTGATAGAAGCTCCAGATCGCTTTGTCATATTTGAAAGTACATTTTTTTGGATTTTTTGGATCAACGTCGATTTTTTCAACTTGAGTCCATTGCTCTTTTTCACCAACAGCTACGTTAGGAGAAGTGGCAATTTTTTGAGAAGCGATGAAGTCAGCACAGATAACTGGTTTGCCGTCGCCCCATTTAGCACCTTCAATGATTTCCCAGTTAGCTACGATTTTCTTTTTGCCGCCATCGTCGATGATTTTAGCAGTGCCTTTTTCAATTGAAGGAATCTCTTTCGCCAATTGCGGAACCCATTTTCCATCCGGAGTCAGGTTTACCAATGAACGACCCACCATACGGTACATGTAAGCAGAAGCCGACATGGACATGATGATTGGATTCAAAGTTTCAAATTCCTGAGAAATACCGATTTTCAATTCGGCATTAGAAGGAGCTGCCACAGCTTGTACGCTCATTCCAAGAGCGGCTCCCAGCAACAATCCTTTTGCAAGTCTATTCAACATTCGTTTCTCCTTGTTGATACCTAAAAACAAATTCGTTCACAGTTTACTCCGGTAAAATCGGAGTCCAACCAGCCCAACTAGGCCGGAGCCATCTGCGGTGCTTTTTCCAACCAGCACGCTTTGTGGTGAGTGCCAGCGCCTTCAAGAACCGGGATCTTTTCCTTACAAACGTCCATGACATAGGGGCAGCGTGTATGGAAAGAACAGCCTGAAGGTGGATTGATCGGGCTTGGCACTTCGCCACCCAATGATTTCTTCATCATTTTCTTACCGTGACCCACACGTGGAATCGCACCGATCAACGCCTGAGTGTAGGGATGTTGTGGGTTTGAGAAAAGTTCATCGCGTTCCGCGATTTCAACGATCTTACCCAAGTACATCACAGCAATACGGTCACAGATGTGTTCGATCACTGAAAGATCATGAGAAATAAAGATATAAGTCAGACCCAATTTCTGTTGCAGATCTTCCAGCAAGTTCAAGATCTGAGCTTGAATGGAAACGTCGAGCGCTGAAACCGGTTCGTCACAAATAATAAGTTCAGGATTCAAAGCGATCGCGCGCGCGATAGAAATACGCTGACGTTGCCCGCCAGAGAATTCATGCGGGTAGCGATTCACTGTGGATTTTCTAAGACCCACGATTTCGATTAATTCCAAAACGCGTTTTTCACGCTCTTCCATGGTGCCCACGTTGTGGATGTCCATCGGCTGGCGGATCGCTTGCCCCACAGTCATGCGCGGGTCCAAAGAAGCAAATGGATCTTGGAAGATCATCTGCATGTCGCGACGTTTTTTACGAAGCTGTTCACCAGATAATTTTAAGAAATCTTGACCTTCAAAATGGATCGAACCTGCTGTGGGTTCGTAAAGGCGAATCAGCGTGCGACCCAGTGTGGATTTACCGCAACCGGATTCCCCAACCAGACCCAAAGTTTCACCTTTGCGTACGACCAAAGAAACACCATCAACGGCTTTAACAGAAGCCACTTCGCGCATCAAAAAACCTTTTTTGATCGGGAAGTGCTTTTTGATATTTTTGGCATCTAGAATGATTTCGTTCATCTGCATCACTCCTTAGGCTACCGGGTTAAAGCAAGCCACAGTGTGGCCAGGTTTAAATTCAACAACAGGTGGTTTTAGAACCGCACATTCGTTCACGGCACGCGGGCAGCGATTTGTGAACGGGCAGCCCTTAGGCAACTCGTGAGGAGCGGGAACAGAGCCTTCGATGGTTCTGAGTCTTGCCACACGCTCGCCAAATTTTGGACGGGACGCAATCAAAGCCGCCGTGTAGGGGTGACGTGGATTTAGGAACAACTCTTGAGTATCAGCTTGTTCACAGAATTGACCGCCGTACATCACCATCACACGGTCCGAGATCTCAGAGATCACGCCCAGGTCATGAGTGATGAATTGCACAGTCATATTAAATTTTTGTTGCAGACCCTGGATCAATTCCAAAATCTGCGCTTGGATTGTTACGTCCAAAGCTGTCGTCGGTTCATCGGCGATCAAGAACATAGGATCACAAGACAAAGCCATCGCAATCATCGCACGCTGTCTCATACCGCCCGAAAGTTGGTGCGGATAGGAGTTATAGCGTTCGCCAGGGGAGGGAATGCCTACCAGGCGCAACATTTCAATGGCGCGTTCTTTAGATTCTTTTTGAGTGCACTTTTTATGGCGCATGATCTGTTCGTCCATTTGACGACCGATCGTAAGAACGGGATTCAAAGCTGTCATCGGCTCTTGGAAGATCATGGCCATCTCGCCACCGCGAACTTCTTCCATTTGCGATTCATTGATTTTTAAAAGATCGCGACCGTTTAGCAATACCTGACCACCAGTGACGGTTCCGGGTCTTTCAATCAAACGCATCAGGGAATAAGAAGTTACGGATTTACCGCAACCAGATTCCCCGACGATGCCCATAGTTTGGCCTTTGTTGATTGAATAAGAAATGTTGTTAACGGCCTTGAAGGGGCCAGCCTTCGTGACGAAGGTCGTTTCAAGATTTTTGACTTCGATAACAGGAGTTTCTTGCACTATCTATGTACCTCTTTAAAGGAAACGACGTGTTTCTAGTTCTTCAACGATGGAAAGGGCTGCCTTTTTCATGGCTTTCCCTAAAATCCCTGTCAGTTTATCGCCGATAGACTGTTTATGTTCGTACTTCACTTTGATCACTTGGTGTTGGTCGGCCAACGTCATCAAGTAATCATCGCTCGTGCGAATTTCATCCACCAAACCTTTACCGATAGCTTGCTCGCCATACCAGTATTCGCCTGTGGCCACTTCTTCTAAATTAAGTTGTGGACGGAATTTGCCCACGAAACCCTTGAACAACACATGCGTGTCCTCAAGTTGTTGTTTGAATTTTTCTTCACCTTTGGGAGTGATCTCACCCAAAAGACTCACGGTGCGTTTGTACTCGCCGGCAGTGTATTCTTTGAAATCCACATCATGCTTTTTCAAAACACGGTGGATGTTTGGAACCTGAGCGACGACGCCAATGGAGCCCACGATCGCAAAAGGTGCGCACAGGATTTTGTTAGCTGTCACAGACATCAAGTAACCGCCCGAGGCAGCAACCTTATCCACGCACACAGTCAGAGGAATGTTTTTTTCACGAACACGCAAAAGCTGGGAAGCCGCTAAGCCGTAACCGTGAACCACGCCGCCCGGGCTTTCCACGCGAACGACAACTTCGTCTTGTGGAGTGGCGATAGTTAGGACCGCCGTGATCTCTTCACGCAGGTTCTCAACCGCAGAAGCTTTCACGTCGCCTTCAAAGTCTACAACGAAGATTTTTTTCTCCACAGCATGAGACTTTGCATCGTGAGCTTTACGTTCTGCTTTAAGTTTTTTCTTAAGTTCTTTGCGCTCAGATTTAGAAACCGTGTGCGCTTTAAGGAGATTGCGGAAGCCTTTGTATTTCTTATGCAAAAGTTCTACTTCAACTTCTGTTTTATGGCCCGCTTTGGCAGCAAGGATGGCGATCACGATAATGACCGCCAAAATAGCAAAGAGGATTAGAAAGGTCTGTGCGGCGAAGATTCCGATGCTCTGCATTGCGTCCATTGATGCTCCTTGATGCAAGGGCCTACGTTATTAAGTTATTGGACAAAGGTCGAGCATCTTTTTTTGTTTGCTCAAAAAAAAGGGAGCCTCCTGATAGACTGGGTCAAGAATGAAACCTCCTCGCTGTTTACTGCTTATTTTAGGTCTCAGTTTTTCCTCCGTTGTAGCTCACGCTATGGATGCGGAAGAGGAACGTCTGCGTGGTTTTGCTGAGCATCAAAGTAAGTTCAGCCGTTTCGACGAAGCCCGCGAGGGTGGCAAGCGCGCATACCTCGAGGAACAAGAGCAGTGGGCGTCTGAAAAAGACCGCGATCTGGCTGCTTACAAAAAGAACAAACCTAAAGCGGAACCGGTGATGGACGAAAATAGTCCCGAGTACCGCGCTTGGGAAAAGCAAAAAAAATCTGAAGAGCAAGCCTACGAAGAGACTCGTAAGGCGTTTTCAGCTCAAGCCGCAAAGAATCAGGCTTTGGACCGCGAAGCGAAAGGTCTACCGACTTTGGCGCAAGAGTTGGGGCTTGATCAAGAACGTCCACGTTTTGATTTCGCCAAACGTCACTTCGGAACTTCGACTGTGGGCAGTTCAGGAACGGGTCGCGGCGGCGGGGGAAGCAGCGGCAGTTTCAACCCAGGAAACTCTTCATTTCCACCTCCACCAACATTTGATGACTTTAGCGATGGCTACGTGCCAGCACCGAACGTGTCCCCAGAGGACTTTGGCGATGTACCACCGCCACCACCTCCACCAATGCCTACGGGCTTTGGTGATTTCAGTAATGGCAGCGAATTTATCCCTCCGCCACCTCCACCTCCCGGAAATTTCGAATCCGGAGATTTTTAGAGGTAACAGTTCCCTTTTTTAGGATTTTAGGAGTTCGTCGGTGCTTAGGCCGGCGTATTCTTTTACGCCTTTCATTAGGTACCAGAAGATGCCCAATAGGAAGATCATGGATGGGACCATGATGATGGCCATGGACCATGTGGTCATTTTTGCGATTTGTTCGTTTAGGATTATGGATTGGGCATCGGCGGCCAATGTTGAGTCGATATCTAGGAAGATCTTTCTTGCCAACACGAAGTTTAGCACCGCACTGAATGCGAAGCTGAGAGAGAGCCACATTGTTGCTTTTCTCATGTGATCGTGGAACTCGGCTTGTTTGCCGTGCTCTTTTAATTTTTCTTCCAGCAAGTCTACTTTCATCACGCCGGGGTTTAGGAACAGGCTTTCGATGAATGGTTTTTTAGTAAATGCAGATCCCAAGACGAAAAGACCTACCAGAGACGGGAACGCGGCTTCTTTGACCGCAAACCAGAATCCGTGAATTCCAATGACCGCAAGTCCACCAGTCAAACCCACGTTCAATAATCCCAGGATAGAGAACGCGTTTACCTTTTTGCGCTTCAAAAGATCGTAGATGCCGTAGATCAACGGGAAAGCCAGTGCCAAAACCAAAGCATTCAGTGGGCCGATATGCTTAGTCAGTTTGTTCAGGATTAGAACCGGCAACAGAATGTTAAAAATTAAGTTCAGCCAGCTATTTTCAGGTTTTGCTTGAGGGGCAGTGGTTTCAGTCATGGTGGGATATATTTGTCGGCTTCGCGGCAAAATGCAAGGATGCATGCCGCGTCAGCCGACTAGGAGTGTGCGGACTAGTTCAGTTTTGTGGATAGAACGACGAAGTCGTGGTCCATACCTTCAAATCCCGGGCTGTCATAGGAAATAACCAGCACCAGTCTGTCGTCGTGACGGATGACTTGTGCAATTTTATAGTTTTGTGCGCAGATGCGAGCGCCTGGTTCAGAATAGTCGGAAAATAAAACCTGAGTTTCGCTTTTTCCTTTAGAATCTGTTTTCGTGACTGCTAGTTCAAGGCGACTGCTCGCGATGTCCCAGTCATTTTTACACATTGGATTTGGAAAGCGCGCAGGAAGTGTTTTTAGTTGGAGGCGGTATTTTGCATTATAGGTATTAAGTGTGATTTCTTTGTCTGCCGTGGGAGTGACAGTTTCGCCTCGGATACCATATGGGATAAGTCCACCAAAGCTTGTGAAGTTCACAGATTGAATTGCGAGTTTAAGTGCCAGTCTGTCATTATCAACTTCTGTGTCACGCGTGACACGCAAGATTTCTCCGCGATCGTATTCGTCCACTTGTTTGATAAACACATTCGCATAGCCGTAACCGGACCCATCACCAACAGCCGATGTCGCGTATGAATAGTATTTACCATCCGTAGAAAAACCAAGGTTGTGGAATTTAAGTGTGTCAGCAGCTTGTGCAGTGACGCTGGCGAAAGAAAGGACGACCAGAGAAAGAATTAGTTTTTTCATAAAGACTCCTATTTGGTTGATAGGAATCTTTTACCGCAGGTGCGGCAAAAACTAAGAGAACTTCAGAATCAAAGCGCGGCAAAACTGCCGCACCTTGAGTTTTCGCAGGTAATAACTTTACGAATCGTAAACGTTAGGTCGACGATTGCTTAGGCGTGATCGTACATGCGATCTTCGAAAGCCGCCAAAGCGGCTTTCGCGCCTTCGCCCATGGCGATCACGATCTGCTTGTATGGCGTTGTTGTCACATCACCAGCAGCATAAATACCTTTAACATTCGTGCGGCATTTCTCATCGGTGATGATTTCACCAAACTTCGTCAGTTCCACAGTGCCTTTTAGGAATTGGCTGTTGGGAACTAAGCCGATTTGAACGAATACACCATCAAGATCTAACTTTTCAAGTTTGCCAGCTGTGCGATCTGTGTATTCCAATTGATGAACCTTTTGGCCATCACCTAGAACTCTTTCAGTTTTCGCTCCTGTGATCACAGAAACGTTTGGCAGTGATTTAAGTTTATCAACCAGGATGCGATCCGCCTTAAGTTCGTTATTGTATTCAATAACAACCACTTCACGCACGATACCCGCAAGGTCAATTGCTGCTTCCACGCCAGAATTTCCTCCGCCGATTACCGCAACTTTTTTACCTTTATAGAATGGGCCATCACAGTGAGGGCAGTACGCCACACCACGGCCCATATATTCTTTTTCCCCTTCAACGCCAAGCTCACGCCATTTTGCACCCGTTGTGACGATGATGGAATCCGCAACCAAGTGCTCGCCACTTTCAAGCTCGACCGTTTTGATCTTGCCTTCAGTTTTGATCGTTTTCACGCGGCGGTTTTCCAAAACGCGAACTGGATAGCTTGCCACGTGTTGATTCAATTGCGCTGCCAATTGAGGACCTTCTGTGTAAGTCACACCAATCAAGTTTTCGATACCTTTGGTTTCTTGAACTTGGCCACCGATTTTCTCAGTGATCAAAGCTGTGCTTAAACCTTTACGAACAGAATAGATCGCGGCTGACGCTCCTGCGGGACCGCCACCAATAACCAGGACATCAAAGTGACCCAGGTTTTTGTTAACGGGTTCAGAAGGCTCCGTCGAAGCGTTCTCGTCGATGCCGTATGTTTTTTCTAGTTTTTCAATCAAGTCCAAAACGCTGATGCGACCCGAGTGAAACATTTTTCCGTTGCCAGCCAAGCTTGGCACACCCTGGATACCCAATTTTTGAACTTCATCTTGAACATAGCCGCCGTCGATCACTTCATGCTTCATGTTGCCATGAGCAAGGGTGATCAAGTTCAAAGCTTGAACAACTTCAGGGCAGTTTTCACAAGTCAAAGACATGAACGTCTGGACGGTGATGCCTTTTTTCAAACGCTTTACGCGGTCTGCAAGTAAACTATCTAGTAGTTTACCTTTGCCATCAGTGTTTAGGATAGCAAGGATCAACGAAGTGAATTCGTGACCGCCAGGAATACCTTTAAAAGAAATTCCTGTTGGTTTGCCTTGATAAGCAATTTGGAAAGCTGGAACTGGCGAAGTGTTGCCAGACTCTTTAATAGTAATATTTGGAGATGTTTCAGCAACATCATTCAACATTTCAAGAAGGTCTTTGTGATCTTCGTGGGGGCTGTTATCGATGATGAGCTCGACCGGCTTTTCAAGTTTGCCGAATACAGAGACTAGCTGTTCGCGGAGTGATTGATCTAACATGAGTGGCCTCCTTTAATAAAAAACGACTTTAAAGCTGCCATCCAAAGTTGAATAGAACCTTTAAAATCGTCGCATGGAGAGCTGGTGCGGATGAGAGAGCCGCCGCACCAGCCGAATTATACACTTCGACTCGCGTCGAAGTAGAACGTTCAAAAATCTAAGAATTAAATTTTACCAACAAGGTCCAAACCAGGTTTCAAAGTAGATTTACCTGGAGTCCATTTAGCTGGGCAAACTTCGCCTGGATTTGCAGCGATGTATTGAGCCGCTTGAACTTTACGGAACAATTCATCAGCGTTACGGCCGATACCGTTGTCTTGAACTTCAGCCAATACGATTTTACCAGCTGGGTTTACCAAGAAAGTACCACGGTAAGCCAAACCTTCTTCTTCAATGTGAACGCCGAATGCGCGAGTCAATTGGAATGTAGGGTCTGCCAACATTGGGTATTTGATTTTTTTGATTGTATCAGAAGCATCATGCCAAGCTTTGTGCGTGAAGTGAGTGTCAGTAGATACGCCGTATACTTCTACGCCCAATTTTTGGAAGTCAGCGTATTTGTCAGCCATGTCACCTAGTTCAGTAGGGCACACGAATGTAAAGTCAGCTGGGTAGAAGAAGAAAATAGACCATTTGCCTTTAATGTCATTAGAAGTAACAGTTTTGAAATCGTTGTGGTGATAAGCTTGAACTTTAAAGTCAGGCACTTGCGTGTTGATCAATGTTTGCATGTATTCTCCTTAAGAATAGCGGTGTTTATAGTGGACCCTTTCGGATCAATAACTGTGGTACTTGATTAGACTAGAAGATCTGGATCCATTAGTAAAATAGATTATAAATATACCTTGATAGATTTTATCTATCGGCGTAGAATCCTTATAAGACAAGGGGTTTACGGTGAAATTAAAGGTGAACTTTTCTTTGACGCAGCTCGAATATGTGATGGCTGTCCATAAGTATGGACACTTTGCGAAGGCCGCAGAGGCCTGTCACGTGACGCAGCCCACTCTGAGTATGCAAATTCAAAAGCTCGAAGATGAGCTGGGAGTGGTGATTTTTGACCGCTCGAAAAAACCTATTCTGCTGACGGACGCTGGTAAGAAACTTATTTCTCAAATGCAGACGGTCCTGTTTGAGGCGCGCAAAATCGAATCGATTCTGTTGGAGGGAACGAAGGGTTCTCGTAAGGGGACTTTGACCGTCGCGATCATTCCGACGATTGCACCATATTTATTGCCACGACTTTTGCCAGTTTGTGTGGAGATGCTTCCAGATCTGGAGCTGAATATTAAAGAAATGCAGACAGATCAAATTATCGAAGCTTTGAATAAGGATGAAATCGACGTGGGGGTGCTAGCAACTCCCACGCAGATCGCAGGGATGTTTGAGTATCCGCTGTACTATGAACCGTTTTATGTCTTATGCGATAAGAACCATGAATATGCGCAACAGAAAAAGATCAAATATCATTCCTTATCCATGGATGACATTTGGTTACTTGAAGAAGGTCACTGCCTGCGTAATCAGGTTTTAGATTTGTGTTCCATCAAAAAGAAAAAGGGTACGGAACGTAAGTACAAGTTCGAAAGTGGTTCGTTGGAAACTTTGAAAAACTTGGTCGATCTTTATGGTGGATATACTCTGTTGCCACAACTCGCGACCCACACCGTGGGGGATCGCAGCCAGGTCGTGCAATTCGAACGCCCCATTCCAGCCCGTGAAATCGGTTTAGTATGTCGTCGTGAACACTATAAGAGTGAACTAGTCGATGCTTTGGGTGAGGCGATTCTAAAAGCGATCCCGGAGGACCTACGCAAGATCAAACCTAAAGACTTGGATGTACTTCCTATCGCTTAAACCTCGGTGGCTGGTCGAGCCGCGCTTTTCGGAGCCATGGTTACATGGCTCCTCTTCTGATGTAGGTTTCGTCGTAAATATGCTCGCCCTTTTTGCCAATCCAAGGTGTGACTTCTTTTGCGGTGATTTTTTTAGCGCTGAAAGTCTTGGCGATTTTGAAGTTCCCTTTTTGGAATGGATTGTTGCATTTTACTTCGGTTGAGATTGTAATTTCGGTTTTTCCATCTCTACCTTCCGTGATTCTCAAGGTGCCATTATCAAGTACATAGCCGCATTCAGCTTTTGGCCAAGCCGATCCACCTCTCGCATAGAAGGCTGTCATTTTGTCTTTACCGAAAGTGTAAGTTCCTGACTTCCATTGCTCCATCCAGATGGTGACTTTCTCAAAGATCTCGTCGTCGGCAGTCGTTGTATCCATCGGATCGAATATTCTTAGAGCAATAACGGTCCCTTTGCCGCTTTTAATTCGGTGAAAAGTGACGGGGAGGTCGTTTCGTTTTTCATCCAGAGGATTGGCTGCAGTAAAGTCCTGGCGTTCAAACTGTGCATCCGCGATGATATAAGCGTCGTTAGCAACTTCTGATTTTGGCAAAGGCAGAAGATCTTCTTGTGGCGGCATGAATTTTAAGTCCTGGGAAATAACAAAGACCGCTTCATAGGTATCGTCTTTGGTTCTTTCATTTGTAAAAAGCCTAGGCGAGATCTCGCCAGATAAAGTTTCCTTTTTTGCGTCAAAGTCGGCCGTGACCACTTGAAAGATATCGTAAGTTTCCGTTTCGGTGCGCGTGAACTCTTGGCCATACAGCGCAGGTTCTGCATTTTTATCGGTCGACTTTTTTGCGAACTCAGACGGAACGGTCATTTTCAATTTAAATGCACATTCCGGCAAAGTTTTACCTGTATTAATACGAACTTCATAAGGAACACGGTCTTTTCCTTCATAGTGCGCATTAAAGTCCTCGATGGCTTCTTTTAGAGCAGTCTTATTTAGAGTGATTTTGGTTTTGTCTTTAAAACACTTTTCTGGAATCTCAACCTCTGCAACACCAGGAATACTAAGTTTGTCATCGCCCTTAGTTGTTACCGAAACTTCGTTGCCAGCCGCGCCCGCGGGAACACCCATAAAAGTCGCAATTAAAAGAATCAAAGTTGAGATGCGCATGGCTTAATCCTTGGTTGTTAGTGATTTAAGGATAGATATTAAGCGAAGCGGTGACAACCGATTGTCTGCATATCCATTGCCGTAATCAAATAAATGTAACGGCGCAGAAGGGGTGGCGTAAGGCCGCTTCTTCCCTCACCATGGACTTCATAGATATCTTAAAAAGGGAGTTTGTATGAAGTCTTTGATTTTATCGGCCGCAGTATTACTTGCTACTTCAACTTCAATGGCATCGGGAATTTACCGCTGTCCGATTACTTCAGGCGATCTTCAAGGTGCAGACACAGTCACGTTGATTCAAGATTGTCGTGATTCTATGACCATGAAAATCACCGGTCAGGGCGAAACGCTGGTGACTAAAACAGTCAATTACGATTACCAAAACTCCGACGAAAACGTCATGATGTTCAAATCTGTTGACCGAAAAACTTTCGTTTACGTTGAAAAAGATCAAGTGGGTTTGAAAGCCCAGGTCTCAGCTCTAAATTATATCGTTAGAACGAACTATTGCCAGCAAGTCGGCTGGTAAATTTTTTTACATTCCGATAAGCATTGCAAAGAGCCTTGGGATTTCCAAGGCTCTTTTGTTTTTGTGATATATCTCGTCGCAAATTCTTTTAAGGCACATGATGATTACCACGCCCAAAGAGGTCACTTCAGACACTGTGACCTTGGTTGGATATTGTATTACCAGTTCCAATGGTGACGATGCTGGATATCTGCGTATGACTACGAAGGACATGGATGACGTCAGCATTCGCAGTGGCAATCTGCTCATTATCCAGCAGCCTCATAACGGAACTTGCAGTGGCGATTCTGGGGGGACCGGTCTTTGTCAGGTGGGAAATGAAATGCAGGTAGCTGGGATCAATTCGTTTGTAGAAGGCATTGAAAAGGATCCCTGCGGTTACATAGGTGGCTCGGTTTATGTGAAGTCTCAGCTCACTTGGATCCGTAAAACGATTAAAGCGCTTTAAAGGCCTTTGGAGCAGGGCTGACCTGTCCAAAGTTTGTACAATCAGGAAAGCATTGCAAAGAGCCTCAGGGAACCCTGAGGCTTTTTACATTGTATGGTATAAATTGCGCGTGTTGTCTCTCTACCTAATAATCGGAGCGCGCTGTGAACACATTCAAATCATTAGTTTCGGTGATGGTTGTGACTTTAGCTGTTGTTGGTTGTGACTCAAAATCCAATGATAATAACGGCAATACCGCAGAGCAAGTAGTCACTCCGTCAGACCAATCCGGCGCGCCATACGGTGGATATCAAATGGCTGATGAACCGGGCACTTACAGTGTTGCTGTTAATTGTGCCGATGAAATAGCGACTCAAAATCTTCCCGATGTGGCGATGAAATTCACTTTGAAACGTAACGGCAGCTATCTTCAAGAAATCGTAAGTCTTGAAAGACGCTGCAGACAAGATTGTTATCTGCGCGGTGAGGGCACGTTCCTTTCATCTGCTGAAGGTATGACCTTCAACCAACGCCAAATTGTTTCTAGCAACCGTGCGATCGTTCAAGGTGTTCGTAATAACACCTACACTCGCAAGTTCAGCCCGATCACTTCCAGAAAATCAGGTTTGATTGTTCTGGTCGATAAAGGCAGCAACAATATGTGCGGTGGCCCAATGGAATTATATTTGACTAAAGACGGCGGCACTCAACGTCGCTAACTGCGGAGAAAATTTATGAATACTATGAAGTCTGTTTTTTCTTTGATGATCGTATCGGTAGCCATGGTTGCTTGTACTGGTAATTCCGGTGGCGGCGGTGGTAATCCTGATAACGCCGTTTATCCGCAGCCCACTGTAATTGGTCCTTATGATCAAAATCAGTATCCGCCGAATAGTGGTGGTGTTTACCCTAATCAAAGTGCGCTCGAGCCAGGGACATACACTGCAACTGTTCGTTGCGATAATGATTGGGCAACGGATCGCATCGTTGGAACAAGCATTGCTTTTTCGTTTAACCAGGATGGTTCTTATGCTCAGGAAGTCAGTGCGGACTACCGCTGTATGAGAAACTGTCTTATGTTTGGTTCGGGAACATACACGGTAAATGCAGGTACCTTCACTATCAACCAGACTCGTTTGGTGAATGAACAGGGCTATGAACTGCAAGGAGCTCGCAGCAATACTTTGCAAGTTGAAATCAACCCGGCATCGCCACGTCGTAAAAAATCTGGTGCGATCGTTTTAAGAGACAACGGAACAGAAAATATCTGTGGCGGTCCATTTACGATGTCATTAAAAAAGCAACGTGAGCAACGTCGCAATGACGGTCGCGGTTACTAGTCCATAGCTTTTTATATTGAAATTAATTGGCCCATGGCCTTGAAATGAGGACTGCAAAAACAGTCCTCATTTTTTTTTGGGTATATGATGACCGAACACGTGCTGTTAAAGGCGCAGGAGGTTTTTATGGCTACCCAAAATCAACAAAGCGGTCCAAGTCAGAACTTAAATCAGAATCAGAAAAACAAAAACTGGAAGCAGGAAGACGAACTAGAAACGGGCGCAGATAAAAGCACTGTGCAGCCTGCCGGAAAAGAAGCTCCTAAACAAGACGCTCGTCAGATTAAACAGGCAACTTCGCAAAACGAAGATTTCAACACTGACGAATTAGAACCGGATGATATGGATTTCGATCAAAAAGAAGATTGGAATCAGAAAAATATCAATATCGAGATCGAGAAGAATCCAAGACATTGATCCGGTTTGAAAAACTTGGGAAAAAAGAGCGCAGTTGCCTGCGCTCTTTTTAATTAAAGACGAATACCTTCTGCGGCAACAGCTTCTTTTACTGTCGGACGGTCAGCCATTTTGCTGATGAAGTTTTGCAAAGCTTTATGGTGAGCGATATCCACACCAACCAAGCCTGTCCAACGAAGAACGTTGTAGGCGTAAGCATCAGCTACAGAGAAGGTCTCGCCCAAAATAAATGGATTTTGCTGAAGATGTTGATCCAAAACTGCCAAGCGCAATTGAACTTTGCCTTTGATTTGCTCTTTTGTTTCTTCATTCATGACGGCGCCACCGAACAATGAACCCAATCCCTTATGGATTTCTGTCGCAATGAAGTTTAACCACTCCATAGCTTTATAGCGCTCCATTGTCCCGTACTTTGGAAGAAGGTTTTTATCTGGAACCTGGTCAGCGATCCATTGCAAGATCACCGCGCCCTCAGTCATCAAGTGACCGTTAGGCAGTTGCAGAGCCGGAATGTAACCCTTTGGATTAATTTTTTTATAGTCGCCGCCAGAATATTCTTTCGCTTTTAGATCTACTTTAACGAGTTCAAAGTTCAAGCCGGCTTCACGAAGAGCGATTTGGGAAGCAAGGGCACATGCGCCTGGAGAATAAAACAGATTCATTGAAATGTTCCTTTGTTGGTAAATAACGAATAACGAATAACGAAAGCGACATTAATGTATCAGTAACTGATACATATGTAAAGTTTCAATCTTGTCTGGCGTCAAAGTGAGAAAGGCGTTTATTTGATTAAGGCCAATAATAATAGGCAATGCCGCACAGCAAAGTCCCAACGACCCAGGTGTAAAGGGTGCTTGTGACGAAAAGAGGGTAGACCATCAGTCCAACCCCGACAGCGACGTTAGGAAGGTGGGCCTCGCGACGACCTTTGCGAAACAGCCAGATCCCGATGATTCCGAAAAGGGTTGCGGCAACAAGGGCGCCCACACTGTAGTCAAACCCCAGCGTTTGCATTGTTTCTAGTGGGGACGGAATCGATGGGACGGTTTCAAAATCTTCCATTCATCTATTCTTTCAGAGAAGTCCTGTTTCAAGCAACATCTACACGATGGCTTTACAGCCCTTAGGCGAGTGACTAAAAACAATCACTTTCAAATTTTCTGCAGCCATGCCGGCGTTATACTGTGGACCAAGGAGACATTTATGAAAAATTCAAACTCAAGCAAAGGACAGCGACCTACCACAGTACGAGGCCCCGCTCTGAGAGAGAAGATCATACAATCTCAGATCGAAGGGGAGGAATTCCGCACGGAAAATCAGGGCGCGGATGTGAGGGAAACGCTCGTCAATCATTCACAGGCGACAACTCACAATCGTACGAAATCCGATGGTAAAAAATAGATCACACTCAGCAAGGGGGAATATTCCATGGCACAACATCAGCAACAGCAAGGTAATCAATGGTCGGGTGGCAAAGAGTTTTCAAAACAAGACGACATCGTCGAAATGATTTTGGAAGATCATAAACCACTAAAAGAGCTGATTAAAATTATGAAGGACTCGGATAAAGATCTGGAAGCTCGTGAAGATGCTTTCGCGGAGTTCGCTCCACTTTTAGTCTGCCACGCAAAACCCGAAGAACAAAGTCTTTACGTATATATGAAAGGCAATGAGGAACTTCGCGAAGATGGGTTTGAAGGAGATGTTGAGCATCAACTGGCCGATCAACTTTGTGAAGAGATTATGCGCACTGAAGATCCAGATGAGATCGGAGCAAAAATCAAAGTGCTCGCCGAATTGGTCGAGCATCATATTGAAGAAGAGGAAGAGGATCTTTTACCAGAGTTCAGAAAGAACTCTGAACCTCAGGAGCGCATGCAGTTGGGTGAAAAATTCTTGGCATTGAAAGTTCAGTATTTGGAGAAAGGCGGGCAAGAAACTCCGCATGAATCAGATTGGAATTCTGAAATTCATTAGTTGTGGACTGACGTTTGGCAGCCGGGAACGTGTTCCCTTGTTTTTTGAAAATAAAAATAAGATCCGGCTGCTCAAAGCCCTTAATTTCATGGACCATGAAGGAGCTAATAAAAGGAGCAACTATGAAACTGAAAGGTCTTGTCCTCACATCGATTTTTGTTATGGCTACGAGCACATCCATGGCGGCAGATTATAGTAAAAGTAAAAATAAACCTTATCCGCCGCCATCTAATTCAGAAAATATTAACACTCGTCATCCTAAATCATCTGACCCTTGGGCACGTGATGATATTTCCGCAATGCCAACGAATCCACGGGTATCGCGTCCTTCAAAATCTCTAGATTTGAATGATTTCGGTCGCAGAGCGATGGAAGACGAATCCACAACAGATAACAACACCTTAAGAAGATAAGATTAAAGTCTTTGAAAAATAGAGGACGGTGGTTTAATCCATCGTCCTTTTTTATTGTGGCAGTGCTGGTTAGGCTTGGCGAACTTGATTGGCCATGGCTTTGATATGGCCACGAGATTTCGTAGAAAAGGTGGAAGGCATCAAGTGACTGCAAACATCATAAGCTGTTTGCAAGTCTTTACCGATCGTAAGTTCCGTATGAAATTGCATGGCAAAAGTTCCCAACCTTACAGCAACGTCGGGCGCTAGTTGATTCCGCAAAACGGTAAAAAGAAATAATTGTTGATTGGAGTTATAGGCATTTAAGATGGCCAGTGTTCGTAGAAGTGTCTGCATGAATTCTTCTTGTGACAGATGTGGGATCATTTGAATGCTGTTTAAAATATTACGCTGTTGCATCAAAGCTGTCTCGGTGATGTCACCGTATTGTTTGGATTCTAAAAGTGGTGGGTAAAAGGAAATCTGTTCTGTGCGGAAAAGGTTTTCCAGGCTTTCGTAAAGATCCTTCACGAATATATCGCGGCTGACTTTGTCAGAAATATGAAGACTGCGGATCAAATCGACTTTCTGTAAGACCAGGTTGTGTTGTGCCGTAATAAAATCATAAATGTTCATGAAGAGTCCTCCGTAGTTGAAATCAAACGCTAGGCGGTGATCTTAGTGACGTCACGGGGAATGTTTAGAGAAGTATTGAAGATGAACATAGTAAAATTATTTTAAACCGTAATTGATGTATGCAAGATGCGTCGTTAATAAAAAGCCTTATTCAGGCCGATCGTGTTTCTATTTTGGATGCGGCTCGACCGAATAAACTTTTATTTATTAGTCCAAATTGCAGTTAAGTTCCGATCAAAAATCCAGTTCTAGACTCTTAGGCTTGCTTAGAACTCCGATCTGAAATCCCGATAAATATCCGTGTTTCTCGGGAGGAAGCGTGAACATTTTTGCCAAAGTTCGTCTGTTTAATATTTTGTCTGTTACATCGGTTGTCGCTTTGTACGTCGCCATTGCGATTTCGTTTCACTACAAGTCGGAGCTAAATAAAGCCCACGACAATAAATTCGTTTCGATGAAGCTTGCAGGAGAGCTGCAGCAAAGCTCGTATGATCTTACACGCACCGCTCGTACTTTTGTTGTGACGAAAGATCCGAAATTTGAAACAGAGTACTTTGATATTATCGCGATTCGTAACGGTGAAAAGGCTCGCCCTGACGGCCGTAAAATTGCCTTGAAAGAATTGATGCGCCAAGCTGGATTTACTGATCAAGAATTTGCTCTGTTAACTGAGGCCGAGAAGCGCTCTAATGACTTGGCTAAGCAAGAAACGATCGCCATGAATGCGGTTAAAGGTTTATTTGCTGACGGAAGTGGGAAATTCACAATTCAAAAGGATCCTGATTTAGATCTCGCAAGAAAATTGATGCATGATGATTTCTATCACAAAGCGGCAGCTTCGATTGGTGAACCCATTCAGCAGTTTTTAAAAATGATGGAGGCGCGAACTTTTGCTCGCGTCGAGGAAGCGCTTCGGTATTCAACGTTGGCTCTATACAGTGTGGCCGGGCTTATCGTTGTTTTATCTATGACGATGTTGTTATCTTCGCGCGCGCTTCGTCAGGGTATCCGTACCCAAGCTGAATCTTTAACGAAGTCCTATGTGCAAATTCGCGAATCCGTGGCAAGTCTTAGCAGTTCAAGTGCAGATTTGTCTGCGGCATCAACCGAGTCGGCAGCATCGCTAGAAGAAACCGTGGCCTCTTTGGAAGAGCTATCAAGCATGGTTAAAATGAATGCCGAGAACGCGCTTTCTGCATCCACATTGTCACAAACTTCGAAAAGTACGGCGGAAGAAGGCTCTCGTGAAATTCAGAACCTAATGAATGCCATGGGTGCGATCGTAAACTCTTCTAAAAAAATTGAAGACATCGTGTCTGTGATCGACGATATCGCGTTCCAAACAAATTTATTGGCACTTAACGCCGCGGTTGAAGCTGCGCGTGCAGGGGAACAGGGCAAAGGCTTTGCGGTCGTGGCTGAAGCAGTTCGTGCGCTGGCACAACGAAGTGCTGCTTCTGCCAAAGAAATCTCGGGTTTGATCTCGGAAAGTGTTGATCAAGTAGAGGCGGGTAAAAATGTCGCTGAAACCAGTGCCGAAGCATTGCAGAAAATCGTAAGTTCTGTGACTAAGGTAGCAGGCCTCAATAACGAAATTTCCACAGCCAGCAATGAACAAAGCACCGGTGTTTCGCAAATCACTCAAGCTATGAATCAGCTAGATCAAGTGACGCAGTCAAATGCGGCCTCTTCAGAAGCGATCTCGGAAGCAGCGGCACGTCTAAATGAATCGACGCAAGGGTTGACGTCAACGATTGAAAATCTGGCGTCGTTAACCGGCTTAAAATCCGACGCCATCCATGCAGCAGATCAGCAAACGGCAGTTTAAGAAAATATTTATTTAAAAAAAAGCCTGCGCAGAAATGAGCAGGCTTTTTGCTTTTTAGATACCTAAAGTGTTGTTGTACGAAGGCTTATAGGTCGATCTCCAGTTCGTAAATCTTCCGAGCCGCGACAGCCACCTTGTCTGATTTAAGCGGACGCACGTCAGTCAATTCCCAAGCAAACAAACCAGGTTCCCACTTATCCCAGCAAGCATCCAATAAATCATCGGCCCTAAAAGGTCTGACATTTTTAATCTTAACTAAGGCGACGGGTTTACCCGCGGGATCGATTTCGCCCTCTTTTCTCAGGAAGTTGTTGTTTTCAACAATCAGAAGATCCCCCTTGAAATCAAAGTCGGCTGGGGGAGTCCAAGATCGGATCTCTAGCTTTTTCTCGCCCGACGCAATTTTACTTCCGTTCGGCCAAACAATGGAAAGGGCATTATATTTCATCAAGGATGACGCTATTTGGGTTGGTGATCGAATGCAAGCAGTGATAGAAAGCAGAAATCACGAGGTGTGCGTATGCCTGAATTGCCAGAGGTCGAAGTCGTCCGTAAGGGGCTGGAAGAAATTCTTAAAAAAGAACCGACGCTTTTAGATATTGAGCTCAAACGTCCGGATTTGCGCGATCCGATTCCGCTAAAAAAACTAAAAACTTTGATTGGTCAGAAGGTTCGCAAGGTCGAGCGTCGCGCTAAGTATCTTTTGATTTGGACCGACAAGGGCGGGATGCTTTCACATTTGGGAATGACGGGGACGTGGCGAGTCGCGGAGAAGGGTGATGAACGGTTGCATGATCACATCTATTTGCACTTTTCAGGTGGTTTGCGCTTGGCTTACCGTGATCCGCGCCGGTTTGGGATTTTTGACTTTGTGGCCGCAGACGATGTTGCTGTGCATCCAAGACTGAAGATCTTGGGGCCTGAGCCGCTGAGTGCTGAATTTACAGGCGAATCTTTGTGGCAGAGTTTGCGCAATAAACAGATCGCTTTAAAGGTCGCCATTATGGATCAAAAAATCGTTGTCGGGGTGGGGAACATTTACGCGAGCGAAGCGCTTTTTGCCGCAAAAATTAAACCCACTTTGCCTGCAAAAAAACTCTCTCTTGAGAGAGCAAATTTACTCGTAAAAGAGATCCGTCGCATTCTTGCTGAGAGCATAAAAAAAGGTGGTTCTTCGATCAGTGATTTTGCCCAAACTTCGGGCGAAAGCGGGTACTTTCAAAACACTTTCAAAGTGTATGATCGCGCGGGACAGCCCTGTGTTGTATGCAAACAACAGATCAAATCGAAAGTGATGGGCGGTCGAAATACTTTTTGGTGCGGACATTGTCAGAAATAATTTTTAAAATTTTATTGCTAAGGTATTATAAATTTGTATAACTTAGCCCTTAGTCGAGATTAACAAAAAACACAGATTCGCCATTTCGGTGGGTTTGTAAATTTACGAAGGGACACAACAATGAAAGCTATCGTTATCGCAGCTTTGCTAGCACTTTCTTTCACAACTGGTTTCACTTGCTCTAAAAACCAACCAGCTGAAACTACAACTACAACTGAGACTACAACTACTACAGCTCCAGCTGACGGTACTGCAGCTCCAGCAGCTGACGCTACAGCGGCTCCAGCAGCTGATGCAACTGCAACTCCAGCAGCTTCTCCAGCAGCTCCTGCTGGCGAAACTAAGTAATTAGTTTGCTAGATTAGTTAGTTCAAAAAGCCACCTTAGGTGGCTTTTTTTTTGCCTTCGTTGTCGGGTGCGGTCCTCGCTCCCACGTGCCTGGGGCACGCCTGCGCTGCGGTTCGCTCCCTCCGCGTGGGCTTCGCCGCAAAATGCCTTCGACATTTTGTGCATCTGGACCTTTTTGATCAACCCTCTTGTTTGGGACAATTCTACGAGCTTTCCGTTTGTTTTTTGGCTGGCCCTGCGGGCGCCGCTGTTTTCTGGCTGACTGTCGCCTTTGAAGACTTAGCGCCGCTTCTGGTGGGGCTTTCAGCCCCTTGCCCCCGGGTGGGGTTGCACCCATTGTCCCCCTGGGGACGGGGAGGTTTTTGCCGGGTTTTTCTGCTGCGTGGGTGGAGAGGGAAACTTGGAACTAGGATTGGGGCTCTAGTTTTGACAGTACTTAAGCCCTCGTATTTGTTGGGTAAATGTGGGATCGCGCTTGATTAGTGCACGATTGAGGCGTCTAATTAATGGGGTAAGCATTAATAAGGAGAATCATCGTGGATTCAATCAGCGTTTATGGGTATTTCTTAGAGTGCTGCACTTGGGCTTGGGTTTTGGGCTCGATTGTGGCGCTGTTGTTTGTTGGCTTCTTTGGAAGTCCTTTGATCGTTTGGACGATCTTGTTAGCGGCCATCATGGTGGGCTTTGCGGCTCCAATGTGGTTGTTTGTTGTGGGTGCTGTTTTGGCAGTGATCTTCAACGTGCCGCCGATTCGTACAGCACTTGTTACTTCAGGTGTGTTTGCGATCTTTAAAAAGTTCCAGTTTCTGCCTAAAATTTCTGATACTGAGAAAGCGGCACTTGATGCCGGTGTGGTGTGGGTAGAGAAAGATCTTTTCTCTGGTAAGCCTAACTTCTCTAACTTGATGAAAGAATCTTATCCGGATTTGACTGCGGAAGAAAAAGCTTTCGTTGAGGGCCCGGTTGAGACTCTTTGTAAAATGATTGACCACTGGGAAATCTATAAAACGAAAGAAATTCCTCCAGCTATTTGGGATTACATCAAGAAAGAAAAATTCTTAGGAATGATCGTTCCTAAAGAGTACGGCGGCCTTGGCTTCTCGGCACTTTGTCACTCTGAAGTTATCATGAAGCTTTCTTCGCGCTCTTTGGCAGTTGCGATTCAGGTGATGGTTCCGAATTCATTGGGTCCTGCAGAGCTATTGGCTCACTACGGTACTGATGCTCAGAAAAAACACTGGTTGCCTCGTTTGGCTGATGGCTTGGAAATCCCATGCTTCGGTTTGACTGAACCAAATGCGGGTTCTGATGCGGGTGCGATCACTTCTTCAGGCGTTCTTTTCAAAGACACTGATGGCAAAATCAAAATTAAATTAAACTGGAATAAACGTTGGATCACTCTTGCTGCGATCTCCTCGGTTATCGGTTTGGCGTTCCGTCTTCGTGACCCCGAAAATCTTTTGGGTAAAGGTGAGGACCTTGGTATCACTTGCGGTTTGATCCCTTCGAACACGCCAGGCGTGGTTTTGGGTCGTCGCCATGATCCACTAGGTACTCCGTTCTATAACTGCCCAACACAAGGTAAAGACGTTGTCGTCGTTGCTGAAGACGCAATCGTTGGCGGTCTTGGTGGTGCAGGTCGTGGTTGGATGATGTTGATGGAGTGTTTGGCTGCGGGTCGCGGTATCTCTCTTCCAGCTCAAGCTACAGGCGGTACTAAACTTGCGATGCGCGTAACTTCGGCTCACGCAGTGGTTCGTCGTCAATTCGGTGTTTCTATCGGTAAATTCGAAGGTGTTGAAGAGCCTCTGGCTCGTATCGGTGCCTCGACATATGCATTGGAAGCAATGAGAAGATATTGCTTGGGTGCTTTGGATAAAGGTATTAAGCCAGGCGTTATCACAGCGATGCAAAAATACTATGCGACTGAAATGGGTCGTAAAGTGATCATCGATGCTATGGATATCATGGGCGGTGCCGGTATTTCTTTGGGTCCCCGTAACGTGCTAGCAGAAATCTATATCGCAACTCCAATCGGTATCACGGTTGAGGGTGCAAATATCATGACTCGTACATTGATCATTTTTGGTCAAGGTGCTCTTCGTGCGCATCCGTTCGCTTATGCGGAAGTGAAAGCTTACGAAGCTAATGATCTAAAAGGTTTCGACAGAGCATTCTTCGGTCACATTGGTCACATCGTTCGTAACACGTGCCGTGCGATCTTGTTGTCATGCTCTCGCGGTTACTTAGCTGCCACTCCAGACTGCCATCCGCAAATGAAAGTTTACTTCCGTCGTATGTCTTGGGCTTCCGCTACATTCGCATTGCTATCTGACGTAGCGATGGGTGTATTGGGTGGTTCTTTGAAAATGAAAGAGAAAATTACGGGCCGTTTCGCTGATATCCTGGCTCACATGTATATCGCAACTGCGATCCTTCGCCGTTTCGAAGCAGAAGGCCGCAAAGAAGAAGACTTGGCATTCGCTCACTACAATTTGAAAATGTGCATGGTTGAAATCCAAAAAGGTTTCGACGGTATCTTTGATAACTTGAAGATCCCAGGTGCTCGTTGGTTCTTTAAAGGTTGGATCGGTGCTTGGTCTCGTATCAACTCTATCGGTTCTCAAGCCTCTGACGGTTGGACTCACGCTATCGCATCAGAAATGATGAAAGAAGGCGGCATCCGTGATCGTTTGACTCAAGGTATTTACCTTCCTAAAGAACGTGATCAAGCTGTAGGCCGTTTGGATTACGCTTTCTCGGTTTCTTTAAGAGCAGAAGCTGCTGAGAAGAAAATCAAAAAAGCCATCCGTGACAAAGCTCTTCCTAAACAGAAGACAAACACTTTGGTTGATGAAGCTTTGAACAAAAACATCATCACGGCGGAAGAAGCTAAGCTTCTTAAAGAAGCCGACCAAGTTCGCTATGACGCGATCCTGGTTGATGATTACAACGAAGAGCAATATCACGCTAACAAAGTGATCCCTTAGTCGGATCCGCTTTAATAAAGCTTAAAAATAAAAAACCCCGGTGATGAACCGGGGTTTTTTTATTATTTCGAAGGTGGTGTCGGGTAGTAGTTAAATTTCGGAGTGGGCCTTAAAACGCTTAACATATACGCTTCCATTTCGACCTTCAGTTGATCGACTTGCAGAATGAAAGCTTTGAAGTCGGCTTCCTTTTGATCCTGTACTCGCGGTGTCGTCAGATTTGTGCGACTGAACTGCATAAGTGTCGGGTTGATATCAGAGTTATTAAAAATCAACATATCTACCTGGCCATCATGTCCTGCCATAAATTTCAGACGCTTGCGTAGCTCTGCATCTCCAGGTTGTTTCCAGTAAGCTTTATTCACTAAGTCCAAATAGGTTAAGCGTAATAAAATATCGCCCGTCAGATCCATCTGTGGTGGCACCAAAGGGTAGTTGCTCGACGTGTAGGCTGCATAGCTTTGGATTTTTTCGCGGAGGTCTTTGCTGTATGCGGTCACGTCTTCGGACAGGCGCTGTTTATTGCTCCAAACCCCTTCAAAGATGGAATAAGGATTGTATAAAACAAAATCGTCGATGCCTTCCGGCTGAGTCACCGGATAGCCAGCGAATTCGATAAATCGTAAAATGTATTGTTGAAATTCTGTGGCCGCGGCTTCATCAAATCCAATCAGATGTGAATACTCATGCATCATCAAAGCTAAAATTTGCAGGCGATAGTTTGCAGAGCTCAATTTGCTTTTTAGTTGCAACGAGCTTACGCAAATACGATTTGAAGGTTGCGAATATGCGACTGCATCTTTTTTGCTAACGCCATCAGAACAACCATCGTAACCAATGATGTCGACCGGAGTTGTGCGAATGATATTCAAAAGATCCAAAGGCTGGTTTTTCTTTAGCTGAAGATTAAACGGGGGATTGCGCAGCCAAGCATGAATCAAAAGTTGAGCATCAGTGGCAGCACGATAAATGGCATGCGTGATGTTTTGGTCCGTCAAGGTCTGGTCTGCCTGGGTGTCGCCACCATTCCCAATGCGAACTGTGTTGGCGTATCCAAAGGAGGACACCAGTAAAAGAGCGGTTAGCATTGCGGCGATTTTCATGACTCAATCTCCATCGTAATTTTATTTTCAGCTTGTTCAAAAAGAGGCTCGGTGGCTTTTTCCTGCAGAAGGGAGCTCGTCGGAATCACGTTAAGGTTCATTTGAAAGATGCGTGAGCCCGCTAGTTTTTTTGAACTGTATTTCTTAGTTAAAAAGTTTTGGAACTGCTCAACGTCTTGCTGCAGTTCTTGGTATTCGCTTTCGTCCAAAGTCATCAGCAGAGCGCTCAATAAGCGCTCTGTTGGATTTTTGGTGATCGCCGCTTGGGCTTCTTCCAGGCTTTTATTGTGAAAAGACTGAATGGCTTGGTTGCCCAATTGGTTGGGGATTTGTAAATCACGCTCTAACGCTGCCCAGATTTCTGTGGCTTGATCATAAGTGGCCAGTCCGCAGCTGTGGATGTTGTTTAAGATTTCTTGGGCTTCGGCCTGAGTCATTCCCAAAGTCTCAGCAACATAAGAAACAGTACACCTAAGGTCTTTTAGGCTTAAGAGTAGATGCACGCGGGGAGTTTTTGGATTGGATAGAAATTTATAAACATCGCGAATCTGTGAGCCCAGTTGCCCCTTGTTCAGACGAACAATCTGTTGAAAGTGATAGTCCTTGGTGTCAAAGCTGGTGGCATTCGCATAGTGGACCAAGTGTTCAAAGTATTCCGCTTCATTTGCAGACAAGGACAATGATTTAATAACTGGTGCGATTGAATCCGTACCCAGATTTCTTTCGCCGATCATCACCAAGCGGATGTGATTGCGACTTTTGAAACCCAGTTGCAGCGTCCACGTGCCGTAAGAAAAACCTCTTTTATGTTCTTTGTTGTAGGCATACCACGCCTGTAAAAACAGGCGATAGTCCACGTAAGACAAGATAGAGGGTTTGGCGGAGGGTGTATTCATTAAGTGTCCAGTTTAGGTTCAGCAAGAATACACCATGGAATACGTTCTAATGTAAAACTATAGTTAAATAGCGGTAAATATTACTGTATTCAAATTTAGAATACGACAAGTGAGTTATAGATAGGGTAGAAACTTGCGGAGTAAGAATGCAGTCGTGTAAATATGCGGATGTCAGCAGTTAGCTAAAACGTCCCAAATATTTAACAGGAGATAATATGAAATCCGTAATCGCACTTATCGCAATCCTTGGTATGACTTCCACAACTTTCGCAGCCGGTGTATCGATCGAAAAGATTGCGAAAGAAATCAAAGAAAACGACACTAGAACTGTTGTTAAAGTCGTAAATAATGACCAAGATCAAAATCCATGTCTTCCAGATGGCGAGTCTTACATTGTTGAGATTCAAGTAAAGAAAGCCAGCTGGGATCCAATCAATACAAAGATTGTCTATAAGTGGTCGACTGAAAAAACGATCAGTGTTGATAAGGAAGGCCGCAAAATGGAAGTTTGCGCTGAGTAATCTGATCTATTAAAATTGAAAATGAAAAAACCCCAGATGGTGAGCCTGGGGTTTTTCTTTTTTAGATCATCTATTGTGGAGTGCCGTTCGCAATCCAAGTGTCAACCAGGGTTCTTTGTGTCTGAGGCAACAAACCGCTAGTCGGCATTGGCTTACTTGAGTTGTTCATGCGCGACTTGATTTTCGATGCCGCGGCTTTCGCTTGAGTATAGCTGGTTAGATCCAATCCTGCAGAGGCGCCACCAGCTTTGTGGCAAGCAAAACAGTTTGTAGCAAACACTCCTCCCGAAGCTGCAAGTTGAGTGTAAGTCACAGTCGCAGATGTTGGAGAAGGCGTCGGCGACACAGTCGGCGTCGGAGTTACCGTTGGTGTTGGCGACGGTGACGGAGTGACCGAAGGAGTTGGAGTGACCGTAGGTGATGGAGACGGCGTCACAGTAGGCGTCGGCGAAGCAGTCGGTGATGGTGAAGGCGAAGCCGTTGGCGATGGGGTTACTGTCGCAGTCGGCATCGGTGTCACCGTTGGGCTTGGTTGCACCACTGGTCCATTATCCGCCACACACTGAGCGTATTTATCTTGAGCGCGTGCCCAGTACAGATTGATTTCATCAATGCGCGCTTGATTTGCGGGTCCCGTCGCGGGCGGCTGGTGAGAAGCATTTACGGCTTGGCTAGAAATTTTCGCCGCCCCACGGGTGTAAAGGCATTGTAAGAAGTCAGAACATCGGCGCTACCAAACACGCCTTTACCGATACCACCAGCCACGTGACAACCACCGCAAGTCTGAGTCAAAAATGGATGAAAGGTGCTAGCGTAAACTTGAACGATGGCTTCTTCGCAGGTCTCGCCATTGGCAGTGGAAAATTCAGTGCTCCCACCGAGGGAGGTTGAATTTAGGATCGTGAACCCTTGACCACAGTTATTAAATGCGACGACGGTTATGGCGGTCCCGATCACCCAAAATAACTTTTGTATGGAGTAGGTTCTTCCCAAGTGTCCTCCGCTGTGCAATTGCGAAAAGATGATATTTTATTTTCGGCGATAAATTAGGTGCGCAAAATATGGTTTGCTTAGAATCTCAAGGCGAGACGCAACTTCTGTTTCCCAGAGGGGATTGAAGATCTGTGATTTGAAATAGAAAACCCCAGGTGATGTGCCCAGGGTTTTAATTGAATCTTTTTGTATTTTACCAAGGTGGATGGCTCCGAGAGGGGAGCTCTCTTAAGCTTGAGCTTCATCGGAGGTTACAGTGTTTGGATTAAAAGGTGGGACCATCTTTGTGGGGCTGCTATTGTCTTCGTCGTTCGCGCAGGCAGAGCTGCAAATTACCGCGAATCAAAATATCTGGGCGGTGCCATCCACTTCAAAAAGCTGCAAGGCCTGGAACGATGGTCAAGAGCAGGATAACATCAAACCTAAATACATCAACCTCGGAAATCTTAGTTTCCTTTGGTCTAATCCAAAAAAGGATTTCCGCATTCGCGAAATCCGCGTTTCCATCCGCGACAAAATTTTAAAAGGCGGCGAGTATAAGTGCAGTGTCGTCGGTGACGAATTGCTGGCTCTGGGTATGGGAGATTGGCTGACCATTAAAAAGTCAGCAAATCATCAATACACCTATGTGGGCACTGATTGCGCCATGCTTTGCGGTGGGATCGAGTTTGCTGATGATATAGCAGGAACTATGAATGGAAAAATCGAAGTCGTAGGCGACGCGCTGGAAGGTAATACCCAGGAAGAGCAAGTCTATGGCCTGCCAATTCAAGTTGATAATTTGGAGTTTTAATTCGCCCTTGGGGCACCCAAGGGCAGTTTGAATTAAGGACGGCGGCGAGATTTCGCTGCCAAAAGCTTTTTAACAAACCCATCGTCATCTTCGTCAAAAATATCTCCGATGATCTCTTCAAAGATATTTTCCATCGTGACCAGGCCATTTAAATTCGCGCGTTCATAAATGATCGCCATGTGCGAATTCTGCTGCTGCATTTGCAGCAAAATGCGGAACACGGGTTCAAAAGCTTTGAACTTTAGAACCGGGCGAATCAGTGTCTGCCAATCCAGGTTTTTATATTTAAGAGCCGTAAAGAACTCTTTGGAGTTGATCAAACCAATGATTTCGTTATCGTGCATGACCGGGATGCGGGTGTGACCTGAGTTAACGATAATCGTTTCCACGTCTTCAATGGCATCGTCTTTGCGAACGAAAACCACTTCACTCCAGGGCACCATAATGTCTCGAGCGAGCAGCTTATCAGCGCTCACCAGGTTCATGATATATTGCTTCGTTTGGTGTGGCAGATCTTCAAGTTCAAAGTCATGCTCGCCATGGTTAGCATCATGGGTTTGTCCCAAAGAAAAGACCTTTAAGATCATATGTGTCGATTTTTCGAGAATCGATACAAAGGGGGAGAGGACTTTTTCACCGTAATAGAGCGCACGCGCAGTCCATAAGGAAATGATCAAAGATTTTCGTAATGCCAATGTCTTTGGAACCAACTCGCCGACAACGACGCTCAAGTAAGACAAAGGCAAAACCACGGTGACGATTGATAAAGCATCGGCAGTGCTTGGTGAAACCTTAAAGTGCTCAATATATAGCGGAGAAAGTGCTTCTTCAGCACCAGCACCACCCACGGCAGCAGCGACAGCACCCACGACAGTAATGCCAATCTGAATGACCGAAAGTGTGCGTTCAGGGCTGGCTTTCAGCTTTAACAAAAGGCGCGCGCGAGCATCGTTTCCAAGTTTTTGTAATTGTACTTTTCTAACTGTGACAAAGGCCATTTCAGCGCCCGACAACAGCATATTGATCGCTAGACAAATGATGACGACTAAAAACTCAGTCACGGTCGTCGCCTAGTTTAATTGTTGAAAAAGGGGAGGCTACTAGAAAATTGGGTAAGGGGTCAGGATTCATAGGTGCTCACAGTAGCAAAAAAAAGGCCCGAATCAAAGATGAATTCGGGCACCATGTAACAAGATTGTGTTAGCTAGATACTTTTGAGGATAAAGTTAAACGAGCGCATCATGGAGCTGAATGCCTGTCGTTTGTTAATAAAGCCTAAATACGAGAAGTTACGCACCAATGGTAGATCCAATTCCTCTTCGCTGTGGCCTGTATAAATCACCACGGGAATGGTCTTTTTGATCTTATTGACCTTTTTCTCAGTTAGCAGTCGATCCATTAACAAAAGTGTATCGCGGCCGCCCATCTGTGGCATTTGCCAATCTAGCACTACGAGGTCATAGGGTTTGCTCGCAAGTAGGGGGATGGCGTCCTGACCGTCGAATGCCATGGTAACGTCGCATTTATAGTGATCTAAAATGTGTGACATCAACTTAACGGAGTCCAAGCTGTCGTCGATGACAAGAACTCGAGGGATGCGTTGTTTTTCTAGTGATGTCGATGAACTGGTATCTAGCACCATAAAACTCTCCTGTAATTGTCTTACTTCGATCATTTGAACCGATGTAAAACGGAGAATCTTCTAAAAGAGGCTGTCTGACGGGATCTTAATAAAAGGTCTGTCGAAACACACAAATCACTCGTGTTTCGACAGTCTAAAGGCTAAATAAATATGAATTAAGCGCTGAGTAATTACGCAAGTTCTTTGCGCGTTTGCTCACTCACCACGGTTTCTCGGACCACAACAACTTTGATTTGCCCAGGGTAATTGCACTCTTCTTCGATCTTCGCTGCAATTTTTTTAGACAGATCTAAAGCGTGCATATCGTCGATTTTTTTACCGTTCACAAGCACACGGCACTCGCGACCACCACTCAATACAAAGCAGTCTGTAACTCCAGGAAAGCTGCGAGCAATGTCTTGAAGTTCAGAAACTTTTTGATTGTAAGACTCGATCGTTGAACGACGAGCCCCAGGGCGCGCACCAGACACTGCATCGGCTGCGATAACCAGGAAGGCATGATCTGTAGAGGGTTGTTCGTCAAAGTGATGGGCTTTAACCGCGTGAACGACATCAGGCGCTTCACCGCGGGCCGCGATAAAGTCGGCACCAATCACGGCATGTCCACCTTCCATCACGTGGTCCATGGATTTGCCGATGTCGTGTAGCATGCCCACACGGCGAGCTTTCTTGATATCAAGCCCCAGTTCTGCAGCCATCAATCCCGCAAGCCAACCCACTTCGCCGCAGTGAAAGTATTGGTTTTGCGTGAAGGAGTAACGA